>NZ_JAGMUL010000032.1 GCF_019049285.1 Streptomyces sp. AC550_RSS872
CCCGCACGCCACCCCCACCAACCCCCACATCCCAGACACCGCCCACTCAGACGCCCTCAACCGGCGCCAACCGAGCGGAGCTCTTACGCTCGGGTCATGTCAGAGGTGTACGCCACCCGCCGATCCCGGCTGAGGGACCGCTGCCAGGCCAGCGGCAGCGCCACCGCGCTGATCTCCCGCCCCGCCAACGTCCGCTACCTCGCGGGCGCCGCCCCGCAGGGCTCCGTGCTGCTCCTCGGCAAGACCGAAGACCTGCTCGTGTGCGCCGGCCCGCCCGACGACCGCCCCACCGAGGGCCGCCCCGACGAGGCGCTGCGGATCCACGCCCTCCCCGGCCCCGGAGGCGACCCCGCCGTAGCCGCGGCCGACCTCGCCGCGACGCAGGGCGGGGTCTGTCTCGCCGTGGAGGAGCACCACCTCACCGTGGCCCGTCACCGAGCCATCCGCTCGGTCGTGCCGCGACTGCGCCTGGCCGACCTCGGCGGCGCGGTCGAGCAGCTCCGGGTGGTCAAGGACGAGGAGGAGATCTCCTGCCTCAGGATCGGCGCGGAGATCGCCGACCAGGCACTCGGGGAGCTGCTCGAATCGATCCTCGTCGGCCGTACCGAACGCCACCTCGCCCTCGAACTCGAACGGCGCCTGGTCGATCACGGCGCCGACGGCCCCGCCTTCGCCACCTCGGTCGCCACCGGCCCGAACGCCGGCCGACGGGCCCATCGGCCGACCGACCGCCGGGTGGAGGAGGGCGACTTCCTCTCCGTCTGCCTCGGGGCCACGTACCGTGGCTACCGGTGCGAGATCGGCCGTACCTTCGTCATCGGTACGTCCCCGGCGGACTGGCAGATCGAGCTGTACGACCTGGTCTTCGCCGCTCAGCGCGCCGGACGGGAGTCGCTGGCGCCGGGCGCCGCCTACCGTGATGTGGACCGCGCGGCACGTCAGGTGCTGGACTCCGCGGGGTACGCGCAGGGCCTTCCGTCGCTGACGGGGCACGGTGTGGGACTCGAAATCGACGAGGACCCGCAGTTGGCTCCCGCGGCCATGGGTAAACTGGACGCTTGCGTGCCGGTCACCGTCGAACCGGGGGTCCACCTCCCGGGCCGGGGCGGCGTCCGGATCGATGACACGCTCGTCGTCCGCCCCGAGGCGGACGGCGGACCCGAGCTACTCACCATCACGACCAAGGAGCTGCTCGCCCTTTAGACAGGAGCGTGCGCCGGGGTCGTCCACGTCAGTCCAGGAGATTCCGCAACCGTGGCTTCCACGAACGACCTCAAGAACGGCATGGTGCTCAAGCTCGAAGGCGGCCAGCTCTGGTCCGTCGTCGAGTTCCAGCACGTCAAGCCCGGCAAGGGCCCGGCCTTCGTGCGCACCAAGCTCAAGAACGTGCTCTCCGGGAAGGTCGTCGACAAGACCTTCAACGCCGGCGTGAAGGTCGAGACGGCCACCGTCGACAAGCGGGACATGCAGTTCTCCTACATGGACGGCGAGTACTTCGTCTTCATGGACATGGAGACCTACGACCAGCTCATGGTCGACCGCAAGGCCGTCGGCGACGCCGCCAACTTCCTGATCGAGGGCTTCACCGCCACCGTCGCGCAGCACGAGGGCGAGGTGCTCTTCGTCGAGCTGCCCGCCGCCGTCGAGCTCGTCGTCCAGGAGACCGAGCCGGGCGTTCAGGGCGACCGCTCCACCGGCGGCACCAAGCCCGCCACGCTGGAGACCGGCCACCAGATCCAGGTCCCGCTCTTCATCACCACCGGTGAGAAGATCAAGGTCGACACCCGCACGAGCGACTACCTCGGCCGGGTGAACAGCTAACCGTGGCTGCCCGCAACACGGCCCGCAAGCGCGCCTTCCAGATCCTCTTCGAGGGCGACCAGCGCGGCGTCGACGTCCTGACGGTCCTCGCGGACTGGGTCCGGCTCTCCCGGACCGACACCCGGCAGCCGCCGGTGAGCGAGTACACGATGCAGCTGGTCGAGGGCTACGCGGTGCACGCGCAGCGGATCGACGAGCTGATCGCCCAGTACTCGGTCGGCTGGACGCTCGACCGGATGCCGGTCGTGGACCGCAACATCCTGCGTCTCGGCGCGCATGAGCTGATCTGGGTCGACGAGACTCCGGACGCGGTCGTGCTGGACGAGATGGTGCAGCTGGCGAAGGAGTTCTCCACGGACGAGTCGCCCTCGTTCGTCAACGGCCTGCTCGGCCGGCTCAAGGACCTGAAGCCCTCCCTGCGCCGCGACGAGGCGTAGAGGGGTTTCGGAAGAACGCCGGAGGGCCCGCAGCATCCCCGCTGCGGGCCCTCCGGCATTCCGGTACCTCTGGGCCTTCCTCAGCCCCATAGAACGCCGCCGGGGTGGCCAGAACCGCAAAGTTCCGGCCACCCCGGCGGCACGTTTCTGCTGAAGGGCCTCAACCTCTGGGAGGGCTCAGCTCTCCTCGGCGTGGGAGACCGCGCGACGCGCGTCCGCGTCCAGCACACCCCAGCTGATCAGCTGCTCGGTGAGGACCGAGGGCGACTGGTCGTAAATGACGGCGAGGGTGCGCAGGTCGTCCTGGCGGATCGAGAGCACCTTGCCGTTGTAGTCACCGCGCTGCGACTGGATCGTCGCGGCGTACCGCTGTAGCGGACCCGCCTTCTCGGCCGGGACGTGGGCCAGTCGCTCCAGGTCCAGGACCAGCTTCGGCGGCGGCTCGGCGGCCCCGCCCGGCGTGGTGCCCGGAAGCAGCTCCTGCACCGGAACGCCGTAGAAATCCGCCAACTCGGCGAGGCGCTGCACGGTCACGGCGCGGTCGCCGCGCTCGTACGAACCGACCACAACGGCCTTCCAGCGTCCCTGGGACTTCTCCTCGACACCGTGAAGAGAAAGGCCCTGCTGGGTGCGGATGGCCCGGAGCTTGGCCCCGAGCTGTTTGGCGTATTCGCTGGACATATAGCTCCCCGGCACTGGGTCGACGCGACTGGCTTGGGTTCCATGCCGCGCGGTTGGTAACTCACTGTGAGGTTACGCAGCGTTACTCTGGCGCGTCAAGCCGAATGGTCCACACCGACTCTTCCGTGCTATCGGTGGCCGATTAGGCCAAGTGGGTGAACAGGAGCGGGTCGCGGGCCTGCTACGGTGGATGGCGCAAACCAGACGTCCTTTAAGGTCCGTCCCGTGAGGCGGAGAAGGAGGTCCTTTTCGTATGGACAGCCAGCAGGACACGCAAGCGTCCGACGCCCGGCCCGTTCTCGAAGGCCCTGACATCGCGCGGGTGTTGACCCGCATCGCGCACGAGATCGTCGAACGCGCCAAGGGCGCCGACGACGTGGTGCTCCTGGGCATTCCGACCCGCGGCGTCTTCCTCGCCCAGCGGCTCGCCGCCAAGCTCGAGCAGATCACCGAGCGCAAGATCCCGGTCGGCTCGCTCGACATCACCATGTACCGCGACGACCTGCGCATGCACCCGCCGCGTGCGCTGGCCCGCACCGAGATCCCCGGTGACGGCATCGACGGCCGCCTCGTCGTCCTCGTCGACGACGTCCTCTTCTCGGGCCGCACCATCCGCGCCGCCCTCGACGCCCTGAACGACATCGGGCGCCCCCGTGCGGTGCAGCTCGCGGTCCTCGTCGACAGAGGCCACCGCGAACTGCCCATCCGCGCCGACTACGTCGGCAAGAACCTCCCCACGTCGTTGCGGGAGACGGTCAAGGTCCAGCTCGCCGAGGAGGACGGTCGCGACACCGTGCTGCTCGGTGCCAAGCAGACCTCCCAGTAGCGCCCACGGCGTACGGCCACTGCCGTACGCCCGCTCAGCGCGCCCTCGCGCGCGCCCGTCTGCCCCAAATCTTCCGATTGAACTGCCTTACGGAGCCTGACAGATGCAGCGTCATCTCATCTCGGCCGCCGACCTCACCCGCGACGACGCCGTCCTGATCCTCGACACCGCGGAGGAGATGGCCCGGGTCGCCGACCGGCCGATCAAGAAGCTGCCGACCCTGCGCGGCCGCACCGTCGTGAACCTCTTCTTCGAGGACTCCACACGCACGCGTATCTCCTTCGAGGCCGCCGAGAAGCGGCTCTCCGCGGACGTCATCAACTTCACCGCCAAGGGATCGAGCGTCTCCAAGGGCGAGTCCCTGAAGGACACCGCCCAGACCCTGGAGGCCATGGGCGTGGACGCCGTGGTCATCCGGCACGGCGCCTCCGGAGCGCCGTACCGCCTCGCCAACTCCGGCTGGATCGACGCCGCCGTCATCAACGCCGGCGACGGCACCCACCAGCACCCCACCCAGGCCCTGCTGGACGCCTTCACCATGCGGCGGCGCCTGGTCGGCCGGGACGCCGGGATAGGGCATGACCTGTCCGGCAGGCGCATCACGATCGTCGGCGACATCCTGCACAGCCGGGTCGCCCGCTCCAACGTCGACCTGCTGCACACCCTCGGCGCCCAGGTCACCCTCGTCGCCCCGCCGACCCTGGTGCCGGTCGGCGTCGAGACCTGGCCCTGCGAGGTGTCGTACGACCTCGACAGCACCCTGGCGAAGACCGACGCGGTGATGATGCTGCGCGTGCAGCGCGAGCGTATGAACGCCGCGTTCTTCCCGACCGAGCGCGAGTACTCGCGGCGCTACGGCCTCGACGGCGACCGCATGGCGCGGATGCCCGAGCACGCCATCGTGATGCACCCCGGCCCGATGGTGCGCGGTATGGAGATCACCGCCGAGGTCGCGGACTCGGAGCGCTGCACCGTCGTCGAGCAGGTCGCAAACGGAGTGTCCATCCGGATGGCCGTTCTGTATCTGCTGCTCGGGGGCAACGAACCCGCCCTCACCCACGCCCGTACCACCGAGGAGAAGTAAGACAGATGAGCAAGATCCTGATCCGTGGTGCGAAGGTGCTCGGCGGCGAGCCGCAGGACGTGCTGATCGACGGTGCCGTGATCGAGGCGGTCGGCACGGGGCTCTCGGACGAGGGCGCCCAGGTCGTCGAGGCGGCCGGCAAGGTGCTGCTGCCGGGGCTGGTCGACCTGCACACGCACCTGCGTGAGCCGGGCCGCGAGGACTCCGAGACCGTGCTGACCGGCACGCGCGCGGCGGCCTCCGGCGGCTACACGGCCGTGTTCGCCATGGCCAACACCTTTCCGGTCGCCGACACCGCCGGTGTGGTCGAGCAGGTCTACCGGCTCGGCCAGGAGCACGGTTACTGCGATGTGCAGCCCATCGGTGCCGTCACCGTCGGCCTGGAGGGCAAGAAGCTCGCCGAGCTGGGCGCCATGCACGAGTCGGCCGCCGGTGTCACCGTCTTCTCCGACGACGGCAAGTGTGTCGACGACGCCGTGATCATGCGCCGGGCGCTGGAGTACGTGAAGGCTTTCGGCGGTGTCGTCGCCCAGCACGCGCAGGAGCCGCGGCTGACCGAGGGCGCCCAGATGAACGAGGGCATCGTCTCCGCCGAGCTGGGGCTGGGGGGCTGGCCCGCGGTGGCCGAAGAATCGATCATCGCCCGGGATGTCCTGCTCGCCGAGCACGTCGGCTCCCGCGTCCACATCTGCCACCTGTCGACCGCCGGGTCCGTCGAGATCGTGCGCTGGGCCAAGTCCCGCGGCATCGACGTCACCGCCGAGGTCACCCCGCACCACCTCCTCCTCACCGATGAGCTGGTCCGCACGTACAACCCGGTCTACAAGGTCAACCCGCCGCTGCGCACCGAGCGTGACGTGCTCGCCCTGCGCGAGGCGCTCGCCGACGGCACGATCGACATCGTCGCCACCGACCACGCCCCGCACCCGCACGAGGACAAGGACTGCGAGTGGGCCGCGGCCGCCATGGGGATGGTGGGCCTGGAGACCGCGTTGTCAGTGGTGCAGGAGACCATGGTGGACACCGGGCTCCTCACCTGGGCCGGGGTCGCCGAGCGCATGTCCGTCAAGCCCGCCGAGATCGGGCAGGCCAAGGGGCACGGACGACCCGTCTCGGCTGGTGAGCCCGCCAACCTCACGCTCGTCGACACGGAATACCGTGGGTCCGTGGACCCCGAAGGCTTCGCCTCGCGCAGCCGCAACACTCCGTACGAGGGGCGTGAGCTGCCGGGCCGTGTGACGCACACGTGGCTCCGGGGCAAGGCCACGCTCGTCGACGGGAAGCTCACGTGACCCCTGCAACACTGCTCACGACCGGACTCGGTACCCATCTCGCGGCCGAACAGAAGTCGGCCGAGGTGACCGACTGGGCCGCCCGCGTCGGCTGGGTCGTCGGCCTCCTCCTCTTCGTCGCGCTCGTCTACTGGCTGATGCGCGAGGGCTGGAAGTGGCGCGGCACGCTCCAGGGCGACCTGCCCGAGCTGCCCAGCGCGCCGGACGACCCCGGCCCGGCCAGACTGAGCATGAGCGGCCGCTACCACGGCTCGACCACGGCAGGTCAGTGGCTGGACCGCATCGTGGCCCACGGCCTCGGCACCCGCAGCCGGGTCGAGCTCACCCTGACGGACGCGGGACTGGACGTCGTACGCCCCGGCGCGGCCGACTTCTTCGTCCCGGCCGACCGGCTGCGCGAGGCCCGGCTCGACAAGGGCATCGCCGGCAAGGTCCTGACCGAGGGCGGACTGCTCGTCGTGACCTGGGCGCACGGCGACCGGCTGATCGACTCCGGGTTCCGCTCGGACCACGCGGCGGAGCACAACGAGTGGGTCGACGTCATTAACTCCATGATCAACACCAACAGCACGGAAGGCGCCGAACGATGACGACCTCCACAAGGGGAGCCGACAAGGTTCCCGCGGTACTCGTCCTGGAGGACGGCCGGATCTTCCGCGGCCGCGCCTACGGGGCCGTGGGGGTGACCTTCGGCGAGGCCGTGTTCTCCACCGGCATGACCGGCTACCAGGAGACCCTCACCGACCCGTCGTACCACCGCCAGGTCGTCGTGATGACCGCCCCGCACGTCGGCAACACCGGCGTCAACGACGAGGACCCCGAATCCCAGCAGATCTGGGTCGCCGGATACGTCGTGCGCGACCCCGCGCGCGTGCCGTCCAACTGGCGCGCCAAGCGCTCGCTGGACGACGAGCTGCGCCACCAGGGCGTCGTCGGGATCTCCAGCATCGACACCCGCGCGCTGACCCGCCATCTGCGGGAGCGCGGCGCCATGCGCGTCGGCATCTTCTCCGGCAACGCGCTGCCCGACGAGGGCACCATGCTCGCCGAGGTGCGTCAGGCTCCCGAGATGAAGGGTGCCGACCTCTCCGCCGAGGTCGCCACCAAGGAGGCGTACGTCGTCCCGGCGATCGGCGAGAAGAAGTTCACCGTCGCCGCCGTCGACCTCGGCATCAAGGGCATGACCCCGCACCGCATGGCCGAGCGCGGCATCGAGGTGCACGTGCTGCCGGCCACGGCGACTGCCGAGGACGTGTACGCCGTGAACCCGGACGGGGTGTTCTTCTCCAACGGCCCGGGCGACCCGGCCACCGCCGACCACCCGGTCTCCGTCATGCAGGCGGTCCTGGAGCGAGGCACCCCGCTCTTCGGTATCTGCTTCGGCAACCAGATCCTGGGGCGGGCGCTGGGCTTCGGCACGTACAAGCTCAAGTACGGCCACCGGGGCATCAACCAGCCCGTGCAGGACCGCACGACCGGCAAGGTCGAGGTCACCGCGCACAACCACGGCTTCGCCGTGGACGCCCCGACCGACAAGGTCTCCGAGACCCCCTACGGCCGCGCCGAGGTCTCCCACGTCTGCCTCAACGACAACGTGGTGGAAGGGCTCCAGCTCCTCGACCGCCCGGCCTTCAGCGTCCAGTACCACCCCGAAGCGGCAGCGGGCCCGCACGACGCCGCCTACCTGTTCGACCGCTTCGTATCCCTGATGGAGGGCCAGCGTGCCTAAGCGCACCGATATCCAGTCCGTCCTGGTCATCGGCTCCGGCCCGATCGTCATCGGCCAGGCCGCCGAGTTCGACTACTCCGGCACCCAGGCGTGCCGCATCCTGCGCGCCGAGGGCCTCAGGGTCATCCTCGTGAACTCCAACCCGGCGACGATCATGACGGACCCGGAGATCGCCGACGCCACGTACGTCGAGCCGATCACCCCGGAGTTCGTCGAGAAGATCATCGCCAAGGAGCGCCCCGACGCGCTCCTGCCGACCCTGGGCGGTCAGACGGCCCTCAACACGGCCATCTCGCTGCACGAGGCGGGCACCCTGGAGAAGTACGGCGTCGAGCTGATCGGTGCCAATGTCGAGGCCATCAACAAGGGCGAGGACCGCGACCTCTTCAAGGAGGTCGTCGAGGCCGTCCGCGGCAAGATCGGCCACGGCGAGTCCGCCCGCTCGGTCATCTGCCACTCCATGGAGGACGTCCTCGCGGGCGTGGAGACGCTCGGCGGCTACCCGGTCGTCGTCCGCCCCTCCTTCACCATGGGCGGCGCCGGCTCCGGCTTCGCGCACGACGAGGAGGAACTGCGCCGCATCGCCGGCCAAGGCCTCACCCTCTCGCCGACCACCGAGGTGCTCCTGGAGGAGTCCATCCTCGGCTGGAAGGAGTACGAGCTGGAGCTCATGCGCGACAAGCACGACAACGTCGTGGTCGTCTGCTCCATCGAGAACTTCGATCCCATGGGCGTGCACACCGGTGACTCGATCACCGTGGCGCCCGCCATGACGCTGACCGACCGCGAGTACCAGATCCTGCGTGACATCGGCATCGCCGTCATCCGCGAGGTCGGCGTCGACACCGGCGGCTGCAACATCCAGTTCGCGGTGAACCCCGAGGACGGTCGCGTGATCGTCATCGAGATGAACCCGCGCGTGTCGCGCTCCTCGGCGCTCGCCTCCAAGGCGACCGGCTTCCCGATCGCGAAGATCGCCGCCAAGCTCGCCGTCGGCTACACCCTCGACGAGATCCCGAACGACATCACGCAGGAGACCCCGGCCTCCTTCGAGCCGACGCTCGACTACGTGGTCGTCAAGGCCCCCCGGTTCGCCTTCGAGAAGTTCCCGCAGGCCGACTCCACGCTGACGACGACCATGAAGTCGGTCGGCGAGGCCATGGCCATCGGCCGTAACTTCACCGAGGCCTTCCAGAAGGCGCTGCGCTCGCTGGAGAAGAAGGGCAGCCAGTTCACGTTCGTCGGCGAGCCCGGCGACAAGACCGAGCTGCTGCGCGAGGCCGTACGGCCCACCGACGGCCGTATCAACGCGGTCATGCAGGCCATCCGCGCGGGTGCCACGCAGGAGGAGGTCTTCGAGTACACGAAGATCGACCCCTGGTTCGTCGACCAGCTCTTCCTCATCAAGGAGATCGCCGACGAGCTCGCCGAGGCGCCGGAGCTCACCCCCGACCTGCTCGCCGAGGCCAAGCGGCACGGCTTCTCCGACCAGCAGATCGCCGAGATCCGCGGACTGCGCGAGGACGTCGTCCGCGAGGTCCGGCACGCGCTGGGCATCCGCCCGGTCTACAAGACGGTCGACACCTGCGCCGCCGAGTTCGCGGCCAAGACGCCGTACTTCTACTCGTCCTACGACGAGGAGACGGAGGTCGCGCAGCGGGAGAAGCCCGCGGTCATCATCCTGGGCTCCGGCCCGAACCGCATCGGCCAGGGCATCGAGTTCGACTACTCCTGCGTCCACGCCTCCTTCGCGCTGAGCGACGCCGGGTACGAGACCGTGATGGTCAACTGCAACCCCGAGACCGTCTCAACGGACTACGACACCTCCGACCGCCTCTACTTCGAGCCGCTGACGCTGGAAGACGTGCTGGAGATCGTCCACGCGGAGCAGCAGGCCGGTCCGGTTGCGGGCGTGGTGGTCCAGCTGGGCGGCCAGACCCCGCTGGGCCTGTCGCAGGCGCTGAAGGACAACGGCGTGCCGATCGTCGGTACGTCCCCCGAGGCCATCCACGCTGCCGAGGACCGGGGCGCCTTCGGCCGCGTCCTCGCCGAGGCGGGCCTGCCGGCCCCCAAGCACGGCACCGCGACCACCTTCGCCGGCGCCAAGGCCATCGCCGACGAGATCGGCTACCCGGTCCTCGTACGGCCCTCGTACGTCCTCGGCGGGCGCGGCATGGAGATCGTCTACGACGAGACCCGGCTGGAGTCCTACATCGCCGAGTCGACCGAGATCAGCCCCTCGCGGCCGGTCCTCGTCGACCGGTTCCTGGACGACGCGATCGAGATCGACGTCGACGCGCTCTACGACGGCACCGAGCTCTACCTCGGCGGCGTCATGGAGCACATCGAGGAGGCCGGTATCCACTCCGGCGACTCGGCGTGCGCGCTGCCGCCGATCACGCTCGGCGGGTTCGACATCAAGCGCCTGCGCGCCTCGACCGAGGCCATCGCCAAGGGCGTCGGCGTCCGTGGCCTGATCAACATCCAGTTCGCGATGGCCGGCGACATCCTCTACGTCCTGGAGGCCAACCCGCGCGCGTCCCGCACGGTTCCCTTCACCTCGAAGGCGACCGCGGTGCCGCTGGCCAAGGCCGCCGCCCGGATCTCGCTGGGCGCGACCATCGCCGAACTGCGCGCCGAGGGGCTTCTCCCGGCGACCGGCGACGGCGGCGAACTCCCGCTCGACGCGCCGATCTCCGTCAAGGAGGCCGTCATGCCGTGGTCGCGCTTCCGCGACATCCACGGGCGCGGTGTCGACACCGTCCTCGGCCCGGAGATGCGCTCGACCGGCGAGGTCATGGGCATCGACTCCGTCTTCGGCACGGCGTACGCCAAGTCGCAGGCAGGCGCCTACGGTCCGCTGCCGACGAAGGGCCGCGCCTTCATCTCGGTCGCCAACCGCGACAAGCGCTCGATGATCTTCCCCGCGCGCGAGCTGGTCGCCCACGGCTTCGAGCTGCTCGCCACGTCCGGCACGGCCGAGGTGCTCAAGCGCAACGGCATCAACGCGACGGTCGTGCGCAAGCAGTCCGAGGGCACCGGCCCGAACGGTGAGAAGACCATCGTCCAGCTCATCCACGACGGCGAGGTCGACCTCATCGTCAACACCCCGTACGGCACCGGCGGCCGCCTCGACGGCTACGACATCCGTACGGCCGCCGTGGCGCGGTCCGTGCCGTGCCTGACGACCGTCCAGGCGCTCGCCGCCGCCGTCCAGGGCATCGACGCCCTCAACCACGGTGACGTGGGCGTCCGTTCGCTCCAGGAACACGCGGAACACCTGACCGCGGCCCGCGACTAGCAGCCCTGAGGGGGACACCGGAAACGGTGTCCCCCTCTTCGTGAGGGAACCATGTACAAGATCTTCTTCAATCTGGTCTTCAAGCGGATGGACCCGGAGCAGGCTCACTACCTGGCCTTCCGCTGGATCCGGCTCGCCGTCCGCATCCCCGTGCTGCGCACGTTCATCGCCGCCGCCCTCGCGCCCCGGTACGAGGAACTGCGGACCGAGGCCTTCGGGCTGCGCATGCACGGCCCCTTCGGACTCGCCGCCGGCTTCGACAAGAACGCGGTCGCGATCGACGGCATGTCGATGCTGGGCTTCGACCACGTCGAGATCGGCACGGTCACGGGGGAGGCCCAGCCGGGCAACCCCAAGAAGCGGCTGTTCCGCCTCGTGAAGGACCGGGCGCTGATCAACCGAATGGGCTTCAACAACGAGGGCTCGCTGGCCGTGGCTGCCCGTCTGGCGGCCCGTGAGCCGGTCTTCAGGACCGTCGTGGGCGTCAACATCGGCAAGACCAAGGTCGTCCCGGAGGCGGAGGCCGCCGGGGACTACGTGAAGTCGACGGAGCGGCTGGCGCCGTACGCCGACTACCTGGTGGTCAACGTCTCCTCGCCCAACACGCCCGGCCTGCGCAACCTCCAGGCCACCGAGTCGCTGCGCCCGCTGCTGACCGCTGTCCGCGAGGCCGCCGACCGCACGGTGACCAGCCGCCGCGTGCCGCTGGTGGTGAAGATCGCGCCGGACCTCGCCGACGAGGACGTCGACGCGGTCGCCGACCTGGCCGTCGAGCTGGGTCTCGACGGGATCATCGCCACGAACACCACCATCGCGCGCGAGGGCCTCGGTTTGAAATCCGAACCCTCCCTGGTCGAGGAGATCGGCGGGCTCTCCGGCGCTCCGCTGAAGGCGCGTTCCCTGGAGGTGCTGCGGCGCCTGTACGCGCGCGTGGGCGACCGCATCGCCCTCGTGGGCGTCGGCGGCGTCGAGAACGCAGAGGACGCCTGGCAGCGCATCCTGGCCGGCGCCACGCTGGTCCAGGGCTACAGCGCCTTCATCTATGAGGGGCCCTTCTGGGGCCGTGCCATCCATAAAGGGCTCGCCGCACGCCTGCGGACCAGCCCGTACGACACCCTCGCCGACGCGGTCGGCGCCGACGTCAGGAAGGCGAAGGAAGCCGCATGACTGTCCTGGAACCCTTTGGTGCCCGCCTCCGCCGCGCGATGGACGAGCGTGGCCCCCTGTGCGTCGGCATCGACCCGCACGCGTCCCTGCTCTCCGAGTGGGGCCTGAACGACGATGTGGCCGGCCTGGAGCGGTTCAGCCGCACGGTCGTCGAGGCGATGGCCGACCGGGTGGCCGTGCTCAAGCCGCAGAGCGCGTTCTTCGAGCGCTTCGGCTCGCGCGGCGTCGCCGTCCTGGAGAAGTCGGTCGAGGAGGCGCGGGCGGCCGGCGCGCTGGTGGTGATGGACGCCAAGCGCGGCGACATCGGCTCGACCATGGCCGCCTACGCCGAGTCCTTCCTCCGCGAGGACTCGCCCCTCTTCTCCGACGCGCTGACCGTCTCGCCCTACCTCGGCTACGGCTCGCTCTCGCCCGCCGTCGCGCTGGCCCGGGAGAGCGGCACCGGTCTGTTCGTGCTCGCGCTGACCTCCAACCCGGAGGGTGGGGAGGTCCAGCACGCGGTCCGCGCGGACGGCCGTACCGTCGGCGCGACGATGCTGGCGCACCTGGCTGCCGAGAACGTGGGGGAGGAGCCGCTGGGCTCCTTCGGGGCGGTCGTCGGTGCCACGCTCGGCGACCTGTCGTCGTACGAACTCGACATCAACGGTCCGCTGCTCGCCCCCGGCATCGGGGCACAGGGGGCCACGCCGGCGGATCTTCCTCGCGTCTTCGGCGGCGCCGCGCGCAACGTCGTACCGAACGTCAGCCGGGGTGTGCTGCGGCACGGCCCCGATGTCGTCGCGCTGCGTGACGCCGCGTCACGCTTCGCCGAGGAGGTCAGAGTCGCTGTGTCGGGTGTCTGACTGCCGTCAGGGGCGTTCGAGCCGCTCGGTGAATCCTCCGATGAGTGCTTCGGTGAGTGACTCGAGGCCGACTTGAGTCTGAATACATCCTCAAATCCAGGGCATTATGTCCTAAATGTCCGGCCTGACGGAGGCTGACCAGGACTTTTCCGCTGTTCTCGCTGACTCTGGCGGACTTGGCCGCTAGTCTCCGACGAGAGTCAACGGGCAAGCGTGTTGCTCGTGGCTCCCCAGGTGTGGGGCGACTAGGTTCCTCACCGGTCCGTATCCGACAGTTCAACATCCGAGGTGACGTAGGCGTGGCTCTTCCGCCCCTTACCCCTGAACAGCGCGCAGCCGCGCTCGAAAAGGCCGCCGCGGCTCGCCGGGAGCGGGCCGAGGTCAAGAATCGACTCAAGCACTCCGGCGCCTCCCTTCACGAGGTCATCAAGCAGGGCCAGGAGAACGACGTCATCGGCAAGATGAAGGTCTCCGCCCTGCTCGAGTCCCTGCCGGGCGTGGGCAAGGTCCGCGCCAAGCAGATCATGGAGCGACTCGGCATCTCCGAGAGCCGCCGCGTGCGTGGCCTCGGCTCGAACCAGATCGCTTCCCTGGAGCGCGAGTTCGGCAGCACCGGCTCCTGATCCGGTCACTCCGGACCGGGAGTCCCGGGCACTCCGGGATTGCTGGAATAATCGCTGCATGAGTGAACGTCCGCGGCTGACCGTGCTCTCCGGCCCCTCCGGGGTCGGCAAGAGCACGGTCGTCGCCCATATGCGCAAGGAACACCCCGAGGTCTGGCTCTCGGTGTCGGCGACGACCCGCAAGCCCCGCCCCGGCGAGCAGCACGGAGTCCACTACTTCTTCGTCACCGACGAGGAGATGGACAAGCTGATCGCCAACGGTGAGCTGCTGGAGTGGGCCGAGTTCGCCGGCAATCGCTACGGCACGCCGCGTGCGGCCGTGCTGGAGCGGCTGGAGGCGGGGGAACCCGTCCTCCTGGAGATCGACCTCCAGGGCGCCAGGCAGGTCCGCGAGTCGATGGCGGAGGCCCAGCTCGTGTTCCTGGCCCCTCCCTCCTGGGAGGAGCTCGTGCGCAGACTCACCGGACGTGGCACCGAGCCGCCCGCGGTGATCGAACGCCGACTGGACGCGGCGAAGGTCGAGCTGGCCGCCGAGCCGGAGTTCGATGTGACCTTGGTCAACACCTCCGTCGAGGACGTGGCGCGCGAGCTGCTAGCCTTGATGGACGTTGTGTGATCGTGCCTGATCGTTTGCAGGCTTGATCATGCACACTGATTCTTTCCCATCCATCGGAAGGTAGAGCGTGTCCTCTTCCATCTCCGCGCCCGAGGGCATCATCAACCCGCCGATCGACGAGCTCCTCGAGGCCACCGACTCGAAGTACAGCCTCGTGATCTACGCGGCCAAGCGGGCCCGCCAGATCAACGCGTACTACTCGCAGCTCGGCGAGGGCCTCCTCGAGTACGTCGGTCCGCTCGTCGACACCCACGTTCACGAGAAGCCGCTCTCGATCGCCCTGCGCGAGATCAACGCGGGTCTGCTGACGTCCGAGGCCGTCGAGGGCCCGGCGCAGTAAGTAGTATTTTCAGCTTTGAGCTGGCTTTTCCACAGGCCCGGCAGCGCGACTGTCGGGCCTGTGGTCTGCTCGGAGTGCGGGGTCGTCGCTCCCCGCTGTGATGCAGCATGGAGTCATCGGTCAACGAGTGGGGAGGCCCGGTGGACAAGCCGAAGGTCGTTCTGGGGGTCAGCGGCGGCATCGCCGCGTACAAGGCCTGTGAGCTGCTGCGCAGACTCACCGAGTCGGGTCACGACGTCCGCGTCGTCCCCACCGGCTCCGCCCTGCACTTCGTCGGCGCCGCCACCTGGTCCGCCCTGTCCGGCAACCCCGTCTCGACAGAGGTCTGGGACGACGTCCACGAGGTCCCGCACGTCCGCATCGGCCAGCACGCCGACCTGGTGGTCGTCGCCCCGGCCACCGCCGACACGCTCGCCAGGGCCGCGCACGGCCTCGCCGACGACCTGCTGACCAACACCCTGCTCACCGCCCGCTGCCCGGTGGTCTTCGCCCCCGCCATGCACACCGAGATGTGGGAGCACCCGGCCACCCAGGAGAACGTGGCGACGCTGCGCCGACGCGGCGCGATCGTCATCGAGCCCGCCGTCGGCCGCCTCACCGGCGTCGACACCGGCAAGGGCCGGCTGCCGGACCCCGCGGAGATCTTCGAGGTCTGCCGCCGTGTGCTGGCCAGAGGCGTCACCGAGCCCGACCTCACGGGCCGGCACGTCGTCGTGAGCGCCGGCGGCACCCGCGAGCCCCTCGACCCGGTCCGCTTCCTCGGCAACCGCTCCTCCGGCAAGCAGGGCTACGCCCTCGCCCGCACCGCCGCAGCCCGGGGCGCCCGGGTGACACTGATCGCCGCCAACACCGGCATGCCCGACCCGGCCGGCGTGGACGTCGTCCAGGTCGGCACGGCCGTACAGCTGCGCGAGGCGGTCCTCAAGGCGGCGCCGGACGCCGACGCGGTGGTCATGGCGGCGGCGGTCGCGGACTTCCGCCCGGCCACGTACGCCGCCGGAAAGATCAAGAAGCAGGACGGCCGGGAGCCCGAGCCCATCACCCTGGTGCGGAATCCGGACATCCTCGCGGAGATCTCGACCGACCGCGCCCGCCCCGGCCAGGTCGTCGTCGGCTTCGCCGCCGAGACGGACGACGTCCTCGCCAACGGCCGTAAGAAGCTGGAGCGCAAGGGGTGCGACCTCCTCGTGGTGAACGAGGTGGGCGAGCGCAAGACCTTCGGCTCCGAGGAGAACGAGGCGGTCGTCCTGGGCGCCGACGGCAGCGAGACACCCGTGCCCCACGGGCCCAAAGAGGCCCTGGCCGAAACCGTATGGGACCTGGTGGCACGCCGACTGGGTTCAAATGTTTGATGCGTTGTCGGCATCTCTCGAGCCTCACTCGATTCGGGTGTGGCGCCCCTGGCCAAGGGTGCGTGGGATTGGGCAGAATGCCCGTGCCGCAGGTCACAGCGCTCCCGAGAGGCGAGACAGGGGGTCGGTGGCCGAGCACGACAGATAAACTGTCCTCGGACGACGCCGGGCGCAGCCCCCGTCCCGTCCGCCCATGATCAGCCAGCAGCCGCTGCAACCCCAGGGAGCGTTGTGTCCCGTCGCCTGTTCACCTCGGAGTCCGTGACCGAGGGTCACCCCGACAAGATCGCTGACCAGATCAGCGACACCATTCTCGATGCGCTTCTGCGTGAGGACCCGACGTCCCGCGTCGCCGTCGAGACCCTGATCACGACCGGTCTGGTGCACGTGGCCGGAGAGGTCACGACCAAGACGTACGCGGACATCGCGACGCTGGTCCGCAACAAGATCCTCGAGATCGGCTACGACTCCTCGAAGAAGGGCTTCGACGGCGCTTCCTGCGGTGTCTCGGTCTCGATCGGCTCGCAGTCACCGGACATCGCGCAGGGCGTGGACACGGCGTACGAGTCGCGGGTCGAGGGCGACGACGACGAGCTGGACCGCCAGGGCGCCGGTGACCAGGGCCTGATGTTCGGCTACGCGACGGACGAGACGCCGACGCTGATGCCGCTGCCGATCTTCCTGGCGCACCGCCTGTCCAAGCGCCTCTCCGAGGTCCGCAAGAACGGCACCATCCCCTACCTGCGCCCCGACGGCAAGACGCAGGTCACCATCGAGTACGACGGCGACAAGGCGGTCCGCCTGGACACGGTCGTCGTCTCCTCGCAGCACGCGAGCGACATCGACCTCGACTCCCTCCTCGCACCCGACATCCGGGAGTTCGTGGTCGAGCCGGAGCTGAAGGCCCTCCTGGACGACGGCATCAAGCTCGACACCGAGAACTACCGTCTCCTGGTCAACCCCACCGGTCGCTTCGAGATCGGCGGCCCGATGGGTGACGCGGGTCTGACCGGCCGGAAGATCATCATCGACACGTACGGCGGGATGGCCCGTCACGGCGGCGGTGCCTTCTCCGGCAAGGACCCGTCCAAGGTGGACCGTTCGGCGGCGTACGCGATGCGCTGGGTCGCCAAGAACGTCGTCGCGGCCGGTCTGGCCTCCCGCTGCGAGGTGCAGGTGGCGTACGCGATCGGCAAGGCCGAGCCGGTCGGTCTGTTCATCGAGACCTTCGGCACGGCCAAGGTCGACGCCGAGAAGATCGAGAAGGCCATCGAGCAGGTCTTCGACCTGCGTCCGGCCGCGATCATCCGTGACCTGGACCTGCTACGCCCGATCTACGCCCAGACCGCGGCCTACGGCCACTTCGGCCGTGAGCTGCCGGAGTTCACCTGGGAGCGCACGGACCGGGTGGAGGCGCTACAGAAGGCCGTGGGCCTGTAGGCGTCCCAGCTCTGTAAGAGGCCCGGTCTCCCTGTGGGGAGGCCGGGCCTCGGTGCGTGTGCCGCTGCCCTCTTGATCCCGGGCACCGTCGGTTGTCAGTGGCATTTGGTAAGAATGCAAGCGTGAGCAGCGAGAACGAGAACGGTGAGGGCGGGGCCGAGGGGGCGTCGCCCGAGCAGCTCGCGCTCATTCGGGAGAGCGTGCGGCAGGCGAAGGTGCCGCGGGCCAAGCCCAGGACCTGGCGGGGGGCCGAGCTCGCGAAGGAACTGCCGGTCGCGCGGGTCCTGGTCGACAAGGGCGTACTGCATCTCGACCGGTACTTCGACTATGCCGTGCCGGCGGAGCTCGACGCCGACGCGCAGCCCGGGGTGCGGGTGCGGGTGCGGTTCGGCGCCGGGCGGCATCGGGTGCGGGAGGGGCGGCGTGAGGGCGGGGGGCTCATCGACGGGTTCCTGGTCGCGCGCCTCGCCGAGTCCGACTACCCCGGGCCGCTCGCGGCGCTCGCGCAGGTCGTTTCCCCTGAGCGGGTGCTGAGCGAGGAGCTGCTCGGGCTCGCACGGGCCGTGGCCGACCGGTATGCGGGCGGGCTCGCCGATGTGCTCCAGCTGGCCGTGCCGCCGCGCAGCGCACGGGCCGAGCAGCGGCCGTCACCGGAGCCGCTGGCACCGCCCGGCAGGCCCGAGGCGGGGTCCTGGGAAAGGTACGAGCGGGGGGCCGCCTTTCTGGAGTCGCTGGCCTCCGGGGGTGCGCCGCGTGCCGTGTGGAACGCGCTGCCCGGCCCCGCCTGGAGCGAGGAGCTGGCGCGGGCCGTCGTCGCGACGCTGGCCTCCGGGCGGGGAGCGCTGGTGGTGCTGCCGGACGGGCGGGCCGTCGCGCGGGTGGATGCCGCGCTGACCTCGCTCATGGGCAAGGGACGGCATGCGGTGCTGACCGCCGACGCCGGGCCCGAGAAGCGGTATCGGGAATGGCTCGCGGTACGCCGTGGGAGCGTGCGGGCGGTCGTGGGGACTCGGGCGGCCATGTTCGCGCCCGTGCAGGACCTTGGGCTGGTCGCCCTCTGGGACGACGGCGACGACAGCCACAGCGAGCAGCATGCCCCGCAGCCCCACGCGCGCGATGTCCTGTTGCTGCGGGCGGCGCAGGACAAGTGCGCCTTTCTGCTGGGGAGTTGGAGCTGCACCGTCGAGGCCGCCCAGCTCGTGGAGAGCCGGTGGGCCCGGCCGTTGGTGGCCGGGCGGGAGCAGGTACGGAGTGCGGCTCCGCTCGTACGGACCGTGGGGGACGCGGATCTCGCGCGGGACGAGGCGGCGCGGGCCGCTCGGCTGCCTACCCTCGCCTGGCAGGCGGTGCGGGAAGGGCTGCGGCAGGGCCCGGTTCTGGTACAGGTGCCCCGGCGCGGCTACGTACCGCGGATGGCCTGCGCCAACTGCCGGGCCCCCGCTCGGTGCCGGCACTGCTCCGGGCCACTCCAGGCGCAGGGCTCCGGGGCCGACCTGCGGTGCGGGTGGTGCGGGCGCGAGGAGGGGGCGTGGCACTGTCCGGAGTGCGGTGCGTTCCGGTTGCGGGCGCAGGTGGTGGGGGCGAGGCGGACCGCCGAGGAGTTGGGGCGTGCCTTTCCCGCCGTTCCGGTGCGGACTTCCGGGCGTGAGCATGTGCTGGACACCGTGCCGGGGACTCCCTCGCTGGTGGTGAGTACGCCGGGGGCCGAGCCCGTCGCCGAGGGCGGTTATGCGGCTGCTCTGCTGCTGGACGGCTGGGCCATGCTGGGGCGGCCCGATCTGCGGGCCGGGGAGGACGCGTTGCGCCGCTGGATCGCGGCCGCCTCGCTGGTGCGGCCGCAGAGCGCCGGGGGGACGGTGGTCGTCGTGGCCGAGCCCACGCTGCGGCCGGTGCAGGCGCTGGTGCGGTGGGACCCCGTCGGGCATGCGGTCCGGGAACTCGGGGAGCGGGCCGAGCTCGGGTTTCCGCCGGTGTCCCGGATGGCTTCCGTGGCCGGGCCCGGGGAGGCGGTCGCCGAGTTTCTCCGTACGGCCGAACTGCCGTCGGAGGCCGAGGTGTTGGGGCCCGTACCGGTGCCCGTCACGGCTGTGGGGCGACCGCGGCGCGTGGGGGCGCCGCCGCCCGGCGAGCAGTGGGACCGCGCGTTGGTGCGGGTGCCGCCCGGGAGCGGGGCCGCGTTGGCGTCCGCCTTGAAGGCCGCGCAGGCGGCGCGGATGGCGCGGGGGGGTGCGGAGGCCGGGGTGCGGGTGCGGATCGATCCGCCGGATATCGGGTGAGGCCGGTGAGCCCTGGGTCCCGGGGTTGTGATCCGGCTGCGGTGTTCCGGAGGTTGTGAGGAGAGTGCGGCGTTCCGGAGGGCCGCCGAGCCGCTTCGGACATGCCTCTGCCCTCCCGGGTGCGCTTCGGGAGGGCAGAGCGTGAGGGGTGTCAGCCGTTGCGAGGGCCGGGGAACGCCGTGGGCCTGGCCTCGTCGCGGATGGCGGGGCTGCCTGCCGTCGGCTGCGTCGGCATGGAGCGGGCCGCGGGGACCGTCGGCACCGTGGGGAGGGTGGTGGTGACATTGACGGTCCGGGTGCCGGCGGGCTCGGTCGTCCGCTCGGCCTCGGCCGCCGCTTGGGTGGCGGCGCGGCGCGCGCCGTAGCGGCGATGGACGGCCTGCTTGGTGACGCCGAGGGCAGAACCGACCGCGTCCCAGGAGAAGCCGAGCGAGCGGTCGAAGTCCACGGCTGCGGTGACCAGGGTTTCGACACTGTCCCGTAGCTCCTGGGCGAGACGGACCGTCGGGGCGGGGGCGCGTCCGTAGACGACGAAGCCCGTGGAGGGGCCGGAGCGGCGCGGGCGGTAGACATTGCCCAGCTGGGCGGTGAGCGTACGCAGTGCGTCCACCTGCCGGCGGACCCGCTCGATGTCCCGCACCAGCAAGTGCAGGCTGGCCCGAGCCTGGGCGTCGTGGGTTGCGTGGTCGGCCATGAACAAGCCTCTCGAACCGGCGTTGAAAAGGAGAGGGCCGCGCCGCGGGTGCGGCGGGTGCGGCCCGTTGTGGTCAACTCTTTCTTGACCAACGCGGGAGTGGTCCGTGGGTCACGCAGTGGGGGCGTATGGGCATATGCCTACGCCCCTGGGTGGGGGTGTGCGCCTCGGCCTCCTGCCGCGGATGCTTGCCCACACGCGCATGCGAGCCCCGTCCCGGGCACCCATAGACTTGTGTGTTGCCCAACCGACCCCGCCCGAGAGGCCCGTGTCCACCCATGAAGCTTGTCTTCGCCGGTACCCCTGAGGTTGCTGTTCCCGCTCTGGACGCTCTGATCGCCTCCGGGCGGCACGAGGTGGCCGCTGTTGTGACGCGGCCGGACGCGCAGGCGGGGCGTGGGCGTCGGATGGTGGCGAGTCCGGTGGCCGAGCGGGCCGAGGAGGCCGGGATCGAGGTGCTCAAGCCGGCCCGGCCGCGTGACCCCGAGTTCCTGGAGCGGCTCAGGGAGATCGCGCCCGACTGCTGCCCCGTCGTCGCCTACGGCGCCCTGCTGCCCCGCGTCGCCCTCGACATCCCGGCCCACGGCTGGGTCAACCTGCACTTCTCGCTGCTGCCCGCCTGGCGTGGCGCCGCGCCCGTGCAGCACGCCATCATGGCGGGCGACGAGATCACCGGGGCCTCCACCTTCCTCATCGAGGAGGGGCTCGACTCCGGGCCGGTCTACGGCACCGTCACCGAGGAGATCCGGCACACCGACACCAGCGGCGACCTGCTGACCAGGCTCGCCTTCGCCGGCGCCGGACTGCTCGCCGCGACCATGGACGGGATCGCCGACGGCACCTTGAAGGCCGTGCCGCAGCCGTCCGACGGGATCACCCTCGCGCCCAAGGTCAACGTCGAGGACGCCCATATCGACTGGGCCGCGCCGTCCCTGCGCGTCGACCGTCTCGTGCGCGGGTGCACCCCCGCACCGGGTGCCTGGACCACGTTCCGCGGTGAGCGCCTCAAGCTCATCCAGGTGCAGCCGGTGCCCGGGCGGGACGATCTCGGCCCGGGTGCGCTGTCCGTGGGGAAGAACAACGTGTACGTCGGCACCGGGTCGTACGCCGTCGAGTTGCTGTGGGTGCAGGCCCAGGGCAAGAAGCCGATGCGGGCCGCCGACTGGGCGCGGGGCGTCCGGATCGGGGACGGCGAGAGCCTCGGGGGCTGACCGGCCGACGGGGCCATGGCCTCGGATGTACCAGCCGTACGCCCCGGTCGTGGTGCGACGTACGCTGGTCGTACATCTCTTCCAGCAAATCCGGAGCACCTTTTTCGTGAGCGACACCTCCCGTCGGCCCCGCAGGCCCGGCAAGCCCTATCGACGGCCCAAGAAGGACCCCGTCCGCGTCCTCGCCTTCGAGGCGCTGCGCGCCGTGGACGAGCGGGACGCGTACGCCAACCTCGTGCTGCCGCCGCTGCTGCGCAAGGCGCGGGAGAAGGGCGACTTCGACGGGCGCGACGCCGCGCTCGCCACCGAGTTGGTGTACGGGACGCTGCGGTGGCAGGGGACGTACGACGCCGTCATCGCCGCCTGTGTGGACCGGCCCCTGCGTGAGGTCGACCCGCCGGTGCTCGACGTGCTCAGCCTGGGAGCGCATCAGCTGCTCGGGACGCGGATTCCGCCGCATGCCGCCGTGTCCGCGTCCGTGGAGCTCGCGCGGGTCGTTCTGGGCGACGGGCGGGCCAAGTTCGTCAACGCCGTGCTGCGGAAGGTCGCGCAGGACGATCTCGACGGGTGGATCCAGCGGGTCGCTCCGCCGTACGACGACGATCCCGAGGACCATCTCGCCGTGGTGCACTCGCATCCGCGGTGGGTCGTCTCGGCGCTCTGGGACTCGCTCGGCGGTGGGCGGGCCGGGATCGAGCGGTTGCTGGCCGCCGACAACGAGCGGCCCGAGGTGACGCTCGTCGCGCGGCCGGGGCGGGCCACGACCGAGGAACTGCTCGGTGAGGAGGCGGCGGTGCCGGGGCGGTGGTCGCCGTATGCCGTGCGGCTCGCCGAAGGCGGGGAGCCGGGGGCCGTGGAGGCCGTACGGGAAGGGCGTGCGGGGGTGCAGGACGAGGGGAGTCAGCTGGTCGCCCTTGCGCTGGCCAACGCGCCGTTGGAGGGGCCCGACGAGAAGTGGCTCGACGGGTGTGCCGGGCCTGGGGGCAAGGCGGCGCTGCTCGGGGCGTTGGCCGCCGAGCGGGGGGCCATGTTGCTCGCCTCCGAGAAGCAGCCGCATCGGGCGGGGCTTGTGGCGAAGGCGCTGGAGGGTAATCCGGGGCCGTATCAGGTGATCACCGCGGATGGGACGCGGCCTGCCTGGCGGGGCGGGAGCTTTGACCGGGTGCTGGTGGATGTGCCGTGTACGGGGCTGGGGGCGTTGCGGCGGCGGCCGGAGGCTCGGTGGCGGCGGCGGCCGGAGGATCTTGACGAGTTTGGGCCGTTGCAGCGGGGGTTGCTGCGGGCGGCTCTTGATTCCGTGCGGGTGGGTGGGGTCGTGGGGTATGCGACGTGCTCGCCTCATCTTGCTGAGACTCGGGCCGTCGTGGAGGACGTGTTGAAGCAGCGGGGTGGGGCCGAGTTGATCGATGCTCGGGGGTTGTTGGTGGGGGTTCCGGAGTTGGGGGAGGGGCCTGATGTGCAGTTGTGGCCTCATCTGCATGGGACGGATGCGATGTATCTGGCGCTGATCCGGCGGGTGGGCTGACCCGGCGCGTTTCGCCCCCGCCGCCCCTACCCTTCCCGTCCCTTGAAGGGGCTCCGCCCCTTCGACCCCACCAGGGGGCTGCCGCCCCATGGACCCCCGCTTCGGCCCGAAGGGCCTCGTCCTCAAACGCCGGACGGGCTGAGATTGCCCGGGCCGGTGAAGTCCCTCAGGGTGGGTGGCAATGGGTCCTCCTTACGCGCCGGGCGGGTCGGCAGGCGTCCGGTCCGGCTCCTGTTCGCTTCGTGCCAGTCGATGTGGCCACCACACCTTCGGGCCCACGTCCAGGAACAGGGACGTCACCAGGACCGAGCGGACGATGAAGGTGTCCAGGAGGACGCCCAGGGCTACGGCGAAGCCTATTTCGGCGAAGGCGACCATGGGGAGGGTGCCGAGGGCGGCGAAGGTGCCTGCGAGGACCAGGCCCGCCGAGGTGATGACCGCGCCGGTGGCGGCGAGGCCGGTGACGACGCCGGGGCGGGTGCCCTGGTGGGCTGCTTCCTCGCGGATGCGGGTGGTGAGGAAGATGTTGTAGTCGATGCCCAGCGCCACCAGGAAGACGAAGACGAAGAGGGGGAAGTCGGTCGACTCGCCCGCGTAGTCGAAGAGGTGGCGGAAGGCCAGGGCGCTGATGCCGAGGGCGGCCGTGAAGGACAGGATCACCGTGCCGATCAGGAGCAGCGGGGCGATCAGGGCGCGGAGCAGGGCGGTGAGGATCAGCAGGACCACCAGCAGGACCAGCGGGATGATCAGTATGTTGTCGTGGGTCGTCGCCTCGTCCATGTCCAGCAGGGCCGCCGTACCGCCGCCTACCTGCGCATCCGCGTCCGGTACCGCGTGGACGGCGTCCCGTACCCGTTCGACGGTCTGTTTCGCGGCCTCGCTGTCGGCGGGGGCGGTCATCGTCGCCTCGAAGAGCACCTTGCCCTCGTAGGAGGGCTTCGTGCCCGGTGGGAGGCCCAGCGAGGTGGGGACGACCCCCTCTGTGCCGGCTACGGCGCGGCCCACCTGCACGGCCTGGGCCTGGTTGCTGATGATGACCAGGGGGTCGCCGCTGCCGGCCGGGAAGTAGCGTTCGGAGATCTCCTGGCCGGTGATGGAGTCCGGTTTGTCGGTGAAGGCGTCGGCGTTGCTCAGGCCCTCGGCGCGGAGTTGGATCAGCCCGAGGGAACAGACGGCCAGGGCAATCGCCGTGACCGTCCAGACCATGCGGGGACGGTGGGCGATACGGCGGCCCATGCGGGCCCAGATGCCCCGGGTCTCCGGGTTCTCCGTGCCCAGGTGCGGGATCACCGGCCAGAAGATCCAGCGGCCGAAGATGACCAGAAGGGCGGGGAACAGGGTCAGCATCGCGATCAGAGCGACGGCGACCCCGATCGCGGCCACCGGGCCGAGGCCGCGCGTCGAGTTCATCTCCGCCGCCAGCAGCACCAGCATGCTGAGGACGACGGTCGCGCCGGAGGCGATCACCGCCGGGCCCGCGCGGTGCAGGGCCAGGGCCATGGCCTCGTGGCGGTCCTCGTGACGGCGGAGTTCCTCCCGGTAGCGGGCCACCAGCAGGAGCGCGTAGTCCGTGCCCGCGCCGAAGACCAGGACCGTGAGGATGCCGGCGCTCTGGCCGTTCACCGTCAGGCCCGCGTGTTCCGCCAGGAGATAGATGAAGGCCTGCGCGGTGAGCAGGGCGACGATCACGGAGACGAGGGGGATCAGGAGCAGGGTCGGGCTGCGGTAGGTGATCAGGAGCATGACGATGACGACCGCCATCGCCGAGAGGAGGAGGGTGGAGTCGATGCCCTCGAAGGCCTCGGAGAAGTCGGCGGAGGTGCCGCCGGGGCCCGTGATGTGCACAGCGAGCCCGGCGCCGCCCGTGCCGGCGATGTCCCTGATGGAGTCGACGGCGGGCGCGATGCGCTCCCAGCCCTTCTCGTCCATCGTGATCGGGACCTGGACCTGGGCCGCCTGCGGGTCCACCGCACGGTTGAAGACCGGGCCCCGGGTCTCGGCGCCGCGGATGCCGTGGTCGGTGAGCTGCTTGAGCCGGGCGACGTCCTCGGTGATCGCCGCCCGGTCCTGGGCCGTCAGGCCGCCGTCGCGGGCGTAGACGACGATCGCGGGGATCTGCTCAGGCCTGAAGTTCTCGGAGATTTCCAGGACTTGGGTGGATTCCGCGGATCCCGGCAGCCAGGACGCCGCGTCGTTGTCCTGCGCGTCGGTCAGCTTCTGTGCGAAGGGTGCCGTCAGGAACAGCACCGCGAGCCACAGGACGAGCACCGCCCACTTGGCGCGTCGCCCGCACACCACATGTGCGATGCCCCGTCGGCCCGCCCCGGTCGGCCGCTGTGGCTGCGGCCACCGCTCGTCCTGGATCTCCGTCATGGCCACCCCCGCAGCCGTCCAACGGTCCCGTCGGGCGCCCAGCATGGCACGGGCGAACCGGACACAACATCCGATGAACGTCTCAGCTGTGTACCGGCGCGAACATTCGTGCCCGGACATGGCAGTCTTGGGTCATGGCCGTGCAGATCAACCCCAGCATCCTGTCCGCCGACTTCGCTCGCCTCGCGGACGAGGCGAAGGCGGTCGAAGGAGCCGACTTCCTCCACGTCGACGTCATGGACAACCATTTCGTCCCGAACCTCACGCTCGGCGTGCCGGTCGTAGAGTCCCTGGCCCGTGCGACGGACACCCCGCTGGACTGCCATCTGATGATCGAGGCCCCCGATCGGTGGGCGCCCCAGTACGTGGAAGCGGGGGCCTCCTCCGTCACCTTCCATGTCGAGGCCGCCGCGGCACCGGTGCGGCTGGCCCGGGAGATCCGGGCCAAGGGCGCCCGCGCCTCCATGGCGCTCAAGCCCGCGACGCCCATCGAGCCGTACGAGGATCTGCTCCCCGAACTCGACATGCTGCTGATCATGACGGTCGAGCCGGGCTTCGGTGGTCAGGCGTTTCTCGACATCATGCTTCCGAAGATTCGACGTACCCGCGAGTTGATCAGCAAGCACGGCCTTCAGCTGTGGCTCCAGGTGGACGGTGGGGTCGCGGCCTCCACCATCGAGCGGTGCGCCGAGGCGGGCGCGGACGTGTTCGTCGCCGGTTCGGCGGTGTACGGGGCCGAGGACCCCGCCGAGGCGGTACGTGCATTGCGCAAGCAGGCGGAGGGCGCCACGAAGACCGCCGCCTGGGCATGCGACCACTGAGCCAAGGGAACGTGAACGGCGCCCATCAGGGCGGATCAAGAGCGCCGGATCTGCAAGGATGAACGGCGAATCCAGAGTGTGAACAGAAGTGAGGAGATCGCCGTGTCGGGTATGTCGGCGGGCCGGTCAGCCATGCGGATGGGACCCGCTGAGCTGGTGCAGGCGGCGGCCATGGCCCGCCGCTTCTACCTCGAGGGCAAATCCAAGATCCAGATCGCCGAGGAGTTCGGCGTCAGCCGCTTCAAGGTGGCCCGGGTCCTGGAGACCGCTCTCGAACGGGATCTGGTGCGCATCGAGATCCGAGTCCCGGCCGAGCTGGACGCGGAGCGCTCGGACGCGCTGCGCGCCCGCTACGGCCTCAGGCACGCCGTCGTGGTCGAGTCCCCGGCCGAGGCCGAGGAGACGCCCGACCCCGAGAACCTGGGAGAAGTGGCCGCCGACCTGCTCGGCGAACTGGTGAACGAAGGGGATGTGCTGGGCCTGGCCTGGGGCCGGTCGACCATCCACATGGCGGCCGCGCTCGACCGGCTGCCACCCTGCACGGTGGTGCAGTTGACCGGCGTGTACGACGCCGGGACCGCCGAGCGCGGCTCGGTGGAGGCGGTACGACGGGCCGCGCAGGTCTCCGGCGGCGACGCGCACCCCATCTACGCGCCGATGCTGCTGCCGGACGCGGCCACCGCGGCGGCGCTGCGCCACCAGACCGGGATCGCCCGGGCCTTCGAGTACTTCGACAAGGTCACGGTCGCCTGTGTCTCCATCGGCTCCTGGGAGCCCGGCATCTCCACGGTGCACGACATGCTCAGCGACGAGGAGCGGGCCCACTACGCCTCGCTCGGCGTCGCGGCCGAGATGTCCGCGCACCTCTTCGACGCCGAGGGGCGCCGGGTCGGACGGGACCTCGGGGAGCGGTGCATCACCGTCAAGGCGGACCAGCTCCGCCGTATCCCGGAGGTCGTCGCCATCGCGGGCGGGGCGCGCAAGGCCGCCGCGATCGACGCGGTGCTGCGGTCCGGGCTCGTCACGAGCCTGGTGACGGACACGTCGGCGGCGGACGTGCTGATGACGGCGGGGCCGACCCCGAGGTCCACGCTCAACAGGGCTGACCCGGACGGGCAGTGACGGTATGTCAGGAGGGGGTGGCCCGGTGGCCGCCCCCTCGTTCATCCCCTCGTTCATCGACGATCACTACGGACTTGGCGGTACTGAGATGACGGACCTCGCGGTCACGCTGGACCTCGACGGGGTGACGGACAAGGCGGCCCTGATGGACCGCTGCGCCCTGACCCTGGAGTTCCCCGACTGGTTCGGCCGCAACTGGGACGCCCTCGCCGACAGCCTCGCCGACCCCTCCGTATGGCCCAAGGAAGCCGCGGACGGGCTGCTGGTCGTCGTACGGAACTGGCAGCCGTACGCGAAGGCGCGGCCGGAGGAGTGGGAGATCGCCCAGGAGGTGTTCTCCGCGGCCGTGGACCGGGCGCCCTCGCTCACTGTTCTGCTCGCTCTCGGAGGATCCTCCTAAGGTCCCTCTGACCTGCTCGTATGAAGCGACCGTGCAGCGCGATCCGGTCAGCATGGGACAATGAAGTACGTGCTCTTCTCCCCTGGCTGACCTGTCCGGGGGCCACCTCTGATCGACTGGGATGTGCAGCACGTGCGTTTTCTCAATGACATCCAGCCCGCGTACGACCTGACGTACGACGACGTCTTCATGGTCCCGAGCCGCAGCGCGGTCGGCTCGCGGCAGGGCGTGGACCTCAGCTCCCCGGACGGCACGGGCACCACGATCCCGCTGGTCGTCGCCAACATGACCGCCATCGCCGGCCGCCGTATGGCCGAGACGGTGGCCCGGCGCGGCGGCCTGGTGGTCATACCGCAGGACATCCCGATCGAGGTCGTCACCGAGGTCGTCTCCTGGGTGAAGAGCCGCCACCACGTCCTCGACACCCCGATCGTGCTGGCCCCGCACCAGACCGTCGCCGACGCGCTGGCCCTGCTGCCCAAGCGCGCGCACAACGCCGGTGTCGTCGTCGACGACGACTTCAAGCCGATCGGCGTGGTCACCGACGCCGACCTGTCCGGCGTGGACCGCTTCACGCAGCTCGAAGTGGTCATGTCCCGGGACCTGCTGCTCCTCGACGCGGACCAGGACCCGCGCGAGGCCTTCAACACCCTCGACCACCACAACCGGCGCTACGCCCCCGCCGTCGACGCGGACGGCCGCCTCGCCGGCATCCTCACCCGCAAGGGCGCCCTGCGCGCCACGCTGTACACCCCGGCCGTCGACGGGAACGGCAAGCTGCGCATCGCGGCCGCCGTCGGCATCAACGGCGACGTGGCGGGCAAGGCCAAGCAACTGCTCGACGCCGGCGTCGACACGCTCGTCATCGACACGGCGCACGGTCACCAGGAGTCGATGATCGCCGCGATCCGGACCGTGCGGGCGCTCGACCCGCAGGTGCCGATCGTCGCGGGCAACATCGTCGCCGCCGAGGGGGTACGGGATCTGATCGAGGCGGGCGCCGACATCATCAAGGTCGGTGTCGGTCCGGGTGCGATGTGCACGACCCGCATGATGACCGGCGTCGGCCGGCCGCAGTTCTCCGCGGTGCTGGAGTGCGCGGCCGAGGCGAAGAAGTACGGCAAGCACGTGTGGGCCGACGGCGGTGTCCGGCACCCGCGCGACGTCGCCATGGCGCTCGCGGCCGGTGCGTCCAACGTGATGGTCGGCTCGTGGTTCGCGGGCACCTACGAATCCCCGGGCGACCTCCAGCACGACGCGCAGGGGCGTGCCTACAAGGAGTCGTTCGGCATGGCGTCCGCGCGTGCCGTGCGCAACCGTACGTCCGAGGAGTCGTCGTACGACCGCGCCCGCAAGGCGCTCTTCGAGGAGGGCATCTCCACCTCCCGCATGTTCCTCGACCCGGCCCGCCCGGGCGTGGAGGACCTGATCGATTCGATCATCGCGGGCGTGCGGTCGTCGTGCACGTACGCCGGTGCCGGGTCTCTGGAGGAGTTCGCGGAGAAGGCGGTCGTCGGGATTCAGAGTGCGGCCGGTTACGCCGAGGGCAAGCCGCTGCACGCCAGCTGGAGCTGACGCTTGGTCAACGCCGGCGTCCAATAGCTCCGGTGCGGCTGTGTTCGGGCGGCTGCGGGTGCGTGGGGGCTGGTCGCGCAGTTCCCCGCGCCCCTGAAGGACGTCCACTGCACGTACTCAAGGGGCGGGGGGAACCGCGCGACCAGCCACCGAATACCCGCAGCCGCCACCCTTGCCCCCGCCCCGCGCAACGGTCGAAAGCCCTGCTGCAACGAACACCCACCTAGCCCCCAGCAACGCAATGATCTTGCACGTACACGCAAGGTTGCTGCATTTCACCAGCAACGTTCCGCCTCGTAGGCTGTCGCCTCGTACGTGGCGTGGCAGGGACCCCGCTCGGTGGGTTCCTGTTGTCGCAGGGTGCCGCCGGTCCCCGCCGCCCTGAGAGGCAGCGACGAAGGAGTCAGCGCGTGCTCGACCAAGGCGCACCCCCGCAGAACCGTCCCCAGACAGGCCCGCCGTCCCCGGGCGTCGCCGCGCGCCTCATGCGTCGCAAGCCCGTGGAACACCTGGTCGCAGAGGGTGGCCAGGGTGAGGGAGGGTCCCTGCGGCGCTCCCTCGGCATGTGGCAGCTGACCATGATCAGCATCGGCGCCACCCTCGGCACCGGCATTTTCGTCGTCCTCGGCGACGCCGTCCCGGAGGCCGGTCCCGCGGTCACCCTGGCCTTCGTGATCGCCGGTCTGACGGCGCTCTTCTCGGCCCTTTCCTACGCCGAGCTGGCCGGCAGCATCCCCGTCGCCGGGTCCTCGTACTCGTATGCGTACGCAACGATGGGCGAGCTCGTGGCCTGGGTCTGCGGCTGGTGTCTGGTGCTGGAGTACGGCGTCTCGGTGGCCGCCGTAGCCGTCGGCTGGGGCGAGTACCTCAACGAGCTGCTCGACGGGACCATAGGCGTCACCATCCCGTCCGTGCTGTCCTCGGCACCCGGCGAGGGCGGGATCATCAATCTGCCCGCGCTGATCGTCGTCCTGCTGGCGATGGTGTTCCTGCTGGGCGGCGTCCGCGAGTCCGCACGCGCCAACACGATCATGGTGGCCGTCAAGATCGCCGCGCTGGTGCTGTTCTGCGCGGTCGGGTTCATGGGCTTCAAGTCCGGCAACTACTCCGACTTCATGCCGCTCGGCATGGCCGGCGTGAGCGCCGCGGGTGCGACGCTCTTCTTCTCGTACATCGGCTTCGACGCCGCCTCCACCGCCGGTGAGGAGGCCAAGGACCCCAAGAAGGACCTGCCGCGGGCGATCATGCTGTCGCTGATCATCGTGACCGCGCTGTACGTCCTTGTCGCGGGTGTCGCCGTCGGCGCCTGGCACTGGACGAAGTTCGAGGGCTCCAACGCCTCGCTCGCCGCGATCATGAACGATGTCAGCGGCCAGAGCTTCTGGGGCACCCTGCTCGCCCTCGGCGCCGTCATCTCCATCGCGAGCGTCGTCCTCACCGTGCTGTACGGCCAGACCCGCATCCTGTTCGCGATGTCCCGTGACGGCCTGGTCCCGAAGGCGCTCGGCAAGGTCCACCGGAAGACCGGTGCGCCGCGGCTCAACACGATCATCGTGTCCGTGTTCTGCGGTGCCCTCGCCGCCCTCATCCCGCTGGGCAAGCTCGTCGACGCCACCAGCATCGGCACGCTGTTCGCCTTCGCGCTGGTCAACATCGCGGTGATCGTCCTGCGTCACCGGCGGCCCGAGCTCGAGCGCACGTTCAGGGTGCCGTTCGGGCCGGTGCTGCCGGTGCTGGGCTTCCTGTTCTGCGCGTATAACATGTTCAGCCTCGACACCGTGACCTGGGTGGTCTTCGGGTGCTGGATGGCCGCCGGACTCGTGTTCTACTTCCTGTACGGCTATCGCCGTTCCCGTCTTGCCGCGCAAGCAGCCACGCCAGAAGTGAAGTGAACCACCCGCAGTGCTGAACGATCTCGACGAACGCATCGTGCACGCCCTCGCCGAGGACGCCCGCCGCTCCTACGCGGACATCGGGCAGCTCGTCGGCCTGTCCGCGCCCGCCGTGAAGCGGCGCGTGGACCGGCTGCGCGCCACCGGTGCCATCACCGGGTTCACCGTACGGGTGGACCCGTCGGCGCTCGGCTGGGAGACCGAGGGGTTCGTCGAGATCTACTGCCGGCACAACACCTCGCCGGACACGATCCGGCGGGGGCTGGAGCGGTACCAGGAGGTCGTGGCCGCCTCCACCGTTACCGGGGACGCCGACGCGGTCGTGCAGGTCTTCGCCTCCGACATGCGGCACTTCGAGCGGGTCTTGGAGCGGATCGCGGGGGAGCCGTTCGTGGAGCGGACCAAGTCGGTGCTGGTGTTGTCGCCGTTGTTGCGAAGGTTTTCTTCCGGGTCGCCCACGTAGCGCTCCGCCAGGAGTGCCGCGAGGTGTCGTCTATCGTCTGCGGCGCCGTTCTGGCTGGTCGCGCAGTTCCCCGCGCCCCTTTGCGGCGCGTTTGCCCACCGTCGTCAGCATGCGCCGTACGACCAATGCGTGGCCGCCCGTTCCTATCACCAGGAGCCGGTAGAGGCGGCCGGCCGGCCCCGGGAACTCGGCCCGGGTCTCGGCGCGCACCCAGGTGCGGTCGGCTCCCGCCTCCTCCAGCCGGAAGATCAGGGCGTACGTCGAGAAGGGGTGGCTTCCGGCGACGGACAGTTCCTTGCCGGGTATCGCGGTGACCACGTGGAACCAGGGTTGGTTCACGGTCTCGCCGAGGGCACGCCAGACGGCGTCCGGCGCCGCGGCGACGATCGACGTGTGCGTGTCGACGTACGGCAGGTCGAGGATCTCGTTGGCGTCCATGCCGGGAGTCTCGCGCGCGGCACCGCGCACCGGCGTCCTCCCGGGGGCCGGCGTGCGTCGCCGCTCGGCGGAGGCGGGCGGTGCGGCTCTCCTCCTCGACGGTGATTTCGCCTGCGCTCCCGCGCCGGGGCCGCCTACCATCGATGCCATGACCTGGCGACATTGATCCACCAGTCGTGCCTCCCGAGGGCCGCCTCGGGCGCCGTATCCCCGGTGTCCGAACAGTCCCTGCGGGAAGGCCTCATGACACTCTCACCTGCACGCGTGCCCGCCACCGGCGTCCGACGCCTCACGGCCACGCTGTACGGCTACTCGTTCCTCGACGACTTCGTCCTGCTCTACCCGGTGTACGCGCTGCTTTTCGCCGACACCGGTCTGTCGCTCTGGCAGATCTCCACCCTGTTCGCCCTGTGGTCGATCACCGCCGTGGTGCTGGAGGTGCCCTCCGGCGCCTGGGCCGACACGGTGTCGCGGCGTCGGCTGCTGTGGATCGGCCCGCTGCTCACGGCCGTCGGCTTCGCGCTGTGGGTGGCCGTCCCGTCGTACTGGGCCTTCGCGGTCGGCTTCGTCCTGTGGGGCGCCGGCGGAGCGCTCGGCTCGGGTGCGCTGGAGGCGCTGGTGTACGACGAGCTGGACCGGCTGGGTGCCGCAGGCCGGTATGCGCGGACCATGGGCCGGGCCAGGGCCGCGCGGCTGCTGGGCACCGTGTCCTCCCTCGGCCTCGCGGGGCCGGTCTTCGCCCGGGGAGGCTATGCGGCGGTCGGTGCCGCGAGTTTCGCGGCCTGTGTGCTGACCGCCGCCGTCGCGACCCGGTTCCCCGAGCACCGGGTGCGGCCGGAGACCGGCCACGACCGCTGGGCGACGACCCTGCGGACCGGACTCGCCGAGGTCCGCGGGGACCGTTCGGTGCGTGGCGCCCTGCTGCTGGTCCCGGCCGTCGCCGCGGTATGGGGCGCGCTCGACGAGTACACGCCGCTGCTGGTCCGGGACATCGGCGTCGCCGAGGCGACCGTGCCGTATCTGATCATGCTGATCTGGGCCGGTGTCACCCTCGGCAGCCTCCTGACCGGACCGGCCGAACGCCTCGGCACGACCGGGCTCGCGGCGCTGCTCGCGGGCGCTGCACTCGCCCTGGCCGTCGGCGCCGCGGCCCGCTCCCTGGCCGGTGTCGCGCTGGTGAGCCTGGCCTTCGCCGGGTTCCAGCTGGCCGAGGTGCTCGCCGACGTGCGCCTCCAGCACCGCATCGACGAGTCCCGCCGGGCCACGCTCACCTCCGTGGCGAGCCTGGGCACCGAGCTGGCCACGGTCGCGACCTTCGGTGTGTACGCCCTGCTCGGCACGGAAGCGGCGCACAGCACTGTCTTCGCGGTGCTGGCGATCCCCTACCTGGTGACGGCGCTGACGCTGGCTAGAAGTCGGGCCGCCACGGCACGACCGTGAAGTCGCCCGTCCCCTTCTTGACCTTCTCGAAGGGGGCGGAGCCGACGCACTTGGGCAGCTCCTTCGTCTCGACGGGGCTGCCCGTCGAGGCCCAGCTGTAGCCGAGCCGGTCGTGCCGGCCGACGTCATGGACGGTGATACCGACCCGCCTGCCCTCGGCGCCCGGCAGATCGGAGGAGGTGATCACCCCGGAGACCACGGCCACCTTGCCGCCGGTGACGAGACAGTCGACCTCGGCCTTCGCCCAGGCGCCCTCGCCGTTCAGGTAGTGGCTCCACTCGAAGGTGCCGGTGGCCCTCGTCGGGTCGGCGGTGTCCTTCGCCGCCAGATGCGCGTCGAACGAGAAGGTGATGTCGTCCCCGGCCGAGCGGTACAGCTTGGCCGTGCCGGTGAGCGCGGCGGCCTCGCGCTGCTGCGGCCCGTCCGTTGCGATGGCGGCGGGACCTACCGTTCCGGCGGTGAGCAGCAGCAGCGCACAGCAGAGCACGACGGTCTTCGTACGGCGGTTCATTGGCAGTCCTTTCCGCAGGTCAAACGGACGGTCACCACTGTCGCGGAGGCGCGCCCCGGGCACATCGCACCGAGGACGGGACCCGGCCTCCGCCGTACGGCGGGGACACCCGCGCGGCCCTCCGCTGCGAGGAGGACGGGGCCTCCGTTCGAGGGTGCGCAACGAATCGCCGCCGGACGCATGACCGACGCAACAAACCGCTCACCGGCGCGCAACGGCTCCTTCTTGTCCGCCCTGGTCAGCCGCCCGTACCTTCTACATGGCCCCTCCAACCACCCTCCGCCCGGTGAGGATCACGCATGCGCACCGCCCTGCTCCAGAGCTCCGGCCGCCCCGGCTCTACCGCCGAGAACCTCAAGGTCCTCGACGAGGCCGCGGGCCGCGCCGCCGCCGCCGGCGCCGGGCTGCTGGTGGCGCCGGAGATGTTCCTGACCGGGTACGCGATCGGCGACGACATCGCCCGCCTCGCCGAGCCCGCCGACGGCGACTGCGCGGACACGGTCGCCGAGATCGCGACCCGGCACGGCCTGGCGGTCGGCTACGGCTACCCGGAGCGCGACGGTGACGCCGTCTTCAACTCCGCCCAGCTGATCTCCGCCGCCGGCACGCGCCTCGCCAACTATCGCAAGACCCACCTGTTCGGCTGCTTCGAGCGCGACCACTTCACGCCAGGGGACCAGCCGGTCGTCCAGGCCGAGCTCGACGGCCTCCGCGTCGGCATCCTGATCTGCTACGACGTCGAGTTCCCGGAGAACGTCCGCGCGCACGCCCTCGCCGGCACGGACCTCCTGATCGTCCCGACCGCGCAGATGCACCCGTTCCAGTTCGTCGCCGAGTCGATGATCCCGGTGCGGGCCTTCGAGAACCAGATGTACGTCGCGTACGTCAACCGGGTCGGCCGGGAAGGGGAGTTCGAGTTCGTCGGCCTCTCCGCGCTCGCCGGTCCCGACGGGGTGGCGCGCACCCGCGGCGGCCGCGGTGAGGAACTGCTTCTCGCCGACGTCGACCCCGCGTTCCTCGCCGCCTCCCGCGAGGAGAACCCGTACCTGAAGGACCGCCGCCCCGGTCTGTACGGGTCCCTGATCTGAGCCTCTGCCCCCCGCAGTCCCTGTTTGCGCAAGGAGTCCGTACCCCCATGACGTCCACGGTGCCCAACGCCGTCCAGCACGCCGACGAGCAGCAGCCGCCGATCACCATGTTCGGCCCGGACTTCCCGTACGCCTACGACGACTTCCTCGCCCACCCGGCGGGGCTCGGCCAGATACCCGCGACCGAGCACGGCACCGAGGTCGCGGTCATCGGAGGCGGCCTTTCCGGGATCGTGGCCGCGTACGAGCTGATGAAGATGGGCCTCAAGCCCGTCGTGTACGAGGCCGACCAGATCGGCGGGCGGCTGCGGACCGTCGGCTTCGACGGGTGCGACCCCGCCCTGACCGCCGAGATGGGCGCGATGCGCTTCCCGCCGTCCTCCACGGCCCTCCAGCACTACATCGACCTGGTGGGCCTGAAGACCGAGCCCTTCCCCAACCCCCTCGCCGAGGCGACGCCTTCGACCGTCGTCGACCTCAAGGGCGAGTCGCACTACGCCGAGACCATCGACGACCTCCCGCAGGTCTACCGGGACGTCGCCGAGGCCTGGAACAAGTGCCTGGACGAGGGCGCCGACTTCTCCGACATGAACCGGGCGATGCGCGAGCGGGACGTGCCGCGCATCCGGGAGATCTGGGCGAAGCTCGTCGAGAAGCTCGACAACCAGACGTTCTACGGGTTCCTCTGCGACTCCGAGGCCTTCAAGTCCTTCCGGCACCGCGAGATCTTCGGCCAGGTCGGCTTCGGCACCGGCGGCTGGGACACCGACTTCCCCAACTCCATCCTGGAGATCCTGCGCGTCGTCTACACCGAGGCCGACGACCACCACCGCGGCATCGTCGGTGGCTCCCAGCAGCTGCCGCTGCGCCTGTGGGAGCGGGAGCCGGAGAAGATCGTCCACTGGGCCTACGGGACGTCGCTGGCGAAGCTGCACGAGAACGGCGCCCCTCGCCCGGCCGTGACCCGGCTGCACCGCACCGCCGGCAACCGGATCACCGTGACCGACGCGAACGGTGACATCCGTACGTACCAGGCGGCCGTCTTCACCGCCCAGTCCTGGATGCTGCTGTCGAAGATCGCCTGCGACGACTCGCTCTTCCCGATCGACCACTGGACGGCGATCGAGCGGACCCACTACATGGAGAGCTCGAAGCTGTTCGTGCCGGTCGACCGGCCCTTCTGGCTCGACAAGGACGAGGAGACGGGCCGGGACGTCATGTCGATGACGCTCACCGACCGTATGACGCGCGGCACCTACCTGCTCGACGACGGTCCGGACAGGCCTGCCGTCATCTGTCTCTCCTACACCTGGTGCGACGACAGCCTGAAGTGGCTGCCGCTGTCCGCGAGCGAGCGGATGGAGGTCATGCTGAAGTCGCTCGGCGAGATCTACCCGAAGGTCGACATCAGGAAGCACATCATCGGCAGTCCGGTGACGGTGTCGTGGGAGAACGAGCCGTACTTCATGGGCGCGTTCAAGGCCAACCTCCCCGGCCACTACCGCTACCAGCGGCGCCTGTTCACGCACTTCATGCAGGACCGCCTGCCCGAGGACAAGCGGGGCATCTTCCTCGCCGGAGACGACATCTCCTGGACGGCCGGCTGGGCCGAGGGCGCCGTCCAGACCGCGCTGAACGCGGTCTGGGGCGTCATGCACCACTTCGGCGGGGCCACCGACGCGACCAACCCGGGGCCGGGCGACGTCTACGACGAGATCGCGCCGGTCGAGCTGCCCGAGGACTGAGCCCTCGCCGGACCGTCAGATCCCGGCCGCCCGTGCCTTCTCGTACACCTCCGCCGCGACGTCCTTGAGCTCCTGGGCGTCGCGCACGGAGCTCTGGAGGTCGACGAAGATCTCGTCCAGGCCGACCTCGGCGTACGCGGCCAGGTCCTCGACGATCTGGTCGACGCTGCCGTGGAAGGGTGCGCGGTCGGGGCCCGCGTGTCCCTTGGCGGAGTAGCGCGCGTTGGTGCGCACCACCGTCTGCAACGGCGCCGTGCGACCCCGCTCGGCGGCCAGGTCCCGCAGCTCCTGCCACTGCTTGGCCAGCGACTCGGTGCTCATGGCGACGGGCATCCACCCGTCGGCGTGGTCCACGAGCCGGCGCTGCGCCTTGCGGGTGGAGGCGGCCAGCAGGATCGGGAGGGGCCGGGCGGGCTTGGGGCCGACCACGGCGGGGGCGATCTTCGTGATGCGGCCGTCGTACGACACCGGGTCCGGGCCCCACACCGCGCGGCACACCTCGATCACCTCGTCGAGGACCCGGCCGCGCTCCTCGAAGGTGCGCACGCCGGCCGCCGCGTACTCGTCGTGCGACCAGCCGGTGCCGAGGCCCGCGACGACCCGGCCGCCGCTCGCCGCGTCCAGGGTGGCGAGCGACTTGGCGAGCTGGAAGGGCACGTGCAGCGGGGCCACCAGCACGCTGGTGCCGAGCCGGGCCCGCTCGGTGGCCGCGGCCGCCAGCGTGAGCGTGACCAGCGGGTCGGCGACCCCGCGGTAGGCATCCGGCCAGGGCAGGCCCTCGATGCCGTACAGGCCCTGGGTGGCGGGCTCGGGGAACAGGGCCCGCTCGTACACCCACAGACTCTCGTAGCCCACCGCCTCCGCGGCGCGTGCCACGTCCGGGACGTCCCTGCCGAGGTCGTACTGCCTGTTCTGGGGGAGTGCCAGTCCGAGTCGAGTCGCCATGCCTGTGCTCCTTTGCAAGAGGTCCACTCCTGTCGAACGTACAACGTTCATCTACCAGTTGAGGGGATCCGTCACAGGAGTGGCCGCATCACTCCGGCAGCGGCGTGAGCATCATGCGTCCCGCGAACCCCACGGCCGCGTCCAGCCGCTCGGTGAACTCCTCGGCGACATCCGGCAGTCGGCGCAGCGCCCACAGTGCCCGCGCCGTCGCCCAGGTGGCGTCCCGGGCCCGCTCCAGGCTCCAGGAACCGAGCAGATGGGTGAGCGGGTCGGCGATCTGGAGCACGTCGGGGCCCGGCATCAGCTCTTCGCGGACGCGCTCCTCCAGCGAGACGAGGAGATCACCCACCCGATCGAACTCGTCCTCCAGATCGGCCGGTTCGCAGTCGAGGCTACGACAGGCGTCCACCACGGCGAGCGCCAGATCGTGGCCGATGTGCGCGTTGATGCCCGCGAGCGCGAACTGCAACGGACGTACTCCGGGATGCCGGCGCATCTGGAACAGAGGCCGCCAGCAGGCGGGCGGGCGCCGCTCGTCCTCGGCCCGCTCGACCGCCTTGAGATACCGCTCCGCGAACCGCACGTCCAGCGTGATCGCCGCCCGTGCGTCCGCGAAACGACCACCGTCGATGTGCCGGTCGACGGTCTCCGTGACGGTGAGGTAGACACGGTTGAAGACGGCCACCCCGTCGCGTTCGGGCAGGGTCGCGTGGAGGGCGCGCATACGGGAGATGACGGCGTCCACGGGTGTGGTGAATTGTTCGCATTGCGCCATGGGGGCAGAGTCCCAGCTTTAGGCTGGCGGAAGTGTCGGCGGGCCCGGCGCTTCCCCAGAACGGGGGAACGCGCTCGCTGTCGGGGGAGGGGGAGCGGGACGGTGCCAGGCTTACGTGCCCAGCGACTGGCCGCACGCAGGTCCGAGCGCAGGAGGGCGGTCCGGCGCCATGCCATGGTCGTGGCGGCCTGGGTCGTGGTCGCCGTCGGCACCGCGACCGGCATGATCTCCGCGCTCGACGACAGAGGGCGCTCCGAGGAGGCCAGGCCGCCCGAGGTGACGCGCTCACCCAGCCTGGACTCTCTGCCGCTCGTGCCCTCGCTCTCCCCTTCGGCCACGAAGTCCCCGTCCCCGACGCCGACTTCACCGACCCCGAAGGAGCAGAAGGCCGGCCCCGCGAGCCCCACACCCTCCCCGACCAGGACCGAGAGGAGCCGGCAGCCGACCGTGGTCTCCGCCCGCCTCTACCGCCACCCCGACTCCCAGGTGCTGGAGTGGGTCCGCGGCAACGCCGAAGACCCGCGCCACGCCGTCATCGCGTCCCGGATCGCCGCCCAGCCGGCCGCCGTGTGGTTCGCCGACTTCACGCCGGACACCGTCACCGCCCGGGTCCGCGCGGTCACTTCGGCCGGCTCGGCGCTGGGGCGGGTGCCCGTGGTGGTGCCGTACGCGATACCCGACCGTGACTGCGGCGGGCACTCCCAGGGCGGGGCGCCCGACCTCGGCGCCTACGACGCCTGGATCGACAGGTTCGCCGCCGGGCTCGGCTCCTCCGACGTCATCGTGATCCTGGAGCCCGACTCCGTCGCCCAGTCCGAGTGCCTCTCCGCCGCCGAACGCGCCGACCGCTTCGCCTCGTTGGCCCGCGCGGGGCGCGCCTTCAAGACGGCGAACCCCAGGGCGCGCGTCTACTACGACGCCGGGCACTCCGGCTGGCACACGCCCGGCAAACAGGCGGAGTGGCTGCGACAGGCCGGCGCCGCCTCGCCCGCGTCCTCCGACGGCGTCTTCAGCAACGTCTCCAACTTCCATGCCACGACCGACGAGATCGCCTACGACCGACAGGTCCTCGACGCCCTCGGCGGCCCCGCGAGCCTCGGCGCCGTGATCGACACCAGCCGCAACGGCGCCGGGGCCCCGGCCGACGGGGAGTGGTGCGACCCTGTCGGCCGCAAGCTGGGCCGGGCGCCGACCCTCAGCACGGGGGAGACGCGGATCGACGGCTACCTGTGGGTGAAGCTGCCGGGGGAGTCGGACGGGTGCAAGGGGAGGCCGGGGACCTTCACGGCGTCGTACGCCTACGACTTGGCGCGCTGAGCCCCGTCACCGGCACCGCTCTCCTCGTCGTAGGAGGACGTGCCCTCGTCGAGCAGCGGCTCCTGCGTCTTGAGATGGGCCGGGGCGAAGGCCCGCAGTGCGTGGTAGCCGGTGATGACGACGAGCGTGCCCAGGGCGATGCCGCTGAGCTCGAAGGTGTCGGTGAACTCCATGGTGACGTTGCCGACGCCGATGATGATGCCCGCCGCCGCCGGGACGAGGTTGAGCGGATTGCGCAGGTCGACCTTGGCGTTGATCCAGATCTGCGCGCCGAGCAGGCCGATCATGCCGTACAGGATGACGGTGATGCCGCCGAGGACGCCGCCCGGGATCGCGGCCACGACCGCGCCGAACTTGGGGCAGACGCCGAAGAGCAGCGCGAAGCCGGCGGCGGCCCAGTAGGCGGCGGTCGAGTAGACGCGGGTCGCGGCCATCACGCCGATGTTCTCGGAGTACGTGGTGTTGGGCGGGCCGCCCACCGCCGTGGAGAGCATCGAGGCGACGCCGTCCGCGGAGATCGCGGTGCCCAGCTTGTCGTCCAGGTTGTCGCCGGTCATCTCGCCGACCGCCTTGACGTGCCCGGCGTTCTCGGCGACCAGGGCGATGACGACGGGCAGCGCCACCAGGATCGCCGACCACTGGAAGGACGGGCCGTGCAGGTCGGGCAGCCCGATCCAGTCGGCTTTCGAGACCCCGGAGAGGTCGAGCCGCCAGTGGTCGGTGAGTCTGCCGCTCGCGTCCACCGAGTGGATCTTCCCGAAGATCCGGTCGAAGGCCCAGGAGATGCCGTAGCCGAAGACCAGGCCCAGGAAGATCGCGATACGGGACCAGAACCCGCGCAGACAGACCACCGCCAGACCGGTGAACAGCATCACCAGCAGCGCCGTCCACTGGTCCTGCGGCCAGTACGTCGAAGCCGTCACCGGAGCGAGGTTGAAGCCGATCAGCATCACCACGGCGCCGGTGACGATCGGCGGCATCGTGGCGTGGATGATCCGCGCGCCGAAGCGCCGCACCGCGAGACCGACCAGGAACAGCACGGCGCCGACGACGAGGACCGCGCCGGTGACGGTCGCGCTCGTACCGCCGTCGGCCCGGATGACCGCGGCGACACCGACGAAGGAGAGGGAGCAGCCGAGGTAACTGGGCACCCGGCCCCGGGTCGCGAGCAGGAAGACCAGCGTCGCGACGCCGGACATCATGATCGCCAGGTTGGGGTCGAGCCCCATCAGGACCGGCGCCACGAAGGACGCGCCGAACATGGCCACCACGTGCTGGGCGCCGAGCCCGACGGTGCGGGGCCACGAGAGCCGTTCGTCGGGGCGGACCACCGCTCCGGGCGCCGGCGTGCGTCCGTCGCCGTGCAGTTTCCAGCGGACGCCGAGATCCATGGTGCGGTTTCGCTTTCGTCGTGCGGGTGGTGACCGGACCATTGTCAGGTACGTGGAGAACCGCGCCCGACCTGGGCCGACAGCCACGGCCGGCGCCGTGGAGCGAGGGGTTCAGGGCCGCGGGTCAGGAACTGCCGCGTCCGGTCGCCCGACCTTCGGGCGGTCGCGGTCACCGGCGCGCAGGACGCGCGCGAACACGACGAGGCCGAAGGACAGCACGGTCACCAGGCAGAAGGACACCATCAGGCTGGTGGCCTGGGCGATTCCGCCGATCGCGCTCGGGGCGATCAGACCCGAGGTGTACGTGATCGTCGCGACACCCGCGATGGCGAGGGAGGGGTTGCTGCCGCTGCGGCCGGCGGCCGCGAAGCAGAGCGGCACGACCACCGCGATGCCCAGACCCAGCAGCGCGAACCCGGCCATCGCCACGGCCGGCTGGTCCGACACGACGATCAGCAGGCCGCCGAGCGTCGCGAGGACGCCGCTGAACCGGACCGTGCGCACGGCGCCGTAGCGGTCCACGATCCTGTCCCCGGCGATCCGGGCGAGCGCCATGGTGAGGGTGAAGCCGGTGGTGCACGCCGCCGCGAGTCCGGCCGAGGTCTCCAGCTGGTCGCGCAGATAGACCGCTGACCAGTCCAGGCTCGCGCCCTCGGCGAAGACCGCGCAGAACCCGACCGCGCCGATGAGCAGCGCCGACTTGGGCGGCAGCGCGAACCGGGGCGGCGGCTCCTCGTCCTCGGCGGGTTGCAGGTCGAGCACCCACTGGCAGGCCGCGACGCCCAGGACGGTGAGGGTCACCGCAGCCAGCGCGTGGTGCAGCCGGGCGTCCGAACCCAGGTGGGCCGCGAGGGTGCCGGCCGCCGAGCCGATCAGGGCGCCCGCGCTCCACATGCCGTGCAGCCCGGACATGATCGACCGGCCGAGGCGGTTCTCGACCTCGACGCCGAGCGCGTTCATCGCCACGTCCGCCATCCCCGCGGTGGCGCCGTAGGTGAACAGCGCCAGGCACAGGGTCAGCAGGTTGGGGGCCAGGGAGGGCAGGACCAGGGCGAGCGTCCACAGGGCGATCAGTCCGCGCAGGGCGTTCCGGGCGCCGAAGCGGTGGCTGATGCTGCCCGCCAGCGGCATCGCGAGGGAGGCGCCGAGCGCGGGGAAGGCGAGCGCCAGCCCCAGCTGGCCCGCGCTGACCCCGGCATGGTCCTGGATCCATGGCACCCGCGTCGCGAACGAGCCGGTGACGGCGCCGTGCACGGCGAAGACGGCCGCCACGGCGTACCGGGCGCGCTTCACCTCGCGCAGGTCGTAGACCACCTCACCCATTGTCCGGCCCCTCCCGGTCCTCGCTCCGCGCGGACTTCGTTCCGTGCGCACCGCACTCTGTGCCGACGCCGCGCGTAAACTATCAGGGTCCCTGCCTGATAGATAGGGGATATCCCGGCCGCCCACCGCACGGCCCCGCCGATCTGGAAGGATCCCGGCATGCCCGCATCCCCGAGCACCGCCCGGGCCATCAACGACCGGCTCGCCCTGCGACTGCTCCAGCAGGAGGGCCCGCTGACGGCAGGGCAGTTGAAGCAGCTGACCGGCCTGTCCCGGCCGACCGTCGCCGACCTCGTCGAACGCCTCACGGCCGCCGGTCTGATCGCGGTCGTCGGCGAGGCCGGCGAGCAGCGGCGCGGCCCTAACGCCAAGCTGTACGGCATCGTCGCCGACCGCGCCCATCTCGCGGCACTGGACGTCCGTACCGAAGGCGTCTCCGTGGTGGTGTCCGACCTGGTCGGGGCAGTGCTCGCCGAGGCGGCGGTACCGATCGGCGGCGACATGGGGACCGGGCCCGCGGTGGAGCAGGCGGTCACGCTCGTGGAGCGGGTCGCGAAGGAGGCGGGGGCGGACCGGCTCCATACGGTGGGGATAGGCGCCCCGGGCCTGATCGACCCGGCGAGCGGAGAGCTCCGCGACTCCACCGGACTGCCCGAATGGCATCGCCGCCTGGTCGCGGCCCTCCAGGAACGGCTTCCCGAGGCCCGCGTCAGCGTCGAGAACGAGACCAACCTCGCCGCCCTCGCCGAACAGCGCGACGGCGTGGCCCGCGACCGCGACACCTTCGTCCTGCTCTGGCTCGGCCACGGCACGGGCGCCGCCGTGGTCCTCGACGGGGCGTTGCGCCGAGGAACCTCCGGCGGCACCGGTGAGATCGGCTTCCTGCCGGTCCCGGGCACGTCCGGACTGCCGTCGGCGGTGGACTGCGAGGGCGGGTTCCACTCCCTGGCCGGGTCGGCGGCGATCGTGGAGCTGGCGAGGGCGTACGGGTTGCCGATCGAGGGCGCATCCGCGCACGAGCCGCTCGCCGCCGGGATCGTCAGGGAGGCTGTGGGACGGGTGGTCGCGGGGCAGGCCGCCCCCGGCGAGAACGTCGAGGGCGAGAGCGCCGGGGAAGTTCGCGCCGAAGCGCCTCGAGAGGCGGTCGGGGCTTCCCGCGTGGCCGGGGCCACCGTCTCCCCGAGCCCCTCCGGCGACCCAGCCTCGGCCGACCGCTTCCTCGACGCCATCGCCGATCGCCTCGCCGTGGGGGTCGCCTCCGTCGTCGCCGTCCTCGACCCCGGCTGTGTGGTCCTCGGCGGGGAGGTCGGGCAGGCCGGCGGGGAGGTGCTCGCCGGGCGGGTGGAGGAGCGGATCCGACGGATGTCGCCGTTGGCGACCGTGGTCCGGCCCACCGGCCTGGGTGGCGGTGCCGTCCTGCGCGGAGCGCTGCTCACGGCGCGGGACGCCGCGCAGGACGAGCTCTTCGGGCCGCCGGACCGGTGATCCGGACCGGTGGCCCGGACCGGTGGCCCGGACCGGTGGCCCGGACCGGTGGCCCGGACCGGTGGCCCGGACCGGTGGCCCGGACCGGTGGCCCGGACCGAAGAAGCCCTGGTCAAGCGCCCTGTTCGCCCCCGAACCGCCGCCCCAGATACTCCTCGAACGTCCCCTTGCCCACCGCATGCCCCGGCGCCAGATGACCGCCCGAGCGGAAGCCGTCGTACGCCTTCCCCCGCAGCGGGACGCGCAGGACGACGCGCCTGCGGCCCGTGGCCCCGAGGTAGGCGCGAGCCAGTGAGTCGAAGGTCCTCACCTCGGGGCCGCCCATGTCCTCGACGCGTCCGGCCGGGGCGTCCAGCGCCAGTTCGGCGAGGCGGGCCGCGACCTCCGCCACCTCGACGGGCTGGTCCTTCACCCGGGCCGGGAGCAGCATGACCGGCGACTTCGACAGGATGCCGAGCACCCGCACCAGCAGATCATGGAACTGGGTCGCGCGCAGCACGGTCCAGCCGAGCCCCGACTCCTCCACCAGCCGCTCCACCGCGAGCTTGCTCTTGTAGTAGCCGAACGGCACCCGGTCGACGCCGACGATCGAGATGTACACAAGGTGCCGTACGCCGCCCCTCCGCGCCGCGGCGATCAGGTGCGCCGCCGCCTCCTCGTCACCGCCGCCCGGCGAGGTCGCGCAGTGCACGACCGTGTCCACGCCGTCCAGCGCCGCGTCCAGGCCGGGCCCGCCTTTGCGCAGGTCGACGGCGTACGGCTGGGCGTGCCTGCTGAGCACCCGCACCTCGTGGCCGTCCGCCCGCAATCGCTCGGTGACGAGCCTGCCGAGCGTGCCCGTGCCGCCGGTCACCAGGATCGTGGTCATGCTGTTCAGTCCCTTCGGACGCCGGGCGCTCCCGGCTGGAGCGCCCCTCGTCAGCTGGGACCGAGTACCCCGCGTGAAATGTGACAGCCGCGGGTGGGATTGCCGCCGACTCCGTTACGCCCGTGTCAGCTGGCGGCGTACGAAGTCCAGCTTGTCCGGGTTCACCACGGCCCACGCATGCGCGACCAGCCCGTCCCGCACGTCGAACGCCGTCACCGAGAGCAGCGTGTCGCCCTCCCACGCGGCCAGCGCCGTCGCGCCGTTGATCTCGACCGCCGTGAAGTCCACGCCCGCCAGGAAGGTCCGCGTCGCCCCGGCCAGGAAGCGGAACACCTTGTCCCGGCCCTCGATCGGCCGCCGGGCCGCCGAGACCTTGCCGCCGCCGTCGCTCGACCAGACGACGTCGGCCGCCAGCAGCTTCTCCAGGCCGTCGAGGTCACCGTCGCGGGCCGCCGTGAGGAACGACCTGACCAGCTCCTCCTGCCGCTCGGGAGACGGCTCGAACCGCGCCCGCTCCTCACCCACCCGCTGGACCGCCCGCCGGTACAGCTGTCGGCAGTTGGCCTCGGTCAGATCCAGCGTCTCGGCGATCTCCCGGTGGCCGTACGCGAACGCCTCCCGCAGCACGTACACGGCCCGCTCGGTCGGGGTGAGCCGCTCCAGCAGCACCAGCATCGCCATGGACACGGCGTCCCGCTGCTCGGCGGACTCCAGCGGCCCGAGTACGCCGTCCGAGGTGACCACGGGCTCCGGCAGCCAGGGCCCGACGTACTGTTCGCGCCGGGCCCTGGCCGACGTCAGCCGGGTGAGACAGAGGTTGGTGACGACCTTGGCGAGCCAGGCCGCCGGGTACTCGATCGCCGTACGGTCCGCGCCGCTGAAGCGCAGATACGCGTCCTGGACGGTGTCCTCGGCCTCGTCCGCGGAGCCCAGCATGCGGTAGGCCAGACCGAACAGCCGGGGGCGATGGGTCTCGAACTCGTCGGCGATGGCGGTGGTCATGTCCTCACCCTGCCAGAACGGCAGGTGGCGGGAGTTGGGAGACCCGGCGGCGGGCAAGGGCCGTCGTCACCGCCGCCGGGCCGACTACGCCCCGGTCAGCCGAGTCCCGGCCGGGAAGCCGTACTTCCGGATGAACGTGACCGCCGAATCCGCGAACGTGTCGATGCCGGACCGATTGGCCGAACCGTCGGCGTTCGTGGCCATCGAGTAGAAGCCACCCGAGTTCACACGGGTGCCCCCGTCGTCGCAATAGCCGCCGGTCTCGGCCCAACCGCCCACCGAGATCAGCGTCTTGACGCCCGGGTGCTGCTTCTTGAATTTGTTCAGCAGATTGAAATGGCCCTTGTAGGGGAATCCCGGGTCCATCTCCGCGCCGCTCACACCGGGCCAGGTCTTTCCCGTCGCCGGGTTCGTCTCGTTGTCCGTGCCCACGGAGATCCTGTTGCCGCCGTCGATGTGCGCGAAGGCGTAGTTGAGGTGGGTGACCTTGTCCCACGGGATGTCCGGGGCGAGGTAGGCGGGCGTGCCGTCCTTGCCGGTGCGCCGGCCGGTGAAGTAGCCGATCACCCGGCGCTGGTGGTCGGCGCCCATCTCCTCCTGGCCGGCCGTGTCGTGGACCGAGCAGTACGGGACGTCGACGCCGGGCGTCCGGTAGAGGCCGTCGGGGCGGCAGGACTCCTGCTCGGCGGCGTGCGAGACGGACGCCGGGAGACCGGCGAGCACCAGGCCGGCGATCGTGCCGAGGGCGGCGAGCAGGGCGGGTCTCGCCCGGTTGCGTGAAAGGGACAGCAAGTCGGTTCCTCTCCACGGACGTTGCGCAGACCCTAGAGAGGACTAGACCAGTGCGTCAATAGGTATGGACCAATCTCGCAAGAGGCTCGGTCGGGCGGCCTGTGAGCCACCCCACAACATTCGCCCGCATGGACGTGGACCGGCCGTGGCACACTGGCCCTGTACCAGAAGCAGCGCACTCCGGGGTCGGTGAAAGTCCGAACCGGCGGTTACAGTCCGCGACCCGGTCGCTTCCAGCGGCCGGTTGACCAGGTGAAATTCCTGGACCGACGGTTAAAGTCCGGATGGGAGGCAGTGCGCGGCGGGCGGGCATTCGTGCGCGCCGCCGTATGGGTTCGCCCTCGTGGCGAGCCCTGTATCGGCGTCGCCCTCGGTGTTCCTGCTCGTACATTCTGTCGTCATCGACAGCCCCGGAGTCCGTGCCCGAATGAGGCAGGAGGACCCGGGAAGTGTTCACCGGAATCGTCGAAGAGCTGGGCCACGTCACGGCTGTCGAGACCCTCGACGACGCCTGTCGCTTCCGACTGCGCGGCCCCGTCGTCACCGAAGGCGCACAGCACGGCGACTCCATCGCGGTCAACGGCGTCTGCCTCACGGTCGTCGACCACGAGGGCGACGAGTTCACCGCCGACGTCATGGCCGAGACCCTGAACCGCTCCAGCCTGGGCATCCTCACGGTCGGCTCCCGCGTCAACCTGGAGCGCCCCACCGCCGTGGGCGCGCGCCTCGGCGGGCACATCGTGCAGGGGCACGTCGACGGCACCGGCGAGGTACTGGAGCGCAAGCCCTCCGAGCACTGGGAGATCGTCAAGATCTCGCTGCCCGCGGACCTCTCCCGGTACGTCGTCGAGAAGGGCTCCATCACCGTCGACGGCATCAGCCTCACCGTCGTCGACGCCGGCCCCGACTACTTCACCGTCAGCCTCATCCCGACCACCCTCGACCTGACCACGCTCGGCCGGAAGCAGCCCGGCGACCCGGTCAACCTCGAGGTCGACGTCATCGCCAAGTACGTCGAGCGGATGCTGGGCGACCGGCTCAACTCCGAAGGGGCGAGTGCCCGGTGAACTCGCTGAACTCCGAGGCCTTCACCCTGTTCGGCCAGCACATCCTCTGGTCGGACATGGTCGGCAACCTCTTCGGCCTCGCCGCCCTCGCCCTCGGCTGGCGACGCTCCATATGGACCTGGCCCGTGCAGTTCCTGGCCGGCCTGATCCTCTTCGGCGCCTTCTTCGGCCACCTCACCGGCAGCGCGGGCAAGCAGGCGGTCGTCATGCTCGTCGCCCTCTACGGCTGGTGGCAGTGGCAGCGCGGCAAGGGACAGGGCGAGGACGGCCACATCAGCGTCCGGTTCGCCACCTGGCGCGAGCGCGGCGCGATGGCCGCAGCGGCCGCCGCCGGCACCGTCGCGGTGGCGCTGCTCTTCAAGGCGTACCCCACCCTGTCCTGGGACCCCTGGCCCGACGCCTACATCTTCGTCGGCACCATCGTCGCCATGTACGCCCAGGCGCGCGGCATGGTCGAGTTCTGGTTCGCCTGGCTCCTCGTCGACCTGGTCGGCGTCCCCCTCAACTTCGCCAACGGCTACGCCTTCTCCGGCTTCGTCTACGTCATCTACGGCGCACTCGTCCTGTGGGGCATGCGCGACTGGTGGCTGCGCTCCCGCAGGGACACGCGGCCCGTCCTGGAAGGAGCGCCGGCATGACCACGGCACCGATCCTGTACCGCACCGAGGGCGTCGAGGACCTCACCCTCGACCCGATCGAGCAGGCCATCGCCGACATCGCGGCCGGCCGCCCGATCGTGGTCGTCGACGACGAGGACCGGGAGAACGAGGGCGACCTCGTCATCGCCGCCGAGCACGCGACCCCCGAGATCGTCGCCTTCATGATGAGCGAGTGCCGCGGCCTGATCTGCGCGCCCATGGAGCCCGAGGAGCTGGAGCGGCTCGAACTGCCGCAGATGGTCGCGGACAACACCGAGTCGATGAAGACCGCGTTCACCGTCTCCGTCGACGCCTCCGCCGCGCACGGTGTGACCACCGGCATCTCCGCCTCCGACCGGGCGACCACGCTCCAGCTCCTCGCGAGCGGCAAGGCGGAGCCGTCGGATCTCGTCCGCCCCGGCCACATCTTCCCGCTGCGCGCCCGGCCCGGCGGCGTCCTCGTCCGCAACGGCCACACCGAGGCCGCCGTCGACCTCGCCCGCCTCGCGGGGCTGCGCCCGGCCGGCGCCATCGTCGAGATCGCCGGCGAGGACGGCGAGATGCTGCGGCTGCCCGAGCTGATCCCGTTCGCCCGCAAGCACGGCCTGACGATCATCTCCATCGAGGACCTGATCGCCTACCGCCGCGACACCGAGCGTGCGGAGCGGGCCGAGCAGGAGCAGACCCCGGCCGAGCGGCGACCCGTCCTCGGCGAGCAGCGGCTGCCGGGCCGGCCGGCCGTCCTGCGCGAGGCCGAGGTCCACCTGCCCACCGCCCACGGCGCCTTCACGGCATACGGCTACCGCTCCACCGTCGACGGCGTCGAGCATGTCGCCCTCGTCCACGGCGAGATCGGCGACGGCGAGGACGTTGTCGTCCGCGTCCACTCCGAGTGCCTGACGGGCGATGTCTTCCACTCCCTGCGCTGCGACTGCGGCCCCCAGCTGGAGGCCGCGCTGGAACGCATCCAGGACGAGGGCCGCGGAGTCGTCGTCTATCTGCGCGGACACGAGGGCCGGGGTATCGGCCTGATGTCCAAGCTGCGCGCCTACGAACTCCAGGAGCGCGGCCGCGACACCCTCGACGCCAACCTCGAACTCGGCCTGCCCGCCGACGCCCGCGACTACGGCGCCGGCGCGCGGATCCTGGTCGACCTCGGCGTGCACAGCGTGCGCCTGCTGACCAACAACCCCGACAAGACCGACGCGCTCACCGGCCACGGCCTGAAGGTCGCCGAGCGGGAGCCGATGCCCGTACAGGCGGGCGAGCACAACCTGACGTACCTGCGCACCAAGCGCGACCGGATGGGGCACGACCTGCCCTGGCTGGACCCGGCCCCCGGGGCCGCCCCGGCCTCCCTGTCCACCTGCACCAACCAGTAAGAGCACACGAGGAGACTCAGGAACGTGAGCGGCAAGGGCGCACCGGAGCTGTCCGTACGCAATGTGGGCGACCTGCGGGTCGCGGTCATCGCGGCGCAGTGGCACGAGAAGGTGATGGACGGTCTGGTGGACGGCGCGCTGCGCGCCCTGCACGACCTGGGGATCGACGAGCCGACCCTGCTCAGGGTCCCCGGCAGCTGGGAACTCCCGGTGGTCGCCAAGGTTCTCGCGGGCCGCGGCTACGACGCCATCGTGGCGCTCGGCGTGGTCATCCGCGGCGGCACCCCGCACTTCGAGTACGTGTGCCAGGGCGTGAGCCAGGGCCTGACCCAGGTGTCGGTCGAGACCGGGGTCCCCGTCGGCTTCGGCGTGCTGACCTGCGACACCGAGGAGCAGGCCCTGGACCGGGCCGGCATCGAGGGCTCCACCGAGGACAAGGGACACGAGGCGGTGACGGCGGCCGTGGCGACGGCGGCGACGCTCCGCTCAGTATCTGAACCGTGGCGTTAGGTCGTCCGGTCAAACGCGTAGAGTGGGCGCCACCATGTCCAAGAAGACTTTCGAGGAGCTCTTCACCGAGCTCCAGCACAAGGCCGCGAACGGCGACCCCGCCACTTCCCGCACCGCTGAGCTGGTCGGCAAGGGCGTCCATGCCATCGGCAAGAAGGTCGTCGAGGAGGCCGCCGAGGTCTGGATGGCCGCCGAGTACGAGGGCAAGGAAGCCGCCGCCGAGGAGATCTCGCAGCTGCTCTACCACGTCCAGGTGATGATGGTCGCGCGCGGGATCTCCCTCGACGACGTCTACGCCCACCTCTGAGCACCAGCAACCCAGCACACCCGTAAGAGCGAACGAAGGAAGCCGACCTCATGCTGCGCATCGCCGTCCCCAACAAGGGTTCCCTGTCCGGCCCTGCGGCGGAGATGCTGCATGAGGCCGGCTACCTCCAGCGCCGCGAGTCCAAGGAACTGCGGATCGTCGACCCCGGGAACGACGTCGAGTTCTTCTACCTCCGCCCCCGCGACATCGCCATCTACGTCGCCTCCGGGCAGCTCGACATCGGTCTCACCGGCCGTGACCTGCTGATCGACTCCGGCGCCAACGCCGAGGAGATCCTGGCCCTCGGCTTCGCCCGCTCCACCTTCCGCTTCGCCACCAAGCCGGGCACCGTCGGCGACGACCTGGCGGACCTGAACGGCAAGACGGTCGCCACCTCCTACGAGGGCATCGTCGCCAAGCACCTCGCCGACCACGGCATCGACGCCTCCGTCGTCCACCTCGACGGCGCCGTCGAGACCGCCATCCAGCTCGGTGTCGCCCAGGTCATCGCGGACGTCGTCGAGACGGGCACCTCGCTGCGCAACGCCGGCCTGGAGGTCGTCGGCGACCCGATCATGAAGTCCGAGGCCGTCGTCATCCGCCGCACCGGCGCGGACGGCGAGGAGCCCAAGGTCCAGCAGTTCCTGCGCCGCCTCCAGGGCGTCCTGGTCGCGCGGACGTACGTGATGATGGACTACGACTGCCGCGTCGAGCAGCTGGAGAAGGCCGTGGCCCTCACCCCGGGCCTGGAGTCGCCGACCGTCTCGCCGCTGCACAACGAGGGCTGGGTCGCCGTCCGGGCCATGGTTCCGGCCAAGGAAGCCCAGCGCATCATGGACGACCTGTACGACATCGGCGCGCGGGCCATCCTGACCACGGCCATCCACGCCTGCCGCCTCTGACCCGAGGGGCCGTACACCGATGTCCTCCGAATCCTCCGAACTGCCCACCCTGCCCGTGACGTTCCGGCCGGGCCGCACCCGGGCCGTCCTGCTCACCGCCGGCATCGCGATCTTCGTCGTCATCACGGCGGTCGCGCTGCTGCTGGAGAAGCTCGGCCCCGGCGAGCGCCTCAGCTTCGTCTTCACCGGCGCGCTGATGTTCGGCGTGCTGGCCATGCTGGCGCGGGTGAAGGTCGTCGCCGACGAGTCCGGCGTCACCGTGGTGAACATCGCCACCAAGCGCCGGCTGGAGTGGGCCGAGATCGTCCAGGTGAACCTCCGTCCGGGCGACCCCTGGGTGTTCCTGAACCTCAGCGACGGCACCAGTCTGCCCGCGCTCGGCATCCAGCCCGGCATCGCCAAGCAGCGGGCCATCGCCGACGCGCGCGCTCTGCGGGCGCTCGCCGAGGCCCGTGCCATCAGGGATCCGGAGGAGCATCAGGGCTGACTCAGGGGGCCATCGGGGCTCACGGGGGCACGTTCACCCTGACGTAAATCGCCATGTCTTGATTAATCTGTTGGCGGAGGCGTTTTCCGACGCCTCCGCCTTTGATGTCCCAGCCGGCCTCAAAGGCCCCCTGCTACCCGAGGAGTGATTCCCTCCAGCGATGGACGGATCGTCCTGTAGTACCTGCGCCGCCCCCTCCCGACATACCGGGGCGGCGGCATCATGAGCATCCCCTTGCTGCTTCTGGCAGCCGCGTTCCTCCTGATTCTCGCCAACGGCTTCTTCGTGGCCGCCGAGTTCGGCCTGGTCACGGTCGAGGCGACGGACGCCGAGAAGGCCGCCGCCGAGGGCGACCGACGGGCCCGCCGGGTCGTCGAGTCACTGAAGGAACTGTCCTTCCAGCTCTCCGGCACCCAGCTCGGCATCACCATCACCTCCCTCGTCGTCGGCATGCTCGCCGAACCGGCGCTCGCGGAGCTGCTGGGCCGCCCCTTCACCGCGATCGGCATCCCCGAGGGCGCGGTGCCCGGGGTGGCCGTGGTCGTCGGCATGCTGCTGGCCTCGGCCGTGCAGATGGTGATCGGTGAGCTCGTGCCCAAGAACTGGGCGGTGTCCCGGCCGATGCAGGTCGCGCGCTTCGTCGCCGGCCCGCAGCACGTGTTCGCGCGCCTGTTCCGCCCGGTGATCGCCGGGCTCAACTCCGTCGCCAACCGTCTCGTGCGCGCCCTGGGCATCGAGCCGACCGAGGAGCTGGCCTCCGCCCGCACCCCCGGCGAGCTCGTCTCCCTGGCCCGCCACTCCGCCCAGGCCGGCGCCCTGGAGCAGGACACCGCGGATCTCTTCGTACGGACCCTGTCGCTCGCCGAGCTGACCGCGCAGCACGTGATGACCCCGCGCGTGAAGGTCAGCGCGCTCCAGTCGTCGGCGACCGCCGAGGACGTGGTGAACCTGACCCGCGCCACCGGTCTGTCCCGCTTCCCGGTCTACCGCGAGAAGATCGACGAGGTCGTCGGCATGGTTCATCTGAAGGACGCCCTGGCGATCCGTTCGAGTGAACGGCTGCGCACCCCCGTCGTCCGTATCGCCCGCCCGGCCCTGCTGGTCCCCGAGACCCTGCCGGTCCAGCCACTCCTCGCGCAGCTGCGCAGCGAGCAGCCCATCGCGGTCGTCGTCGACGAGTACGGCGGCACGGCCGGGGTCGTCACCCTGGAGGACATCGTCGAGGAGATCGTCGGCGAGGTCCGCGACGAGCACGACGGGCAGGACCTGCCCGAACTCGCCGCCGCCCCGCCGGAGGACGGCCGGCCCGCCTGGGACGCCGACGGCAGCTGCCGGGTCGACATCCTCCAGCGCATAGGACTCGACGTGCCCGAGGGGCCGTACGAGACCGTCGCCGGGCTGGTCGCCGATCTGCTCGGCCGTATCCCGGCCGTCGGCGACAAGGCGGAACTGCCCGGCTGGCGGCTGTCGGTGCGCCGGGTCGGTCACTACCGCGCCGAACGCGTCCGGCTGGTCCGGACCGGGGCCGTGGTGGAGGTCGCCCGATGAGCGTGCTCCAACTTCTCTTCGCGGCGCTGCTGGTCCTGGCCAACGGGTTCTTCGTCGGCGCCGAGTTCGCCCTGGTCTCGGTCCGCCGCAGCCAGATCGAGCCGCTGGACACGGCCCGAGCGCGCCAGGTGCTGTACGGCCTGGAGCGGCTGCCGCAGATGATGGCGGCGGCGCAGTTCGGCATCACGGTGTGCTCGCTGACGCTGGGCGCGGTGGCGGAGCCCACGGTGGCGCATCTGCTGGAGCCGTTGTTCGAGTGGGTCCACCTGCCGGAGGGGATGATCCACCCGCTCACCTATGTCATCGCGCTCGCCGCGGTGGTCTTCGCCCACCTGGTCATCGGCGAGATGCTGCCGAAGAACATGGCGATGGCGGCGCCGGAGAAGGTCGCGCTGTGGCTCAGCCCCGGCCTGGTCTACTTCGCCCGCTTCTGCCGCCCGATCACCGTCGCTCTCGGCGCCGTCGCGCACGCCATCCTGCGGCTCTTCCGCGTCGAACCGAAGGACGAGGTCGAGGCCGTCTTCACCAGCGAGCAGCTCAACCGCCTCGTCGAGGACTCCGGCCAGGCCGGGCTGCTCGACCCCGAGGAGCAGGAACGTTTGGGGGACGCCCTGGAACTGGGCTCCCGCCCGGTGACGGACGTCCTGCTGAAGCGCGAGTCCCTGGTCACGGTCAGCCCGTCGGTCACCCCCGGCCAGATCGTCGCGCTCACCGCCCGCACCGGCTACTCCCGCTTCCCGGTGGCGGCGGAGACCGGCGCCTTCATGGGCTACCTGCACGTGAAGGACGTACTGGACCTGGAGGAGTCCGAACGCGCGGTGCCGCAGCACGTATGGCGCCCGATGACGACCCTGCGCTCCGAGCTCCCCCTGGACGACGCCCTCACCGTCATGCGCCGCGCCGCCACCCACCTCGCCCAGGTGGCCGACGCCTCCGGCCGGGTCCTCGGCCTCGTCGCCCTGGAAGACGTACTGGAACTCCTGGTCGGCGAGGTACGGGACCCGGCCCACCGGGAACTGCCGGAGGTACGGGTGACGGGGCCGCGCCTGAGCACGGGGGAGCCGGAGGGAGCACTGACGGGCTGACATCTTCAGCCCCTCCGGCGTCCGGTTCTTTCGGCCCCTCCGGCGTTTGAGGAGCGGGGGTCCAGGGGGCGGCGCCCCCTGGCGGGGCCGAAGGGGCGGAGCCCCCTCAAGGATGGGAAGGGTAGGGGCGGCGGGGGCGGGAACCTCACATGGCCGACGGATCCTGCGGCCCCCGCCCCGACAGCACTTCCCCATAGGCCTGCATCAGATCCGGCAGCCGAAGTGTCGACAAGTCGTCCCGAGTCAGCGCCCCGGGGTAGGTCGACAACCGCAGATCCCGGTACGCACAGCTCTTCTCGTACAGCGTCCGCAGGAACCGCCCGTTGCCCAGCTCGTCGATCCACCCCTGGTCGACCACGTGCCCCGCGATGGACCGCAGCTCGTCCAGCGCCTCCTCGTCCCAGACGTCCCCGTTCTCGGAGGCGAGCACCTCGCCGATGGAGGTCAGTTCGAGGGGGCGGTACGAGGGGAAGTCGACGCGGGTCGTGAAGCGCGAGGAGAGCCCGGGATTGGCGGCCAGCAGACGGTCCATGCCCTCGGGGTAGCCGGCGAGGATCACGACCAGGTGGTCCCGGTTGTCCTCGGCCCGCTTCAGCAGCACCTGGAGGGCCTCGTCGCCGTACGCGTCGCCCTTGCCGTAGCCGGTGTTGGAGAGGGAGTAGGCCTCGTCGACGAAGAGGACACCACCGAGCGCGGAGTCGATGAGCTCGTTGGCCTTGACGGCCGTCTGGCCCAGATACTCGCCGACGAGGTCCGCCCGCTGGGCCTCCACGAGATGGTCGCCGCCGAGGAGCCCGAGGGCGTAGAAGACACGGCCCAGGATGCGCGCGACCGTGGTCTTGCCGGTGCCCGACGGGCCGGAGAAGACAAAGTGCCGTTTGGGCGGCTGCACCGGCAGTCCCTGCCCGGCCCGCAGCCGGGCCATGTTCAACTGGGCGGACAACGCCTTGACCTGCCGCTTGACGGGCTCCAGCCCCACCATGCGCTCGAGCTCGGCGAGCGCCTCCTCGAGTAACTGGGGGTCGGTCGGCCCGGCGGGCAGCGGCTGCGACGACACCGCGGTCTTCTCGCGCACCGTCGGATCCACCACCGACGGCAGCGGCCCGGTCGGCGGCAGGTCGGGGTCGGACAGCTTCAGGTCCCGCCCCTCGGTTCCGAAGAGCGGGTCGAGCCCGTCGGGCCCGTCACCCACGTCCCCGCCGAACCCGGTCAGCGTGATCGCCGCGAGGTCGGTGGTGTCGTCGTAGCCGTCGCCTTCGGCGATGGCCGCGAGCCGGGCCGAGGTGTCCATGAAGGCGGGGTCGACGCGGTGCACCGCGCGGTAGAGGGGGAGCGCGGCGGCGGACCGGCCCGTGCCCTCGTGCGCCCGCGCCAGCCAGTACCGCAGCTCCTTGCGCTGCGGCTGCTCGCTGCGGCACCGCATCAGCGCGGCCGCGAGCAGCGGCTCGGCCTGGCCGTACATCTCCAGGCGGACCCGTGCCATGCCACCGAACAGGCCCGCCTCGATGCCGAGCATCGTGTCCTCGAGCAGCGGGTCGGTGTGCCGTACGAGCTGCTCCCAGTCCTTGACCAGATAGGCGCGGCAGGCGTGCAGAAAGCGGACCTGGTGGTCGGTGTCGACGGGCGGAAGCCCGGCCAGCGCCCGGTCCAGCTCCGGCACATGCCGTCCGTCCAGCCAGTGCGAGGCGTGGGCGAGGAGCAGATCCCGCGGGCTCTCCAGCACCGGCTGCACCCACCAGCCCAGCCAGTACCAGGAGTTGATGGTCCGCCGATGCCGGGCGCGCTGCTCCCCGAAGCGCTCCCGGTGCCGGAACATCCGCAGCAGCGCGGTCGTCGTGTCGACGCGCAGCGCGTGCAGACCGAGCCAGCCGTCGGCCATCCCGGGATCGATCCGTACCGCGGTGCGGAACTCCTCCTCCGCCTGCGGATACGCCCCCATCGTGTAGGCATCCACACCTCGCAACCAGGCGAGGTCGGCCGGGGCCTCGGGGCCCTGCGTGCCGAAGTCCATCACGTCCCCCACAAACCGTGCCCCCGTCGGTTGACCGACCGCTCGTCCGTCGGCCGCCTTGATCGGATCGATCGAACCGCCGTGCCGCGGACCGGAGTTGCAACGGTGCGCAGAGCAGCCGTCCGTACGTCGCACCGAGGGCATCGTACCTGCGAGGGTGTCGCCCGCCCCAGGGTGCCGCACCGGCCGTTTGGTGAGGTGGGAGCGGATCGGGCGGAGCGCGCTCGGTGACCGAGGGTGAGCGAATCACGCCTCTCGGCGCCCGAAAAGAGGAGTCAGAGCAGAACGAAGCCCCCGATCACGGGGGAACAACCGGGGGCTTCGCGTCAATGGGCGGCTTCGATTCACCGCACATTGAGAACGTAAGTCCTGTACGGCCCCCGGGTCAAGCAGAGTTGAGGCACTCCGCGAACTTGCCCGAGAGGGCTCTTCACAAGTTCAGCACATTGCGGATGGGTCGTCACCGTGTGTGAGCGGCTGGTCTGGTCCAATAGTCCCAGCGGGCCCAGGAATCACCTCATACCCCTTCCCGCTCTGCTGAACCAGAAGGTCGGCGAAGGGCCGGGACGGGTCCTCCGCGAAGTGCCTCAGCTCCGCCCTGACCCACCCGTCCCAGAACTCCCGCTGCTCCGCCCCGTCCCGCGAGCGTCCCCGGGTCCAGGACTCCTCGTGCGGCAGATCCATCCACAGCAGCTGGGCGAGGTGCGGGCGCAGCGCGCGACGGCCGGCGCCCACTCCCTCGACGACGATGACCGGGGAGGGCGGCACGGCGACAGGCGGTCCGAACCGGCGGGTCCGCCAGTCGTAGGGGGTGTAGTGGGCGGCCTCTCCCCGAGTGAGCGGTTCGATCACCTGGGCCAGCAGGCGCCCGGTCCACCCGAACAGCTCGTCATGGCTCGCGATGTCGTCGAGATGCAGCACCGGGGCGTCGCCCAGCGCCCGGGCCAACTGCCCGGCGAACGTGGACTTTCCCGAGCCGGCGTGTCCGTCGACGGCGATCAGGCGGACCGGACCGCAGGACGGAGGGAGGCGGCGGAGCCGGGTGGCGAGGTTGTGAATCGTTTTTCCCGAAGTGAGACGGGGTGGTGGGCATATTTCTTTGGAACATTCTAGTAGTGGGTGAAAGCGGTTGTGGAGACGGGGCGGGATGGAGTGCGGGAACGAGATGAGAAAAGGTGTCACTTTGAACTAGTCGACGGCTGTCCGCAATCCCGCCGAAAAACTCCGGCCACCCCGGTGAAATCCACGTTCCGGTTGAGCCGCACGCTGAGTAGGGTGCCAGGAGTGCAACTGTGAGGTGCCGTAACGGGGATGGGCTGGGACAGATGGCCGCGGGGTTATTCGAGGGGCAGTATGTGTGGCATCCGGCGGCCGACGACCGCGTGCTCGGGAGCGTATGCGTCGATGTCCGGGCCGGCCGCTATCTGAGCTCCCTCGACGCCCTGGCCGAAACCCGCGGTGACTTCGCCCTGCGCGCCCATCGCTCTCTTGTGCTCGCCTCGGAGGCCGCCGACTCCGACCTCGTCGAGCGCTGGCTGCATGAGGCGCCCGGCCCGGAGGCGGCGCTGATGTGGGCGCGGGTGGCCGTGCTGCGGGCGCTGCGCGCGGCCGACGCACGCGACCCGCGGACCGAGGCCCTGGAGCGCATAGCGCTGGCCGCCTGCGACCGGGCCGCAGCGGCGACCCCCGGCGATCCCACCCCCTTGGTGGCCAAGCTGGCGATGGCCCGGCTGCACCGGCTGCGCGACCGGGCGCCGCGCGGACTGCTCACGGCACCGCCCGGCCCCTGGCGGCTGTTCGCCCACATCCTCTCGCTCGACCCCTGGCACCGCGAGGCCCACCACCGCTTTCTGGCCTGCTTCTTCACCCGGTACGGCGGCTCCGTGACAGCCGCCTGGGACGTCGCCGCCTTCCTGGGCCAGCGGGCGCCCGCCGACTCGCCGCTGCGCCTGCTGCCGCTGGTCGCCCTGGTGGAGTGCTACGACCCGACCAGGCTGCTCGCCGACCGGGTCTGGGAGCAGCCGCAGTGGCGCTCGACCTCGCTGTCGATCCACCAGAACTGGCTGCCCGCGGTGGCCGGCTACCCCTTCACTCCGGTCCTCGACCTGGCCTACCTCGCGCATGCCCTGGTCATGGCCCGGTGCGAGGAGGAGGCACGCGCCGTCTTCACGGCGATGGGGCCGTACGCCTCGCGCATGCCCTGGTCCGTCTTCGGTGACCCGGCCGCGCAGCTGTCCCGGGCGCGCCGCGCCTGCGGGCTGCCGGTGCCGAGCGCCTGACGGGCCGCAACCCCCCACCGAGAGAAAGGCCCGACCCGTGTCAGAACGGATATCGGTCCCGCGTGCCGGAGCACGCGGGGGAGCCGATCCGATCGCGCTCGACGATGACGCCACGCTCCATGCGATGGGTTATCCGAGGAAACTCACCCGCCGCTTCCAGGCATTCGACAATTTCGCCATCTCCTTCACCATCATCAACATCATCTCGGGCATCTTCTCGGGTTTCGGATTCGGTCTGAACGCGGGCGGCCCCAGTATTCTCGTGTTCGGGTGGATCGGCGTCTCCGTCATGGTGCTCTTCGTGGGAGCATCGATGGCAGAGGTCGCCTCCGCCTATCCGACGAGCGGCGCGCTCTATTTCTCCGCGGGAAAGCTCGCCAAGCGGCACAAGGGCGCCTGGTCCTGGTACACGGGCTGGCTGAACTTCGTGGGCCAGGTGGGCGGCACGGCCGCCACCGGGTACGCCGCCGCCACCTTCATCCAGGCGTTCATCGCCCTGCAATGGCCCTCGTACGAGCCGACCGGGCACCGAACGGTGCTGATCACGGCGCTGATCATCGTGCTCCAGGGGCTCGCCAACACCTATACCGTGCAGCTGGTGGCCGTACTGAACCGGATCTCCGTGTGGTGGCTGCTGATCGGACTCGTGATCATCGTGACTGCCCTGATGGTCATGCCCGATCATCATCAGTCGGCTTCGTTCGTCACGCATTTCGCGAACAACACCGGTTTCACCAGCGGCCTTTATGGCGGGATGCTCGGTCTGCTGGTCACCAGCTGGACCTTCACCGGCTTCGACGGCAGCTTCCACATGTCCGAGGAAACGGTCCGGGCGACGGTCAATGCGCCGCGCGGGATCACCCGGGCCATCGCCTACTCGGCGATAGCGGGACTGCTGCTGATGCTCGCATTGGTCTACAGCATTCGTGACTACGACCGGGTGGCGAGCGCCGACGCGCCGCCCGTGCAGATCCTGATCGACGGACTCGGCGCGGGCACCGCGAAGGTGCTGCTGCTGATCGTGATCGGCGCCATGCTCTTCTGCGGTCTCGCCAATCTCACCAGCAACACCCGGCAGATCTTCGCCTTCGCCCGGGACGGCGCGATGCCCGGCTCCCGCTGGTGGCATTCGGTCTCGCCACGCACCCGCACCCCAGTGAAGGCGGTGTGGCTGGCGGTCGCCTGCTCGCTGGCGCTCGTGGTGCCCGGCTGGTGGTCGCACACTGCGTTCACCGCCATCGTCAGCGTCAACGTGGTGGGACTCTTCCTCGCGTACGCCGTCCCCATCCTGCTCCGGCTGCGCCTGGGCGACGAGTTCCAGCCGGGGCCCTGGCACCTGGGGCGCTGGGGGCGCCCGGTCGGGGTCGCCGCGGTGACCTGGATCCTGCTCAGCAGCGTCCTGTTCATGCTGCCGCACGCCTCACCGGTCACCGCCGACACCTTCAACTACGCGCCGGTCGCCCTGGCCGTCGTCCTGGCCGTGGCCACCGTGTGGTGGTTCACCAGCGCCCGCCGCCGCTTCCACGGCCCGGTCAGCTACGGCCGCCCCGACGAGGTCGCGGCGATGGACCTCGTCTGACACTCGTCCGACGGCGGCTCTCGTCTGACGACTCGTCACCCCTCCCGGCGTCCGAAGCCCGCGCGGCGCGGACGCCGGGAGCCTCGCCCGCTCCTGCGTCCGCTCACCCACCCCGTCCGTAAGGCGATTGGGCCATTCGGCCTCTCCTCAGGTCGTGCCAGTGGTCAACACCGGTATGCGTAGGCGCGCCCGGGCCGACGTGCTGGCAGACGCCCGCCCCTGCGGCCATAGTGGGCGGACAGCCGTGCACTGGACCCGCCCGACCCGGACACCTGGGGGTCTTCCGCCCATGAGCAGAGCCGAGCAGCCGTCCCGCAGAATCGTTCTGGCAGCAGCGGTCGCCGCAACCGCCACCGCAAGCGCGGGCGCGGCGGTCGCCCTCGACATCAGCGCCGAGGCCGAGGCCCCCGTACAGGCCCCGGTCCGCACCGTCGACAACCGCGCCTGGACCACGTACACCGACTGGCGCGGCGGTACCGCCCAGGGCACCCGGGCCGTCGCCGGCAGTCGCCCCGGCCTCGTCATCGCCACGGCGGCGGGCACCCGCGACTACACGGACCCGCACACCGGCGAGAGCGCCCCCTGGGACTACGCGACCTGGACGTCCCCCGTCCACCGGCTCACCGTCCCCGCGACCGAGGTGATCGCCTCCTGGAACGCGCACACCCCCGCCGGCACCTGGATCCAGATCGAACTCCAGGGGACCTACTCGGACGGCACCGCCACCCCCTGGTACGTGCTGGGCCGCTGGGCCGCCGGCGACCAGGACATCAGGCGGACCTCGGTCGACGACCAGAGCGACGGCAAGAGCACCGTGTGGACGGACACCCTCGCCGTCGACGACCCGGCCGCCGGACTGCGCGTCGCCTCGTACCGGCTGCGGCTGACCCTGCACCGCAGGCCCGGCACGGAACTCACCCCCACCGTGTGGCGGGCCGGCGTGATGGGCTCCGACGTCCCCGACCGCTTCACCGTCCCCGCCTCCACCCCCGGTCTCGACCGGGAGCTGACCGTCCCGCGCTACTCGCAGGAGATCCACATCGGCCAGTACCCGGAGTACGACAACGGAGGCGAGGCCTGGTGCAGTCCCACCTCCTCGCAGATGGTCGTCGAGTACTGGGGCGGCCGGCTCACCCCGGAGCAGCTGGCCTGGGTCGACCCGGCGTTCGCCGATCCGCAGGTCTGTCACGCGGCCCGGTTCACCTTCGACCACCAGTACGACGGCTGCGGGAACTGGCCGTTCAACGCCGCCTACGCGGCCACCTTCAAGGACCTCCAGGGCGTCGTCACCCGCCTTCGCTCGCTCACCGACCTGGAGACGCTGATCGCGGCCGGTATCCCGGCCATAACGTCCCAGTCCTTTCTGAAGGGGGAGCTGACCGGGGCGGGGTACGGCACCGCCGGGCATCTCATGACCGTCATCGGCTTCACCGCCGACGGCGACGTGATCGCCAACGACCCCAACTCGCCGAGCAACGAGGCGGTGCGGCGCGTCTACAAGCGGCGCGAGTGGGAGAACATCTGGCTGCGGACCAAGCGGTACAACGCCGAGGGCAAGGTCGCCTCCGGCACCGGCGGCGTCTGCTACCTCTACTTCCCGGCGCGTCCGACCCCGCGCCAGCGCACGGCGCTCGCGGCGGTGGGCGTGGTGTGAACGCCGGGCGTGCTGTGAGCAAGGTCTCCGCCGCACAGGCCGTCCGCGGTGGCAGGGTGGGCCTATGACCACGCACTCCGCCACCGCCGCGCGCGTCCGTACCGGCGGCCCCGAGGAAGACGGCCCGAAGATCCTCGAGCACGTCATGGGCTGGACCCTCGTCGTGGTCGTCGCGATGCTGATCACGCAGCTCGGCCTGCTGTGACCTGACACACACCGGTCCCTTTGATCGGACATATCCCGACCCTGTTGTCGAGCAGGCTCATCAAACTCGATCAGACTCGAACGAGCAGCTGGTGCAGGTCTGCCATACTGCGGATGTCCCGCCGCCCGTTGAGCAACAGGGTCTAAATTGAATATTAGTCAACAGCGTGACGCGACCCGGCCCCGGGCGCGCGGCACCGAGCGCTCGATGGCGCGCCGTGCCGAACTCATCGGCATCGGGCGGAAGCTGTTCGCCGACACGTCGTACGACGCGCTCTCCATGGACGACATCGCCCGCCAGGCCCATGTCGCCAAGGGGCTGATCTACTACTACTTCCAGTCCAAGCGCGGTTACTACCTGGCGATCATCCAGGACTCCGTCGCCGACCTGGTGACCTTCGCCGCGAGCGGCCTCGAACTCCAGCCGGTCGACCGTGTGCACCGCACCATCGACAGCTACCTCCGCTACGCCGAGCACAACCAGGCCGCCTACCGCACCATCGTCAGCGGCGGCGTCGGCTTCGACACCGAGGTGCACGCCATCCGGGACGGCGTGCGCGAGGCCATCGTGGCGACCATCGCCGAGGGGGCGTACGGCCGCACCGACATCGCCCCGCTCGCCCGCATGGGCCTGCTGGCCTGGGTGTGCAGCGTGGAGGGCGCCACCCTGGACTGGACGGAGCGCCCCGAACTGTCCCGCGACACCATGCGCGAGCTGCTGGTGAAGACGCTGGGCGGCGCCATGCGTGCCATCGAGGAGATGGACCCCGCCTACCCGGCCCCGGAGCCCGCGCGCCGGGCGAGCTGACCCGGCGAGCGACAGGACACAGGGGCGGAGGCTCGTGGCCCTCCGCCCCTGCGTCCCCCCGTGGGGACCCGCTACTTGATGGACTTGATCAGTTCACCGCCCGACGTGTCCCCGCTCAGCTCCCAGAAGAAGGTCCCGCCGAGCCCCTGCTGGTTCTTGTACGTCATCTTCGCCGCGATGGTCGCGGGGGTGTCGTAACTCCACCACTGGCTCCCGCACTTGGCGTACGCCGTGCCGCCCACGGTCCCGGTCGCCGGGCACTTGGTCTTGAGCACCTTGTAGTCCTCGATGCCCGCCTCGTAGGTGCCGGGGGCGGCCCCGGTCGCCGTGCCGCCCGGGGCAGACTGGGTGACGCCGGTCCAGCCGCGGCCGTAGAAGCCGATGCCGAGCAGCAGCTTGTCGGACGGGATGCCGAGGCCCTTGAGCTTGGCGATGGTCGCCGAGGTGTGGAAGTCCGCCTTCGGGATGCCGGAGTAGGAGTTCAGTGCCGAATGCGGAGCCGTGGGGCCGGTCGCGTCCCAGGCGCCGAAGAAGTCGTACGTCATCGGGTTGTACCAGTCGACGTACTGGGCCGCGCCCGCGTAGTTCGCCGCGTCGATCTTGCCGCCGCTCGTGGCGTCGGCCGTGATCGCCGCGGTGACGAGGTTGCCGGAGCCGAACTTGGCGCGCACCGCCGCCATCAGGTTCTTGAAGGCCTCGCGGCCGCTGGTGTCGCAGGTGGCGCCGCAGGCGTTCGGGTACTCCCAGTCGATGTCGATGCCGTCGAAGACGTCGGCCCACTTGGAGTTCTCGACCAGGTCGTAGCAGGACTGGGCGAAGGCGGCCGGGTTGCGCGCGGCCTCGCCGAAGCCGTTCGACCAGGTCCAGCCGCCGAAGGACCACAGCACCTTCAGGCCCGGGTGCTTCTTCTTCAGTTCACGCAGCTGGTTGAACGTGCCGCGCAGCGGCTGGTCCCAGGTGTCGGCGACGCCGTCCACGGACTCGGCGGCGGTGTAGGTGCGTTCGGTTGCCGCGTAGGAGTCGCCGATCGCGCACTTGCCGGCGGTGACATTGCCGAAGGCGTAGTTGATGTGGGTGAGCTTGGCCGCGGAGCCGGACGTCTCGATGTTCTTGACGTAGTACTTGCGGTCGTAGGTGCCCCATTCGGTGAAGTAGCCGACGACCTTGGAGCCGGCGGCGAGCTTCGGCTTGGCGGCGGGTTCAGCGGTGGCGGTGCCCGCGCCGGCGAGCAGTCCGGCGCCGAGGACGGCCGCGCACGCGGCGGAGGCGAGCGCCATGAGCCGGGCGCGCGGGCGGTGCGAGAGGTGCATCGGGTGTCTCCTCGTGGGGGGAGAGGGGAGCATGCTCCGATTGGCATGGACGCGCTGATGCGTTGATCCGTCACCGTAGGAGGACTAGACCACTGCGTCAATGGTTCGGACCAATTTCGGTGCTGCGGATAACGTGCTGGATACTTCTTTCAGTGAGCGGTCGTTAACCGGTGACGCGATGCCTCCGATCGGGCATACTCACAGCGCACAGCCGCTGGTCAGCAGCTTCCGAGACCCGGAAATGCGAGCATCGGCCCGGCACCGGAGAGACCCGGCGGAGCCGCCCCACCCAAGGCGGATGACCGCCGATGTGCCCGACAGGGAGGATCGTCGCCATGCCCGACCGCGCCCCGCAGTCCGTGGACCGTCAACTGCCCACGGATGAGGCCCGGGATCTGATCTCGCTCGTCCGCGACATCGCGCAGCGTGAGATCGCCCCGAAGGCGGCCGAGGAGGAGGACTCCGGCCGCTTCCCGCGCGAGGTCTTCGCCCTGCTCTCGGAATCGGGACTGCTCGGCCTGCCGTACGACTCCGAGTACGGCGGCGGCGACCAGCCGTACGAGGTCTACCTCCAGGTCCTCGAAGAGCTCGCCGCGGTCCGCCTCACCGTCGGCCTCGGCGTCAGCGTGCACTCCCTGGCCTGCTACTCCCTCGCCGCCTACGGCACCAAGCAGCAGCAGGTCGAGCACCTGCCCGCGATGCTCGGCGGCGGGCTGCTCGGTGCGTACTGCCTCTCCGAGCCCGCGTCGGGTTCGGACGCGGCCTCGCTGCGCACCAAGGCGGTGCGCGACGGCGACGACTGGGTGATCACCGGCACCAAGGCCTGGATCACCCACGGCGGCATCGCCGACTTCTACACGGTCATGGCGCGCACCGGCGAGGAGGGCCCGCGCGGGATCACCGCGTTCCTGGTGCCCGGCGACGCCGAGGGGGTGAGCGCGGCGGCGCCCGAGAAGAAGATGGGCATGAAGGGATCACCCACCGCCCAGGTCCACTTCGACGGCGTCCGGGTCGGCGACGACCGGCGCATCGGCGACGTGGGCCAGGGCTTCGCCATCGCCCTGTCCGCGCTCGACTCCGGCCGGCTCGGCATCGCGGCCTGTGCCATCGGCGTCGCCCAGGCGGCGCTGGACGAGGCGGTGGCGTACGCGACCGAGCGCCGGCAGTTCGGCAAGCCGATCGCCGACTTCCAGGGCCTGCGCTTCATGCTCGCCGACATGGCGACCCAGATCGAGGCGGGCCGCGCGCTGTACCTCACGGCGGCGCGACTGCGCGACGCGGGCCGCCCGTTCGCCAAGCAGGCGGCGATGGCCAAGCTGCACTGCACCGACACGGCGATGAAGGCCACCACCGACGCCGTCCAGATCCTCGGCGGGTACGGCTATACCGCGGACTTCCCGGCCGAGCGCTATATGCGCGAGGCCAAGGTCCTCCAGATCGTCGAGGGCACCAACCAGATTCAGCGGATGGTCATCGCCCGTCACCTAGCAGGTCCCGAGGGACGCTGAACTGACCGTGCTTGACCGTCGGCGCCGCGAGCCGGATCCACTCCGGGTCGTGGCGCCCGGGCAGGGTCCGGCCACGGTCGGCCCAGGTACGCATCAGCTCGCGGTAGATGGGCGGATCCGGTTGCTGCGGAGGCGCCGGCGCCAGCGCTCCCGCGGGCCGCGGCACGAAGATGCGGCGCTGAGGCCCGGTCGCTGAATAGGTGGGGGGCATACCAGGGCAACGCGGAGGTGGGGGGACAAGTCACCGCCCGCCGGAATCGGGCGTGAGTTCACGGCCGTCCGGCTCCCGCTCTGGCCACCTGCCGATGCCTGACGTACCGTCAGCCGAGCTGCCTCCAGGGAGGTATGCCGAGACCGACGACGACCGCCTGAGGAGCGCGATCACCTGGAGGCGGCCACGATCGGAGTGCTGGCCCGTTGCGCGACCAAGTTCCCCTGGAGCAGGTCGAGTTCCTCCCCCTTCCGGGTGAGGGCGGCGCGCTGCGACGACACGTCACGGCCCAACGCGCGTACTACGAATGGGTGGTTGACGGACGAGCCCGCTCGCCACTGATCAAGGACGCGTTCGCCCGCCTGGAGGAGCTCTGGCCGCGAGCCCCGGGCATACCAGTGCTCAACCGGGGCGACGCCCGCATCGGGAACATCGTCTGCGACGGGTTCGAACCCACCGCCGTCCTCGACCGGGAGATGGCGGCCCTCGCCTCGCCCGAGGTCGACCTCGGGTGGACGGTCTGTCTGCACCGCTTCTTCCAGGACCTGACGGTCACCTTCGGGCAGCGCGGACCGCCGGACTTCCTGCCACGACCGCATCGAGGCCCGCTGATGCCGACCTCACCGGCCACACGCCCCACGACATGGACGTCCACACGCTGTACGCGGCCCTGCGGCACGCCATCGTGATGCTCGGGATCGCCTGCCGCCAGGCCCACTTCGGCGAAGTCGCCGTCCCGGCGGCCCGACATGCGGACCCGGACACACTGATCCTGCACCACGGCAGCCTGAGAGCCATGGTGCAGGGCAGCTACTGGGATTGAGCGATGCGACGCCGGCGCCGTCGCGCTGAGCGGCGTGCGCTCAGGCGGCCTGCCGGCGCATGACCGGGACCCTGATGGGGCGCGAGCCCGGGCCGCCGACGTGCGAGAAGGGCTGGGTCCGCCAGTTCAGTCCCTGCGGGAGCGTCAACAGGAGGGCGGTGTCCTGCTCCTGGGGCTCCGGTGACTCGTCCGCGGAGCGGGCCTCGGCGGCCCTGCGGCCCGTACCGGCGCAGACCGTCAGGCCGAACGGGTTCCACGGCGAGGCGCACAGCGCGTGCTCCGGCAGGACCTCCTCGTCGGCCAGCAGGGCGATGGGCTGCGCGCAGTCCGGGCAGATCACCCGGAACATCTCGAAGGTGTCGTACGCGTCGAGTTCCTCGTCGAAGGCGTCGGGTTCGACGCCCTCCGGCTCGGGCTCGACGACTGCCTGGAGGCGCTTGGGTGCGGTTCGACCAGGACGCTTAAGACTCTGCATTGGGTTCTCCCCCTCGGGCTGGGCCGTGACGGCACTGCGGCCTCGACCACAGCAAGCACTTCCCGCCTGCTCTCGGCGTTAATCACGGGAGCATCACGGAGACTGTTCAGGGCCTGTGGCCTTCGTCACATGCCGCCCGCAGGTGCCCGCGGCGGCCGGTTTGTCCCACCGGTCGGCCCGCAACCGCTTCCCGTGGACATTACGAACCGGGTATGACCTGGGCTGCTCAGGTATCCGAGGAGATCAACCGCACTGTAGGTTCTTGCGCCATGGAGGAGCTGGACCGACAAATCGTGCAGCTGCTCGTCAAGGACGGGCGGATGAGCTACACCGATCTGGGCAAGGCCACGGGTCTGTCCACGTCTGCCGTGCACCAGCGGGTGCGGCGGCTGGAGCAGCGTGGCGTCATCCGGGGCTATGCCGCGGTCGTGGACCCCGAGGCCGTGGGGCTGCCCATGACCGCGTTCATCTCGGTGAAACCGTTCGATCCCAGCGCGCCGGACGACATCGCGGACCGGCTGGCCGGAGTGCCCGAGATCGAGGCCTGTCACAGCGTGGCGGGCGACGAGAACTACATCCTCAAGGTTCGGGTGGCCACGCCGCACGAGCTGGAGGAGCTGTTGGCTCGGCTTCGGTCGTTGGCGGGGGTGTCCACGCGGACGACGGTGGTGTTGTCCACGCCGTACGAGGCGCGGCCGCCGCGGGTTTGACCTACGGGGGACCAATCGCCGTTGGGCTGTCCGTCGTTCGTCGGCTGCGGGTGATTCGTGGCCGGTCGTGCCCACACGGCGGAGCCGCATGTCGACACGGCCCGGCGCACCTTGGCTGCATTGAGGGCGCCCCGTGTTCTGAGTGCGCGGGGTGAGGCGGGAAACTGGTCCCCATGACTGAGCGCAGCCCCGAGCCGAAGACCCTCCTTCTCCGTCGAGGAGAGGTCCACAGCCCCGCCGATCCATTCGCCACCGCCATGGTCGTGGAGCGGGGGCAGGTGGCCTGGGTGGGGTCCGAGGGGGCCGCCGATGCCTTCGCCGACGGGGTGGACGAGGTCGTCGATCTGGACGGTGCGCTGGTCACGCCCGCGTTCACCGATGCTCATGTGCACACCACCGCCACGGGTCTCGCCCTGACCGGTCTCGATCTGTCCGGTGCCCCCTCTCTGGAGGCGGCTCTGGGTCTCGTGCGGGAGTTCGCCGCCGCCCGGCCCGACGACCGCGTGCTCCTCGGACACGGCTGGGACGCCGCCCGCTGGCCCGGCGGGCGGCCCCCGACGCGCGCCGAGCTCGACGAGGCCGCCGGCGGCCGTCCTCTCTACCTCTCCCGGATCGACGTCCACTCGGCGGTCGTCACCACGGCCCTGCTGGACATGACGCCGGGCGGCCCCGGCACGGTCGACGGGCCGCTGGTCGCCGACGCCCATCACGCCGTACGCGCCACCGCGCTGGCCTCCATCACGCCCGCCCAGCGCGGCGAGGCCCAGCGGGCCGCGCTCGCACACGCCGCGTCCCTCGGGATCGGCACCGTCCATGAGTGCGCTGGGCCGGACATCTCCTCCGAGGACGACTTCAGCGGCTTGCTCCGGCTGGCCGGCGAGGAGGCCGGGCCGCGGGTCGTCGGCTACTGGGCCGAGCAGGACGTGCGCAAGGCGCGGGAGCTGGGCGCGGCCGGCGCGGCCGGTGATCTCTTCGTCGACGGCGCCCTCGGCTCGCACACCGCCTGTCTGCACCAGCCGTACACCGACGCGGGCCACACCGGCACCGCCTACCTGGACGCCGCCGCCGTCGCCGCCCATGTCGTCGCCTGTACCGAGGCGGGCCTCCAGGCGGGCTTCCACGCGATCGGCGACGCCGCCGTCACCGCTGTCGTCGAGGGTGTGCGGGCCGCCGCCGAGAAGGTCGGCCTCGCCCGCCTGCGCGCCGCCCGCCATCGCGTCGAGCACGCCGAGATGCTCACCCCCGAGACCATCGCCGCCTTCGCCGAGCTGGGCCTGACCGCCTCCGTCCAGCCCGCCTTCGACGCGCTGTGGGGCGGCGAGGACGGCATGTACGTCCAGCGCCTGGGTGCCGAACGCGCCCGCTCCCTCAACCCCTTCGCGGCCCTGCTGCGCGTCGGCGTACCCCTCGCCTTCGGCTCCGACAGCCCCGTCACACCGCTCGATCCGTGGGGCACGGTCCGCGCGGCGGCCTTCCATCACACGCCCGAGCACCGGGTCTCCGTGCGCGCCGCGTTCACGGCGCACACGCGTGGCGGCTGGCGGGCGATCGGGCGCGACGACGCGGGCGTCCTGGTGCCGGGCGCGCCCGCCGACTACGCCGTGTGGCGCACCGACGAACTGGTGGTCCAGGCCCCCGACGACCGGGTCGCGCGCTGGTCCACCGACCCCCGCTCCGGCACGCCCGGCCTGCCCGACCTGAGCCCGGGCCGGGACCTCCCCACCTGCCTGCGCACGGTGGTGGGCGGACGAACGGTCTTCGTACGGCCGGGCGAGTGATCTCCCGGGGTGGCGCGAACCCGATCATCGCGCGCCGCCCCTCGGCGCGACCTGCGTATCCTCCGCGCTGACCAGCGAATTGGGTGAATACCCGCAGGTAAAACGGCTGTTGACAGGCGGCGGCCCGAGGCCGGTAGGTTCGGCCGGGTCCACCACCGGACGCCCGACCGGGCAACCGCGGAACTTCCGGGAACCCGTCGCAACGCCGCTGGGTCAGGGACGGTGTGCCGCACCGGGGCACCGTCACTGGGAGCCAGGCTCAGTGCCAGCGCGGCGACGACGGAACGTTCCGGCCGGTCGGGGAGGTGTGACCCGGGTGGGGCCCGGGAGCTCAGTAGACAACGGCTTTCGGTCGACCCGCAGCCAGCGGGTCCCAGGCCGGCCCGAAGGGCGCCGGGCCCCCATCCGCAGGAGACGCGCGCCGGCGTCCCCACACAGAAGACGCATGCTTACCCCGCTCTTGCGGAATCGACACCACCATACGAACGTGCGGTCGCGTCAGCGCAGGCCGCGACCACTATGGTGGACGTCTGCGTACGGACATGAAGGGGCAGCAGTGAACGACGGCGACGGGACTCTCGGGGCACAGCACCGGGGGAGGCAGTTCGGGCCGCTCGGCACGGCGTTGGTGATCATTCCGACCTACAACGAGGCGGAGAACATCAAGAGCATCGTCGGCCGGGTCCGCAAGGCGGTCCCCGAGGCGCACGTGCTCGTCGCCGACGACAACAGCCCCGACGGCACCGGCAAGCTCGCGGACGAACTGGCCGTCGAGGACGACCACGTCCAGGTCCTGCACCGCAAGGGCAAGGAGGGCCTCGGCGCCGCCTATCTCGCGGGCTTCCGCTGGGGCATCGAGCACGACTACGGCGTCCTGATCGAGATGGACGCCGACGGCTCCCACCAGCCCGAGGAACTGCCCCGTCTGCTGACCGCCCTCAAGGGCGCCGACCTCGTCCTCGGCTCCCGCTGGGTGCCCGGCGGCCGCGTCGTGAACTGGCCCAAGTCCCGCGAGTTCATCTCCCGCGGCGGCAGCCTCTACTCCCGGCTCGCCCTGGACCTGCCGCTGCGCGACATCACCGGCGGCTACCGCGCCTTCCGCCGCGAGACCCTGGAGGGCCTCGGCCTCGACGACGTCGCCTCCCAGGGCTACTGCTTCCAGGTCGACCTCGCCCGCCGCGCGGTCAAGGCCGGCTTCCATGTCGTCGAGGTGCCGATCACCTTCGTCGAGCGGGAGCTCGGTGACTCGAAGATGAGCCGCGACATCCTGGTCGAGGCGCTGTGGCGGGTCACGTCATGGGGCGCGCGGGAGCGCGTCGGCAAGTTGATGAGCCGTACGAAGCCGTCGTCGCCGCCCCGGCCGTCGTAGTCCCCCCTCCTGTCCCGCTCGTCCCCGTCCTCTTATCCCGCTCTGAGCCGGGCCCAGGCACACTGGACGCATGACGACTGGCGCACCGACCCCCACCTACCCCGCCCGGCCCCGCCGCTCCCGACTGCGCACCTTCCTGCCGTTGGGTGTCGCCGCCTGGCTGGTGCTGGAGATCTGGCTGCTCACCGTGGTCGCGGACGCGACGAGCGGACTCGTGGTGTTCCTGCTGCTGCTCGCCGGTCTCGTGCTCGGTTCGGTGGTGATCAAGCGGGCGGGCCGACGCGCTTTCCAGGCCCTGAACGAGGCGCTTCAGCGCGGTGGCACCCCGACCAGCGGTGGTGGCAACGGCCTGATGATGCTGGGCGGCCTGCTGATCATGCTGCCGGGCCTGATCTCGGACGCGCTGGGTCTGCTCCTGCTGATCCCGCCGGTCCAGAAGGCGCTGAGCCGTCGTGCGGAGCGGACGTTCGAGCGGAAGCTGCGCGAGGCGACCTCGGGTTCGTTGGGTGACGCCTTCCAGCAGGCCCGTATGCACCGCCCCGACGGCAAGGTCGTCCAGGGTGAGGTCATCAGGGACGAGCCGGGGAGCGCCCCGGAGGGGCCGAGGCCGCCGCTGACGCGCTGACATGCAAAGAGCCCGGCGCAAGTGAGCGCCGGGCTTCTTTTTTTGGGCACGCCAAACCGCGGGCGTCGTACGTCACCTTCCCGTACGACGCCCGCGGTTACACGTTGCCTGGTGGTTCCGCCCAAGCCCCGCGGGGGTTAAGCGGACTTACGGCTGTCCCGGGGGTGAACTGCGATGTTCATCGCCCCGGAGCGGAGAACGGCGAGTCGTTCCTCGAGGACCTCTTCGAGTTCCTCGCGGGTACGCCGCTCCATCAGCATGTCCCAATGTGTACGCGCGGGCTTGGCCTTCTTCTCCTCAGGGCCGTCGCCGTCCACGAGGAGTGCCTGGGCCCCGCAGACCTTGCACTCCCACTCCGGCGGGATCTCCGCCTCGACCGAGAAGGGCATCTCGAACCGGTGCCCCTTCTCGCATGCGTACTCCACGGCCTGGCGCGGGGCCAGGTCGATGCCGCGGTCCGTCTCGTAGCTGGTCACCACGAGGCGCGTGCCGCGAAGAGCTCGCTCACTCATGAATCGTGCCTCCCGGGCTTGTCGCCCACAGGACAGGTGTCGCTGTCGTCGTCATCCGGTCAACGTCCGGTCGGCGGTAAAGATTCCCGTTCCGTGTCCCGTTCCGGGTGATGCGTCGCCGTCGTAGCCGCAGCCTTGCTGACCAATGTCGTACCCACCAGCGCCCGGTTTGTCACATCTGCTAGCAGATGTAACCCAGCGTTTCGGCATCTTTGACGCGCAGTAACGGTACGCCTGGCAGGCCAAACGCGTACACTACCGCCCTTTCACTCGGAACGCTAAATCGTGTTCGGCACCGGATTGCCCGCCTCGCTGATCGCCCGGCGCACCGGAACCCTTGCGAGCAGGGCGAATCCGAGGACGAAGAAGGCCACGAGGGAGATGATCGCGTCTCGATAACTTCCGGTCAGCTGGTAGGTGAGCCCGAACAGCAGTGGGCCCAGCCAGCTCATGCCGCGGTCGCTCATCTCGTACGCCGAGAAGTATTCGGCCTCCTTCCCCGGCGGAACGAGATGGGAGAACAGGGACCGGGACAGGGCCTGGCTGCCGCCGAGGACCAGCCCGATGCCGGCGGCCAGCACGAAGAACCACACCGGTGCCCCGGCCGGCAGGAAGTACCCGGCCGCCAGCGTCACCGTCCACGCGATCAGCGAGCCGAGAATGGTCCGCTTCGCGCCGTACGTCCGAGCCAGCCGCCCCATCGTCAGCGCTCCCACCACGGCCAGCACCTGGACCAGCAGTACGGCGCCGATGAGCGTCGACTGGCCGAGGCCGAGTTCCTCGGAGCCGTAGATCGAGGCCTGGGAGATGACCGTCTGGATGCCGTCGTTGTAGATCAGGTAGGCGAGGAGGAAGGCGAGCGTCAGCGGATGGCGGCGCATGTCGCGGATGGTTGCCGCGAGCTGCCGGAAGCCCATGGCGGCCTGCTTCTTCCCGGCCGGTGCCTCTTCGCCCGCCTCGCTCCGGGCGCGGCGGTCGCGCAGCCGGCGGAGCGGTATCAGGGCGAAGCCGCCCCACCACAGGCCGGCCGAGGCGAGGCAGATGCGGACCGCCGTGCTCTCGGAGACGCCGAAGGAGTCGTGCGCCAGATACAGGACCAGGTTCACGATCAGCATGAGGGAGCCCGACGCGTAGCCGAAGGCCCAGCCGCGGGAGGAGACCGCGTCGCGCTCCTCGGGCGGGGCGATCTGCGGGAGGTAGGAGTTGTAGAGCATCATCGCGACCGACTGGGCCGCGTTCGCGACGATCAGGAGCACGCCGCCGAGCAGATAGCGGTCGCCGTCCAGGAAGAACATGGCCGTGGTGGCCGTGGCTCCCGTGTAGGCGGCGGCCGCCAGGAGGGGCTTCTTGCGGCCGGTGCGGTCGGCCGCCGCGCCCACCAGGGGCATCACCAGGACGGCCACGATCACCGACAGGGACACCGAGTACGCGAAGAACGACCCCGCGCGCACCGGGATGCCCAAGGGGTGGACGAACCCGTCCGCGTCCGCCGCCTCCTCGGCGACCGACGTCAGATACGGGCCCAGGAACACGGTGAGCACGCTCGTCGAGTAGACGGAGCACGCCCAGTCGTAGAAGTACCAGCCGCGCTGCTCGCGCCGGCGTCCGGCGGCCTCGTCGGCCGGCTCTGTCCGCACGGTTCCGGTGCCCACCGCGCCCTCGCTTCCCCGTGATGATCCCGTGCGCGGCTGGGGGCGGGGGCGGGGGTCAGACCCAGACGCCGCGGTCCTCCATGACCTTGCGCAGTGTGTCGATGTGATCGGTCATGATGCCATCGACTCCCAGGTCCAGGAGCCGGTGCATCACCTCGGGATCATTGATGGTCCACACGTGCACCTGAAGCCCGCGCGCGTGGGCGGCCCGAACGAAGCGGTGGTCCACCACCTGGATCCCCGACTGGGCCTCGGGCACCTGGGCGGCGACCGCCGAGCGGCGCAGCGCGGCCGGGACGCCCCAGGAGCGCAGCCGCAGGTTGAGGACGCCCCGGGTGCCGTACGACGTCGCCAGGCGCGGTCCGGCCAGGCGCTGGGCGCGGATGACGCGGGCCTCGGAGAAGGAGCCGACGCAGACGCGGTCCCAGGCGCCGGTGCGCTCCATCAGCTCCAGGAAGGGGTGGAGCGCCGGCTCGGCCTTGAGGTCGACGTTCCAGCGGACCTCGGGGAAGGTCTCCAGGAGTTCCTCGAAGAGGGGCACCGGCTCCCTGCCCGCCACGCGCGCGTGCCGTACGTCGTCCCAGAGCAGGTCCGCGATCCGGCCCGCCCCGTCCGTGACCCGGTCCAGCGTCGAGTCGTGGAACGCGACGAGCTTGCCGTCGCGCGTGGTGTGGACGTCGGTCTCGATGTACCGGTAGCCCATGTCGACCGCGCGCCGGAACTGAAGCACGGTGTTCTCCAGGCCGTCGGCCGCACCGCCCCGGTGGGCGAAGGGGATCGGGCCGGGGTGGTCGAGGTAGGGGTGGCGTATCCGCGTGGTGCTCACGGACGCAGTATCGCCCCCCGGGGTTGCCCGGTGGCAACGACCGTGCTGCCGTCCGATGCCGAGGGGACGGCGAACACGCGCAGGAAGAGCTGGGCGAGCGGGCCGATGGACACCGCGTAGAGGACCGTGCCGGCGCCGACCGTGCCGCCCAGCGCGAAGCCGGTTACGACGACCGCGACCTCGACGGCCGTGCGCATCAGGCGGATCGAGCGGCCGGTTCGCTGGTGCAGGCCGGTCATCAGGCCGTCGCGGGGGCCGGGTCCGAAGCGGGCGGCGATGTAGAGGCCGGTGGCCAGGCCGTTGAGCACGATACCGGCCAGGAGGAGGGGGATCCGTACGGTCAGGGTGTGGGCCTCGGGAAGCAGAGCGAGCGTGCCGTCCATGGCGAGGCCGACCACGAAGACGTTGGAGACGGTGCCGAGGCCCGGGCGCTGGCGCAGCGGGATCCACAGGAGCAGCACTGCCGCGCCGACGATGATCGACACGACGCCGATCGTCAGGCCGGTGCGTTCGGCGAGGCCCTGGTGCAGCACGTTCCAGGGCTCCAGGCCCAGACCCGCCTCGACGAGCAGTGCCGAGCTCGCGCCGTACAGCGCGAGCCCGACGTAGAGCTGTGACAGCCGCCGTATGAGATGTCCGTGCGTGAGCCGTTTCGTGGGATGCCCCTGCGTGGACAAGACGTGCCCCCTGTGGTGGTAGTGGACTGATGCATGACACCCTGTGGCTTGGGAGGCGGCGCCTTCCATGGCCAATTTGGGGAAGGTGGACTGGAATCATGGCGCAGTGGACTTCCGCGGTGGGGGCCGCGCAGCTCGCCCGGCTGCTCACCTCCCAGCAGGACCGCCCCGCCGGCCCCGGCACCAAGCGCCCGCCCGCGTACCGGTCCCTGGCCGACGGCATCCGACTGCTCGTCCTGGAGGGGCGCGTACCGGTCGCCGCGCGGCTGCCCGCCGAGCGGGAACTGGCCCTCGCCCTGTCGGTGAGCCGCACGACCGTGGCCGCCGCGTACGAGGCGCTGCGCACCGAGGGGTTCCTGGAGTCGCGACGCGGGGCCGGGAGCTGGACGGCCGTACCGGCCGGGAACCCGTTGCCCGCCCGTGGTCTGGAGCCGCTGCCGCCCGAGGCGCTGGGCTCGATGATCGACCTGGGCACCGCGGCGCTGCCCGCGCCCGAGCCCTGGCTGACCCGTGCCGTCCAGGGCGCCCTGGAGGAACTGCCCCCGTACGCCCACACCCACGGCGACTATCCGGCCGGGCTGCCGGCGCTGCGCGCGATGATCGCCGACCGGTACTCGGCGCGCGGGATCGCGACCATGCCCGAGCAGATCATGGTGACGACCGGGGCCATGGGCGCCATGGACGCGATCTGTCATCTGTTCGCGGGCCGTGGTGAGCGGATCGCGGTCGAGTCGCCGTCCTACGCCAACATCCTCCAGCTGATGCGGGAGGCGGGCGCCCGGCTCGTGCCCGTCGCCATGGCCGACGGGCTGGCCGGCTGGGACGTGGACCGGTGGCGGCAGGTGCTGCGGGAGGCGGCGCCCCGGCTCGCCTATGTCGTCGCCGACTTCCACAACCCGACCGGGGCGCTGGCCGACGAGGACCAGCGGCGGCGGCTGGTGGACGCGGCGCGGTCGGCGGGGACGGTGCTGGTCGCCGACGAGACGATGAGCGAGCTGTGGCTCGACCCGGACGTGGAGATGCCGCGCGCGGTGTGCGCCTTCGACCCCGCGGGGTCGACCGTCATCACCGTCGGGTCGGCCAGCAAGGCCTTCTGGGCGGGGATGCGGATCGGCTGGGTACGGGCGGCTCCGGACGTGATCCGCAGTCTCGTGGCCGCGCGCGCGTACGCCGATCTGGGCACGCCCGTCCTGGAGCAGCTGGCCGTGAACTGGCTGTTCGGTACGGGGGGTTGGGAGCAGGCGGTGGAGCTGCGGCGGGGGCAGGCCCGGGAGAACCGGGACGCGCTCGTCACCGCGGTGCGGCGGGAGCTGCCCGGGTGGGAGTTCGAGGTGCCGCGGGGCGGGCTCACGCTGTGGGTCCGGACGGGCGGCCTGTCGGGCTCGCGGCTCGCGGAAGTCGGGGAGCGGGTGGGGGTCCGGGTGCCGTCCGGGCCCCGGTTCGGGGTGGACGGGGCCTTCGAGGGGTATGTGCGGCTGCCGTTCACCGTGGGGGGCGCGGTGGCGGAGGAGGCCGCGGCGCGGTTGGGGGCGGCGGCGCGGCTGGTGGAGAGCGGGGCGACCGGGGCGGGGGAGTCGACGCGGCCGTTCGTCGCGTGATGCGCCCGGGGTGAGGGCCGGGCGCCGGGGTGGCAGCGGGGGCGGGCCGGTGCCTCACGCCACCCGGCACGCCACCCGGCACGCCGCCCGGCACGCCGCCCGGGTCACGAAGTCTCCGCCGCCACGGCCTCCGCCACCACGGCTTCCGCAGGTACCGGTTCCGGCTCCTGGTCCGCCTTCTCCAGCCGGCCCAGCGTCTCCGCCTCCACCGGCGTCGTCCGCTCCGGCAGCAGTTCCAGGACGGCCTGCCGGTGTGCGTCGCTGGTCGCGTCGTCGTACGGGTCCGGGGTCGCCGGGACCTGGAGGCGGTGGACCGGGCCGGTGCCCAGACGGGCGTAGCCGCGGCCGGGCGGGACGTCGGCGACCGGAGTGGTGTGCGGGGGAGCGCCCAGGGCCGTCCGCAGTTGCTCCGCCGTGGCGGGGCCGAGCACGACACGCGCGCGTGTGTGCTGGCGCACGGCGTCGCTCAGCGCGTCCAGGCCGTCCCACTGCTCGGCCACGACGACCGTGACGCCCACAGCACGGCCGTGCCGGAGCGGGACCTGGAGCAGGGACTGCGGGTCCTTGCGGTTGTCCGCGGCGGCGAGATGGGAGAAGGCGGTCGGGCGGTCCAGGAGGATCCACAGCGGCCGCTTGGTGTCCTCCGGCGGCGGGTTGCCCGCCTGGCGGGCCCGGTTCACGGCGATCAGGCGCCGCTCCGTCTCCGTCGCCGCCCACTCCACGCTCGCCAGCGCTCCGGCCAGCCCGCACTCGACCGCCAGGACGCCGTCCCGGCCGGTCAGGCACGCGTACTCGCCGGTGCCGCCGCCCTCGACGATGACCACGTCGCCGTACTGAAGGGCCTGGAGGGCGATGGAGCGCAGCAGGGTCGAGGTGCCGCTGCCCGGCTGGCCCAGGGCCAGCAGATGGGGCTCGGTGGAGCGGATGCCGGTGCGCCAGACGACCGGCGGTACGTCGCGCTGCTGAGCGCCGTGGGTGAGCGGCAGCATGCGCTGGACCAGGGTGGGGTCGGTGAAGCCGAGGACGGTTTCGCCGGGGGCCGTGACGAAGCGCTGGGCGGCGATGTCGGTGGGCAGCGGCGCGAGGACGCTCACCGCGAGCTCGTTGCCCTCCTCGTCCCAGGCGAAGTGGTACTCCCGGCCGCGGCCGGACTTCGCCGTCAGCAGGTGCTCGATCCGCGCGCGGGCCGCCGCCTCGCCGTCGGTGAAGTAGGCCGGGTAGCGGACCAGAAGACTGCTGATCCGGCTCGTGCCGTCGAACTCGTACTCCGGGAAGGCCTTCTCCCACTCGCCGCCGTGGGTGTACAGCGGCGCGGGGTCGTCGGCGGCGGAGAAGTACGGGACCAGCGCCTCGTACAGCGATCTCAGCCGCTCCGTCTGGGACTCGTCGGGCCCGTCGGGCGTGGCCGGTTCGCGATCCCTGCCCTGCCAGGCTGCCGCCGCCATCAGGGTGATGACGGCGAGCAGCGGCCCGTACGGCACGAGCGCCACGACCAGGATCACCGAGGCCACCAGGAACAGCAGCGGTCCGCGTTTGTCCTTGGGGGTGTCGGCCCACCTGCGCCGCCCGGCCGAGGCCAGCCGGCGCAGACCGCGGGTGATCGTGATCAGCGGATGGAGGACGTCAGAGGCGCTGTCGCTCGCCGTCCGGGCCAGTTCCCGGCTTCGGGTGAGCTGCGCCCGGGCCAGCTCCCGGCTTCGGGCGATCTGCGCGCTGCCTGTGCTCAGGATGCGGGGGAGGGGGCGGCGGGCCACTGCTGTCTCCTGGAGGTGCGTACGGGCTGGACGGGCGGCGTCAGAACTGGATGCCGCCCAGGAGGCTCGCCAGGCTCTCGCCGCCGGCCTTGATGCTCGGGGCGATGGCCGTGCTGGCCAGATAGAAGCCGAACAGGGCTGAGATCAGGGCGTGGGACGCCTTCAGCCCGTCCTTGCGGAAGAAGATGAAGACGACGATGCCGAGCAGTACGACGCCTGAGATGGAGAGGATCATGTGAGTGCTCCTGGTTTGGGTGGGGACAGTCACCATGAGTACTTCCAGGCTCACAGGATGTATCCATACGATAAAAGGTGCAACTGGGTGAAATTCGGCAGATTTCCTACTGTTGGCGGAGTGTCCTTGCACGGCTGAGCTTGGGTGTTGCGTCCGGCAGTGTCTGCGATGATCTTTTCCGCGGGCGCATCGGGTCATGTGCCGCGCGAGCCAGTACCCTGGCGAATCACTCGTACGGCCGACACCGCTCGCCGGTCGTACCCGGTGCTCACCAGCAGTTCCCGCAGTACCAGTAGTTCCCGCAGTTCCCGCAGTCCCCGTGTTCGTAGTGAGAGGCGGTCCGGCCGATGACTGATGCCCCCGACCCCGAGGTCGTGGAGCTGGCGACCAAGATCTTCGATCTGGCCCGGCAGGGGCAGACCGAGGCGCTCGTGGCGTACGTCGACGCGGGCGTTCCCGCCAACCTCACCAACGACCGCGGCGACTCCCTCGTGATGCTCGCCGCCTATCACGGCCACGCCGACGCGGTCCGCGCCCTCCTCGCCCGGGGTGCCGAGGGCGACCGTGTCAACGACCGGGGGCAGACACCGCTCGCCGGTGCCGTCTTCAAGGGGGAGACGGAAGTGATCAAGGTCCTTCTGGAGGCCGGCGCCGACCCGGCCGCGGGCACCCCCTCGGCCGTCGACACGGCCCGCATGTTCGGCAAGACCGAACTGCTCGAGCTGTTCGGCGCACACTGATCCGAGTGATCTGACCAGCAAGAACACGGAAAACGGGGGAGGCGGTACAGGGCCGCCGAAATTTCGGTCGCGGCAGACGGAAGTGCCGAGTCATCATGACGTCGTGATTCACGGACGCGATGGCTGGGCAGGTGTTGCCGCACCGCGCGGGCCGTGATGCGGTCCGCATGGGCCACCGACGAGAGGCAGAGGAAGATGGTCTACAGCAAGCAGGAAACGGCGGGCGCCCCGACGTGTTGTCACGCGGCCAGGTGAAGCAAGAACCCCGGTTGCGTCGACGCTTGATGTGAGGCTGTTTCCCATGTTCGAACCGGTCATAGCGCCCAGCGGTACGCTGCTCGGCCTGCTTCAGCGGGGTCGCGGCGACGGCACACTGCACGCGCTCACCGCCCCGCGCGCCGAGGCGCTCGCGGCCCTGAACCACTGTGTGCTGCGGGACCCCCGCCACGACTGGCAGGTGGAGAACCGCTCCCTGTACTACGCCCGTCTCTTCCTCGACCTGAACGGCGAGCTGGACGAGATCGAGGCGCACCTCTTCGACGTCGAGGACGTCCTCGACACCGAGGAGTCACGTACGGGGCTGGCTCTGGCCGTCCTCGGCCACCTCGCCTCCTACGGCAGGCGGGACGCGCTCCAACTGCTGCGCAGGTACGCCGCCACGGGCGCCAACTGGGCCTGGGCTCTGGACGAGCTGGCACTCAGGGACGACGACGCGGGGCTGCGTGCCCTCGCCGCGCCCGTCCTCGCGCGTTTCCCGGCCGATCCCGAGGGCGAGGCCGAGCTCGCCGCCGCCGTACGCGATGCTTTTGAGCCACGGCCGTGGCGGCTGTGGGCGGAGGATCCGCGCGAATCGATCGCCACGCGTGTGCGTGCCGCGCACGAGGCCGGCTGCTTCGACCGCTGGCAGCGGCAGATGCGACCTACCGGGCCCCGTCCGGGGTGGAGCGTGCAGGCGGTCTTCGAGTGGGCCCAGCAGGGCATCGAGCGCGGAGTCGCGCTCCATGTGCCCGCCGCGCGGTGCCTGATGGCCGTCGCGGGCCCCGAGGACCGGCCCGACATCGTCGCCGCGGCCAAGGACGGCACCGACGGCGCCCGCTGCACCGCCCTGCGCTACCTCGCGGACAGCAATGATCCCGCTGCCCCCGACCTGATCGAGGCGGCTGTGATCACCGGCTCGTCGGCCGTCGTGGAGGCCGCCGTCGACGCCTTCGAGCGGATGCGCAGCGTCGCCGCCGTGGACCGCGCGCGTGGCTGGGCCGGACGGCCCGATCCGCTGGGCGCCGCCGCCGGGCGCATGCTCGCCTGCCGGGGCGGGGCCGAGGACAAGGACCTGGTCCTCGCGGCACTACGGGAGGCCGTACGGGGCGAGGGCCCCGACGCCCCGACGCTGTGGACCCTCGTCGACGGCACCGGACGGCTCGGCATCGTCTGCGCTGCCCCGGTCCTGCGCCATATCTACCGCGAGACCGCCTCCTCCCATCTGCGCGGCCGCACCGCCCGTGCCCTGGCCGCCACCGACCCCTCCTTCCCGTCCGGCTTCGCCGTCGAGTGCCTCTGGGACTGCGAGGAGACCACCCGCGAGATCGCCGCCCGGCACGCCGAGACCGGTGACACACGCGTCGTCGAGCGACTGCGCCGGCTGGCCGCCGATCCGGCCGAGGAGGCCGAGGTGCAGACGGCCGTACGCAGCCGCATCGGGCCGGACACGACCTCCGGCTGACCCGCGGGCGGGCATGTGTCCGCGCTGTGAATGTCGCGGAGATCCGCCCGCCGGGTGAACTCCGGGTGACCTGCGGGTCAGGCGTGCATGGACATGACCTGACCCGCTCGGGGGCGCCGCGGAACGCTCATGGGACGTTTGTCGTTCGGAAAGATCCACTTTGACGCGGCCACGTCCAGCACGGCGACAACACCGGTATGCGTGTAGTCATCGTGACCGAATCCTTTCCCCCCGATGTGAACGGCGTGGCCCACTGCGCGCTCCAGACCGCCCGACACCTCGTCGATCGCGGTCACGCCCCCATCGTCGTCGCCCCGGCCCCCGCTCCCGGTAACAAGGCGGCCGCCGCCCTGGCGCCCTGTCCCGTCGTCCATGTCCCCTCCCTCCCGCTCCCCGGCTATCCCCAGGTCAGGGTCGCGCTCCCCAGCCGGCGCCTCGCCGCCGCGCTGATCCAGCACCAGCCCGACATCGTGCACCTGGCCAGCCCCTTCGTCCTCGGCGTGCGCGGCATGGCCGCCGCCGCCCGGCTCGGTATCCCCGCCGTCGCCGTCTACCAGACCGACCTGGCCGGATACGCCCGCACCTACATGGGCGCCGGCGAGGCCGCGGCCTGGCGGCGCATACGCTCCGTCCACTCCGCCGCCGACCTCACCCTCGTCCCGTCCAGCGCGTCCATGAACGACCTTCAGACCCACGGGGTGCCCCGGCTCCAGCTGTGGGCACGCGGCGTGGACACCGCGCGCTTCCGCCCCGGACTCCGGGACGAGGCACTGCGCCGCGAACTCGCCCCGAACGGCGAGACCATCGTCGGCTACGTCGGCCGGCTCGCCCCCGAGAAACACATCGACCTGCTCTCCGGCGTGTGCGGCCTGCCGGGCGTGAAGGTCGTGATCGTCGGCGACGGGCCGAGTCAGCCCGCCCTCGCCGAGGCGCTGCCCGGCGCGGTCTTCCTGGGCCGCCGCGGCGGCGACGACCTCGCCCGGATCTTCGCCTCCTTCGACGTCTTCGCCCACACGGGTCCGTTCGAGACCTTCTGCCAGACCGTGCAGGAGGCCATGGCGAGCGGCGTGCCCGTCGTCGCGCCCGCCGCCGGCGGACCGCTGGACCTGGTCGACCACGGCCGCACCGGGCTCCTGGTGCCGCCGCGCGACGCCGACGCCGTACGGGACGCCGTACGGTCCCTGGCCGCCGACCCCGCGCTGCGGGCCGCGTACGGGGCCGCAGGGCGTGCCACGGTCGAGGGGCGCACCTGGGCGGCCATCGGCGACCAACTGATCACCCACTACGAGGCCGTGCTGAAGGCACGGAGGCCGGCGGTGGCGGTATGAACAGCTCGGTGAACACTTCCACGAACACGCCGGTCAACGCCTCGTTGCGCATCGTCCGGCTGGCGAACTTCGTCGCCCCCGCCTCAGGCGGGCTGCGGACCGCGCTGCGCGAGCTGGGCAAGGGCTTCAAGCTGGCGGGCCACGACCCGGTCCTTGTCGTGCCGGGCGAGAAGTACGGCGACTGCGAGACCGAGCAGGGCCGCGTGATCACCCTGCCCGGCCCGATGCTCCCCGGCACCGGCGGCTACCGCGTGCTCATCGACAAGCGGCGGGTCGCGGCCCTCCTGGAGGAGCTCGCCCCCGACCGCCTGGAGGTCTCCGACCGCACCACGCTGCGCTGGACCGGCAGGTGGGCCCGCCGGGCCCGGGTCCCCGCCGTGATGGTCTCCCACGAGACCGCCGACGGAGTGCTGCGCACCTGGGGCCTGTCGGAGAACCTCTCCCGCCGCGCCGCAGACGCCCTCAACGTCCGTACGGCCCACACCTACTCGAAGGTCGTGTGCACCACCGAGTTCGCCGAGCGGGAGTTCGTGCGGATCGGCGCCCGCAACGTCGTACGGGCCCCGCTGGGCGTCGATCTGATGAACCGGCGTCCCACCCTGCGCGACGCGGCGCTGCGCGAGACACACGCGCGTGCCGACGAGAAGCTCCTCGTGATGTGCTCCCGGCTCTCCGTGGAGAAGCGGCCCGGCACCGCGCTGGACGCCCTGGAGTCGCTGCGCGGACGCGGTGTGCGCGCGGTGCTCGTGGTGGCCGGAAACGGCCCTTTGCGGGCGCGGCTCGAACAGCGGGCGCAGGAGCGCGACCTGCCGGTGACCTTCCTCGGGCATGTCGCCGACCGCAGCCTGCTCGGCGCGCTCCAGGCCTCCGCCGACATCTGCCTGGCCCCCGGCCCCGCCGAGACGTTCGGGCTCGCCGCACTGGAGGCCATGGCCTGCGGCACTCCTGTCGTGGCCAGCTCGTCGTCCGCGCTGCCCGAGGTGATCGGCTCCGCCGGGGCCACCGCGGCCAACGACGGGGACGCCTTCGCGGACGCCGTGGAGATGCTGCTCGACCGACCCGAGCGCGAGCGCCGGGAGGCGGCACGCGCGCGTGCGGAGTGCTTCGGGTGGGGCACGGCGGTGGACGCCTTCCTCACCGCGCACGACGCGGCGGTGCCGGTGCGTCCCTTCGCGCGTGCGGAGGGCGCGGCATGAGACCGCTGCGGTACGTCGCCCTCGGGGACTCGCTGACCGAGGGCGTGGGCGATCCCGTGGGGGACGGGTGGCGCGGCTGGGCCGCGCTGCTCGCCGCCGGGCTGTCCGAACCCTCCGCAGAGTTCACCAACCTGGCGGTCAGCGGGGCACAGACACGGGACGTGCTGGAGACCCAGCTGCCCGCCGCGCTGGCGCTGTGCCCGCAGGTCGCGTCCGTGGTCGTGGGCGTCAACGACACCCTGCGCGGCACCTACGACATCGAGAAGATCGCCGAACGCCTCGACAAGGTCTACGCGTCCTTCGCCCGGCAGGGCACCGCGTTGCTCACGGCCTGTCTGCCCGACCCGGGCACGATGCTGGGGCTGCCGGGGGTGCTGGGCGCCCCGCTGGCCCGACGGCAGCGGGCGGTCAACACGGTGGTCCACACGCTGTCCGAGCGGTACGGGGCGGTACATCTGCACGCCGTCGACGACGACTGGATCGGCGACCGCGCGATGTGGAGCTCGGACCGGTTGCATCCCGGGGAGCGTGGGCACCGGCAACTGGCCTCGCGCTTCCACGCGATTCTGGCCAAGCGGGGCATCGCGACCGGGGCCGCGCCTTCGGTGGAGCCCGAGTTCCCGCCGCCCACCAGGTCGGCGAGCCTGCTGTGGCTGGCCACCGCCGGCACCGCCTGGGTGATCCGGCGCTGCAACGACCTGCTGCCCCAGCTGCTGCGCCTCGCCGCCATCGAGATGCGGCACCGTGCGAAGGGCACCTGCGGCCGGCTCGACCTGCGCGCGGCGCAGTCGGTGTCCGTGGCGCTGGCCTCGCTGGCGGTGCCGTTGCCGGAGCAGCGGGCCGCGCTGGAGCGGCCGCCTGTGCCGGGGCCTCGGTCGGTGATCGAGCGGCCCGTGCTGGAGCGGCCCGTACCGGAGCCCCGGTCGGTACCGGGGCAGTGGCCCCTGCCGGAGGGCTTGTCGGTACCGGGACCGCGTTCGGTTCCGGGGCAGCAACCCGCCCCGGAGGCGGCGTAGCGCACGCGTGCGCGGCGGAGAGAGGCGTTCAGCGACGGCGTACGGCCACGAAGCGCACCGGGGTGCCCGGTACCGCCTGCGCGGCGGCCGGGAGGTCGGCAGCGCGGACGACGGCGATGACCGGGTAGCCGCCCGTCGTCGGATGGTCGGCCAGGAACACGACCGGACGGCCGTCGGGCGGGACCTGGACCGCGCCCAGGACGACGCCCTCGCTGGGGAGTTCGCGGGTGATCGCCCGTTCCAGGGCGGGACCCTCGGTGCGCAGCCCGATGCGGTTGCTCGCGGGGGACACGCGGAAGACGCGGGAGGTGAAGGCGCGCACGGCCGCCGGGGTGAACCAGTCGTCGCGCGGGCCGGGCGTCACGCGAAGGACGAGTTCGACGGGCGGTGCCGGCTGCGGGGCGACGTCCACGCGCGTGTGGAGCCGCGTCGGCAGGCCCAGGGGGAGCACCGTGCCGTCGGTGAGGGGCGGTGGGCCGAGGCCGGACAGGAGGTCCTTGGAGCGGCTGCCGAGGACCGGCTCGACGGCGATGCCGCCGGAGACGGCCACGTAGCTCCGTACGCCCGACACGGCCACGCCGACGTCCAGGAGCGCACCGGCGGGCACGCGCACCGGAGCACCCCAGGCGACCGGGCGTCCGTCGACCGTGACGCGGCAGGGCGCGCCGCCGACGGCCACGGTCACCGTCGAACGGGGCCGCACGGCACAGCCGTTGAGCGTGGTCTCCAGTACGGCGGCCTCCGGGGCATTGCCGACCAGCCGGTTGGCCAGCGCCGCCGCCGGCCCGTCCAGCGAGCCCGAGCGGGGCACGCCCAGGTGGGCGTGTCCGGGGCGGCCGAGGTCCTGCACGGTGGTGAGCGCTCCGGCGCGTACGACGCCGAGCGCGCGGTCGGTCATGAGCTCCCCACCGGAACGAAGCGCACGCGCGTGCCCGGCGACAGCAGCGCGGCCGGCACACGTGTGTGGTCCCACAGCACGCTGTCCGTGGTGCCGATCAGTTGCCAGCCGCCCGGCGACGAGCGCGGGTACACGCCCGTGTACGGGCCCGCCAGCGCCACCGCGCCTGCGGGGACGGCCGTGCGCGGGGTGGCCCGGCGCGGGACGTCGTAGCGCGGCGGCAGGCCGGTCAGATAGCCGAACCCGGGGGCGAAGCCGCAGAAGGCGACGCTGAACTCGGTGTCCGCGTGGATACGGGCCACTTCGCGCGGGGCGACGCCCCACTGCGCGGCCACGTCGGTGAGGTCGGGGCCGTCGTAGCGCACCGGGAGTTCGACGACCTCACGCGCGCGTGGGGGAGCGGGCGGCACCGCGGCGGTGGTCAGTTCGAAGGCCAGGCGGGCCGGGTCGGCGAGGCCGTCGAGCAGGACGGTCCGGGCCGCGGGGACGATCTCGCGCACCGACAGCGAGCCCGCCGCGCGGCGGCGCAGCAGTTCCGCGTGCAGCGCCTGGGCCTCCTCGCCCGAGGCCACCTCGACGAGCAGGGCGTCGTCGCCGACGGGCAGTGCCCTCATACGAAGGCCTCCACCCGGACACCCGACTCCTCCAGCCGCGCCCGCACCCGGCGGGCCAGCTCGACGGCGCCGGGCGTGTCCCCGTGCAGGCACAGGGAACGCGCGCGTACCTCGACCGGGGCCCCCGAATGGGAGGCGACCACGCCCCCGCGGGCCAGCCCCACCGAGCGCTCCACGACGGCATCCGGGTCGGTGACCACGGCGCCGTCCTGGCCACGCGGCACGAGGGTGCCCTGCTCGGTGTACGCACGGTCCGCGAACGCCTCCGTGACGGCCGGGAGTCCGGCCTTGGCCGCCAGCTCCAGCAGCCGCGAGCCCGGCAGCCCGAGCACGGGCAGTGCGGCGTCCGCCAAGAGCACACCGTCGACGACCGCGCCGGCCTGTTCCTCGTCGTGCACGACCCGGTTGTAGAGCGCGCCGTGCGGCTTGACGTACGACACGCGCGTGCCCGCCGCTCGCGCGAACACCTCCAGGGCGCCGATCTGGTAGGCCACTTCGGCCGCCAGCTCGGCGGGCGGCACGTCCATCGCGCGCCTCCCGAACCCCGCCAGGTCCCGGTAGGAGACCTGGGCGCCGATCCGTACGCCGCGCCCGGCCGCCTGCTCGCACACCCGCCGCATGGTGGCCGCGTCCCCGGCGTGGAAGCCGCAGGCCACGTTGGCGCTCGTGACGACGGACAGCAGGCGTTCGTCGTCGGTGAGCTGCCAGCGGCCGAAGCCCTCGCCGAGGTCGGCGTTCAGATCGATCGAGGTCATGGTTCCTTCTGTGTCTCGTCTGTCCGGCGATGTCTCGTGCCGGACGGCTGTCAGGCGACGCGGTACCGCTCGTCGCGGGCGTCGGTGAGGAACATCTGGCCCGGCGCGTGGGTGATGGCGAACGGCGGCCGCGAGGCCATCACGGCGGCCTGCGGGGTCACTCCGCACGCCCAGAACATCGGGATGTCGTCCGGCCCGGCGTCCACCGGATCGCCGAAGTCGGGGCGGCCCAGGTCGGCGATGCCCAGGGCGGCCGGATCACCGCAGTGCACGGGGCTGCCGTGCACCGCCGGGAGGAGGCCGGTCTCCCTCAGCGCCGCCGCCACGTGGGCCGGCGGCACCGGGCGCATGGACACCACCAGCGGGCCGCGCAGTCGCCCCGCCGGACGGCACTGACGGCTGGTCACGTACATCGGCACGTTGCGGCCCTGCTCGACATGGCGGATCGGGACGCCCGCCGCGATCAGCGCCCACTCGAAGGTGAAGCTGCACCCGATCAGGAACGACACCAGATCACCGCGCCAGTGCGCGCGCACGTCCGTCGGCTCGTCGACCAACTCGCCGTCCCGCCACACCCGGTAGCGCGGCAGATCCGTGCGCAGGTCGGCGCCCTCGGCGAGGACGGTCGTCCACGAACCGGCGTCCGTGACGTCCAGGACCGGGCAGGGTTTGGGGTTGCGCTGGCAGAACAGCAGCATGTCGTACGCCCAGTCGGCGGGTACCGAGATCAGGTTGACCTGGGTGTGGCCCGCCGCGACCCCGGCCGTGGGGCCCGTGAGGCCCTTCCGGAAGCGGGTGCGTGCCGTTTTCGGGCTCCACGCGTGCGCGTGCTCCTCGACGAGAGCGACCGGGCGGTCGTCCGTGCGGTTCACGCCAGCTCCTTCCCACGCGTCTCCGGCAGCCCGAGCAGCGCCAGGGCGGCGATGCCGTAACCGATCGCCCCGAAGACCAGCGCGCCGCCCACGCCCCAGCTGTCGGCCAGGAAGCCGACCGTGGTGGGGAAGACGGCGCCGACCGCACGGCCGGTGTTGTACGTGAAGCCCTGTCCCGTACCGCGCACCGCCGTCGGGTACAGCTCGCTCAGGTAGGACCCGAAACCGCTGAAGATCGCCGACATGCAGAACCCGAGCGGGAAACCGAGCACCAGGAGCAGGGTGTTGGCGCCGTCCGGGATGTTCGCGTACGCGAGGATGCAGATGGCCGACAGCAGTGCGAACAGCCAGATGTTGCGGCGGCGGCCCAGCCGGTCGGTGAGGTAACCGCCGGTCAGGTATCCGATGAAGGCGCCCGAGATCAGGAACGTCAGATAGCCGCCCGTGCCGACGACCGACAGGTCGCGCTCGGTCTTCAGATACGTCGGCACCCAGGTGGCCAGGGTGTAGTAGCCGCCCTGGACACCGGTGGAGAGCAGCCCCGCGAAGACCGTCGTCCGCAGCAGGCCGGGCTTGAAGATGGCCGCGAACGAACCCTTCTGCGGGCTCTGTTCGCGTACGGCGACCGCTTCCGGCGCGTCGTGCACCCGGCGTCGCATCCAGATGACCAACAGGGCGGGCAGCGCACCGGTCCAGAACATCACGCGCCAGGCCAGGTCGTCGTCGACGAGCGAGAAGACCAGTGTGTACATGATCGCGGCCAGCGCCCAGCCGACGGCCCAGGAGCTCTGGATCGCGCCGAGGGTCCGGCCCCGGTGCCTGGCGCTCGCGTACTCGGCGACCAGGATCGCGCCGACCGCCCACTCACCGCCGAAGCCGAGGCCCTGGAGGGCGCGGAAGACCAGCAGAGTCTCGTAGTTGGGCGCGAAGCCGCAGGCGACGGTGAAGACGGCGTAGGTGACGACCGTGATCATCAGCGCCCTGACCCGGCCGATCCGGTCGGCCAGCACACCCGCGAGGGCGCCACCGATCGCCGAGACCACCAGCGTGACGGTGGTGAACAGACCGGTCTGGCCGCTGTCCAGGCCGAAGTACGCGGCGAGCGCGACCATGCTGAGCGGCAGCGTGAAGTAGTCGTACGAATCCAGGGCATAGCCGCCGAAAGCGCCCGCGAAGGCGCGCCGGCCGCGCGGCCCCAGGGCGCGCAGCCAGGCCAACGCGCCGTCGTCGGCGGCGCGTTCGTCAGCGGAGGAGTGGGCGTCGGGCAGCGCCTGCGGCGGAGGGGTCGTGCTCATGGGCACCTCGCAGAGAGGGACGGAGGGTGCGGGGCTGAGCTGAACGGTGAGCAGCAAGGTAGAGGATCGTTGAACGATCCTTCAATACCCCTGTTGTTTCGTTCTCGTGTCTGCGGTTGAATTCCGGGCATGGCAGAGCAGCTGGGCGGACTGGCCGACGACCGTGCCCTCCTGGGCCGCACGAGCACCGCGGAGCGGGTCTCGGACATCCTCAGGAGCCGTATCGCCGAAGGGTTCTTCCCACCCGGCACCCGGCTGTCGGAGGACAGCATCGGAGGGGCGCTCGGTGTGTCCCGCAACACACTGCGCGAGGCATTCCGGCTGCTCACCCATGAACGGCTGCTGGTGCACGAGCTGAACCGGGGCGTTTTCGTACGGGTCCTGACCGTGGAGGACGTCGAGGACATCTACCGGACGCGCCGGCTCGTCGAGTGCGCCGTCGTACGGGGCCTCGGCGAGCCGCCGCATGCCCTGGACGGCCTCGCCGATGCCGTCGACGAGGGGCAGCGGGCGGCGCGTGAAGGTGACTGGAAAGGGCTGGGTACCGCCAACATCCACTTCCACCGGGAGCTGGTCTCCCTCGCGGGGAGCGCCCGCACGGACGAGTTGATGCGCAGCGTCTTCGCGGAGCTGCGCCTGGCCTTTCATGTGGTGGACGATCCGCGGCGGCTGCACGAGCCGTACCTCGCGCGCAACCGGGAGATCCTGAGGGCCTTGGAGGCGGGGGACAGGAGCGAGGCCGAGAAGCTGCTCGCGGTCTATCTCGACGATTCGCTGGAGCGGGTGGTGGAGGTCTACCGGCGACGCGTGAGCGCCCCGTAGCCGCGGGACCTGCCACTGCGGCTCCCCCGGTGGAGCGCCGACGTTTGGGCCGATGTCAGACCCAGGACCTAGTCTGTGCACCGTGACTTCGCCTGCATCGACGGACCGTGTTCCGCCCCAGCTCAGCGCGGGGCCGCGCCCGGCTCCGGGCCCGGCCGCCGACGAGGGGCTGGCGCGGCGGCTGCGTGCGCTCGCGTGCACTGCGCCGCTGCACGACCTCGACACCCGCAAAGCCAACCTCGCCGGCGAGTACTCGGTGTACGGCATGGCCGAGGTGGCCCTCGCCGCCATCGACCTGGTCACACTGAACATGGACTTCGACACGGGCGCCGACCACGACGAGATCGTCGCCCGCCTCATCCCGCGCATCGCCGCCCAGGCCCCGCAGCGCCCCGTCGCCGAGCACGAGCGGGTGGCCCGCTGGGTCCTGGAGAACCTGATCAACGTCGGCAGCGTGGACCGCGGCTTCCGTGCCGTTTACGGCACGTTCGCGCCGGACGGCAGCTATGTCCGCCGTGACTACGACTTCAAGCTGATCGAGGAGGTGCCGGGGCCGGGCGGCACCGTCTACCTCCGCACGACCGACGAGGCGGTCAACGTCCTCGTCGGCGCCCTCGACACCGACGTCACCAGCGCCCAGATCGCCGCCGAGGTCAAGCTGGAGGTGCTGATCAACCGCGGCCGCCTCGCCGACGCGCAGCTGGCCGCCGAGCAGGCCCGGTACCGGACCGTGCAGTACTCGGAGACGCTCCGCAGGGCCCTGGACGCGACCCGCCGCAACGTCCGCGCGGTCGACTGGCTGAACGCGGTGCCGGACATGATCGCCGAGGCCCTCGACCACGTCGCCGACCGCTACCGCCACGAGAACGCGATCCTCACCAACATCCGCAAGGCCCGCGACGAGACCGAGGGCCCGGAGCAAAAGCGGCGCGCCGCCGAGCTGGTCGACATCGTGAAGGACTGCATCCGACGGCACACGCAGTTGCAGTCGCGGCTGCTGGAGGCCGGACCGCTCTTCCGCGCCGAACAGGACCGACAGGCCTTCGCGACGCCGATGACGACGTCGGGGATCGACCTCTACGGCCATCTCCTCGCCCCCGTCCTGCCGTTGCCCCTGGAGCAGTCCGTCCGGGTCACGGACGCCTTCTTCGCGCGCGGGACCGGGTTGCGCACGCCGGTGTCGGTGCGGGTCGGTGACCTCGTCGACATACTGCTGACGCCGCCCGTGGAGCGGGAGCACCTGGGCGCCGAGATGCCCGAGCCGGACCTCGTCGCGACGCCGGACGACAGCCGGTTCAGCGAGGAGCAGCTGGCCGCGGCGATGGATCTGCTGGACCTGCCGGCCGACGCGCCGCGCAGACTGTCCGGGCTGCTGGCCCAGGCGCGTCGACAGGACCCCGATCTGCCGTATCTCGTCGCGTTGCTGGCCGTTCACGCGGCCAGCCCGCCGGTCGGCACGGCCTATCGGCAGGGCGAGGAGAAGCTGCTGTTCGCCGTGGACGACGGGACAGAGCTGGACGATCCCGAGTTCGGCGGAGCCGACCTCATCGTCGGTACGGCCCTGCTGGACGCGGCCGGGATGGCGGCGGACAGGACGGAAGCGGCATGAGTGAGCAACAGCGCAGCAAGGAGCACCGACCGTGAGCGAGCACGTCGAATGGAGTGACGCGGAGGCCCCTGCCCCGTCGGCGACCGCCGCCGTCACCCCCGCCGACGCCGCCGACGCGGCCCGGCTGGTCGCCTTCGGCCTCCAGCCGAAGCTGCAACCCGCGCGGGACCAGGAGTACGCGGAACTGCTGCGGCGCTACCGCGAGGACCCGCCGTTCGCGCGGCTCGCGGACGCCGTGGCCGCCGGGCTCGGACTGGTCGTGCTGGAGGTGTCCCCGCGCGCGGGGATGGCCGTGACGGCCGCCGAGGACTCCGTGTTCGCCGTCCGCATGGGCGACTACGCGCGTCGTACCTCCGCCGACGGCAGCGACCGCTTCCTGCACGGCCTGGCCCATCTCGCCATCGCCGCGATGGCGTTCCCTCGGCCCGAGGACCTCGCCGACGACGGCTACATCGGGCGCGTCACGGTCAACGGCGTCGACGCCTTCGTACGGCAGGCCTGCCGGCGGCTGGAGGAGCGCGCCGACGAACAGGGTGAGAACACCGACCCGGCGACGGACGCGCCCGGTCTCGAGGCCGCCTGGCGGATCTGGGTGAGACGCAGCGCGACCGGCGCCACCAAGGACGCGCGCAGACTCGCCGGTTCCACCACCGGCATCGTCGGCAAGGCGGCCGCCTTCCTCACCGACTCCGGCTTCCTCCAGCGCACCGGCGACGACAACGGCGGCACGTACCGCACCACGGCCCGCTACCAACTCCAGGTGCGTGACATGGCGGGCAGCGCCGCCATGGCCGAACTGCTGGAGCTGGGCGTGGTCCCGGTCACCGACGGCACGCCGACGCTGCTGGCCGCCGAGGACACGGACGATCTGGAGCTGGTGGCCGACGCCGGGCTGCCGTTCCACTCCGCCTGAGTCCCCGGCTCCTGAATCCCCCCGCCCGAGTCCCTTCCACCTGAATCCCCGAACGTCCCTGATCCGCCCAAGACCTAGCCGAAGACTTACGAGAGTCCGCCATGTACGAGCTGTCCCGGGTCCGCCTCTACTCCATCGGGCCGGCCGGTGCGCGCTATGCCGACACCGTGCTGGACCTGCGCGGTGTGGGCGAGCCCGTGCCCGATCCCGCGCCCACGCAGGCGGAGTTCTTCGAGGAGGAGCCCGTAGGGCCGCCGCGCAGGCCCGCTCCCGCCGGGGTGCTCTTCCTGGAGAACGGCGGCGGCAAGTCGGTCCTGCTCAAGCTGATCTTCTCCGTGATGCTGCCGGGCCACCGCAACACCCTGGGCGGCGCCAGCTCCGGAGTGCTGCGCAAGTTCCTGCTCGCCGACGACTGCGGGCATGTCGCGCTGGAGTGGCAGCACACGCTCACCGGCGAGTGCGTCGTCGTCGGCAAGGCCAGCGAGTGGCGCGGACGCCAGGTCTCCAACGACCCGCGCAAGTTCGCCGAGGCCTGGTACTCCTTCCGGCCCGGACCCGGGCTGAGCCTGGACAACCTGCCCGTCGCCGAGTCCACTGCCGTACGGCCGCCCGTCGAGGGCCAGTCGGGCGCCCAGGGCCGACGCCGCACCATGAAGGGCTTCCGGGACGCCATCACCGAGGCGGGCAAGGCCTATCCGCATCTGGAGGTGCACTGGGAGGAGATCCACGACCGCTGGATCGAGCACCTCGGCGACCTCGGCCTCGACCCCGAACTCTTCCGCTACCAGCGGGAGATGAACGCCGACGAGGGTGAGGCCGCCGGCCTCTTCGCGGTCAAGAAGGACTCCGACTTCACCGACCTGCTGCTGCGGGCCGTCACGGACACCCGCGACACCGACGGCCTCGCCGACCTGGTCAGCGGCTTCGGCAACAAGCTGGGCCGGCGTGCCGAGCTGATCGCCGAACGGGACTTCACCGCCGGGTCCGTCGACCTGCTCGGGCGGATCGTCGAGGTCGCCGAGACCCGCTCACGCGCGCGTGACATCCACGCCGGTGCCGAGCGGCGGACCCGGACCCTGGCCCGGCGGCTGTCCGCGCGCGGAGTCCAGGAGCGCGTCCGGGCGGGCGACCTCGCCCAGCGGGTCACCGCCGCCGCGTACGCCGTCACCCACTCTGAGGCGGCGCGGGAGCGCAGCGCGCTGATCGCCGCCGAACTCGCCTACCGGCACGCCTCGTTGGCGCTCTCGGCGGCTGAGAAGACGGCGGCCGCACAGAAGCGCGAGCTCGCCGAGGCGCGCACGCTGCACTCCGCCTGGCAGGCAGCCGAGACCGCGCTGCGACACCGCGCCGCCGCCGACCGCGTCGCGCGCGTGGCCACCGCGATCCAGGAGGCCGAGCGGGACGCCGCCCCCGCGCTGGCCGCCCGTGCCAAGGCCGCCGTCGATCTCGTACGGGCCCTGCAAGCGGCCGCGCAGAGCGCCGAGGCACTCGCCAACGAGGAGGAGGAGCGGTCCGCCTCCCTCCAGGAGGTCAGCGACTCCGCGTACCGGGACTCCACCGCCGCCGCCACCGAGGCGCAGCGGGCCCGCAGCGAGGTCGGGCATCTGCGGCAGCGGCTGTCGGAGGTCGAGCAGGAGACCGCCGAGGCCGTGCGCGCGGGCTGGCTCGACGACAGCGCGCCCGACGCCGACCCGGCCCGCGCGGCCCTCGCGGCGAGCGACGCCGAGAAGACGGCCGTCGCCGCCTGGGACACCGCCCGCGAGGCATCCAGGCGAGCCGCGGAGCACGCGCGCGAAGCGGCATCAACCGAGTCCCGCGCGGAGCTGACGGCGGCCCGCGCGGCGGACGCGGCAACCGCTGCGGAGCGCGCCTACGATGCCGAGCGCCGTCTCGCCGAGGGGCTGGCGGCGGAGGAGCGGCTGGCCGAACTGATCGGTTTGACCGGTGAGTTCGGGGAGGCCGCCGAATCCGGTGTGCGACGCGGGGCCGTGCCCGCACCCCGCAGTCGTGACGACGGCAAGGGGAGCACGACCGCCCGCGACGGCGCGCAGGAGGCCGCCTCGGGTGCCGCCGGCGAAGGCGCCCTGACGCCGGAGGACCTGGACCGGTTCGCCGACGAGCTGCGGGAACTGCTCGACGACGCCGTCTCCGCCGCCGAACGGCAGCTCTTCGAGCTGCGTACGGCAGCCGCCGACGACTCCCGGATCCTGGGTGCGCTCGGCGACGGCGGGCTGCTGCCGCCCGGCCCGGACGTGCTGGCCACCGTGGAGTTCCTCGGCGAACAGGGCATCCCGGCCCTGCCCGGCTGGCGCTATCTCGCCCAGGCCGTCGACCCCGCCGACCACGCGCGCGTACTGGCGGCCCGGCCCGAACTGGTCGACGGCGTGATCATCACCGACCCCGACACGCACGCGCGTGCCCGTGAGGCGCTCGGCGACGCCGCGCTGCTGCCCCGGTCGGCCGTCGCGGTCGGAACGGCGGCAGCCCTGCTCGCCCCGACCCCGGCGCCCGATGCGCACAGCGGGGACGTCTTCCTCGTGCCGCCGAACCCCGCCATGCACGACGAGCATGCCGCCGACGAGGAGCGGCAGGCGCTGCGCGCGCGGGCGACCGAGCGGGACGAGGAGATCCGGACGCTCGCCGCCCGGCTCGGCAAGGACCGGGAACTGGCGGCGCGGCTCGCCTCCTGGCGGACCGGCTGCCCGGCCGGCCACCTGGTCGAGCTGGCGCAGACCGCCCGGGACACGCGCGCGTTCGCCGAGGAGTCCGAGGCCGAGTTGGCCGAGGCGCGGACCGTGCGGGCCGAGGCCGACGAAGCCGCCGCCGAGGCCGCCCAGGTTCGCGACGAGCGGCAGGAGGCCGCGCAAAAGGCCCGGCGCGCCGCCGACGCCCTGGCCGGGCTGGCCTTCCGGCTGCGCGAGCGGGCCGGCTGGCAGGTCAAGCTGCGTGAACTCGCCGACGAGGCCACCGAGTCCGAGGCCCGCGCCCAGGTGTGCCTGGAGCGTGCCCGGGCCGCCGACGAGGACCGCCGTGCCGCCCAGCGCGCTGCCGATGACGCGCGCCGCACCGCGCGTGCCCTGCGCGCCGAGCGCTCGGAGATCGCCGGCGCCCCCGACGACGTACCGGACACCGACGCGGACGCCGATGCCCCGAGGTCGTCCCTGCCCGCGCTGCGCGAGGCGTACCGGGCCGCCTCCCAGGTGTACGAGAAGGTCGGCGTAGGCGCGGATCTGCGGGCCGAGCAGGCCCGGGCCGAGAGCGACGAGAGCGCGGCCCGCGCGGAGCTGGACCGGCTGAGCAACAAGGTCCGTACCCGGGCCGAGCAGCTCCTTCAGTCGCCCGACGGCTCCGACGGTCCCTCCCGGCAAGCGGCCGCCACGCGCGCGGAGGAGCTCGTCCAGCTCCTGGAGACCCGTATGTCCAGCGCGAGCGAGCAGCTCGGGCGGCTGCGCGGCGAGGCCGAGCGGCACGCGCCCGAGGGCGGCGAGGCACATACCGAGCTGTCCGAGGAACTCCAGCCGCGCGACGCCGAGCACGCGCAGGCCCTGCTGCGCACCGCGACCGCCGAACTGGCCTCCCGCACCGAGGCGTTGACACAGGCCCGCGAGGCCCACGCCGAGCTCCTCGAAGAGCACCGCGCCGCCGAGGACGCGGCAGGCGGCTTCGACGAGATCGCCGCGATGCTGCGCGACCTGCTGCGCGAGCACACCTCGGACGAGGAACAGGAGACGCCCGAGCCGTACCCCGGCAACCCGGAGGAGGCCCGGCAGTCCGCCGCCGAGGCCCGCCGGTCGCTGCGCGGCTGCGCCGCCGACCTCTCCGCCGCCGAGGCCGCCGTGCGCGAGGCGAGCGATGTGCTCGTACGGCACGCCAACTCCACGCGCTACGAGCAGGTCCGCACCCCCGCCCGCCAGCAGATCCGTGAGCTGCCCGCATCGGCGCTGCCCGAGCACGCACAGAAGTGGGCGGACGCCTTCGCGCCCCGACTCCGTGTGCTCACCGACGAGTTGGCGCAACTGGAGCGCAACCGCGACTCGATCGTGGACCGGCTCAGGGGCCTGGTCGAGTCGGCGCTGACGACCCTGCGGTCCGCCCAGCGGCTGTCCCGGCTGCCCGAGGGCCTCGGCGAGTGGTCCGGGCAGGAGTTCCTGCGCATCCGCTTCGAGGAGCCCGACCAGGCCACCCTCACCGAACGGCTGGGCGAGGTCATCGACGAGGCGACCCGGGCCGCGGTGAAGAAGAACTCGGACCTGCGACGCGACGGCATGTCCCTGCTGCTGCGCGGCGTTGCCGCGGCACTTCAGCCGAAGGGCGTAGCCGTCGAGATCCTCAAGCCGGATGCCGTGCTGCGTGCCGAGCGCGTACCCGTCGGGCAGATGGGCGACGTGTTCTCGGGAGGTCAGCTGCTCACGGCGGCCATCGCCCTGTACTGCACGATGGCCGCGCTGCGTTCGAACGACCGGGGCCGGGACAAGCACCGGCACGCCGGGACCCTGTTCCTCGACAACCCGATCGGCCGTGCCAACGCCACCTACCTGCTGGAACTCCAGCGCGCCGTGTCGGACGCGCTCGGCGTCCAGCTCCTCTACACCACCGGCCTGTTCGACACGACCGCGCTTGCCGAGTTCCCGCTGGTCATCCGACTGCGCAACGACGCCGACCTCAGGGCGGGCCTGAAGTACATCAGCGTGGAGGAACACCTCCGCCCGGGACTGCCCCAGCAGCCCCAGGCGGGGGAGGCGGTGCACAGCGAGATCACGGCGACGCGCATGTACAAGCGGCCCGCGGCGACAGCCGGCTGATCAGACGTCCTCCTTCGACACGTCGACCTGGGCGGGCGTGGCCGTCGTCTCCAGGCTGTGTTCGGCGAGGACGCCCGTCCGATGCCGTTGGACGAACCAGTAGTAGGCGAAGCCGCCGCCCGCGATGACCGCTACGAACAGCACCGCGCCCCACCGCAGATACCAGTGGTACGGAGCCGTCGCGTTGTAGACCGAGGCGCGCGGCCAGATCAGGTTGAGGGTCATGCCCGCGCCCCACACCACGGCGACGATGTTGACCAACAGCCCCCACCGGCCCAGGGAGAACTTGCCGTCGCCGGCCGGCTGCCACTTGCCGCGCAGTCGCGCCACCAGCATCGGCGCGGTGACCCCGAGGTAGGCGAGGTAGATCATGATGATGCCGATGCTGGTGACGACGGTGAAGATCTGCGGCTGGCGGATGTTGACCACCAGGATGGCGAGCGCCAGGAGGCCGATGATCACGGTCGGCAGTATCGGTGTCTGGAAGCGCGGGCTGACCCGTGCCAGCCGTGAGGACGCCGGGAGGTTGTTGTCCCGGGCCATCGCGAACGCCAGCCGGATCGCCGCGGTGTGGACCGCCAGGGCGCACACGGTGACGGCGATCAGCACGCACCACAGCATCGCCTTGCCGGCCGTGGGGCCGAGCACGTTGAGCACGACGTACTGGAGGCCGTCCGTCGACAGTTTCTCGCCGTTCAGGCTGGAGACGCTCATCAGCGCGAGCAGCAGGATCAGGCCGCCGAGGACGAACGAGGCCACGATGGCGCGGATGATGGCACGTGGCGCGTTGCGCGACGGGTCCAGGCACTCCTCGCCGAGGGAGGAGGCCGTGTCGAAGCCGTACATGACGTACGCGGACGCCAGTGACGCCACGAGGAACGCGCCCAGATAGCCGGCGCCGTAGCCCGCGCCGGTGCCGTTCGTCTCCATGACCACCTGCGGGCCGCGGGTGATGTGGACGGCGAACAGGACGATCAATACGACGGGGACGGTCGACGTCGTATGACGTGCCCTTCCAGGGGCGGTTCGCTCGACCTGGTCCTGAGCCGGCGGTAGCGGCACGGTGGAACGGCAGCGGCCCTGGCCCTGGCTCTGGCCCGGGCGGCCAGGGGCCGACTTGCCGCACGCTGAGGGCGGCACCGCGCTGTGGCCGCCGGCTTCGCGCCGCTCGACCCTCAGGAGTGCGACAACTGCCCGGCCCCGCCCTGCCGCCGTATTCGTTTCTGTGCGCGCTCGGCCTGCCGCGCCTGGCGTCGAGCCCGCCGCCGCTCACGACGCAGGGCGCGCGCCGTGCTGCTCGGCGTCGAGACCACGCCGTTGCGCTGCTTCCACACCTGGCGCGTCACCCAGACGTCCAGGGCGCCCCAGGTGGCCACCACGGTGCTGACCACACTGCTGATCACCATCGGGAAGGCCAGCCATGATCCCGCCATGGTGCACAGGAAGGCCACCATCGCCTGGATCAGTGTGACCGCGATGATCAGCACCGCTCGCACGGCCGACGTCCGCACCGGATCCGGCATCCGGGGCCGTCGGGCGGGCTCCTCCACCCACAGTGGCCGGTGGGCCGACCAAGCTCGGCTCGCCCCGCTGCCGCTTGTCACGACTGTGCGCTCGTCCCTCGTGGCCTCGACACCGGAGCCGGCCGAGGTGTCACGCTCGTCCGCTGTCATCGCACTCGCGCCCACCGGGACGTCTCGGCCGCCCGTCGTCTCGCCTCCGTCCACCGGAATGTCGCGATCCAGCGCTTCGGGGCCGCGCCGCGCCGTCACTGGCGCCGTGGCGCCGTCCTCGGCCGCCTCGTGCCGCTCCGCCGTGCCCATCAACGTGTCACTCCCCACCGCCAGCAGACCGCTTGCCCGTGCCTGAAGACCCGGCTCCCCAGTGGCTGCCCGGCTTGCGCTGTTTTACGCCGCCCGGGGACGGGATGCGGCTCCTGTGGCTCCTTCCGCCCCCATTCCCGTACAGAAGGACGATCGAGACCTCCCGAAGATTCCCGAGAAGGATAAATTTCCGGCCAACTGGCCCCGCAGACCGGCCGGATCCCTCCCCGCGGCCGCCGGGGGATCACGGGAGGCAATCTCCCGCAATGCCCGGACAACTCGCCATGTCTCGTCGGCAGTGCGGAAGTTCAGCTTCCGGATGTATCTTCGAGTTACTTGTGCGTCGGTAGTAGGCTCGCGCCAATTGTTGACGCACAGGTGTGCCCCCTGCCCGGTTGGGGGGTTTGAGCTGGGGGAGGCCATGCGCTTTCGCGGGAAGTCGATCCGCCGGAAGATGGTGGCGCTGCTTCTCGTGCCGCTGGTGTCCCTGACCGCCATCTGGGGTTTCGCCACGGTACTCACAGGGCGAGGTGTGGCCCAGCTGTTCACGGTCTCGTCCCTCGTCGAGAAGATCGGCTACTCCACCGAGGACGCCGTCCGCGTCCTACAGCAGGAACGCCGCCAGGCACTGGTCTATCTCGCCGATCGCCGGGCCTCGGACGCCCTGACCGCACTGCGGGCCACCCGGAACGCCACCGACGCCGCCGTCGCCGAGATCCGCAAGAACGCCAAGGACCCTGACGTCCGCGACGGGTTGGACCAAGGAGACAGCGAGCGCCTGACCGCCGTCCTTGACGCCTTCGAGGGCATCAGCCCCCTGCGCCGCAGTGTCGAGGACGCAACGGTCACCCGCACCAAGGCCCTCGACCTCTACAACCGGCTCGTAGACCCCTGTTACGCCCTGCTGGGCTCCCTCGACGGGATCGACAGCGTCGCGATGGACAAGCAGGCCCGCGCTCTTCTCAACGTCGCCCGAGCCCGTGAACTGCTCTCCCGCGAGGACGCGTTGCTCAGCTCCGCCCTCGTGGTCGGAAAGCTCTCGCGCGAGGAGATACAGGACGTCTCCGATCTCGTCGCCCAGCGCACGCTGATGTACGAGCTCAGCCTGATGGACCTGCCCTCGTCGGAACGTGAACGCTACGAGCGGTTCTGGCGGAACGCCTCCACGGCGCCACTGCACGACGCCGAACAGGCCGTCATCGCCACCCAGCCCGGCAGGCCCAGCACCGTCGACGCCAAGACCTGGGACACCGCCGCCGCGGGCGTCCTCGACGAGCTCAGCCAAATGAACGACGAGGCGGGCACGCGTTATCAGGACCGTGTCAGCCCCGTCGCGATGGGCGTCATCATCAAGGCGGCCGTCGCGGGCGTCCTCGGTCTGCTCGCCCTGCTGTTCTCGCTCGTCCTGTCCGTGCGCATCGGCCGCGCTCTGATTCGCGATCTGCGCCAGCTGCGCCTGGAGGCCCACGAGGCATCCGGCGTACGGCTGCCCAGCGTGATGCGCCGCCTCTCCGCCGGAGAACAGGTCGACGTGGAGACCGAGGTACCGCGCCTGGAGTACGACAAGAACGAGATCGGCGAGGTCGGCCAGGCCCTCAACACCCTCCAGCGAGCCGCCGTCGAGGCCGCTGTCAAGCAGGCCGAACTGCGCGCCGGCGTCTCCGAGGTCTTCGTCAACCTCGCCCGCCGCAGCCAGGTCCTCCTCCACAAGCAGCTCACGCTCCTCGACACCATGGAACGCCGGACCGAGGACACCGACGAACTCGCCGACCTGTTCCGCCTGGACCACCTGACCACCCGTATGCGCCGGCACGCCGAGGGCCTGGTGATCCTCTCCGGCGCCGCCCCCTCACGGCAGTGGCGCAAACCCGTGCAGCTCATGGACGTCGTGCGTGCCGCCGTGGCCGAGGTCGAGGACTACGAGCGCATCGAGGTCCGCCGTCTGCCGCGCGTCGCCGTCACCGGCCCGGCCGTCGCGGACATCACCCACCTCGTGGCCGAACTCCTGGAGAACGCCACGGTGTTCTCCCCGCCGCACACCGCCGTCCAGGTGCTGGGCGAGCGGGTCGCCAACGGCTTCACCCTGGAGATCCACGACCGCGGCCTGGGCATGGCGGCCGACGTTCTCCTGGACGCCAACCTCCGGCTCGCCGAGACACCCGAATTCGAACTGTCCGACACCGACCGGCTCGGCCTGTTCGTGGTCAGCCGCCTCGCCCAGCGGCAGAACGTCCGGGTCTCGCTGCAGCCGTCGCCGTACGGCGGGACCACCGCCGTCGTCTTCATCCCCGACGCACTCCTCACGGACGACGTCCCCGACACCAACGGCATCGGATTCCGCCTCGACCGTCCCACGCCCTCCAAGGAGGCCGAGCTGGAGGAGGCGCGCCGGGCCGCCCTGTCCCATGTGCCCGCCCGTGTGCCCGGCCTGCCCGCCTCGCTCCTCGACGGCCCGGTCGAGCTGGAAGCCCCCGTCGATCTCGACGCCATCAGCGACTTCCCGGACGGGCTCGACGACGAGGAAACCGAGCGCGGCGGCCTCTTCCGCCCGCGTCGCACCCTCGCCGCCACGGAGGACGAGACGACAGGCCCCCTCGGCGAACAGCGCCCGGTCTCCGGCATCCATGGCGGACCGGGGCCTGCCGACCCGGACGACGAGGTGAGCGCCCCGGTCCCGCTGCCCCGCCGCAGCCGGACACCCAAGCTGGTCAGCTCGCACGGACGTCCGGTGACCGAGCAGCGCTCCCGGCGGGAGAAACCGGACCCGGAGCCTTCGCCGGGCCCGAGCCGTCCGGAGCCGAACGGCCTCGCTCCCTTGCCGACCCGCCGCCGCGGTACCGGACACCACGGCGAAGGAGCCGACGCGCCCGACCGGATCAGCGACCGCGGCGACGCCTCGCTCTCCACCGGGCACGGCCATGGTGAGCCGCCGGAACCCCCGGCTCTCCCGAGACGCACACGGCGTCCCGCCATCGCGTCGAGCGGTCCCGACGACCCCGCCCCGAACCGGGCCGCAGCGCAACCGCAGACCGGCTCCGGCGTTGGACCGCTGCCCCGGCGCGTGCGACAGGCCAGCCTCGCTCCGCAGCTCAAGCAAGGCCCCGCACAGCGCGGCGAGGACCGTGCGGAGCTCGCCGAGCGGGACGCGGACGAGGTCCGCAGCCGTATGGCCTCCCTCCAACGCGGCTGGCAGCGCGGCCGCCAGGAGAACGCCGAGGGCGATGACGCCCACACCGGCACAGCACCACAACGAACGACTAAGGGGGACGGTCGATGACCGCACCGAAGGCGACCGGCCACGCCGCGACCAACCAGTCCGGCGAGCTCAACTGGCTCCTCGACGATCTGGTGGACCGCGTCGCCAGCATTCGCAAGGCCCTCGTGCTCTCCGGCGACGGCCTGCCGACGGGTGTGTCCAAGGACCTGACCCGCGAGGACAGCGAGCACCTGGCCGCCGTCGCGTCCGGCTTCCACAGCCTCGCCAAGGGCGTGGGCCGGCACTTCGAGGCGGGCAACGTCCGGCAGACCGTCGTCGAGCTCGACGACGCGTTCCTGTTCGTGACGGCCGCCGGCGACGGCAGCTGCCTCGCGGTGCTCTCGGACGCCGACTCCGACGTCGGTCTGGTCGCCTACGAGATGACGCTGCTCGTCAAGCGTGTCGGGGTACACCTGGGCACCGCTCCGCGCACCGATCTGCCCGCGGGCGGGTAGTGGGATGGCATGAGCGCTGAGGGTCAGGGAAGAAGCCACTGGTTCGACGACGAGGCCGGACCAGTCGTTCGTCCGTACGCCATGACGCGGGGCCGCACCACCAGTGCGGCCCAGCACCGCCTCGACCTGATCGCGGTGGTCGTCGCGGAACCGCACGCGGACGACCCGGAAGCGGACTCGACGCTGTCCCCGGAACACGTGGACATCGTCGGACTGTGCCGTCACGCCCCGCAGTCCGTCGCCGAACTCTCCGCCGAGCTCGATCTCCCCATCGGAGTCGTACGGGTTCTCATCGGGGATCTCGTGGACGCGGAATTCGTCCATGTGAACCGGCCAGTACCGCCTGCGGAGCTGGTGGACGAGAGTATTCTGCGCGACGTGATCAACGGCCTGCGGGCGCTGTGAGCGGCGCGGAAGCGGGGTAGTGACGTGACAGGCTGGCAGTTCTGGGTCGACCGAGGCGGCACCTTCACGGACATCGTCGCGCGCCGCCCGGACGGCCGGCTGCTGACGCACAAGCTCCTCTCGGAGAATCCGGCTCGCTACTCCGACGCGGCCGTCGCAGGCGTACGCGAACTGCTCGACGGTTCCCAGGACCCCGTCGAGGCGGTCCGTATGGGCACGACGGTCGCCACGAACGCCCTCCTCGAGCGCAAGGGCGAGCGGACCCTCCTCGTCATCACCCGGGGCTTCCGCGACGCCCTGCGCATCGCCTACCAGAACCGCCCGCGCATCTTCGCCCGCCGTATCGAACTGCCCGAGCTGCTCTACGAACGGGTCGTAGAGATCGACGAGCGCATCGCCGCCGACGGCACCGTAGTGCGCGCGCTCGACCTGGACGCCCTCGAAGGCCGACTCCAAGAGGCGTACGACGACGGGATCCGCGCCGTCGCCGTGGTCTGCATGCACAGCCACCTCCACCCCGCCCACGAACAGGCCGTCGGGCAGCTCTCCGCCCGTATCGGCTTCCCGCAGATCTCGCTGTCCAGCGAGGTCAGCCCCCTGATGAAGATCGTCCCGCGCGGGGACACCGCCGTCGTCGACGCCTACCTCTCGCCCGTGCTGCGCCGCTACGTCCAGCGCGTCGCCGACGAGCTCGAAGGCGTACGGCTGATGTTCATGCAGTCCAACGGCGGTCTCGCCGAAGCCGGGCAGTTCCGCGGCAAGGACGCGATCCTCTCCGGCCCCGCCGGAGGCATCGTCGGCATGGCGCGTATGTCGCAGCTCGCCGGCTTCGACCGAGTCATCGGCTTCGACATGGGCGGCACCTCCACCGACGTCTCGCACTTCGCCGGCGAGTACGAACGCGTCTTCACCACCCAGATCGCCGGGGTCAGGCTGCGCGCCCCCATGCTGGACATCCACACCGTCGCAGCGGGCGGCGGCTCGGTCCTCCACTTCGACGGGTCCCGCTACCGCGTAGGGCCGGACTCGGCGGGCGCGGACCCGGGGCCCGCCTGCTACCGGGGCGGCGGCCCGCTCGCGGTCACCGACGCAAACGTGATGCTCGGCCGCATTCAACCCGCCCACTTCCCCAAGGTGTTCGGCCCCGAAGGCGATCAGTCGCTCGACGCGGCCCTCGTCCGCGACCGCTTCAGCGCCCTCGCCCACGACATCCGGGAGCAGACCGGCGACGACCGCACGCCCGAGCAGGTCGCCGAGGGCTACCTTCAGATCGCGGTCGCCAACATCGCCAACGCCGTCAAGCGGATCTCCGTACAGAAGGGCCACGACGTCACCCGCTACGCCCTCACCACCTTCGGTGGAGCGGGTGGCCAGCACGCGTGCATGGTCGCCGACTCCCTCGGCATCCGCACCGTCCTGGTGCCGCCCATGGCCGGCGTTCTCTCCGCGCTCGGTATCGGCCTCGCCGACACCACGGCCATGCGCGAACAGTCCGTCGAGGCACCCCTGGAGGCCGCCTCGATGTCCGGCGTCCACAAGACGGCGGACGACCTGGAATCCGCTGCCCGTACCGAACTCCTCGACGAGGACGTCCCCGAGGACCGCATCAAGGCCACCCGCCGCGCCCAACTCCGCTACGACGGCACCGACACCACCCTCACCGTCGAGCTCACCGAGCCCGACACGATGAGGCGCGCCTTCGAAGATCGTCATCGCGCCACGTACTCCTTCACGCTCGACCGCCCGATCGTCGTCGAAGCCCTCTCCGTCGAAGCCACCGGCATCACCGAACCCCCCGATCTCTCCGTCCTCGCCCCCTACGAAGCCACCCCTGAAGGCAGCCCGGCCGCACCGGAAACCGTCCGCCTCCACACGGGCGGCACGTGGCGCGACGTGCCCCTCCACCGCCGGGAGGACCTGCCCCCCGGCGAGACTGTCACCGGCCCGGCGATCATCACCGAGGCCAGCTCGACGACCGTCGTCGACGACGGCTGGCAAGCCGCGACGACCGAAGACGGGCATCTGGTCATGGAACGCGTGGCGATTACGGAGAGTTCCGATCTCGACACGAAAGCCGATCCGGTTCTTCTCGAGGTCTTCAACAACCTCTTCATGTCCATCGCCGAACAGATGGGCGCCCGCCTCGAATCAACGGCCCAGTCCGTCAACATCAAGGAACGCCTGGACTTCTCCTGCGCGCTCTTCGACCCGGACGGAAACCTGGTGGCCAACGCCCCGCACATCCCCGTCCACCTGGGCTCGATGGGGACCAGCGTGAAGGAGGTCATCCGGCGTCGCGGTTCCGGGATGCGTCCAGGCGACACTTACGCCGTCAACGACCCGTACCACGGCGGCACCCACCTCCCCGACGTCACCGTGATCACTCCGGTCTTCGACACGAACAGCGCGACGAACACGGAGCGTGAGCCGGAGATCCTCTTCTACGTCGCCTCGCGCGGCCACCACGCGGAGATCGGCGGCATCGCCCCCGGCTCCATGCCCGCGAACAGCCGCACCATCGAGGAGGAGGGCATCCTCTTCGACAACTGGCTGCTCGCCGAGAACGGTCGTTTCCGCGAGCGCGAGACTCTCCGCCTGCTCACCGACGCGCCCTACCCGTCCCGCAACCCCAAGACCAACCTCGCGGACCTGCGCGCCCAGATCGCGGCCAACCAGAAGGGCGTCGACGAAGTCGCCCGCATGATCGACAACTTCGGCCTCGCCGTCGTCCAGGCGTACATGAAGCACGTCCAGGACAACGCTGAGGAAGCGGTACGCCGGGTCATCGACGCCCTGGACGACGGCGAGTACGGCTACGAGACCGACTCCGGCGCGTTCATCCGGGTACGCGTGCGCGTGGACCGCGAGAACCGCTCCGCCACCGTCGACTTCACCGGCACGTCCCCGCAACTGGCCACGAACTTCAACGCCCCCTTCTCGGTCGTCAACGCCGCCGTCCTGTATGTCTTCCGCACCCTTGTCGCCGACGACATCCCGCTCAACGACGGCTGCCTGCGCCCCCTCGACATCATCGTGCCGTCCGGTTCCATGCTCGCCCCCGAACCCCCGGCAGCGGTCGTCGCGGGCAACGTGGAGACCTCCCAGGCCATCACCGGCGCCCTTTACGCCGCACTGGGCGTCCAGGCCGAGGGCTCCGGCACCATGAACAACGTCACCTTCGGCAACGAACGCCACCAGTACTACGAGACCGTGGCCTCCGGATCCGGCGCGGGCAACGGGTTCCCCGGCGCGCCCGTCGTCCAGACCCACATGACCAACTCGCGGCTCACCGATCCTGAAGTGCTGGAGTGGCGACTGCCCGTAGAACTCGACGAGTTCGCCGTTCGACGCGGCAGCGGCGGGGCCGGCCAGTGGCGCGGCGGGGACGGCGCCGTGCGCCGCATCCGGTTCCACGAGCCCATGACCGTCTCGACGCTGTCCCAGCACCGCCGGGTCCCGCCGTACGGAATGGCGGGCGGCGAACCCGGCGCGCTGGGAGCCAACCGCGTGGAGCACGCCGACGGAACGGTCACCGCACTCGGCGGAAGCGACTCCGCGGACGTCGGACCCGGCGACGTACTCGTCATCGAAACCCCTGGCGGCGGTGGCTACGGCCGGCCGTCGCGCGACCCCCATCAAGCAGGAGAAGAGATCGATGATCTTCGGGCGTTCTGAGCGCGGGAAGCCTCCGGTCGAGCCCGTCACGCTCAAGATCCTGGTGGCCGGCGGCTTCGGTGTGGGCAAGACCACCCTCGTCGGCGCGGTCAGCGAGATCAGGCCGCTGCGTACCGAGGAACTGCTCACCGAGGCCGGCCGCCCGGTCGACGACACGAGCGGTGTCGAGGGCAAGCGCACCACCACCGTTGCCATGGACTTCGGCCGCATCACCCTGCGCGAGGACCTGGTGCTGTACCTCTTCGGCACGCCAGGCCAGGAGCGGTTCTGGTTCATGTGGGACGAGCTGTCCGAAGGCGCGCTCGGGGCCGTCGTGCTCGCCGACACCCGCCGCCTCGAGGACTGCTTCGCGGCCGTCGACTACTTCGAGCGGCGCTCCATACCCTTCCTCGTCGGCGTCAACTGCTTCGAGGGGGCGGACCGTTACCCGGCGGAGGACATCCGGCAGGCCCTGGACCTCGACAGCGACGTACCGCTGCTGCTGTGCGACGCCCGCGACAGGGAGTCCGTGAAGGAGATCCTCATCGGTGTCGTCCAGCACGCGATGGCCTTCCAGGCGGACCGCCGCGAGACCGTGGCCACCTGACGCCGGGAGACTGGCACGGCCCGTACCCCCGCCGACCGGGGTACGAGCCGTGGTTCATGGGCACACGCGCGTGGCTCTCACGCGGGACGCACGCACGCGTGGACCGTTCTTCGGCTTCAGCCGTCCCGTCAGCTCTCGCCGTCCTCCTGCCAGCCGAAGCTCTTCTCCACCGCCTTGCGCCAGTTGTGGTACTCGCGGTCCCGTACATCGGCGGTCATGGCGGGCGTCCACTCCGCGTCCTTCGCCCAGTGCGCCTTGAGCTCGTCCAGGTCGTTCCACACCCCGGTGGCCAGCCCTGCCGCGTACGCGGCACCCAGGCAGGTCGTCTCGGAGACCTTGGGCCGGATCACCGGCACGTCGAGCACATCCGCCTGGTGCTGCATGAGCAGGTTGTTCTTCGTCATGCCGCCGTCGACCTTCAGGGTCGTGATCTGCACACCGGAGTCCTGGTACATGGCGTCCACGACCTCGCGCGTCTGCCAGCTCGTCGCCTCCAGGACCGCGCGGGCGAGGTGCGCCTTGGTGACGTACCGCGTCAGTCCCGTGATCACCCCGCGCGCGTCGGAGCGCCAGTACGGTGCGAACAGGCCGGAGAAGGCGGGCACGATGTACGCGCCGCCGTTGTCCTCGACGCTCGCCGCCAGGGACTCGATCTCGTCGGCGGTGCGGATGATGCCGAGCTGGTCGCGGAACCACTGGACCAGCGCACCCGTTATGGCTATGGACCCCTCCAGGCAGTACACCGGCGCCTCACTGCCGATCTTGTAGCCCATGGTCGTCAGCAGGCCGCTCTTCGACGGCACCGGCCGGTTACCGGTGTTGAGCAGCAGGAAGCTGCCCGTGCCGTACGTGTTCTTCGCCGTGCCCACGTCGCGTAGCAGGCCTGCCCGAACACGGCGGCCTGCTGGTCGCCCAGGGCCGAGGCGACCGGCACCCCGGCCAGCTGCCCGACGGCGGTCCCGTACACCTCGGCGGAGGACTTGATCTCCGGAAGCACGGCCTCCGGCACGCTCATGGCGGAGAGGATCGAGGAGTCCCACTGGAGGGTCTCCAGATTCATCAGCATGGTGCGTCCGGCGTTCGTCACGTCGGTGACGTGGTGTCCGCCGTCCGTGCCGCCGGTGAGGTTCCAGATCAGCCAGGAGTCGATGGTGCCGAAGGCGATCTCGCCGCGCTCGGCACGGGCCCTGAGACCGGGCACGTTGTCCAGCAGCCAGGCCGCCTTGGGGCCGGAGAAGTAGCTCGCCAACGGCAGGCCGGTCTGCTCGCGGAAACGGTCCTGCCCGTGCGAGCCGCCGAGCTGGTTGCACAACGCCGCCGTACGGGTGTCCTGCCACACGATCGCGTTGTGCACCGGCTTGCCGGTGGCACGGTCCCAAAGAACCGTCGTCTCACGCTGGTTGGTGATGCCGAGCGCGCTGAGTTGGTCGGCACGCAGCCCGGCCTTGGCGATCGCACCGGCGACCACGGCCTGCACCTTGGACCAGATCTCGGTGGCGTCGTGTTCCACCCAGCCGGGCTTGGGGAAGATCTGGCGGTGCTCGCGCTGGTCGACGGCCACGATGGCGCCGTCCTGGTTGAAGATGATGCAGCGGCTCGAGGTCGTGCCCTGGTCGATGGCGGCGACGAACTTGTCCGTCATGGCGTCCCCTTCGTCGGTTCTTCAGAAGGCTGCGTTGAAGATGAGCCCGGACAGCGCCCCGCCGATCAGCGGTCCCACTACCGGAATCCACGAGTAACCCCAGTCCGAGGTGCCCTTGTTGGGAATCGGGAGCAGGGCGTGGACGATGCGGGGGCCCAGGTCACGGGCCGGGTTGATCGCGTATCCCGTGGGACCGCCGAGCGACAGACCGATGCCGACGACCAAGAACGAGACGATCAGAATCGCGGTGCCGGACACACCGAGTCCCTTGGTCAGCCCGAAGGCGAGGATCGGCAGCACCAGCGCTATCGTCGCGATGATCTCGGTGATGAGGTTCGCCACGGTGTTGCGGATCGCGGGCGCGGTGGAGAAGATCCCCAGGGTCGGCTGAGCGATGTCCTCGTCGGCGTTGGCCTGGAACTGCGCGTAGTAGACCAGCCAGCAAAGCACCGCACCGAGGATCGCGCCGACCATCTGGCCGGCGATGTAGACGGGGACCTTGTCCCATTCCCCGGTGTCGATGGCGATCCCGAGCGTCACGGCCGGGTTGAGCTGCCCGCCGGACAGCGGTGCGGCGGTGTACGCGCCGGCCATCACGCCGAAACCCCAGCCGAAGGCGATGACGACCCAGCCCGCGTCCTTGGCCTTGGAGTAGTTGAGTACGACGGCGGCGACCACGCCGGCCCCGAAGAGGATCAGGATCGCGGTCCCGATGACCTCACCGAGAAATATGTCTCCATTGCTCATGGCGGCTCCTAGGCCTGACCGGGACCATCGGCCCGGTTCTCCTGCGGGGTGCGTTTCCCATGGCGACTTCAGCCGAAGGCAGGGATGGTCCCGCGCCCCGCCCGGCGTCCGTGACGAGCGTGCCGTAGCAGCCGAATCACCCGTGGGGGAGTGGGCCTTGGTCCAGGCGGAACCGCACGGCGCAGTGCGTGGATACGCCGAGAATGTACGGCGATGTCGGCTGACACCGGGAAGTGTTCACCGGCGTCCAGAGGGCGTCAAGGTCGCCGACGCCAACGGTTGAGGGCGTGCCGACGGGGCACGGACCCACGCCGACCGTGCTCCTGGCGCGCCCGCTGGTGGGTGGGATGGGCACCGAGGCCCTGCTGGGGCCGGCAGGCAGGCCAGTTCCTGCTGGACCCGGCAGAGGCCGATGGTCATGACTGTGCTGAGGCCCGCGGTCACCTTTCAGCCACCGCCGGCCACGTGGAGAAAGCGTCTCACCCCCTGCCGGGCTCCGCCACCGCGCACTCAGCCTGGGGCGGGGCGGCCTCCACCCCGCGCAGGATCTCCAGCCCGGGCAGCCCCGCGCGGCCCAGCACCCAGCTCGCCCCGCTCAGTGACTTCGCGGCCTTCTTCAGCGGAGCCAGACAGGAAGCCGCCTGCCGGTGGTCCGTCACGCTGCCGGGTTCGCACAGGACGGTGGCCAGCGACAATGTGACGGGATGTCCAGCTGCCGACCAAGGTGTGTCGAGGACCGAGGCGGCCAGCGGGTTCAACCCCTCCGGATCCGCCAGTACCAGGAAGTCGTCCCCGCCGATGTGACCCACGCGGGTACTGTCCGACGCCGCGTGTTGCAGCGCTCGTCCCACTGACCGGATGAGTTCGTCGCCAGCCGCGAAACCGGCTCCGTCGTTGACCTGTTTGAAGTGGTCGACATCCAGCCAACTCAGCGCGAACGTCCGCCCGTCCGCGATCCGCCGGTCCACCTCGCCGGTGATCGCGTCCGAGCCCGGCAGCCGCGTCAGCGGGTTGAGTCCGGCCGCCTCCTCGACCCGGGTCTCAGCCAGGGCCCGCACGAGGTCCGCGAGCCGTACGACGCCCACACACCGGCCGTACCGGTCGACCACGGCCACATCGTCCGAGGTGCGGTCCCTGCCGCCGTCCGCGACGACGTCCAGCACCTCCCACGCCGTGGCGTCGTCGCCTACCGTGCGCGGCTGATCCCCCAGCTTGGCCGCGGGCCGGTCCGCATAGAGGGCATGGCCGTAGCGACCCGACATCGACAGCAGGAAGCGGGAACGATGCACCGATCGCACCGGAACACCGCTGCGGTCCACCAGCAGGACGCCGGACACGTCCGGCGACCCGGTCAGCAGCGCCCGAACCTGGCCGGCGGACGCGGTGGCGGGCAGCAGTGCGGCCGGCCGCACGAACTCCCGCACCGACGGTCCCGATCGCGGCGTCGCCGCCAGTCCGGGGGAGCGCGGTGGAACGTAAACCTCCGCCGCGGGCAGCCGAGCCGGCGGGGCGAAGAGGTCACCCTGTGCCAGCTGCGCACCGGCCGACCGCGCGGACGCGCACTGCAGTTCCGTCTCCACGCCCTCGACGCACAGGAGCGCGCCCAACTGCTCGCACAGCGTCCGCATCGCCCGCGCCCCCGCCGGTCGCGTCAGCATGGACGCGTCGAGCTTCACGAGGTCCGGCGCCATCTCTGTGAGCAACCGCAGCGGGACGTCTCCGTCTCCGACGCCGTCCGCACAGATCCGGAAACCCTGACCGCGGAGGGCGCCGATCGCTTCCAGCAGCGCCTGCTGGGGCACGTGCGTGTACGGCGGCCCGATGTCGATCGTCACCTCCCACGGCAACCGACCCGCCACGCGCACGGCCTCGCGCAGCGGGGTGAGCCCGCCCAGGTCGGCGAGAGTGCCGGCGAACACGTTGACGTACATGGGCAGCAACGTCTCCTTGCGAGCTGCCGCACGAAACGCCAACACGGCCAGCCGACCGTCGAGTTCGGGGTCACGGCGGGCTTCGGCCAGGACGTCGCCGGTCTCCGGGCGGGCGAGTATCTCCAGCCCCGCGACTCCCCCGGTCGTCAGATTGACCACCGGTTGGAAAGCGAAGCGGAGAGTATCCGTCCAGGAGTCCACGGGAGCATGATTGCGCCGACCACGCACCCCCGAGTCCAGTTCATGAGACGTTCACACAGGATTCCGGGTTGCTTACGCTGCGTAGATATATGCCTGGTCGTCAGGTCTCAGCGCACCGCGACCACCGCGGACCCGTGCCCGAACAGCCCCTGGTTCGCGGCGATGCCCACCCGCGCCCCGGCGACCTGCCGGTCACCAGCACCTCCTCTCAGCTGCCAAGTGAGTTCGCACACCTGGGCGATGGCCTGGGCGGGAACAGCCTCCCCGAACGACGCCAGGCCACCGCTCATGTTCACGGGTATGCGTCCACCCGGCGCTGTCGAGCCCTCCCGCAGCAGCTTCACGGCCTCGCCCTGGCCGCACAGGCCCAGATCCTCATACCACTGCAACTCCAGCGAGGTGGACAGGTCGTAGACCTCTGCGAAGCTCAGGTCCTCGGGGCCGAGGCCCGCCTCCTCGTAGGCGGCGCGCGCGATCGATTCCCGGAACGTTCCGTCCGCCGGTCGCACCGCCGCTGCCGAGTCCGTCGCTATGTCGGGCAGATCCAGGACCGTGTTGGGGTAGCGCGGCGTCACAGTGGACACCGCACGGATACGCACCGGATCCGTGGCACCGTGCCGACGCGCGAACTCCATGCCGGCCAGCACAAGGGCAGCGCCTCCGTCCGAGGTCGCGCAGATGTCGAGCAGCCGCAGCGGGTCGGCGACCACCGCGGAGGCGGCGACCTCCTCGGCGGTGACCGGCTTGCGGTAGCGGGCGTAGGGATTCAGCGCGCCCAGTGCGGCGTTCTTCACCTTGACCTGCGCGAAGTCCTCCGGTCTGTCCCCGTGCACGGCCATCCGCCGACGCGCGTACAACCCGAAGTACGCAGGATTGGTCGCACCGAGAACTCGGAAGCGGAGCCAGTCCGGATCGTCGGGCCGGTCACCGCCCGCCGGCCGGAAGAACCCCTTGGGAGCCGCATCGGCCCCCACCACGAGCACCACGTCCGCAAGTCCCGAAAGTATCTGCGCCCGCGCGGTGTTGACGGCCTGCGCCCCGGACGCGCACGCCGCGTACACGCTCGTGACCCGGGCGCCCTGCCAGCCGAGCGCCTTCGCGAACGTCGCCCCCGCCACATAGCCCGGATAGCCACCCCGCACGGTGTCCGCACCGACGATCGACCCGATGTCCCGCCACTCCAGTCCCGCGTCGGAGAGTGCCGCGCGGGCCGCTGCCACCCCGTACTCGACGAAGCCGCGTCCCCACTTTCCCCAGGGGTGCATCCCCACACCGAGCACCGCCACCTCGTCCGTCACGTCGCCACCCCCGTCGGCCGCCAATGCCAGGTCGTCCAGATGGTCTCGGAGTCCTCGTGCAGCACGCCCGGAACGACCTCGACCTCCATGCCCACCGTCAGATCGGCGATGGTGATCCCGGGAACCGCCTGTCCCAGCACCACGAGGCGCTCGGATTCCAGCTCCACAGCGATCAACGCGTACGGCTCCCAGGGAAGTTCCGGATCGGTCACATAGGGTGACGGAGGCCGATACCGGCTGTCCGTGTACGACCAGACGCGCCCGCGCCGCGAGAGCGGCACCTCCTCCAGGTCACCGCCGGAGCAGTCCGGGTTGCGGCAGTGGGCGTCCTCCCGCGGAAAGAAGACCGAAGCGCAGGTCGAGCAGCGGGTGCCCAGCAGCCGGAAGTTCTCCCCGTCACCGGCGAACCACCGGGCGACCACAGGCATGCGCGTGCGTGGCATAGTCCCTCCTGAGAAATGAATCTGACGGGACGTCAGAAGTGTGCCACGGGCAAACGCGAAGCGGCAGAGCGACCTTGCGAGTGGATTGCATCCGGCTGCTTCCCTCGCGGAACGGACTCCTGACAGACGCAGGACACGCCCAGGCGAAACGCGAGCCACCGCGCCGGAGAATTTCGGGGCGCTGAGAACCGTGGACCCCACCAGCATTGAGGAGATGCGCTATTTCACCCCGCACAACTTCGTGGGCGAGCGCATCGACGGCTGGCATCAGCCCGTTTGCATCCTCCCCCGACCGGTCGCCGAAGCGCTCCACCCGGCCCTGCGGCGGCTCCTGCGCAGGGCTGATCGCGGAGAAATCCGGCCACAGCCGCGGCTCGACCATGGGCCTGACGATCGTCCGGCTGCCGACCAAACCCACCACGCCGTACGTACCAGGACAGCCCCTCGTGCCCTGCTACGCGCGCGAGGGTGAGCCCACCAAGCCCTGATAGCCAGCCCCCGGAAGACGCCCTTCCGCTGATCGGATACAGTCCGCCGCGTGTCCGAAACTCAGTTCTCCACCCCCAACTCCGCAGCAGACTCCCACTGTTCGAGCTGCGGCGCGCCCTACGGAGAGGGCGTCTCCGGCTGGCCCCGAACCTGCCCGGTGTGCGGCACGTTGGCCTACCGCAACCCCCTGCCGGTAGCCATCGCACTCCAGCCCGTGTACGACACCAAGGGGACCGCCTTGGTCGTCATCACCCGTACCATCGCCCCCGCGCGCGGAGGCATCGCTCTGCCGGGCGGCTACATCGACGATCGCGAGGACTGGCGGCAGGCCGTCGTCCGCGAACTCAAGGAAGAGACCGGCATCAACGCGGCCGGCCGCGACGTACGACTCGCCGACGCGATGAGCTCCCCCGAAGGCCACCTGCTGCTGTTCGGCCTCCTGCCGGAACGGCCCGCCGACCGCCTCCCGACCTCGGCCGCCACGGACGAGACCGAGGGCTGGCACCTCCTGCACAGGCCGGAGGAGCTGGCGTTCCCGCTGCACACGCTGGCGGTGAAGGCGTTCTTCGAGGGCCGCTACCTCTGAGGCTCATCGAGCCCACGTATCCGCACGGGACGGGGTGACGTGATCACGCCGTCCTCGTGCTCCAGCTCCACCAGCAGCTTTCCGCCTTCCCAGCGGGTGACATAACGCTCGATCTCCGGTTCCTCCCAGCCGTCACCCGTATCAGGCACAACCAGCCCGCCCCCGGTACGCCCCCGGGCGGGCGCCCACACCTCCAGTTCCAGCCCGCCGTCGTCCCCACGCACGGGGACGACGGCGCCAGAGCGCGCCAGCACCGGGATCCGGGACACGGGCGCCTCGACGAGAACCTGTCCCGGCCCTTCGTACGCCCGCCCCGTCGCCGTGTCGTACCAACGCCCTCGAGGCAGCTGCACCGCACGCCGGTCCGCGCCCGGATCAAGCACCGGCGCCACCAGCAGGCAGTCGCCCAGCAGAAACGCATCCTCGCAGTCGCGCAGCGCACGGTCCTCGGGCGCCGACCACCACAGCGGACGTACATAGGGCGCCCCGGTGCGCCGGGCCAGATGTGCCAGCGTCACGAAGTACGGCAGCAGCCTCCGACGCTCGACGAGCGCCACGCGCGCGTGCTCCAGCGCCTCGGGGCCGAACTCCCATGGTTCCCGGCGTCCCGCCCGCATACTCGCGTGCGTACGGAACAGCGGCAGATACGCGGCCAACTGGAACCATCGCAGATACAGCTCCGGCGAGGGACTCCCGTCGAATCCGCCCACGTCCGGCCCCGAGTACGGCACCCCGCACAGCCCGAGGCCCAGGACCAGCGACAGCGAGGCCCGCAGCCCCGGCCAGCCCGTCGCGACGTCACCGGACCACGTTCCGCCGTAGCGTTGCATACCGGCCCACCCGGAACGTGAGAAGACAAAGGGCCGCTCCTCGGGCGCCAGTTCGAGCAGCCCCTCGTAGCCGGCCCGGGCCATGCACAGCCCGTAGACGTTGTGTGCCTCCCGATGGTCCCCGCCCCGCCCTTCCAGCGAGTGCCGGGCCGAACGCGGCAACGTCGACTCCCCGAACGCCGCGAACGAGGTCGGCTCGTTCATGTCATGCCAGAAACCCGAGAAACCCAGCCCCAGCCGTTCCTCGTACAGACCACCCCACCACTGCCGCACGCGCGCGTGCGTGAAGTCCGGGAAGACCGCCTCCCCAGGCCAGACGACCCCTCGCACCAGCTGCCCGGAGGCGTCCCTCACGAACGCGTCCTCGGCCGACCCGCTGTCATACACGGCATTGCCCGGTGCGGCCTTGACCGCCGGGTAGACGATCGACACCAGGCGGATGCCGTCCCCGCGCAGGTCCTCGGCAAGCTGTGGCAGTTTGGGGAAACCCTCCTGGTCGACCGTGAACACCTGGTGCTCGTCGTAGTGGTCGATGTCCAGATGGACGGCGTCCAGCGGCAGATCTCGCTCCTGATACCCCGAGACGATCCGCCGCACCTCCTGCTCGCTGCCGAAGCCCCACCGCGCGTGCTGGTGGCCCAGCGCCCACGCCGGCGGCAGCGCGGCCGCACCGGTGAGAGCGGCCCAGATGAGCAGTACGCGCGCGGGGGTACCCACTGTCACCCAGCAGCGCAGCGGGCCGCCGTCCATCCGCAGTTCGCTCGTCCCCGCCCGGTCATGCCCGGAACCGGCGCCCTCCTCGCCCTCCCGCAGCGTCACCGTGCCGTCCCACGAGTTGTCGTAGAACGCCAGGTGCGTGGCCGCGTCGGCCACCACCAGCTGCACCGGCATGGTGATGTACAGCGGGTCGTCGCCCGGGCCGAACGCACGGCCGGGGTCGGTGTTCCACAGCCGATAGGTTCCGTCCCTCAACCGAGGGCCCGACGCCCGCCCTCCGAGCCCGAAGAACCGCGCGTCCGCGGCCACCTCCGAGCGCTGCATCCACCGTGCGGAACCACCACCCACCGGCTCCCACCAGCGCGGCGGCAGCTCACGCCGAAGCGTCACGCCCCCGGGCGTCTGCACCTCCACGGCGCCGTGCCGCGAGATGACGACCGTCACCCGCTCGGCCACGACCCGCCAGCCACCGTCCTTGTCGGGCTCCAGCACCGCCCGGGGGTCTGGCTCCGGACAGCGGTCCACGAGCGCGTACGACGGCTCGGGACCGGACCCGTCCCAGCCCCAGAAGACGGCCCCGCTCACGGCGACGGTGATCCGCAGCTCGGACCGGCTGAACCGGATGACACCACCCCCCGGACTGGGCCGCACCTCCTGCACGGGTCCGGGCACCCGAGCGCGCTCGGCCCCCCGGCGCGGCAGCCCCGCGGCGTCGACACGCCTCCTGCGCCACGCCGCCCGCACGGTACGCAACCCCTGGGCCGCCCCCACAGAACCGACCACCTTCATCGAACGCACCAGGTCACGACCGTCCATGCTGCTCAGCCTGCCATTGACCGCCACACACGCGTGTGCCGTTCAACTGCCGTTCACCCGTGCCGGGACCACATCTTCACGACACGGACTATGTGGGGCGGACCCTGGTGTAGAAGTCGATCACATGGCATCGTCCGTGTCAGCCGCGTCACGCGCACAACCCAGCCGTGCGCGGAAGACGCACACGACGCGCACAGTCCGGGAGCCGCTCCATGTCGATCATGAACCCTCAGCCGCTCTGGCAGCCAGATCAGGAACGCATCGCCCAGGCTCAGGTCACCAAATTCCAGGCCTGGGCGGCCGAACACCACGGCGCCCCATCCGAGGGCGGCTACGCGGCCCTGCACCGCTGGTCGGTCGACGAACTGGACACCTTCTGGAAAGCCGTCACCGAGTGGTTCGACGTACGCTTCTCCACCCCCTACGCGCGCGTGCTGGGCGACCGCTCGATGCCCGGCGCCGAGTGGTTCCCCGGCGCGACCCTGAACTACGCCGAGCACGCCCTGCGCGCTGCCGCCAGCCGCTCCGACGAACCCGCCCTTCTGCACGTCGACGAGTCCCACGACCCTCGCCCCGTGACCTGGTCCGAGCTGCGCCGCCAGGTCGGCTCCCTCGCCGCAGAGCTGCGCGCCCTCGGCGTACGCCCCGGAGACCGCGTCAGCGGCTACCTACCGAACATCCCCCAGGCCGTCGTCGCCCTCCTGGCCACGGCCGCCGTCGGCGGTGTCTGGACCTCCTGCGCCCCCGACTTCGGCGCCCGCAGCGTCCTCGACCGCTTCCAGCAGATCGAACCGATCGTCCTGTTCACCGTCGACGGCTACCGCTACGGCGGCAAGGAGCACGACCGCCGCGACGTCGTCGCCGAACTGCGCCGCGAACTGCCCACGCTGCGCGCCGTGGTGCACATTCCGCTCCTCGGTACCGAGGCTCCCGACGGCGCCATCGAGTGGTCAGCCCTCACAGCCGCCGACGAGGAACCCGTTTTCGAACAGGTCCCCTTCGACCACCCCCTCTGGGTGCTCTACTCCTCCGGCACGACCGGCCTCCCCAAGGCCATCGTCCAGTCCCAGGGCGGCATCCTCGTCGAGCACCTCAAACAACTCGGTCTGCACTGCGACCTGGGCCCCGAGGACCGCTTCTTCTGGTACACCTCCACGGGCTGGATGATGTGGAACTTCCTCGTCTCCGGCCTCCTCACCGGCACCACGATCGTCCTGTACGACGGCAGCCCCGGCTTCCCCGACACGGGAGCCCAATGGCGCATCGCCGAACGCACGGAAGCCACCCTCTACGGCACGTCCGCCGCGTACGTCATGGCCTGCCGCAAGGCCGACGTCCACCCCGGACGCGACTTCGACCTCACCAAGGTGCAGTGCGTCGCCACCACCGGATCACCACTGCCGCCCGACGGCTTCCGCTGGCTGCACGACGAGGTCCGCGACGACCTCTGGATCGCCTCCGTCAGCGGCGGCACGGACGTGTGCTCCTGCTTCGCGGGAGCGGTGGCGACCCTGCCCGTGCACATCGGCGAGCTCCAGGCCCCCAGCCTCGGCACCGACCTGCAGTCCTGGGACCCCAGCGGCGAACCCGTCACCGACGAGGTCGGCGAGCTCGTGGTCACCAACCCCATGCCGTCCATGCCGATCTACTTCTGGAACGACCCCGACAACAGCCGGTACCACGACAGCTACTTCGACACCTACCCCGGCGTATGGCGACACGGCGACTGGATCACCGTCACCTCCCGCGGCTCCGTCGTCATCCACGGCCGCTCCGACTCGACGCTCAACCGCCAGGGCGTCCGCATGGGCTCGGCCGACATCTACGAAGCGGTGGAGCGACTCCCCGAGATCAAGGAATCCCTCGTCATCGGCATCGAACAGCCCGACGGAGGCTACTGGATGCCCTTGTTCGTGCACCTGGCTCCGGGAGCCGCGCTCGACGAGAACCTCCTGAACCGCATCAAGCAGACCATCCGTGAACAGCTCTCACCACGTCACATCCCCGACGAGGTCATCGAGGTCCCCGGCGTCCCCCACACCCTCACCGGAAAGCGCATCGAGGTCCCGGTCAAGCGTCTCCTCCAGGGCACCCCGCTGGAGAAGGCGGTCAACCCGGGCTCCATCGACAACCTCGACCTCCTGCACTTCTACGAGGAACTGGCCCGCAAGCGCGCCTGACCCCCGCCCGGCCCGAGCCTCGCCAAACCACGCGAAGCCCGAGGCCGGACGCTTGCGACACCTCGTCCCGACGCCGTTGTCAGTGCCGCCGGTTACTGTGAGTGAGCATTGATCGACTGCGCACAGGGGGAAACATGGCACACACCGACGACCAGACGATGCGGCGCGTCCTGCGTCGTGAAATCGCCGGCACGATCGGCCTGCTGACCGACGAGCACGACTTCCGTGCCATGAGGCACTACCGCAGCTTCACCTTCGACGACCACAAGATCTATCTCCAACAGGTGGAGGCCCTCCTCAGGACCCGGGCCTCCCAAGGCAGCCATACTACGATCGCCCTCTTCGACCCACAGGAATACGCCGAGTTCTGCGCGCAAACGGACCTCGACCCCGACAACCCGTCGAGCCGCACGCGCTTCACCGCCGAACTCGCAACCACCGGACCCACCCTCCCCTACCAGGGCGAGCCCCTGGCAGACCTCGTCCCAGCCCTTGTCGACGAAGCCGTCCGACAAGCCACATGGGAGTACGCGTCCACACTCCTGGCACGCCTTGGCGCCTGCGCCACCTGCGGTGAGGACTTCGGCCGCGCGGCCTTCGCCCGGGCCTCGAACCTCCTCGTCCGCATCCTCGACACGGCCCACCCGGGAAGCCGACACCTCGTTTGCAGTGTCACGGGAACCCCCGAGACGCTCGTCTCTGTCCTGCATGCCGACGAAGACGCCGAGGGCGCCACACACCTCGACCAGGCCGAAGCCCTGGAATTCACCACCGTCCTCGCCCTTGGCCTGGCCACCCAGAGCCCCGGCGGGCTCGTCATGCGGACCAGTACCCCCGGCTCCTGCGACCGCATCTACGGCTGGCGCCTGCGAGGGGAGGGCCTGGAACCTCTCACAGCAGGCGAGGTCTTCGACGCCTACTGCACCGATATCGATTCCGGAGATCTGATCTCCCCGGAATCGGGCGTCGACTACTGCGTCCCGCCGGATCTCGGCAATGAGGAAACCCCACCGGCACACCAGCACTGAACACCGACGGGGCGCTCCACCCAAGGAGTGGAGCGCCCCACAACAAACACGACGCGGTCGACCGGCCCGACTACTCGCCGGACAGCACCGCCTGAGCGGCGCTGCGCGCCTCCTCGGCGCTGTCCGCCGCCCGCGCGGCCGCAGCAGCACGCTCACACTGCGCCAGCGTGTACTTCGCCAGCGTGGCCCGGACATAAGGAATCGACGCCGAACCCATGGACAGGGAGGTGACACCCAGACCGGTCAGCACACACGCCAACAGAGGGTCCGACGCCGCCTCACCACAGACACCACAACTCTTGCCCTCGGCCCTCGCCGCCTCCGCGGACAACGCGACCAGGTCGAGCAGCGCGGGCTGCCACGGATCCTGAAGCCGGGACACCGCACCCACCTGACGGTCCGCGGCGAAGGTGTACTGCGCGAGGTCGTTCGTCCCCAGCGACAGGAACTCGACCTCCTGCAGGATCGAACGCGCCCGCAGAGCGGCCGACGGAATCTCCACCATCGCACCGAACTTCGCCTTCAGCCCGGCCGCGCGGCACGCGTCCGCGAACGCCTTCGCATCGGTACGGTCCGCCACCATCGGGGCCATGACATCGAGGTAGACGGGAAGCCCTTCCGCCGCCTTCGCGAGCGCCGTCAGCTGGGTACGCAGCACCTCGGGGTGGTCCAGTAGCGTCCGCAGGCCCCGCACACCCAGCGCCGGATTCGGCTCGTCGGCCGGTGTCAGGAAGTCCAGCGGCTTGTCCGCGCCCGCGTCCAGGACACGCACGACGACACGGCCCTCGGGAAAGGCCTCGAGCACCTGTCGGTAGGCCTCCACCTGCTTCTCCTCCGACGGCGCCTTCTTGCTGTCGTCGAGGAAGAGGAACTCGGTCCGGAACAGACCGACACCCTCAGCGCCCGCCTCGACAGCGGCCGGCACATCCGACGGCCCTCCGACATTGGCGAGCAGCGGCACCTTGTGGCCGTCCGCGGTGGCACCCGGCCCGGTCGACGCCGCGAGTGCGGCCTTGCGCGCTGCGGCAGCGGCCTCCAGCTCCGCCTTCTTGGCATCGGTCGGGTTCACGAAGATGTCGCCTGTGCTGCCGTCAACAGCGATGACCGTGCCTTCGGCGAGCTCACCGGCACCCGGCAGCGCGACGACGGCTGGCACGCCGAGCGCCCTCGCCAGAATCGCGCTGTGACTGGTCGGCCCGCCTTCCTCGGTGACAAAGCCCAGAACGAGAGTCGGGTCCAGCAGCGCCGTGTCGGCCGGAGCGAGGTCGCGAGCGACCAGGACGTAGGGCTCGTCGCTGTCCGGGACACCCGGCATCGGGACCCCGAGCAAACGAGCGACGATACGATTCCGCACGTCATCGAGGTCCGCGACACGACCGGCGAGATATTCGCCGGCACCCGCCAGCAGCTCGCGGTACGCGGCGAAGGCGTCGTACACAGCACGCTCGGCAGTGCTGCCCACGGCGATACGCCGATCCACGTCCGCCATCAGCTCCGGGTCCTGGGCCATCATGGCCTGCGCCTCAAGGACTGCCTGGGCTTCGCCTCCCGCCAGGTTGCCGCGTGCCATCAAGTCGGCTGCCACGGCCTCCACGGCCTTGCGAGCGCGCCCCTGTTCACGCTCCGCCTCCTCGGCCGGAATCTGCTTGGCAGGCGGCTCGAGTACCGCCGTTCCCATGTGCCGAACCTCGCCGATCGCCACACCGTGGCTCACGCCGACGCCTCGCAGGGTTGTCTCCATCTCACCCGTCTCCGATAGTGCGGCAGGTCCCGCCGCCGCGGTGGTTTTCGTCCTTACTCGCCGCCGTAGGACGGCACGGAAGTCACTTCCAGACGAAGAGACTGTCGCCGGCCTTCACATCGCCGTTGTCACGCAGTTCAGAGAGGGCCTCTGCCGTGGCTTCGAGGGCCACGACCGGGCATACCGGGGACTTGCCGACTGCCTCGACGGCTGAGGGGTTCCAGCGGACGATGCCCTGGCCACGCGTCACGGTGTCCCCCTTGTTCACGAGCAGCTCGAACCCCTCGCCGTTGAGCTGCACGGTGTCGATGCCGAGGTGGATGAGTACACCGTGGCCCTGCTCGTCGACGACGACAAAGGCATGCGGGTGGAGCGAGACGATGACTCCGTCCACCGGCGACACCGCCTCGGACGGCTCGCGCACCGGGTCGATCGCAGTGCCCGGGCCGACCATGGCCCCGGAGAAGACCGGATCCGGCACTGACGCCAGTCCGACGGCGCGTCCTGCAAGTGGGGACGTGACGGTGGTCATGGGAAGCCTCCCAGGGGTGGAGATCAATATGGGCCGTCGCTGCCTGTGCCGGACGGCACACTGTTCAGCAGGGTATGTCACACGAAGTGCCGGTTCCGCGCGGGCACTCCAGAGTGGTCTAGACCATACCTCATATCGATTTGCACCCGCTCTGTCGGCGCGTGTACAGTCGTACTCCTGCTTGGGGCTGAGTGAAGCAACTACGCATCCTCGTCCGGCAGCACCAAACTTGTCAGATCCTATCCATGGGTCACTTTCTGCATGTCTGCAGGACGGTGGTCAGGGAGTCGGAAAAACCCTGATAGAGTTTGAAACATCGAAGGGAAGCGCCCGGAGGAAAGCCCGAGAGGGTGAGTACAAAGGAAGCGTCCGTTCCTTGAGAACTCAACAGCGTGCCAAAAATCAACGCCAGATA
>NZ_JAGMUL010000033.1 GCF_019049285.1 Streptomyces sp. AC550_RSS872
CCCCCGCCGCATCGGCCCCCTCGGCCCGCGTCTGAGGCCCTACGTGCACAGGGGCCCGGCACCGTGACGGTGCCGGGCCCCTTCGCGTGGGTCGGTTACTCGGAGGGGGCCCAGTAGTCGAGCAGCGTGGCCACGCCGGGCTCCAGCGTCTTCCAGGTGCCGCTGAAGGAGAGGACCGCGAAGGCGGCGGCCGGGAAGCCGCGGCGGCTCATACGCTCGCGTGCGTCGCTCTCGGCCGCGCCGGCGAGGATCTCGGCGAGGCCCTGCACGCCGGGGTTGTGGCCGATCAGCAGGACGTTCTGCGCATCGTCCGGTGTCTCGTTGAGCAGGGCGATCAGCTCGCCGGGCGAGGCTTCGTAGACCCGCTCCTCGTAGATGGTTTTCGGCCGGTGCGGGAACTCGTGGACGGCGAGCTTCCAGGTCTCCCTGGTCCGGGTCGCGGTCGAGCACAGGGCCAGATCGAAGGGGACGTCGGTGTCGGCCAGCCTGCGTCCGGCCTCTGCCGCGTCCTTTCGGCCCCGGTCGGCGAGCGGACGCTCGTGGTCGTTCACCTGTGGCCAGTCGGCTTTCGCATGCCGGAAGAGGACAATCCTGCGGGGTTCTGCGACGCTCATGAGATCCAGCTTCGCATGAAACACGCCACGGGGCGCTGGGAGTTGACGGGCGGCTTCCGGGGTGCTCAGCGCGTGATCAACCGCTGTATGTGCTCGAAGAGCTGCGTGATCGTGGGCTCGGCGGTCGCGGCGTGCGCGTCGGACGGGTTCAGGATCAGCGTCAGCAGCGTGATGAACGCGAGCGTCGGCAGCGCGAGGGCCCACCAGGGCAGCCGGATGTCGCCACGGCCCGTGGACGCCGGGTGGGGCGGGGTGTGGGTGCGGGCCGACATGTCGCCTCCGTGAGTCTTCGAGTCTCCGTGTCCGCCTCCCGCGGTCACACTTCGAAGTTACGGACTTCTCGGCCGTCAACCCATCCGGTGATCCACCCAGTTGACCCTGACACTCGCCCCCTAGGGGACGGTGGTGCTAGCCCCACCATCGGCTGGACGACCTGCGTCAGAGGCGGCGGTCGTCCCGTCTCAGGGCGCGGCGATCGACGCCACGATGGCGATGATCACGAAGATGGCGAAGAAGGCGCCGAAGACGAGCAGCATCTTCTTCTGGCCGTTCTGGGGGTTCGGGTCGAGCACTGGCATACGGCAAGTCTCGCACCCGCGGTCCGCGGCGGGCGCGCCGGGGTGACGCTCAGCGGGCCGCCTCGTCCTCCACGGTGCGGTTGCGTCCCGCCAGGACGCCCACCGCCATCTGCGGGATCATGAGACCGGCCATGAGCGCGATCGGCAGCCCCCAGCCGCCGCTGTGCTGGTAGAGGACGCCCACCAGGAGCGGGCCGGGGATGGAGATCAGATAGCCGGTGCTCTGCGCGAAGCCCGACAGCTGGGCCACGCCCGCGCTGGTCCTGGCCCGCATGCCGACCAGGGTGAGGGCCAGCGGGAACGAGCAGTTGGAGACGCCGAGCAGCAGGGCCCAGGCCCAGGAGCCGGCGACCGGCGCGAGATACAGGCCGGCGTAGCCCACGAGGCCGCAGACGCCCAGCGCGAGCACGATCGGGCCCTGGTGGGGCAGCCGGGTGGCGAGGCGCGGGATCACGAAGGCCAGCGGCACGCCCATCACCATGGTGACGGCGAGCAGCAGCCCCGCCGTGCCGGCGTGTACGCCCGCGTCGCGGAAGATCTGCGCCATCCAGCCCATCGTGATGTAGGCGCCGGTGGCCTGGAGCCCGAAGTAGACGGCGAGAGCCCAGGCGGTGCGGCTCCGGGTGATCCGCAGCGTGGGGGCCACCACGCGCGCGTGCTTCTCCTGAGCGGAGAAACCGGGCGCCGCTCCCCCGTCCCGGCCCCTCTCCCGCTCCTGGTCCCGGCCCCTCTCCCGCTCCTGGTCCCGGTCCCGGTCCCGTACGAAGGGGATCCACGGCAGTACGGCCAACGCCGCGAGGCCCGCCCACACCGCGAGCCCGGTCTGCCAACTGCCGCCCAGCACCTCGGTCATCGGCACCGTGACGGCCGCCGCGGACGCGGTGCCGAGGGCGAGGGCCATCGAGTACAGGCCGGTCATGGAGCCGACCCGGTCCGGGAACCAGTGCTTGACGATGACCGGCATCAGGACGTTGCTGAGCGCGATGCCCATCAGGGCGAGGGCGCTGGCGGCCAGGAAGCCGGCCGTGCTGCCGACGTACGGGCGCAGGAGCAGTCCGGCGGTGATGGCGGCCATGCCGGCGCAGACCACCGCGCCGGGGCCGAACCGGCGGGCGAGCCGCGGGGCCATGACGCCGAAGAGGGCGAAGCAGAGCGGGGGCACGGAGGTGAGCAGTCCGGCCACGCTGCCGCTCATGCCGAGCCCGTCGCGGACCTCTTCGAGGAGGGCGCCGAGGCTGGTGATGGCGGGGCGGAGGTTCAACGCGGTCAGGACGATGCCGAGTACCACCAGGCGCGTCGTCCACGCGCGCGTGGCGGGCTGTGAGCGGGTGGGCGCCTCGGTGGTGCGTGTCTGGGCCGTGCGTATGCGCGTGGACGTCGCCGTCCGGTGTTCCTCGCGTGCCATGCGATCCATCATAGAATCATAGGATGATTGGTTGTCCACCTCCGGGCCGCTCGTTGCCCGCCCTCCCGTGCGAAGGTGTGCCATGCCCTTGAGCCACCCCCGTCGTTCGGCGCTGTCCGAGCAGGTCATCGCGGCGTTGCGGAACCAGATCACATCGGGCGAATGGCCGGTCGGCGCCCGCATCCCGACGGAGCCCGAGCTGGTCGAGCAGCTCGGCGTGGCCCGCAACACGGTCCGCGAGGCCGTCCGCGCGCTCGCCCACAACGGCCTGCTGGACATCCGCCAGGGCTCCGGCACCTATGTGGTGGCCACCAGCGAGCTGGCCGGCGTGATGCACCGCCGCTTCGCCGACGCCGACCCCCGGCACATCGCCGAGCTGCGCTCCACGCTGGAGTCCGCCGCCGCGAAGCTCGCCGCCGAGCGGCGCTCGGAGAAGGACCTCAAGCAGCTGGACGCGCTGCTGGTGCGGCGTGAGGAAGCCTGGGAGTCGGGCGACGCGGAGGCGTTCGTGGCGGCCGACGCGACCTTCCATCTGGCGGTGGTGGCGGCCTCCCACAACGACGTGATGACCGCGATGTACGCCGACCTGGGCGAGGTGCTGCGGGACTGGCTGCGCGAGGACGTCGGCCAGGAGCTGACGCCGGAGACGCACATGGACCACGCGCGGCTGGTGGACGCGATCCGCGCAGGCGACGCGACGGCGGCCGCGGCGGAGGCGGCGAGCTATCCGTTCCTGTGCCGTCCGGGGCGCTTCAGCTCTCCGGCCGGTGGCTGACCCACACCGAGGCGACCTCTTTCCAGCAGCGGCCGGTCAGCCGCACGGTCTGCGCCGGCTCGGCGTCCACCGAGGAGCCGTCACTGTCCAGATCCCACCAGCGGGCGCACTCGACGTGCAGGCTCACGCTGTCGGTCTGCGGATAGGGGTTGTGGCAGTACGCGGTCACATGGGAGCCGGTGATGCGAATCCGGCACGCGGCGCCGAAGAGACCCTCGGGCTCCGCTTCCGCTTCCGCGGGGTGCACACGCGCGTGGGCTATCGCGTCGTACGACAGGGGCAGTACGAGAGCGACGGCGACGGTCGTTGAGGCCAGGCGGCGGGACAAGCGCACAAGGGGACCTCCTCGGCCGTGGTGGGGAGGGGCTCGCGAAGTGAACGCGTACTCCAGAGTGCGCAGTTGTGGCCCCGGCCCGCCCGGCTGGATAGGCCGAACGGGTGACGCCCCGCTCCCCGCGCGCGGGCAGGAAACGGGGCGTCGAACGGCGTACGGGAGATCAGGCGCCGATGGCGTGCAGACCGCCGTCCACGTGGACGATCTCGCCGGTGGTCTTCGGGAACCAGTCCGACAGCAGGGCGACGACGCCCTTGCCCGCCGGCTCCGGGTCCTCCAGCTTCCACTCCAGCGGGGAGCGGCTGTCCCACACGGACGCCAGCTCGGCGAAGCCGGGGATGGACTTGGCGGCCATGGAGCCGATCGGACCCGCCGAGATCAGGTTGCAGCGGATGTCGTGCTTGCCGAGGTCACGCGCCATGTAGCGGTTCGTGGCCTCCAGGGCGGCCTTGGCGGGGCCCATCCAGTCGTACTGCGGCCAGGCGAACTGCGCGTCGAAGGTGAGGCCGACGACGGAGCCGCCCTCGGTCATCAGCGGCAGCAGCGCCATGGTCAGCGACTTCAGGGAGAAGGCGGAGACGTGCATGGCGGTGGCCACGGACTCGAACGGCGTGTTCAGGAAGTTGCCGCCGAGCGCGTCCTGCGGCGCGAAGCCGATGGAGTGCACGATGCCGTCGAGCCGGTCGCCCAGGTGCTCGCGGACCTGGCCCTCGAGGCGGGCAAGGTGCTGGTCGTTGGAGACGTCGAGCTCCAGGACCGTGGCCGGCTTGGGCAGCTTCTTGGCGATGCGCTCGGTCAGCGTGGGCCGGGGCCAGGCGGTGAGGATGATCTCCGCGCCCTGCTCCTGGGCCAGCTTGGCGGTGTGGAAGGCGATGGAGGACTCCATCAGCACACCGGTGATGAGGATGCGCTTGCCCTCGAGAATTCCGCTCATGGTGATCAGTGACCCATTCCCAGTCCGCCGTCAACGGGGATGACGGCTCCAGTGATGTACGAGGCGTCGTCCGAGGCGAGGAAGCGCACCGCGGCGGCGACCTCCTCCGGCTGCGCGTACCGGCCGAGCGGGACCTGCGACACGATGTTCGCGCGCTGCTCGTCGGTGAGCACCTTGGTCATGTCGGTGTCGACGAAGCCGGGCGCGACGACGTTGAAGGTGAGGTTGCGCGAGCCCAGCTCACGGGCAAGGGAGCGCGCGAAGCCGACCAGGGCGGCCTTGGAGGCGGCGTAGTTGGCCTGACCGGGACCGCCGTACAGACCGACGACCGACGAGATGAGGACCACGCGGCCCTTCCTGGCGCGCAGCATGCCGCGGTTGGCGCGCTTGACGACGCGGAAGGTGCCGGTGAGGTTGGTGTCGATGACCGAGGTGAAGTCCTCCTCGGACATGCGCATCAGGAGCTGGTCCTTGGTGATCCCGGCGTTGGCGACGAGCACCTCGACGGGCCCGTGCGCGTCCTCGATCTCCTTGTAGGCCTGCTCCACCTGCTCGCTGTCGGTGATGTCGCACTTGACGGCCAGGAAGCCGGCCGGCGGCTCACCCGAGCGGTATGTGATGGCGACCTTGTCGCCGGCGTCGGCGAAAGCGCGGGCGATGGCGAGGCCGATGCCCCGGTTGCCTCCGGTGACGAGAACCGAGCGGCTCAACGGATCACCCTTTCGATAGGGGTCTGACACACCCGCCCGAACAGCTGGATGACAGGCGGCTTCTCCGAAAACCTATCGGGCCGGTCCGGTCCGGGGACATTCGGGCACCGACAGTGGCGTAGGGGTGTCACTGTCGGGTCCCTACAGAAAGATGCGCACTCCAGCCGGAAACATGTGGTCCGCGGCCCCGCCGGCGCGACATGATCGGTGCCGACAGGCCACGACAGCAGGGAGACCTCCGTGCCTCATACGATCGACGAAGCCTTCACGGCGCTTCCGCTACGCGCCCTGGCCGACGCCGCGCTCGCACGCGCGCGTGCGCTCGGCGCCGAGCACGCGGACTTCCGGTTCGAGCGGGTGCGCAGCGCGTCCTGGCGGCTGAGGGACGCCCGGCTCGCCGGGTCGTCGGACACCACCGACCTCGGGTACGCGGTGCGTGTGGTGCACGCCGGGACCTGGGGGTTCGCCTCCGGGGTCGATCTGACGCTGGACGCCGCCGCCAAGGTCGCGTCGCAGGCGGTGGCGATGGCGAAGCTGTCGGCCCAGGTGATCAAGGCCGCCGGGTCGGACGAGCGGGTGGAGCTCGCCGACGAGCCGGTGCACGCCGAGAAGACGTGGATCTCGTCGTACGAGATCGATCCGTTCTCCGTGCCCGACGAGGAGAAGTCGGCACTGCTGGCGGACTGGAGCGCGCGACTGCTGGCGGCGGACGGCGTCAATCACGTGGACGCCTCGCTGCTCACCGTCCACGAGAACAAGTTCTACGCCGACACGGCCGGGACCGTGACCACCCAGCAGCGGGTACGGCTGCACCCGCAGCTGACCGCCGTGTCGGTCGACGAGTCGAGCGGCGAGTTCGACTCCATGCGCACCATCGCGCCGCCCGTGGGGCGTGGCTGGGAGTACCTGACGGGCACCGGCTGGGACTGGGCCGACGAGCTGGCGCGCATCCCCGAGCTGCTCGCCGAGAAGATGCGGGCGCCGAGCGTCGAGGCGGGCCCGTACGACCTCGTCGTCGACCCCTCCAACCTGTGGCTGACCATCCACGAGTCCATCGGTCACGCCACCGAGCTGGACCGCGCCCTCGGCTACGAGGCCGCCTACGCCGGCACCTCCTTCGCCACCTTCGACCAGATCGGCAAGCTCAGGTACGGCTCCGACCTGATGAACGTCACCGGTGACCGCACCGCCGAGCACGGCCTCGCGACCATCGGATACGACGACGAGGGCGTCGCGGGCCAGTCCTGGGACCTGGTGAAGGACGGCACCCTCGTCGGCTACCAGCTGGACCGGCGGATCGCGAAGCTGACCGGGTTCGAGCGGTCCAACGGGTGCGCGTTCGCCGACTCCCCCGGCCATGTGCCGGTGCAGCGCATGGCCAATGTGTCGCTTCAGCCGGATCCGGCCGGGATGTCGACCGAGGATCTGATCGGGAGCGTGGACCGCGGCATCTATGTCGTCGGCGACCGGTCCTGGTCGATCGACATGCAGCGCTACAACTTCCAATTTACGGGACAGCGGTTCTTCAAGATCGAGAACGGGCGGATCACCGGGCAGCTGCGGGACGTGGCCTACCAGGCGACGACCACGGACTTCTGGGGTTCGATGGCGGCCGTCGGCGGTCCCCAGACCTATGTGCTCGGCGGCGCCTTCAACTGCGGCAAGGCCCAGCCGGGCCAGGTCGCCGCGGTCTCGCACGGCTGCCCGTCGGCCCTCTTCAAGGGAGTCAACATTCTCAACACCACGCAGGAGGCCGGTCGATGAGCGCTCACTCCAACAAGGCGCACAAGCCGCACGAGATCGTCGAGCGGGCCCTGGAGCTGTCCCGGGCCGACGGGTGCGTCGTCATCGCCGACGAGCAGTCGACCGCCAATCTGCGCTGGGCGGGCAACGCGCTCACCACGAACGGCGTCACGCGCGGGCGGACGCTCACCGTCGTCGCGACCGTCGACGGCAAGGAGGGCACGGCCTCGGGGGTCGTGTCGCGGTCGGCCGTCACCGTGGACGAGCTGGAGCCGCTGGTGCGGGCCGCCGAGGCCGCCGCACGCGGTGCCGGGCCCGCCGAGGACGCGCAGCCGCTCGTGACGGAGGCACCGGCGTCGCCGGACTTCACGGACGCCCCGGCCGAGACGTCGTCCACCGTGTTCGCCGACTTCGCCCCGGCACTCGGTGAGGCGTTCGCACGCGCGCGTGCGGGCGGACGGGAGCTGTACGGCTTCGCCAACCACGAGCTGGTGTCGACGTACGTGGGCACGTCCACCGGGCTGCGGCTGCGGCACGACCAGCCCAACGGCACGCTGGAGCTGAACGCCAAGTCGCCGGATCGTACGCGTTCGGCGTGGGCGGGGCGCTCCACTCGGGACTTCAAGGACGTGGACCCGACCGCGCTGGACGCAGAGCTGGCCGTACGTCTCGGCTGGGCCGAGCGGCGCCTGGAGCTGCCGGCGGGCCGCTACGAGACGCTGCTGCCGCCGACCGCCGTCGCCGACCTGCTGATCTACCAGATGTGGTCGGCGTCGGGACGGGACGCCGTCGAGGGCCGGACGGTGTTCTCCAAGCCCGGGGGCAAGACGCGCGTCGGCGAGAAGGTGAGCGAGCTGCCGCTGACGCTGCGCAGTGACCCGAACGAGCCGGGTCTGGAGTCCGCGCCCTTCGTGATCGCGCACTCCTCCGGCGGCGACCAGTCCGTGTTCGACAACGGGTTGCCGATCGTGGCCACCGAGTGGATGCGCGAGGGCGAGCTGAAGCACCTCACGACCACCCGCCACAGTGCCGGGCTGACCGGTCTGCCGGTGGCGCCGGGGGCCGACAACCTGATCCTGGACGGCGGCGAGGACCGCTCACTGGAGGAGATGGTCGCGAACACCGGGCGCGGGCTGCTGCTGACCTGCCTCTGGTACATCCGCGAGGTCGATCCGGCGACGCTGCTGCTCACCGGCCTGACCCGGGACGGCGTCTACCTCGTCGAGAACGGTGAGGTGACCGGCGAGGTCAACAACTTCCGGTTCAACGAGTCGCCGGTCGGCCTGCTGGGGCGGGCGACTGAGGCGGGGCGGACCGAGAAGACGCTGCCGCGGGAGTGGAGCGACTGGTTCACCAGGGCGGCGATGCCGGCCCTGCGCGTCCCCGATTTCAACATGAGCTCTGTCAGTCAGGGCGTATAACCTCGTAGTCGGCTGTCACCCGACTGCCCGAGATCATCAAGGAGACACGAGAACCGTGACGGACATCGTCGACGAGCTGAAGTGGCGCGGCGTGATCGCCCTGTCCACTGACGAGGACGCATTGCGCAAGGCGCTCGCGGACGGTCCCGTCACGTTCTATTGCGGTTTCGACCCCACCGCGGCCAGCCTGCACGTCGGCCACCTGGTCCAGGTCCTCACCATGCGCCGCCTCCAGCAGGCGGGCCTGCGCCCGCTGGCGCTGGTCGGCGGCGCCACGGGCCAGATCGGCGATCCGCGCCCGACGGCCGAGCGCACGCTGAACGACCCGGAGACGGTCGCGAACTGGGTGAACCGCCTGCGCGCGCAGATCCAGCCGTTCCTGTCCTTCGAGGGCGACAACGCCGCGGTGATGGTGAACAACCTGGACTGGACGGCCGGCATGTCGGCCATCGAGTTCCTGCGGGACATCGGCAAGCACTTCCGCGTCAACAAGATGCTCACCAAGGACTCGGTGGCCCGTCGGCTCCAGTCCGAGGAGGGCATCAGCTACACGGAGTTCAGCTACCAGCTCCTCCAGGGCATGGACTTCCTGGAGTTGTACCGGCGGCACGGCTGCACGCTCCAGCAGGGCGGCAGCGACCAGTGGGGCAACCTCACGGCGGGTCTGGACCTGATCCACCGGCTGGAGCCGCACGCCAATGTGCACGCGCTCGCGACCCCGCTGATGACGAAGGCGGACGGCACCAAGTTCGGCAAGACCGAGGGCGGCGCCATCTGGCTCGACGCGGAGATGACGACGCCGTACGCGTTCTACCAGTTCTGGCTGAACGCGGACGACCGGGACATCTCGACGTACATGCGGATCCTGTCCTTCAAGTCCCGTGCGGAGCTGGAGGAGCTGGAGAGGCAGACCGAGGAGCGGCCGCAGGCGCGGGCCGCGCAGCGTGCGCTGGCCGAGGAGCTGACGACTCTGGTGCACGGCGCCGACCAGACGGCCGCGGTGATCGCCGCGTCCAAGGCCCTCTTCGGCCAGGGCGAGCTGGCGGAGCTGGACGACCGGACGCTGGCGGCGGCCCTGTCCGAGGTGCCGCACATCCAGGTGGATCAGCTCGGCCCGGTCGTCGACCTGCTCGCCGAGGTCGGCCTGGTGGCCAGCAAGTCCGCCGCGCGGCGCACCGTGAAGGAGGGCGGGGCCTACGTGAACAACGTCAAGGTCGCCGGCGAGGACGCGGTGCCGGCGAAGGAGGACCTGCTGCACGGGCGGTGGCTGGTGCTGCGGCGCGGGAAGAAGAACCTGGCGGCCGTGGAGGTCACGAGCGCGTAGCGCTCCGCGGGAGGCGCCGTTTCGGGTTGCGCCGCAGGGGTGCGGTGATCTGCGGGGTGCGGCTGCGTTGTGGCTGGTCGCGCCCCGCGGCGGAGCCGCGGGTCGACACAGCCCCGCGCCTCTTTGGGGCACCTCACCCCCGTTGCTCCTTCCTCTTGCCCAGCGTCGACATGTACAGCATGTCCCCCGCGTACACGATGATCACCGCGGCGATGACCTGGAAGATGTGCCGGCTCCAGTCGATGCCCCTGGTCTCCTCGACGCCGAACCCGCGGGCGACGGCGTTTCCGACGATGGCGCCGAGCATGCCGAAGATGGTGGTCAGCCAGAGGGGGCTGTGCTGCTTGCCCGGGATGAGCGCCTTCGCGATCAGGCCCAGCACGAATCCGACGATGATCGCCCACAACCAGCCCATGGCTTCCTCCTCGTACGGCTCGGGTGAGCAGTACGCCCAGTTTTGGTCCGGTCGGGGTACGCCGCATGTCGGGTACGGCTGTACGCGTTACGGCTCACGGCGTTCCTCCAGGTGGCAGGGGCCCCGGTCTCGTAGGCGGGGGAGGCGAGGCGTACCGTGGGTGGTGTCCCGGCCAGGGTCCCCGGCCGGGGTCGGACGGGTACGGGCGGGGGAGAGTCCGATGCGGGCGGATGGTGGAATGTGATGCGGAAGCTGCATGCGGGCGCCAACACCGAGGTGTTCCGGATCACCGGAGCCCGGGCGGGTCTCCACGACGATGTGCGCGCGCGACAGCGCCGGTACATCATCTCGATGTCGGTCCGTACGGTGTCGGTGATCCTCGCGGCCACCCTGTGGAACGTCGAACGGCACGTCGCGATCGTGGCGTTGGTCCTCGGGGCGGTCCTGCCGTACATCGCGGTGGTGATCGCCAACGCGGGGCGGGAGAATGCGCCGTCTCTGCCGTCGACGTTCGTGACCGCGCATGTGCGGCCGATGATCGCGCCGCCGCGGACGAATGACGGTTTCGCGGAATCGGTCCCGGAAGATGTTGCGGCCGACTCCGCGCCGGACGCACAAAGCAAACCACGCGACGGGGCGTGATTTCGCGGACCGGTGCCGTCCGGAAGGCCAGTCCGCGCCAAGCTCAGGAAAAGCTCAGATCAATAGTGTTGTTCCGGTGCCGGGCGACGGGTTACCCGTGACATACTTCGTAGGCGCTCCGCATCCCCCGTCGGAGCGACGGACCGACGCCGGGCAGCTCCCCCCGTGGCTGCTCGGCGTCGCCTTTTTATGCGCGAATCTGTGAGACGAATCTGTGAGTGACGAGACGCCGATCTGCTCCGCCAAGGGGTGCCGTGCCGACGCCGTGTGGGTGCTGGCGTGGAACAATCCGAAGATTCACACGCCGGAGCGCCGCAAGACATGGCTCGCGTGTGAGGAGCATCGCGAGCACTTGTCGCAGTTCCTCGGGGTGCGGGGGTTCTTGAAGGACGTCGTCCTGTTGAAGGAGTGGGAAGAGGACTCCAGGGAGGACTCCTCAGCCACCGATGGCTGACATCGGACGGTCCGGCTGGACGAACGACGGGTCGTCCAGGCCCGCTCCCGCCTTCTTGCCCCACATCGCCAGGCGCCAGATGCGGGCGATCTCCTCGTCCGGGGCGCCCGAGCGCAGGGCCGCGCGCAGGTCCGTCTCCTCCGTGGCGAACAGGCAGGTGCGGACCTGGCCGTCGGCCGTCAGGCGGGTGCGGTCGCAGGCCGAGCAGAACGGGCGGGTGACGGAGGCGATCACGCCGACCACGTGCGGGCCGCCGTCGACCAGCCAGCGCTCGGCCGGGGCCGAGCCGCGCTTTTCCGCGCCTTCGGGGGTCAGCTCGAAGCGGGTGCGCAGGGAGGTCAGGATGTCCCCGGCGGTGATCATGCCGTCGCGCTTCCAGCCGTGCTGGGCGTCCAGGGGCATCTGCTCGATGAAGCGCAGTTCGTAGTCGTGCTCCACGGCCCAGGCGAGCAGGTCGGGGGCCTCGTCGTCGTTCAGGCCCGGCATCAGGACCGAGTTGACCTTGACCGGGGTCAGGCCCGCGTCGCGGGCGGCGTGCAGGCCCTCGATGACGTCCTTGTGGCGGTCACGGCGGGTGAGGGTCTTGAAGACGTCGGGGCGCAGGGTGTCCAGGGAGACGTTGACCCGATCCAGGCCCGCCGCCTTCAGGGCGGACGCGGTGCGCTTGAGGCCGATGCCGTTCGTCGTCAGGGACATCTGGGGGCGGGGCTCCAGCGCCGCGACCCGCTCGACTATGCCGACCAGGCCCGGGCGCAGCAGGGGCTCGCCGCCGGTGAAGCGGACTTCCTCGATGCCGAGGGAGGTGACGGCGATGTCGATCAGGCGGACGATCTCGTCGTCCGTGAGCAGGTCGGGCTTGGCCAGCCACTGCAAGCCCTCCTCGGGCATGCAGTACGTGCACCGCAGGTTGCAGCGGTCGGTCAGCGAAACCCTCAGGTCGGTGGCCACACGGCCGTAGGTGTCGATGAGCACTGGGCCCCCTCCCTCGTCACGACCAGATTCAACTTCCGTCACCTGTGAGCCTACGTGACCGCACTGACAGCGACACCGGCCCGATCCCACGACGTACGACGCGGCCGCGTCGTAGGGATCTACGACGCGGCCGCTGAAGGGTGATGCTCAGTGGGCGCCGGTGCCGGTCAGGGACCGGACCTCCAGCTCCGCGTACTTGCCGGCGTCGGGCTCTTCCTTGGACAGGACCGTGCCGAGCCAGCCCATGAAGAAGCCGAACGGGATGGAGATGATGCCCGGGTTCTTCAGCGGGAACCAGGCGAAGTCGACATCCGGGAACATCGCCTTGGGGTCGCCGGAGACGACGGGCGAGAACAGGACCAGGCCGACGGCGACGATCAGACCGCCGTAGATCGACCACAGCGCGCCCTGGGTGGTGAACCGCTTCCAGAACAGGCTGTAGAGGATCGTCGGCAGGTTGGCGGAGGCCGCGACCGCGAAGGCCAGGGCGACCAGGCCGGCGACGTTGAGGTCGCGGGCGAGGGCGCCGAGGAGGATGGAGACGGCGCCGATGCCGATGGTGGCGAGGCGGGCGGCCCGGATCTCCTCCTTCTCGGTGGCCTGACCCTTCTTGATCACGTTCGCGTAGATGTCGTGGGCGAACGACGAGGACGAGGCCAGCGTCAGACCGGCGACCACGGCGAGGATCGTCGCGAAGGCCACCGCCGAGATGGTGGCGAGCAGGATCGCGCCCCAGGCCGAGTCGACGCCGCCCAGGTGGAGGGCGAGCAGGGGCGCCGCCGTGTTGCCGGACGGGTTGGACGCGATGATCTCGTCCTGGGAGATCAGCGCTGCGGCGCCGAAGCCGAGGGCGATGGTCATCAGGTAGAAGCCGCCGATGATGCCGATGGCCCAGTTCACGGACTTACGGGCGGCCTTGGCGTTGGGCACCGTGTAGAAGCGGATCAGGATGTGCGGCAGGCCGGCGGTGCCGAGGACCAGGGCGATGCCGAGGGAGATGAAGTCCAGCTTGGAGAGGCCGGTCGCGCCGTACTGGAGGCCGGGCTCCAGGAAGGCGGCGCCCTTTCCGCTGTTCTCGGCGGCCTTGCCGAGCAGGTCGGAGATGTTGAAGTTGAACTTCAGCAGCACCAGGAAGGTGATCAGGATGGTGCCGCCGATAAGGAGCACGGCCTTGACCATCTGGACCCAGGTGGTGCCCTTCATGCCGCCGATGGAGACGTACACGATCATCAGGACGCCGACGAGGGCGACGATGAGGATCTTGCCCGCGTCGGTGGTGATGCCGAGCAGCAGCGAGACCAGGACGCCCGCGCCCGCCATCTGGGCCAGCAGGTAGAAGATCGACACGACGATCGTTGACGTACCGGCCGCCGTGCGCACGGGGCGCTGGCGCATGCGGTACGCGAGGACGTCGCCCATCGTGTAGCGGCCGGAGTTCCTGAGCGGCTCGGCCACCAGGAGCAGGGCGACCAGCCAGGCGACCAGGAAGCCGATGGAGTACAGGAAGCCGTCGTAGCCGAAGAGGGCGATGGCGCCGGCGATGCCGAGGAAGGACGCGGCGGACATGTAGTCGCCGGAGACGGCGAGGCCGTTCTGGAAGGCGCTGAAGGACCGGCCGCCCGCGTAGAAGTCGGCGGCGTCCTTGGTCTGGCGGCCCGCCCAGACAGTGATGAAGAGGGTCGCGACCACGAAGAGCGCGAACAGGGTGATGATCAGCGGCCGGTGCTCGCTGGCCTCGTTGGCGGCGAGCTGCACATGGGTCATCGCGGGGCTCATGCGCCGCCCTCCATACGTGTCTTGATGGCCTCGGCCTTGGGATCGAGCTTCGCGCCGGCGTGGCGCGAGTACCACCAGGCGATGAGGAACGTGGTGATGAACTGGGCGATACCGAGGACGAACGCGACGTTGATGTTGCCGAACAGCTTGGTGCCCATGAAGTCGCCCGCGTAGTTGGAGAGCAGGACGTACAGCAGGTACCAGGCGATGAAGGCGACGGTCAGCGGGAAGGCGAAGGAGCGGTAGGAGCGGCGCAGTTCACCGAACTCCGCACTCTGCTGCACCTCGGTGAACTCCTCGGTTGTGGGGAGTTTGTGTGTCTCTTTCGAGGGGGGCGGTGCGTCGGTAGCCACGGAGTCTCCTCGCGTTGCGGGCGCTGTTGCGACGGTTGACGGGGACGGGTCGGGGGGTGGGGACGAGTTGGGTAGGGGCATGGCGGCTCTGTTCCTCGCGATGACGTGGATCACTTGAGCCGGGTGGCGATGTTAGGGCCACGGCGCGTGATCCGACAGGGGGCTCGATCCTGCTCGTGCCTCCTTCACAAGGTCACGGCGCCACGCGAGGACCGGTTCAACTCCGAGGGCCTCTTTCCGAAGTCGCTCGGATCAGTGATTGCTGGTCCGGAAGATCAGGGATAGCTTCACTCCAGTACGAATCGTCATGTACCTGCCCGAGCGCCCATCCCCGCCCAGGGCGGGTTTTCCGTTCCGGATGATGTGGAGAACCCATGGCTCATCTGCGGTCCAGACGCCGTCTCGGCCTCGCCGTGCCCCTCGCCCTGTCACTGACCGCCTCGCTCGGCTTCCTGCCGGCGGCGGCCTCGGCCGCACCGCTCGCGGAGGCGCCCGTGCAGGCCACGGACGCGACCTCGCTGGCGTATGTCGTCAACACCTGGCCGGACCACCGCACGATCGAGTCGGTGAAGAAGGCGATCACAGCGGCCGGCGGCACCGTGGTGACCTCGTACGACAAGATCGGCGTGATCGTCGTCCACTCGGCGAACCCCGACTTCGCCAAGACGATGCGCACCGTGCGCGGGGTGCAGTCGGCGGGCGCGACGCGTACGGCGCCCCTGACCGCCGCCGGCTCCACGGACGAGGGCCCCGCCCAGCTGCTGACGAAGCAGCAGGCCACGAAGGCCGCGAAGGCGTCCGGCGCGGCGGCCGACAGCGAGCCTCTTGAGGCCGACCAGTGGGACCTGCGGGCGATAGGCGCCGACAAGGCCGCCAAGATCAACCCGGGCAGCGAGAAGGTCACCGTCGCCGTCATCGACACGGGCGTCGACGACACCCATCCGGACCTGGCCCCGAACTTCTCCGCAGCCCAGTCGGCGAACTGCGTGGGCGGGGTCCCGGACACCAGCGAGGGCGCCTGGCGGCCGTACACCGCGGAGGACTACCACGGCACGCATGTCGCCGGTGAGATAGCCGCGGCCCGCAACGGCATCGGCGTCGCGGGGGTCGCGCCCGGCGTGAAGGTCGCCGGTATCAAGGTGAGCGACCCCAAGAACGGTCTGTTCTACCCGGAGAACGTCGTCTGCGCCTTCGTGTTCGCCGCCGACCACGGCGTGGAGATCACGAACAACAGCTACTACGTCGACCCGTGGCTGTACAACTGCATGGACGACCCCGACCAGAAGGCCATCGTTGACGCGGTCAACAGGGCCCAGCTGTACGCCCAGAAGAAGGGCACGCTGCACCTGGCCTCGGCGGGCAACTCCAACCACGACATGGACGCCGACGCCATCGTGGACGAGTCCAGCCCCGACGACTCCACGCCGGTCAACCGCACGATCGACCCGCACAAGTGCTTCGACGTGCCGACCCAGCTGCCGGGCGTGGTCACGGTGAGCGCGACCGGCGTCAAGAACGACAAGTCGTACTACTCGTCCTACGGGTACGGCGTCGTGGACGTCGCGGCCCCGGGCGGCGACCGGAAGTTCCAGATCCCCACGGACACCCCGTCGAAGAACGGCCGCATCCTGTCCACCATGCCGAACGGCGAGTACGGCTGGCTACAGGGCACCTCGATGGCCTCCCCGCACGCGGCGGGCGTCGCCGCGCTGCTGAAGTCCCGGTACCCGAAGGCGACTCCGGCCGCGCTTCAGGCGCTGCTGAAGGCGCAGGCGGACAACCCGGGCTGCCCTGAGTCGTACGACCAGGACGGCGACGGCGCGCAGGACGCGGTGTGCGAGGGCGGCAAGCGGTTCAACGGTTTCTACGGGTACGGCGTCGTTGACGCACTGGACGCCGTTGACTGAGTAGTCACACCTCTCCCGGTCGACGTATCGGGCACACATATTGATTGAGTCAATACTGCATAGTGCAGTCATGACTGGAATCAACTCCGCTTGGTCCGGGGTGGGCGGCGACCCCGCCCTTCTCACCCGTGTGTCGACCGTGACGCGGGAAGGCGCGCTTCAGGCACGCCTTCCCGTACGGGAGTTGGCGCGCGCCTGTGTGGGTGCGTGCGCGCTGGCCGCCGCGGAGCTCGGGGCGCGGCGGGCCGGGCTCGCCGAGGTGCCCCGGGTGACGCTGGACGACGGGGCGGTCGCCACGGCGTTCGTGAGTGAACGGCATCTAATGGTCGACGGGCGCGCACCCGTGGCGTTCGCGCCGCTGTCGCGGTTCTGGCCGACGGCGGACGGCTGGGTGCGGACGCATGCGAACTATCCCCATCACCGGGCCCGTTTGGCGGCCGCGCTGGGCGTGGCCGAGGAGGAGCCCGACGCCGTGGGGGCGGCTCTCGCCGAGCGTTCCTCGCTGGAGGTGGAGGCGGCCATGTACGCGGCCGGCGGGCTGGCCGTGGCGCTGCGGACACCTGAGGAGTGGGCGGCGCACGAGCAGGCGGTCGCGGTGGCCCGACGGCCGCTGGTCGAGCATGAGCGGTCGGACACGGTACGCGCGCGTGCGCTCCCGGCGCTCGACGGCACTCCCCTGCTGCCCGCCGCCGGGGTCCGCGTACTGGACCTGACGCGGGTCATCGCCGGACCGGTCGCCACGCGCACGCTCGCGCTGCTCGGCGCGGACGTGCTGCGCGTGGACGCGCCACAGCTGCCCGAACTGGCCGACCAGCACACCGACACGGGCTTCGGGAAGCGCTCGGCGACGCTGGACCTGGCGGCCGACCGGCGTGCCTTCGAGGAACTGCTCGCGGCGGCGGACGTCGTCGTCACGGGGTACCGGCCGGGCGCCCTCGACCGGTTCGGGCTGTCGGCCCGGGCGCTCGCCGAGCGGCGACCGGGGCTGATCGTGGCGGAGTTGTCGGCCTGGGGGTCGTACGGACCGTGGCGCGAGCGGCGCGGGTTCGACAGCCTCGTGCAGGCCGCCACCGGAATCGCCGCGATCGAGGGAGCCACGGGAGCCACGGGAGCGACGAGGGCCTCGACCGACGGGCCGGCGGCCGTGAGCTCGCCCGGCGCCCTGCCCGCGCAGGCCCTCGACCACGGGACGGGGTATCTGCTGGCGGCAGCTGTACTGCGGGCACTGTCCGAGCAGTTGGGGCAAGGGGAGGGCCAGGGCCGGTGCGTACGGCTGGCTTTGGCGCGGACGGCGGAGTGGCTGATGAACGGGATCAGGCCTGACCCGGAGGGGAGCCTGGGGGACGGGGTGGCCAGCTCATCCGACGCGTACGACTCTGACAACGCGCCCGGCATCTGGCTGAACGAGCGGAGCAGTGCGCTCGGGCGGCTGCGGTATGCCCTGCCGCCGGTGTCGTTCGCGGGCGGTCCCGGCGACTGGGCACGGCCGCCGGGGGTCTGGGGTGCGGATTCGGCGCGGTGGGTCTGAGGGCCGGGGGCCGTCCGAGCCGTACCTCCGTGCGGAATGCCGCACCACCACTTGTTTTCCGGTGCTTGCCCGGATCTGTAATGTTTTGTGAAGATCATGAGGTGACATTGACAAGACCCTCCCCCGGCGTGGCCGACGGGAGTGGGCCCGGACCGCGCCCCGGCGTCGGCCGTGCCGTCGCCGTTCTCGTCCTGGTGGCGCTGGCGGCGCTGATCCCGCTGCTCGGGCCGTCGGCCGCGCTGGACGGCACCGGGGAGGCCGCCGCGCCCGGCACCGAGGGGATCGCGCTGCTGCGTACGGTGCTGTTCGCGGCGCTGTGCGTCCCGGCGGGCGAGCTGTTCGTGAACCGGCTGGCCAGGTCCGTGCCCGGTACCCCGACGGTCATGCCCCGCAGTTGGGCGCCCTACGCGGCCGGGGCGGGCTTCGTCGCCGCCCTGGGTCTCGCCTCGGTCGTCTCCACCGGCAACCTCGTGCCGCACAGCCTCGCGGACCTCGACGTCGGCGGCCTCTACGCGTCGCGCGACGGCAAGCTCGCGCTGCTGGAGGTCAACGCCTTCGCCGTGGCCGGGCTGTGCGCCCTCTCGCGTCGGCCCACGACCCAGCTCTGGCCACTGGCCGCGGTCGTGCTCGCCGAGGCCTTGCGCGCGCACCCCACGACCGAGCACAGCCCGCTGCTGGGCTCCGGCCTGACCTTCGTGCACCTGACCTGCGCAACGCTCTGGGCCGGCGGGCTGCTGCACGCCCTGCGGACCCTGCGCGGATGGGGGGTCAGGGAGACCGGCGCGGCCCTGCTCGGACTCTACGCGCGCGTGGCGGCCGTACTGCTCGCCGCCATCACGGCGACGGGCGTGTGGAGTTCGCTGCGTCGGATGCCGTCGGACACGGTCCTCCAGCAGCTCACCGAGACGGCTTACGGACGCGCCCTGCTGGCCAAGGTGCTGTTGATGCTGGCCGTGGCCTCGCTCGCCCTGTGGGCCCGGTTCCGGCTGCGCCGTACGGCCGACCCGCTGACCGCCTGTGCTCCCGCGCGGGCCGAGGTCGTCGCCCTGGGAGTGGTGGTCGCGGTGTCGGGACTGCTGACGGCGCTGCCGGTGCCGATCCGCTGGTGAGCCCGTCGCGTCCGCGTCGGCGAGCGCATCAGGGGGTGTTCGAAAGTCCCGCGCGGTGCCCGCGCCCGCCGCGGCAGCGGCTGGTGTCGCAGCCGGTGCGTGCCCTCGGCGCGCCGGACGAAGGCCCTCGACGGGGGTCCCCCCGCTCGAGCGAAGCCGAGAGTGGCGGAGGAGCTACTTGGGCCTTGGCCCGTGCGGCGGGGGTGCGTGCCGGGCGCCGCGGGTGCTGTGCGGGACTTTCAAACACCCCCTAGTCATCGGTCGGCTGGTCCACGGCCTCAGTGGTCACCGGGACCTCGAGGGCGGTGCGCTGGTCCATCGCCAGGCCGTTCACCGCGAGGCCGGGGCAGGGAGGCCCCAAGCAGGCGCTACGCCCCCGCCGCATCCAGCAGCGTCCCGGCCACGTAAGTGACCCCCATGGCCAGCGCCCCGCCCGCCGTATTGCGCAGTACGGCGCGGGTGGGAGCGGCAGCGCCCAGGTGGGCGCTGCTCCAGCCGGTCAGCGCGAGGGCGGTCAGGACGGAGACGACGGTGACCGTCAGGCGCCAGTCCGCCGGTGGCAGCACCATGGCCAGCAGCGGCAGCAGCGCACCGGCCGTGAACGCCAGGAAGCTGGCCCAGGCCGCGTGCCACGGGTTGGTCAGGTCGTCGGGGTCGATACCGAGCTCCACGCGCGCGTGTGCCTTCAGCGCATCCCGTTCCGTCAGCTGGACGGCCGCTTCCCGGGCCACGTCCTCGGACAGTCCGCGTCGTTCGAGCAGTCCCGTCAGCTCCTCCAGCTCCGCCTGCGGCCGCTCCCGCAACTCCCGCTTCTCCTGGGCCAGCGCGGCCTTCTCGGAGTCGCGCTGCGTGGAGACCGAGACGTACTCACCCGCCGCCATCGACATCGACCCGGCGAGCAGCCCGGCGAGGCCGGCCGTGAGCAGGGCCGTGCGGTCGTCGGTCGCGCCGGCCACGCCGACGACGAGGCCCGCGGTGGACACGATGCCGTCGTTCGCCCCGAGAACGGCCGCCCGCAGCCAGTTCAGCCGCTCGCCCAGCGAGCCGCCATGGGTCTCGTCCTGCGTCGATTCGGTCACATGCGGAGCATCGCACCGCGGGGGACATACGGGATGTACCGACGCTCCTGGGCGGGCGCGGGCTCACCAGCGTGCGGACGAGGGGCGGCAACACCGCGCGGACGCCGAGCGGTTGACGCGCTGACGTTCGCCGCGCTCGAACAGGCGGGCGGCGCAAGACACCTGACGGCCTGGACTGTCAGCCCCGGCCCGTATCCTCAGTGACCATGCTCGAAGACCGTGCTACCGCAGCGCCCTCCCCCACTGCATGGCCGACCGCGTACCCCGAGGGATACGCGGTCGTTGACGTGGAGACCACCGGCCTGGCCCGGGACGACCGGATAATCTCCGCGGCCGTCTACCGCCTGGACTCGCGCGGCGAGGTCGAGGACCACTGGTACACGATGGTCAACCCGGAGCGCGACCCGGGCCCGGTCTGGATCCACGGTCTGACGAGCGAGGCGCTGGAGGGCGCTCCCCTCTTTTCGGACATCGCCGAGGAGTTCGCGGCCCGGCTCGACGGACGGGTGCTCGTCGCGCACAACGCCGTCTTCGACTGGCAGATGATCGCGCGGGAGTACGCGCGCGCGGAGCGCGAGGCCCCGGTGCGGCAGCGGCTGTGCACCATCGCGCTGTCGAAGGAGCTGGGCCTGCCGCTGCCCAACCACAAGCTGGAGTCGCTGGCCGCCCACTTCGGCGTCGTACAGCAGCGCGCGCACCACGCGCTGGACGACGCGCGCGTGCTGGCAGAGGCGTTCCGGCCGAGCCTGCGGGCAGCGGCGGCGGGCAGCGTGCGGCTGCCGCTCCAGGAGTGCCGGCCGCTGACCGAGTGGCGGGACACGGCCACGCCCCGGATCGGACAGCAGGCGGGCGGAGGCGGCGGCAGCGGTTACGGCGGCGGGGGTTACGGCAGCTATCGTCCGACCAGTTGGCGCCCGTCCCGCAAAAGGCCCGCCTGCCCCTATCCCAACCCAGGACGTTACGAAGAGGGCAAAAGACTCAAGCAGGGTATGCGGATCGCCTTCTCCGGGGACACGTCGATCGAGCGCGACCTGCTGGAGGACCGCGCGATCGAGGCCGGGCTGCATGTGGCCACGAGCCTGTCCCGGCTGACCAGCCTGCTCGTCACGAACGACCCGGACGCGGGCACGTCGAAGGTGGTCAAGGCCCGCCAGTACGGGACGCCGGTGATCGACGAGGCGGCGTTCGGGCAACTCCTCAGGGACGTGGAACCGGCGTCGGAGCAGTGACCGTACGGACGGGTGATTGCCGGGCGACTCGCCCCGAGCCGTCTCGCCCGGACCGCGGTGACGGCTCACCCTGAGGCCCATGGCGACATGTGAAGTGTGCGGAAACGACTACGGCATGACCTTCGAGGTGCACGCGCAGGGCGCCGTGCACGTCTTCGACTGCTTCTCCTGTGCGATCCACCGCATGGCCCCCGTCTGCGAGCACTGCCGCGTCCAGATCATCGGGCAGGGCGTCGAGGTCGAGGGCCAGTGGTTCTGCGGCGCCCACTGCGCCCGTGCGGAGGGAAAGGTGGGGATCGTCGACAAGGTGTGACCTGCCAGGACCCGTACCCGCCTGAAAGCACCCCACGACCGAGTTGTACGGTCGTGGGGTGTACCGCTTCCTGTTGTCCCGGCAGTGGGTGATCCTCACGCTGGTCGCCCTGCTCCTCATCCCCACGATGATCAGGCTGGGCATCTGGCAGATGCACCGCTACGAGGAGCGCGACGCCCGGAACCAGCTGGTCGCCGACGCACTGGGCGCCAAGCCGGTGGGGGTGGAGAAGCTGACCGCCCCGGGGCACACCGTCACCACCAAGGAGCGGTACCGCACCGTGACCGCGGTGGGCCGCTTCGACACCGAGCACGAGGTCGTGGTCAGGCGCCGCGTCAACTCCGACGAGGAGGTCGGCTTCCACGTCCTCACCCCCTTCGTCCTGGCGGACGGCAAGGTGCTGCTGGTCAATCGCGGCTGGATCCCCTCGGACGGGCCCAGCCAGACGGCCTTCCCCAAGATCCCGGCGCCGCCGAGCGGGCGGATCACCGTCACCGGACGGCTGATGCCCGACGAGACGACCGAGGCGAGCGGCATCAAGAACCTCAAGGGCCTCCCGCACCGCCAGGTCATGCTGATCAACAGCGAGCAGGAGGCGGGGCGCCTCGACGCACGGGTGCTCGGCGGCTACATCGTGCAGACGACTCCGGAGCCGAAGGGCGACACGCCGGAGCTGATCGGGAAGCCCGGCGAGGAGAACGCCCCGCTGAACTACGCGTACGCCCTCCAGTGGTGGCTGTTCGCCGCGGGCGTGCCCCTCGGGTGGGTGATCCTGGCCCGCCGCGAGGCCCGTGACCGGACGGCGGGGCGGCAGGAGTCGGCGGAGGCGGAGGCCGAGCCGGCGGGCGTGTAGCACTCGCGCATCACTCCCCCGGCCCCACCCCTGATTGGCCCACCGGCCCTTGGGGAACCCGCATTTGCGTGCACCCGCGCATCGAGGACTACGCCCTCATCGGCGACGAGCAGACGGCCGCCCTGATCGGCAGGGACGGGTCCGTCGACTGGCTGTGTCTGCCCCGCTTCGACTCGGGAGCCTGCTTCGCCAGACTCCTCGGCGACGACGACAACGGCCACTGGCGCATCGCCCCCAAGGACGCGCAGGGCCCCTGCACCCGCCGCGCCTACCGCCCGGACACCCTGGTGCTGGACACCGAGTGGGAGACCGAGGAGGGCGCGATCCGCGTCACCGACCTGATGCCCCAACGCGACCGTGCCCCCGACCTCGTGCGCGTCGTCGAGGGCCTCAGCGGCCGGGTCACCGTACACAGCACCCTGCGGATCCGCTTCGACTACGGCTCGATCGTGCCCTGGGTGCGCGAGTCCGACGGGCAGCGGGTGGCCGTGGCCGGCCCGGACTCGGTCTGGCTGCGCAGCGAACCCGAGGTGCACACATGGGGCAAGGACTTCGGTACGCAGTCGGAGTTCACGGTCGAAAAGGGCGACAAGGTCGCCTTCGTCCTCACCTGGCATCCCTCGCACGAGCCGCGCCCGCCGCTCATCGACGCGCACAAGGCGTTGCACAGCAGCGTCCGCGACTGGCGGCACTGGGTGAAGCGCTGCCGTTACGACGGCCCGTACCGGGACGCCGTGGTCCGCTCCCTGATCACCCTCAAGGCCCTCACCTACCGGCCGACCGGCGGCATCGTCGCCGCCCCCACCACCTCACTCCCCGAGGAGCTGGGCGGCGTCCGCAACTGGGACTACCGCTACTGCTGGCTGCGCGACTCCACCCTCCTGCTGAACGTGGGACTGTCGGCGGGCTACCGGGAGGAGGCCGAGGCCTGGCGCGACTGGCTGTTGCGCGCGGTCGCCGGCGACCCGGCCGACCTCCAGATCATGTACGGCCTGGCGGGCGAGCGGCGGCTGCCCGAGTTCGAGGTGCCGTGGCTGTCCGGCTTCGCCGGCTCCGCTCCCGTACGCATCGGCAACGAGGCCGTGAAACAGCTCCAGTTGGACGTGTACGGCGAGGTCATGGACACCCTCGCGCTGGCCCGGGAGGCGGGCCTGCCCATCAAGCCGCACATGTGGGCGATCCAGTCCTCCCTCATGGAGTGGCTGGAAGCGCAGTGGCGGCAGCCGGACGAGGGGCTGTGGGAGGTGCGCGGCGGGCGGCGTCACTTCGTGCACTCGAAGGTGATGGTGTGGGTGGCCGCCGACCGTGCCGTGCGCACCCTGGAACAGAACCCGAGGATCGAGGGCGACCTCGACGGCTGGCGGGCGATGCGCGACGAGGTGCATCGCGAGGTGTGCGAGAAGGGCTACGACGCCGAGCGGAACACCTTCACGCAGTCCTACGGCTCCCGTGAGCTCGACGCCGCGCTGCTGCTCATCCCGCGCGTGGGCTTCCTGCCGCCCGACGACCCGCGCGTCGTCGGCACCATCGACGCGATCCGCGCCGAGCTCAGCCATCAGGGCTTCCTGCGCCGCTACAGCACCGACGGAACGACCGTCGACGGGCTGCCGGGAGACGAGGGCACGTTTTTGGCCTGCTCGTTCTGGCTCGCGGAGGCGTTGCACATGACGGGGCGTACGCAGGAGGCGCGGGAGCTGTTCGACCGGCTGGTGGGGCTGGCGAACGACGTGGGCCTGCTGTCCGAGGAGTACGACCCGGTGGCCGACCGTCAGCTCGGCAACTTCCCGCAGGCCTTCAGTCACATCGGCCTGGTGAACTCCGCCCTCGCCCTGTTCGGGGGTGACGGGGCAGGATAGGGACCATGGATCTTGGACTGAAGGACCGGGTGTACGTCGTCACGGGGGCCACCCGCGGCCTGGGCAACGCGGCGGCGCGTGAGCTCGCGGCCGACGGGGCAAAGGTCGTCCTGACCGGCAGGGACGAGAAGCGGGCCGCCGACGCCGCCGCCGAGCTGGGGCCGAACGCGTTCGGGGCGGGCATCGACAACGCCGATCCGGAGGCGCCCACACGGCTCATCGCCGCCGCACGCGAGCGGTTCGGCGCCTTCCACGGCATCTTCATCAGCGTGGGCGGGCCGCCGGCCGGATTTGTCGCCGACAACTCCGACGAACAGTGGCAGGCGGCGTTCGAGTCGGTGTTCCTGGGCGCGGTGCGGCTGGCTCGGGCGGCAGCGGCGGAGCTCGACGAGGGCGGGGTCATCGGATTCGTGCTGTCGGGTTCGGTGCACGAGCCGATTCCGGGGCTGACGATTTCCAATGGACTGCGGCCCGGGCTGGCCGGTTTCGCGAAGTCCCTCGCGGACGAGCTGGGGCCGCGCGGCATTCGCGTGGTGGGTCTGCTCCCGGCCCGTATCGACACGGACCGGGTACGGGAGCTGGACGGGATGTCGGCCGATCCGGAGGCGACGCGGGCCGCGAACGAGGCGCGGATTCCGTTGCGCCGATATGGCACTCCGGAGGAGTTCGGGCGTACTGCCGCGTTCTTGTTGTCTCCGGCGGCTTCCTATCTGACGGGAATCATGGTGCCGGTGGACGGCGGAATGCGGCACGGATTCTGAGACGCCGGTCAAGTCATCCTTTCGGTCAAGTCACCCTTTCCGCACGGTGTTTGGCACCCCGCAGGCGGACTTCCGTCGGCAGTGCCGCGAGGCCCGCTGAATTCCGGGCGTGGGCCAGCGCCTGTGCGGTGAGGTCGTTCAGGGCGGTCCCCGGGTCCACGTGCGGTTGCAGCAGGAGGCGCGCCCGGGCCTCGGGGGCGCCTCGGCGGCCGGTCAGGTGGACCTGGGCCCGCTGGACGCCCTCCAGGCCCGCGGCCTCGCTCGCCAGGACGCCCTCCAGGGCCCGGCCCCGCAGCAGCGCGCCCTCGCCGTCGCCGGTGTCGACCAGGACCTCGGTGAGCCGGCGTCGGCGCAGGACCGAGGTCAGCCACCACAGGGCGAGCAGGACCAGGACGGCCAGCACGGCGATCACGGTCGGCCACCACCAGCCCTCGTCCCGCCAGCGCGTCCGCTCTGCGTCGCTGAGCAGCACGTCGTTCCGGCTGTCGTGGATCCACCAGGACGGGGGGTCCAGCCCGAGCCCCACGGCCAGCACGGAACCGCCGATCACGAGCAGCACCAGTCCGACGAGCCCGATCAGCACCCGGTTGACCAACCTGAGCACGGCCCTCACCCCTTCCGTCCGAGCCGCCGCACATGCACCGACAGCGAGGGCGGGCGGGACAGCCCCAGGCCCCTGATCGCGTCGGCGAGCGTGGCGTCCAGGTCGGCGCGCACCTCGTCCAGTTCACGGAAGTGCGAGACGGCGCGGACGTCGGCACGGCGGCGGCGTACCCGCACCCGTACCGACTGGACGCCGGAGACTTCGACGGCCCGGTCGCGCAGGACCAGGGCGGCGAGGTCGCGGTGGAGGCCGGCGCGTACGTCGGGGTGGGTGCGGCGCATCGGCAGGACGGAGCGCAGGCCGGGTGTGGTGGCCAGGGCGAGGAGCCAGAGGCCGAGGACGGCGGCGACGCCCGCGCCGACGAGCACCCAGATGTCGTCGAGGGGGCGCTCGGCGAGTTGGTGGGCCAGTTCCCGGCGCCAGTACATGGGCGGCCGGCCGGCGCGCACGGCGGCGATGTCGTACAGGAAGAAGCCCGCGCCGAGCGCCAGCACCAGGGCCGTGATCGCGGCCGGGATGCGGCGTGCCGACCAGAAGCGGCCCTCGCCGCGGCCCTTGTCGTCGACCGGGGGCGGGGGGTCGTAGGCGGCCGCGGACGCCGACTGGTCGAGAGGGTCGGGTCCGGTCTCCTTCTCCATGACCGGCAGTCGTTGAGTGGTGCCTTCGGAACCCTGGGACTCGCTCATCGCGTCCTCCCTGCCGCGCCCTGCCCGCGCGCCGGGTGCAGCCGCTCCACGTGCACGGCGACCTCCGGCACCTCCATGCCCACCAACGCGCCTACCCGTTCCACGACATGCCGACGCACGGCCCTGCACCGGGAGCCGATGTCGCAGGGGTAGTCCAGTTCGAGATGGACCCGGACCCGGGCGGCGTCGACGGGCGTCCCGTCCCCGGCCTGGGGCCGGACGACGACGTCGGCGTACGGCCGGGCGGCGCCCTCGGGCAGCCCTCCGACCGCCTCGCGCGCGGCCTGTGAGGCGATCTTCGCGACGACCCGGTCGGCGATCCGGGTCGCCCCGCGCTCACCGGGTGGGACGGCGAACGGCGCTCTGCCGGATTCCGTGGCCCCACCGCTCACCGACGTCACCGCCGCCGTTCGTCACGCTGCCGGAAGAAGTCACCGAGCTCCCAGTCCCCCTCCAGGAACCGCCCGGCGACGAATCCGACGGCACCCAGGGCCGCCACCAGCAGGAAGGCGCCGAATCCGCCGAAGTACCCGGCGAATCCCAGTGCCATGCCTGCGATCATGCCGACCACGGCCATGCTCATGATGCGCTCCTCAGCTCATCGCTCCCTGGTAACTCCCGGCCACTGCGTCGTCCAGCCGCCGACGCGTCACTGGATCCGGCGCTCCGGTTCCTCTTCCTCTTCCTCCGGCAGCTTCACATCACTCACCGCGATGTTGACCTCGACGACTTCGAGGCCGGCCATCCGCTCGACGGCGGTGATCACGTTCTCGCGCACATCCCGGGCCACGTCGGCGATGGACACGCCGTACTCGACGACGATCTCCAGATCGAGCGCGGCCTGTACCTCGCCGACCTCGGCCTTCACCCCGCGCGTCACCGACTTCGTCGTCCCGCCCGGCACCCGGTCGCGCACGGCCCCGAAGGTCCGCGAGATTCCGCTGCCCATGGCGTGCACGCCGTCCACATCGCGTGCGGCCATCCCGGCGATCTTCTCCACCACGCCGTCCGCGATGGTCGTCCGGCCCCTGGCGCCGGGGTCTCCCCCGCCGCGCTTGGTGACCTGGGTCCTGCGTGGGGTGGCGGCCTCGGCCTCCGTCCCCCGGTTCTGGTCCGTCGTCTCAGTCATGGCCGTTCGTCCTTTTCGGTTGCGGTCCCTCGACCACCGTAAGCACGCTTGCGCGATTGCGCCCCAGGGATGCGGCAGGCTGGAGGAATGACGACGGCGGACCGATGGACGCAGGCAGTGCGGCAGCAGCTGGGGCTCGGCAGGCTGCTGCCTTTGGGCGGCGCGCGCGACGGCGCGTGGATCTCCGAGAGGGCGGCCGAGGCGGCGCTGCGGCGCGCGGCCGAGAACATGGCCGGGGTACGGCTGGACGGGCTCCGGATCGCCCTCGCCGACCCGGAGGAGACGTACGAGGCCGCCGTACCGCCTCCGCCGAGCGCCCTGCCTCCGGGGCCGCTGCGGGTGACGGGGGACTTCGCGGCGACGGCGGCCGAGGCACTGCCGGTGACGGCGGACCGGCTACGGGGGCTGCTGGCCGCCACGGCCACGGACCGCCTGGGCCTGACGGTGACCGAGGTGGACCTGCGGGTGACGGCCCTGCTCGACGAGGACGCCGAGCCCGCTTCCGTACGGCAGCCGGAGCCGACGCGGGCCGCCGAGCCCGGGAACCCCGACGAGGAGCGCGTCGCCGCCGTGACCCTGGCGGTGCCGGGGGTGGCCCGGCTGACGGGCGTCCTGGGCGGGGCGAGCCGCGCGGTGCACATCGAGGAACGGCAGGACGGGACGGCCCTGCCGCGCCGGCACGTGCGCGTGGAGCTCGCGGTGAGCGCGGACCACCGGGCCGTGGAGGTGGCCCGGGAGGTCCGTAAGAGGGTGCACGAGGCGCTGGTCGGTCACCCGACGGTGGCCGTGCTGGTCACGGCCGTCGGTTGATCGGCGCGGCGGCTATTCGCCGAGGCCTGCCAGGTCCCGCAGCCGGCGCGCCTGCGCGGCCCGCTCGGCACCGCGCTGCTCGTCGTAGGTGCGGTCCACGGCACCACGAAGCAGCGCCTTGGTCTCGATCACCGCGTCCCGCGGCGCGGCCACGATCGCGCCGGCCAGATCCCGTACGGCGTCGTCGAGTTGGTCGACGGGCACCGCGAGGTTGGCCAGCCCGCTGCTGACGGCCTCCTCGGCCGCCACGAAGCGGCCCGTGACGCAGATCTCCAGCGCACGGCCGTATCCGACCAGCCCAACCAGCGGGTGGGTACCCGTCAGGTCCGGCACCAGCCCGAGGCTGGTCTCGCGCATGGCGAACTGCACGTCGTCCGCGACGACGCGCACGTCACAGGCGAGCGCGAGCTGGAAGCCCGCGCCGATGGCATACCCCTGTACGGCGGCGATGGACACGACGTCGTTGCGCCGCCACCAGGTGAAGCCCTCCTGGAACTCGGCGATGGCAGCGTCGAGTTCACCGTCGCTGCTGCGCGCCAGCTCGATGAACGAGGGCTCGCCCTCGATCCCGTCGGGCGTGAACATCTGCCGGTCGAGGCCGGCGGAGAAGGACTGGCCCTCACCGCGCAGCACGACGACCCGCACGCTGCCCGGCACGGCGCGCCCGGCCTCGGCGAGCGTCCGCCACATGGCGGGGCTCTGTGCGTTGCGCTTGGCCGGGTTGGTCAGCGTCACCGTGGCGATGGCGCCGTCGACGACGAGCCGTACGCCGTTCTTGTCGAGCAGAGGTGCGTGTTCCTGGTCGGTCGAAGCCATGGGGCGCCTCCGATGAGTGCGGTCATCATGGGATGCCCGGCAGGGCACCCCCTAAGTGACTGCACAGTAACCACCCGGTCGATCAGCCGACCGACCGGGTGGTCACCATCGAAGCCGATGGGCCGCCCGCGATCAGCCTGCGGCCTTCTTGCCTCGTGTCGCGCCACCACGCCCACGAAGCGTGACGCCCGACTCGCTGAGCATCCGGTGAACGAAGCCATACGAGCGGCCGGTTTCCTCGGCCAGCGCCCGAATGCTCGCACCGGAGTCGTACTTCTTCTTCAGGTCTGCCGCGAGCTTGTCGCGCGCGGCGCCGGTTACCCGGCTGCCCTTCTTCAGAGTCTCGGCCACCCGTGCCTCCTCATGGGAAGTGCGCTCTGGTCTCCTCATGATCACCCCTCCGGGCCTTCATGGCCACCCATTCGGCAAGGTCCGTGAGACAAGGTTTTGACGACAGGAGCACATCCCCACAAGGGGAATCCAGGATTCCGCAGAGAGTTGTCCGTACGGCCGAACGGGTTCTTTCAAGAAGCCCCAGGTCAGAGCAGGACGACGGCCGAGCCCTTGTCGATAAAGGACTCGGCCGCGAATTCGATGTAGCACACACCTCGGTACGAGGAGATCTCACACAGATGATGGATCACGGATGGGCCGAATGATCCATAGCCCGGTGATCACGCATTCGATCAAGCCAGGGCGACGAGATCCGCGTAATCCGCGCCCCACAGGTCCTCGACGCCGTCCGGCAGCAGAATGATCCGCTCCGGCTGGAGCGCCTCGACGGCGCCCTCGTCGTGGGTGACGAGCACGACCGCGCCCTTGTAGGTGCGCAGCGCGCTGAGGATCTCCTCGCGGCTGGCCGGGTCGAGGTTGTTGGTCGGCTCGTCGAGGAGCAGGACGTTCGCCGAGGACACCACGAGGGTGGCGAGGGCGAGGCGGGTCTTCTCGCCGCCGGAGAGGACACCGGCGGGCTTGTCGACGTCGTCGCCGGAGAACAGGAACGAACCGAGCACCTTGCGGACCTCGACGAGATCCATGTCGGGGGCCGACGAGCGCATGTTCTCCAGGACCGTGCGGTCGGGGTCCAGGGTCTCGTGCTCCTGGGCGTAGTAGCCGATTTTGAGGCCGTGGCCGGGGACGACGGCGCCCGTGTCGGGCTGTTCGGCGCCGGCCAGGAGCCGCAACAGGGTGGTCTTGCCCGCGCCGTTGAGGCCGAGGATGACGACCCGGGAGCCCTTGTCGACGGCCAGGTCGACGTCGGTGAAGATCTCCAGGGAGCCGTAGGACTTCGACAGGCCCTCGGCGGTCAGCGGGGTCTTGCCACAGGGCGCGGGCTCCGGGAAGCGGAGCTTGGCGACCTTGTCGGAGACCCGGACCGCCTCGAGTCCGGCGAGCAGCCGGTCGGCGCGCTTGGCCATGTTCTGCGCGGCGACCGTCTTGGTGGCCTTGGCGCGCATCTTGTCGGCCTGCGAATGCAGAGCGGCGGCCTTCTTCTCGGCGTTCTGCCGCTCGCGCTTGCGGCGCTTCTCGTCGGCCTCGCGCTGCTGCTGGTAGAGCTTCCAGCCCATGTTGTAGACGTCGATCTGGGCGCGGTTGGCGTCCAGGTAGAACACCTTGTTGACGACCGTCTCGACCAGGTCGACGTCGTGGGAGATCACGATGAAGCCGCCGCGGTAGGTCTTGAGGTAGTCGCGCAGCCAGACGATCGAGTCGGCGTCGAGGTGGTTGGTCGGCTCGTCGAGCAGGAGGGTGTCCGCGTCCGAGAACAGGATGCGGGCGAGCTCGATACGGCGGCGCTGACCACCGGAGAGCGTGTGCAGGGGCTGGCCGAGCACGCGGTCGGGCAGGTTCAGCGCGGCGGCGATGGTGGCCGCCTCGGCCTCGGCGGCGTACCCGCCCTTGGTGAGGAACTCCGTCTCCTGGCGCTCGTACTGCCTCAGGGCCTTCTCACGGGTCGCGCCCTGGCCGACCGCGATGCGCTGTTCGTTCTCCCGCATCTTGCGGATCAGTACGTCCAGGCCGCGCGCGGACAGGACGCGGTCGCGGGCGAGGATGTCGAGGTCGCCGGTGCGGGGGTCCTGCGGGAGGTAGCCGACCTCGCCGGAGCGGGTGATGGTGCCGCCGGCGGGGATGCCCTCGCCGGCGAGGCACTTGGTGAGGGTCGTCTTGCCGGCGCCGTTGCGGCCGACGAGGCCGATGCGGTCACCCTTGGCGACGCGGAAGGTCGCGGACTCGATGAGGACGCGCGCACCGGCGCGCAGCTCGATACCGGAGGCGGAGATCACGGACAGACTCCAGGGCGGGGGTAGGTGGCGGGATGGGCGGCTGAGGACGTTCCCGCCGTCTAATGCGCGAGGAGAATGGCCATGGGGCCAGTCTAACGGGGCTGTGCAAGCACTTTTTCTGGGTCCGGGTGTTCGACCCGGGGTCTGCCGCGTCCTCGGCCGTCCTTGTCGCGGACCTCGTTGCCGAGCGGTCGGCGGTGCGGGGCGATCCGTCCCAGGTCGTCCAGGGCGATGAGCTGGGCGGTCCAGGCCGCGTGGCGGCATGGCTGGGCGACGATGAGCGTCTTGGCGTGATGTACGGCACGTTCGGGCCGGAAGGCGCAGCCGTCGCGCGCGGGCAGCACCCAGCGCAGATCACCGTCGGCGATGCGGTACGCGGCGATCCGGTGCGGGGTGACGACGGCCAGCATGCCGCGGCCCAAGGGGCGCAGGACGCCGGTTCCGCCGTGGGTCGGCAGCCAGTCGCCCGGGGCGGGCAGGGCGCGGTGCCAGCGGACGGTCCGACCGTCGGTGCCGGTGACCAGGCCGTCGTCCCAGAGCGTGATGACGTCCCCGCGCACGTGCAGCGAGGTGAGGGGGCGCCGGCCTTCGCGGGTGTAGCGCCAGCGCAGGGCGCCGGTGCGGGGGTCGTGGGCCCACAGAGCGGTGTCCCGGGTGCGGAGCCGCGGGGTGGCCTGCACCACGCGCGCGGGGGCGGCGCGGGGGACGGTGAGGTGGTCGCCGTAGGGGGTGGGGCGGGCTTGGTGGGCGACTGCCAGGAGCGGGATCACGACGAGGAGGGCGAGCACCGGCGCCGGAAGCCGGGAGCGGATCGCCACCTTGCCCCCTCGGAACCCGTCTCCGGGCCCTCCGGCCCTCACCCAGGCGATCCGCTTCCCGCGGATCCGGCGCAGAGCGTAGCCACGCACGAGGCGGCCGGCGGGGCATCTCGTGACGACACGTCGGGCGGGCCGGGGGCCTGTCCCTCGTTCGGCCGCTGCCGGGGCCCGGCACGACCGGCCGATGTCAGTGGTCGCTGCAAGACTGGGCATCGGGTGGAACTCCCGGCCGGTGGCGGCGAGGGAGCACATGCGTCACAAGGGAGTGATCGGCATGGCAGGTACGAGCGGTGGGCGTCCGAGCGTCTATCCCACGCTGCTCTACGCGGACGCGAAAGCCGCGATCAAGCAGCTCACGGAGGCCTTCGGGTTCACGGCGCTGGCGGTGCACGAGGGCGAGGACGGCTCGGTGGGCCATGCCGAGCTGGCGCAGGGGAACGGCGCGGTGATGCTCGGCTCCAAGGGCACCGGCAGCGCCTTCGACAAGGTGATGAAGGACGCGGGCACGACCGGGGTGTACGTCGTCGTGGAGGACGTCGACGCACACCACCGGCGGGCCGTGGAGCAGGGCGCGGAGATCCTGATGCCCCCGACGGACCAGGACTACGGCTCGCGGGACTACATGGCCCGGGACCTCGAGGGCAATGTGTGGAGCTTCGGCACGTACACCCCCGACATGGACCCGAGATAGCGGGCTGAGCGCCGGCCACGCCGCGTCCCGCTCAGCTCCCCCCGGTGTGCACCTGGAAGGCGGCGCGGCGTACGGCCTTCGCGAGGGCGGGGTCGGGGTGCGCGGCGGCGAGCGCGACCAGGACCTGCACGGTGCGGGGGTGTCCGACGGCACGCACCTCGTCCAGGAGCATCGGCACCGTCGGCTGCACCGCGGACTCCAGGTGCCGTACGAGCATCGGGGCCTCGCCGTGGTCGGCGACGGCGGCTGCGGTGTCGACCCACAGCCAGGTGGCCTCTTCCCGGGTGAGCACCTCGTGGGCGTCCTCGGGGTCGATGCCGTCGTGCTCGGCGAGCCACAGCAGGGCGTACGGCCGCAGGGTCGGCTCGTCGGCGACGGCGCGCACGTCGGGCTCGGCGGGGGCGCCGACGACGCGCAGCGCCTCGAAGGCGAGGCCGCGCAGCAGGGCGTCGTCGCCGCGGGCGGCGCCGAGGAGCTCGGTGACGGCGCTGCCGACGGGGCGGGCGGCGAGCCAGGCGCGGTATTCGTCGCGGGCGGCGTTCGGGCGGAGCTGGGCGCAGCCGCGGAGCATGTCCTCGGCGGCCTGCTCGATGTTCCCGGCGGGGCTCTGGGCGGCGACGCAGATCTGCTCCAGCTTGACCCAGACAGCCCAGCTGCCGAGCGGGGTGAGGGTGGCCTGTCCGTCGCCGTAGGTGAGGGCACCGACGGAGGCGAGGGCGTGCAGAGCCCAGTCGAGGAGCGGGGCGAGGGGGGTGTCCTCGGTGTCCTCGGCGGGCGGCGCGCCGGGGAGCGGCTCGGAGTCAGAAGGGGCGGCGCGAAGCGCCTCTTCATAAGGGTGGTGGGCGACGGGCGGGACGTAGGGGATCTCGCAGCGTTCGGTGCGCAGTTCGGTGACCCGCTGTTCCAGCAGGTCCAGGAGCTGCTCCACGGGGACGGGTCCGGCGGACAGCTGGAGGAAGGAGAGCACCTGGGGCAGGGCGGAGACGACGTCGGACACGGCGCCGTGGGCGTGCTGCTCCGGTTCCGGGTGGGCCAGCGACCAGGCGTCGAAGAGGGCGACCCAGCCGCGCAGCACGGCGCTGTCGTCGCGGTCCCAGGCGCGCAGCCGCCAGCCGGGCCGAGCGCTGTCGCCGTGTACCTCGACGAGGCCGGCGAGCCGGGCGGTGTCCCAGTCGGCGCGGACCTGAGCCACGGTCAGGCCGAGGTCGCGGGCCGCGCGTTCGGCGGTCGCGTCGGAGAGGGCGCCCTTGCCGTCGGGGCTCGCGCCGTCCCGGCCGGGGCGCAGCGCGGCGTCCGCCCAGTGGGCCACCCGGGCCGCGGCGGCCAGACCTGAGCGTGCCATTCTGGCCAGCTCGGACCGGGCCGGTGTGCCCTCCGGGGGGCGGGGTGCGGGGCGGCGTGGGCGCCGCTGGTTCACAGCTCTGGGGGCGGCGGCCAGGGGTCGCGGGCGGACGAGTCGAAGCCTGGAGTCGCGCGGGATACGGGACGTCACGGGGGCAGTCTTCCGGTTGACGGTCCGAAAACCCAAACGGAATGTCACGAGGGGCTACGGGGATGGCCAACGCACGGGGTCCGGCGAGCGGCAAGGGACGCAGAACAGGCCAGTGGTACGGGGTTAAACGGAATCCGAGGGACCGGTGCCTGCCGTCGGGCTGACCGCGGCAGGCCGGGGGCGGGTCCGGCGGCGTCACATGAGCGGTGTCATGAAGCGGCGCAGGGACTCCTCGTAGGACTCCGGGTCGACGTTCCACATGGCGGCGTGGGGGGCGCCCTCGACCGTGCGGAGGGCCACCAGGTGGGGGTGGGCGTCGGCGAGGCGGCGGGAGAGGCTCCAGGGGGCCACCCGGTCCTCGGGGCCGTGGAAGATCAGGGTCGGCACGGTGAGCGGCTCGGGGGCGCCGTCGCCGGTGAAGCGGTCGGCGCCCATGCCGGTGCGGCCCTGTGCGGCGCGGACCGCGAGGGGCAGCAGCGCGCCCGGGGTGTGGCGGGCCCTGGCGAGGGCGCGCAGGGTGGTCTCCCAGCTGAGGACCGGGGAGTCCAGGACGAGGCCCGAGACCCGGTCCCGCAGGCCGGAGTGCGCGGCGGCGCGCAGCGCCATCGTGGCGCCGGTGGACCAGCCGAGCAGGACGAGCTGCCGGGCGCCGTACCGCACGGCGTAGCGCATCGCCGCGTCCAGGTCGCGCCACTCGGTCTCGCCGAGGTGGTTCAGGCCGTCCGGTGGGCGGGGCGCGCCGAGGTCGCCGCGGTAGGCGAGGGCCAGGACCGGGAAGTGGCGGCCGCTGAGGAACTCCATGAGGTTCATGGCCTGTTCGCGGGTGGTGCCGAGGCCGTGCACCGCGATGACCCAGGTGTCCCGTGCGCCGGGGACGAACCAGGCGGGCAGGGAGCCGAGTTCGCCCGGGATGTCGATGTCGGCGTGGTCGAGGCCGAGGGCGGCGCTCGGGTTGCCGACGTGGACGTTCGGGGTGAGCCAGACGCTGTCGCCGGGTTCGAGGGTGCCGTGGGTGACGCGCTCCAGACGGCGTACGACGGTGTCGGCGGAGTGCTTCGCCGTGGCGAGGACGGGGCCGACGACCGCGTGCGAGGCATCGCCGGAGAGGCCGTAGGTGCCCGGCCGCAGGGAGGCGAGGTCGCGGGTGAGGGCGATCTGGCCGGCGGCCGTGGCGTGCACGGTGAGGCGGGGTTCGGTGGGCAGGGGGCGGCCGGCGGGGGCCGTCAGGGCTGCGCCACTGGCGAACCGGCCGGCGGCGACGCTCGCGGCGCCGGCGGCCAGAGCCACGGTGACGGCGGCGGCCGTCGCTTTGACTGTGCGCACCTGTCCAGTGTCCGGGCGGACCGGGGGCGGGGCCAGTGGGAGGGCGACTTGGGGTGAGGGCCGGGGTGGCTGGGGCGCCGGCATTTTCCTCGCCCCCGCCGCCCCTACCCGTCCCATCCCCAGGGGCTCCGCCCCTTCGACCCCGGGTCGTTCTTCGGGTGCGGGCGAGTGGGGGTGGTCGCGCCCACGCGGCGGAGCCGCAAATCGACACAGCCCCGCGCCCCTTCCGGGGCTCCGCCCCAGACCCCGCACGCGGGGGCTAGTCGCGCCGTGCCCACGCGGCGGAGCCGCATGTCGATACAGCCCCACGCCCCTTCGACCCCCCGCCATCGGCCCTTCAAGGTCACCTCTGCTGCCCGTAACCCCGCAACCGCTCCCCCGCCTCCGCCACCTGCCCTTCCGACAGCAGGGCCGGGGACAGTCCCGGTACCGATGACGCCGTGAGCCACAGGCGGGACATCCACTCGAGCTGGGCCGTGCGGTCGTAGGCCTGGTCCAGGGTCGTGCCGTAGGCGATCGTGCCGTGGTTCTGGAGGAGGCAGGCGGTGCGGTCGGCGAGGGCCCGGAGCATGTTCTCGGCCAACTCCGCCGTGCCGTACGTCGCATACGGGGCAACCCGGACGGGGCCGCCGAGGGCGCCGGCCATGTAGTGGATCAGCGGGAGCTCGGGGACGAGGGTCGAGACGGCGGTGGCGTGGACCGCGTGGGTGTGGACGACGGCACCGGCGTCGGTGGCGCGGTAGACGGCGAGATGCATGGGCAGCTCGCTCGTCGGCACCAGTGCGCCCAGCACCTGTGCGCCGGTCAGGTCGACCCCGGTCAGGTCGTCCGGCGTCAGCCGGTCGTAGGGCACTCCCGACGGCGTGACCAGCACGGTGTCACCGACGCGCACCGAGACGTTGCCGGACGTGCCGACGACCAGTCCGTCGGACACGGTCCGGCGAGCCGTCGCCACGAGGGCCTCCCAGGCCTCCGCCTCCTCGGGGCGTGCACTTCTGCCCCACGACTCCCCCATTTCCTGTGCGCCCTCCCGCGCATCCCGCGCGTCCCGCTGGTCCCGCCGCTCCTCAGCCATGCGGCGATCCTGCCAGGCGGGGCGGCGGCACGGCCTCAAGTCGCCGCCGGCCCGGGGCACTTTAGGGCGGAAGACCGACGTCCGGAAGGGTGCATACCGGGACAGATCACTCCCGCCGCCCACTTGGCCTGAGATCGATCGGGATTCAACGATCTTCCCGTAATCTCTGGGGGATTTGTCGTGCACGCAGCCATTCCGGGGGGAAATATGGCCCGTGATCGCAAACCGTCCCGTCACCGCTCCCGCCTCATAGCGGCATCGGTGGCGGCGCTCACCCTGGGCGGAACCGCACTGGTCGAGATGCCGGCCGCGGCGGCCGGAAAGCCCAAGGGCCATGACGTCTCTTCCCATCAGAAGAACGTCAACTGGCAGAGCGCCAAGGGGAAAGGCGCCCAGTTCGTCTACGTCAAGGCGACCGAGTCCCACACCTACCGCAACCCGTACTTCAACCAGCAGTACAACGGCTCCCGCAACGCGGGCCTGATCCGCGGCGCGTACCACTTCGCACTGCCGAACAAGTCGTCGGGCAGGACTCAGGCGGCGCACTTCGTGCGCAACGGCGGCGGCTGGCGGTCGGACGGCTGGACCCTGCCGCCCGCGCTCGACATCGAGTACAACCCGTACAGCAAGCACAAGTGCTACGGGCTGAGCAAGGCGAAGATGGTCGGCTGGATCCAGTCCTTCAGCAACGAGGTGAAGCGACTGACCGGCCGCCGTCCGGTGATCTACACCACCACCCACTGGTGGAACACCTGCACCGGCGCCAGCCGCGCCTTCGCCTCGAACCACGCGCTGTGGATAGCCCGCTACGACTCCGCGACCGCGGGGAACCTGCCGGCCGGATGGCAGTTCTGGACCATCTGGCAGTACGACAACGGCAGCGGCAGCCTGCCGGGTGACCAGAATCTCTTCAACGGGTCGATGACCCAGCTCCGGAAGTTTGCCCGGGGCTACTAGCCCTTGGGGCGCCTGGGCCGTGCGGTGACCGACGGAGGCGGGCGGAGGGGAAGCCTCCCCTTCCGGACGAACAACCCCCTCTTACGGACACCGCGCGGCCCGCCTCAGTTCATCTTCCGTTCACTCAGGTTACCTACGTTCGTCCAGCCAATGACCTCGAACGATTGCCTGGGTAAATGGAAAACTTCTCGCTGATCCTCGCGATTGTGGTGGTAACCGCACTCGCGTTCGATTTCACGAACGGTTTCCACGACACCGCCAACGCGATGGCCACCACCATCTCGACCGGTGCGCTCAAGCCCAAGGTCGCGGTGGCCATGTCCGCCGTGCTGAACCTTGTAGGCGCCTTCCTCTCCGTGGAGGTCGCCAACACGATCTCCAAGGGTCTCGTCGACGAGACCGGCATCCGCCCCGAGGTCATCTTCGCCGCGTTGGTCGGCGCGATCCTCTGGAATCTGCTCACCTGGCTGGTGGGCCTGCCTTCCAGTTCCTCGCACGCCCTGATGGGCGGTCTGATCGGCGCCACCATCGCCTCGGCCGGCATGGGCGCCGTCCACGGCGACGTGCTCGTCACCAAGGTGCTGATCCCGGCCATCGCCGCCCCGCTGGTCGCGGGCATCGCCGCGCTGCTCGCCACCCGCCTGACCTACGCCCTCGGCAAGAAGGCCGACGGCGACGCCAGCAAGAAGGGCTACCGCGCCGGGCAGATAGCGTCCGCCGGTCTGGTCTCCCTCGCGCACGGCACCAACGACGCGCAGAAGACGATGGGCATCATCACCCTCGCCCTGGTCGCCGGCGGCACCCTCGCCCCCGACTCCGACCCGCCCATGTGGGTCATCCTCTCGGCGGGCCTGGCCATCGCGCTCGGCACCTACCTCGGCGGCTGGCGCATCATCCGCACCATGGGCAAGGGCCTGACCGACCTTCAGCCGCAGCAGGGCTTCGCCGCCCAGACCAGCGCGGCCACCGTCATCCTGGCCTCCTCCCACCTCGGCTTCTCCCTCTCCACCACGCACTCCGTCTCCGGCGCGGTGATGGGCGCGGGCCTCGGCCGCAAGGGCGGCGTGGTCCGCTGGTCGACGGCCACCCGGATGTTCGTCGCCTGGGGCCTGACGCTCCCGGCCGCCGCCCTGGTCGGCGCGCTCGCGGAGTACGTGACCGGGTTCGGCGCCTGGGGCACGGCCCTCGTCGCGGTCTTCCTGGTCGGCTCCAGCGCCGCGATCTGGAAGATCTCCCGCCGTGAGGTCATCGACCACACCAACGTCAACGAGACCGAGGAGCCGGCCGGCGTGGTGACCACCGCCATGGCCGCCGTGACCCCGCCCCCGGCGGGCACGACGACCGAGGACCTGGCGGCCACCATCCCGGCCCCGGCCTCCGAGCCGACGCCGTCGCCCTCGCAGGCCGCGGTCTGACCCCCACCCGGTTACTCCTCCCGGTACTCAAGGAAGAAGAAGCATGAAGATCGACTGGGCGGCTCTCGGCTCCGTCTTCGGCGTCAGCCTCGTGGTCACCGTGGCCCTCGTGGGCCTGTTCACCCTCGGCATCTCGGGCCTGTCCCGCCGCGAACGGGCCGTGGCCCAGGGCGACTCGGCCGCACTCGCGGTCACGGGTGCGTACGCCTGTTTCGCGGCGTGTGCGGCGGCCGTGGGATACGGCATCTATCTGATCGTGGCCTGACGGCCCGGCGTACGGCGCGCACGGCACCTGAGACACCCGAGGTGCGGGACGGATCACCGTTCCGCACCTCACGTCTGTGTGGGCCTTCGCACACTCTCCCGCCGCAGGTCAACGGCAAGTTGACGGCCCTTCCAACCCCATGGTGGACTTCCGGGGCCAGCTACGGCGGCAGGAGAGGAAGCCGGTGTGAATCCGGCGCGGTCCCGCCACTGTCACCGGGGTAGAAAGCCCCGGGAGCCAGGAACTCTCACCGCCGGTCTCGTCGAACCAGGGCGTGGACACCCTGAGTGAGGACAGAACGCGATGCTCGCCTGCCGATCGACACGCAGTATCAGACCCTCGTCTGACCCCACGGTCGGCTGACCCCGATGCGAGCCGATCGCGTCTTCGCGTACGGCGCCGCCGCCGGACTTCTCGGTGACCTGCTGCTCGGCGACCCTCGCCGGGGGCATCCGGTCGCCGCGTTCGGACGTGCCGCCGGCGCCGTGGAAAGAGTGTTGTGGCGCGACGACCGCGCACGGGGTGCGGTGCACACCGCCGTGTGCGCCGGTGCCGCCGTGGCGCTGGGCGCCGTCGCCGCCCGTGTCGTCCGTACGTCCCCTGCCGCCTCCGTCGCGCTGACCGCCGCCGCCACCTGGGCGGTGGTCGGCGGGACTTCGCTGGCCCGGGAGGCCCGCACGATCGGGCGCGCCCTGGAGGCCGGGGACGTCGAGGGCGCGCGGGCGCGGCTGCCGCATCTGTGCGGGCGGGATCCGCAGACGCTGGACGCGGACGGGATCGCGCGGGCGGTCGTGGAGTCCGTCGCCGAGAACACCTCCGACGCGGTGGTGGGAGCCCTGGTGTGGGGGGCCGTCGGCGGAGTTCCGGGGCTGCTCGGGTTCCGGGCCGTGAACACGCTCGACGCCATGGTGGGGCACAAGTCGCCCAAGTACCGCCGCTACGGCTGGGCTTCGGCCCGGCTCGACGACGTGGCGGGCTGGCCGGGGGCCCGGCTGACCGCCGTACTCGCCGCCGTCGCCGGAGGTGACACCCGTGGGGCCGTAGGGGCCTGGCGCGCCGACGCCGGCCGGCACCCGAGCCCCAACGCCGGGCCCGTCGAGGCCTCGTTCGCGGGTGCGCTCGGGGTGCGCCTCGGCGGGACGCTGTCGTACGGCGGACGGGTCGAGCACCGGCCGGTGCTCAACGGGGCGGGGCGCGCCGTCACCGTCCAGGACATCGAGCGGGCCGTACGGCTGTCGCAGCGCGTCGGCTGGCTGGCGCTCGGCGTCTGTGCCGCCGCCCGCCGTATCGCGAAGGGACGTACGTCATGACAGGCGGGGGGCTTCTCGTCGCCGGCACCACCTCGGACGCCGGCAAGAGCGTCGTCACGGCGGGAATCTGCCGGTGGCTGGTGCGGCAGGGGGTCAAGGTCGCGCCGTTCAAGGCGCAGAACATGTCCCTCAACTCGTTCGTGACGCGCGAGGGCGCCGAGATCGGGCGGGCGCAGGCCATGCAGGCGCAGGCGTGCCGGGTGGAGCCGACCGCGCTGATGAACCCGGTGCTGCTCAAGCCCGGTGGCGAGCGGAGCAGTCAGGTCGTGCTGCTGGGCAAGCCGGTGGGTGAACTGAGCGCGCGCGGGTATCACGGCGGGCGGCAGCAGGCGCTGCTCGGGACCGTGCTCGACTGTCTCGCCGAACTGCGGGCCACGTATGACGCGGTGATCTGTGAGGGGGCCGGGTCTCCGGCCGAGATCAATCTGCGGCGGACCGACATCGTCAACATGGGCATCGCCCGCAGCGCGCGGCTGCCCGTGCTGGTCGTGGGCGACATCGACCGCGGGGGCGTCTTCGCCTCCTTCTTCGGAACCGTGGCGCTTCTCTCCCCCGAGGACCAGGAGCTGATCGCCGGGTTCCTCGTCAACAAGTTCCGGGGCGACGTCTCGCTGCTCGAACCCGGGCTCGACATGCTCCACGGCCTCACCGGCCGGCATACCTACGGCGTCCTGCCCTTCCGGCACGGGCTCGGCATCGACGAGGAGGACGGGTTGCGGGTCTCGCTGCGGGGAGCGGTGCGGGAGTCCCAGGTCTCCTCCCCCGTCGGCGAGGACGTGCTGCGGGTCGCCGTCTGTGCCGTCCCGCTGATGTCCAACTTCACCGACGTCGACGCCCTCGCCGCCGAGCCGGGTGTCGTCGTCCGGTTCGTGGACCGGCCGGAGGAACTGGCCGACGCGGATCTGGTGGTGCTCCCCGGCACCCGGGGAACCGTGCGCGCGCTGGAGTGGCTGCGCGAGCGGGGGCTCGCGCAGGCCCTGGTGCGCCGGGCCGCCGAGGGGCGGCCGATCCTCGGCATCTGCGGCGGCTTCCAGGTGCTCGGCGAGCACATCGAGGACGAGGTCGAGAGCCGGCAAGGGCATGTCGAGGGGCTCGGAGTCCTTCCCGTGCGGGTGCGGTTCGCCCGCGAGAAGACCCTCACCCGGCCCGTCGGCGAGGCCCTCGGGGAACGGGTCGAGGGGTACGAGATCCATCACGGGGTCGCCGATGTCGTAGGCGGGGAATCCTTCCTCGACGGCTGCCGGGTCGGTCAGACCTGGGGAACGCACTGGCACGGCTCGCTGGAGTCGGACGGATTCCGGCGGGCCTTTCTGCGGGAGGTGGCGGCCGCCGCGGGCCGACGCTTCGTGCCGGCCCCCGACACGTCGTTCGCCGCGCTGCGCGAGGAGCAGCTCGACCGGCTCGGCGACCTGATCGAACAGCACGCGGACACGGACGCGCTCTGGCGGCTCATCGAGTCGGGCGCGCCGCAAGGACTGCCCTTCATTCCACCGGGAGCGCCCGCATGAGCACACCCTTCCCCTTCACAGCCGTGGTCGGCCAGGACGACCTGCGGCTGGCGCTGCTGCTGAACGCCGTGTCACCGGCGGTCGGCGGCGTGCTGGTGCGCGGCGAGAAGGGCACCGCCAAGTCCACGGCCGTACGGGCGCTTTCGGCGCTGATGCCGGAGGTCCCCGTCGTCCCCGGGTGCCGTTTCTCGTGCGACCCCGCGCGGCCGGACCCCGGGTGCCCGGACGGACCGCACGAGCCGGGAGCGGGGGTCGATCGGCCTGCCCGCATGGTCGAGCTGCCCGTCGGCGCCTCCGAGGACCGGCTGGTGGGCGCGTTGGACATCGAGCGGGCGCTGGCGGAGGGCGTGAAGGCCTTCGAGCCCGGCCTGCTCGCCGACGCGCACCGCGGAATCCTGTACGTCGACGAGGTCAACCTCCTCCACGACCACCTGGTCGACCTGCTCCTCGACGCGGCCGCGATGGGCGCGTCGTACGTCGAGCGGGAGGGCGTCTCCGTACGGCACGCCTCGAAGTTCCTCCTCGTCGGCACCATGAACCCCGAAGAGGGCGAGCTGCGGCCGCAGTTGCTCGACCGGTTCGGGCTGACCGTCGAGGTCGCCGCCTCGCGGGAGCCCGACCAGCGGGTGGAGGTCGTGCGGCGGCGTCTCGCCTACGACGACGACCCGGCCGGTTTCGCCGCGCGCTGGGCGGACGACGAGGCCGAGGTACGTCAACGTATCGCTGCGGCACGGGAGTTGCTGCCGTCGGTGCGGCTCGGTGACGGGGCGCTGCGGCAGATCGCGGCGACCTGTGCCGCGTTCGAGGTGGACGGGATGCGGGCCGACATCGTGATGGCGCGTACGGCGACCGCGCTGGCCGCGTGGGCCGGGCGGACCGATGTGCTCGCCGAGGACGTCCGGCAGGCGGCGCTGCTCGCGCTGCCGCACCGCAGGCGGCGTAATCCCTTCGACGCTCCGGGACTCGACGAGGACAAGCTCGACGAGACGCTGGAGGAGTTCGCCGGCGACGAGAGCCAGAACGACGCGGACAACGAGAACGACGAGGATCCCGATCCGGACGGGCCCGGCGGGGGCGGCGGGCAGCCGCCTTCCGGGCCGGAGGGGCCGGACGGGCCGCAGGGGCCGCAGGGGCCGCAGGGGCCGCAGAGCGGTGACGCGGGCGCGCCTCCCGAGGCCGGGGAGGGCGGGCAGCCGCAGGCTCCCGGTGCCGGGGAGCAGCAACCGGTGCGGGCCTCGGAGCCCTTCCGGACCAAGGCGCTCAGCGTGCCCGGTCTCGGCGAGGGTGCGGCGGGGCGGCGTTCGCGGGCGCGGACCGAGCACGGACGGACGACCGGGGCGCGACGGCCCCGAGGGGCGCTGACCAAGCTGCACCTGGCCGCCACCGTGCACGCGGCCGCCCCGCATCAGCGGACGCGGGGGCGGTCGGGACCGGGACTGGTCGTACGGCGCGACGATCTGCGGCAGGCGACCCGGGAAGGGCGCGAGGGGAACCTCGTGCTGTTCGTCGTCGACGCCTCGGGGTCGATGGCGGCGCGGCAGCGGATGAGCGCCGTGAAGGGTGCGGTGCTGTCGCTGCTGCTGGATGCCTACCAGCGGCGGGACAAGGTGGGGCTGGTGACGTTCCGGGGGACGAGCGCGGACGTGGCACTGCCGCCGACCTCGTCGGTGGACGCGGCGGCGGCCCGGCTGGAGTCGCTGCCGACCGGGGGGCGTACCCCGCTCGCGGCCGGGCTGCTCAAGGCACACGAGGTGCTGCGGGTGGAGCGGCTGCGGGATCCGGCGCGCCGGGCCCTGGTCGTGGTGGTGACCGACGGGCGGGCCACCGGCGGGACGGAACCGGTCGCCCTCGCCGGGCGGGCCGCGCGGCTGTTCGCCGCCGAGGGGATCGCGTCCGTGGTCGTCGACTGCGAGGCCGGCTACGTGCGGCTGGGGCTCGCCGGGCAGCTCGCGGGTGAGCTGGGTGGTACGGCGGTGACGCTGGACGAGTTGCGGGCGGACTCGATCGCCGGCCTCGTCAGGGATGTTCAGGGTGGATCGCAGGGTGGATCGAACAGGAGGGCCGCGTAATGCCGCAGGGACAGCCGAGTGTGGTGCCGGACGATGGACTGACGACTCGTCAGCGTCGTAATCGGCCGCTGGTGATGGTGCACACCGGGGTGGGCAAGGGAAAGTCCACCGCGGCCTTCGGGATGGCGCTGCGCGCCTGGAACCAGGGGTGGCCGATCGGGGTGTTCCAGTTCGTCAAGTCGGCGAAGTGGAAGGTCGGCGAGGAGAACGCGCTGCGGGTGCTGGGCGCCAGCGGCGAGGGCGGCACCGTCGACTGGCACAAGATGGGCGAGGGCTGGTCATGGGTGCAGCGTGAGCTCCAGGGCGACAACCTCAGCAACGAGGAGAAGGCGCGGGAGGGCTGGGAGCAGGTCAAGCGGGACCTGGCCGCCGAGTCGTACAAGCTCTACGTCCTCGACGAGTTCGCCTATCCGCTGCACTGGGGCTGGGTCGACCTCGACGAGGTGATCGACGTGCTGCGCGACCGGCCCGGGACCCAGCATGTCGTCATCACCGGGCGCAACGCTCCCGACAAGCTCCTCGACTTCGCCGACCTCGTGACCGACATGTCCAAGGTCAAGCACCCCATGGACGCCGGGCAGAAGGGGCAGCGAGGTATCGAGTGGTGATGCCCTCGTCCTCGTCCTCGCCCGCTTCCGTGCCCCGGTTGGTCATCGCCGCGCCGTCGTCCGGCAGCGGCAAGACCACCGTCGCCACGGGGTTGATGGCCGCGCTCGCCGCGCGGGGGCTCGCCGTGTCCCCGCACAAGGTGGGGCCGGACTACATCGACCCCGGGTACCACGCGCTCGCCACCGGGCGGGTGGGGCGGAACCTCGACGCGTATCTGTGCGGGCCCGAGCTGGTGGGGCCGTTGTTCCTGCACGGGGCGCGGGGCTGCGACATCGCGGTCGTCGAGGGGGTCATGGGGATGTTCGACGGGGCCGCGGGGCAGGGGGAGCTGGCGTCCACCGCGCATGTGGCGAAGCTGCTGCGGGCGCCGGTGGTGCTGGTGGTCGACGCGTCGTCGCAGTCGCGGTCGGTGGCGGCGCTGGTGCACGGGTTCGTGTCCTGGGATCCGGAGGTGCGGGTCGGGGGTGTGATCCTGAACAAGGTCGCCTCCGATCGGCACGAGGAGTTGTTGCGGGAGGGGTTGGAGTCTGCCGGGGTGCCGGTGCTGGGGGTGTTGCGGCGGACGGCTCAGGTGGATACGCCGTCGCGGCATCTGGGGTTGGTGCCGGTCGCCGAGCGGCGGGCCGCTGCGGTGGATGCGGTGGGGGCGATGGCCGCGCAGGTGCGGGACGGGTGTGATCTGGAGGCGTTGGTCTCGCTGGCGCGGAGTGCGGGGGCGTTGGCGTGTGCTGGGTGGGATGCGGCTGAGGTCCTGGCTTCCTCGCCCCCGCCGCCCCTACCCGTCCCATCCCTGGGGGCTGCCGCCCCCAGACCCCCGCATCGGCCCTTCGGGCCTCGTCCTCAAACGCCGGACGGGCTGGAAGAACCGGCCGGGCTGGAAGAAACAGACGGGCTGAAGCAAGTTGTCGCCGTCGCCGGTGGGCCCGCCTTCACCTTTTCCTACGCCGAGCACACCGAGCTGCTCGCCGCGGCCGGGGCCGTCGTCGTTCCCTTCGATCCGTTGCGGGACGAGCAACTGCCGGACGGGACGCGGGGGTTGGTGATCGGGGGCGGGTTTCCGGAGGTGTATGCGGCCGAGCTGTCGGCCAATGAGCCGCTGCGCAAGGCCATCGGGGAGTTCGCGCTGAGCGGGGCTCCGGTCGCGGCCGAGTGTGCGGGGTTGCTGTATCTGTGCCGGGAGCTGGACGGGCGGCCGATGTGCGGGGTGCTCGACGCCGGGGCTCGGATGTCGGAGCGGCTGACGCTCGGCTACCGGGACGCGGTGGCCGTGAGTGACAGTGTGCTCGCGGTGGCCGGGACGCGGATGCGGGGGCACGAGTTTCATCGGACGGTCGTGGAGCCCGGGGCGGGGGAGCTGCCCGCCTGGGGGATGCGGCTGCCGCAGAAGCGGGTCGAGGGGTTCGTGCGGCGCGGGGTGCACGCCAGCTATCTGCACACGCACTGGGCGGCCGAGCCCGGTGTCGCCCGGCGGTTCGTGGCGAGGTGCCGTACCGCGGACGGGGTCGCCCGGTGAGAACGGACACGGTCGGGGAGCTCGTGGTGGGTGTCGGCGCCTCGAAGGGCGTCCCCGTCGGCGAGATCCTCGCCCTGATCGAGGGCGCCCTCGGCGACCGGGGCCTCTCCCCCGCGTCCCTCACCGAGCTCGCCACGGTCGAAGCCAAGGCCGGCGAACCCGGCATCGTCCGGGCCGCCGCGCTCCTCGGCGTCCCCCTCGTCACCTACTCCGCCGACGCGCTGGCCGCCGTCGACGTCCCCCACCCCTCCGACGCGTCCCTCGCCGCGACCGGCACCCGCTCGGTCGCCGAGGCGGCCGCCCTCGCGCGCGGCGGGGAACTCCTCGTACCGAAGCGGAAGTCGGAGCGCGCCGACGGACGGCCGGCGAGGGCGACCTGTGCCGTCGTACGGCGTCCCGGGCCGGACGGCCGACATGATGACCGCGCCGCCGCAGGCGACGTCCTGCCGCACCACCCCGTTCCGCCCTCCGAGGAGTCGTCGTGACCACTGAGCCGCCCGCCCTGCTCATCGCCGGTCAGGGCACCCGGGACGAGGCCGGGGCCGAGGCGTTCCGTGACGTCGTACGGGAGTTGGGGCGCCGCCACCCCGAGCTGCCCGTCTCGGGCGGCTTCCTCGCGCTCTCCTCGCCGCCGCTGGGCGAGGCCGTCGCGGAGCTGGTCGAGCGGGGTGTACGGCGGTTCGCCGCCGTGCCGCTGATGCTGGTGCCCGCCGGGCACGCCAAGGGTGACATCCCGGCCGCGCTGGCTCACGAGAAGGAGCGGCACCCCGGGATCTCGTACACCTGCGGCCGCCCGCTGGGCCCGCATCCCGCGCTGCTGTCCGTACTGGAGCGGCGGCTGGACGACGCGCTCGGCTCCGCGGGGCGCACGCCGGGGGACCGGGCCGAGGTGACCGTGCTGCTGGTCGGGCGGGGCTCGACCGACCCGGAAACCAACGCCGAGGTGCACAGGGCGGCGCGGCTGTTGTGGGAGGGGCGCGGTTTCGCGGGCGTGGAGACGGCGTTCGGGTCGCTGGCGGCGCCTGATGTGCCGAGCGGTCTCGACCGGTGCGTGAAGCTGGGCGCGCGGCGGATCGTCGTGCTGCCGTACTTCCTGTTCCCGGGCGTCCTGCCGGACCGGGTGCGCGATCGGGCCGAGGGGTGGGCGGCGGCGCATCCGGAGATCGAGGTGCGGTCGGCGGACGTCCTCGGTCCGGTGCCGGAGCTGCTGGATCTGGTGATGGAGCGGTACGAGGAGGCGGCACTCTCCCATGCACACTGAAGCGCACGATCTTCGGCATCACGGTGACGCCGAGGTCCGTGACGACGGTTCGGCACTCGTCGACCTCGCCGTGAACGTCCGCGCGGACACGCCGCCCGCATGGCTGCGGGAGCGGATCGCCGCCTCGCTGGGCTCGCTCGCGGCCTACCCGGACGGGCGGGCGGCGCGGGCGGCGGTCGCGGCGCGGCACGGGCTGCCGGCGGAGCGGGTGCTGTTGACGGCGGGGGCGGCGGAGGCGTTCGTGCTGCTGGCGCGGGCGCTGAAGGTGCTGCGGCCGGTCGTCGTGCACCCGCAGTTCACGGAGCCGGAGGCGGCGCTGCGGGACGCGGGGCACAGCGTCGACCGGGTGCTGCTGCGGGAGGAGGACGGCTTCCGCCTCGACCCGGCGGCCGTCCCCGAGGACGCCGACCTCGTGGTCATCGGCAATCCCACCAACCCGACGTCCGTGCTGCACCCCGCCGCCGCCCTCGCCGGACTCGCCCGTCCCGGACGGACGTTGGTCGTGGACGAGGCGTTCATGGACGCGGTGCCGGGTGAGCGGGAGGCGTTGGCGGGGCGGACGGACGTGCCGGGTCTGGTGGTGCTGCGCAGCCTGACCAAGACGTGGGGGCTGGCCGGGCTGCGGATCGGCTATGTCCTCGCCGCGCCGGAGACCATCGCCGAACTGGAGCGCGCCCAGCCCCTGTGGCCCGTCTCCACACCCGCGCTCGCCGCCGCCGAGGCCTGCGTGGCACCGCAGGCCCTGGCGGAGGCGGCTCACGCGGCCCACCGCATCGCCGCCGACCGGGCCCATCTCGTCGCCGGCCTTGGCGAGTTCGCCTCGCTCGGGCTCCGGGTCGTCCAGCCCGCGGAGGGTCCCTTCGTCCTCGTACGACTGCCGAGGGCGGCCGGCGTACGGCACCATCTGCGCGACCTCGGGTTCGCGGTGCGGCGCGGGGACACCTTCCCCGGACTGGGCGAGGAGTGGCTGCGGTTGGCGGTGCGGGACCGGGGGACGGTCAACCGGCTCCTGCGGGCGCTGGACCAGGCGATGGCTCTGGCGCGTCGCTGAGCCCGGCCGGCACGCGCTCCACGGTTGACCGGGCTGTTGACCGAGGGGCCCTCTGGAGCCTCCCCCGCGAGGTCAGCTCCTGCCGCGCCGCGCCAGGACCACCGCTCCCCCGCCCGCGAGGAGCAGGGCCACCGCGCCGCCCGCGATGTACGGCGTCATCGAGTTGCCGCCGGTCTCGGCGAGACCCTCGTCGCCGGACTCGCCCTGGGGCTTCACGTCACCGGCCGAACCGGCTCCCGGGTCGGTGCTGGGACCGGCGCTCGGGTCGGCCTCCTGCGCGGGCTCGGCCGGGCTCTCACAGGTCGCCTCGGCCAGCGTCAGGGTGCCCTGGACGTCGGCCACGTTCAGCTTCAACGGGTTGACGGACACCTTGAGTTCGAGGGCGGTGGCGGCGGCCGTCCGTGAGGTCTCCTCCGTCTTGGCGTAGTCGAGGCGCACGTCGCCCACGCCGGGCACCTTGACGTTCGTGGTGCCGCCGGCGGTCAGGGTGACCTTCTTGCCCAGGACGGTGACGTCGCCGAGCAGGTTGGAGGTGGCCGTCGGCGCCTTCCCTGCCTCGCAGGTCGCCTTGGAGGTGACCTGGCCGACCTCGATGAGGGAGAGCAACGGCAGACCGGGGACGTGGACCTTGGCGTGGGCGAGGTGGGTGTACCCCTCGGCCTTGCCGTCCGCGACCGTGGCCTTCGACTGGGCGACCTCGGCGTTCAGCACACTGAAGGGCCGGCCGCCGTCGACGCCGTTCAACTCGGCGGTGAGCGTGGCCTTCTCGGCGCTCTGCGGCGCCTGCACTTCGTTGAGGGAGACCGCGAGCGGGACGTTCACGGTCTTGTTGAGCAGGGAGACGTCGAGCCCGGTACGGAGCACGACGGCGCTCGCGCGACCCTCGTCACCGGTCGCGTGCGCGGTGCCCGCGGTGCCCAGGGCCGCGGGACCGGCGGCCAGGGCGGTGGCCGTCGCGACGGTGGCGAGACGGCGTGCGGGCAGGCGGAAGTTCTTGCCGTTCAAGGTGGGGACCCCCAGGGGAGACTTGCTCGGGACCCGGCAAGAATCGCGTACCGAGAGTGAACAGTCAGCAATCCGCCCGGACTTCACTCCTCCGTGGGGTTTCCGTGAACTTTTTCGAATCGCGCGGCACGGGTGTTCCATGCTTTCACCGTCGCACCGGCGTCTTTCCGAATATGCGGGTTGACGCCCCGGAGCGCGAGACGGCGCGCACGACGGCCACCGCGGGGTTCCGTCACGATCCGTAACGTCCCGTCGTCCCGTCGCCCCGTCGCCCCGTCGAGGTCAGCCGACGACCCGCCCGTTCAGCACCACCCGCCGGGGCGCCGCCAGCACCCGTACGTCCGCCCGCGGGTCGGACTCGTACACCACGAGGTCGGCCGCGGCGCCCTCCTCCAGGCCGGGGCGGCCTAGCCAGGTCCGGGCCGACCAGGTCGTCGCCGCGAGGGCCTCGACCGCGGGGATGCCGGCGGTGACCAGTTCCTCCACCTCGGCGGCCACCAGGCCGTGCGGCAGGGTGCCGCCCGCGTCGGTGCCGACGAAGACCGGGATGCCGGCGTCGTAGGCGGAGCGGACGGTGTCGTAGCGGCGTTCGTGGAGCCGGCGCATATGGGCGGACCAGCGGGGGTACTTGGACTCACCGCCGTCGGCCAGGTTGGGGAAGGTCGCGATGTTCACGAGGGTGGGGACGATGGCGACGCCACGCTCGACGAAGAGGGGGATCAGGTCCTCCGTCAGCCCGGTGGCGTGCTCGATGCAGTCGATGCCCGCCTCGACGAGGTCGCGCAGGGAACTCTCGGCAAAGCAGTGCGCGGTGACCCGGGCGCCCAGGCGGTGGGCCTCGGCGATGCCCGCCTCGACCGCGTCCCGCGGCCAGGTCGGTGCGAGGTCCCCGAGGTCGCGGTCGATCCAGTCGCCGACCAGCTTGACCCAGCCGTCGCCGCGGCGGGCCTCCTGGGCGACATGGGCGACGAGGTCCTCCGGTTCGATCTCGTGGGCGTAGCCGCGGATGTAGCGGCGGGTGCGGGCGATGTGCCGGCCGGCCCTGATGATCTTCGGCAGGTCCTCGCGGTCGTCGACCCAGCGGGTGTCGGAGGGCGAGCCGGCGTCGCGGATGAGCAGGGTGCCGGCGTCGCGGTCGGTCAGCGCCTGCTTCTCGGCCACGTCGTCGTCGACGGGACCGTGCGGGCCGAGCCCGACATGGCAGTGCGCGTCGACCAGGCCGGGGAGGGCCCAGCCCTCGACGGTCCGGACGTCGCGGCCACCCACGGGACGGTCGTACGAGATCCGGCCGTCGACCACCCACAGCTCGTCCCGGACGTCCTGCGGACCGACGAGGACCCGGCCCTTCACGTGCAGCACCGCGCGTTCGCTCATGAGTGCACCCTAATGACCGGGCCCCGATGACCGGCTAGTCGCCCTTGCCCACCTGGCCGGAGGTCTCCTCCTCCACCTCGGCCATCGCCGGGTCCAGGAGCCGGGACAGGAAGTGGCGGGTGCGTTCGTGCTGGGGGTTGCCGATGACCTGGTCGGGAGTGCCGTCCTCGACGATCACTCCGCCGTCCATGAAGACGACCCGGTCGGCGACCTCGCGCGCGAAGGTCATCTCGTGGGTGACGACCATCATGGTCATGCCCTCGTTCGCCAGCATGCGCATCACCGCCAGTACGTCCCCCACCAGCTCGGGGTCCAGCGCCGACGTCGGCTCGTCGAAGAGCATCACCGCGGGGCCCATGGCGAGCGCACGGGCGATGGCGACGCGCTGCTGCTGGCCGCCGGAGAGGGAGGCGGGGTACGCCGACGCCTTCTCCGACAGGCCGACGCGCTCCAGGTTCTCGGCGGCGACCTTCGCGGCGGCGGCCTTGTCCCGCCCCAGGACCCGGCGCTGCGGCAGGGTGAGGTTCTCGGTCACCGTGAGGTGCGGGAAGAGGTTGAACTGCTGGAAGACCATGCCGATGCCGCGGCGTACGGCGTCGATGTCGACGTCCGGGTCGGTGAGCTCGGCGCCGCCGACGAAGACCTGGCCCTTGCTGGGCTCCTCCAGCAGGTTCACGCACCGCAGCAGCGTCGACTTGCCCGAGCCGGACGGGCCGATCACACAGACCACCTCGCCCTGCTTGATCTCCAGGTCGATGCCGCGCAGCACCTCGTTGGCGCCGAAGGACTTGTACAGGCCGCGGACTTCGATCTCCGGCCGGGAGCCCGGGGTCTGGATCTTCTCTGTCACTTCACGGCCTCCTGGGCCTTCGCCTCCATACGGCGCACGACGAAGCCGAGCGGAATGGTCACCAGCAGATAGCACAGGCCCGCGACCAGGATCGGCGTGGAGTTGGCGGTCTGGCTGGCCAGGTCGCGGCCGAACTTGGACAGCTCGCGCTCCTCCAGCGTGACACCGAGGAACAGCACCAGCGAGGAGTCCTTGAAGAGCAGGACGAGTTCGTTGGTCAGCGGCGGGAGGATGATCCGGAACGCCTGCGGGATGATGATCGAGATCATGGCCCGGGCGGGCGAGAAGCCGAGCGAACGCGCCGCCTCCATCTGTCCCTTGGGGACCGCCTGGATGCCCGCGCGGATCGTCTCCGCCATGTAGGCGGCGGCCACCAGGCCGAGCGCGAGTGCCACCTTGCCGTACGTCCCGCCGGGGATCTCCGTCCCCGGGAAGGCCAGCGGTACGGCGACCCCGATGAAGATGAAGATCAGCAGGGCGGGCAGGCCGCGGAAGATCTCGATGTAGACGCCGGCCAGCCAGCGGTACGGACCCACGGACGACAGCCGCATCAGCGCGATCACCATGCCGAGCACGAGTCCGACGACGAAGCCGGACACGGTGTACAGCACGGTGTTCTTCAGCGCCAGCGTGATGACGTCCGGGAACATCTGCCGGGCGATGTCGCCCTGCGCGAACTGGTTCGCGAGCCGGTCCCAGTCGGCCGCGACCGCGAAGGCGATCACGGCCGCGACGAAGACGACGTACTGGATGCCGCGCGACAGGCTGCGCTTCTGGCGCCGGGTCAGGCCCTTCTTCTTCGGCTGGAGTCGTACGTCCGTGCCGGTCATGAGGCGGACGGAGACGCGGATGCCGCGGACTCGTCGTACGGGCCGATCCACTGCTCGTACAGCTTCTTGTACGTGCCGTCGGCCTTGGCGTCCGCGATCGCCTTGTTGATGGCCTGGCGGAGCTTGGTGTTGCCCTTCTTCACCGTGAAGCCGTACTGCTCACCGGTGTTGATCTGCTCGGCGACCTCGAAGGCGGCCGCGTTGGCCTTGTCCTTCAGCCAGCCCTGGACGACCGGGTAGTCGATGACGACCGCCTGGACCTGGCCGGTGCGCAGGCCGTTGATCACGGCGTCGGAGGACTCGAAGGAGACCGGGTCCAGGCCCTTGCTCTTGGCGTAGTCCTCGCCGGTGGTCTGCGCCTGGGCGCCGACCTTCTTGCCCTTGAGGCCGGCGAAGGACGAGATGCCGCTCTTCTTGTCGACCAGGACGGCCTGGGTGGCCTCGAAGTACGGGTCCGAGAAGTCGACGTTCTTCTTGCGCTCGTCGGTGATGGTCATGCCGGCGGCGGCGAGGTCGCACTGTCCGGCGTTGAGGGAGCCACCGGTCTTGAAGTTCTCGAAGGGCTGGTCGACGATCGCCTGCTGCACGCCGAGGTCGTCCGCGACCAGGTCGATCAGCGACACGTCGAAGCCCTGCACCTTGCCGTCGATCTCCGACTGGAAGGGCGGGTAGGGCAGATGGGTGCAGGTGGTGAGCTGCCCCGCCTTGACGACTTCGACACCGCCGGCCGCCGTCTTCGTACCGCTGCCGCCGTTGCCGTCGGAGGAGCAGCCGGCCACGAGCACCAGCCCGGCCGTCGCGGTGGTGGCGGCCAGAATGCGGGTCCGGCGCCCGAAGGTCGTCTTCACGGGGGGCCTCCTGTCAGGGAACTATGAGTTCCGATTATAAGGAGAGGTTTGAGATCCCCAAACCAAACCGATGGCTAAGGGGTCGTTCGACCTAAGAAGTCGGGTGCGGGAAGGGGCGTTGGGGCTCGCGGTTACGCTCGTCACGTCGTCCCCCGGAGCGAAGAGAGCGAAGAGAGCACCGCCGTGACCCACCCCTTCCTGGACCTGGCCCCGCTGAGCGCCGCCCGATTCGCCGCCATCGAGGACCGGGTGGCGCGGCTGCTCGGTACCGAGCAGGACGTCGTGATCATGCAGGGGGAGGCGCTGCTGCCGCTGGAGGGGGCGATCCGGGGGACGGCCGGGCCCGGCACGGTCGCGCTGAACGTCATCACCGGCCCCTACGGGCAGACCTTCGGGGACTGGCTGCGTGACTGCGGCGCGACCGTGATCGATCTGGCGGTGCCCTTCCACACGGCGGTCACCGCGGACCAGATCCGGGAGGCCTTCGCCGAGCACCCGGAGATCGACTTCGTGTCCCTGGTGCACGCGGAGGCGGCGACCGGCAACACCAACCCCGTCGCGGAGATCGGTGAGGTCGTGCGGGCGCACGGGGCGCTGTTCTACCTGGACGCGGTGGCGTCGATCGGGGCCGAGCCGGTGCTCCCGGACGCGTGGGGTGTGGACCTGTGCGTGATCGGGGCGCAGAAGGCGATGGGCGGGCCGGCCGGGGTGTCGGCGGTGTCGGTGAGCGAGCGGGCGTGGGCGCGGATGGCGGCGAATCCGCGGGCGCCGCGGCGGTCGTATCTGTCGCTGCTGGACTGGAAGGAGCGGTGGGTCGACGGCGGGCGGAGGGTGCTGCTGCATGCGCCCGCGCAGTTGGAGATGCTGGCGCTGGAGGCGTGTGTGGAGCGGATCGAGGGGGACGGGCTGGAGGCGGTGATGGGCCGGCATCAGGCCGCCGCGCTGTCCACTCGGGCCGGGGCGGTGGCCCTTGGCGGGGGGTTGGAGCCGTATGTGCACGACGTCCGGGAGGCTGCTCCGGTCGCTACGACGTTGAGGGTGCCGGTGGGGGTGGTGGCGTCGGACGTGGTGGCTCGGGCCGTGGCGAGCGATCCGGGGTTGCCGCTGGTCGCCGGGGGTGGGGCGTTGGCCAAGGAGATGATCCGGGTCAATCACTACGGGGGCGATGCGACGGCGGACGTGGTGCGGGGGTGTGTGGCGGCGCTGGGGGACGCGCTGGCGGAGCAGGGGCTGGGTGTGGATGTGGAGGGTGCGTTGCGGGCGGTGGACACGGGCTGGCGCTAGGGGCCTTTCTCGCCCCCGCCGCCCCTACCCGTCCCGTCCCTGGGGGCTGCGCCCCCAGACCCCCGCTGTCGGCCCTCCGGGCCTCGTCCTCAAACGCCGGACGGGCTGAAATACCCAGCCCCTCCGGTGTTTGGCGAAAGACTTGGCCTGCGCGCCGGGTGGTCTGGGTCCGGGCCGCCATGCAACGCTCCCGGTATGACCACCACCGACGCGCCCGCCCCCATGAACCTCCCCGACGGTCGCCCCATCCCCCTCACGACCGGCGACGAGCGCCCCATGCTGGAGAGCTGGCTGGACTTCCACCGCGCCACGCTGGAGCTGAAGTGTGCGGGGCTGGGCGACGCCCAGGTACGGCTGGCCTCCGCCGAGCCCTCGGGGCTGACCCTGCTCGGTCTGGTGCAGCACCTCGCGGAGTGTGAGCGGAACTGGTTCCAGCGGGTGGCGGGCGGGGTGGACGTGCCGCCGGTGTACGGGGAGGGCAACGGGAGCGGATACGCCCTCGACGCCGGGCGCGGGATCGGCGAGGCGCTGGATGTGTGGCGGCGGGAGATCGCGCGGGGGCGGGAAGTCTGTGGCGCGCGGGCTCTGGACAGCGTGGGGCGGATCGAGGACGGGCCGATGGCAGGGGTCGAGGTCAGTCTGCGGTGGGTGCTCATTCACATGATCGAGGAGTACGCGCGGCACAACGGCCACGCCGATATTCTGCGAGAACGTATCGACGGTGTAACCGGAGCCTAAATTCAACTTAATTCCGGGAATTCTTTTCAGGGCAGCTTCCCATCCTCTTCTGCCCGCTTTCTCCAAAGCTAAACGCAAAGATTTCGCGAACGCCATCCGTACCAATTCGGGCAGATCTCGTAAGAGTTACATGGCTGTGACGCGTTCCACACCGTGACCGTTTTGGGTGGGATTTAGAGGGTGAAATCGGGCACTTCACCCCAGCATGGCACCACCCCTCACGCCCGCGTGATAACACACCCACGGCCCATACGTAACCCCGCACGGCCATGCAATTTCAATTTTCCCTCGGTAAATTCAATTCGCATGACTGCCGCACAAGCAGACCTGCAAATCGACCGTCCGGCGGTGGCCGACGGGGCCGCGCTGTGGCGGATTGCCAGAGACTCCAAGGCCCTCGACCTCAACTCGTCGTACAGCTATCTGCTGTGGTGCCGCGACTTCGCCGGCACGTCGGCCGTCGCCCGCGACGAGCGCGGGGAGCCGGTCGGCTTCGTCACCGGATACGTACGGCCGGAGCGACCGGGCACCCTGCTCGTCTGGCAGGTGGCCGTGGACGACGCCTACCGCGGACGCGGCATCGCCGGCGCACTGCTCGACGGGCTCGTCGCACGCGTCGTTGCCGAGCACGGCGTCACGAGCGTCGAGACCACCATCACACCCGGCAACATCGCCTCCGAGCGCCTGTTCGACGCCTTCGCCGCGCGGCACGGTGCCGCTCTGGAGCGCGAGGTGCTGTTCTCCACCAGCCTGTTCCCCGACGGGCCGCACGACCCCGAGGTCCTGTACCGCATCGGTCCCCTCTCCCTCTGACGACCACCACGCACTCCCCCCACGCAACGAGGAGCGATTCGTCGTGACCATCACCCAGCCCGACCTCAGCGTCTTCGAGACCCTGGAGTCCGAGGTGCGCAGCTACTGCCGCGGCTGGCCCACCGTCTTCGACCGTGCTCGGGGCAGCCGTATGTACGACGAGGACGGCCACGAGTACCTGGACTTCTTCGCCGGCGCCGGTTCGCTGAACTACGGACACAACAACCCCGTCCTGAAACGGGCGTTGATCGACTACCTGGAGCGGGACGGCGTCACGCACGGGCTCGACATGTCCACGAGCGCCAAGCGGGCCTTCCTGCAAACCTTCCAGGACCTGGTGCTGCGGCCGCGTGACCTGCCGTACAAGGTCATGTTCCCGGGACCGACCGGGACGAACGCCGTCGAGTCGGCGCTGAAACTGGCCCGGAAGGTGAAGGGGCGCGAGGCCATCGTCTCGTTCACCAACGCCTTCCACGGGATGTCGCTCGGCTCCCTCGCCGTCACCGGCAACGCCTTCAAGCGGGCCGGCGCCGGGATCCCGCTCGTGCACGGCACGCCCATGCCGTTCGACAACTACTTCGACGGCACGGTCGAGGACTTCCTGTGGTTCGAGCGGCTGCTCGAGGACCAGGGGTCCGGGCTGAACAAGCCCGCCGCCGTGATCGTCGAGACCGTGCAGGGCGAGGGCGGCATCAACGTCGCCCGCCCGGAGTGGCTGCGCGCGCTCGCCGAGCTGTGCGAGCGGCAGGACATGCTGCTCATCGTCGACGACATCCAGATGGGGTGCGGGCGTACCGGTGCCTTCTTCTCGTTCGAGGAGGCCGGCATCACCCCCGACATCGTCACCGTCTCGAAGTCGATCAGCGGCTACGGACTGCCCATGTCCCTGTGCCTGTTCAAGCCCGAGCTGGACATCTGGGAGCCGGGCGAGCACAACGGCACCTTCCGCGGCAACAACCCCGCCTTCGTCACCGCCACCGCCGCCCTGGAGGCGTACTGGGCGGACGGGTCCGCGATGGAGAAGCAGACCCAGGGGCGCGGCGAGCAGATCGAGCAGGCGCTCATCTCCATCACCGAGGAGAACCTCGCCGACGTCAAGGAGTACCGCGGGCGCGGGCTCGTGTGGGGCCTGGAGTTCCACGACAAGGAGCGCGCCGGACGCGTCGCGCACCGAGCCTTCGAACTCGGGCTGCTCATCGAGACGTCGGGCCCCGAGAGCGAGGTCGTGAAGCTGCTTCCGGCGCTCACGATCACCCCGGAAGAGCTGGACGAGGGACTCAGCGTCCTCGCCCGCTCCGTCCGGGAAACCATCTGAAACACCACCTAGGAGGCATCGCAGCACCGTGATCGTCCGTTCGTTCAAGGACATCGAAGGAACCGACCGCCATGTGAAGTCGGCGTCGGGCACCTGGGAGAGCAAACGCATCGTCCTCGCCAAGGAGCGGGTCGGCTTCTCGCTCCACGAGACGATCCTGTACGCGGGTACGGAGACGTCGATGTGGTACGCGAACCACATCGAGGCCGTCGTCTGCGTCGAGGGCGAGGCCGAGCTGACCGACCACGAGACCGGGCGGACGCACGCGATCACGCCCGGGACCATGTACCTCCTGGACGGCCACGAGAGGCACACGCTGCGGATCAAGGAGGACTTCCGCTGCATCTGCGTCTTCAACCCGCCCGTGACCGGCCGGGAGGACCACGACGAGAACGGCGTCTACCCGCTGCTCACCGAGCCCGAGGAGGTGTGAGAAACCCATGACCACCGCCATGACCGCAAACGTCACCGATCTCTACCCCAGCCGCGGCGCCACCGAGGTGTCGACCCCGCGCCAGGACCCCGTCGTGTGGGGCTCCCCCGATACGCCGGGCCCGATCGCGACCACCGAACTCCAGTCCTTCGAGCGCGACGGCTTCCTCGCCATCGACCAGCTCATCACCGAGGACGAGGTCGCGGTCTACGCGCAGGAGCTGGAGCGGCTGGTCACCGACCCGGGGATCCGTGCGGACGAGCGCTCGATCATCGAGCCGAAGTCCAAGGAGATCCGGTCCGTCTTCGAAGTGCACCGGATCAGCGAGGTGTTCGCGCGTCTGGTGCGCGACGAGCGGGTCGTCGGCCGGGCACGGCAGATCCTCGGCTCGGACGTGTACGTCCACCAGTCGCGGATCAACGTCAAGCCGGGCTTCGGGGCGAGCGGCTTCTACTGGCACTCGGACTTCGAGACCTGGCACGCCGAGGACGGTCTGCCCAACATGCGGACGGTGTCCGTCTCGATCGCGCTGACCGAGAACTACGACACCAACGGCGGGCTCATGATCATGCCCGGCTCGCACCGGACCTTCCTCGGGTGTGCGGGAGCCACGCCGAAGGACAACTACAAGAAGTCCCTCCAGATGCAGGACGCGGGCACGCCCTCCGACGAGGCGCTGACCAAGATGGCCTCCGAGTACGGCATCAAGCTCTTCACGGGCAAGGCCGGTTCGGCGACCTGGTTCGACTGCAACTGCATGCACGGCTCCGGCGACAACATCACGCCGTTCCCGCGCAGCAACGTGTTCATCGTGTTCAACAGCGTCGAGAACGCGGCCGTGGAGCCTTTCGCGGCTCCGGTACGACGGCCTGAATTCATCGGCGCGCGGGACTTCACGCCGGTGAGGTGACGCTGCGCTGGGCTGGGCGGTGCGCCTGAGGGCTCGGGGGGCTGGTTGCGTGGCGAGTGCCGCTGCGTTGTGGCTGGTCGCGCCCACGCGGCGGAGCCGCAATCGATACAGCCCCGCGCCCCTCGGGCGGCTGCGCCGCCTGGGTCGCCCAACAGCTCGGGGGGCGCGGGTTGTGTGGCGAGTGCCGCTGTGTTGTGGCTGGTCGCGCCCACGCGGCGGAGCCGCACATCGGTACAGCCCCGCGCCCCTTGAGGCGGCTCCGCCGCCCCAGGGGCGCCCCGCCGGTGGTTCCTCAGGAGGACAGGACGTCCAACAGGCGTTCGACGTCGGCCGCCGTGTTGTAGAGGTGGAAGGCCGCGCGCAGGTTGCCCGCGCGGTTGGAGACCTCGATGCCGGCCGCGCTCAGATCGGGCTGGCGGTGGCCGAGTCCGGGCACGGAGACGATCGCCGAGCCGGGTGCGGGCACCGGTTCGTGGCCGAGGGTCGCGAGGCCCGCGCGGAAGCGGTCGGCGAGGTCGAGGTCGTGGGCCTGGATGGCGGACACGCCGAGTTCCTCGATGAGCTCCAGCGAGGTGCGCAGCCCGGCGTGGCTGAAGAGGCTGGGGCTGATGTCGAAGCGCCGGGCGGAGTGGGCGAGGTCCTGGACGGGGCCGTAGCAGCTGTCCCAGGGGAGCTCCCCGGCGACCCAGCCGGCGAGCAGCGGGGTCAGCCCGCCGAAGTCCTCGGGGACGACGCAGAACGCGGCCCCGTGCGGGCCCAGCAGCCACTTGAAACCGACGGCGGCGACGAAGTCGTGCTCGCCCGCCTCCAGCGGAAGCCAGCCCACCGACTGGGAGGCGTCGACGTAGGTGCGTGCCCCGTGCGCCTCGGCTGCCGCGCGCACCGCGGGCAGGTCGGCGATCCGGCCGTCGGCGGACTGGGCGGCGCTGACCGCGACGAGGGCGGTGTCCGGGCGGACGGACTCGGCGAGGCGCTCCAGCGGGAGGGCGCGGACCTTGAGGTCGCCGCGCATGTGGAAGGGGTTCACGAGGGAGGCGAAGTCGGCCTCCGCGGTGAGGACTTCGGCTCCGGCGGGCAGCGAGGCGGCGATCAGCCCGCCGTACTCGGCGACCGAGGCCCCGGTCGAGACCCGCTCGACGGGCACTCCGGCCAGCCGGGCGAAGGAGGCGCGGACGGCCTCCACGTCCTCGTACAGGGGACCGAGCGGCGTGCCCTCGGCCCGCATCCGCACGGCCCGGTCCAGGGCGGTGACGGTGCGGGCCGGCAGCAGGGCGTTGCTCGCGGTGTTGAGATAGACGTTCTTCGGGGCGAACTCGGCACGGACCAGGCTCTCGAAGGTCTCCATGGCTCCACTCTGAGCCCTGAACACCTCTTGGTCCATTGCGATTCTTTACGTGGTTTCGCTAAGCAACCCTTATAGATCCGCCTCGACCTGCGTGTTCGCTCAGCGGCTCAGCGCTGCGGCACCGCGCACCCGTCGGGGCCGCAGGCGTCCGCGTCACCCTGGTCGATGAGCTGAAGCGGCGACCGGTCGCCCCACGCCTGCGTCAGCGCCTGTGTGAAGACCTCGGCGGGCTGGGCGCCGGAGACTCCGAACTTGCGGTCCAGGACGAAGAACGGCACACCGCCCGCGCCGAGCTCGGCGGCCTCGCGCTCGTCGGCGCGGACGTCGTCGGCATAGGCGTCCGGGTCGGCGAGGACGTTTCGGACGTCGTCGGCGTCGAGCCCGGCGGCGACGGCCAGTTCCACGAGCCGCTCGTCGCCCTCGGCGAAGACGGACCGCTCCTCGGCGAAGTTCGCCCGGTAGAAGGCCTGGATCAGTGCGTCCTGCCTGCCCTGCTCCTTGGCGAGGTGGAGCAGCCGGTGCATGTCGAAGGTGTTGCCGTGGTCGCGGCCCTCGGTGCGGTAGTCGAGTCCCTCCGCGGCGGCCTGCGCGCCGAGGTTCTCCTCGCCGGCCTGCGCCTGGGCCTCGCTCATGCCGTACTTCCTGGTGAGCATGGTGATCACGGGCTGGATGTCGCCCTTGGCGCGCCCGGGGTCCAGCTCGAACGAGCGGTGCACCACCTCGACCTGGTCGCGGTGCGGGAAGGCGTCGAGCGCCTTCTCGAAGCGGGCCTTGCCCACGTAGCACCAAGGGCAGGCGATGTCGCTCCAGATCTCGACGCGCATGTCTGTGGCTCTCTCCAGTCGTACGGTTCGGAGACTCCCTCCGCTAAGTGTGTGAACCTTCAATCAGCCGGCTTCATTCCCCGGTGACGGAGAAGCGCAGAAAGAGATGGTGGTCGCCCTCGGCGGGCGGGTTCTCCGGGTCCGGGACCCAGCCCTGACGGGCGTAGAAGCCCTGGGCGCGCCGGTTGCCGACATGCACGTCCAGCACGGACGTCCGCTTGCCGTCGGCCCGCCACTCCTCGACGCAGGCCGCGTGCAGGGCGGCGCCTACGCCGGAGCGCCAGTGGTCGGGGTCGACATGGAACTGGAACAGCTTGACCGTGTCGGCGGGGGCGCCCTCCGGAGTACGGAAGGAGGCCAGCCCGATGATCCGTCCCTTCTCGACGACGCACAGCACATGCCCCTCCGGCCGCGCGATGGCGCTCCGCCAGGCGGCGAGCCAGTCGGTGCCGTCCTGCGGAATCCCGTCGGGGTAGTACGTCGCCCGGGCGCGGGCGTGCAGCGCGACGACGTCCTCGACCTCGGCGGGCACGACGGTGCGAATCACACGACCTGCGGTCATTCGGTCACTGATCATGCATCGGAGGACGTGCCTCCCGCAGCGCCGGTTCCAAGCCGGCTGAACCGCCGCCGGCGCGGCCCGGCTCGCCGTGACCGGGCAGCTCAGCTTCCGTCTCTCAGGTCCTTCGGCCAGTCGGGCCTGAACTCCAGGTGGTCGTACGTCACGACACACCCCTCCCCCATCGGCGACTGCGTCATGAAGCCGACCAGGGCGGCGTCGGTCTCCTTCTCCTCCCCCAGGGTGAAGAGCCGGACGAAGGTCCAGCGCTCGCCGTCGCGGGAGGCGTGGAAGGCGAAGGCCCGGCCGGTGCGGCTCACCCGCAGCCAGACCGAACTCCCCTCCACGGTGAAGGAGTTGGCGTCGTCGGAGTGCCCCCGGGTGACCACCGTGCAGACGGTGGGCACGTCCGGGGAGTACTCCAGGCAGAGCTTGGCCCAGGCCCGCTCCCCGACATGGACGTAGAGCACCCCGGCGTCGAAGGCGGCGGCGAAGCCGACGGTGACGCGGGCGATCAGCTGGAAGTCGCCCTCGGGCGCGCCGAGCAGACGCGGCGCGTCCGAGGCCGGGTCGAGGCCCTCGCCGGTGGGCGGCACGAAGCGGTCCTGGCGGGGGCCCGCCCATCCGGAGAGGATGCCGTCCTCGTAGGCCCAGTGGCCGTCGGGGCCGTAGGTGCGGAGGGGAAAGGGCAGTTCAGGAAGTTCCACGTCCATCCCCAGAGTCTTTCAGTTTCCCCTCCGCCATGTGGCCCTTAATTCGTTCAGCGTTCGAGCTGACCGTTGAACCGCCGCGGCAGCCCCAGCGGGTTGTCGTCCCGCAGCTCCGGCGGCAGCAGCGCCTCAGGGGCACCCTGGTACGCGACCGGCCGCATCCAGCGCTCGATGGCCGTACCGCCGACGGACGTCGACGTGGAGGTCGTCGCCGGGTAGGGGCCGCCGTGATGCTGGGCCGCCGCGACGGCGACGCCCGTCGGCCACCCGTTCACCAGCACGCGCCCGGCCAGCGGCGTCAGCTCCGCGAGGATCTCCGCTCCGCGGCCCTCGCCCGCCGCCTCCTCGGCGGAGAGGTGAACCGTCGCCGTGAGGTTGCCGGGCAGCCGGGACAGCACGGCCTGGGCCTGCGCGTCGTCGTCGTAGCGGACCACGACGGTCACCGGGCCGAAGCACTCCTCCAGCAGGAGGTCGTACGAGCCCTCGCTGGTCAGCTTCTCGGCGGCCACCGTCAGGAAGCCGGCGCTGACGGTGTGCTCGCCGCCGGCGCCCGGCGTCACCGGGGTCTCCACGTCGGGGAGCTCGGCACGCTCGGCGACCCCGGCGATGAAGTTGTCCCGCATCCGGTGGTCGAGGAGGACACCGGCGTCGGTGTCGCTGACCGCGTCCGTGAGCGACTTGACCAGACCGTCGCCCGCGGCGCCGGACGGCACCAGCACCAGGCCCGGCTTCACACAGAACTGTCCGACGCCCAGCGTCATGGACCCGGCCAGGCCCGCCCCGATCGCCTCGGCACGCTCGGTGGCCGCGGCCTCGGTGATCACGACGGGGTTCAGGGAGCCCAGCTCGCCGTGGAAGGGGATCGGGACCGGCCGCGCGGCCGCCGCGTCGAAGAGGGCGCGGCCGCCCCGGATCGAACCGGTGAAGCCGGCCGCGGTGATCAGCGGGTGCTTGATCAGCTCGATGCCGGCCTCGAAGCCGTGCACGAGACCGATGACACCTTCGGGGATGCCGTGCTCGGCGGCGGCCGTACGCAGGACCCTGGCGACCAGCTCCGACAGCGCGGGGTGGTCGGGGTGGGCCTTGACGACGACCGGGCAGCCCGCGCCCAGCGCGCTCGCGGTGTCACCGCCGGCGACGGAGAAGGCGAAGGGGAAGTTGGACGCCGAGTAGACGGCGACGACGCCCAGGGGCACCTTGTAGCGGCGCAGGTCCGGGATCGGCGGGGTCGCGGTGTCGTCGGGGTGGTTGATCACGACGTCGAGGAAGGCGCCCTCGTCGACGATGTCCGCGAAGGCCCGCAGCTGGTAGCAGGTGCGGGCGAGTTCGCCGGTGAGCCGGACCGGGCCGAGCGCGGTCTCGGCGTCGGCCGCCTCGACGAGCTGGTCCTTGGCTCCCTGGAGCCGGTCGGCCGCGGTACGCAGGAAGGCCGCGCGGACCGTGCGGTCGGCGAGGGCGCCGCGCGCGTCGTGCGCGGCGCGGACGGCGGCGTCCACCTCCTGGGCTGTGGCCTCCACCGCAACCTCTTCACGCTGCTTCCCGGTTCGGGGGTCGACACTCCAGACTGGTGCTGCTGCCACCGCAGGTCCCTCCACACATGTATTGCCGCAGTACGGGGTCATCCACCAGGGTCGTTCGATATACTGAACGCTGTCTCTGATGATGAATATGTTGTGGAGACTATTTCCCGTCGAACGAAGGGGTCAAGGGCGATGTCGGCTGGCGAGACGGGCGGCGGGGCGCAGGTCAAGTCCGCGGTACGGACGGTTGAACTGCTGGAATACTTCGCCGGGCGCCCCGGCATGCACTCCCTCGCCTCGGTCCAGGAGGCCGTCGGATACCCGAAGTCCAGCCTCTACATGTTGCTGCGCACGCTCGTCGAGCTGGGCTGGGTGGAGACGGACGCGACGGGCACGCGGTACGGCATCGGCGTCCGGGCGCTGCTGGTCGGCACCTCCTACATCGACGGCGACGAGGTGGTCGCGGCGGCCCGCCCCACGCTCGACCGCCTGTCGGACGACACGACCGAGACGATCCACCTGGCCCGTCTCGACGGCACGAACGTCGTCTATCTGGCCACCCGACAGTCCCAGCACTATCTGCGCCCCTTCACCCGGGTCGGCCGCCGCCTCCCGGCGCACTCCACCTCCCTCGGCAAGGCGCTGCTGAGCACCTACTCGGACGAACAGGTCCGCAAGCTGCTCCCGGAGACGCTGCCCGCGCTGACCGAGAACACGATCACCGACCGCGAGAAGCTCATAGAGGAGCTCCACCAGGTCCGTGAGCAGGGCTTCGCCGTGGACCGCGAGGAGAACACACTGGGGCTGCGCTGCTTCGGCGTGGCGATTCCGTACCGCACGCCGGCCCGCGACGCGATCAGCTGCTCGGTACCGGTGGCCCGGCTGACCCCCGCCCACGAGCAGATGGTGAAGGACGCGCTGTTCGACGCGCGGGACCGACTGACGCTGGCCACTCGCAGGCTCTGACGCCCTCGGAGGCGCCGGCTCCCTCGTCGGCTGCGACTTCCCTCGTAGGCTCTGACCCCATGGATGTGGAACTCCGCGAGGTGCACGACAGCGATCTGCCGGTCTTCTACCGGCAGATGAACGACCCCGAGGCCCTGCGCATGGCGGCCTTCACCCCCAGGGATCCCGCAGACCGGGACGCCTTCGACGAGCACTGGAAACGGATCCGGTCCTCGGCGGACGTCCTGCGCACCATCCTGGTCGACGGTGACGTGGTGGGCAGCGCGGCCGTGTACGGAGAGCCGGGCGAGCGGGAGGTGACGTACTGGGTGGACCGTGCGTACTGGGGCCGCGGCATCGCGACGACCGCCCTGCGCGGGCTGCTCACCGAGGTTCCCGAACGCCCGCTGTACGCGCGTGCGGCGGCGGACAACGAGGGCTCGCTGCGGGTGCTGCACAAGTGCGGGTTCCGGGTGACCGCGCAGGCGAGGGGCTTCGCCAACGCACGCGGCGAGGAGATCGACGAGGTCGTCCTCCACCTGGAGGGCTGAGGGCCTCTCCCCCGTCAGGCGGAGACGGATCATCGCCGTGCAGGAGGTGCCGACCGGCGCTGTCGCGGGAGCGTGGCCGTATGACGCAGACACTCGCTCCCGCCCGGGAGACCGGCCACACCCTCGGGCTCGGCAGGTTCCGTCGCGCCCTGCGGGCCGTCGCCATCGTCTCCTGCGTGCCGTATCTCTCGCTCAAGGTCGCCTGGATCGCGGGGAGTCGGACCGGTATCCCGGACGGCAGCTCCCTGCTGGAGCACCGGGCGAGCATGGCCGTCGCCAACAGCGTCACGGTGCTCATGGACGCGGCCGTCATCGTGCTCGCGCTGGTACTGACCCGGCCGTGGGGGCTGCGCGCGCCCGCGTGGCTGCTCGGCCTCCCCGCATGGGTGGCCACCGGGCTGCTCGCGCCGATCACGGCCGGGTTTCCGCTCCAGCTCCTGGTCGACCTGCTCGGCGGTTCCCGGGCGTCCTCCGGCGGCGGGGACGCCGAACCCTTCCTCGACGCCTGGGTCTTCGGGGTCGTCTACACCGGGTTCATCGTGCAGGGACTCACCCTGGGCGCCCTGTTCGTGCTGTACGCCCGCGACCGCTGGGGCCGGTTGTGGGAGGGCCGGGTCTGGGAGCTTCCGGTCGGCCTCATCGGGGCGGCCCAGCGTGCCGTCGCCGTCGCGGCGGCCGTCTGCGCGCTGCTGCCGCTGCTGACCCACCTCCTGTGGGCGGGCGGCGGCACCGCGGGGCTCGACGAGCGTCATGTCACCGGCCGCACCAGCGGCTTCTACGTCATGGAGGCCCTGTCCGTCGTGTTCCTCGCCATGGCCGTCATCGGCGGCCTCCTCCTCGCGTTCCGGCGCGGCCGCACGCTGCCCGTCCTGGTGCCGCTCGCTCTCGCCTGGGTCGGCTCCGCCGCCACCGTCTGCTGGGCGGCCTGGCTGTCGCTGGCCCCGCTCACCGACGTCGCCGACGGCCCGGCACCGCTGCTGAACCTCACTTACGCTGGCCAGATGATCGTCGGCATCCTCGTCGCCTGCCTCGGCGTCCACTTCCTCGCGGAGCGCGACGCGAGCCGGAAACGTCGTACGGCGTGAGCCGGTTCAGCGGGGCCAGCCGGTTCAGCCGGTCCTACCGGTTCCTGTTCGGGCGGCGGGCGCGCCGGCGCTGGATCCATCTGATCCTCGGCGGCGCGCTCGCCATGCCGTACGTCTTCGTCGGCCAGCTCGTCGTCGGCCCCGCCACCGACTCCCGGTACGTCTTCAACGACCTGCCCCTGCAACTGCTCTCCTTCGCCGTCGGATTGCCCCTGGCCGCGCTCACCGCCGCCCTGTTCCCGCTGACCCGGTCCCTGGAGGCGGGTGCGGTGCGGTCGCTGTGCGGGGTCGACGCGGGGCTGCTGGCGTACGGCCCGGCCCGGACACGGGCGGCGAAGGGGCGGGCGGCGGCCTGGTTCACCCTGCATCTCGGGTTCGGCGGGGTCATCTCGGGGATGTCGCTGGCGGTGCCGCCGTTCGCGGGCTTCCTCGCCGCGCTGCCGCTGATCGTCTGGGCGGGCGGCGCCGAGGCCGTCGAGCTGCCCGCATCCCTGGACCGGCCCTGGGTGCTGGCGTGTGCGCCGGTGGCGGGTCTGGCGACGCTGCTCGCCCTCGCCGGCTGCGCGGCCGTCGCCGGGGCGCTGCTCGCCCGCTGGGCACCCGCGTTGCTCGGCCCCACGCCCGAGGACCGGCTCGCGGCGGCCGAGGCGCGCGCCGCCGACCTCGCGGTCCGCAACCGGCTCGCGCGCGAGCTGCACGACTCCGTCGGCCACGCCCTGAGTGCCGTCACCCTCCAGGCGAGCGCGGCCCGCAGAGTCCTCGACAGCGACCCGGAGTTCGTCCGCGAAGCGCTCGCCGCGATCGAGGACACGACCCGGCGTTCGGTCGCTGAACTCGACGCCGTCCTGGGCGTGTTGCGCGACGGCGACACACCCGGTACAGCGCCCGCGCCCACCCTCGCCGCCGACCTCGCCGGCCTGCTGCGCCGCACCCGCGCGGCCGGGCTGCGGGTGACGGCCCGGGTCGACGCCGACCCCGAGGCACTGCCGCCCGTCCTGTCCCGCGAGGCCTACCGCATCGTGCAGGAGGGGTTGAGCAACGCCCTCAAGCACGCCGGTGAGCGGACGAGCGTGTCCCTGCGGATCGGGGTCGCCGACGAGCACCTGGAGATCGCCGTCGAGAACCCCCTGACCGACGCCCCGGCCCACTCCTCCCCCTGCCGCCCCGGCGGCGGCCACGGCCTGCGCGGCATCGCCGACCGGGCCCGGCTGCTGGGCGGCACCGCACAGGCCGGTGCCGCCGAGGGGACGTGGCGGCTGACCGTACGACTGCCCATGAAGGGATCCGTATGACGACCCGCCCGCCCGTCCGCGTCGTCCTCGCCGACGACGAGCGCATGGTGCGCACCGCCCTGCGCGCCATCCTCTCCGTCGAGCCCGACCTGGAGGTGGTCGGGGAGGCGGCCACCGGGGCCGAGGCGGTGTCCGTGGTGCGGGAGCTGCGGCCCGACGTGGTCCTGATGGACGTGCGTATGCCCGGCATCGACGGTATCCGGGCCACCGAGCAGATCCTCGCCACGCTCGACGAACCGCCCCGCATCGTAGTCGTCACCACCTTCGAGAACGACTCCTACGTGTACGACGCGCTGCGCGCCGGAGCCGCCGGGTTCCTGCTGAAGCGGGCGGACGCCGACGCGCTGGTGCAGGCCGTACGGCTGGTCTCGCACACCGACACCCTGCTGTTCCCGGCGGCCGTACGCACCCTGGCGGCCGAGCACGCACGCGCGTACCCGGCGCCGCCGCCCTGGGTGGCGCGGCTCACCTGCCGGGAGAGCGAGGTGCTGCGGCTGATGGCGCAGGGCCTGACCAACGCGGAGATCGCGCGGCGCATGGAGGTCGGTCCGGCCACCGTGAAGTCGCATGTGGCGGCGATCCTCGCGAAGACCGGCACCCGGGACCGTACCCAGGCGGTCATCGCCGCGTACGAGGCGGGCTTCATGAACGCCCGATGAGAAAAAGGGGTGGAAGGGAACGTTCCGCCCCATCCTGATCGTCCTTCGGAGTGGGATGAACAAGACGATCAGGCGGGCGTCCGTCTTCGCGCTGCTGCTGGTGTTCGCTCTGCTGGTCAGGGCGACGTGGGTGCAGTTCTACGAAGGCCAGGCGCTCGCGGACGACAAGGACAACCGGCGGAACACGATCGCGCTGTACAGCGAGCCGCTCGGCAACATCATCGTGGGCGGAGAGGCCGTCACCGGCTCGGCGCCGATGACGAGCGGCGACCTCGCGTACAAGCGGACGTACAAGGACGGCGCGCTGTACGCGGCGGTCACCGGGTACAGCTCGCAGGCGTTCGGGGCGACGCAGCTGGAGGGCGTCTACCGGGACCTGCTCGACGGCACGGACAACCGGCTGAAGAGCGTCCTGGACACGGTCACCAACAAGCGGTCCGCCCCGGGCAACGTGATCACCACGATCGACCCGCAGGTGCAGAAGGCGGCCTACGGCGCGCTCGGCGACAACAAGGGCGCCGCCGTCGCGATCGACCCCACCACGGGGAAGATCCTGGCGGCCGTCTCCACTCCGTCGTACGACCCGTCGCGGATCACGACGGGTGACGCGGACGCCTGGAAGCAGCTGACCAAGGACGCCGACAAGCCGATGACGAACCGTGCGCTGCGCCAGCCGCTGCCTCCGGGTTCGACGTTCAAGCTGGTCGTGGCGGCGGCCGCGCTGGAGGACGGGCTGTACTCCTCGGTGGACGAGAGGACCGACAGCCCGGACCCGTACCCGCTGCCGGAGTCCAGCGACAAGCTGGGCAACGAGAACCCGTCCGCCCCCTGCGAGAACGCCTCGATCCGGGTGGCGCTCCAGTACTCGTGCAACAACGTCTTCGGGAAGATGGCCGTCAACCTGGGTCAGGACAAGGTCAGGGAGATGGCCGAGAAGTTCGGCTTCAACGACGAGGAGCAGGACGTGCCGGTGCGGGCGTACCCCAGCGTGTACCCCTCCGGCATGGACGAGGCGTCGACCGCCCTGACCGGCATCGGCCAGTTCGATGTCACCGCCACCCCGCTCCAGATGGCCATGGTGTCGGCCGCCATAGCCAACGACGGCAAGCTGGTCTCGCCGCACATGGTGTCCCAGATCACCGACGGCGGCGGCGATGTCCTGGAGAACTACGACGACGCCGCCGGCACCAAGGAGATCGTCAGCTCCGACACCGCCGAGCAGCTCCAGTCGGCGATGCAGACGGTCGTCGAGAAGGGCACGGGCACGAACGCGCAGATCTCGGGCGCGACGGTCGGCGGCAAGACGGGCACGGCCCAGCACGGCGCGAACAACAGCAAGACGCCGTACGCCTGGTTCACGTCCTACGGGAAGGCCGACGGCAAGGAGGTCGCCGTGGCGGTGATCGTGGAGCAGTCGAACGCGGAGCGCTCGGAGGTCAGCGGCAACGGGCTGGCCGCCCCCGTCGCCAAGAAGGTGATGGAGGCGGCACTGGAGGGCTGAAGGACCAGGACGTCTACTTGACGCCCAGGACCTGCTCGATCGGGTTGATCGCGAAGTACACCAGGAACAGCAGCGAGGTCCCCCACAGCAGCCAGTGGATCTCCTTCGCCTTGCCGAGCACCACCTTGATGACGACGTAGGCGACGAAGCCGGCCCCGATGCCGTTGGTGATGGAGTACGTGAACGGCATGACCGCGATGGTCAGGAACGCCGGGATGGCGATCTCGTACTTGTCCCAGTCGATGTGCTTGACCTGGGTCATCATCAGGAAGCCGACGGCGACCAGGGCGGGGGCGGCCGCCTGGAGCGGGACGATGGTGAGCAGCGGGGTCAGGAAGAGGGCCAGGGCGAAGAGGCCGCCGGTGACCAGGTTGGAGAAGCCGGTGCGCGCGCCCTCGCCGACGCCGGCCGCCGACTCGATGTAGGAGGTCGCCGACGACGAGGAGGCCGCGCCGCCCGCGGCCGCCGCGGCGCCGTCGATCAGCAGCACCCGGCCGAGGTTCGGCACCTTGCCCTGCTCGTCGAGGAGTCCGGCCTCGGCGCTGATGCCGACGACCGTGCCCATGGTGTCGAAGAAGTCGGACAGGACCAGGGTGAAGACGAGCAGGACGACGGTGATGGCGGTGGTCTCGCCGAAGGCGCCGAACAGGCTGAAGTCGCCGATGAGCCCGAAGTCCGGGGTGTCGACGATCTTGTCGGGCCAGGCGGGTGTGGTCAGGCCCCAGGCCTTGATGTCGGCGATCGAGTTGATGATCATCGCCGCGACCGTCATCGTCACGATGCTGATGAGGATGGCGCCCTTCACCTTGCGGGCCAGCAGGGCGATCGTCAGCAGCACGCCGAGGCAGAACACGAGGATCGGCCACCCGGTGAGCTGGCCGGTGCCGCCCAGCTGAACCGGCACGGTCGAGTTCGCGGCGTCCGGGATACGGCTGACGAAACCGGCGTCGACGAAGCCGATGAAGGCGATGAACAGACCGATACCGACGCTGATCGCCTGCTTGAGCGGTTGCGGTATGGCGTGCATGACGGCCTCGCGCAGTCCGGTGAGCACGAGCACGCAGATCAACACGCCTTCGAGGACGACGAGTCCCATCGCGTCGTCCCATGCCATGAGCGGGGCGATCTGGAAGGCGACGACGGCGTTCAGGCCCAGTCCTGCGGCGAGCGCGAGCGGAAGGTTGCCGCCGACGCCCATGATGATCGTCATGACCGCGGCCACCAGGGCGGTGGCGGTGGTGAGTTGGACGGCGTCCAGCTGGTGGCCGAACTTGTCCTTCGCGCTGCCGAGGATGATGGGATTCAGGACAAGGATGTAGGCCATCGTGAAGAACGTGGCGAAGCCGCCGCGTATCTCACGGGCGAAGGTGGAGCCCCGTTCGGAGATCTTGAAGTACCGGTCGACGCTGTTCACGCCTGGCGGCGGGGCACTTGACCGGTCGGCCACCTTCTGGGTCTCGGACATGGCTGTTGCTCCTTGCTGCCTGACGGGTCGGTGTGCGGATGCTGGCTGGATTGTTCCCGTGTTGAACGCGATTCGGGTTTTCTCCGTGTTACGGAATCAGGGCTGTTCACGTGCGGTGTATCACACGGTGTTCGAAGTCCCGTACGAACCGAGCTCTCGATCGCTGCTAGAGTTCCCGATCTCGACCGGATGATCGCGAGTTGATCGCCGGACGACCACATTCGTCATCAAAAAACGACACTTCGCAGCCAGGAGGGGTCGCCCGTGGGCACGGTCGTCGATGACGCCGCCTCCGTGGAGTTCCATACCTTCTTCGAGCGCCACTATGCCGAGCTCTCGCGCCTGGCCCATCTGCTGACGGGCGAGGCGGACGCCGCCGACGATCTGGCGGCGGACGCGCTGCTCGCGCTGTGGCACCGTTGGGACCGGGTCCGCGCGGCCGACCATCCGGTGGCCTACGCGCGCGGCGTCGTCGCCAACCTGGCCCGCACCAGGATCCGCAGCGCGGTCCGGGAGCGGCGACGGGTGGCGCTGTTCTGGACACAGCGCGAGGAGAAGACCGAGAACCCGGACGTGGCGGGGGTCATCGACGTCCAGGAGGCATTGCGTAGACTTCCGTTCCGCAAACGCGCCTGTGTGGTGCTGCGGCACGCCTTCGACCTCTCCGAGAAGGACACCGCTCTCGCCCTCGGCGTCTCGGTCGGTACGGTGAAGAGCCAGACCTCGAAGGGGATGGCCGAGCTACAGCGGCTGCTCGGGGCGCGAGGCGCTCCGCTCAAGGTGCACGCGGCGCCGATGGCCCGCACCGGGAACGCCGGAGGAAGGAACCGATGATGCAGCGGGACGTGCACGACGAACTGCGTGCCCGGCTGCACGAGGCGGCCGAGGCGCACGAGCCCAACCGCGCGCGGATCCTGGCCCGCGTCGAGCGTGGCATGGCCGAGCAGACCCGCCCCGACCACCGGGCGACCCGTCCGCCGGTGTACGGCTGGTTCCGCGTCGTGACCGCGACGGCCGCGGTCGCCGGTGTCCTCGCGGTCGGCGGGTACGCGGTGGCGTCCGCCGTGAAGGAGGACACCCCGCAGCAGACGGTGGCCACGTCGCCGACGCCCACCCCGTCGCCGGACGCGACGAGCCGCGCCCCGGTCCCGCCCGCCCCGCCGGGCGACCCGACACCCAAGGACACCCCGGAGTCCCGCGAGACGACCCAGGCGCCGCAGCCGACCGCCCCGGCACAGCCGCCCGCCGCCAAGGGCCGGGAGGACGGCCCCCTGTGGTCGGACGGCTCGGTGGGCCAGCACAGCAACGAGTTCTGGGCGCAGAGCGATCTGACCCTCAGGACGAGCGAGCAACTCACCGCGCTCACCGTGCAGTTGAAGGTCGCCCAGACCGGCGGAGTCACCTCCACCGGTGCCTGGCGCGCGCTGCCCGAGAGCGACTTCACGCTGACGGTCGGCGAGCAGGACGGCTTCCTCGTCTACACCTGGGTGCTCAAGGAGGGCCGTACGGTCCCGAAGGGCGAGTGGGTGTTCGCGGGGCAGTACAACCATGCGCGCGGCGGCCGGGACGCCAAGGACGACACCTATGCGATGACGGCCACGGCGGGCGGCGAGCAGCTGTCCGTGGCGGGCGGTTTCGCGTCGCCGGCCGGTGACGGCTCGACGTCCGACGGGGACTCGTAAAGAATTTCCTCCCGGACCGGCAACCCTTTCCTCACGCGTGGCGACCAGGAGACGGAAGGATCCCCCCGCCACGCAAGGAACCGGGTCATGACACCTCAGTCCGAACAGCGCGTCCGGCACCGCCGCAAGGTCACCAAGCGGCGTGCGGTGATCGCCGGGGTCTCCGCGCTCGGCGTCACCGTCGCGGCCGTCGTCACCACCACGTCGTTACTGTCGTCGGCCGGCGCGGCCGCGGCCTGGCCGACGCCCACCGACAGCAAGCCGGTGTCGAGGACGATCCCGGTGTCGGGCACCTACGACGGCGAGTTGGCGAGGTTCTACGGCACCGGCGACCTGGGCGGCGGCGGCCAGGAAGAGGGCCAGGACCCGATCTTCGAGCTGGCCGACGGCGCGGTCCTCAAGAACGTCGTCATCGGTACCCCGGCCGCGGACGGCGTCCACTGCAAGGGCTCCTGCACCCTCCAGAACGTGTGGTGGCAGGACGTCGGCGAGGACGCCGCGACGTTCAAGGGCAGGTCGTCGTCCGCCGTGTACACGGTGCACGGCGGCGGCGCGAAGAACGCCGACGACAAGGTGCTCCAGTTCAACGGCGCCGGGAAGCTGGTCGTGACCGAGTTCCAGGTGCAGAACTTCGGCAAGCTGGTGCGCAGTTGCGGCAACTGCTCCACGCAGTACAAGCGCTCGGTCGTCATCGACGACGTGGACGTCACCGCGCCCGGCAACTCGATCGTCGGCGTCAACTCCAACTACGGTGACACGGCCGTGCTGCGCGAGATCCGCATCCACGGCGACAGCGGCAGGAAGATCAAGACCTGCACCCGCTTCGAGGGCAACAGCAGCGGCAAGGAGCCGAAGGAAGTCGGCACCGGCCCGGATGGAACCGCTTGCCGGTTCTCGGCATCTGACATCACGTACCAGTGATCGAATCCCAGGGACCTGCTGATCTGAGCCCCCCTCGGTCAGCAGAACAGAACGCCCCGCCGGTGACGACCGGCGGGGCGTTCGTTCGTGGTCCGAGGGCTATTCCATCGTCGAGCCGAGGGCCGTGGAACCCGTGGTCAGGAAGGTCGTGGCGGGCAGCGAACCGTCCGCCTCACGAGTCCCGTACGCCGTTGCCGCGTCCGTAGACGTGAAGGCCGGAGCGGCGACTCCACCGTCCCAGTTGTTCGCCGCGCACACCGTCGACTTCCCGACCTTGGAAAGCGCCTTCTCGTTGCTCACCGCGAGATTCCGGGCCAGCCGTGCCTTGCCCGTGGCGAAGTAGAACCCGGTGTCGGCGTTGGCGTACGCGGTGTTGCGGTTCAGGATGATCGCGCCGGTGTTGGAGTTCTCGGTGAAGCCGTGCAGCGTGTTGTCCCAGGCCGCGTTGTCGTTGACGACGTGGGCCACCGAGGCGCCGCCGCCGCCCAGCTTGAACCCGTTGCCGTTGCCCTCGAAGGCCGAGTCGCCCCAGCGGTTCTTGCCGTTGCCGAAGGCCCAGGTGCGTTCGACGGTGACCGGCGAGGAGAACTGCCACAGGTCGAGGCCGTCGTCCGAGTTGTTGTAGAGGCGCGCCCCGGTGATCCGGTTGCCCGTTCCGGAGCCGAACTTCACGGCGATCCCGTCGGCGTTCTGCCCGTGCCCGGCCGGGTCGTAGTTGCCGTAGCTGTCGAGGTTCTGGACGAGGTTGTTCGTGGTGCCGTCGCCGCGCAGGGTGAAGCCGGAGTCGCCGTTGTTCGCGGTGACGAGGTTCTTGAAGACGCCGCCGACCGACGACGTGGCGACGAAGCCCTGGGCCGGGGAGTTGACGAAGATGAGGTTCTGGACGGTCCAGTAGTCACCGTAGATGCCGGCCAGCCAGGACCCGGCGGGCAGCTTGGACCCGTCGATCCGCACCTTCTCGGTGCCGTACGCCTGGAGCGTGATCCGGGCCGAACTCGTCCCGTTCGCCGTGGACTTGAGGGTTGCCGAGGGGGTGTACGTGCCGCCGCGGACCTGGATCGTCGTACCGGCGGCCGCGTTCTTGACGGCCGACTCCAGCTGGGCGGTGCCGGACACGGTGACCGTGGTCGAGGCGGCCTGGGCGCCTGGGTCGGAGAGGCCGAGGTAGACGCCGCCCGCTCCGGAGGCGACCGCGACGGCCGCGGCGATGGAGAGCGTACGGGTTCTGCGGTGACGGCCGGTGCTCAAGCGCACGGGTGGTTCCCTTCCTGGACCAAATGCGGACGAAGCGGGCCGGAGGGGCCACCCCGGCCCGCTTCTGCCATCCGGTCGCCGCCATGCCCGGGAAGGTTGCCGCGCCTCACCGAAAGCGAGCGAAACTTTCGTCGGTCCTCATCCCGCACTCACCGATTGACGTGCTGTTTCCCACTGGTGAGACTCCGAAGGCGCACACGACCCAACAGGAACCCCCACACCCACACAGGAGTGACATGCGCCCACGAATCCTCCTAGTCGCCTGTCTCTCGCTGCTCGTCGCCCTCCTCACCGCCCCGCCCGGTACCGCCGGTACCGCGAACTCCGGAGCACCACCAGTGAAGAACCCCAAGTACGCCGGCTATCTCTTCGCCTACTTCACCGGCGAGGGCACCGCCGACGGCGAGCAGATCCGCTACGCCCTAAGCCGCGGCAACGACGCGCTGCACTGGCGGGAGCTGAACGCCGGGAAACCGGTCCTCACCTCCACGATCGGTGAGAAGGGACTGCGCGACCCGTTCGTGATCCGCTCCCCCGAGGGCGACAAGTTCTACATGATCGCCACCGATCTGCGGATGTACCAGAACAGCAGCGGCAGCTGGGACCAGGTCCAGCGGCACGGCAGCAAGTCGATCATGGTCTGGGAGTCCACCGACCTGGTCCACTGGACCGACCAGCGCCTCGTGAAGGTCTCGCCCGACAACGCGGGCAACACCTGGGCGCCGGAGGCCTACTGGGACGACAGCCTCGGTGAGTTCGTCGTCTTCTGGGCGTCGAAGCTGTACGCCGACGACGACCCCGACCACACCGGATCGACGTACAACAGGATGCTGTACGCCACCACGAAGGACTTCCGCACCTTCAGCGCGCCGAAGGTCTGGGACGACCCGGGCTACTCCGTCATCGACTCCACGGTCGTCAAGCACGACGGCACGTACTACCGCTACACCAAGGACGAGCGCGACCCGTCCTCCGGCTCGCCCTGCTCGAAGTTCATCACCGCCGAGAAGTCGACGACGCTGACCTCGACGAAGTACGACTTCGTGGCCGACTGCATCGGCAGCGGCGCGATGGAGCGCGGTGAGGGTCCCACGGTGTTCAAGTCGAACACCGAGGAGAAGTGGTACCTGTTCGTCGACGAGTACGGCGGCCGCGGCTACGTCCCGTTCGAGACCACCGACCTCGACTCGGGCAAGTGGACCCCCTCGCAGAACTACCAGCTGCCCGCGAGCCCCCGGCACGGCACGGTGATCCCGGTGACTCAGGCGGAGTACGACCGGCTGCTGGCCGCGTATCCCGCGAGCCCCGCCTCGGTCGTGGACGCGACGGCGAAGGACCAGAAGGGGTACGCGATCGTCACGGACAGCGCCGCGAAGGTCGTGCTCCCCATGCGGCCGGACGCGGACCTGTCCCGTCTCGCCCCGAAGCTGTGGCTCGGCGAGGGCGCCACGGTCAGCCCCCGCTCCGGCACCCGGCGCGACTTCCGCAAGCCGCAGAAGTACACGGTGACCGCCGGGGACGGCACCAAGCGCGTCTGGACGGTAGAGGCGGTGCGCACCGACAGCCCCACGCTGCCGGGCCTGAACGCCGACCCCGATGTGCACTACCTGAACGGTGAGTACTGGATCTATCCGACGACGGACGGTTTCCAGGGCTGGAGCGGGACCAGGTTCAAGGCGTACTCGTCGAAGGACCTGGTCCACTGGAAGGACCACGGCGTCATCCTTGACCTCGGTCCGGACGTGAGCTGGGCCGACAAGTACGCCTGGGCCCCGGCGATCGCCGAGCGCGACGGCAAGTACTACTTCTACTTCTGCGCCGAGCAGCAGATAGGCGTGGCGGTGGCCGACTCGCCGGCCGGCCCGTTCAAGGACGCGCTGGGCAAGCCGCTGGTCGCCAAGGGCGGCTCACTGAAAGGCCAGATGATCGACCCGGCCGTCTTCACGGACGACGACGGGACGTCGTATCTCTACTGGGGCAACGGGCACGGGTACGTGGTCCCGCTGAACGACGACATGGTGTCGTACGACGCCTCGAAGGTCCGGGACATCACCCCGGACAACTTCCGCGAGGGCTCCTTCGTGATCAAGCGGAAGGGCACGTACTACTTCATGTGGTCCGAGGACGACACACGTAGCGAGAACTACCACGTCGCCTACGCGACCGGACCGTCCCCGCTGGGCCCGTGGAACAAGAAGGGGACGATCCTGTCCAAGCGTCCCGAGTACGGCATCCTCGGCACCGGCCACCACTCCGTGGTGAACGCCCCCGGCACCGACGACTGGTACGCCGTCTACCACCGGTTCGCCCTGAACGGCCCCGGGAAGCCGGGCGGCGACGGCATGCACCGCGAGACGACCGTCGACCGCCTGAAGTTCGCGGCCGACGGCACGATCGAGCCGGTGGTGCCGACGCTGGAGGGCATCAGGCCCTAGCTCAGTCCGCTCCTTCGCTGTGGGCCGGGGCTGCGCGCCCCGGCCCGTCGGGGGGTTGATCAGTGCAGGCGGCCGGCTCCCGCGCAGCGGTTGACGATCCCCGGCAGCGCCTTGGGGCTGTCGACCTTCGTCCGCAGGGTCGGCTTCCAGCCCGCACCGGACTGGAGGGTCTCCTCCGGGATCTCGGCGTTGTGGACGGCGATGAGGTCCGTCAGCTTGCCGTTGACGTAGTTGTTCTCGGCCGTCAGCGGCGACTCGTTCCACTTCTTCAGGACCTTGCCGACGCTCGCGCCGGCCGGCAGCGAGATGGCGTTGTCGCTGGCGTGCAGCTGCGAGGAGATGCCGACGCCGAAGATGTAGTAGTCGTCCTTCTGCTCCTCGGCCACCACGTAGTGGTTGTTGTAGACGTCGACCTGGCCGAACCGCACCCGCGGGGAGCGCTGGAGGACGCCCTCGAAGCGGTTGTGGTGCATGGTGACCTTGAGCTTGCCGCCGTCGGTGGAGGCGAGGCCGTCGCCGTTGCCGATCAGCATGTTCTTGTCGTGGTTCTCGTAGCGGTTCCAGGACACGGTCACGTGGTTGGAGCCGCGCACGATGTCCGTCAGACCGTCGTGCTGCTGGAAGACCTTGCCGAAGTACACCGGCCGCTCGCTGTCGGGGAAGCGCCCGTCGGTGAACGTGTTGTGGTCGAGCCACACGTGGTCGCTGCCGTAGACGACCACGGTGTCGTACTCGGAGTTCCAGTTGCCGGTCTTGTTGTCGTCGGTCGGATCCCACTTGGGGAAGCAGTCGAGCGGGGCCTCGATGGTGAGGTTGCGCATGATGACGTTCGAGACGCCCTTGATCTGGAGGCTGCCGCCGAGGATGCCGGAGTTCTTGCCGACGCCGACGATGGTGGTGTTGCTGGGGATGTTGGCCTTGATCTCGGTGTCCTGTCCGGCGGCGGAGGCGACCCGCGCGTCCTCCTGCGGGCCGCTGGCGACCTCGTCGTTGCCCCAGACGGCGGGGTCGTACGCCTTGAGGTACTCCTGAAGGTCGTAGCCGCCGGTGACGAAGGCCTCGCAGCCCTCGGAGACGGCGTCGATCATGCCCTTGACCTTGATGATCTTCGGCGCGTCGCCGCCGGCCTTCAGTGCGGCCTTGAACTCCGCCCAGGTCGTGACGGTGTAGACGTGCTCGGCGTCGGCGGCCGACCCGCCGGTCGTCCCGGCGCCCTCCGCCCCCCAGCCGTCGTTCGCGCCGAGCACCTGCCGACCGAGCTCGCGCGGTCCCGCCTCGGCGCTGGCGCCGGTGAGACCGAGAACGAGTGCGGTGCAGCCGATCAGCACGGCGGTCTTCATAGTGACATGCCCATGCCATACCTGTGCGTTCATTGTGCGGCTCTCTTTTCTGCGGTGGGGTGGTTACGCGACGGCCGGCGGCCAGATGATCCAGGACTCCGGGATCTCCTCGTCGAGCCGGCGCACGTCCTGCGGGCCGAGCACACGCGTCCGCAGCAGCTCCCGCGCCACGAGACGCGAAACGGCGATGGCGCCCGGCGGACTGAAGTGCGTGTTGTCCTGCTCCGTCGCCGTCCAGTTGAAGTACGTCTTCGTCCCCTCGACCCCGATCCGCTGCCACAGCGCGAGGGACAGGGCCTGGACGTCGAGCAGCGCGACCCGCTCCTCCTGAGCGAGCGCTCGCATCGCCGCCGGATAGTCGCCGTGGGTCGGCACGGCGTTGCCGCCGACGTCGAACTTCCGCCGCTCGACGGCGGTGGCCAGGACCGGCCGGGCACCACGGGCCCGGGCGCCGTCGATGTACAGCCGCAGGTAGTCCTGGTACGTCGTCCAGGGCTCGGTGTACCGGGCCGGATCTGCGACCTTCTCGTCGTTGTGCGCGAACTGGACGAGAAGGAGGTCCCCGGGCCTGATGGCCTGGAGAACGACATCGAGCCGACCCTCGTCGACAAAGCTCTTGGAACTACGCCCGTTCACCGCGTGATTGGAGACGGGAAGTTTCTTGCGAAGAAAGAAGGGAAGCGCCATACCCCACCCGGTCTCCGGGGCGGCGTCGGCGTATTTCTGGGCGGCTGTGGAATCACCGGCGATGAAGAGTGTGCGGTGACGCTGCGCTGCTCGGGCGGTACCGGTGGCCGAGAGAGCGAGAGGAACGACGGCGACGGCCGCCACGGTTACCTGTCTACGGGTGAGCGACACGACAGTGCCTTTCAAGCGCGGAGGGTGTGCAACCCCCCAGGGGCGCGGGGAACTGCGCGACCAGCCACAACCAAGCCGCAGCCGGCCGCGCACAGAAGCGACCGACCTCTCAGCCGTTCCTTTCCTTCCACTCGGCCTGAGCCTCGTTCAGCTGACCAGCCATCGTGTCCAGGAACTCCTTGGCGCTCATGTCCCCGTTCAGCACCTTCTGGAAGTTCGGCTCGTTGTCGGCCTTGGAGATCGTGTTCCAGTCAGGCAGGTAGTACGGCAGCTGCACAATCGACGTGGAACCGTCCCTCAAAGCGGCCGCAGCCAGCTTCGTCGGCTCGGCCTTGGAGATCCACGCATCCTTGGCGGCGTCATTGTTCGCAGGCACCTGCCCCGCCGCCTCGTTGAACTTCGAGTTCTCCGCATGGGAAGTGGCGAACTCGATGAACTTCCAGGCGGCCTCCTTGTTCTTGGAGCTCTTGAACAGGCCGATCCCATCAACAGGGTTCGACACCTGAACCCGCTTACCGGCGGAGCCGACCGGCTGCGGAATACCCCGGAACCTGTCCGTCCCGAGCGCCTTCACATGGTCCTGGTACGACCCCAGGTTGTGGTTCAGCATCCCGATCGTGCCGGAATCCCACTGCGCGACCATCTTGGTGAAGTCGTTGTTGAGGTCGGCGGCCGGAGTGACCTTCTTGTAGAGCGCGGCGTACTTCTCCAGCGCGGCGACGTTCTTCGGGTCGTTGACGGTGGTCTTCTCCCCGCCGGCGTCCCAGAAGGAGGTGATCCCGGACTGCCCGTACATGGCGTCCAGCGCCTGCGCGATGGAACCGGCGCCACCGCGGATGGTGTAACCGAACTCGTTCTTCCCGGAGTTGGTCAGCTTCTCCGCGGCCTCGTAGAACTTCTCCCAGGTGCTCGGCTCGTCCAGGCCGGCCTTCTTGAACAGATCGGTGCGGTAGTACAGCACACCGTTGTTCGCGGAGGTCGGAATCGAGTACAGCTTGTCGTCACCGCCGCCCGCGGCCTTCAGCGAGGTGAGCATGTCCTCGTTGAGCCTGCCGTTCAGGGAGGACCCCGCGAGCCGGTCGTCCAGCGGCTCCAGAGCGTTCTGCGCGGCGAACCCGGCGAGCATCGCCGCGCCGACACCGCCGACGTCCGGCAGTCCGCCGCCCTGGATGGCGGTGTCCACCTTGGACTGGTAGTCGGTGGACGGGATCCCGACGTACTCGACCTTGATCTCCGGGTGCGCCTTCTCGAAGTCGGCGATGACCTCCTTCCAGATGTCGGTGCGGACACCACCGTTGTTGTCCCAGAAGACGATCTCTCCCTTGCCGCTGCCCTCCTCGCCCTTGTCGCCGCCGGTGCCGCTGCCGTCGTCACCGCAGGCGGTGGCGGTCAGGGCGAGGACGGACCCGAGGGCGACGCCCAGGGCAGCGCGCCTGCTTCTGTGGATGCTGATCTTCATTAATCGGCTCTCTTCGTTCTGGATCCAGCGGAGCTGTGAAGTTGTGGGGGTCAGTGGCGGGCGTACGGCGCCCAGTCGTCGGTGCCTTTGAGGTAGTCGGCGACGGTGTGGGCTCGCGCCGCCTCATCACTCATCTGCGGCCGGTCCGCGGTCACGGCCGCGCCCGGACCGGTGTTCCGGTACTCGGTGAATCGGGCGTCCTTCCAGGAGAACCCGCTCATGTCGGTCCACGGGGAGGACTTGATCGCGGCGGGCAGCCAGGTGTCCCGGATCAGCACCTGCGCGACGGCGTTCGGTTCGCCGCCCGGGTGCCACGGCCGCCCCAGGTGGAAGGACCCGGCCGGCGCGTCGCTCACGATCCTCGAACCGGTGATCAGGAACCCGTACGGGTTGCCCGTCCAGGTCGAAGCCGCCGTGATGTAGCCGTTGTTGGTGTCCGAGCCGCGGCTCAGCGCCCGGATCACGGACCGCTCGATGACGGTGGTCGCCCGCCCGTAGACGAAGTCGACGTCGCCCTCGACGTACGAGTCGCGGACGTACACCCTGCTGATCACGTCCAGCTTGGGGCTGTCGGTCATCAGGGTGTCCTGGTTGCCGAGGAAGGCGGTGTTCTCGAAGACGATCCGGTCGCCGGTCGTCTTCATCGCCAGCGCCTGCTCACCGTTCAGCTCGACCGCGGCCTCGTCGAAGTCGTTGCTGAAGGTGAGGTTGCGGGCGGTGACGTCGTGCGCGGCGATCCGGACGGTCGCGCTCCCTGTCGAACCCCCGTACGCGGCGGGCGTGTCGAAGACGATGACGGTGTCGGAGCGGTCGCGGCCGGTCCCCTGGAGCACGATGCTCGGCTTGCTCGCCGGGATGAACACCTTCTCGCGGTACGTCCCCGGCGCGACGGCGATCGTCACCGGCACGGTGTTCCCGTCAGGCACGGCGTCCACGGCGGACTGCACGGTCGGGTGGTCGGCCGGGACGTGCAGGGTCGTGCCGATCCGCGCTTGCGGTCCGGAGAACTTCTTCACCAGCGCGGGCACGGCGGCGGCCGGGTCGAGCCGGTAGTCGTAGAAGTCACGCGGGTCGAAGGCCGTCCCCCTCGTGTCCTGCCGCCCGCTGACGTTCTTCAGGATCGAGCCGCGCTGCACCAGCTCGGCGGTGGCGTCGGCCTGATAGGGGTGCTGGACACCGTCGTAGTAGCTGTTCTCGATGACCATCCGCGTCCTGCCGCGCGACCAGTTCCCGTACGTCCATGTCGGGTCGCCGTCGGCCACCTGTGCGGAGAGGTGGTTGTTGTAGAGGTGGGCGTAGGCGCAGTTGTCGGCGGACGGGTTGCGTTGCTTGGTGCCCGTGAACCAGTTGTGGTCGATCGTGATCTCCGTCCGGACGTTGGTGGTCCAGCCGATCCCGAACGCCTTGTTGTGGTCCGTGAACCGGTTGTAGGAGACGGTGATGTACCGGCTGTCCTTGCGGATGTCGAGCAGCCCGTCGCCCATGTGCGTGAAGCGGTTGTGGTCGATCCAGACGTGGTCGACGGTGTCCATCTGGACGGCGTCGAAGTCGGTGGTCCTGCCGTCCCAGTCGCCCTCGACGTAGGAGTCGCGGATCGTCAGGTTGCGGATGATGACGTTGCTCGTGCCGGGGTTGAGGTGCAGCTCGCCGTGGACGATCTCGCCGGTGTCGCCGACGCCGATCAGGGTCTTGTCCGACCCCACCACGATGTCCGAGCCGAACGGTTCGACCGGAATCGAACCCGCCACGCGGATGATGTACGGCTCCTTGGCCGCCGCGTACTTGGCCAGCGATGCCTGGTCCGTGACGGTCACGACCTTGCCGCCCGCGCCACCGGTCGTACCGCCGGCCAGGGAGGCGAAGCCATGCGGCCGGTCGGTCCAGCGGTCGGCGGAGGCCGAAGTCGTGGCCGAAGTCGCCGTCGGACTCGCGGCCTTCGCCTCTCCCATCGTTCCGAGGCTCAGTACGGCGACCAGGCCGAGCACGGCGGCCAGGATTTTGCCGTGCCCCGGTCTCTGCAAGCGCTTGCTATCAAGGTGCTGCGTCATTGCGGCTCCCAACAGGCTTACGGGTCAGGTGCGTTACAGGGGGTTGATCCTGAAGTGCGAGAAGGTGGCCGCGCCGGCGTGTCCCGGGCCGGCGGGCGCGAGGGCGAACAGGCCGAGCAGGGCACCGACCCAGCGCCAGGGGGTGGCGGCGAAGACCGGCCCGGACGGGTGCAGGCCCTCCCCGACGTCGCGGAAGAACCGGCAGCGTGCCCCCGCTCCGATCTCGATCCGCAGCCGCACGCGCCCCTCCGGGGCGGGCCGCGCGTGTGCGGCGTCCCGTTCCCTCTCCGCGACGGCCTCCGCGAACCGGTGCACCACGTGCACCTGCCCGTCCGTGCCCCGCTGGAGCCCGATCCAGCCGAACGCGTCCCCGAGCACCGCGAGCCCCGCCCGCGCCCCCGGCTCCTCGCTGTCCAGCCGTAGGTGCACCTCGACCGCGCAGGGCGTGGCCGGCAGTCGCTGGGTGAGGATGTTCGGCAGTTTCCGCAGGTCATGGGCGTCGGCCGAGCGGACGCAGGTCAGCTTGAGGCCGTCGCCGGAGTGCTGGGGGGTCCAGCCGTCCTGTGGGGTGGCGGTCCAGGACCACTGGCGTCCGAAGCGTCCGCCGGGGAAGTCGTCGTCGGTGGCGGGCGCGGCGGGCGGCTGTGAGGGCAGGCCGGGCCTGCGGTGTACGGCGACGGGCGCGCCGTCGTCCCCGAGCACCGGCCAGCCGTCGGTGCCCCAGCGCATCGGCTGGAGGTGGACGACCCTGCCGTACGCGCCCCGCTGCTGGAAGTGCAGGAACCAGTCCTCACCGGACGGGGTGCGCACCCAGCCGCCCTGGTGGGGGCCGTTGACGTCGGTGTCCTTCTGTTCGAGGACGATCCTCTCCTCGTAGGGCCCGAAGAACTCGCGTGAGCGGAAGGCGCCCTGCCAGCCGGTCTCCACTCCCCCGGCGGGCGCGAGGATCCAGAACCAGCCGTCGTGCCGGTGGAGCTTGGGGCCTTCGAGGGTGAACCAGCCGGGGATCCGGTCGCCGTCGACGATCAGCTTGCCCTGGTCGAGGAGTTCGGTGCCGTCGGGATGCATACGGTGGCCGGTGAGGCGGTTCTTCACTCCGGACCGGGACTTGGCCCAGGCGTGCACGAGGTAGGCCTCGCCGGTCTCGTCGTCCCAGAGGGGGCAGGGGTCGATGAGTCCCTTGCCTGCCTTGACCAGGTGCGGGCGGGTCCAGGGGCCGCGGATCTCGGGGGCGTTGACCTGGAAGATGCCCTGGTCGGGGTCGCCCCAGAAGATCCAGAACCGGTCGTCGTGGTGGCGCAGGGAGGGGGCCCAGACGCCGCAGTCGTGCCGTGGGGCCGCGAACTCCTCCGCCGGTTCCAGGTGGTCCACGGCGTGGCCGACCAGGGTCCAGTTGACCAGGTCGCGGGAGTGCAGCAGGGGCAGGCCGGGGGCGCGGCCGAAGCTGGAGGCGGTGAGGTAGAAGTCGTCGCCGACGCGGACGACGTCCGGGTCGGACCAGTCGGCGTTCAGGACGGGGTTGGCGTAGGTCCCCACGGTCTCGGCGGTCATTGGCTCACCGCCTTGCGGACCAGGGACGCCGCTTCGGGCCGGCTGATCCGGCCGTCGGCGACGACGGTGACGATCCGGCGTACGGCGGTCTCGCCGGCCGGGATCGGCAGCCGCTCCTCGGAGGCGAGGGAGGAACCGACGCCGGGATACTCCTCGGCGCGTACGAACCACGGGTCCCGGCGGGTCTGTTCGGTGGCCCCGGCGAAGATCAGGGTCCAGGTCGAGCCGGTGAGCGCCACCCAGGGGGCGCGGGTGCCGTGGATCTCCCGCTCACCCTCGCGGTCGGTGGTGAACACGTCCGGCGCCGAGTCCTCCTTTCGGGCCCGCCAGAAGAAGCCGCCGTACGCCGCGCCCGGGCGGCCGTTGGTGGCGGGGCTGCCGATCGACAGCGGGCCGGAGGTGACGTTGGTCAGGGAGAAGGTGAAGTCCAACGCCCAGGCGGATTCGGTGAGTTCGGCGGCCGCGACCGTACGGCGCTCGCGCAGCAGTTCGGCGCCGGACGCCACCCAGCGCAGTTCCTCGACGAAGCCGTCGGGGTCGCGCAGTGGGAAGGAGGTGTGCCGCTGGGCGCCGTGGTTGTCCAGTTCGGTCGGGCCCTGGTCGCGGACGTAGGTGCGTCCGCCCCAGAAGTTGGCCCCCTCGACGTCGGGAACGGCGACACCGACGCCGAGGTGGTGTGTGTGGTCGGCGGGGCTGAGCTCGGTGACCGCCGTGCCGGCCAGGGTGGTGACGGGGTGCAGATAGGGGCGCGGGGCGAGCCGGGGCGGCAGTTCGGGCCGGGTGACGTACCGGCCGACCGGGCGGCCCGCGACGCGCAGCACCGCGGTGTCGTGGGGGGTCATCAGGTGCTCACCTCTTTCGTTCTCGCCGGCAGCGCCCAGGCGGCGCCCAGCTCGGAGTAGAGGGCGAGGGTGTCGGCTGCGGCCGCGACCAGGCCGTCGATGCCGGGCACGACCCGGCGCTGCTCGTCGTGCAGCAGGTGCCAGGTGCCGTCCGGCAGCGGGATCGGGTCGGGGGCCAGGCGGATCGCTTCGACGACCTTCATGAAGGCGCCGGTCGCGTCGGGCGTGACGAGCAGGGGGGTGCCGTCGGTGAGGTGCTCGACGAGGTTCTCCAGCAGGTCCGTGCGGTCGTACTCGAACTCCTCGGGGCCGTGGCCCGCCCGCTGGAGCAGGACGCGGTCCTGCTTGTACCAGAAGGTGATCCGGCCGCGGTCGCCGTGGACGACGACGTACGGCTCGCCGGGGTCCTCGGCGCACAGGGTCGCGGCGACGACGACCTGAGGGCCGCGCGCGGTGGTGACGCGGACGCAGGAGGTGTCGTCGGACTCGATGTCGTTGGCGCGCAGCAGCTCGGTCTCGATGGCGGTGACGTCCTCGGCGTGCACCGTGCCGCCGAGCGCGAGAGCGGTGGCGACGGCGTGCGCGAGCGGGTTGGTCAGCACGCCGTCGATGACGTCGACGCCGTTCAGCCGCCGCTTGCCCGCCCAGGGCGCCCGCCGGTAGTACGCCTCGGCACGCGCCCAGGCACCGGCCCCGCCGATCCCGACGATCTCGCCGATCGCGCCCTGCGCCATCAGCTCCCGGATCGCGGGCACGGCACGCGAGCCCAGCGACTGGAAGCCGATCTGGCAGACGACCCCGGCTTCGGCGACCCCGTCGGCCATACGCCGGAACTCGGCGTACGACGGGGCGGGCGGCTTCTCCAGCAGGATGTGCACACCCCGGCGGGCGGCCGTCAGGGCCAGGTCGGTGTGGGTCGGGATCGGCGTGCAGATCACGGCGACGCCCGCGCCGGTGGAGTCGAGGAGGGCACCGAAGTCGGCGGACTGCTCGGGCGAGCCCATGCCCTCCGGAAGCTCCTCCTCCGTCAGCGGGGTAAGCTCGCAGATCCCCGCCGGCCGGACGATCCCCTTGTCCTGGAGCCGGCGGATGTTGTCGAGGTGCCAGCGGCCGTGGCCGCGCGCGCCCGCCAGGACGACGGGTACGGCAGTGCTCATGTGATCCTCCCTGCGCCCGCGCCGCGTGCCACCTCGCGGTCGGCCGTGGCGGCGCTGTCGATCTTTGTGTCGAGCCCCGACAGACCGGTCACGACGCCTATATGACGGAGCCTCACCCTTTCACCGCCCCCGCACTGAACCCCGTGATCAGCCACTTCTGGATGAAGGCGAACACGATCACCACCGGCACGGCCGCGATGATCCCGCCGGCGGCCAGCGCACCCAGGTCCACACTGTCCGCGCCCATCAGGGTGTTGAGGCCGACCGGGATGGTCTGCTTCTCCTGGTTGTTGAGGAACATCAGGGCGAACAGGAAGTGGTTCCAGGAGTGCACGAAGGCGAAGGACCCGACGGCGATCAGCCCCGGCCGCAGCAGCGGCAGGACGACGATCCTGAACGCCGTCATCCGGTTGCAGCCGTCGACCCAGGCCGCCTCCTCCAGCGAATACGGCACGTTCTTGATGAAGTTGCTGATGAGGATCATCGACAGCGGCAGCTGGAACACGGTCTCGGCGATGATGACGCTGCCCAGCGAGTTGATCATCCGGAGCTCGGCGAAGATCTCGAACAGCGGCACCAGGAGCAGCGCGCCCGGCACGAACTGGGAGCACAGCAGGGCGAGCATGAACGCGCGCTTGACCTTGAAGTCGAACCGCGCGAGGGCGTACCCGCCGGCCAGGGCGACGAGGGTCGTCATCAGCAGGGTGACGACCCCGACCAGCACGCTGTTCTGGAAGTAGGTGCCGAAGCTGCGCTCCGTCCAGACCTTCTCGAAGTGGTCGAAGGTCATCGGCCAGGGCACGAGCGAGGTCGAGCCGGCCGGGCGCAGGGAGAACAGCAGGATCCAGTAGAAGGGGATGAGGGTGAAGACCAGGTAGATCGACAGCGGCAGGTAGATCTGCCAGCGCGGGACCTCGTCCCAGGAACGGTTCCTCTTCTTCGGCCGCGGCGGCTCGGGGGCGGCGCGCACGGGTGCGGGCGCGGCCTTGGTGGCTTCCTTCACGCTCACTTGCCCTCACCTCCGAACTTGCTCAGCCGCAGATAGACGATCGAGCAGAAGAGCAGAATCACGAACGCGACCGTGGTCAGGGCGGACGCGTAGCCGAAGTTGTGTGCGTCGACACTGGTGTTGGCGATGTAGAGCGGCAGCGTCGTGGTGACTCCGGCAGGGCCGCCGCCGGTCAGCGTGTAGAGCAGGTCGACGTTGTTGAACTCCCACACCGCGCGCAGCAGCGTGGACAGCACGATCGCGTCCTTCAGATGAGGCAGCGTGATGTGCCAGAACTGCTTGATCCGGCCGGCCCCGTCGACCTCGGCGGCCTCGTACAGGTCCTTCGAGACGGACTGGAGGTCGGCGAGGATGAGGATCGCGAAGAACGGCACGCCTCGCCACAGGTCGGCGACCACCGCGGCCCAGAACACGCTCCCGGTGTCCGACAGCCAGCTGGTGCCGTAGGAGCCGACGCCGACGTCCGCGAGGTAACGGGTGATGCCCGTCTGGGAGTTGTAGAGCAGCACCCAGATCGCCGAGGTCAGCACCCCGGAGACGGCCCACGGGGAGAAGACCAGGGCGCGTCCCAGCGCCCTTCCCGCGAACGTCTGGTTGACGATCAGCGCGAGCGCGAGCCCGAACAGCAGCTGGAGCCCGACCTCGACGAGCACCCACTTGGCGCTGAAGACCAGCGTGTCCCAGAACAGCGGGTCGTCGGTGAAGGCGTGGACGAAGTTGTCGAAGCCCGCGAATCCGTTCCGCCATGGCTTGGTGGGGTTGTACTCCTGGAGGCTGTAGTAGAAGACGCTGATCACCGGGTAGGCGATGAAGCCCAGCATGAGCAGGGCCGCCGGGGCGATCAGCAGATACGGGAGCCTGCGCGGCGTGGCGGAGGCACGGCGTCGCCGGGGTGGCGCGGGCGGTTTCGCCACGGCTGCGGCTTGGGCCATGACTGGTCTCCGTTCTTGTACGTCGTGCGTGCGGCTTGCTTCGTGGCGTGGGAAGCGCTTTCTCGATGGGTGGAGGTGGCCCGGATTGCGATACGGGGTGCCTCTTGGTGCTGTGTGGCGGCTGCTGGTGCTTCGTGGCTGGTCGCGCTCCACGGCGGAGCCGCAGATGGATACAGCCCCGCGCCTCTAAAGGGCGTAGGGGTCCGGGTACTTGCCCGGCCTGGCCAGGAACTCGAAGTCGCAGCCGGTGTCCGCCTGCGTGATCTGCTCGTTGTACAGGGCGCCGTAGCCGCGCTCGTAGCGGGTGGGCGGCGGGGTCCACTCGGACCTGCGTCGCTCCAACTCCTCGTCCTCGACGCCGAGATGGAGTGTGCGCGACTCGACGTCCAGGGTGATCGGATCCCCCGTCCGCACGAGGGCCAGCGGACCGCCGACGTACGACTCCGGTGCCACGTGGAGCACGCACGTGCCGTAACTCGTGCCGCTCATCCGGGCGTCGGAGATCCGCACCATGTCCCGTACGCCCCGCTTCAGCAGATGGTCGGGGATCGGCAGCATGCCGTACTCGGGCATGCCCGGGCCGCCCTTGGGACCGGCGTTGCGCAGGACGAGCACGCTGTCGGCGGTGATGCCGAGGGACGGGTCGTTGATGGTCCGCTGCATCGTCTTGTAGTCGTCGAAGACGACGGCCGGGCCCGTGTGCTTGAGCAGGTGCTGCTCGGCGGCGATGTGCTTGATGACGGCGCCGTCCGGGCAGAGGTTGCCGCGCAGGACCGCGACCCCGCCCTCGCGGGCGACCGGGTTGTCGCGGGCGCGGATCACGTCGTCGTTGTGGACGACGGCACCTTCGAGCTGCTCGCCCAGGGTGCCGTTGACCGTCGGGCGGTACAGATGCAGCAGGTCGGTGATCCGGGAGAGGAAGGCGGGCAGGCCGCCGGCGAAGTAGAAGTCCTCCATGAGGTGGGTCTGTCCGCCGGGCCGGACGTTGGCCAGGACCGGGACCGTGCGGGCGATGCGGTCGAAGTCGTCGAGGGTGAGCTCGATGCCCGCGCGGCCGGCCATCGCGATCAGATGGATGACCGCGTTGGTGGAGCCGCCGAGCCCGAGCACCGTGGTGACGGCGTCCTCGAAGGCCTCGCGGGTGAGGATCCCGGACGGCCCCGGCCCGCTCCAGGCGAGTTCCACGGCGCGGCGCCCGGAGGCGGCGGCCATCCGCTCGTGCCCGGATTCGACGGCCGGGATCGAGGAGGCGCCCGGCAGCGTCATGCCGAGTGCTTCCACCGCCGCGGTCATCGTGGAGGCGGTCCCCATGGTCATGCAGTGGCCGGGGGATCGCGCCAGACCGCCCTGGAGTTCGCGCAGTTCGCAGTCGGTCAGGTTGCCCGCGCGGTGCTCGTCCCAGTACTTCCACATGTCGGTGCCGGAGCCGAGGGTCTCACCGCGCCAGTGGCCCGGCAGCATCGGACCCGCGGGCACGAAGACCGACGGTACGTCGGCCGAGGTCGCGCCCATGAGCAGCGCCGGCGTCGACTTGTCGCAGCCGCCGAGCAGCACAGCCGCGTCGATCGGGTACGACCGCAGCAGCTCCTCCGTCTCCATCGCGAGCAGGTTGCGGTAGAGCATCGGGGTCGGCTTCTGGTAGGTCTCCGAGAGCGTGGCGACCGGGAACTCGAGCGGGAAGCCCCCGGCCTGCCACACCCCCCGCTTGACCGCCTCGGCCCGCTCGCGCAGATGGACGTGGCAGGGGTTGATGTCGGACCAGGTGTTGAGGACGGCGATCACCGGGCGACCCCGGTACTCCTCCGCCTCGTAGCCGAGCTGGCGCATGCGGGCGTTGTGCGACCAGGTGCGCAGCTGGCCCTCGGTGCCGTACCACTGATGGCTGCGGAGTTCCTCGGGGCGCCTTCGGCGGGTGCTCTTCTCGTCGGTCATATCGACCACCCGGCGGCGATGGCGGCGACCTCGGTGCGCTCGTCCTCGGGCAGTTCCCGGCTGGGCGGGCGCACCTCCCGGCGGCACAGACCCAGCGAGGCCAGGGCCTCCTTGACGACGGTGACGTTGTTGGCGGAGCCGCTCGCGGCGCGCAGTTCCTCGAAGCGGCGGATCTGCTCCCAGACCTTCATGGCGGCCGGGTAGTCCCCGGATCGAAGCGCTTCGATCATGTTCAGCGAAACGGACGGGGCGACGTTCACGAGTCCTGAGGTGAAGCCGGTGGCGCCCGCGGAGAAGTACGAGGGGGCGTAGGGCTCGGCGAGTCCGGCGACCCAGACGAAGCGTTCCAGGCCCGCGTCGCGTGCGAAGGCGGCGAACTTGGCGGCGTCCGGCACGGCGTACTTCACGCCGATGACGTTCGGGCAGTCGTCGGCGAGTTCGGCGAGGCGGGCGCCGCTGAGCTGAGCGTTGCGGATGTACGGGACGACGCCGAGCTCGGGCACGGCGGCGGCGATGGCGCGGTGGTAGTCGACCCAGCCGCGCTGCGAGACGTACGGGTGGACTGGCTGATGCACCATCACCATCTGGGCGCCGAGCTCGCGGGCGTGCCGGGCGGAGGCGATGGCGGTGGGCACGTCGTGGCCGACACCGACGAGGAGGACGGCGTCGCGGCCGCGGGTCTCGTCGACGGTCAGCTCGGTGACCAGGCGGCGCTCTTCGGGGGTGAGGGCGTAGAACTCGCCGGTGTTGCCGTTGGGGGTGAGCGTGGTGACACCCCCGTCGAGCAGCCGACGCAGCAGGGCCCGGTGGGCGTCCTGGTCGACGGTGCCGTCCTCGGCGAACGGGGTCACCGGGATCGCCACCACGTCGGCCAGGGCCGTCCGCTGGGCCTCGAACGTCGTGGTCATGCCGGACCGTCCTCTCCCTGGGCCCCGACCTCCGCGTCGGGGAAGGCCCGTTGCACGAACGACGCGATGTGGGCGTGCAGGGCGCGCGCGGCGCCGTCCGCGTCGCCCTCCAGCGCGAGCCGCAGGATCTCCCGGTGCTCGCCGGCCTCCCGTTCCCAGGAGGGCGAGGCGGCCCAGGCGACGGCGGAGACGAGGGCGGCCTGGTCGCGGACCTCGTCGAGCATCCGGCCGAGCAGCGGGTTGCCGCACGGCAGATAGAGGGCGCGGTGGAACTCCCGGTTGGCGAGGGAGCGTTCGGCGGTGTCGTCGGCCGCGTCGGCGCGGGTCAGCGCGTCACGGGCGGCGTCGAGGGAGGCGCCCCGCCGCACGGCTCGCTTGAGCGCCTCGGGTTCGAGGAGCAGCCGCACGTCATAGACCTCGCGCGCCATGTCCGCGTCCACCATGCGCACCGTGACGCCCTTGTACTGGCTCATCACGACAAGCCCGGTCCCGGCCAGCGTCTTGAGCGCCTCGCGGACCGGGGTCTTCGACACCCCGAACTGCGCAGCGAGCTCGGTCTCCACCAGGGCCTGACCAGGCGTCAACTGCCCGGTGAGGATACGGCGTTTGATCTCCTCCAGCACAAACTGCGTGCGCGAGGGGATCGGCGTGGGCACAGAGGTCATGCGCGCCTCTCGGATCTTCGCGGGATGGCTCTCGCGTATGGGATCTCACGTATCGCGTCTCATATATGACGTACGAAGTACGACGCGATGAAGGTAGGAGGGGGCGCATGGTTCGTCAATGCTTCTGACAAAGGGAGTTGGGGCCCGCCCGGCTGATGGGTGTCGGCCTCCGCGACGGTCTTCCGCGCGACCGGGAGTGGCAGGGAGGGGCGCGGATGGCGTTCCGGCGGGCCCTGCGCGACCCTCGACGCCCTCCCCGGCCGGCTCTTCGAGCCCTTGCTGCCGCGTGTGCCACCGGGTGGAGCATCAGGTCGGCTCGGGGGTGTTCTGAAAGTCCCGTGCGGTGCCCGCGCCCGCCGCGGCAGCGGCTGGTGTCGCAGCCGGTGCGTGCCCTCGGCGCGCCGGACGAAGGCCCTCGACGGGGGTCCCCCCGCTCGAGCGAAGCCGAGAGTGGCGGAGGAGCTACTTGGGCCTCTGGGCCTTTCAAAACACCCCCTGGGTGTGCTGTCCGGAGAGCCCGGCCGCCCGGTCGGGCAAGCGAGCGTCAGCGCCGCTCCCGCTCCCAGCCCGGGTTCCGTCCGCTCAGTCCGATCGCTCGGTCGAGCAGGGGTGCGTCGGCAGGGACCGGCACCACGGGACCGAAGATCTCGCCTCGGCCGGGATCGTCGACGGAGGCGAGGAGGAAGTCGTGCGACGCCTGCAACGCGGCGGGATCGGGGGTGTACTCCTGGCCGGTCGCGCGCGCCAGGTCCCAGCCGTGGATCACCAGCTCGTCCACGGCCACGGCGGCCGCCACCTCGCCCGGCAGATCCACGCCGCCCGCCCGGGTCATCCCACTCCACGCGCCAGGGTCGCGCCACGCCTCGGCCAGCTCGTCCAGCACCTTGGGCAGCTCCTCGCGCCACCCCGGCCCGATGTCCGGGACGGCGGAGTCGGGGCTGGTGTCCGTCGTGACGCCGAGGTCCTTGCGGGCGGCGTCACGGAAGGCCACGGTCAGGCCGAGCAGGTGCCCCAGCAGATTCCGCACCGCCAGCTCCGGACAGGGCGTCGGCCCCGACAGCTGGTCGTCGGCGACACCGTCGGCGAGACGGGCGATGACGCGCGTCTGCGGTCCGAGGTCGAGGGTGCTCGTGTCGGTCATGGTCCGGCTCCTCACAGGTCTGTTCCTGGAGGGTGGACCGACGGCGCCGGCAAAACTCATCGGTCGGCGGGGGGCGTGCCCGCCGGGGGGACCTGGTGGCGGGACGTCTCCCCGATCGTCAATTCTTCGGACTCCACGCCCTCGTCGCACGCCGGTAGCCCCCGCATACCTAAGGCACTTCCCCCATCCCTACGCCCCCGCCTTAGACGCACGATGGCATGGCATGACGACCACCCGCAGCACCCCTTCCACCCCCTCGGCCCCCTGGCCCCTCCCCCGTGTCCTGCGCGACCGCAACGCCGCCCTCTACCTCACCGGAGTCGTGGTCTGCGGCTTCGGCACCTCGGCGCTGTGGCTGGTGTCCGGCGTCTGGGTCAAGGACCTCACCGGCTCCGACGGCCTGGCCGCGCTGTGCATGCTCGCCATGTGGGCGCCCGCCCTGGCCGGCCCGCTCCTCGGCACGCTCGCCGACCGCACCCGCCGCAAACCCCTGCTGATCGGCGCGAACCTCCTGCTGGCCGCCCTCCTGCCCACCCTCTTCACCGTCGACTCACCGGACCGCCTCTGGCTCCTCTTCGCGGTCCTGTTCGTCTACGGCGCCGCAGGCGTCGTCCACGACGCCGCCGAGTCCGCCCTCGTCGCCTCCGCCGTCCCCGCGCCCCTGCTCGGCGACTTCAACGGGCTGCGCATGACCGCCACCGAGGGCATGAAACTCCTCGCCCCCCTGGCCGGAGCCGGCGTCTACGCGGCGTACGGCGGCGCGGGCGTCGCCCTGCTCGACGCCGTGACCTTCGTGGTCGCGACCGGGCTGTACGCCTGCCTCCGCGTCCGTGAGAGCAGGCCCGAGCAGCCGTCGGGCGGCTGGCGGGAGCAGACCGCCGAGGGAGCCCGCCACCTCTGGACGCACCCCCGACTGCGTCCCCTCGTCCTGGCCGGCGCCACCACCATGCTCTGGGCCGGCCTCAACGGCGCCTTGATCTACGCCGTCATCGACGGCCTCGGGCACGCCCCGGCCTACGCCGGTGTGCTGTACGCCGTCCAGGGCGCCGGTTCGGTGGCGATCGGACTGCTCTCCGGACCCGCGCTGCGCCGCCTCGGCGAGCGCCGTTTCGCCGCGTACGGCATCGCCCTCGCGGCCGTCGCGGCCGGACTGCGGGCCGTTCCGTCCGACCCGGTGGCCCTGGCGTGCAGCGCGGCGATCGGCGCGGGGCTGCCCTGCGTCCTGATCGCCGCGCTCACCGCCGTGCAGCGCGAGACCCCGGACGCCCTGCTCGGCCGTACGGCGGCCACGGCCAACACGCTCGTCTTCACGCCGAACGTCATCGGGCTGGCGGTGGGAGCGGCGCTGGTCGAACTGTTCGACGTACGGCTGCTGTCGGCCCTCCTCGGCCCGGCCTGGCTGATGACCGCCGTACCGCTGCTGCGTCAGAGGGCGGCCAGTGCCTCCCGTACCGCCACCAGGTCCCCGTCGGACGCCAACCCCGCGTGATAGAGCCGGATCTCGGTGGCCCCCAGCTCACGCGCGCGTGCCGCGTCCGACGCGAGCGTGCCCGGGCTGCCGCCCATCCCGGAGACCACACCGAAGTTGGCGGCGATGACCGCGCCCTCACGGCCCTGTTCGGCGAAGGGTGTCAGAAGGGCGGGGCCGGCCGCGCAGGGCACGACCACGCCGTCCGCGACGGAGAGGATGTGCTCGGGGTCGACGCCCGGGTTGGCGCCGACGTGGTGGGTCACCGGGTCGGCGTGCAGCAGGATCTGGAAGTTGTCGGGGGCGGCCTGGCGTACCGCGCGGACCGCCGTCTCCTGGAGCGTACGGGCGGTTTCGTCGCGCCACGCGCGCGTGGCCGCCGCGTTCGACTCGCCGAGCAGCTTCTCGACCCCGGCCCAGCCCTCGTCGGCGACCGTGCCCTGCCACAGCGGTTCGAGGGCGGCGCGTACGGCGGCCGCCAGCTCGTCGGCGTCCAGGCCCCGGGCGCCGTAGCCCTCCTTGCAGGTCGGGCAGAAGCAGAGCGCCATCAGGTACATCCCGGCGTCGCCGAGCGGCACCCCGCCGGTCTTGTCGTGCGCGTGCAGATGCTGGAGGCCGTACCAGCCGAGGGACTCCAGTTCCGTGCCGCGCGCTCCGGGGCGTGCGGCGGCCTCGGCGGCCAGTTCGACGAGGTACGCGCGCGTGGCGGGCTGTGCGATGCACGGTGCCCAGGGGTAGCGGTCGCCGTAGGCATTGACGACCGAGGTGTCCGGATGGTCGGCGCCCAAGCGGGAGTTGTGCGCGAGGACCACCCAGGTGTGCACCTCCAGACCGGCCGCCGTGAGCGCGGCGGCCGCCTCGCCGAAGGCGTTGCCGGGCGCCCAGTCACCGGCCGGGTACGGGCGCAGCGCGCGGCCCTGCCACCGGCCGTCCGCCGGGTAGAGCACGGCCGCGTGTTCGGCGGTGACGATGCGGTGGCGGGGGTGGCGGGGGGTGAGGGCTCGGGTGGAGTGGTAGGCGGCGGCGAGCGTCACCTGTTGCACGCCCAGGGCGGCGATCATGCCGGGCGCCTCCGGGTCTCCGTTGATGTCCCAGGGGTAGACGAATGTCGACGCCTTCACTTGGTGTCCTCCGGCTCCTTCTCCAGCAGCGCGTATCCGCGCTCGATCACCTCGGCGAGCTGCTTCACATGGTCCTCGCCCGGCTCGTGCAGCGGCGGCCGGACCTCCCCCACGTCCAGGCCGCGCATCCGCACGCCGGCCTTGACAAGGGCGACGGCGTATCCGCGGCCCTGGGCGCGCAGTTCGACGAACGGTCGGTAGAAGCCGTCCAGGAGGCGGTTGGCGGTCGCCTCGTCGCCCGTCTCCAGCGCCCGGTAGAAGGCGAGGGCGATCTCCGGGGCGAAGCAGAACACGGCGGAGGAGTAGAGGGTGACGCCGATCGCGCGGTAGGCGAGCTGGGTCTGTTCGGCGGTGGGCAGGCCGTTGAAGTAGAGGAAGTCGCCGGCGGCCTCGGAGCGTACTGCGCTCACGATCCGCTGCATGAGGTCCAGATCGCCGAGGCCGTCCTTGAGGCCGATGACGCCGTCCGTGCGGGCCAGCTCGACGACCGTTGCCGGGGTGAACACGGCGTTGTCGCGCTGGTAGACGACCACCGGGAGCGCGGTCGCCGCCGCGATCTCCCTGTAGTGGCGCAGCAGCCCCTGCTGCCCGGCGACGACGAGATACGGCGGCATGGCGAGCAGCCCGTCCGCACCGGCCGCCTCGGCGAGCCGCGCGTACCGCACCGCGAGCGCGGTGCCGTACCCGGCGCCCGCGACGACCGGCACCCGTCCGTCCGCCGCCTCGACGGCCACCCGCACGCACGCCTCGTACTCCTCGGGTGTCAGCGCGTGGAACTCCCCGGTGCCGCAGCACGCGAACACGGCGGCGGCCCCGGCCTCGACGCCCCGACGCACATGGGTCCGGTAGGTGTCGAGGTCGACCGCGCCGTCGGAGCCGTAGGCGGTGACGGGGAAGAACAGCGGCCCGCCGGGGACGCTGAGGCGTGCGGCGAGGGGGGCTGACGTCACGGGCTCTCCCTGGGTGCGGTGCAGGCGGGTGCAGATTTCTGATCGGAGTTTATGTTTATGAACGCACTTTGCACCACTCTTGACGTGCAAGGGTGGTGATCCTTAACTAGTCCACGCATGTGAACGCCGTGTACGCCTGCGGTCCACGACCTCAAGGAGCCCCGAGGATGCCCGCACCCCGCACCGTCCTGCTCACCGGCGCCGCCGGCGGCCTCGGCACCCTGATGCGGGACCTGCTCCCGGCGTACGGCTACCGGCTGCGGCTGCTCGACCTGCGTCCCATCGACGGCGAGCCGGAGGCGATCGTCGCCGACCTCGGCGACAAGGACGCCGTGCGCGAGGCCGTGCGGGGCGTCGACGCGATCGTCCACCTCGCGGGCATCTCCCTGGAAGCCCCGTTCGAGAAGATCCTCCGCGCCAACATCGAGGGCACCTACAACCTGTACGAGGCCGCCCGCGAGGAGGGTGTCGGACGCGTCGTCTTCGCCTCCTCCAACCACGCGGTCGGCTTCACGCCCCGTCCCCAGGGCGACGACCCCCTGATCCCCGTCGACGCCCCGCGCCGCCCGGACACCTTCTACGGCCTGTCCAAGTCCTTCGGCGAGGACCTCGCGCAGCTCTACTGGGACAAACACGGCCTGGAGACCGTGTCCGTCCGCATCGGCTCCTGCTTCCCCGAGCCGACCAGCGTGCGCATGCTCTCGGTGTGGATGAGCCCCGCCGACGGCGCCCGGCTCTTCCACGCGGCGCTGACCGCCGAGAACGTCGAGCACACCGTCGTCTACGGCTCCTCCGCGAACACCCGCCTGTGGTGGGACCTGACCACCGCCCGCTCCCTCGGCTACGACCCGCAGGACGACTCCGAGCCGTACGCCGAGAAGCTCATCGCCGAGCAGGGCGAGCTGGACCCGGAGAACATCGCACACGCCTACCTGGGCGGCCACTTCGTCAGCGATCCACCGATCTGGCCGTACTGACCGGAAAAAGTCGTAGAGAGAGGCGGGCGGGCACCGAACGGACCCGCCCGCCGCCTCATTCGGGCAGAGACCAGGCCCGACTCCAGCACACCCGGACACGGCACGGCAACGCCCCCCAGGGGCGCGGGGAACTGTGCGACCAGCCACAACGCGCCCGCAGACACCACACGACCGCACACCCGAGTCCGGAGTCCGCCCCGGGCACCCACAAGACCGAACGGGCACACACCGGGCAGTATCACCCCCGTAACAGACCTGGTCACCACCCCGCACCCGCTGTAGAACTTCCCCCAAGGGCCACAGGAGAGCCCGAACGGGCAGCACAGCGAGGCAGGTGACGACCATGAACAGAACAGCGGAGGAACGCCAGCGCGAGATCGTCCGCGCCGCCCGCGCGAGCGGCTCCGTCGACGTCACCGCGCTCGCCGCCGAGCTGGGCGTGGCCAAGGAGACCGTACGGCGGGATCTGCGCGTCCTGGAGGACCACGGACTGCTCCGCCGCACCCATGGCGGCGCCTACCCCGTGGAGAGCGCCGGTTTCGAGACGACGCTCGCCTTCCGCGCCACCAGCCAGGTCCCCGAGAAGCGCCGGATCGCGGCCGCCGCGGCCGAGCTGCTCGGGGACGCCGAGACCGTCTTCGTCGACGAGGGCTTCACCCCACAGCTCATCGCCGAGTCCCTGCCCACCGACCGGCCGCTGACCGTGGTCACCGCCTCCCTGCCGGTCGCGGGCGCCCTCGCCGAGGCCGAGCAGGTCTCCGTGCTGCTGCTCGGCGGCCGGGTGCGGTCCGGCACGCTCGCCACCGTCGACCACTGGACGACGAAGATGCTGGCCGGATTCGTCATCGACCTGGCGTTCATCGGCGCCAACGGCATCTCCCGCGAGCACGGCCTGACCACCCCCGACCCGGCCGTCAGCGAGGTCAAGACGCAGGCGATCCGGGCCTCGCGCCGCACGGTGTTCGCGGGTGTGCACACCAAGTTCGGAGCGGTCAGCTTCTGCCGGTTCGCCGACATCGGCGCACTGGAGACGATCGTGACGAGCACCCTGCTCCCCGCGGCCGAGGCCCACCGCTATGCGTTGCAGGGCCCCCAGGTCATCCGCGTCTGAAAACCGAACCCACTCCCCCTGGAGGCACCCGCACGCCTCCTAACGCCCCATATCTCCCTGTTTTCCCCAATCGTCCAGGAGCGATCCATGCGAACCCAGAGCCGACGACGGCCACCGCGAGCCACGCTCGCCATGGCCGCCGCAGGGACGCTGCTCGCCCCGCTGCTCTCCGGCTGCTGGGTCGGAGCCGGCGGGGCGGGGTCGGGCGGCAACTCGATCAACGTCCTGATGGTCAACAACCCTCAGATGACCGAGTTGCAGAAACTCGCCCCCCGCTTCACCGAAGAGACCGGCATCAAGGTCAACTTCACCGTCCTGCCCGAGAACGACGTCCGCGACAAGATCAGCCAGGACTTCGCCAACCAGGCGGGCCAGTACGACGTCGCGACCCTCTCCAACTACGAGATACCGATCTACGCCCGCAACGGCTGGCTGCACGAGATGAACTCGTACGTCGCCAAGGACCCCGGATACGACGAGCAGGACGTCCTGGGGCCGATGCGCCAGTCCCTGACCGGTGACGACGGCAAGCTCTACGGCCAGCCCTTCTACGGCGAGTCGTCCTTCCTGATGTACCGCAAGGACGTGTTCGAGAAGGAGGGCCTGACGATGCCCGCGCATCCCACCTGGCAGCAGGTGGCGGACCTCGCGGCGAAGACGGACGGCGCCGAGCCCGGCATGAAGGGCATCTGTCTGCGCGGACTGCCCGGCTGGGGCGAGGTGATGGCCCCGCTCACCACCGTCGTGAACACCTTCGGCGGCACCTGGTTCGACAAGGACTGGAAGGCGCGGCTGGACTCCCCCGAATGGGAGAAGGCGACGAAGTTCTATGTCGACCTGGTCCGCGAGCACGGTGAGTCCGGAGCCGCTCAGTCCGGCTTCGCCGAGTGTCTGAACAACATGACCCAGGGCAAGGTCGCCATGTGGTACGACGCCACCTCGGCGGCCGGTTCCCTGGAGTCGGCGAACAGCCCGGTCAAGGGCAAGGTCGGCTACGCACCGGCCCCCGTCGAGAAGACCGAGTCCGCCGGCTGGCTCTACACCTGGGCGTGGGGCATCCAGCAGGCGTCCCGCAACCCCGACAAGGCCTGGAAGTTCGTCTCCTGGGCGTCCGGCAAGCAGTACGAGCAGCTGGTCGGCGACGAGATCGGCTGGTCCAACGTGCCGGCCGGCAAGCGTGCCTCCACCTACGCCAACCCGGCGTACCGCGAGGAGGCGGCCGCCTTCCAGGAGATGACGAAAAAAGCCATCGAGGGCGCCCGCCCGAACGACCCCGGCGTCCAGCCGCGCCCCGCGCCCGGCATCCAGTTCGTCGGCATCCCCGAGTTCACCGACCTCGGCACCAAGGTCTCCCAGGAGATCAGCGCGGCCATCGCCGGACGCCAGTCCGTCGACTCGGCCCTGAAGAAGTCCCAGCAGCTCGCCGAGAAGATCTCCGAGGAGTACGAGGGGCGATGACAGCGACCACTACGGCCCCCGTGGCCACGACTCCCGTGCGCACCACCCGTCCGCCCTCCGCCCGGCTGCGCGCCTGGGCGACCCGGGCCCCCTTGCTCCCCGCCCTGATCTTCATGATCGTGGTGACCCAGCTGCCGTTCGTGGCCACGCTGGTGATCTCGTTCTTCGACTGGAACTCCCTCTACCCGGACGCCCGCCAGTTCACCGGCATCGACAACTACCGGGAAGTCCTCACCGACGCCGACCTGCGTCACTCGGTCTGGACGACCGTGCTGCTGACGGTCGCGGTGGTGCTGGCCAGCCTGGTCCTCGGCCTGGTGCTCGCCCTGCTGCTGGACCGCAGGTTCAAGGGCCGCGGGGTGGTCCGCACCCTGCTGATCGCCCCGTTCCTGGTGGTCCCGGTGGCGGCGGCCCTGCTCTGGAAACATGTGCTCTACAACCCTGAATACGGCCTGTTCAATGGGTTGTTGCACTATGTGGGCGGCCCACAACCGGACTGGATCTCCCACACACCGCTCCTCGCGGTCGAGGCATCCCTCGTCTGGCAGTGGACGCCGTTCATGATGCTGATCCTGCTGGCCGGCCTCCAGAGCCGTGACCACGAGCAGATCGAGGCGGCGCGGGTCGACGGCGCGAGCGACTGGCAGATCTTCCGCCACCTCACCCTCCCCCACCTGCGCCGCTACCTCGAACTGGGCGCCCTGCTGGGCTCGATCTACATCGTCCAGAACTTCGACGCGGTCTTCACGATCACGTCCGGGGGCCTCGGCACCGCCAATCTCCCCTACACCGTCTACCAGAGCTTCTACCAGGCCCATGAGAACGGCCTCGCCTCGGCCGCGGGCGTCCTGGTGGTCATCGGCTCGATCATCATCGCGACCTTCGCGCTGCGCGTGGTGTCGTCCCTGTTCCGCGAGGAGGTGTCGCGCGCATGAGTGCAGTGGCCGTACGACTTCGCAACCGCCGCAAGGGAGTTGGCCTCGGCCTGGTGGCCTGGCTGCTCGGGATCCTGTTCTTCCTGCCGATCGCGTGGATGGCCCTGACGTCCTTCCACTCCGAGGAGGACGCGGCGACCAACCCGCCGTCCTTCGCCGCGTCGCTGACGCTGGACGGCTATCGCGAGTTCTTCGGCGCGGGCGGCGGCGCGAGCCCCTGGCCGGCGCTGATCAACTCGACGGTGGCTTCGGTGGCGTCGACGCTCTTCGTCCTGGTCCTCGCCCTCCCAGCGGCCTACGCCCTGTCGATCCGCCCGGTGAAGAAATGGACGGACGTCCTGTTCTTCTTCCTCTCCACGAAGATGCTGCCGGCCGTGGCGGGCCTGTTGCCGCTGTACCTGTTCGCGAAGAACACGGACATGCTCGACAACATCTGGCTGCTGGTCATCCTCTACACCTCCATGAACCTGCCGATCGCGGTGTGGATGATGCAGTCCTTCCTGGCCGAGATCCCGGTCGCGATCATCGAGGCGGCCAGGGTGGACGGCGCGAAGCTCCCCACGATCCTCGCGCGCGTGGTGGCTCCCATCGCGCTCCCCGGGATCGCCGCGACCGCCCTCATCTGCTTCATCTTCAGCTGGAACGAGCTGCTGTTCGCCCGCGTACTGACCGGCGTGGTGGCCGAGACCGCGCCCGTCTTCCTGACCGGCTTCATCACCAGCCAGGGCCTGTTCCTGGCGAAGGTGTGCGCCGCGTCGCTCGTCATCTCCCTGCCGGTGCTCGCCGCGGGGTTCGCCGCCCAGGACAAGCTGGTCCAGGGCCTGTCGTTGGGAGCCGTGAAATGAAGGCCGCCGTCATCGAGTCCGTGGGCAAGGCAGTCGTCGCCGAGGTCCCCGACCCGACTCCAGGCCCGCGGGAAGTGGTGGTCGAGGTCGCGGCCTGTGGCCTGTGCGGCACGGATCTGCACATCCTCCAGGGCGAGTTCGCGCCCAAGCTGCCGATCGTGCCCGGGCACGAGTTCGCGGGCGAGGTGGTCGGGGTCGGTACCCAGGTCACGGAGCTGTCGGTGGGCGACCGGGTCGCGGTCGACCCGTCGCTGTACTGCTACGAGTGCCGCTACTGCCGTACCGGCCACAACAACCTCTGCGAACGCTGGGCGGCCATCGGCGTGACCACGGCGGGCGGCGCGGCGCAGTACGCGGTGGCGCCGGTCGCGAACTGCGTACGGCTCCCCGAGCACGTCCGCACCCAGGACGCGGCCCTGGTCGAGCCCCTGTCCTGCGCGGTCCGCGGCTACGACGTCCTCCAGTCCCGCCTCGGCGCCCACGTCCTCATCTACGGCTCGGGCACGATGGGCCTGATGATGCTGGAGCTGGCCAAGCGGACGGGGGCGGCGAGCGTGGACGTCGTGGACGTGAACCCCGCCCGCCTGGAGACGGCCCGCGGTCTCGGCGTCTCGGCCTCCGCCACGAACCCCGACGAACTGGACCGCCCCCAGGGCTGGGACCTGGTCGTCGACGCCACGGGCAACGCGGCGGCGATCCAGGACGGCCTGGACCGGGTGGCCAAGGCGGGCACCTTCCTCCAGTTCGGGGTCGCGGACTACTCGACGCGCGTGACGATCGACCCGTACCGCATCTACAACCAGGAGATCACCATCACGGGCTCCATGGCCGTCCTGCACAGCTTCGAGCGCGCGGCGGAGCTGTTCGCGAACGGGGTCCTCGACCCGGAGATCTTCATCAGCGACCGGATCCCGCTGGAGCGGTACCCGGAGGCGCTGGCGCAGTTCGCGTCGGGGATGGGCCGCAAGATCGTGGTCGTGCCGTAGCGTTCTGGGGCTCCGCCCCAGACCCCGCTCCTCAAACGCCGGAGAGGCTGAATTTCAGCCCGTCCGGCGTTTGAGGACAAGGCCCGAAGGGCCGACAGCGGGGGTCTGGGGGCGCAGCCCCCAGGGACGGGACGGGTAGGGGCGGCGGGGGCGAAGACCGTTGACGGCCGGCCACACCGGCTTCCGCCCCGCCGAAAAACCGTTGGGGCCCACCACCCCCTCCACCTACGATCCGAACATGCCCCGACCCCACGGATTCAGCTATCAGGAGCACGCCAACGGCACCGTACGCATCACCCACCAGGGCCGCCCCGCCACCACCCTCCACGGCCCCCGCGCCGCCCAGTTCCTCGCCGAGGTCGAGACGTCCGACCCTCAGCTGGTCATGGCCCGCTGGACCGGGAACTACAAGCACGGCAACGAGCGCACGGCGCGCAATCACCCCCGCAACCGCCGCTGACCCGAACGGTCGCGGGTAAGGGAACGGTAAATCGCCCCCGCTCGTTCACGGGTCATGACAGCTATGACCCCCGGCTCGAACATCCCTCTTTCCGCCGCGCGCGTGACGGTGGACGTCGCCGCCCCGGTGCGGCTCGACGTATCGGGCCTGCTGCTCACCGCCGACGGCAAGGTGCGCTCCGACGACGACTTCATCTTCTACAACCAGCCGAGCGGCCCCGGCGTGACGTACCGCTCGGGCGGCGGCACCAGCCCCGACGCGATCACCGTCGACACCTCGGCCGTACCCCCCGGCATCGAGAAGATCGTCGTCACCGCCAGCCCCGACGCCGCCGGCCAGACCTTCCAGGGCATCGAACCCACGGCCACCATCCGCAACGCCGACGACAACAGCGTCCTGGCCACCTTCACGCCCCCGCAGCTCGGCACCGAGACGGCACTGGTGATCGTCGAGGTCTACCTGCGCAACGGCGCCTGGAAGGCCCGCGCGGTCGGCCAGGGCTACGCCAACGGCCTGGCCGGCATCGCCACCGACTTCGGCGTCACGGTCGAGGAGCCGGCCCCGGCCCCCGCCGCCCCCGTGGCCCCGCCGCAGCCCACCATGCAGCCTCCGGCCGCCCCGCCCGCCCCTCCGATGTCCAC
>NZ_JAGMUL010000035.1 GCF_019049285.1 Streptomyces sp. AC550_RSS872
GTGCGGGGCGGTGGTGGCTTCGTCCTCGAATGCCGGACGGGCTGGAAGGTTTAGGCCCGGTGTAGTCCCCTGCGGGTGGGTGGGGGTTCGGGACGGTGGTGGCCTTGTCCTCGAACGCCGGACGGGCTGAAAGATGCACGCCGGGCCGGTAGATCCAGCCCCTCCGGCGTTTGAGGAGCGGGGTCTGGGGCGGAGCCCCAGGAGGATGGGACGGGTAGGGGCGGCGGGGGCGAAAAGCCGCCATGTCAGCCCACGCGCTGCCGAACCCGGTCCTTCTCAGCCCGCTGCCGCCGCTCCAGGAACGATTCCGCGCCGCCCACCGGCGGCTCCTCCGCAGGCAACGCCCGAAACACCCACGTCCGGTACGACCAGAACCGAAACAGCGTCGCCACACCGATACCGAGGAACTTGAAGACGTTGCTCTGCAACGGAGTGTCCCACCCGAAGCCGTACGTCGCCGCGTACAGCACCCCGTTCTCGATCACCAGACCGACCACGCTGAACAGCAGGAACAGACCCAGTTCCTTCGTACGCCGGCTCTTGTCCCGGTCCCGGTACGTGAAGTACCGAAAGCCCAGATAGTTGAAGATGATCGCGACGACGGTGGCGATGACACTCGCCCGCACCACCTGGAGGTCGGTCACATGCCGCACCAGGTTGAACACGAGGAGGTTGACCAGAAGCCCCGCGCCACCCACCGCACCGAACTTGGCGACCTCACGCACCAGCCGGTCGAAGCGCTGCCGTACGGCACTGCGAGGTACCGCAGGAGGCGCCGATTGAAGCCCCGAGGAACCACGTCCCATGGTCGTGAAGGCTCCTGTCGGTCGGTTTGCCGGTCGGTTTCGTCAACCCAGCCATGCTAACCACCCCCTTCGTCGATTGCCTGTGGGCGAACTCATAGGCCGGTACACAGGACGGCAAGAGACCTGGAAAAGTCCGGTAAGAGGGTCGCCCCGCGGCGGCCGATACCCTAGGGGCGTGACGTTCCCGGTAGTCGGCATGGTCGGCGGGGGCCAGCTCGCTCGTATGACACACGAGTCGGGCATCCCGTTGGGCATCAGGTTCAAGCTTCTCAGTGACACCCCTCAGGATTCCGCGGCGCAGGTCGTCAGCGATGTCGTCATCGGCGACTATCGCGACCTCGACACGCTCCGCGAGTTCGCCAGGGGCTGCGATGTGATCACCTTCGATCACGAACACGTACCCACCGAGCACCTCAGGGCCCTGGAGGCGGACGGCATCCCCGTGCGCCCGGGCCCCGACGCGCTCGTGCACGCCCAGGACAAGGGCGTGATGCGAGCGCGGCTCGACGCGATCGGCGTGCCGTGCCCACGGCACCGCATCGTGACCGACCCGCAGGACGTGGCCGCCTTCGCGGCCGAGGGCCTGCCCGAGGGCGCCGAGGGAGACGGCTTCCCGGTCGTCCTCAAGACCGTCCGCGGCGGTTACGACGGCAAGGGCGTCTGGGTCGTCGACTCGCCCGAGGAGGCCGCGGACCCGTTCCGCGCCGGCGTCCCGGTGCTCGCCGAGGAGAAGGTCGACTACGTCCGCGAACTCGCCGCGAACGTCGTCCGCTCCCCGCACGGCCAGGCGGTCGCCTACCCCGTGGTCGAGTCCCAGCAGGTGGGCGGCGTCTGCGACACGGTCATAGCGCCCGCACCCGACCTGGACGAGACCCTCGCGCTGAGGGCCGAGGAACTCGCCCTGACGATCGCCAAGGAACTGGACGTCGTCGGCCACCTCGCCGTCGAGCTGTTCCAGACCCGCGACGGCCGCATCCTCGTCAACGAGCTGGCGATGCGCCCGCACAACTCGGGCCACTGGACCCAGGACGGCGCGATCACGTCCCAGTTCGCCAACCACGTCCGGGCCGTCCTCGACCTCCCCCTCGGCGACCCGCGCCCGCGCGCCAGGTGGACGGTCATGGTGAACGTCCTCGGCGGCGACTACCCGGACATGTACTCCGCGTATCTGCACTGCATGGCCCGCGACCCCCAGCTGAAGATCCACATGTACGGCAAGGACGTGAAGCCCGGCCGCAAGGTCGGGCACGTCAACACCTACGGCGACGACCTCGACGACGTGCTGGAGCGCGCCCGTCACGCTGCCGGCTACCTGAGAGGCACGATCACCGAATGAGCCCCGTTGTTGGCATCGTCATGGGGTCGGACTCCGACTGGCCCGTCATGGAGGCCGCCGCGCAGGCCCTCGACGAGTTCGAGATCGAGTACGAGGTCGACGTCGTCTCCGCGCACCGTATGCCGCGAGAGATGATCACGTACGGCGAGCAGGCGGCCGAGCGGGGCCTGAAGGTGATCATCGCGGGGGCGGGTGGCGCGGCCCACCTCCCCGGCATGCTGGCCTCCGTGACCTCCCTGCCGGTCATCGGCGTCCCGGTCCCGCTGAAGTACCTCGACGGCATGGACTCCCTGCTCTCGATCGTGCAGATGCCGGCCGGCGTCCCGGTCGCCACGGTCTCCGTCGCCGGCGCGCGCAACGCGGGCCTGCTCGCCGCCCGCATCCTCGCCGCCCACGACGAGGACCTGCTCCAGCGGATGCGCGAGTTCCAGCAGGAACTCAACGACCAGGCCACCGAGAAGGGCAAGCGCCTGCGCGCCAAGGTCGAGGGCGCGAGCGGCTTCGGCTTCGGCTCCGGGAAGTGACGACGATGACCTCCTTGGAGGCAGCCCGGGAACTCCTGCGCGAGTTCCCGGTCGTCGACGGCCACAACGACCTCCCGTGGGCCCTGCGCGAACAGGTCCGCTACGACCTCGACGCCCGCGACATCGCCACCCATCAGGGCCCCCACCTGCACACCGACCTCCCGCGGCTGCGCGAGGGCGGCGTGGGCGCGCAGTACTGGTCGGTGTACGTCCGCTCGGACTACGCCGGCGACAAGGCGGTCAGCGCCACCCTCGAACAGATCGACTGCGTACGGCAGCTGCTGGCCCGCTACCCGGCCGACCTGCGCCCCGCGCTGACGGCGGCGGACATGGAGGCGGCGCGCGCGGAGGGCCGTATCGCCTCGCTGATCGGCGCGGAGGGCGGCCACTCCATCGCCGACTCCCTCGCCACGCTGCGGTCGCTGTACGCGCTGGGCGTCCGCTACATGACGCTCACCCACAACGACAACATCGCGTGGGCCGACTCGGCGACGGACGAGCCGGGCGTGGGCGGCCTGTCGGCCTTCGGCCGCGAGGTCGTCCGGGAGATGAACCGCGAGGGCATGCTCGTCGACCTCTCGCACGTGGCGGCGACGACGATGCGCGACGCACTGGACGCCACGTCGGCCCCGGTGATCTTCTCCCACTCCTCCTCCCGCGCGGTCTGCGACCACTCGCGCAACATCCCCGACGACGTCCTGGAACGCCTTCCGGGCAACGGCGGCGTCGCGATGGTGACGTTCGTGCCGAAGTTCGTGCTCCAGGCAGCCGTCGACTGGACGGCCGAGGCCGACGCGAACATGCGCGCCCACGGCTTCCACCACCTCGACACCACCGCCGAGGCGATGAAGGTGCACCGCGCCTTCGAGGAGGCCCACCCGCGTCCGGTCGCCACGGTGTCCACGGTCGCGGACCATCTGGACCACATGCGCGAGGTCGCCGGCATCGACCACCTCGGCATCGGCGGCGACTACGACGGCACCGCCTTCACCCCCGACGGCCTGAACGACGTCTCCGGCTACCCCAACCTCATCGCCGAGCTCCTGGACCGCGGCTGGTCGCGAACCGACCTGGCCAAGCTGACCTGGCAGAACGCGGTACGGGTACTGGGCGCGGCGGAGGACGTGGCCCGTGACCTTCAGGCGACCCGGGGTCCGTCCAACGCGACGATCGAGGAACTGGACGGGTAGCGGGGCTCGTTCACGGCTGCTCGATCCGGCAGAGGCAGAACGGATGCCCCGCCGGGTCGGCGTACACCCGGAAGTCGTCCTTGTCTTCCGTGCGCAGCAACCGCGCCCCCAGTACCAGCACCTTCTCCTGGGCGACCTCGACCTCCTCCCAGGTGGACCCGGCGTCGAAGTCGAGGTGGAACTGCTGGGAGTTGCGGTCGGCCCGCGGCCACTCCGGCGGGGTGTGGCCGGGCGCCGGCTGGAAGGCGAGCCGCGGCCCGCCCGGGAGTCGGAGTACGACCCAGTCGGGGTCGTCGTCCTCAGGTGTGCCGCCGCCGACGCCGGCGTAGAAGCGGGCGAGGGCGCGCGGGTCGGGGCAGTCGATGACGACGGAACGCAGACGTGCCGCTGGAGCCATGGATTCCTCCCGGGATCAGGGATCAGGGATCAGGGCGCGATCAGCAGACGCATTCGGATCAGCAGGCGCACAGGCAGAACGGGTGCCCGGCCGGGTCCGCGTAAACCCGGAAGGTCCGCGAACGGTCCTCGGCGTCCAGCGGCTTCGCCCCCAGCGCCAGCACCTCCTTCTCGGCCGTGTCCAGGTCCTCGACGGTCACGTCCAGATGGAACTGCTGCGAGTGCTCGGGCGCGGGCCACTGCGGCGGCACGTGACCGGGGACGGCCTGGAACGCCAGCGTCGGCCCGCCGGGCACCTTCAGGTCCAGCCAGTCTCCCTCTCCCTCGACGCTGCCGCCGAGCACGCGCGCGTAGAAGTCGGCGAGGGTGCGCGGGTCGGGACAGTCCAGGACGACGGCGCCCAGTGAAGCGATGGCCATGACTTCCTCCTCGAAGCCTTGGTTACCTGCGCCATGCGTCAACAGGTAACGCGGTTACCCTATGCTCCCGTATTGGCGGTAACCTCGCAAGGGGGTTCGGGCACGGAGGGATGGCGGAGGGATAGCGTTCGACCATGAGTGAGAGATCGCCCGCGCCCGGGGGTCTGGAACTGGTCCAGTCACTGGTCAACACGCTGGACATCGAGTCGGGCGCCGACGCGCTGGACACGGCGGACGGCCGGGCGCGCTACGGGCTGGCCGAGGAGGACGTACCCGGCGCCCGGGAACTGCGGGAGTCGCTGCGCGTGGCCCTGCTCGCCCACGCGGGCCATCCCCCGCACCGCACGGTGACCCCGCTCGGCGAGCTGCTGACGGCGAGCCCGCTGGTGGTGGCGGTCGACACCGCCGACGGTTCGGCCACCCTCGCCCCCGCCCACGAGGGCCCGCTGCTCTCCCGCGTGGCGGCCGCGATTGCCCAGGCCCTCGTCGAGGGCACCTGGACCCGGCTGAAGGCCTGCGAGGCGGTCGACTGCCACTGGGCGTACTACGACCGCAGTCCGGCGGGGCGCGGTCGCTGGTGCTCGATGCAGGTGTGCGGGGCGCGCGCGAAGATGCGGCGCTATCGAGCCAAGTAGGCCTTCGGGCCGGACAGGCCGACTTTCGAAAGGTTGTTGAAGATTCACTCGGCGCCGGGCGGCCGGTGTGCGGCAGAATGCGACAAGACGCCGTTTCGGCCGACTGAGCCTCGGCCGAAACGGCGTCCCCGCGTCACTGTCAGTGGTGGCCGCTAGGTTGGGCGCATGTCGATCTCTGTAGGACTCAGCCTCGATGTCACCGGTCTCCGGTCGGAAGAGGAGACGGCGCGCGTCGCCGAGGCACTGACCGCGTTCCTCACCGACAACGACCTCGACAGAGACGTGGCCGTCACCGAGGAGGCGTCGGCCGGCCGGGTCTTCGCGGGCAGCGACTACCCGATCATCGTGACCCGCTTCGGCGCCTGGGCCGACCGAATAGAGCAGGGCTCGCACGACACGGTGCGTGCGGTCGCCCCCGCCGCGGTGGTCGACTTCCGGTGGAGCTTCGAGGACGAGGACGACTGACCGCCGTCAACATGCCGGCGTCCGGTCGGTGATCGGTCGGTGGTCGTCGCAGACCGCCCGGACCGTCGATCGCGCGGCCCGGGCGGTCTGCGATCGCCGGTCAGGCCGTCGGTCGCCCCATCGCCCGGTAGCTCCAGCCGGCCTTCCGCCACAGCGCCGGGTCGAGGGCGTTACGGCCGTCCAGGATCACTCGGGCCGCCGCGGCCTCGCCCAGCGCGGCCGGGTCCAGCTCGCGGAACTCCCGCCACTCCGTGAGGTGCAGGACGACATCCGCGCCGCGCACCGCCTCGATCGCGCTGTCGGCGTAGCCGAGGGTCGGAAAGAGACGGCGGGCGTTGTCCATGCCCTTGGGGTCGTACACCGTGACCTGGCCGCCCTGGAGGTGGATCTGCCCGGCGACGTTCAGCGCGGGCGAGTCCCGCACGTCGTCCGAGTCGGGCTTGAAGGTCGCGCCGAGGACCGCGACCCGCTTGCCCAGGAAGGACCCGCCACCCAGCGCCTGCCGCGCCAGCTCCACCATCTGCCCACGCTGGCGCATGTTGATCGAGTCGATCTCGCGCAGGAAGGTCAGTGCCTGGTCCGCGCCCAGCTCACCGGCGCGGGCCATGAAGGCGCGGATGTCCTTGGGCAGGCACCCGCCGCCGAAGCCGATCCCGGCCCGCAGGAACTTCCTGCCGATCCGGTCGTCGTACCCGATGGCCTCCGCGAGCTTGGCCACATCGCCGTCGGCGGCCTCGCACACCTCCGCCATCGCGTTGATGAAGGAGATCTTGGTGGCGAGGAAGGAGTTGGCGGAGGTCTTCACCAGCTCCGCGGTGGGGAAGTCGGTGACGACGAAGGGGGAGCCGTCGGCGATCGGCGTCGTGTAGACCTCGCGCAGCAGCTTCTCGGCCCGCTCGCCGCGCACGCCGATCACGATCCGGTCCGGGTGCAGCGTGTCCTGGACGGCGAAGCCCTCGCGCAGGAACTCCGGGTTCCAGGCCAGCTCGGCGTCCTCGCCGGCCGGCGCGTGCTCGGCCAGGTAGGCGGCGAGACGGTCGGCGGAGCCGACGGGGACGGTGGACTTGCCGACGACGAGGGCGGCGTTCTTCAGATGCGGGGCGAGGGAGGCGAAGGCGGCGTCGACGTACGACATGTCACAGGCGTACTCGCCATGCCGCTGCGGCGTGTTCACGCACACGAAGTGCACATCGCCGAACTCCCCGACCTCGGCCCAGTCCATGGTGAACCGCAGCCGCCCGGTCGACCCCTCGATCCCGGCCACGTGCTTGCGCAGCAGCTCCTCCAGTCCCGGCTCGTACATCGGGACCTGGCCGCGGCGCAGCATCTCGATCTTCTCGGGCACCACGTCGAGTCCCAGTACCTCGAAGCCGAGCTCGGCCATGGCCGCGGCGTGGGTCGCGCCGAGGTAACCGGTGCCGATCACGGTGATCTTGAGGGCCATGGGGACTCCAGAAAGGGGTACGGGGGAGGTGCGCGCCCGAGCATAGTCGGAGGCTCTGAAGGGCAACTTCCCAGCTGTCGCCAAGCTCACGTACCCGTCGCGTGAGCCGACCTCTAAAATTTGAGTTACTTAACGGTAATTAGCGCCAGCATCGCACTTGACAACCAGCGTCCTTGGAGCGTGAGAGACCTTGGCCGGATCGGCTGACTTCGACCTGTACCGCCCGTCCGAGGAGCACGACATGCTCCGTGATGCCATCCGCTCCCTGGCCGAGGCGAAGATCGCGCCGTACGCCGCCGCGGTGGACGAGGACGCCCGCTTCCCGCAGGAGGCGCTGGAGGCCCTGGTCGCCAATGACCTGCACGCGGTGCACGTGCCCGAGGAGTACGGCGGCGCGGGCGCGGACGCGCTCGCCACGGTGATCGTGATCGAGGAAGTGGCCCGCGTCTGCGCGTCCTCCTCCCTCATCCCGGCCGTGAACAAGCTCGGCTCGCTGCCCGTGATCCTCTCCGGCTCCGAGGAGCTGAAGAAGAAGTACATGACCCCGCTCGCCAAGGGCGACGGCATGTTCTCGTACTGCCTCTCCGAGCCGGACGCCGGCTCCGACGCGGCCGGCATGAAGACGAAGGCCGTCCGCGACGGCGACCACTACGTGCTGAACGGCGTGAAGCGCTGGATCACCAACGCCGGCGTCTCCGACTACTACACGGTGATGGCGGTCACGGACCCGACGAAGCGCTCCAAGGGCATATCGGCGTTCGTCGTCGAGAGGTCCGACGAGGGCGTCTCCTTCGGTGCCCCGGAGAAGAAGCTCGGCATCAAGGGCTCCCCGACCCGCGAGGTCTACCTGGACAACGTTCGCATCCCCGCGGACCGCATGATCGGCGAGGAGGGCACCGGCTTCGCCACGGCGATGCAGACGCTGGACCACACCCGCATCACCATCGCCGCCCAGGCCCTCGGCATCGCCCAGGGCGCCCTCGACTACGCCAAGGGCTACGTCCAGGAGCGCAAGCAGTTCGGCAAGCCGATCGCCGACTTCCAGGGCATCCAGTTCATGCTCGCCGACATGGCCATGAAGATCTCGGCCGCCCGCGCCCTGACCTACCAGGCCGCCGCCGCCTCCGAGCGCGGCGACGCCGACCTCACCTACCAGGGCGCCGCCGCCAAGTGCTTCGCCTCGGACGTGGCGATGGAGGTCACCACGGACGCCGTCCAGCTCCTCGGCGGGTACGGCTACACCCGTGACTACCCGGTCGAGCGGATGATGCGCGACGCGAAGATCACGCAGATTTATGAGGGCACGAACCAGGTCCAGCGCATCGTGATGGCGCGGAACCTGCCGTAACGCGAGTCCTGCTGCAACGAGGGTGATCGTGGGAAGCCCGGGTCCGGCCGTGTGGGCCGGACCCGGGCTTCCTGGTCAAGGTGCGTACTCGCCGTCCGGAGTCACCCCTGGTCCTCCGACGAGGGGTAGATACGCCACAGCTGGGAGAGGTTCGGACCGCCCCACATCCGGGTCAGGCCCACCAGCCGGTCGTTGCCCTGGAGGTGGTCGGCGATGGCCAGGGCGTAGCGCGGGTGCACGACGGAGACCAGGTAGAAGTCATTGCCTCGCTCTGCGTGCGAGACCAGCCGCCAGTGCTGGCTGAGGCTGTCCGTGTGCTCTCGAAGGGTCACGGTGTCGGGCGGGTTGGCCCCTGCCGTGAGGCAGCGGTGGTTCGCGTACGACTCGATCCGCACCGTGGTGCCATCCGCGTTCGCCCGCAGGAACCACCGATGCGAGGTGTTGTCCTTGGCGAAGGGGTCCTGTGCCCAGGTCTGGGTGTGGTTGCCGACACCGTCGTGCCAGTCGTTGCACATGAAGTAGGTGCCGGTGATGTGGTGGGTCAGCGTGACCGATCCGCCCGCGAGCAGTACGAGGTCCGTCAAGTCAGTGCTCCTCAGCCTTGAGAGTCCGTCACGGGAGAGGGGCGCCCCTGAACTCAGCGTAGGCAGCCGGCTGTTGCTCCACAGCACGGCGAACCGGACGTTCTACGAGGCCAGAGCCTGTCCGGGAGGTCGTCGAACGCGTTGACGGCGCCGTCCGTACCAGCTGACCGGGCGTCACCCACAGGCAGCGCACACGGCGCAGCGGTGGGGTGGCGCACCGCCGGATTCGAACGGGCGGGGTGGAAGTCACGCGGAAGGCGAGAGGGCAAGGCCGGGGAACCGGCAGCCGTCACGACGAAACGGCTGTCTCATGCGCGTAGGGGAGGGCGCGGACACCGCCATGGAGGACGAGGTCCTGGGCGCGGCGGCGGACCAACTGCACGCGTGGGCCGAGAAGTTGTGAACCTGACTCCTTCACCTCAGTCCTCGCCTCAGTCCTCGCCTCAGTCTCGTCTCAGTCCTTGAGGTAGGGCTCAAGCAGCGTGCCCCATGAGTGAGTGATCTTCGCGAACTCATCGGGGCACCTCTCGGCTCGCTCCTCGGGGAGCACGCCGTCCGGGTTGCCCTTGCTCTCGACGATCCACTTGTACGCGTCGGGGTTCGAACCGTAGAGCCAGCAGGACCAGTTGTAGAACCGCTGGATGTCGAGGGAGTGCTCGTCGGCGTACTCGTTGGCGGGGATCCCCCCGGCCGCGTCCGCCTGCGCGAGGCCGGCCCAGGCGTTGATCGTGTCGATCGCGTACTCCTGGTGTTCGTCGTCGCCGCTGGCGAGCAGCAGTGCGGACAGCTGGTCGACGGCGTCCTCCTCCTCGCCGGTGGCGGGCAGGTCGTACATGGCGATGAGGCCGTGGCCGAGTTCGTGCAGGAGGACGCCGTTGGTCAGGCCGACGAGGTCCTGCTCCACGGCGGCGTCCTGTTGCCTGGTGCTGCCCTCGTTCTCCTGCTTCTCGTAGACCTGTCTGAGGGTGTCGACGAACTCGTAGCAGTACGTGATGTCCTTCGTCCCGGGATTCCAGAAGGCGTTGACCTGTCCGCAGCTCTTCGCGCGCAGCGGCACGTCGTACGGAAGAGCGACGATGTCGTCGGCGTAACGCGCGAGGCCCTCAAGGGCTTTGGTGCGCTTGAGGAATGCTTCCGTCCGCCGGTCCGCGGGCTTCTTCGGCTTCTCGTACGACACCACGAGTCGGCCCTGGCCCGCGGTCGGCGACGCGGAGGCGGTGGCCTTGAACGGCCGTACCGCATCCTCGGTCTTCGTCGTCGCGTCGTCGGAGCCGGACGAGCAGCCGGTGACGGCGGTGACGACGGCCCCGACGAGAACGGCCCCCGCCCGGACCCGTGAACTCCGCACCGTTGCCACCGGGGATCACCTCTCACGGGCGCCGTCGGATGCGGAACGCCTCCGCCCCACCGTGGCCGCGGGCCGTCCACCGGGCAAACGACGCGGGCCGAACGGGTGGCTTCCCGCCCGAGGTGCGGTCAGTCGCGAGGTGCGGTCAGTCCTCGAACCCCTCCGCCACCCGCTTCTCCCGCAGCTCCTTGATCGCCCGCCGCCGCGCCAGCCGGTGCGTCCGCCTGATCTGCGCCTCCTGGTACCGCCGCTTGTCGCGTTCGGACTCCGGCATCACCGGTGGGACCCGGCGCGGCTTGCCGTCGGCGTCCACCGCTGCGAAGACCAGGTAGGCCGAGCCGACCTGGGTGGGCGGGGCCGACTCGTTCCAGCGTTCGGCCAGGACCCGTACGCCGACCTCCATCGAGGTCCGGCCGGTCCAGTTGACCTGGGCCTTCACATGGACGAGGTCACCGACGCGGACCGGCTCCAGGAAGGCCATCTCGTCCATGGACGCGGTGACGGCGGGGCCACCGCTGTGCCGACCGGCCACCGCACCCGCCGCGTCGTCGACGAGTTTCATGATCACACCGCCGTGCACGGTCCCCAGAAGGTTGGTGTCGTTGTGGGTCATGATGTGACTGAGGGTGGTGCGGGACGCGGAGGTCGGCTTGCCCGGGATCTCCTGAGTGCCCGACTCCGCTGTGGTGACCTGGTCTGTCATGGCCTCCACCTTATGCCGAGCCGACATTCGCGGACTTTGTGTTGGCTTCGCAACAGCCCTGCCTCTATTTTCCCCCGAACCTTGTAAGGCACCCGGCCGTGCCCTGCACACTGGGGCGCATGAATGACTGGCCCGGTGGATGGTCCGACGACAATCGCGGTAACCGCTACGGACGCGGCAGCTCGAGCGCACAGCCCGAGGGTGCCCGCGTGATGCGGCAGGTCCGCCGCGGTCCGGCGGCGCCGCCCGGCCAGGGGTACGGCGGGGTGCCGCAGCAGCCGTCGTACGTGAACGGGCAGGGCCACGGCGGCTACGGCGATGACACCGCCCACGACGACGGGTACGACAGCGGGTACAACACCGGGCAGGTGTACGGCGGCGGCCCGGGCGGCCCGGGCGGCCCCGGCGGCAGGGGCACGCACGAGCCGCGGCCCGCGCCGAACTGGCGGCGCCGGATAAAGTTCACCGCGATCACGCTGGCGACCGTGCTGGTCGTGACGACCGTCGCCACCTACTTCTGGGCCGACGGCAAGCTCAACCGCGAGGTCGACCTGTCCAAGGTCATCGAGCGGCCGGAGGCGGGCGAGGGCACGAACTACCTGATCGTCGGCTCCGACAGCCGCGAGGGCATGACGGCCGACCAGAAGAAGGAACTGCACACCGGCTCCGCCGAGGGCAAGCGCACGGACTCGATGATGATCCTGCACACCGGCAGCGGCAGCCCGACGCTGATCTCGCTGCCGCGTGACTCGAACGTCACGATCCCCTCGTTCAAGGGCTCGGACTCCGGGAAGGTCTACCAGGGCACCGGCCGCCAGGTGAAGCTGAACGCCGCGTACGCGGAGGACGGTCCCGAACTGCTCGTCCGCACCGTCGAGGCCAACACCGGCCTGCACATCGACCACTACGTCGAGATCGGCTTCGCCGGCTTCGCGAACATCGTGGACTCGGTCGGCGGCGTCGAGATCGACATCCCGCAGGACATCAAGGACTCCAAGTCCGGCGCCGACCTCAAGAAGGGCAAGCAGACCCTGAACGGCGAGGAGGCGCTCGCCTTCGTCCGCACCCGGTACGCGCTGGCCGGCTCCGACCTGGACCGGACGAAGAACCAGCAGAAGTTCCTGTCCGCCCTGGCCAACCAGGTCGCGACCCCGGGCACGGTCCTCAACCCCTTCAAGCTGTACCCGACCATGGGCGCCGGCCTGGACTCCCTGATCGTCGACAAGGACATGGGCCTGTGGGACCTGGCGACCATGTTCTGGGCGATGAAGGGCGTCAGCGGCGGCGAGGGCAAGTCGATGAACATGCCGATCTCGGGCAACTCCTCGAACGGCAACCTCCAGTGGGACACCGCGAAGGTGAAGCAGCTGGTGGAGGAGCTGAAGAACGACGAGACGGTGACCGTCTCGGGCAACTGAGCGCACCTGTGATCGAGGGCACCCCTAGGGCCTGTCCCTGGCGCGAGGGTGCCCTCGACCGTTGTCAGGCGGCCGTCACATCGTGGCGCCCGCCATCGCGCGACAGGTGGCGGCACAGCGACGACACGCCTCGGCACAGCGCATCATCTGCGCGTCGTCCGGCATGGCCATACACGCCTCGGCGCACATCTCGCACGCCTTGGCGCACATCGCGCACATCTCGGCCGACATCGGCGAGCGGCGCATCATCATGTCCGCGCACATGCGGGTCGTCTCGGCGCAGTCCATGAGCGCCCGCATGATCTGCATCTGAGCCTGGCCGCCCATCTGCATGCAGGAGCTCATGGTCTCCTCGCAGATGCTGTGGCAGGTCATGCACGCGTCGACGCAGTCCTGCATCTCCTTGCTCATGGCAGGCATGGTTCCGGGCTGGGTCATGGCTCCTCCTGGGGGACGCGGGAGCCCGGGGCGGGCCCCGTGCCCTTCCGTCCTACGCCCGCCCACCGCACCGCGCCATCGGGCGGACACGAACAATTCGCACCAGATGCCGCACGAGTCAACGCGTCCGGCATTCCACCGAATACCGCCGCGCACGTCCATTGAGGTTATGGACGGTGCTACGAGCACCCTGCCTCGTCGCCCCGCACCACGATCGACTGGCCCTGCGTCGGGTCCTCGGCCCGTACCTTGCGCACCTTCTCGAAGTCCGCCCCGACCACCACCTTCAGCGTCGGCCCCAGCCCCTTCACCGCACGCAGCTCACTCCCCGGCAGCGCGGCCGCCAGCGACTTCGCCGACCGGTCCCAGCCGGGGTCGTGGACGACGACCGTCCGCTTCACCGCGCGGTCCGCCGCGGCCACCGGGCGCCCCGTCGTACGGAACCCGGTCGCCGCCAGCGCCGCGTCGACGCGCTTGCCGAGGCCGTTCTCCTTCGTGCCGTTCTCCACCTGGACATGGATCTGCTGCGGGGCGACCTCCACGGGTACGGCCCGGCGCTTGGGCCGGTGCGTGGACAGCGGCTTGTCCTCGCGCAGGGCCCGGAAGAGGCGCTCGGCCTGTGCGGTGTCCCACTTCACCGTGGAGCCGACGCCCTTCACCTCGTACTCCAGCTGCTCGATCGGCACGGTCGTGAACTCCGACGACGACGGCGAGAAGTTCCGCATCGCCCGCCCGAGGTCGAGCAGCTCGCCCGTCCCGAAGCCCTTGTCGGCCCGCACCGAGCCCAGCACGGCCCGCGTCACGTCCCGGAACCTCATCGGGTTCAGCAGGATCCCGGACGACGTCGCCCGCTCGACCAGCGCCGCCATGAACCGCTGCTGGCGGTGCACCCGGCCCAGGTCGGAGTCGCTGTCGACATGCCGCGCACGGACGTACTGCAACGCCTCGCCGCCCATCAGCCGGTGCCGCCCGGCCGGCAGGTCCAGCCCTGTGTACGAGTCCTTCAGCGGCTCGGCGGTGCAGATCTGCACGCCGCCGACCACGTCCACCGTCTTCATGAAGCTGGTGAAGTCGACCTCCAGATAGTGGTCGATCTTGACGTGGGTCATGTGCTCGACGGTGCGCACGGTGAGGTTCGGACCACCCTCCGCATACGCCGCGTTGATCTTGATGGGATGGCTCTTGCGCCCGTCGGCTCCGGGCACCTCGGCGTACGAGTCGCGCGGCAGGCTCACCACGCTGGCCCGCTCCCGGTCCTCCGAGATGTGCACGATCATGATCGTGTCGGTGCAGTGGCAGGGGGCACCGCCGAGCCGGTACTTGCGCCGCTCCTCCTCGCTGATGCGGTCGCGGCCGTCCGTGCCGACCAGCAGGACGTTCATCCCGTGCCCGGCCTGCGGCCGGTTCTTCATGTCCTTGAACGGGTCCACCCGCGCGATCTTCGCGTCCAGGCTGGTGACCACCGCGTGCCCGATCCCGGCCGAGGCGAGGATCACCACCGACAGGGTGGTCACCGCCCGCATGGCCCAACGCGGCCGCCTGCGCCGTACGGGCGCGACCGGCCGCGCCCCGCCACGGGACGGCTGCGAACTGCGCTGCGGCGAGGCGGGGGAGCGGCGGGGCGGCGTGGGCATGGGGGGATACCTCCGCTGGGGTTGCCCTGGGGGCCGTACGTGGGATCCGTGAGCACCGTAGGCCCATACGATCTGCGGCCCGGGGCAGCGACCCCGGCGGGGCGCACCGCTGTCCCCCGTTCGCGGTAACGTGAGGCCCCTATGAACGCCAATCCCGACGTGCAGCTCCCCGCCGTGTCCGTCATCATGCCCGTCCTCAACGAGGAGCGGCATCTGCGCGGAGCCGTCCAAGCGATCCTCGCGCAGGAGTACGCCGGCGAGATGGAGGTCGTGATCGCCCTCGGTCCGTCCACGGACCGCACGGACGAGATCGCGGCTCAGCTCGTCGCCGAGGACTCCCGCGTCCATACGGTTCCGAATCCGACCGGGCGTACGCCCGCCGCGCTCAACGCCGCGATCAAGGCCTCCCGTCACCCGATCGTCGTCCGCGTCGACGGCCACGGCATGCTCTCGCCCAACTACATCGCCACCGCCGTACGGCTCCTGGAGGAGACCGGCGCGCAGAACGTCGGCGGCATCATGCACGCCGAGGGCGAGAACGACTGGGAGCACGCGGTCGCTGCGGCGATGACCTCGAAGATCGGCGTCGGCAACGCCGCCTTCCACACCGGTGGCGAGGCGCAGTCGGCCGAGACCGTCTACCTCGGTGTCTTCCGGCGCGAAGCGCTGGAGCAACAGGGCGGCTACAACGAGGAGTTCATCCGCGCCCAGGACTGGGAGCTGAACTTCCGGATCCGCGAGGCGGGCGGCCTCATCTGGTTCTCGCCCGAGCTGAAGGTGTCGTACCGCCCGAGGCCGAGCGTGAAGGCCCTCGCCAAGCAGTACAAGGACTACGGCCGCTGGCGGCACGTCGTAGCCCGCTACCACGCCGGCTCCATCAACCTGCGCTATCTCGCGCCGCCGACCGCGGTGTGCGCCATCGCGGCGGGCCTCGTGGCGGGCGCCCTGGTCACCCCGTGGGCCCTGGTGATCCCCGGCGGCTACCTCGCGGCCATCGCCGCCGGGTCCGTCCCGGCCGGCAAGGGCCTCCCGCTGAAGGCACGCCTCCAGATCCCGGTCGCCCTCGCCACCATGCACATGTCCTGGGGCTACGGCTTTCTGACCAGCCCGCGCTCCCTGGCGAAGAAGGTCATCGCCTCCCGCCGCCCGGCCGTGCTCAGCGCCAACTGAGCCCCGCCGGGCGGGCGGTGCCCGTCACCAGGTGAAGTCCGGATCCACCTTCATGCACGCCTTGGTGTCGGAGGCGTTGAGCGCCTCCGCCGTGTCCGGCGTCCTGTCGTCCTGCTTCGGCGCCTTGTACGCCGTACCCTCGCGCCAGTCGGCGCCGACGACGAGGGTGACCCCGGAGACGTTCGTGGACTTCTCCACGGAGCTGGTGGGGATGCCGAGGGCCTTGGCGAGCCGCTGGGCGTCGCCCTCCAGGTCGGCGCTCGGGTAGCGGACGAGTGTCCTGTCCTCGACCGGCGTGGTCGAGGCGTCCGCCACGGCCCTCGTGAAGCCCTTGTCGACGAGCAGCCCGGCGACGGTGGTCGCGCGGCCGGAGGCCGGGGCGAGGGTGTCGGTGCGGGTGCCGTTCTGCACCTGGACGGCGATCTCGGCGTCCGCCGCGGCCGCGTCGGTGGAGCCCTTCTCCTCGGTGGACTTCTTCTTGTCCTTGCCGTCGAGGGCGATGTCCTCGCGCACCAGCCGGAACAGCTTGGTCGCGTCCTCGGTGGGCACCACCCGGCCGGTCTGGATCGTGTCGTACTCGTTCGGCATCGTCGTCATGGTGATGCGCGACGTCGGCACCTTCTTGAGCTCGCCCGCCAGGTCGTACAGCTTCGCCACCGTGCCCAGGCCCGGGTCGACGGTGAGGGCGTTGGTGGCCGCCTCGGCGAGTGCGCGCAGCTTGCCCGGGTTGCTGAGCTTGGCGTTCTTGCGCAGCTCGCGGACCATCGAGTTCATGTACTGGTGCTGCGCCTTGGCGCGGGCCAGGTCGCTGCCGTCCTCGAAGCCGTACCGGGTGCGCAGCCACTGAAGGGCCTGCTTGCCCTTGATGTACGTCGTGCCCTTCTCCAGCTTCAGCCCCGAGCCGTGGCCCTTGCTGTCCTTGGAGCGGATGTTGGCGTTCACACAGACCGGGACGCCGCCGATCGCGTCCGCCATCGACACCACACCGGAGAAGTCGATCATCATGAAGTGGTCGATGTGGATGTCGGTCAGCTTCTCCCACGTCGCCACCGTGCACCCGGGGCCGCCGCGGCCCAGCGACTGGTTCGTCATCGTGCGCTCGCGGGCCTGGAACACGTCCCCGCTGTCCGGGTCGGTGCACTTGGGCATGTCCACCAGGGTGTCGCGCGGCATGCTCACCACCGACATGTTGGTGCGGTCGGCGGACACGTGCAGCAGCATCTGCACATCGGCGAGCGGGGTGCCGCCGAACGTCTCCTTGGCGCCGCCGAGTTTCTGGTTCTCCTTGCTGTCCCGCGCGTCCGAGCCGATCAGCAGGATGTTCAGCGGCGTCTGACCGGCCGCGTTCGCCTCGGTCCGGGCGGCGCGGTCCTTCGCGTCGCCGATGTTGAGGTCGTCCTTCTTCAGATTGCCGTTGAGGTGCTGGTAGTAGAGATACCCGGCACCCGCGGTGCCCAGTATCACCACCGCCAGAACCGTCGCCGACCAGCGCAGCGCACGCCGTCTGCGGCGCCTGCCGTCGGCACTCCGGCCGCCTCTGCGACCCCCGCCACCGTGCCGGCCGCCCTGGTCGGCCGGCGTGTCCTGGTCGGCCTGCGGGGTGAGGGACATGGTGTCCTCCACCGCGGGGGCCTCCCCTCGCACACTGCTCTGCGCCAACTCTCTGCCCTTCCCCGCCCATTGCCCGACACGGCTTCGCTCCGCCCCGGACCTCCCTGTCCGGTGCGGAGCGCACCATGGCAGACCACCCTGTCCGACACCGGTTCGCTACCTGTCAGACCCCTGTGGATCCGGACCGGGTTGGCCACGCGTCGGCAAAATCCATGCCGGGTACGGCCACGCGCCGTGCCCGGCCGACGCCGGCCGACACACCGGTGTCGTGTGTCAGACCAACGAGCGTTCGGCACAGTTGCGTTCCCGGCGCGGTTTTCGTACCGGGAGCGGCATGCCGGGGGCTACTGCGCGCACTCGACCTTGTCGGCCGTGGACTTCTCCACGTCGGGAGCCTTCGTCGGGGCCGTGAGCGAGACGCCCGCGCCCTTGAAGTCCTTGCCCAGCGTCAGGGTCATCGTGGGCAGGCCCTGGGAGTTGGTCACGCTCTTGCCGGGCTTCATCGCGGACCCCGAGAGACCCATGATGGCGGCGAGCCGGCGTGCCTGGTCCGCCTGGTCCGGCGCGTACTCCAGCGTCGTCTTCGCCAGCGTCGCCGGGGCGTTGCCCCCGTTCTCCGACTTGGTCACGTCCTCCGCGGTCTGGAGCCAGGAGAGGGTCTCCTGGGCGCTGCCCGCGGGGGCCCCGCCGTTGAAGATCTGCACCCGCACCTCGGAGGCGTCGGCCTTGGTGCCCTTGAGCCGGGCGGCCACGGCGGCGGCCTCCTTCTTCTTCTGCTGCTTGACCTCGGTGAACGAGACGTCGTTCTGGATCGCCTGGAAGACCTGTGGAGCCGTCGTCTCGTTGAGGACGACCGTCGACTTGACCTTCTCGGCCGGGTTGTCGCGCACGGGAACCGTGGTGAAGGTCAGGTTCTTGGTGTTGAGCTTGCCCAGCTCCAGACCGAGGTCCTTCAGCTTGTCGATGCTGTCGAGCTGGGAGTCGACGGTCAGCGCCTTGGTGCCCGCCTCCGCCAGCTTGATCATCTTGGTCGGGCTGGAGAGCGTGTCGTTGGACTTCAGCTTGCGCATCAGCGCGCTGAGGAACTGCTGCTGGAGCCCGATCCGGCTCAGGTCACCGCCGAAGCCGACGGCGTGCCGCGTGCGGACGAAGGCCAGCGCCTGCTCGCCCTCGATCACATGCTCGCCCTTGGGGAGGTCGAGGTGGGAGTCGGGGTCGTTGATGTCCTTGCCCAGACACACCTCGACGCCACCGACCGCCGTCGTCAGCGTCTTGACCGCGTTGAAGTCGGCCACCATGAAGTTGTCCGGCTTGATCCCGGTCAGCTCGGTGACGGTACGGCTGGTGCAGCTGGGCGTACGGCCCTCCTGGCCCAGGCTCGTGTTGAAGCGCACGCCGGTCTCGCCCGGGATGACCTTCTGGGAGCCGTCCTCCTGCGTGGTCGGGCAGTCGGGGATGTCGACGATGAGGTCGCGCGGGATGCTGAGCGCGGTCGCGTTCGAGCGGTCCTTGGAGACGTGCAGCAGGATCGTGGTGTCGGCGTGCCCCGCGCTGCCGGCGTCGCCGTACTTGTCGTTGCCCGCGCCCGTGCGCTTGTCCGTGCCGATGAGCAGGATGTTGATGGCCTTGTCCTTGGAGAAGCCACCGGTGCTCGCGCCGTCGTCGGAGACGGCCTGGATGTTGTCGTTGAGGTGCTCGATGTAGAGATACCCGCCGACCGCGGCGGCGACCACCACGAACGCCGTCACGCCGCCGGTCCACAGCAAGGCCTTCTTCGCCTTGCTCTTCTTCTCCGGCCGGCGACCGCGCCGCCCCGCCGACGGTTCCTCGGGCGCGCCTCGACGCCTGCGCTGCGAGGGGACCTCGCGGCCGGAGGCGCCCCGGTCCGGGCGCGGCTCGCGTCCGTCCCTGCCCTCTCGGCCGTCGCGGGCCGGGGCGGCGCTCCGGTTGCGTACGGCGCCTCCGGCTCCGCCGGCTCGTGCGGCGGCTCCGGCCCGGGAGGCGGATCTGCGCGGTCCCGGAACCGATGACTGCGGAGCGGAAGGAGTCAGTCGCAGTTCGTATTCACCGGTGTTCGGATTGAGCACCCACTGGTCTGCGGGGTCGATGTCATCCGCCCGCCCACGGCCTTGCGCGTCCACGGTTGTCTGCATCCTCCGTCGGGGCCACGCGGCGCCTACCCCCTCCAAGGCGCTCGGGTCTCGGTCAAACAGTGCGCAAGCCTAACTACGGCCGGGTGCACCGGATCGCTCACACTATCCGCCCAGTTCAGCGTCAAGCGACGACGGTGACAAATTCCACTTCCCTACAACTGGGCAATCCGGCGCATTTCTTTGAACTGGGGTTCGCCGACTTGGTGAGCGCTTTACTCGCACGCGTTCTCGGCGGCGGTGTTGCCCCGGAAGGTGGGTGCCGGGGGAGTGGGGTCGGCGGGCCTGTTCGACTGGCTGCCGCCCGGCTTTCCGTCGCTGTCGTGCGAACTCCCGTGCGAAGAGTCGCTGGATGGGCCCTGGGACGTTTCGGGCGAATTCACGACTTCCACCGGAGCGTCGGTGCGGAGCCGTTGGAAGAGTCGCCTGGCTTCGGGCTCCACGAGTTGGTCGCGATTGGCGTTGTGTATGTACGACTCCCGAGGGACCGTGAGAAATTGCACGCGTTCGGTGGGGATGTCGCGCACTCCGCGGGCAAGTTCGTACAAACCGCGCAAACTGGCCAGGGCGGGGTCGGTGGTGAGGGAGGACGTCGCCGCGTCCAGGACGGGGTAGAGCCTGACCGGATTCAGCAGGACGTCGTTGCTCTGGACCTTGTGCACGAGCGCGGCGAGGAAGCGCTGCTGGCGTTCCATGCGGTCGGTGTCGCTGCCGTTGCCGAGGGACTTGCGGGCGCGGACGTAGCCGAGGGCCTGCTCGCCGTTGAGGGTCACCTTGCCGGCCGGGAGGCGTAGTTTGGCGGCCTTGTCGTTGATGGGCTTCGCCAGGCAGATCCGTACGCCGTCGACGGCGTCGACCATCTCCTTGAAGCCGTGGAAGTCGACGACCACGTGGTGGTCGACACGGATGTCGGTGAGCCGCTCGACGGTGCGGATCGTGCAGGCCGAACCGCCCTTCTGGAAGGCGTAGTTGAACATCGCGAACACGGGCTGGGTGCGGGTGCCGTCCCGGCGGCGGCAGCTGGGGACGTCCACCATCAGATCGCGGGGTATCGACACGGCGGTGGCGCTGCGGCGCTCGGCGGAGAGGTGCAGCAGGATCGTGGTGTCGGAACGCTCGGTTCCGGAGTCGCGTCCGTAGCGCCGGTTGGCCCGGCCCGCCCGGGAGTCCGACCCGATGAGCAGGATGTTCTGGGCGT
>NZ_JAGMUL010000036.1 GCF_019049285.1 Streptomyces sp. AC550_RSS872
GCGGGGGTGCCGCTCGACGGGGCGGAGGGCTGGGTGCCGCCGCCCGCGGGGGTTGCCGTGGGCCAGCCGCCGGGGCGTCGGCCGCCGCCTGCGGGGGCTGCGGTGGGCCAGGCTCCCGGGGCGGAGGCGGGTGTGGGCGTGGGCGCAGGGGTGGGCGGAGCCTGAGGGGGCTGGGACTGGGATTGAGGTTGGGGCTGGGGCTGGGGCGACTCGACGGGTGCTGGAGGTGCCGGGGGCGTGGAGGGGGCCTGACCCACCGGAGCCGCACCGGCCGCCGCCCCGGGCCCGGTAGCGGGCGGCGTCTGCCCCGGCCCCCCCGAAGCCCGTACGGCAGCTCGCGCCGCGGCGGGCCCGCCACCGGGCGGAACCGGCGCGGCAGCCGCTCCCGCGTGGGCGTCCGGGCCGGGCACGTATCCCATCGCGGGCATGCCACCGCCGCCCGCAGCCGCACCCGCACCCGCACCCGCACCCGCTGAGAAGTTGACACCCCGCTCCAGCCGATCGAGCCGGGCCATCACGGAACGCTCGTCCCCGTACGCCGCGGGAAGCATCACGCGCGCGCAGATCAGCTCCAGCTGGAGCCGGGGCGAGTTGGCGCCCCGCATCTCGGTCAGCCCCGCGTTGACCAGGTCGGCGGCACGGCTGAGCTCCGCGGCGCCGAAGGTGCCGGCCTGGGCCTGCATGCGCTCCAGGACGTCGGCCGGGGCGTCGATGAGCCCCTTCTCGGCCGCGTCCGGCACGGCGGCCAGGATGACGAGGTCACGCAGCCGCTCCAGCAGGTCGGCGACGAACCGCCGGGGATCGTTGCCCCCCTCGATCACACGGTCCACGACCTCGAAGGCGGCGGCCCCGTCACCGGTGGCGAAGGCCTCCACTACGGAGTCGAGGAGCGAGCCTTCGGTGTACCCGAGCAGGGAGGTGGCCATGGCATACGTCACACCCTCCTCCCGCGCTCCGGCGAGCAACTGGTCCATGACGGACATGGAGTCACGCACGGACCCCCCGCCCGCGCGCACGACCAGCGGGAGTACGCCGTCCTCGACGGGGATGTCCTCCCGGCCGCATACCTCGCCGAGGTAGTCCCTCAGGGTCCCCGGCGGGACCAGCCGGAACGGGTAGTGATGGGTCCGCGACCGGATGGTCCCGATGACCTTCTCGGGCTCGGTGGTGGCGAAGATGAACTTCAGATGCTCGGGCGGCTCCTCGACGACCTTCAGCAGTGCGTTGAAGCCGGCCGACGTGACCATGTGGGCTTCGTCGATGATGTAGATCTTGTAGCGGCTGGAGGCGGGCCCGAAGAAGGCCTTCTCCCGCAGCTCACGCGCGTCGTCCACACCACCGTGGGACGCGGCGTCGATCTCGATGACGTCGATGGACCCGGGGCCGTTCCGAGCGAGGTCACGGCACGACTGGCACTCTCCGCACGGGGTCGGCGTAGGACCCTGCTCACAGTTCAGACACCGCGCGAGGATCCGCGCGCTGGTCGTCTTGCCGCAGCCGCGCGGCCCGCTGAACAGGTACGCGTGATTGACCCGGTTGTTCCGCAGCGCCTGCTGCAACGGGTCGGTGACATGCTCCTGCCCGATGACCTCGGCGAACGACTCCGGGCGATAGCGGCGGTACAGCGCGAGAGACGACACGCATACGAGGTTATAGGCGCCCACTGACAACCCACCCCGCCCGGGAACGCAAGCGCCCCCCACGCACCCGCCAGAGCCGACCTACCCTTGCTGCCTTCCGGCCCTGGGGGAGTTCAGTCAGATAGCGCCGCGTGAGGGGCTGCCCAAACAGTACCCGATGGCAGGGGGCGGGAACGAGTTCGCGAGCACTCCTCAACGTCTTGTATTGTTTGCGGCGGAGGATTCGCCTAGAGGCCTAGGGCGCACGCTTGGAAAGCGTGTTGGGGGCAACCCCTCACGAGTTCGAATCTCGTATCCTCCGCCAGTGCCTCACCGGGCACGATGTCGAAGGGCCCCACCGTTCACGGTGGGGCCCTTCGACGTTGTCCGTCTCAGTTTCCGTCTCAGTCGGCTTTTCCGTCGGCTGCGGGAGCCCCGCCGGTTCCGGGCGGCACCCAGAGGGCATCGCCGACTTACTGCGCGACCTTGCGGAGCATGGTCCCCGTCACATCATGTACCGAGCGCGCATCCGGGCCGCTCCCCCAGGCTCCCAACCCATGATCGAGTCGATCACGACGTCCGGGACGCCGAGGATCAGGAGGACGGTCGCGGCGGTGTGGCGAGCGTCATGAAGGCGGCCGTCTCGTACGCCAGCGTCCCGCAGCAGCCGCTTCCAGGTGTGGAAGTCGGTGTTCGGGCTCAGCGGCCCACCGACCGGCGAGGCGAAGACGTATCCCTTGCCCTCCCAGTCGGCACCGGCCGCGATCCGTTCCCTTTCCTGCGTCTCCTGGCGCTGGCGGAGAATCTTGATCAGCGGATCTGGCAGGCCGATGGTTCGGCGGCCCGCGCGGGACTTCGTGGACTTGTGCTCGCGGCGGGTCTGCTGTCGCTTCGGGCAGTAGCCCGCCTTACGGCCGCAGGGTTCGCCGTCGCAGCCGTGGGCGTACTTGGGCCGGAGCCGGTTCTTACGAATGCGGGCGTATCCGGCGTCGAGGTCGACGTCTTCCCAGTGCAGACCCAGCGCCTCCCCCTTGCGGAGGCCCAGCGCCAGGGCGACGACCCAGCGCGCGCTGTTGCGGAGCTTGGCCGCCTCGACGAGGAAGCTCTGCACCTCGTCGATCGTGAACGGCTCGATGTCCTCCTCTTCGAGGCGGGGAGCCTTGGCGATCTCGGCCGCGTTGGTGGCGACGTGCCCACGCCGGACGGCTTCACCGAGGGCGACCCGAATCGTCCGGTGGGCATGGTGGGCGGTGCCGGCGGAGCTCCAGGACGTCTGCATCTTCCGGTAGAAGCGTTCGAGGTGCTCGGGCTCCAGGCGGTCGAGCTTGTGGGCGCCCAGGCCGGGGACCAGGTGAACGCGGACGTCCACCTCGTAGCCGTCGTACGTGTTCTCCGAGACGTACGGCTTGGCGATGTTCTCGACCCAGTGCTCAAGCCAGGCTTGCAACGTCCAGCTCTGCCCAGGCTTCCTGAGCTTCCTGTCATCCCGTGCCCGCTCCATCTCACGGGACCGCCTTGGTGACCTGTGCCTTGGTCTTGCGCTCGTTGTGTCGGCGGTCCGGCTTGCCGTCATCACGGACGCCGACGGTCACGCGTCCGTGCCACTTGCCGTCCTTGCCGAGGTAGATCGAGGAGGCGCCGTTGGGCTGGCGGGTGCGGTTCTTCTCTGCCATGGCGTCCCCTCAGGCCGCGCGGGCGGGTCGGTGGCGCAGCTTGGCCACGTTGAGTGGCGTCCTCCCTCAAGGCCACCGGTACTTTCAGGAATCCGTCCATGGTCTTGCGCGGCATCCGGACCCGCCGCAGCACGTCGTAGCCGACAAGCCGTAGTTCGACGACACCAGGCTTGATCGTCGTGACGTACACGGCATGGACTCCCCAGGCGTGCCGCAGCCGTTCGGCAGAGGTGGCGACGTCGGCGGGCTCCTGTCCCGGGGCAAGCCTCAGACGAAGCCGCAGCCCGGTCGAGGTGGGACGGATGATCCCGCGACGCGGTGGGACGGGCCGCACCTCGCGGCGGGTGGTGGCCTTGACCGCCAGGACCCGCAGTCGGGACGGAGCGACAGTCAGGCCGCACGCCTCCATGACCGAGCCGTACGAGCTGAGCAGACGGGCCGTGGATATCGGCAGGCCGACCGTCGACCAGTAGATCCCGGGGTGCTTGGCCCGGGCGTAGGCAGCCCCGCCGCCGAGCGCGGCGACAGGACCACCCACCTCCAGGAGCGTTCGGGGATGGTGTGCCTGACGTGGCAACGTCGTAGGTAGCTCCGGTTGCGGCGGGAGCTGTACGCCTTGCCGCCACCGACATGGTCGGGCCGCGTGCGCGGGTGTCCTCCGCCAGGGCGGGGGACACGGATGCGTTCGAGCACGGGTATCAGCTGCGGGGCATCACCCCACTGCCCTGGCGTGATCACGAATGCGAGGGGCGTCGGCCCCCGTCGCCGGCCAGATGGATCTTGCAGGTCAGGCCGCCCCTGGAACGGCCCAGGGCCTCGTCGTCGCGGTGCTGAGCGGGCCGACTGCATCGGCCCGGAATGCTTGGTGGGCGTGCACGAGCACCGGCGGCGTGCTGGTGAGCCCGGCAGGACGTCGAGTCAACACCGACCATGGTCCAGTCGATCCTGCCGTCCGCATCGGCGTCAGCCTGGACGGCTTGCAGGATCCTGTCCCAAGTACCGTCCGCCGACCAGCGGCGATGCCTGTCATAGACCGTTTTCCACTTCCCGAACCGTGGCGGCAGATCCCGCCATGGGATACCGGTGCGCTGGCGGAAGAGAATGCCGTTGATCACCCTGCGGTGGCTCTTCCACCGCCCGCCCCGCCCGACGTTCTGTGGCAGGTGCGGCTCCAGCCGAGCCCACTCTGCGTCGGATAGATCACCCCGTCCCACGAGAGACTGAACGACACGGACGCTGCTCAGTCACCAGACCCATCGGACACTGCTTAGAGCCCGTTCTGAGTCCAGGTCACGAAAAGGCCTAGCACTGGTACTCCCAGAAGCGGCCTCTGTCGTGAGTATCCGTACTCACGACAGCAGGCTGCGGAGGAGGGACGGTCGACGGATGGCTGAAGAAGAGGAACGCCGCCGCGTACGTGTCGCTGTCGGGGTGTGCGTGGGTCTGGGCGCTGTCGAACTGGTCTTCTTCGGGCTGATCTGGCTGAGCTGGTTCCAGTCCTACCTGTCGTGGGATCCACAGAGCTACGGAGATCCGCCAGCCGCCTATCAGGAGAAGTCCCTGTATGTAGCCGCCGCCGCTGGTGTAGCTGTCCTCGTTGCCGCCGCCTTCCGCTCCTGGAGAGTGGTCATCGGGCAGGTGATAGCGGGCGGAGCACTGCTCATGCTGTCGTTTGCCACCGGGAGCGCGGCGCAGGGCTACTACGAGTCCTCATACGAGAGCGCCTGTCATGCGGGAGGATTCTGCGACGTCCCGGCGCCCGCCCGGTGACGGCATCACCCGGGATCGGACACAGCCCACTCGCCCGTGTCGAGTCTCAGTTGACGGTTGACGGGTTGGCGTCGGGTGATGCTTGACGTCTGTCCTAGACGATCTTCCTAAGGCCGGCCGCGTGGCTCAGGCCAGCGGGGTTCAGCGAGGCGCCCGTGCCTACGTGGTCGGCTGCCCGGCCTCGTAGGCTGGCTGTCGTCGCCTGAGGCTCAGACACCCCGGGCCCAGCTCCGCCAAGGGTCTTTCGAGACACCGGGACCGTGCCATTCGCGTGCCAGATCCTGCGGGGAACAACGGGGAACAACGGGGAACAGCGGGAACCTGTCCCGGGTGCGGCCACCTCTCCAACACCGCTCCGCCCCAGGTCAGCGCAGAAATGGCCGGTACGAAACCCAAGCTTCCCAAACTGAGGGCTTCGATGCCGTAGTTCCGGTGCTGGTTGGGTCGCTCACCGGCAGTGGCCATGCCGGTCATCATCCCAGCCGTTCGGGGGATACGCGGGCAGCCTCGGAGGCGTATCCCCCGCAGCGGGGGCATCCCTTGCTGGAACGAAAGGGAGACATGATGCCGCTCTACCTATCGAGGTTCAGCTACACGCCGCAGACCTGGGCGAGACTCATCGGCCACCCCGAGGACCGCGCAAAGGCCGCTCAGTCGTACATCGAGTCCGTCGGCGGCAAGCTCCACGGCTTCTGGTACGCGTTCGGCACCCGCGACGGCTACAACCTGTGGGAGGCCCCCGACAACGTCTCCATGGCCGCGGTCGCCCTGGCGATCAGCGGAGGCGGCGCACTCAGCTCGTTTGAGACGACCGTTCTCCTGACCGTCGACGAAACCATGGATGCCCTGCGCAAAGCTGGGCAAGTCCAGTACCGGGCTCCCGGCGCGTAGCGGTCCAGGCGGCTTGCAGCGACCAGGCTCAGGCATCGGGTGTCGGCGGCGGTACAGCAGCGAGGTACAGCAACCACAGCAACCCTCCGCGTCCAGTGGTGGTCGTTGAAGACCGCATAGCGTCCTGCATGACCGCCATTGACCGATCTCTGTGGCCGAGGACGACCAATGACGACCAGCAGGCACATGAGCCCACCGCGCCTGACCAGCAAAAACCCAGCTCACCAGGAGCAGTTTTGGTTGCATTTATATGAACCCATTGAGGACATTCTGGCGAGTGGGTAGCCAGATCTTCTACTACCGTCAGCTCGTCTCGTCGGGCTGGGCCCGCGGCAGGCGGGTGCCCCGGACTCTGTCTTCGTCCGGCATCCGCGGATCATGGAACTGCGCCATCCTTGGCCTTGGCGCCGAAGCGACTTCGGTCCGCCTGTGACGTTCCCCGTCTGTCGAGGTGCACCCTCATGAAGTCCCGTTCGACGCTTGCGAGTTGGCTGAGCAAACTCGACCGTTCCCGCCTGGCACGCATACTCGCCATGCGGAAGGACGCAGCCTCCTCCCCGGAACCACGCTCGGTGGAAGAACTGGCAGACCGTCTCCAACGTCCGGGGTCTGTGGCACTCGTCCTGCCGCAACTCACGCTGCCGTGCGTGCAGGCCGCCGAGGCGCTGGCCGCCTTGGGAGCAAGAGCGACCCGGGACAGCCTCGCGAAGTTGCTCGGCTCGACCTCCCCTGCGGCGGTACGCGCGCTGGACGCGACCCTGGAGGCGCTGTCGGATCGGGCGCTCGTGTGGCACGACGGCAGCAGGGCACTCCGCATGCCTACGCCCTTGCGGCAGGCGTGGAGCACGCCCCTGGGACTTGACGCCCCACTGGAAGAGCTGCTGGCCGGCACCACCTCGGAGGAACTGCGCGGCATGCTGGCGGTCCTGGGTATCAAGCCACCCGGCACCAAGCAGCAGCGACTCGCGGCTCTGGTGGAGCATCACAGTGACTCGGAACGGGTCGCCGCGTTGGTGGCGGGGGCACCGGCGGCCGCACGGAAGTTGCTTGAGCAGAGCGCCAGGTCCACGCCGCGTCAGTCTCTGTTCGTCGTGTCCGGGGCTCCTGGCCACGGTCTCCAACCAGGAGCCCGATGGGCACTCGACCGCGGGCTTCTGCTCCAGGACCGTCACCGGTACGGGCCCGTCCGGATGCCGGTCGAGGTGGCCTTGGCTCTACGGGGCCCCGATTGGCATGCTCCGTTCGAACCTCTGCCGCCCGTCGCACAGTTGGTGCCCGTCACCTCCTCGGAGGTGGAGCGGGAGGCCGCGGTGGCCGCCACCGCGTTCGCGGCCCATGCCGCCTCCGTCCTTTCGGCATGCGCGACCGCTCCACCGACCCGGCTGAAGTCGGGCGGGATCGGCGCGCGTGAACTGGCCCGGCTCGGCAAGACCGCCCAAGCGGACGACGCCGTCGTACGCCTCGCCCTGGAGACCGCGTACGCCGCCGGACTGCTGGCCCGCGACGGCGATCGCGTAGCTCCCACCGAGGCGTACGACGCCTGGGCCGAGCAGGAGCCCGCAGAACAACTCGCCGTTCTGCTCCGGGCATGGCGGGACCTGCCGCTCACCCCCACCCGGGCGCGCGACGAGGACAACAAAGCGCTTCCCGCGCTCGCCGGTGCGCCTGACTGCGGCGGCTGCCTTCAGGCCCGCCACGGGCTGCTCACCGCGGCAGCGGGGCTCCCGACAGGACAGGGTGTGAAGGCCGCTTCGGAGCTGGGGCCGCTCGTGGCCTGGCACCGTCCGCTCGCCGACGATGCCTCGCCCCAGGACACGGCACCATTCAGCACCTTGATCCGCGAAGGTGAACTGCTCGGCGTGCTGGCACGGGGTGCGCTGTCCCCGCTCGGTGCCCACCTGGCGGCCCACGCCGACGAAGAGCTCGACATCGTGGCCCAGCGGCTGCTGCCCCCCGCGACCACGACGGCCCGGATCGGCGCCGACCTCACCGCCGTCGTCACCGGCACCCCGTCCGCGCGACTCGCGGCACTGCTGGATGCGACGGCCGACCGGGAGACCAGTGGTACGGCGTCGGTGTGGCGCTTCAGTGCCGGCAGTATCCGCCGGGCCCTGGACGCCGGCCGCACCCCGGACGACATCACAGCCGACCTGGCAGCCGGTTCCGCCACGGCCCTGCCACAGCCGCTGACCTATCTCATCGCCGACACCGCACGAGGTCACGGCCGGGTGCGCATCGCCCCCGCGGCCTGTGTCATCCACGGCGACGCACCCGCGCTCCTGGCCGAACTCGCGGCCCACCGCGCGCTGTCCAAGCTCTCCCTGCGGCAGCTCGCCCCGACGGTCCTGGTCAGCGGCAGCCCACCCGCGACGGCTCTCGCCGCGCTCCGTGCTGCGGGCTACGCCCCGGTCGCCGAGACCGCCAGCGGAACGGTACGCATCGAAAAGCGCCTGCCACAGAGGGCCGCCGCTGCCGTCCCGCCCCCGCGAAGGAACGCCGGGCGGCGCGGGCCCCGGACCACCGCAACCCGTACCTCGGACCTGCCCACCGAAGCCGGGATGGACGTCCTGGCCGACCGGCTGCTCAAGGCCCCGCCGACCGCACCGGAACCCGACCCGTTCGGCAGCGGGGTGCCTTTCGCGACGGACACCGAGGAGATCGTCGCCGCATACGCGAAGCACCTGTCGTACAGCGACGTCCGCCAGGTCGCCCATGCCATCGACACCGGTGCGGCCATCACGGTCGAATACATCGCCACCTCGGGCAACCGGACCGTACGCACCCTCAGCGACCTGGAACTCGACCCGCCCTACCTCGACGCCTGGTGCCATCTGCGCGAAGCGGAACGCGTCTTCAGTCTCTCCCGCATCCACGGCGTGATGCCCGCGTAGAACTTGGCGGCCAAGACCGGGTACCCGGGCGTACCACTCCAGGCATCTCGCGAGATATATTCGACACCATATTTGATATCAGGGAGGAACTCATGAGTCGGACGGTTATCGACCTGGACGACGACCTGGTCGCGGACGTGGCCAAAGCCCTCGGGACGAAGACCAAGAAGGAGACCGTCAACACCGCTCTTCGCGAGGTGCTGGAGAGCCGACGTCGCGCTCTGGCTCTCGCCCGGCTACGGGCCGCGGCCGGGGACGGCGCGTTCGATCTGGAGCTGTTCGAGAACAAGACGAACTACCGCCGGTGAACGCGGCCCAGTTCTTGATCGACACCAGCGCGCTCGCACGGTTCATGCGCGAGGACTCGGAGCAGTACGGCTGGGACCAGGCGGCAGCCGCCGGGCTCATCGCCACCTGCCCGATCACCGAGCTTGAGTTCTTCTACACCGCCCGGTCGGCCGCCGACAGGGCGCGCGGCATCGAGGACATGCGACTGATCTTCGGTTGGGTTCCCGTCGACGACCGCGCCTACGACCGCGCCTGGCAGGTCCAGGAAGCTCTCACCAAACAGGGAAAGCATCGCAGTGCGGGTGCGGTGGATCTCGTCGTCGCGGCGACGGCCGAGTTGCAGGGGCTCACCCTCCTGCACCGCGACCACGACTTCGCCCGCATCGCGGCAGTGACCGGCCAGGCTCTCCAGTGGTACGGCCCGGAGAGCGGCAAATAGGCGGTGATGGTTGCAGTTCTGGTTGCATTCACCCCCGTCATGAACGCGGTGGGAGCGGCAGCCCTCGCTAGACGGGGCCCAGATGCTGTTCCGCCCAGATGGTCTTGCCCTTCGATGTCTGGCGGGTACCCCAGCGCTGGGTCAGTTGGGCTACCAGGAGGAGGCCGCGGCCGCCCTCGTCGTAGGTGCGGGCGCGGCGGAGGTGGGGGGCGGTGGTGCCGCCGTCGGAGACCTCGCAGATGAGGGAGGTGTCGTGGGTGAGGTGGATGAGGCGTAGCTGGACAGGGGGTTCCGCGTGCCGGATGGCGTTGGTGACGAGTTCGCTGACGACGAGTTCGGTGACGAAGGCGGCGTCCTCCAGTCCCCAGGCCTCCAGCTGGGCCAGGGCGTCCTTGCGGGTCTGGGCGACGGCGGAGGGGTCGGACGGGACGGCCCAGGTGGCGACCTGGCTCGCGTCGAGGGCGCGGGTGCGGGCGATGAGCAGGGCGACGTCGTCGGGTGGGCGGGGCGGGAGGAGGTCGGTGAGAATGCTGTCGCACAGGGCGTTCAGGGTCGGCTCCGGGCCGGTGAGCAGCTGGCGGAGGCGGAGGATGCCCTCGTCGACGTCCCGGTCCGGGGATTTGATCAGGCCGTTGGTGTAGAGGGCGAGCAGGCTGCCCTCCGGCAGGTCGATCTCGGCCGATTCGAAGGGCAGGCCGCCCAGGCCCAGCGGAGGGCCGGCCGGGAGATCGACGAGGTCGGTGGTGCCGTCGGGGCTGACCACGGCCGGCAGCGGATGCCCGGCCCGGGCCAGGGTGCAGCGCTGGGAGATCGGGTCGTACACGGCGTACAGACAGGTCGCGCCGACCTCACCGCCGGCGCCGGTCTCGGGGTGCCGGTCGGCGGTCGGCCGGTCGTCCTCCCGGTCGGTGGACAGACGGGCGACGAGGTCGTCGAGGTGGGTGAGCAGTTCGTCCGGGGGCAGGTCGATGTCGGCGAGGGTGCGCACGGCGGTCCGTAGCCGGCCCATGGTGGCGGAGGCGTGGATGCCGTGGCCGACGATGTCGCCGACGACCAGGGCCACCCGCGCCCCGGACAGCGGGATCACGTCGAACCAGTCACCGCCGACGCCGGCGTGCGCGCCCGCCGGGAGGTAGCGGGAGGCGACCTCCACCGCCGCCTGCTCGGGCAGCCGCTGCGGCAGCAGACTGCGCTGGAGCGTGACCGCCGTGCCGCGTTCGCGGGTGTAGCGGCGGGCGTTGTCGATGCAGACGGCCGCCCTGGCCGCCAGTTCCTCGGCCAGCACCACGTCGTCCTGCTGGAAGACCTGCGGTCGGCGGTGGCGGGCGAGGACGGCGACGCCCAGCGTGGTGCCGCGGGCCGACAGGGGAACCGCCATCACCGAGTGCATGCCGAACTCGCGGACCCGGGAGGCCCGGACGGGGTCGCGGGCGACCAGCGCGGTGATCGCGGGGTGCGTCATCTCGTACACCCTGGCCTGTCCCGAGCGGAGCGTCTCGACCTGTGCGGAGCCCTCCGGGTACGCGTCCGCGGACCCGAGGGCGACGACCGCCTCCGGTATGCCCGGGGTCACGGACTGGTGGGCGGCGCGGCGCAGCACGAGCGGCCCGGCCGGGGTGCCGGACCCCGGGAGCGGCTCGTGCGGCTCGTGCGGGTCGTCGAGGGAGGTCAGCAGGTCGACGCTGACGAAGTCGGCCAGTTCCGGGACCGTCACGTCCGCCAGCTCCTGCGCCGTACGCATCACATCGAGGGTGGTGCCGATCCGCCGGCCGGCCTCGGCGATCATCTGGAGGCGCTTGCGGGCCCAGTACTGCTCGGTCATGTCGTGCGCGGTCAGGCAGACGCCGCGCACCTCGCCCTTCGCGTCGCGCAGCGCCGACATGAAGACCGACCAGGCGTGCTCGCGGGGCTCACCGGCGAGGCGCAGGAAGTTCTCGTGGTACTGCGGCTCGCCGGTCTCCAGCACGCGCGCCATGCTCTGTTCGGCCCGGTCGCCGGCCGGGCCGTCCACGATCTCGTTGACGCGCAGCCCCAGCATGTCCCGCTCGGTGAGGGCTGTCGTACGTTCCATGTCCGCGTTGGCGCGGCGCAGGCGCAGACGGGTGTCGTAGAGAGCCAGCGCGCAGCACGGGGACTGGGCGAAGCTCCAGGTCACGAAGGTGTCGTCGAGCGGCTCGGGCCGCTGCCCGCTCAGGGCGGAGACCAGAAGCCATTCGCCGGGGCCCGCAGCTGCCCTCGCCCCGGCTTCCGTCTCGCGTGTCCTGTGGTGCGCCAGGACCTTGATCTCCAGCCGTCGGCCGTCGCGGTGCCGGACGGAGACGTCGCCGTGCCACCTGGGCAGCCGCGCGAAGGGAGGCAGGTCCTCGGCGGGGACCGGGTCGGCCAGCAGTTCGGCCGCCGGGCGCCCCACGATCTGGTCGGCCGCGTACCCCAGCAGACGTTCCGCCCCCGCGTTCCAGCCGGTCACCATGGAGCGTTCGTCGACGGTGACGCGGGCCGTGAGGGCCTCGCCGACCACCTCGTCGATCGGCCGTGCCGTCGTCCGACCGGTGATGACGGGCTCGTCCATGATCGTTCATCTCGCTCTCGCCGGGATGCCGGGGGGCGGACGCGTCGCCCACGGCTCACGCCCCCTCCCTCCTCTCTCGCCCTCCCTCACCCTCCCTCCCTCTTCCCATCCCCCTCCCCGCCTCCCTGACACCCCGGGCACCACACCGTCGTACGACCCCCCACCCGCGACCGGCGCAGAGCGGTGCCGCAGCGAGGACAGTGCGGGTCGGGGCTGTCGCGGTGGCCGGTGAGCCAGGTGGGGCGTGGGGGGACTCGGCCCGCGGTGACCGCGGGGCGCAGGGTGCGGCGCATCTGGGTGTAGAGGCGGCGGCGTTCTGGCTCGGTGAGGGCGTTGGCCGGGGTGGCGGGGCGCAGCCTCGCGCGCCACAGGATCTCGTCGGCCAGGAGATTGCCGAGGCCGGCCAGGACCGACTGGTCGATCAGGACCGCCTTGACACGGCCGCGGTGCGAGGCGAGCACGGTCTCGAACTCCTCCCGGTCCACCGTGAGGGCGTCGGGGCCCTGGGCCGCCAGCAGCCGTGCGACGTCGGAGTCGTCGTGGGCCAGCCAGAGGCCCTGGAGTTTGCGCTGGTCGCGGTAGCGGAGCTGGCGGTCGCGGGCCAGCGTGAACAGGACGCGGTCGTGGGGTTCGGGCGCGTCGTCCGGGTGGGCGCAGAGCAGCAGGCCCGTCATGCCGAAGTGCAGCGCGAGAGTCGGGCCGCCGGTGCGGGCCAGCAGCCACTTGCCGTGCCGCTGCGTCCCGGTGATCCGGCGGCCCTCCAGCGCGTCCCGCAGGCCCCGCGCGCTCACCCCGTGCAGGACGCCCGTGTCACGTACGTCGACGCGACGGATGACCCTGCCCTGCGCACAGGACCGGAGCACCTTGCGGAAGCCCTCGACGTCCGGCAGCTCAGGCATGGGGGACGGCCTTCGGGGCGTGGATGCCGCGCACCTTTACTGTTTGCCCGGTTTAGGGTGCTTTGCACCTCACGATGCCCTCGCCCCTGCCAGCACAGGTATCAGCGCCTCTTGAACTCCACCGGCCCCGCGTTCATCTCCACCGTGCCGTCCGCGTGGAGCACCGGGCGGCGCTCGGTCATCCGGCCGCTGTAGGCCTCGACATGGTGGATCGCGGCCCCGTCGGACTCGGTGAAGTCGACCAGGGCGATGGCCACCCAGTACCGGGTCTTGGTGTTCTCGAAGAGCGGCACGGTGACGGTCGAGCCGCGGCCGTCGGTGACCACGACCTTCGCGCCGAAGCTGCGGAAGGAGCCGAAACCGTTGCTGACCGCGGAGTAGGCGCAGAGCAGGACGTAGCCCTGCTGGTCGGGGCGGACGATACGGAGGGTCTCGCGGCCGGGGACCCTGGCGTCGCCGTCGAGGCGGATGAAGGGGTGCTTCTTCCGGGAGCCGAGGCGCTTGTAGTAGACGACGTCCGCGCCCTTGCCCTTCCTCGCCGTGTCCGCCTCGGGCGCGGGGCGCGACTTCTTCTTCGGCGTGATGACGGTGCCGGGCGCCTGGTCGCCGCGTACCGCCTTGGACGCCGGCACGAACAGGGCGTAGAGATCGAGGTCGGCGCCCCGCCTGCGGCGCTCGTCGCTGCCGCCGTCCCACTCCAGCGTCGCCGTGACCACCAGCTCGCGGTCCCCCTTGTCCAGGCTCATCGAGACCTGGCCGCCCTTGTCGAGGCTGATCCTGCCGAGCGGGGGCTTGCGCAGGTTCATGGGGGACGTGGCCGGGGCCGGGGCAGGCCGTATCTGTACCTCGTCCGCCTGCCGCGAGGGTTCCTCCGCCTGCCGCGAGGGTTCCTCCGCCTGCCGCGCGGGCTCCTCCGGCGCCTCGGGCTCCTCCTCCGCCACGTCTATCCCGAAGTCGGTGGCGAGCCCCGCCAGCCCGTCGGCGTACCCCTGGCCGATGGCGCGCAGCTTCCAGGCCTCGCCCCTGCGGTAGAGCTCCAGCAGGAGCACGGCGCGTTCGCCGTCGGTGAGGGCGGGCGGGCGGAAGTGCACGGGGTCCGCGCCGAGTGGGGAGGCGCGGACGAGGACGTCCTTGACCTCGCGGAAGGTGCGGCTCGCGTCGTCGGGGTCGCAACTGCCGACCAGGACCACCCGGTCCACGTCCGCGGGGAGCGCGGCCGGGTTCATCTCGACCCGCTCCGGACCCTCGGCGTCGGCCGCGACGTGCCGTACGGCACCGGACTCGGCGGACGGCTGGTTGTAGAAGACCAGGTCGTCGTCGGACCTGACCTTGCCGTCCGCCGCCACCAGCAGGGCGCTGAGGTCGACGGTGCCGCCCACGGCGTGCAGTTCGGCGACGAGAGGGCCGGAGCCCACCACGATGTTCCCGCCCTTGGTCAGCTCCGGCATGCCGCCCCCGCCCTCGAAAGCCCCCGACGAATGTCCTCCCACCCTGCCACTCAGCGCGGCTCCCGCACCACCGCCGTCTCCCCCGCCGCGACGCTGACCGCCCCCGGCACCGACCTGCCCGTGAGCAGCTCGGTGGCGTCCGCCGCGACCGCGACATGGGCGGGCCGGTCGGTGTGGTTGATCAGGAAGAGGTAGTCGGCCTCCGGGCCGCGCCGCAGGACCGCCTCGACACCCTCCGGCGTGCTGCGTACCGGCTCCACTCCCGCCTCCGCGCGGATACGGTCCACCAGCGCGGCCAGCGTCCGCGGATCCGGCAGCGTGGCCAGGTACCAGGTCACTCCGGCGCCGTGCGCGTTGCGGGTCACCGCCGGGACACCCCTGAGCGGGCCGGACGTGTACGCCGTGACCGGCTCGGCGCCGGCGAGGCGCACCCGCTCCGACCACAGGGTCCCGGTGCCGCCGTCGCTCAGGCCCACCGACTCGCCCGGCAGCAGCGGGAACAGCTCGTCGGTGCGCACGCCGAGCGCCTCGCGGAACGCGCCCGGGTAACCGCCCAGCCGGACATGGCAGTTCCCGTCGACCGCGCCGCTGTGGAAGCCGACGGCCAGGGTGCCGCCGCGTTCCGCGAAGCCGGTGAGGTTGGCCGCGCCCTCGTCGTCCACCAGGTAGAGGCTCGGGGCCAGGACCAGGCGGTAGGCCGACAGGTCGGCGTCGGGTCGGACGAAGTCCACGGCGACACCCGCGCGCCACAACGGCTCGTACCAGGCACGCACCAGGTCCTGGAAGGACAGTTCGCCGCTCGGCTGCGACGGGAGTTCCATCGCCCAGCGGGAGCTCCAGTCCCAGACGATCGCCACCTCGGCCGTGCCGACGCTGCCGCGCACCTCGGCGAGCGCCCGCAGATCCGCGCCCAGGCGGACGACGTCCCGCCAGATCTGGCTGTCCGTGCCCGCGTGCGGAAGCATCGCCGAGTGCCACTGCTCGGCACCCGCCTTGGCCGCCCGCCACTGGAAGTAAGCGATGCCGTCCGCGCCGCGCGCCACATGGGCGAGCGCGTTGCGCCGCAACTCCCCCGGGCCCTTCGCCCGGTTCACCGGCTGCCAGTTCACCGCACCCGTCGAGTGCTCCATCAGCAGCCAGGGGCCGCCCGCGAGGGAGCGGACCAGGTCGCCGCTGAGCGCGATGTCGATCTGCGACTCGGGATCGGCGGACTGGAGGTAGTGGTCGTTGGAGACGATGTCCAGCTTCGGGGCCCAGCGCCAGTAGTCGAGGGCGTCGAAGTTGTACATCACCATGAAGTTGGTGGTGGCGGGGACGGTCGGGGCCGCCTCCAGCAGCACCGCGCGCTCCGCCTCGTACAGCGAGAGCAGCTCGTCGCTGGAGAAGCGGCGCCAGTCCAGCTGTTGGGTGGGGTTGGGGACGGCGCCGGTGGGGCGGGGCGGGAGGATCTCGTCCCAGTCGTAGTACCACTGGCTCCAGAAACGGGTACCCCAGGCGTCGTTGAGGGCGTCCAGGTCGTCCGCGTACCGCGCCCGCAGCCAGCGCCGGAACGCGGCCGCGCTCTCGTCGCAGTAGCACTCGGCGTTGTGGCAGCCGTACTCGTTGTGGACGTGCCACATCGCCACCGCCGGGTGGCCCGCGAACCGCCCGGCCAGCGCCCGCGCCATCCGCAGCGCCGCCTCGCGGTACGCCGGGCTGCTCGGGCAGAACGTCTGACGGCTGCCGTACGACAGCCCCCGGCCGTCCTTGTCGACGGGCAGTGCCTCGGGGTGGGCCTTGAAGAACCACGCCGGGGGCGCCGCCGTCGGGGTCGCGAGGTCGGCCGCGATGCCGTGGGTGTGGAGCAGGTCGAGGACGCGGTCGAGGAGGGTGAAGTCGTACGCGCCCTCCTTGGGCTCCAGCAGGGCCCAGGAGAAGATGCCGACGCTGACCATGGTGACCCCGGCCTCGCGCATCAGACGCATGTCCTCGGCCCAGACCTCCTCGGGCCACTGCTCGGGGTTGTAGTCGCCGCCGTAGGCGATGCCGGGGACGGAGAGTTCGCGCTTCACCGGGCACCTCCGCCGAGGAGACGGCGGGTCGTGGTCACGCCCCACTCGTCCAGGGACAGCAGACGGTCGCTGGAGGCCATGAGGCCGCCGGTCGCCTCGACGTGCGCGGCCCACCGCTCCCGGGTCTCGACGGCCGGGCGGGCCATCAGGCAGTCGGGGTCGTTGATCCAGAGCCGGCCGTGCTGCCACTGGCGGCCGACGCCGGTGAACTCGGCCGGGTCCTGGCCGGGTTGGCTGTAGTCGTCGGCCTCGGGGCGGCGGTGCGGTGCCGTGTCGGGGCTGACCCGCATCGCGTCGAACAGCCCGACGGACGCGAGCAGAGGTGCGCCGCAGCCCAGCAGGTAGGCGTCCTCGCCGATCGCCGCCCGGATCAGCTCGATCCCGGAGCGGTACGCCGTCAGCGCGTCGACGTCCGGGTCGTGCCGTACGCCGTCCAGCGCGCCCGCGTAGAGGAAGTCGACCTTGAAGTAGTCGTAGCCCTCGGCGCGCAGCGTCCGGAAGACCTCTGTCAGATACGCCGCCGCCTCGGGGTGGGTGGTGTCCAGGACGTGCAGGTCGTGGCCCCAGTTGCGGCCGGCGTGCGTGAAGCCGCCGGCCGCGTCGCGGACCAGCCACTCGGGGTGCTCGGCGGCCAGGTCGCTCGCCGGGTCGACCAGGAAGGGTGCCGTCCAGATACCGGCGCGGCGGCCCCTCGCCCTGATCGCGTCCGCGATGCCCGCGCGGGAGCGGAAGCGGCCGGAGAGGGTGAGCCAGTCGCCGAGGGCCTTCTGGTAGCCGTCGTCGATCTGTACGACGTCGATGGGCAGGTCGAGGGCGTCCATCGCACGGAGGTTCTCGTGGATGTCGTCCTCGGTGACGGCCGTGAAGTACTCGTACCAGGAGCACCAGACCGTCGGGGCCGGGCGCGGGGCGGGCAGCTGGAGGCTGTCGGCCCAGTCGCCGAGCACCGACTGGACGGTGGCGCCCGTCCACTCCTTCACCGGGCCGTCGGCGCTGACCTCGGCGACGGCGCCGTCCGTCACGACAAGCCGGATCGACGGCACCTCACGCGTCGGGTCGACCGCCGCCCACAGACGGACCGGCGAGCCGTCACCGGGGTCGAGTGCCAGCAGACCCTCGCCCTGGAAGGTGCCCTCGGGCACGGTGACGCCCGGCCGGTAACAGACCGTCGCCCAGTTGTCGTTGGTCGGGCGGTACGGCTTGTCGCCGAGGGAGTAGGCGCCGCTCGGGCTCCAGGACTGCCAGCCCTCCTCGTGGACGCGGGCGTTGGCCGGGTCCACGGGCGCGGAGGCGACCGGGGTGAAGGGGTTGTGCACGGGGATCTCTTTCAAGCTGAGGGCCGTCAGCCCTTGTTGGCGCCGAGGGTGAGGCCGCTGACGAACTGGCGCTGGAGCACGAAGTACACGATCAGGGTGGGGATCGCGGTGAGCAGGGCGCCGGCGGCGACGAGGTTGGGGTCGGTGAAGTACGCGCCGGTGAGGTTGTTCAGTGCCGAGGTGATCGGCATGTTCTCGCCGGTGGAGATCAGGACGAGGGCCCAGAAGAAGTCGTTGTAGATCCAGATGGACAGCAGCGTGGCCAGGGCGGCCATCGCCGGGCGGCACAGCGGGAGCACGATCTGCCAGTACTGCCGCCAGACCGAGGCGCCGTCGACGAGCGCGGCCTCGGTGAGCTCGTGCGGCAGGCTGCGCATGTAGTTGCTGAGCACGAAGGCGCAGAACCCGGACTGGAACGCCACGTGGATCAGCACCAGGCCGAGGGCGGAGTCGTAGAGCTTGCCGCTCATGGTGATGCCTGGCAGGTCGATCAGCAGATACAGCCGGTACAGCGGGGTGATGATGACCTGCTGCGGCAGCAGGTTGCCCGCCGTGAAGACCAGCAGCAGCGCCAGGTTGAGGCGGAAGTCGAAGCGGCTGACGTAGAAGGCGACCATGGAGGACAGGAACAGCGTCAACAGCACCGCCGGCACGGCGATGATCATCGTGTTGACGAAGTAGTGACTCATGTCCGACTGCGTGAACGCGTTGGTGAAGTTGTCGAAGTTCAGCGTGTCCGGCCAGGACACGTATCCCTTCTCGCTCGTCTCGCTGTACGGGCGCAGCGCCGAGTAGATCGCCCAGGCCAGCGGGGCGATCCAGACCAGCGCCATGGACGCCAGGAAGAGGTGCAGCAGGATCCGGCCGGGGCGGACGGGGGTGCGCTGCTTGCCGAGCGTGGCGGTGGGGGTGCTCATGCGCGCCGCTCCTTCCGGAAGGTGGCCACCAGGTAGGGAATGATCACGACGAGGGAGATCAGCAGCAGGACGACCGCGATGGCGGAGCCGTATCCGATGCGGCTGGACTCGCCGATGATGTTGTTGGTGACCAGGATCGAGAGCAGCTCGGTGCCCTCGGCGCCCTTGTTGAAGACGAAGACCAGGTCGAAGCAGCGCAGGGCCTCGATGATGGTGACGACCAGGACGACGGTGTTGGTCGGCCGCAGGGTGGGGAAGATGACGTTCTTGAACGTCTGCCACTCGTTGGCGCCGTCGAGCGAGGACGCCTCCCGCAGCGAGGGGTCGACACCCTTCAGGCCCGCCAGGTACAGGATCATCATGTAGCCGGTGTGGCGCCAGGACGCGGCGATCAGGATCGCCCAGAGGTTGAGGTCCGGGTCGCCGATCCAGTCGATGTACTTGCCCGGCTCGTTGGCCCCGATGATGCTGTTGATCAGGCCGGTGTCGGGGTTGTAGATCAGCTGCCAGACGAAGCCGATGACGGCCATCGACAGCACGACGGGCAGGAAGAACGCGGTCTGGTAGACACGGCTGAAGCGGATCTTCTTGTCCAGCTGCACGGCCAGGAACAGGCCCAGCGGCGTCGGGATCACGATCAGCACGACGAACCAGATGACATTGTGCTGGACGGCGGGCCAGAACTGCGGGTTGTTGGTGAACAGCTCCTTGAAGTTCTCCAGCCCGACCCACTTGATCGAGTCGAAGCCGATGCCGTCCCAGGTGGTGAAGGCCAGCGCGATGGAGGCCAGCGCCGTCACCCAGACGAGGGCGATGTGCAGGATGGTCGGCAGGCCCGCCATGAAACCGAGGGTGAGCCGGTCACGGCGGGTCAGCAGGCGGCGGTGCCCCTGGGGCACCTTGCCGGCGTTCTTGGCGGGGGCAGCGCCCGAAGGCGGCACGGCGGCCGCCTCCGGGTTCTCCTTGGTGATGTCCGTGGTCATATCGATCAGCCCGATCTGCCGGATCAGCCGGACGCGAAGATCGTCTTCTTCTGGCGCTCGATCGAGGACAGCAGGCTGTCGACGCTCTTGGGGTCACGGACGAACTTCTGGAGCGCGGGCTGCATCACCGTGGAGGTGAAGTCCGGACGGCTGTCCCGGTCCATGAACTGGGTCAGCGACTTGGCGCCCGCGATCATCTCGTAGGCCTTCTTCTGCAAGGCGGTGTACGACGAGGTGTCGGCGCCGGTGGCGGCGTGGACCACGCTCGGGTCGGACTTGAGGTAGATGGTCTCGGCATCGGTGGTGCCGAGGTACTCAAGGAGCTTGACGGACTCGGCCTTGTTCTTCGGGCTCTTGCTCATCATGAAGCCGTCGGTCGGCGCCTCGACGGTGTCCTGGCCGTACGCCGGGTCGATCTCCGGGAAGGCGAAGAAGTCGAGGTCCTCCAGGGCGGCCTTGTCGGTGAACTGCTGGGCCACGAAGGTGCCGAGGAGGTACATGCCCGCCTTCTTGGAGGCCAGCGTCTGGGCCGCGTCCTGCCAGGTGCGGCCGGTGGCGCCCTCTTGGTGGTACGGGAGGATCTCGGTCCACAGGTCGAAGACCTTGCGTACCTTGGCGTCGGTCCAGGAGGCCTTGCCCGCCATCAGCTCGACGTGGAAGTCGTAGCCGTTCTGGCGGAAGTTGATCTGGTCGAAGGTGCCGAGTGCGGGCCAGGCGTCCTTGTCACCGAAGGCGATCGGCACGAGGCCGTCCTTCTTCATCTGCTTGCACAGCGCGACGAAGTCGTCCCACTTGGTGGGGACTTCGTACCCCTTCTCCTTGAAGACGCTCTTCCGGTAGAAGATCGCCCACGGGTACGAATACAGCGGCACGAAGTAGTACTTGCCGTCCTCGCCCTTGCTGAGCTTGTGCATCGCCTCGGGGAAGTTGCCCCCGATGGTCTTCCACACGTCGTCGATCGGCGCGGCCAGTCCCTTGGCCGCGAAGAACTGCATCCGGTAACCGGCGAACCAGGTGAACACGTCGTCCGGCGTGCCCTGGAGGTAGGAGTTGATCTGCTCCTGGAACGTGTTGGAGTCCTTGGTGTTCACGTCGACCGTGATGCCGGACTTCTTCTTGTAGGCCGCGTAGATGTCGGCGAACGCCTTCTTCGGCACCGGGTCGGACGCCTTGGAGCCGAGAGTGACGGTCTTCGGGTCACTCGCCGTACCGCTGCCGCCGCAGGCGCTGAGCAGCGGGATGCCTGCGCCGAGTACGGCGGCGCCGCCGATGCCGCGCAGCAGGGTGCGACGGCCGGGCGAAGGCAGGGAGAGACCGGAGGGGGTGAGGTGCTGCATCTACGGCTCCTGGTGGCAGGGTTCGATCATGAGCGTGTGGTTCGCCGAAGTCCGTCGTAACCGATCAGAAAACAACTTGACCGAACACGGTGGCGCAATAACAGCGGTATGTCAGGTCATGCGTCAAGAGATGACGATCGCCGTTTCGGAAACGTGACCGACATCTCGAACCCCCAAGCTCATCGTGGTGATGATCGAACCCGGGAACGTTCACGGCGCCGCCGGGCCGCGGACACGACGCGCACAGTCGTCTGACCTGCTACCGCACGAGCACGGTACTGGTCTCGCTCACCTGGTCGACCTCCGACGTCCGGACGGTCACCTTCATCTCCCACGTTCCGGCGATGGGCAGGTTGAGGAAGCTGTTACCCCAGTAGCCGCCCTTGTCCGTGAGCCCGGCGTCGAGGGGGCCGATGTCCTTGGCGGGGTGGGTGAAGGAGATCCTCAGCTCAGGAACGACGGAGACGCCGCCGTCGGGGCCGTAGACGAGCGCCTCGATCGAGTTGTCGCCGACCCGGCCCGGATCGAGGGTGACCTGCACCTTGCCGTGGCCGCCGGGGGTGCCGACGTCGAAGGGGACGTTGGTGACGGAGGCCCCGATGACCGCGGGCGCCCCCGCCGCCGCGTCGGCCTCCGCCCGGCCGGGCAGCGTGCTGGTGAGGATCGTGGTGATCGCCAGCACGGCGGCACCGACGGCAACCTCGGTGAGGACGGAGCGGCGCAGGGCGCGGCGGTGCGGGTCCGGGGAAGGCGGTGCGTCGGCCGGGGCCGGCGGTACGTCGGCCGGGGGAGACGGTACGTCCGCCAGGGGAGGCGGTACGTCGGCCGGGGGAGGCGGCTCGGGAAGCGCCGGCCCGCCGACCGTCGGCGCGCCGACCGCCTCGGGGACGCGCTCGTTTTCCCGCTCCCGTTCCCGCTCCCGCTCCCGTTCCGGCTCCCGCTCCCGTTCCGGCTCCCGCTCCGGCTCCTGTACGACCGCCTCCGCGTCGACCGTGGTCGTCGCCAGCCGCGCCGTCCAGCGACGCGAGAGGGCCGCCGCCCCGAGGAGCAGGGCCACCGCGGCCAGCTTGAGGATCAGGAGCCTGCCGTACGTCGTGCCGGTGAGCGTGTCCCAGGAGCCGAGGCCGCGCCAGGACTGGTAGACGCCGGTGACGACCAGGACGGTCACGGAAGCGAAGGCGATGCGGGAGAAGCGGGTCACCGCGGCCGGGGTGAGGTGAGCCCGGTACAGGGTCACGAGCAGGGCCGCGAGCCCGCCCAGCCATACCGCCGTGGCGAGCAGATGCAGCGCCGAGGACGTCATCGCCACCGGAACCTGGATGCCGGCGGAGGCGTGCTCGCCGGCGGCCCAGGTCACGGCGAGGCCGACGGCGAGGGCGGCGCCGCCCCAGCCGTACGGCTTGCGCCGCCTGGTCAGGCGTACGAGATAGACGGCGGCGACGGCCAGGAGGCCCAGCCGGGCGACGAGGACCGCACCCGGGCGGCCGGTCAGGGTGCGGGTGAGGGAGTCGGCGCTCAGCGACCCCAGGGGCCCCTCGCCGGTCTCGTACGGGGCGCGCAGCACCAGCAGGGCGAGGGTGGCGCCAAGCAGTGTCCACCAGCTCGCCCTCAGCAGCCTGCGGAGCACGGGCGCGTCCGGCGGACGGCAGACCGCCGTGAACGTCGCCGTACCGATGAGCAGGGCGACGGCGAGGTAGGCCAGATAGCGGGCGATGTTGTAGAGACTCTTGGTCGCCGGGTCCTCGGTGGGGCCGGTGTCCACGGTGGCCGTGGTGAGGGACGCCTTGCCGACGGAGAACGTGAAGGCGCCGGAGACGGGGTGGCTGTCGGCCGACACCACCCGCCAGGCGACGGTGTACGTCCCCTGGGTGAGCTTCGCGGGCAACGTCACCCGGGCGGTGTCGCTGCCGTCCGGGGCGTGCTGCGGCTCGCCCGTGCGCAGACGGCGGCCGTCGGGGTCCAGGACGCGGAAGGAGTCGTCGAGCAGACCGACCGACTCCGTGAAGGTCAGGGTGAGGTGGCGGGGGGCCGACTTGAGGACGGTTCCGTCCTGGGGATCGGTGGCGCGGAGGGCCGCGTGGGCCGACGCGGGGGCCGTGCCGCCGAGGAGGAACAGGACCAGCAGGGTGCCCAGCAGCACCAGCCTTTGAAGCCGTCGCTGTCCTCGACGCCCGCGACGTCCTGGCCGTCCGCCATCACACCTCACGCCGCTTCTCCGTCGTCGATCCGTGCCACCTCGCAGTTACGTACGGATGCGAAGCGTTTCACGCTCACCGACTCACCCGCTCATCTCGAACCAGAGCAGCTTCCCGGCGTGCCGGTCGAAGGTGCCGTCGCCGAGAGAGCCGAGGGAACCGAGGGAACCGAGGGAAACTCCGCCCCAGCAGTCGGCGTATTCCTGTACGAGGCGCAGACCGCGACCACCTTCGGAGTCCGGCGGGGTGAGCGGGATGTGGTCATGAGGCGGTCGGGCGAAGGGGGCGGGAACGCGGGGGTGGCTGTCCCAGACCCCGACGCGCAGAGGCCCATCGGCGAGGGCGGTCAGGCGGAGTGATGCGGGGCCGCTGGTGTGCAGGTAGGTGTTCGTCACCATCTCCGAGGTCAGCAGCTCGACGCGTGAAGCGCCAGGCCGTCCTGTTCGAGGGCACGCCCACCCCCTACACGGCCATCGTCCATGAGGCCGCCCTGCGTATGGGCTTCGGCGGCGCGGACGTCGCCCGCGCCCAGCTGCGGTACCTACTGGAAATGAGCGAGCAGCCGACGGTCACCTTGCTGGTGCTGCCCTTCGGCCAGACCGGCTTCCCCGCCGCGGGACAGCCAATCACGTGCGCGATCGGACCTGTCCCGCAGCTCGACACCGTCGTCCTGGACACTGACCACGGCTGCGAATTCCTGGACGCGGAGGCCCAGCTGAACCGCTACCGCTCCGTACTGGACCACATGGAGTCCCGCGCACTCCCCGAACGCGAATCACGAGACCTGATCCACCGCATCGCCGCCGAACTCTGAGGAACCCACCATGTCCAAACTGACCTGGCAGAAGTCCACGTACAGCGCCGAAGCCGCCAACTGCGTCGAGATAGCCACCACCCCCACCACCATCCACATCCGCGACTCCAAGAACACCACCGGCCCCCACCTCACCCTCCGACTCACCGCCTGGACGGACTTCCTCTCACATACGGCGGCCACGCAGTAATCCGCGTGCAGCAGCCTGAAGCGAAAACCCCAGAAGCCTCACGACGTGAGCGCCCGTCTCGCCGCGCTGATGACGTTCTGCGCGTCAACGCCGTACACAGCGGACTCCCGCAGTGTCTTCCAGGTCCGCAGATAGGTGTCCACGCCGGCTTCGTCGTCGATCCACAACTCAGCGTGCCAGTTCTCGACGATCACTTGGCGGTCGTCGTGGATCCAGAAGCCGACGGCCGGCGGGAGCCTCAGGGTTGCTGAGAGCGGGATGATGCCGAGTTCGACTGTGGTGAGGCCGATGACCCCGGCGAGTCGGTCGAGCTGAGCGGCCAGCACCGAGGGTGGGCAGATCAAGGCGCGCAGGGCTGCCTCCCACATGATGATGTGGAACCGTTTCGTCGAGTCGTACAGGGCCTCCTGTCGCTTCATACGCGAGACCACAGCCTCCTCGATGTCGCGTGGGGACTGATGCAGCTCCGTGAACCGGGTGAAGATCGACCGAGCGTAGTCGGGGGTCTGGAGAACACCGGCGACCATGGCGCCCTGCCAGACGTGAAAGACGCGAGTCTTCGCATGCTCCGCGTTGAGGGCGTCCTGTACGGGCTTATGCCCTGCGGCGAGCTGTCGGCGCCATGATCGAATATGGGACTCGAAGCCCCGTAGCCTGGCGAGCAGTTCGTTGTAGGTCTCGGGCCGGCCGGTTCCTTCTGCCCACATCCGCAGATCGTCGGGCGTTGGTGTCGTCCGGCCGTTCTCCAGTTTGCTGACCTTGGATTTGTGCCATCCGCACTTTTCGGCGAGCCGCGTACCGGTGAGTCGGCCGCCAGGGGCCGTGAGCCGAAGTTCCCGGAGACGTGTTCCGAGCGCTTCGCGTGCCTTTTGGTAGTCCGTGCTCACCGATACACACCTGCTTCTGCTACTCCTTCGCGGTCAGGCCGGCCGCGAACTCCTCGTACGGGATGGCGTGATGCATGGCCGCGTCACGCATCATGGAGTACCGCACAACTTCGGCAGGCTCCGTGATCAGTTCGACGTTGACCAGGTCGTCGGCGTCGTCGAAGTTGAGCAGCGCGACCAACCGCGAGTCGAAGATCCAGAAGTCTTCGGCGGGCAGGTTCAGCCGCTCGGCGTCCGCGCGCCAGAGGTTCGTGATCTTCTCGCCGACGGCGCTGTTTCGGCGTGCGTTGTCCAGCAGGTACAGCTGCCCTGTCGTGGGCGGGTCGTCGACGATCCGGACACGCTCGAACCGCTTGCCGAGTGCGGTCTGTGCGCGGCGCGCTGCGCACCATTCGCCGCTGGCGCCCTCCCAGTTGACACGCTCTCCACGTGTGAACTGTGCGTAGGTTTCGGTGACTTCGTCGGACGCATAGCGTCGCCGAGTCTCCAGCCGCCAGGCTGTGTGCTCGAACTGTGTGAACAGCCGACCGAAGTCGTCCAGGTCGATGATCTTCGCTTGGCGCGTCATGTCCTTGGGCCCCCAGTCCACGAGAAGTTCGCGCGGCACCACGATCGGTACCTCGCCCTCACCGAGGTACTGAAGACGGGTGATGTCCTCGGGGTCCGTGAGCGGCGGGCCGTGCACGATGACTTCTCCCGAGTCGAGGTCTTCATGCACGGAGGGACATCCGTCCTCACCGGAGCCCGTGCCGTTGAAGCGCAGTCGTCGCGCCATGGTCAGTTCCTTTCGCCGGGGGCTGCTGCGCCAAGCCTCCCCAAGGTCGACACTCCATGTGCGCTGTTCAGCGGGCCCGTCTGAGCAACATCAGGGAACTTTCTGCCCTTGTCAAGCAACTTCGGGGAACTCCCATGGCGTCCACCAACTCCCTTTCCTTATCGTCCCGTTCATGGTTGCAGCACACGAGCCGCAGGATGTTCGATCCTCTGGCGCCCACCGAATCTCTCAGGGCAGCACTCTCTCAAGCAGGCAGGATGAGCGGCGCGGGAACGCCGACCGAGGACGGCGGGTTCTCCCCCAGGATGACGCTGAGGGTCTGCACCGTGGCCCGCGAGGGTCGCATCACGAGCGACACCGGTACCCACGGATTCGAGGGCGCCGAAGCCGGGACGACGACGAGCCTCGGGCGGCGGGGCGGTGAGCGTGTCCAGCGATCCCCTCGTGCTGTCGCCGGAATGCGCTGTCGCTGTTCGCCCTGGCTACGAGGACCTGCACGAGTGGTGCCGCCAGACCGAGGATGTCCCACTGCCCGGCGCGCCCAGGGTCTTGCTGGTACACCGCTGCACCTGCGTGTGCCACGGCTACAACCGCCAGGCCTCCACCCAAGACGCCTGCTCCAGCCAGGTCACCTGGTAGCCCCCGCTGGAACGGGATCCGCAAGACGCCCGTGCCGCGCTTCCTGCCCAGGACGGGCTGACAGGCGGGACGGGCCCGAACCGGAACGGCACGACAAGTCTCCGAAGGAGTAGTCCATGACCGTCACGCTCGACGGACCCGCGACAAGCACCCGCACAAGGGACCCGAAGGAACTCCTCAACGCCGTCCAGCCCCACATCAAGCACCTGACGATCAACGTACTGGACAGCGGCACGTCCCTGTGGGACCGCGAGGTCGCCCTGCTGCTGCGCGACCACACGATGGTCCGGGACATGGCACAGCGCATCCTCGGCAACGCCGTGATGTACACCATCGGCTGCATGGAGCACCCAGAGGTCCACCTCGGGGTCGGCAAGCTCGTCGACATCGGCGTTCACCAGCTCATCCTCGACACACCCGTGTGGTGGGCCCTCTGCAACGTGTACAACGAGGGCCGCTACAAGCACCACGCCCCGTTCATCGAGCGCCGCCGCGACGGCCTGTGCCTGCGCACCGCGGATTTCCTCAAGTCCATCGGATTCAACATCGACGAGGAGCTGTGGGCGATCGACGGCACGGACTGCTCGCCGTGCGACAACAAGGTCCCCGACAGCCACTGAACGGCCCTACGCCGGCCCCTGTCCTCGGGCCCCGGGAGGACAGGGGCCGGCCCTTGCGCAGAGGAATCGCCTTGCCCGCACAACACGACATCGCCGCCGAGACGGAACTGTGGGACACCTTCGCCGCCTCCGCCTTCAAGGACGACGCGGAGCCGAGCTTCTGCTGGACCCAGTACGCCGGTCACGGACCCGGTCCGGACCTGCTCGGCAACCCGCGCTCCGTGCTGGAGATCGGCTGTGGAACCGGCCGCGCCCTCGCCTACCTCGCGCAGCGGGGCATCGCCGCTCGGGGCGTTGACCTGTCTCCCATCATGGTCAAGAAGACCACCACGAAGTGGGCCGACACCGGCGCGGAGTTCGTGTGCTCCGAGGTATTGGAGTACCTGAGCGAACACGAGGAGGCCTACGACGCGATCTACTCGATCTTCGGAGCCGCCTGGTTCACCGACCCAGGCCGCCTCTTCCCGCTCGTCCGCCGGCGGCTCAGGCCGGGCGGTGTCTTCGTCTTCTCGCAGCCTCCAGCTATCCCCGGCGCGTATGGGCCGCAGGGCATGTACAAGGGAGGTTTCGCAGGCAGAGCGATGTTCACCTACCGGTACAGCTACCGCGCGCCCGTATGGGAACGACTTCTCACCCGAGCCGGCTTCGCGACGGCTGACGCCGAGGTCCTCGACGCGCCCCACCCTGGGCACATCGGGACGCTCCTCGTCCGCGCGGTCGCTCCGTGACCGGCTTCCCGGTTGAGAGCGTCTTCGTGATTCGATCTGCGACGACTGGTCCAGGGCCACATAGTCGGGTCGCGTCCTCGTCGCTGCCCACAACGCGGAAGACCGTCTGACCCTCCCCTCCCACCAGTCGAGCCGGATGCATCCTCACCCCTGTATCCGGTGCATCCGGCCCGACCGGCACCTCTCGAACGGAACGACAGGTGCACCACCACGGCTATCCATGGACCGGCCCCAAAGACCGCTTCGACAACGAGGCCCTACGGCGCTCCCCGCATCCCGAGCCGCCCCCGGCCGGAAGCAGGCCCGAGCTGATCCAGCGCTACCGCGAAGTGGCAGCGGAGTTCTCCGCCGTGGATCTGCCGCCGCTGACAACGGCGTACTGGCTCGTCAAGCCGCGCGCGCTCATTCGCGGCACCTGGGACGAGGCGAAGGAAGCGGCAGCCTGGCTCGGGGAGCGGCTGGCCGAGTACGCGCCTCGGTTCGCGGACGAGCATGACCGTGACACCAGCCGCCTGAGCCGGCGGGTCGACTCCGCGGCCCTACGATTCGCCACGGGAACCGACGTGTCGTACGGCTTCTACCTCGAACGCCCCACGTACCTGTCACTGGCCGTGGTGACCTGCTCCCCGAACCGCTCGATGCCCGCCCTGTCCTGTCCGCTCGGATGACCACGCCTGAGGCGTTGCCCCACGCCTCGAAGAATCGCGCTGACTCGGGCGGGACCCGACGGTGGACCCGACGGTCAGCAGCGTCGGATCTGCTGCTGCCACACGCTGGGGTCGCCGGTGTTGAGGTACCAGTCGTTGACGTAGCCCGACCGCACCCCCAGGTCGATGAGCATCCAGTAGCGGTAGTTGGGGTTGTCAGCCGCTCCGTCGCCGGTCGTCCAGCAGGCGAGGCCGACCTCGTCACCGTTGAGGAGCGTCCCGTGGGGAACGTTGGCGTACCCGTATCCGGGACCGGTGCGCATCTGTAGCCAGGAACCCGGGTCGATCCCGGTCACCGTCGTGCAGTTCGTCATGTCCCCGGAGACGCTGCACCGGTGGATTGCGGCGTCAGCGGGCGTCGCCAGGCCCAGCACAGCGGCGGCGGTGGCCAGTGCGGTGATGAGCACGCCCGGGCGACGGGGTCGAAATGTCATCGGGATCTACGTCCTCTCGGGTGACTGGTACCAGGTGTGTCCAGCTGATTCGTCATGCTAGGCACGCGTGGGACGAGCAGGTCCCTGACAGATGTCAGGGGGTGGCATGCGCTTCTCACCTCATCGGCCGCGCCTTGAACAGGCGCTTTTCCACAGGGAAGCGAGATACAGCCTTCTGACGCGGGCCTCGGAGAGAGGCCCGTGATCGTGAGGGCGGAGGAAGAAAAGCACCTACTGAGTACGAGCACTCATGCGCGTCGAGACGTCGGCCGACAGGCTTCGCGTATGACGAGTGGCAGAAAGGCTCTGACAGCCCTGCATCTCTTCCTGGTCTGGGCGACGATGGCCGCCGCGGTGCCGACGCTCGGTTTCGGGCTGCTGATGACGAGCTGGGGTGGTGGGGTCGGTGCGACGGTGCCGGTCTTCGCGTTGGGTGTGCCGCTGACGATGGTCCTGCTGGCCATGACGGGCATATCGGCGCAGACCGTGGTGCCGCTGTGCGGGTCCGCACGGCAGCGGCTCGGCTGGGCGGCACTGGTCTTCGTCCTCGGCACGCTCGGCGTCCTGGCGGGTGTGGCTGCCTACGGCGGGGACGTCGACCTGGGAAGCGCCGGTACCCGGATCGCGCTGACGGGGGCGCCGTACGCCGTGGCCGCGGCGTTCTTCGTGCCGAGCCGGTGGGTGCGGCTGGGGGCGTTGGCCGTGCTGGCGGCCGGAGTGGCGTATGGGGGATTCGTCGGCCCGGAGCAGGCGCAGCAGCGTAAGCACGAGGCAGAGATCGCGCGGTATCGGGAGAAGCCGGAGCTGCTGTACATGGGCGATGCGCCGCCGGGCATGGAGGTGTCCCATGCCTGGGTCGGCCCTGCCTCGTTCGTCGTCGACTACCACCCCGTCCGGGAAGGGTACGAGTTGGGTTACGTGGGCCTCGTGGTGCGCTCGCCGTCCACACTGGCACCGCGATGCCCCGAGCCGGCGGAGAAGGGCGCGACCTGCACGGTGGACGCGCACGGTGAGATGGCCATGGTCCGCGACTTCCCCGGCGGTACCCGCGAGGTCACCCTTGCCCGCCGCCACCGGAACTCGAAGGTCGAGGTCGAGGTCGAGGTCAAAAGCCAGAGGCTTGACGAATCCGGGCTACGCCGTCTCCTGGACACTCTGCACCCGCTGTCGGACACAGAGCTGGAGAAGCTGATGCGGGAAAAGAAGATCGACCACCGACTCTGAGTGCCGAGACACAGCCCTCGGCACCAACCACACCACACTCACCACGTCGGCCGAGCCGACACCCCACCGTCCACCACCAGGTCATGCCCCGTGATCCAGGACGCCAGCCCCGACGCCAGGAACACGCACGCGTCCCCCACGTCCTCCGGCCGCCCCAACCTCCCGGCCGGCGCCGCCCGTTCCCAGCGTCGCACCCCCGCCGGCCAGGCCTCCTCCAGCCCTTTCCGGTGAATCAGCCCGGGCGAGACCGTGTTCACGCGGATCCCGAAGGGGCCGTACTCCAGGGCGGCCGCCCGGGCGTGCATCACCACCGCCGCCTTGGACGCGGAGTAGTGGGCGTGCAGCGGGGCGGGGCGGCTCGCCTCGATGGAGGCGATGTGGGTCACCGAACCGCCGCCGCTCTGCTCCCGCATGACCTCGGCCGCGGCCTGCGTACAGGCGAAGACGCTCGACAGGTTGGTGTCCACGACCGCCCGCCACTGCGCCACCGACATCCCGGGAAGCTCCCGCGTCGGCTGCACCCCCGCGTTGTTGACCAGCGCCGTCAGCCTGCCCCCACCCCACTCGGCGGCCTCGCCGACCAGCCGCCGGCACGCGTCCTCGTCCGTCAGATCGGCCCGCAGGACGACGGCCCGCCCACCCGACTCCCGGACGCCCCGCGCCGCTTCGTCCGCCGCCTCCACCACCGTACGGCAATGCAGCACGACCGCCGCGCCCTCCTCGGCGAACCGTGTCGCGATCCCGCGCCCGATGCCGCCGCCCGCGCCCGTGACGAGGGCGACCTGTCCTTCGAGGAGTCCGCGTCCGCTCATGGACGGCACAGTGCCGCGATACGCGCGGCCTCGGAGGGATAGCGCGCCGTCAGTTCCGCCAGGTCGCCGTGCTCGTAGCCCTCGTAGGTGAAGCCGGGGGCCATCGTGCAGCCGAAGAAGGTCCAGGACCCGCCCGCCACCACCCGCGCCCCCATCCAGGTTCCGGCGGGAACGGTGAACTGGATGTGCTGCCCGCGCAGTATGCCGGGACCGAGCACGACGGTACGTGACGTGCCGTCGGGGGCGAGGAGGAGCAGTTCCAACGGGTCGCCCAGATAGAAGTGCCACACCTCGTCGGACGGCAGGCGGTGCAGCGCCGAGAAGTCGTCCGCGGTGAGCAGTACGACGATGGCCGAGCCCTGCGGCCGGCCGTCGGCGAGCTCGGGGCCCGCCCACATCCGCCGGAACAGCCCGCCCTCGCGCGGGATCGGCTCAAGTTCGAAGTGCGCGACGAGGTCTTCGGGAGTCACGCCCGGAAGGCTACCTCCCGAGTGAGGAAGGCCAGTTGGGCCTTCTTCTCCGGGATGTACACGTCGGGGAGGTCGACCTCCGGCAGCACGACCGTCGGCCCCGCCGTGAAGCCCTGCTTGAGGAAGCGGGCGATGGCCTTCTCGTTGCGCACGTCGGGGTCCACCACGACCCGCTGCCGGCCCAGTGTGCGGAACACGTACGACGCGGCGACGGACACGAGCGCCGAGGTCCACCCCGGCCGGCCGCCCTGCGGACCGGCGGGGGCGAGCAGCAGGTGGATGCCGATGTCGCCGGGGCGGACGTCGTAACACTCGCTGACCCGGTCGGCCTCCGGCTCGTATGTCTGGAGAAGCGCCACCGGTTCGGCATCTCGTACGACCATGAAGGCGTGGTGGGTGTCCAGTTTGTCCATGTGCGCGTAGATCCCGGCCACCTGGTCCCTGGTCAGGCCGTTCATGCCCCAGAAGGAGGCCCGCTCCTGGCTGACCCAGCCGTGGACGAGCGCGGCGTCGGCGTGCGGGGCGAGGGGGCGGATACGGAAGGTGCCGAAGCCGTCGACGTCCTGCTCGTGCACGGTCTGCATGGTCTGCATGGTCTGCACGGTCTGCTTGGCCTGCTCGGCCTGCTCGGCCTGCTCGGCCTGCTCGGCCTGCTCGGCCTGCTCGGCCTGCTCGGCCTGCACAGACTGCACGGTCTGCTCGGCCTGCACAGACTGCACGGTCTGCTCGGTCTGCTCGGTCTGCTCGGTCTGCTCAGACATCGGATTCCTTCTGGAGCTTGGTGAAATCGGTGACGACCGGGACCAGATCCCCCGCCAGCCACAGGGGGAGTTGGTCACGGTGGTGGGGCGAGCCCGGGATGCCGCAGGCGCCGAGGGGGACCACCCAGAGGCTCGCCTCGCGGTCGGCCAGGTCCCAGACGTAGCGGGCGGCGGGGCCGCGCGCGCTCAGGTCGCTGAGGCCGGGGACGGCCGAGGTGCACAGCACGCAGTCGTGGTCGCCGGAGAGGCCGGGGGCGTCGTACGACGGGTCGGGGAGCGCCCGCCAGGGGGCGAGGCGGTGGGTGTCGCCCCAGGTGCCGGGCCCTGCTCCGGTGGGCCGGGCCGCCACCTCCTCGACCGCCGCGCGGACGATCCCGGCACGGTCGATGCCGTACAACTCCTCGGCGCGCAGCAGGTGTTCCAGAGCGAAACCGACCCGGGGCAGCAGGGCCAGCCAAGGCAGGAGGACCTCCGGGTAGGCGGGTGGGGCGGACAGCGCGGCGAAGGCGGGGTGCGCGGCGAGTCGCCGTACGACCGCTCCGCGCACCGCCGCGTACACGGCCGCGGGTGCGCTGCTCGCGTCCATGCGGCGGTCCCAGGCCAGGAGGCTCTGCCGGATACGGGCGGCCTCGGGGGTGAGGCCCTCCACCGCGGAAAGGAGGTCCAACAGGGGCTTCGCGGATGCCAGTTGGGTGTCCATGTGGATCGCCGGCATGTCGGCGGCCGACCAGCGCTCCTTCTCCCCCAGCAGGGCCGTGATGCGGTCGGCGCGGTGCGGCGGGGCGAACTCGACCCCCAGGGGTGCGGCGAGGCCACGCTGGTTGGCCATGGCGGCGATGCCGTCGGTGAGGCCGCCCCGGGACGTCTCGTGCCGGCCCCGCCAGTCGTGGCCGGGCTCCCAGGCAGGCACGAGCCGGACCCGGTTGGCCTCCGACCGCACCGGCACCCTCCCGGCGACACGGTGCAGCAGGCCGCCCTCGGTGTCGGCGGCCTGGACGACGTTGACGGGCTCGGCCCAGAGGTCGACGGCACGGTCGACGTCGGCGACGCGGCGGGCACGCAGGAGGGGGAGGAGGGCGCTGAAGCCGAGGTCGGAGGTGACGCGGGGCGGGTAGCGCAGACTGACGGCGAGCGGAGCATCCAGCCCGTCCGGCGTTTGGGGAAGGGGGGACGGCAGCGTCGCGCCGGCGGTCGCACTGACTTCCCCCACTTCCACGTCCGCCACCCCGCTCTCCAGATCCTCCTCCACCCCGCTCTCCAGCCCCTCCGGCCCCCCGATCACCACCGGCCCCCGCTCCGTCTCGATCACCTCGACCTCGACCGGCTCCTCCCCCGCGACCTCCACGACCTCCGTGTGCCGCGCGGCGCGCCGCCAGATCCCGTCCGGACCCAGCGCCTCCACCTCCGCTCCCGTACGCCGCAACCGCTCCCGGTACAGGTCCTGGTAGTCGGCCATGGCGTTGGTGATGCCCCAGGCGACCGTGCCGGTGTGGCCGAAGTGGGCGATGCCGGGGATGCCGGGGACGGCTAGGCCGATGACGTCGAACTCGGGGCAGGAGAGATGGATCTGCTGGTAGACGCCGGGTTCCTCGATGAAGCGGTGCGGGTCGCCGGCGATGATCGGGCGCCCGGTGACGGTCCGTTCGCCGCTCACCAGCCAGCCGTTGCTGCCGGAGGTGCCCGGCCCGTCGGTGGCGAACAGCGCGACCGCGTCGGCGCCGAGATGCCGGACGACCTGCTCACGCCAGAGCTTGGCCGGGAACCCGGCGAACAGGATGTGGATGCCGAGCCAGACGCCGAGCGGGGTCCAGGGCTCCCAACTGCCGGGGGCGAGCCCGGTCCGGGCGAACTCCGGCGTACGGCGGGCGCCCTCGGCCAGGCCCTCGTTGACCCCGTCGACGTACGCCCGCACCCACTCCGCCGTCTCAGGGTCCCGCCCCTCCAGCTCGGCGAAGCAGCGTCTCGCCGTGTCGTCGAGGCGGGCCCGTCTGACGAACCGGTCCCAGGGCAGGGCCTCGGCCCCGAGGAAGGACGCGGACGTGCCCTGGGACCGGTGCCGCTCCACCTCCAGCTGCCAGGCCCGGTCGAGGGCGGTGACGCGGCCCTGTACGCGGGCGAGTTCTCTCGCCCCGGTCGCACGAAGATGCGGAATGCCCCAGGCATCGCGGAAGATCTCGCCGGTCACCTGTGCCCCTCCCTTGCTTTAGGTTAGCCTTGCCTAAGTCATTGGTGCGGGAATGGTACTTGAAGGGTGAAGAAGCCATGGTGCAGGGGCACGGCTGGGAGGGCGCGGTCCTGAAGCTGCTGCGCGCGAAGGACTTCGTCTTCACGGTGACGGGGGCCGAGGACGTCACCGAGCACTACCGCCGGGTCCACCTCACGGACGGCGGCATGCTGGCGGCGACCGGCGTCCACCCCACCATGTGGGTCCGGCTGTGGTTCGACAACGCGGGCAAACCCCACCAGCGCGCCTACACCCTGGTCGACCCGGACCCTGCGGCCGGCACCTTCAGCCTGGAGTTCGCCCTGCACGAGGGGGTCGCCAGCGACTGGGCGCGTACCGCGAAGCCCGGCGACACGATCGAGGCGACCATCCACGGCACGGGCTTCACCGACCCCGACCCGGCCCCCTCCCACGTCTTCGCCGTCGCCGACACCGCCTCCCTGCCTGCCCTCAACTCCCTGCTCGCCACCCTGGCCTCGGCCCCGGCCACCGTGTGGTTCGAGGGCGAGCGCGACGGCCTGCCCTTCCGCACGGCCGGGTCCCGCCACGACGTACGGACGCTGCCGAGGCGCGACGCCGGCGCCCACTTGGTCTCCCAGGTCAAGGAGGCCCTGCCCGACCTCCTCAGGGGCACCCCGGACCCGTACGTCTGGATCGCCTGCGACACGGCGACGACCCGGGCCCTGACGTCGTACGTCAGCAAGGAGCTGGGCCTGCCGAAGCAGCGGGTGAACGCGCAGGGGTACTGGCGCGCCTGACCGGGCCCAGGACTGCGGAGCCCAACCCTCCGGCGCGTACCCGACCCACTGCGCGTAGCCCGACCCACTGCACGGAGCCCAGCCCACGGCACGGAGCCCAGCCCACAGCACGGATCCCGACCCACGGCACGGAGCCCACCCACTGCGCGTAGCCCGACCCACTGCGCGTAGCCCAGCCCACGGCGCGTAGCCCGACCCACGGCGCGTAGCCCAGCCCACGGCACGGAGCCCGACCCACGGCGCGTAGCCCAGCCCACGGCACGGAGCCCAGCCCACGGCGCGGAGCCCGACCCACGGCTGCGGGGCATGGGCCGAGGGGGCATGATCGGGGGCATGGACGTCACCCTTCACCTCGCCCAGGACGCCGAGGCCGACGCGCTTCTCGGCCGCAGCCCGCTCGCCGCGCTGGTCGGCATGCTGCTGGACCAGCAGGTGCCGATGGAGTGGGCGTTCAAGGGGCCGCGCACGATCGCGGACCGGCTCGGCGCGGACGACCTGGACGCGCACGACATCGCCGCGCAGGACCCGGACGCCTTCTCCTCCCTGCTCTCGGAGAAGCCGGCCGTGCACCGCTACCCCGGGTCCATGGCCAAGCGGATCCAGCAGCTGTGCCAGTACATCGTCGAGCACTACGACGGTGACGCCGAACTCGTCTGGAAGGGCGTCGACGACGGCCGCGAACTGCTGCGCCGGCTGGAGGACCTGCCCGGCTTCGGCAAGCAGAAGGCCCAGATCTTCCTCGCCCTGCTGGGCAAGCAGCTGGGCGTCCGCCCCCAGGGCTGGCAGGAGGCCGCCGGCGCCTACGGCGAGACGAAGTCCTTCCGCTCCGTCGCCGACATCACCGGCCCCGAGTCACTGGCCAAGGTGCGGGCGCACAAGCAGGAGATGAAGGCGGCGGCCAAGGCCGCGAAGGGGACGGCGAAGAGCGCGGGGAAGAGCGCGGGGAAGTAGATACGGAGGCCTTCGCGGCCGTAGCCCCGCCGCCCGTGCTGTCATTCGAGTGGCCCGTCCCCGATGGCGAGGTGGGCCGGGTCGTTCTCAGCATGGATCATGACCGAGTCACCGACCGGCTCCCCGTGGGGTCGGGACTACGACGACCGGCGCGTCCATGCCGGACACGCGCCCGGGCCGGGGACCGGCACGGTCGCCCATGAACCCGAGCCGCCGCTCGAAGGCCCCCTGCACGCCCTCTCCCGCGCCGCCTGGCAGGTCGTTCTCGGCACCGGCGTCTGCTCGCTGGTCCTGGGTGTCCTGGTCCTGGTCTGGCCGGGCGCCCCGCTCTTCGTCTCCGGTGTCCTCTTCGGCCTCTACCTCCTGATCAGCGGCGTCTTCCAGCTGATCGCGGCCTTCGGCACGCACCGGACGACCTCGCTGCGGGTGCTGGCGTTCATCAGCGGCATCCTGTCGGTCGTCCTCGGTCTGTTCTGCTTCCGCCGCCCGATGCAGTCGGTCCTGCTGCTCGCCCTGTGGATCGGCATCGGCTGGCTCATCCGCGGCATCACCCAGCTGCTGGCCGCCGCCTCCGACAAGTCCATGCCGGCGCGTGGCTGGCAGATGTTCCTGGGGATCGTCACCGTCCTCGGCGGGATCGTGCTGATCGACTCCCCGATCGAGTCGGTCACCGTGCTGATGGTGCTCGGCGGATGCTGGCTGGTCGCGGTCGGCCTCGTCGAGATCGTCCTCGCGCTCCGCATCCGGGGGCGGGCCCGCCAGGTCCCGCGCGAACTGTGACACGGACGGTGGCACGGACGGTGACAGGAACTGCGATACGCGCCGCGAACCGGTACGCCGAGCGGGCGGTTCTTCCCCCGGACGGGATGAGCCCCGTACGGCCACCGGGGAGATGACCTTCCGTGAGTACCGCGAGTACCGCACGACGCCGCTCGCGCAGCCGCGCCTGGCTGCGGGTCCTCGTGCTGCTGCTCGCCGTCCTGGTACCGGGCGCCCACGCCCAGGCACACGCCACCGCCCTGCCCACCGCGACCGGCGTCTCATCCGGGCCCTCCGGTGCTTCTGGCTCTTCTGGCTCTTCTGGCTCTTCTGGTCCTTCCAGTCCTTCCGGTCCTTCCGGTCCTTCCGGTCCTTCCGGTGAACTCGCCGAGCACGACGTCCTCGACACGGTCCTGCGGCCGCCGACCCGCCCCGACCGGCGCAGCGCGGCCCGCCGGGGACGGCCGGGCCCCGGTCCGCTGCCGCGACCGGCACGCGACGCACGGCCGTGCCCGCCCCGCCCCGCGCCGCCACGGCCGTCGTACCTCCCCCATCTCCCCCGCCTCGCGCACCTCCTGCGCACCGTGGTCCTGCGCTGCTGACCGCCCCCGTCACGCGGTCAGTCAGTACGACACAAGAAGCGGGAGCACAACCATGCCCACCGACCACTACGCGGTCCTGCGCGCCCTGCTGCGAGCGGAAGCCGTACGCAACGCACCGAAGCCGCAGTCGAAGAAGGAGAAGCCGCAGCATCCTCCGAAGGGACGGGAGCGCGGCTGAACGCGGGCGCGGCGGAGGCGGGTCTTCTCCGGGTCACCGCCTCCGCCGCGCCGTACCGAGGGCCGACCGGGTGATCTCGCGCCCGATCTGCGTACCGGTCGAACGAGCCAGGGACTTGAACATGCCGCTCCCGACGACCTGTTCCACGACGGAGGGCCGCTCCTGCCGCTCCCTTCCCCTGGGCGCCTCGCGGATCTCGTCCGGTCCAGCCTCTCGTACGCCGACTCCCTGTCCACAGCCTGTGCATACCGCCCGTACAGCGCGGACGAGGTCACCGCACGCTCCAGCGCGCCCGCCTCCTCGCCCATCCTTCTGGGGCTCCGCCCCAGACCTCGCTCCTCAAACGCCGGCGAGGCCGATTCAGCCCGTCCGGCGTTCGAGGACGAGGCCCGAAGGGCCGACAGCGGGGGGCTGGGGGCGCAGCCCCCAGGGACGGGACGGGTAGGGGCGGCGGGGGCGAGATCCACACGGCCCGCACCACCGATCCGGCCACCACTTCCTCCGGCTTTGCCGATCCATCCCGTTTTGCCACCTCTTTTCCAGCGTCGCACTCCGTCGTCATGGCTGCGCCCGGAAGGTCTTGACCGGTAGGCTTTCCGTGTGATCTTCAAGCGCATCGGAAACGGCCGGCCGTACCCCGACCACGGCCGGGAAAGCACCCGGCAGTGGGCGGACGTCGCGCCGCGCCCGGTCCGCCTCGATCAGCTCGTGACGACCAAGGGTCAGCTCGATCTGGAAACACTGCTGGCCGAGGACTCGACGTTCTACGGCGACCTCTTCGCGCACGTCGTGAAGTGGCAGGGCGACCTGTACCTGGAGGACGGCCTCCACCGCGCGGTGCGGGCGGCGCTCCAGCAGCGCCAGGTGCTGCACGCGCGCGTCCTGGAACTGGACTGACCCCGCACTGCTGACCCCGCACTGCTGACCCCGCACTGCTGACCCCGGACTACTGCCCCCGGACTGCTGACCCCGGCTGACCCGGCCGGGCGCCAGGACGTCGGCAGTTGCCCCTTTCGGGTTGGACCGCGCGACCTCGAATGATCATCTAGTAGGCATTGCCGCTCGCGCGCACTACGCTGCGCCCATGAGCATGCTGACTCCCCCGGGCATGGGCGGCCAGTACCGGATCAAGGGGGACAAGTACCCGCGGATGCGCCGTCCCCGGCGCCGCGGCAGGCTCGTCGTCGCCACCGTCGCCTCCGCCGCCGCGGTCGGCATGATCGGCTGGGGGACGCTGCAACTCATCGATGTCTTCACCGGCGGCGGCGGAGAGGCCTCGGCGGCCGGTCCGAAGGCCGACTGCCGGACCGGGGCGACCCCCTCGGCCACGGCCACCGCCCCCGCCGCGCTGCCCAAGCCGGGCAAGGTCACCGTCAACGTCTTCAACGCCACGACCCGCAGCGGCCTGGCCAAGCAGACCGCGGACGAGCTGAAGAAGCGCGGCTTCAAGATCGGTGACGTGGGCAACGCGGCCAAGGAGTTCGACAAGAAGGTCAAGGGCACCGGTCTCCTGCTGGGCCCGGCCGCGTCCCTGAACACCTCGCTGCCGGTCCTCGCCACCCAGCTCACGACGGCAGAGCGCCGCACCGACGCCGCCCGCAAGGACGCGACCGTCGACCTGATCATCGGCGACAAGTTCAAAGAGCTGACGAAGAAGCCGGACGCCGACAAGGCCCTGGCCGCCCTGGCCAAGCCTCAGCCGACGCCCACTGACAAGAAGGCCTGCTGAAACGCCCCGCTAAGGCAAGGCGAACGACGCCGCCCTACTCGGCAGCCCCGTAAAGACGATCCCCCGCGTCCCCCAGCCCCGGCACGATGTACCCGTGCTCGTTCAGGTGGTCATCCACCGCGGCCGTCACCACCGTCACCGGCGTCCCCGCCAGCTCCCGCTCCATCAGCTCGACACCCTCGGGCGCGGCGAGAAGCACCACGGCCGTCACATCGTCCGCGCCCCTCTTGATGAGCTCCTGGATCGCCGCGACCAGCGTGCCGCCCGTGGCGAGCATCGGGTCCAGGACGTACACCTGACGCCCCGAGAGGTCCTCCGGCATGCGCGAGGCGTACGTGGAGGCCTGGAGCGTCTCCTCGTTGCGGATCATGCCCAGGAAGCCCACCTCGGCGGTCGGCAGCAGCCGGACCATGCCGTCCAGCATGCCGAGGCCGGCCCGCAGGATCGGCACCACCAGCGGGCGCGGGTGGGAGAGCTTGACGCCGGTGGTGCCGGTGACCGGGGTCGTGATGTCGACCGCTTCGGTGCGCACGTCCCGCGTGGCCTCGTAGGCCAGCAGTGTGACCAGCTCGTCGGCCAGCCGACGGAAGGTCGCGGAGTCGGTGCGCCGGTCGCGCAGCGTGGTGAGCTTGTGGGCGACCAGAGGGTGGTCGACGACGTGGAGACGCATGTCCACAACAGTAACCGGGCCGGGTGGGCCCGGCGTCCGCACGCGCGGCAAGCCAAAGGCCATGACATCACCCTTGCGCTGGCATCAAACCGCCCGTCAGAGGGAAAGTGGGAGGGACCGGGAGGGACATACCGGGGGTGGTGTGCCTATGCCTGATCGTGAGTCCCCAGCGGACGCCGCGCAGGAGGAGGCGGACGCCGTGCGTCGCCGGCGCCGCGCCCAGTTCCTGCGGGAACTCGCCGAGGCCCGCGCCCTGCGGGACCGCGTACAGCCGCGCCGCGCCAAGGCTGCCCGCCTGCGCCACGCCCTGCGCATGCGCACGTTCCGCTGGTAGGGCGAGGTCCGGGAAAGATCCGCGCCCTTCTGGGGCGCCTGCGCGGTGGGCGTGCGTGGACAGCCGGAAAAGCCGCGTACGATCCGCACGTGGCGGCAACGAGTGTGCTGGTGAGTCCTTCACGGACGTGCTCGCGGACCCCCTCGGGCCGACGCGATCAAAACTGCCGGACACAGGGAGCCGAAGACGTCCCCTGGACGGCTTGTTTCTGCCACGATTCCGAGTGGGTGGGCTCGGAGCACAGCTCTCCCCGCCCCCAACCTCCGCCGGGGGGACCCCCAACCGGCACGCCTATGACCAGTGGGAGAGTCACGGTGTACTTCGCCGCACTGCTCGCGCGCACCGAAGACGGGTGGGAAGCGAGCGACACAGAGCTCGACGATGTGGAGACCCTGTCGGACCTGGCCGACCTGGCCCGTGAAGCCTCGCCCGAGGACGACACGGTGCTCGTGCTCATCGAGCAGGAGGACGCCTGGTTCGGGGTCGTCCGGATCGATGGCGAGGAAGACCCTCGCATCTACGTCTCGGACGCCGCCGCCGCTGCCCGCAGCAGCTACGGGGAGATCCTGCTCACCGACGAGCTGCTCGGAAGGGAGCCCGGCGACGACAGCGCCGACCTGGACTCCCTGGACCTCGACGGCACGGAGGAGCCCGACGGCGACTCCGACGACGAGGACGGCGGCTCCGCGGAAGCCGTTCCGCACAGCCCCGTCGGCGATACCGAGATCCTCGACGATCTCGGCGTCAGCGAGAAGGAGCTGAAGGCCCTGGACGCCGACGACGCGCTCGGCGCCATCGCCGAGGCGCTGGGCGCCTCGGAGGTGCTGGAGACCGTCCGCTGACCTCGTCCGACCAGGGGCCGGCGCCCGAGGTGCCCGACCCCGTACGCGACCGCTGGCGGGCCGCGATGCGGCTCGCCCTGGACCAGGCCGAACTGGCCGTCCGGGGCGGGGACGTCCCCGTCGGCGCCGTCGTGCTGTCCGCCGACGGCACGACCGTGCTCGGCGTCGGCCACAACGAGCGTGAGGCGACCGGCGATCCGACCGCGCACGCCGAGGTGCTGGCCATCCGGCGGGCTGCGGCAGAGGTCGGGGAATGGCGGCTCTCCGGCTGCACGCTCGTCGTCACGCTGGAGCCCTGCACCATGTGCGCCGGCGCGCTCGTGCAGTCCCGGGTGGACCGGGTGGTGTACGGCGCCCGGGACGAGAAGGCCGGAGCGGCGGGCTCCCTCTGGGACGTCGTACGCGACCGACGGCTCAACCACCGGCCTGAGGTGATCGAGGGTGTGCTCGCCGCGGACTGCGCCCGGATTCTCACCGAGTTCTTCCGCGACCGGTGACCCGGGGTCCCTCCGGGCTCGGTCGTACGAGCTCGGCGAATACCGATTTCTGAGCACGGCCCGGCGTGCTGTAAGGTCTCCCTCGGTAGCGTGTCCGAGCGGCCGAAGGAGCTCGCCTCGAAAGCGAGTGTGGCGCAAGTCACCGAGGGTTCAAATCCCTCCGCTACCGCTCTCCCGAAGGGCCCCGTCGAAAGACGGGGCCCTTCGTGCGATCATGTGCGGTCGTTGGGACAAAAGTGACAGGGGAGGCCGCCGTGGCGGTGAATTCGAAGAAGGTCGCCGTCTACGTCGTCGTGGCCTTCGTGTTCTACGTGATCATCACGGACCCGGCCAAGGCGGCCGACTACGTCCAGATAGGGTTCGAGGGCATATCGGACGCCGCCAAGGCCATCGGCGACTTCATGACGTGGATCGCCAACGGAGGCGACAGCTAGGGCCTGTCGAGGGCCGCATCTTCCGGGAGTACGCATGATCCGCCACCTGGTCCTCTTCAAGCTCAACGAGGGCGTCGAGCGCGACGACCCGCGGGTCGTGGAGGGCGTCGAGGCCTTTCGGTCGCTGGAGGGCAAGATCCCCGAGCTCCGGCACTGGGAGCTCGGCTGGAACATCAGCGACCGCCCCATCGCCTACGACTTCGCGATCAACTCCGCCTTCGAGGACACGGCCGCTCTGCGCGCGTACGCGGAGCACCCCGAGCACCAGGCGGGCGTCACGCTGTGGCGGGAGTTCGCCACCTGGGTGATCGCCGACTACGAATTCTGAGGCCCGGCGCCCCGGTCCGCCCGGAACCCCCCAGAGCCCTCCGCCGGAACGGCGGGGGGCTTTCGCGTGTCTTACGCACCGATCCATTCCCAACACGGGATTATGCGGTACTTGAACACAATGAACTGTCTTGTGATGCTATGACCGCTTTTGACGGATGAGTTGATGGATCACGAGGTGGAGTTGACCGTGCCGGCCAGTACTGCGCCTCAAGCCCCGACCCACTCACCCCAGGAGGACATTCCCGCGTCCCCGCCGCCCCGCAGCCGGGGCGCGGACACCCGGGCCCTCACCCAGGTGCTCTTCGGGGAGCTCAAGGAGTTGAAGCCGGGCACGCCGGAGCACAACCGCGTGCGCGGGGCGCTCATCGAAGCCAACCTCCCGCTCGTGCGATACGCGGCCGCCCGTTTCCGCTCCCGCAACGAGCCCATGGAGGACGTGATCCAGGTCGGCACCATCGGGCTCATCAACGCCATCGACCGCTTCGACCCGGACCGGGGCGTGCAGTTCCCGACGTTCGCGATGCCTACCGTCGTCGGCGAGATCAAGCGGTACTTCCGGGACAACGTCCGCACGGTGCACGTACCGCGCCGGCTGCACGAGCTGTGGGTCCAGGTCAACAGCGCGACCGAGGACCTGACCACCGCCTTCGGGCGCACCCCTACCACCTCCGAGATCGCCGAGCGACTGCGCATCACCGAGGACGAGGTGCTGTCCTGCATCGAGGCCGGACGGTCGTATCACGCCACCTCGCTGGAGGCGGCGCAGGAGGGCGACGGGCTGCCCGGGCTGCTGGACCGGCTCGGCTACGAGGACCCCGCACTGGACGGCGTGGAGCATCGGGACCTCGTCCGGCATCTGCTGGTGCAACTCCCCGAACGGGAGCAGAGAATCCTGCTTCTGCGCTACTACAGCAACCTCACCCAGTCGCAAATCAGTGCGGAACTCGGGGTATCCCAGATGCACGTTTCGAGGCTACTCGCGCGTAGCTTCCAGCGGCTGCGTTCGGCGAACCGGATCGACGCGTAACCGGAAACAGGAGCGACCGGTCACCGTCCCGAGCGAATCGCTCACCAGGGCCGATCCCGACAGTTCTGGGCCGAAAGACCGTCAGACCCCCTTTATCCAGGGCCGATTCGAGTCTCACATGTCGACATGTCACTACAGCGTGTTGCCGACATGTGACATTCTTCGGGAAGCGCGTTTGCCGTGGCTCCGGCTCCGGTATTCAGGTGAAGGCTGGCGTTCCTCGATCGGAGCGTTCGCCACGACCGTCCCGCGACCCAAAGGGGGTGGCATGTCCGCAGACCAGGGCAGCTCGAAGGTGCTCACGCTCACAAAGAGCGAATCCGCGCCCGACGCCGTTCTCGACGACGTCACGGCTCTGGAGGCCGTGCCGGCCCCGGCCCTTCCGACGTCGGATTCGATCGACACCCGCACCCTGTCCCGCTCCCTGTTCCTGCGGCTCGCCGCCCTGGACGAGAACAGCCCCGAGCGCGCGTACGTCCGGGACACCCTGATCGAGCTCAACCTCCCGCTCGTGCGCTACGCGGCGGCCCGCTTCCGCTCGCGCAACGAGCCCATGGAGGACATCGTCCAGGTCGGCACCATCGGCCTGATCAAGGCGATCGACCGCTTCGACTGCGAACGCGGCGTGGAGTTCCCGACGTTCGCGATGCCGACGGTGGTCGGCGAGATCAAGCGGTTCTTCCGCGACACCTCCTGGTCGGTGCGCGTCCCGCGCCGGCTTCAGGAGCTGCGCCTGGCCCTCACCAAGGCCAGCGACGAGCTCTCCCAGAAGCTGGACCGCTCCCCGACCGTCACCGAACTCGCCGCCGTGCTGGGCGTGTCCGAGGAGGACGTCGTCGACGGCCTCGCGGTCGGCAACGCGTACACCGCCTCCTCGCTGGACTCCCCGGCCCCGGAGGACGACGGCGGCGAGGGCTCCCTGGCCGACCGGCTCGGCTACGAGGACACCGCGCTCGAGGGCGTCGAGTACCGCGAATCCCTCAAGCCACTGCTGGCCAAACTCCCGCCCCGCGAACGGCGGATCATCATGCTCCGCTTCTTCGCCAACATGACCCAGTCGCAGATCGGCGAGGAGGTCGGCATCTCCCAGATGCACGTCTCCCGGCTGCTGACCCGGACCTTGGCGCAGCTGCGCGAGGGCCTCATCTCCGACTGACCCCTCCCGCTCCCTTCATATTTGACGGAGCGTCAGCCACCATGGCCGGATGCTTCGCCGGATATGGACGACCATGACCCCTGGCCGTCGGTGCGCCCTGCTCGGCGCGTCGACGGCCGTCGTCTGCCTGGGCGGGGTACTGGCCGCGTGCGGTGGCGGCGGGAGCGGTGACGGGTACGTCGCGACAGGCGCGGCGGGCGGTCCGCCGAGGATGTCCGTCACGGCCGCCGCGCCGACGGGCGAGGTGACGCTGGTGCCGCTGGACGAACCGGAGAGCGACGGTCTCACCGGCGGTGGTTCGAGCAACACCCCGGAGCGGCAGGGAAGTCAGAAGTCGGCACCCCCGGCCGCACCCGGCGGAGGTCAGCGCCCGGCCGGGTCTCCGGGCGGCCCCGGCTCCGCAGCGACCGCACCCGATGCGGCCGCACAGCCGGGAAGCTCACCCGAGCCCCCGGCCTCCTCGACACCCTCGGGCTCCTCGACACCCTCGGCCTCCTCGGGCTCCTCAGGCCCCTCGGCCCCGTCGGCACCCGCCTCGCCGGCGAAGCTGACCGTGAGCGACCCCGTACGGGAGCCCACGGACCAGCGCTGGTGCGAGAAGGTCACCCTCGACTTCCACAACTCGGGCGGCACAGCCGTGCGTTCCGGCACCGTCACCTTCGGCACGCACGTCATCGGCGCGCTCGGCATCGACTGGGCGACGGTCGAGTCCACGCGGAAGCTCCCGGCGCCGATCGGGGCCGGGAAGCGCAAGGAGCAGACCTGGACGGTGTGCGTCGACGCCTGGCACGTGCCGCTCGGCATGCACATCGAGACGCGGGACGTCACCGTCCGGTGGGAGTAGCAGCCGTACGGCCTACTTGAACGCCAGCCACGCCACCGCGGCGACGACCGCCACGGCGACGACGACGCCGAGGATCAGGCCGATGCGGGGACCGGAGGAGGCGGCGGCCTGCTGCTGACGACCGCCCTGCGGGCCCTCGTCGACGAACGCGCGGAACATCTGGGTGCTGCCTGCGGGGTCGTGGTTGCCCTGGGGGCCCTGGGTGTTAGCCATGGGCTGAGACCCTAGCGAATTCGCCCGTTCGGCCCAAGTGGGGGCTCCCGCCCTGCACAGGGGGTCACAGGACCCACCCCACCTGCACATTTACGGTCGCAATACTTGCCTTTGCCAAGTTTTTGCGGCCCACCCTTCCCCTGTTGTTTGCCTGTAGCAACCAATCGATTCTATGGTTGCCCTAAGCAACAAATGGCGGAGGTGTGATGGCCGAGCAGGCGCAGTACGAGGAGCTGGTCCGTCAGTTCAGCGCCTTCGGCGCCGTGAAGCGGGAGATGGGACGGACGCTGCCGTCCGACTGCCCCGCCGGTTCCGCCGCCGTACTGACCTTGCTGAGCCGCCACGGGCACATGCGCATGAGCAAGCTCGCCGAGCTGCTGGCCGTGGACATGTCGGTCACCAGCCGGCATGTCGCGCACGTGGTCGAGCGGGGCTGGATCGAGCGGTCCCCCGACCCGGCGGACAAGCGCTCGCGCATCCTGCGTCTCACGCCCGCGGGCGTGGCACAGGTGGACCGGCTGTCCCGGTGCACCACCGAGATGCTCGCCCAACGCCTGAGCGACTGGACCGACGACGAGGTGGCCCAGCTCACCCGGCTCATGGCGCGGCTGAGGTCGTGCTTCGACGAACAGACCCCCCGTACACCCGCGACACCCGCGATCACCCAGTAAGAGAAGGAAGCCCATGGCAACGACCACACCAGCCGGTGTGCGGGCCCACGCCAAGCACTCAGGGGGCGGCGCCCACGCCGACGGCGCTCCGATGTCGCACCGGCAGATCATGGAAGCGCTGACCGGGCTGCTGCTCGGCATGTTCGTCGCGATCCTGTCGTCGACGATCGTCTCCAACGCCCTGCCCGACATCATCAAGGACCTCGGCGGCGGCCAGAGCGCCTACACCTGGGTGGTCACCGCGTCGCTGCTGGCGATGACCGCGTCCACCCCGCTGTGGGGCAAGCTCGCCGACCTGTTCTCCAAGAAGCTGCTCATACAGCTGGCCCTGGTCATCTTCGTGGCCGGCTCCGCGCTGGCCGGTCTGTCGCAGAACGCCGGGATGCTCATCGCGTTCCGCGCGGTGCAGGGCATCGGCATGGGCGGTCTGTCCTCGCTGGCCCAGATCATCCTGGCCGCGATGATCTCCCCGCGTGAGCGCGGCCGCTACAACGGCTACCTCGGCGCCACCTTCGCCACCGCGATGGTCGGCGGCCCGCTGATCGGCGGCGTCATCACCGACACCGACTGGCTCGGCTGGCGCTGGTGCTTCTACGTCGGCGTGCCCTTCGCCGTCGTCGCCCTGATCGTGCTCCAGCGCACCCTGCACCTCCCGGTCGTGCGCCGGAAGGTCAAGGTCGACTGGGCGGGCGCCTTCTTCATCACCGCCGCCGTCTGCCTGCTGCTGGTCTGGGTGACCTTCGCCGGTGACAAGTACGACTGGCTGTCCGGGCAGACGTACGCGATGACCGGTGGCGCGCTCGCGCTGCTGCTGATCTTCATCTTCGTCGAGTCCAGGGCGAGCGAGCCGATCGTCCCGCTGCGCCTGTTCCGCAACCGCACCATCACGCTGGCCTCGCTGGCCTCGCTGTTCGTCGGCATCGCGATGTTCGCGGGCACGATCTTCTTCAGCCAGTACTTCCAGCTGGCCCGGGGCGAGTCGCCGACCATGTCCGGCGTGCTGACCATCCCGATGATCGTCGGCCTGTTCGTCTCCTCGACCGTCTCCGGCCAGGTCATCACCCGCACCGGCCGCTGGAAGGCCTGGCTGCTGGCCGGCGGTGTCCTGGTGACGGCGGGCCTCGGACTCCTCGGCACGATCCGCCACGACACCGAGTACTGGCACGTCGCGATCTTCATGGCCCTGCTGGGCCTCGGCGTCGGCATGATGATGCAGAACCTGGTCCTCGCCACACAGAACCAGGTGGACCCGAGCGACCTGGGCGCCGCCAGCTCGGTCGTGAACTTCTTCCGCTCCCTCGGCGGTGCCATGGGCGTCTCGGCGCTCGGCGCGGTCCTCAGCCACCGCATCACCCACTACGCCGAGGAGGGCCTGACCAAGCTCGGCGTGCAGGGCTCGTCGGGCCACGGGGAGATCCCCGACCTCGACGCACTGCCCGCCCCCGTCCGCACGGTCATCGAGAGCGCGTACGGCCACGGCGTCGCGGACGTCTTCCTGTACGCCGCGCCGATCGCCTTCCTCGCCCTCCTGTTCGCCCTGTTCATCAAGGAGGTCCCGTTGAAGACGAAGGGAGCCCTGGCCCAGGCCGCCGAGGGCAGTGAGCCCGGGACGCCGGAGCCCGCCGAGGCCGCTGCGCCGGCCGCCGCACCTGCCGCCGCGCAGGAGCGGGTCCCCAGCTGGGCCACCGCCGCCTCCGACACCGAGACCTCGACGGAGGGCACTCAGAAGCTCGCGGCCGTGGCCACGGTGGCCCGCCCCGAGGCGAGCACCGGTTCGTCCGGCGGCGGCGTCCCGGTCCGCGGCTTCGTCCGGGGCGCCGAGAGCGCACCCGTGCCGCAGGCGGCCGTCACGCTGATCTCGCTGGCCGGACGGCAGCTCGGCCGGTCTGTGGCGCAGGCCGACGGTTCGTACGCGGTCGACGCGCCGGGCGCCGGATCGTACGTCCTGATCGCCTCCGCCGACGGCTTCCAGCCGCAGGCCTCCACGATCGTCGTGAACGGTGACGAGGCGGTGGCGTACGACATCCTGCTCAGCGGCACCAGCGGCCTGAGCGGTGTGGTCCGGGCCGCGGGGAGCGCACTGCCCGTCAAGGACGCGATGGTGATCGTCACCGACGTGCGCGGCGATCTGCTGGCCACCGCCGCCACCGGGGAGCAGGGCGAGTTCGGCTTCGCCGAGCTGGTGCCGGGCGTCGTGACCGTCGCGGTGAACGCCGCCGGGTTCCGACCCCGCGCCCTGCCCGTCGAGATCGGTGGCACCGGGGTCACCCGGATCGAGGTCGACCTGGAGGCGGGCGCCCAGGTCCAGGGCGTCGTACGGGCACCGCACGGCCCGCTGGCCGACGCCCGGGTCACTCTGGTCGACGCGGCGGGCAACGTGGTCGGCACGGCGACGACCGGGGCGGACGGGGCGTATGCCTTCACCGACCTGGACGGCGGCGAGTACACGGTCATCGCGACGGGCTACCCGCCGGTGGCGACGGCGCTGACGGTGACCGGCCGCGGCACCGACGACCACGACATCGAACTCGCCCACCCCGGCGAGTAGCGGGACCCCGGCCCGTGGTGGGCGGCACGCTCTGAGCGGAGGTGTGCCCGCCCGCCACGGGCCGGTTCTTTATGGCCAATTTGTATGTCTTTGCAGGGAGTTGGACGGGATGGGACTGACGGGGCTGACGGGACTGACCGCGAGGATCCGCACCCGGGACGGATGGGCCGTGTCGCACGCGGTCGTCACGGTGACCGACATGACCGGCACGCAGGTGCTGCGGGCGGAGGCGGACGCGGAAGGGGCCGTACGGGATGTGAACCCCCTGGCCCCGGGGGCGTACACCGTCATCGTCACCGCCGTCGGCTACGCGCCGGCCGCCGCGAGCGCGATCGTCACGGCGAGCGGACGGGCCGAGGTCGGCACGGTGACGCTGGCCCGGCAGGGCGGCACCGAACTGCCGCCGCCCGGACCGTGGACCATCGACCCTGCACACTCCAGCGTGGCCGCCGTCGCCCAGCACCTGGGGATCTCCAGCGTGCGGGGCCGTTTCACGCACTTCTCCGGCGCCATCGAGATCGCGCCGGACGACGTCACCAAGTCCCGCGTGGAGGCGGTGATCCGGGCCGACTCGATCGACACGGGCAACGACATGCGCGACGGGCATCTGAAGTCGCCGGACTTCCTGGACATCGAGCGGTACCCCGAGATCACCTACCGCTCGACGGGGGTCACGGCGGCCACGGGTTCCGACCGCTGGACGGTCCACGGCGAACTGGGCATGCACGGTGTCGTACGGCCCGTGGACCTGGACCTCGCCTACCTCGGTACGGGCGCCGACCCGTGGGGCGGGACCCGGGCGGCGTTCCGGGCGACGGCCGAGCTGCATAGGGATGACTTCGCCATGTCGTACAACCAGGTGGTTCAGGCGGGTATCGCGGCTATCGGGACGACGCTGAAGGTGGAACTGGACGTCCAGGCGGTGCAGGGGGAATCGCTGCCGCAGGCGTGACGTGGCCGGTGATGACTCTTTGGGACCTGGTCAGCGTCGGCGGCTGTAACCGAAGAGGCGCGAGCGGGCCTCATCCGCGCTCGTTCCGAGGGCTGTCCCGATCGTGTCCCAGGACACCTCGTCGGTGTCCACGTTGTACGTGGCTTCCCGACTGATACGCAGGGTGATGCGCTCCAACCGGGCTACGGCCTTCAAGGCGGCCACCGGCGCGTCATCGGCGAGCGTACTCAGCCGTTCGTCCAACCGCTCCAACAAGTCGGCCAGGTCCTCGGGAAGGGGCACCGCCCGAGCCTCCACCTCGCGGATGTGCTCGGCCCAGTCCCTGTGCGGGCCCGGGCTGTCGGGGACATGAACGTACACGTGATCCCTCTCCACCCGGCTCCAGTCGATGGGATGCAGGGTGGTGCCGCGCCATCCGCACGAGCAGGCGCCTCGCAGGTCCGTCGCCAACGGCGCGCGGGACTCGCCGTCATACACCCACCAGTCGCTCGTCTCATGGAAGTTGGCGCCGCTGCCACTGTCGAAGAGCATCGGCTTCGGCTCGCTGCCGTCGGCCAGCACTGCCGCCGCCCTGCCCTCGTGGGTCTTGTGGAACTGCTCGGTCGTCCACCCCATGGCTCCTCCGCAGATTGTCGGGCGGCCGCGTGCGGTGCGGCTGGTCGCCTTCAACTACGGATACGGTAGGCGTACTTGCGCTCCGTGATCCCAGAATGCCCGGCACCTTGCTCGTGTGTTCGCCGACCAGTGCCGGGCGGTGCTGCCGGAGGGGACGCAGCCGTAGCGATCTCACCGGCCGTTCCGCCGTCCATCCGGAGATGCTCGAGGGGTACATGCGCTCCGACCGTCGATTCACCGCCTGGTAGAACGGCGTCCGCAACGGCCCCGCCGAGAGCGACCCGGAACGCCGGCCGTGGCTGCGGCTCATCGCCGACCTCTCTGCCCAGGGTGTCGAGGTACGTAGGGCGCGGATCGTGTCCCACAGGCGTAGGCACGGCAAGGGCAGGCTGAGCGGGCCGCCTGCCCCTAGGCTGGCGGTATGGCACCGAACATCGCGACCAACACCCGCGTATCACTCGAAGAGCTGCTCGACTTCGTACGGCCTCGTCATCGCGCCCTGCTGCTGACCCGGCGGGCCGACGGCAGCCCGCAGGCCTCGCCGCTCACCTGCGGGGTCGACGACTCGGGGCGGATCGTGGTCTCCACGTACCCCGAACGGGCCAAGACACGGAACGCCAAGCGGGATCCCCGGGTGAGTGTCCTGGTCCTCAGCGACGACTGGGACGGGCCGTGGGTGCAGATCGACGGCTCCGCCGAAGTGATCGACTCGCCGGAGTCCGTGGAGCCGCTCGTGGAGTACTTCCGGAACATCTCGGGGGAGCATCCGGACTGGGACGAATACCGGGCGGCGATGGTGAAGCAGGGGAAGTCGATCATCCGTGTCACGCCGCAGAAGTGGGGCCCGGTAGCCACTGGCGGCTTCCCGGCACGGCTGGTGTCCGAGGGCTAGTCACCGCCGCCCGACACCACTCGACGGACGGCGTCCGGCGCAGCGCTCCGAAGCCTGCGAAGCAGTGCGAGGAACGCAGAAAGAAAGGGGCCCGGGAACTCGGCGGGTGCGGGCCGTCCGGCGACTGCGGGTTCGTTGTGGCTGGTCGCGCCCACGCGGCGGAGCCGCAGATCAGGCAGAGCCCCGCGCCTCTGACGGGCCGCTTCGCGCCACCATCGCCTCGATGCCCGCGACCAACAGGTCCAGGGCGAACTCGAAGTCCCTCTCCCACATCTCCTCGACCGTGTTGCCGCCCCGGGCCGCCATGAGCTCCGCGGAGTCCTGGACGATGTCGGCGGTGTCCGGGGCCTGGGTCACCGCGCTCATGGCGTGCTGGAAGTAGGTGTCCGGGGTCATGCCGAAGGCGGCGCTGCGGGTGATGAAGTGGCCCTCCATCGTGCCGAAGCCGTAGACGAACTGGAAGACGGCGGAGATGGCGGCCACCAGGCCGTGCGCGGGCAGGCCCGTCCTGCGGATGACGCGCTGGACGAGGCGGGAGAACGCGAGGCTGTTCGGGCCGATGTTGACGTAGGTGCCGATCAGCGGCGACAGCCACGGGTGGCGGACCAGCAGGTCGCGGTATCCGCGGGCCAGCGCGCGCAGTTGGTCCTGCCAGTCCTCGTCCGTCTCCGGGTCGGGCAGCGTCAGTTCGCCGAAGGCGGCGTCGAGGGCGAGTTCGAGGAGGTCGTCCTTGGTGTCGACGTACCAGTACACGGACATCGCGGTGACGTTCAGCTCGGCGGCCAGCCGCCGCATGGAGAACTTGGCCAGCCCGTCCGTGTCCAGCAGTCGCATGGTCACCTCGGTGATCCGCTCCCGGTCGAGCCCGGAGGGCTGGCTGCCCCCGCGCCCCCCGCGCCGCTCCTTGCCCTCCAGCCAGACGCTGGCCCGCGCGGCCTCCCGACCTGCCCTAGCCATGGCGCACCTTCCTAGACTCCGCTGACTGATCAAGATGCTATGCGGCAACGCCCTCAAGGGGCACGGGGGCTGTATCGATATGCGGTTCCGCCGCGTGGGCGCGATCAACCACACACGCCCCGCAGCTGCCAACAACCGTATGACCCGAGCTCTTAGGCGATGTCTGCCCTCTCAGCCCGCCGCAACAACGCCCAGGCGACCAACCCACCGAGCAACACCGCCAACGCCCCGACCAGCAAACTGGTCTCCAGCCCAGAGGAGAACGCGTCCAGAATCCGCCCCCTCTCGCTCTCGCCGTCCGCCAAGGCCAACGCGCCCGGCAGGGACCCCGCCGCCACCGGAATCAACGCCGTGAACCGAGAGTTGAGCAACGCCCCCAACACGGCGACCCCCAACCCCGTGCCGAACTCCGCCACCGTCCCGTTGATCCCCCCGCCGACCCCCGCCTTCTCCGGCGGAATCGCGCTCATGATCGCGTGTGACATCGCCGGACTCGCCACCGCCGCGCCGGTCCCGATCAGCACCAACCCCAGCAGCGTGCCGGTGTAACCGCCGGAGGCCACCGTCGCGATGGAGGCCAGGCCCGCCGCCATCACCGCCATGCCGAGCCCGATGGCGAGCGGGGCGCCCAGCCGGACCGCCCACTTCGCCGCCACGCCGGTGAAGTTCAGCGCCACGATCATCAGGGCCAGCGGGGCCGTCCGCAGCCCGGCCTCCAGTGGCTCGTAGCCGAGCACGAACTGCATGTGCTGGGTGAGCAGGAAGAGCGAGCCGCCCATGCCGAAGGTGATCAGCACACCTCCCGAGACGGCGCCCGTGAACTGCCGGTTCCTGAAGAAGTGCATGTCGATCATGGGGTACGGGATCCGGCTCTCCCAGTACCCGAAGGCGACCAGCACGACGATGGCCACGGCCGCCGTCAGCAGGACCTGGCCGGACATCCAGCCGTGCTCGGGTCCGGAGATGATCGCGAACACCAGGGAGGCCATACCGATCGTGGAGAGCACGGCACCCAGCAGGTCGGGACGGTCGCCCTGCGGGTTCTTGGACTCCGGGACGAGCACCACGACGGCCACCAGCGCGAGCGCCGCGACCGGGATGTTGATCAGGAAGATCGCGCCCCACCAGAAGTGGTCCAGCATGAAGCCGCCCACCAGCGGGCCGGCGGCGAAGCCCAGCGAGTTCACGGCGGCCCAGACGCCGATCGCCTTCGGCTGTTCCTCCGGCGTGAAGATCTGGATCGCCACGGCCAGGACGGTGGTCATCAGCAGCGCGCCGCCGACGCCCATCCCGGCCCGCGCCGCGATCAACTGGCCGGTCGAGTCGGCGAGGCCGGCCACGAGCGAGCCCACGCCGAACAGCGCCAGGCCCGCGGCCAGCATCTTCTTACGGCCGTAGCGGTCGGCCGCGCTGCCCGCCGTGAGCAGCAGGCCCGACTGCACCAGCGAATAGGCGTTGATCATCCACTGGATGTCGGAGGTGGCCGCGCCCAGTTCGCGGGTGAGCGAGGGGATCGCCACGTTCAGGACGGTGTTGTCGAGGACCACGGTGAGCACGGCGAGGCAGAGGACACCGAGGATGAGCCAGCGTTGTGGGTGGCCGCCCGGAGCCTCGGGCTGCGGCTGGGCCGGGGCCTGTTCCTGGGGGGATGTCGTCATGTTGTACACCGTAAGGCAATCCCTATACGCCGTACAATGCGTTTTCTCGCCGTACGGCACGCGCTCTCTCGCCGTACGGCAAAGGCGGTGGCCCGGGGCGTGTGTGGGCCCCGGGCCACCGCCCTTCCGCTGCGCCCGCTCAGCGAACCGTCAGCTGGCGCTCTTCGGCTGCGTCAGGTCGTAGAACGTCGTGCCGTCGACCGTCACCGACTCGAAGTTCTCCTGGATCCAGGAGCTGATCTGCGAGGACGTGCCGTTGCCGCTGCCGCCCATGCCGCCGCCCCTGCCGCCGCCCCTCGCGATGAAGTAGTGGATCTTGCCGTCCTCCACGTACTTCTTGAACTCGGCGAGCGTGGGGGACGGGTCGGTGCCGTTGAAGCCGCCGATCGCCATCACCGGGGCGCCGGTGGAGAGCTGGTAGCTCGCGGCGTTCTGGGCGCCGACGGCCGCGGCCGCCCAGGTGTAGTCACCCTCGTTCTTCTCCAGGAGCGCCTTGGCCTCGTCGCTGACGCTGGCGCCGTTGATCAGGCCGCCCATGCCGCCGCCGTCGCCCGTGCCGCGACCGGGCATCGCGCCCTGTTGGTTGTTCTGGCCGGGCATACCGCCGCCGGGGAAGCCGTTGCCGTCCTGCTGGTTCCGGCCGCCCTGCTGGTTGTTCTGCTGGTTGTTCCGGCCCGGCTGGTTCTGGCCCGGCTGGTTCTGGCCCGGCGTGCCGCCGCCGGGGCCGCCGCCACCGCCCGGGCCGCCACGGCCGCCCGACACGGCGGGGCCGGCCGTCACGATCGAGCCGGTGTGGCCCTCGTTCACCGTCGTGAGGGTGTACGCGGCCGGGCCGGCCAGCGCGGCGGTGAGGCTCAGGCCGACGACGCCCATGGTCAGTCGACGGCCGAGCTTGCTTGCGAAGATCAGGCCCAGTGCCGCTACCAGACCGCCGGCCAGGACGACCCACTTCAGCCAGGGCAGGTAGTCGGAGGAGCGGTTGAGCAGGACGTAGCCCCAGACCGCGGTGGCCGTCATCGCGGCCGCGAGGCTCAGCGACGCCCGGACCTTGTCACGCTTCTCCCAGAGCAGCGCCGCGCCCATACCGATCAGCGGGGCGATGTAGGGGGCGAGGGCGACGGTGTAGTACTCGTGGAAGATGCCCCGCATGTAGCTGAAGACCAGCATGGTCGTGATCAGCGCGCCGCCCCAGACGAGGAACGAACCGCGGGTCACGGACGTACGGCGGGCCTTGCGCGTGGCTACCAGGGCCGCGGTCAGCAGGATCAGCGCGGCCGGGATCAGCCAGGAGATCTGGCCGCCGATGGACGAGCTGAACAGGCGGTCCCAGCCGGTCTCGCCCCAGTTGCCGCCGCCGTTTCCGCCACCGCGGCCACCGCCACCGCCGACGCTGCCGGTCTCCTCGCCGTTGAGCCGGCCGAGGCCGTTGTAGCCGAAGGTCAGTTCAAGGAAGGAGTTGTTCTGCGAGCCGCCGATGTAGGGGCGGGAGGAAGCGGGCCACAGTTCGACGATCGCGACCCACCAGCCGCCGGAGACGACGATCGCGGCAAGGCCCGCGGCCAGCTGACCGACGCGCTTCTTCACCGGCACCGGTGCGCAGACCGCGTACACGATCGCGAGCGGCGGCAGGATCAGGAAGGCCTGGAGGGTCTTGGCGAGGAACGCGAAGCCGATCGCGGCACCGGCCCACACCAGCCACTTGGTACGACCGTCCTCCAGAGCCCGGATGACGAGGTAGCAGGCCACGGCCATCAGCAGGGCCAGCATCGCGTCCGGGTTGTTAAACCGGAACATCAGCGCCGCGACGGGCGTGAGCGCGAGCACCGCGCCCGAGATCAGACCGGCCGCGGGGCCGAACCGGCGGCGTACGGCCGCGTACACCACGGCCACCGTGCCGACGCCCATGAGGACCTCGGGGAGCAGGATCGCCCAGGAGTGCAGGCCGAAGAGGCGCACCGACAGGACCATCGGCCACAGGGAGGCCGGGGGCTTGTCGACGGTGATGGCGTTCGCCGCGTCCAGCGAGCCGAAGAAGAAGGCCTTCCAGGACTGGCTGCCGGCCTGGACGGCCGCCGAGTAGAAGGAGTTGGCGTAGCCGGAGGCGCTGATGTTGTAGAGGTAGAGGAGGAGCGTGGCGAGGAGGAGTCCGAGGAAGGCCGGGCGGGCCCAGCGGGGGTCCTCGGGGCGGCCGCGCCACAGCCGGCGTACGAAGGGCTGCTCGGGTTCGCCGGCGTCGGGCGCCGGAGCGGCCGGCGAGGGCGGCGTGGGCGGGCCCCAGGTGTCGGGGTTCCCACCTCTGTCGTGGTGCGTCGTCGTCTGGTCGTAGTGGACGGTCATCGGGAGTCCCTCGAGTCGGTGTCGTGCGGGCACACCCGCTGAAGCTGCACGGTGGCGTCCCGCCAGGTGCCGTCCGCGGCCGCACCGGCGCGGAACTGGGCTGTGTCGTACGGGTACTGAGGCGTGCGCTGCGGCAACGGGCCGTAGGGCGCCGGGATCTGCCGGGTGGAGTAGGTGGGCGAGGACGGGTTGTGCGAGGCGAGCACCCTTGAGTCGTTGTCGCCGTCCCCGTTGCCGTCGCCATTGCCGTCGCCGCGGTCCGGGAACACCCACGCCCGGAAGAGCAGGAAGCGCAGCACCGTTGCCGCGAGGTTGGCGGCGATGAGGACCGCGAGTTCGGTGGAGTGCGCGGGGTCGCTGCCGGCCGCGTTCAGGGCGGCGAGCGAACCGCTGGTCAGGGCGAGGCCGATACCGAAGACGACCAGGCCCTGCGCCTGGTGCCGTACGGCGCCGCCGGGGCCGCGCACTCCGAAGGTGAGGCGCCGGTTGGCGGCCGTGTTGGCGATCGCGGAGACCAGCAGGGCGAGCGCGTTGGCGGTCTGCGAGCCGGTGAAGACGCGGAAGCCGCTGTAGAGGAGGAGGTAGAACAGGGTGGACAGGGCGCCGACGACACAGAAGCCGACGAGCTGACGGGCCAGGCCCTTGGGTACGTCCTTGATCTCGCGGTCGCGCGGGTCGTCGCCGAAGGGCCGGGCGAGCCGGTCCAGCGGCAGCGAACCGGTGGCGAGCGCCCTGCCGACCCGCCACATGCCCTTGAGGTCGTCGGTCGCCGTCTTCACGATGTGGACCGTGGAATCGGGGTCGTCGACCCAGTCGACCGGTACCTCGTGGATCCGCAGCCCCGCGCGCTCGGCGAGCACCAGCATCTCCGTGTCGAAGAACCAGCCGCTGTCCTCGACGAGCGGCAGCAGCACCTGCGCGACATCGCGCCGTATGGCCTTGAATCCGCACTGGGCGTCCGAGAAGCGGGCCTGGAGCGAGCCGCGCAGGACGAGGTTGTAGGCCCGGCTGATGAACTCGCGCTTGGGCCCGCGTACTACGCGGGAGGAGCGGGCGAGCCGGGAGCCGATCGCGAGGTCGGAGTGGCCCGAGATCAGCGGGGCCACCAGGGGGAGGAGGGCGTTGAGGTCGGTGGACAGGTCCACGTCCATGTAGGCGAGGATCGGGGCGTCCGAGACGGACCAGACGGTCCGCAGCGCCCGGCCACGGCCCTTCTGCTCCAGCCGGAAGGCCCTGACCTCCGGGAGCTCCGCCTCCAGCCGCTGCGACACCTGGGGGGTGGTGTCCGTCGACGCGTTGTCCGCGATCGTGATGCGGAACGCGTACGGGAAGGTGCGCTTGAGGTGATCACGCAGTCTCAGCACACACGGCTGGAGGTCCTTCTCCTCGTTGTAGACGGGGATCACTACGTCCAGGACAGGCGTACCGGCGTCGCCGGCCGGGAGGTGCTCCCGCGACGGCAGGGCGCCGGGAGAAGAGTCGGTTCGCATGGGACCGACTTTTGTCAGGCGCCCTGTTCCGCCCATGTGGTGACGCTGTGCTGTGCCTGTGAGTGCTGTTGCCGGCTCACTTCGGGGCTCGGCTGCGCGGGCAGCACGGGCAGCGCAGGCAGCACGGGCTGCGCAGGCAGCGCAGGCAGCGCAGGCAGCGCAGGCAGCGCAGGCAGCGCAGGCAGCGCAGGCAGATGCACCGTGAAGACGGTGCGCCCCGGCACGCTGTCCACGGTCACGGCGCCGTCGTGCGCGGTCGCCACGGCCTGCACGATGGCCAGGCCGAGACCGGTCGAGCCGGAGGCACGCGAGCGCGAGGAGTCGCCGCGCGCGAACCTCTCGAAGACGTGCGGGAGAAGGTCCGGTGAGATGCCGGGGCCATTGTCCTCGACGTCCACGCACAGCCAGGGGCCCCGCTTTTGAACACGGGCGGTGACCGTCGTACCGGGCGGGGTGTGGTTGCGGGCATTGCCGAGCAGGTTGACGAGGACCTGTTGCAGCCGGGCCGCGTCCGCCGACACGAGCGCGGGTTCGTCGGGCAGGTCGAGCCGCCAGTTGTGGTCCGTGCCGGCGGCTCGGGCGTCGCTGATGGTGTCGACGACGAGCGGGATGAGGTCGGTCTGCTCGAACTGGAGGGGGCGGCCGGCGTCGAGCCGCGCGAGCAGGAGGAGATCCTCGACGAGGAGGGTCATCCGCCCGGCCTCGGACTCGATACGGCCGAGGGCGTGCTTGGTGTCCGGCCCGACCTCTTCTCTCCCGCGTCGGGTCAGCTCGGCGTACCCGCGGATGGAGGCGAGGGGCGTGCGCAGCTCATGGCTGGCATCCGCCACGAACTGCCGTACCCGCATCTCGCTCTGCTGCCGCGAGTGCAGGGCGGCGTGGACGTGGTCCAGCATGCGATTCAGCGCGGCGCCGACCTGACCGACCTCGGTGTGGGGGTCGGTCTCGGACTCGGGGACGCGCTCGTTGAGGTTCACCTCGCCGGTGTGGAGGGGGAGTTCGGAGACTCGGGTGGCGGTGGCGGCCACCTTGCGCAGCGGGCGCAGGGCGACACCGACGAGCACGGAACCGGCGATGCCGGCGGCGACGAGACCGGCGGCGGTGACGCTGATCTCGATGAGGATGAGGGTACTGAGGATCTCGGTGACGGACTTGGTGGGGACAGCGACGTAGAAGCTGCCCTTCGGGCCCTTCGTGTATTGCACGCGGTACTCACCCAGGTCGGTCAAGGTGATCGTGTGCCGGCTCCTGTCACGCGGAACGCGGGCGAGCTCGGATTTCTGTGTGTCGGTGAGCTCGACGGCTGCGGATTCGGCGTTGAGGCTGTTCGCCGACCGCGTGCTGCGCGCCGCGCTCGAGATCTGACCGCTCTCGCTGACCTCGGCGCCGATCGAGCCGAGCTCCTGCGGGCCCTTGGTGACGAAGTCGAGTGGGTCGTCGGGCAGCCGGAAGTCCGGGTTGTGGGCCATCCCGGGCGGGCCGCCGGCGCGCTTCGCAACCTCCGCGACGGTGTCGTTCAACTGGTCGTTCAGACGCTCCCGCATCGCGATGGTCGTCACCGTACCGATCACCGCGGCCACCACGGCGATCAACACCACGGACGCGACGACGAGTCGCGTCCGCAGGGTGCGCGGCTGCCCCACCAGCCGCTGCCGCTTCTGCGCACGCGTTCGTCGTCGCCCGCTCATGACGCCGCGGGCTTGATCAGATAACCGGCACCGCGCCGGGTGTGGATCATCGGCTCCCGTCCGGCGTCGATCTTCCGGCGCAGGTAGGAGATGTAGAGCTCGACGACATTGGCCTGGCCGCCGAAGTCGTACGACCACACGCGGTCGAGTATCTGAGCCTTGCTCAGCACGCGCCGCGGATTACGCATCAAGAACCGCAGCAGCTCGAACTCGGTGGCGGTGAGGTGGATGTTCTCCCCGGCCCGCGACACCTCGTGGCTGTCCTCGTCGAGGCTGAGGTCTCCGACGACCAGGACGGAGTCGGACCGCCGGTCGGCGGCGCCGGACCGCCGGATGAGGCCTCGCAGCCGGGCGACGACCTCTTCCAGGCTGAACGGCTTGGTGACGTAGTCGTCCCCACCGGCGGTGAGCCCGGCGATACGGTCCTCGACGGCGTCCTTGGCGGTGAGGAAGAGCACCGGTACATCCGGCAACTCCCGCCGCAGCCGCCCGAGGACGGCCAGCCCGTCCATGTCCGGCAGCATCATGTCCAGGACGACGGCGTCGGGCCGGAACTCCCGCGCGGTCTGGACGGCACCCGTGCCATCCGCCGCACTCCGGATCTGCCAGCCCTCATAGCGAAGAGCCATGGACAGCAGCTCGGTGATCGACATCTCGTCGTCCACCACAAGCACTCGGACGGGGCTCCCGTCCGGCCTCAGCAGTTCGGTGCGCCCCTGGGGCGAGGTCGTGGTCATGCTGGACACCATGTCGGCGCCCTCTGAGAACACGCTTTCTGAAAGCTGTGATTTTCCTGAGAAACGCACAGGGGGTTCTGTTGGGAGCGCCTGGGTATGCGAAAACGGCCCAGCGCCTTCAGTGATGGCCTTGACAAGGGGCTTTAAGGCGTCGCCGTCGCGGGCCCGGAGCCGCTTGAGGCCTTCGGAAGCCGCCCTTCCCCAGATGATGCGTGGCTCAACCGGCCTCGACTCCGCCGGCGATGGCGTCGATCTCGGCCTGGGTGGACGTCGGACCGCCGACAGCTCGCACGAACAGGGACACGGCTACGTCGGCGAAGTCGATCGCCTGCTCGCGGGCGTCCCCGTCGGGGGCGGCGTCAGCCAGAGACTGGGTCCACCAGTGGCTGAGGAACGCCTCGAACCCGCCGGAGTCCGCCAGGGCGCCCAGCTCGGTACAGAAGTCGGCACGGTGATCGAGGCGCGGGGCCACTCCGATGCCGTCGACTGTGCGCTGAACGACACTGCCCGTGAATCCGGTGGCTTCCCGGGCCTGGGCAACCGCGTTCTGCCATTCGCGCGCACGGCTGGTGGAACCAGTACCCACAGTTGCAGGCAATGGTCGAGTACGTGGCCCTTGAGGACATCGCGACCAACATCCGGACGTGGCAACTGACCATCATCCCCGGCCTGTTGCAGACAGCGGACTACGCCCGGGCCCGGATTCAAGGTGACCGGTACATTCGGCGTCGAGGACCGGACACGGCACACGGGCGGCGGCCACTTCCGCGAGACCCAGCCCTTCTAAAGTTGCGCAGCGTCGGCGTGCCCGGCGGCTACACCCAGCCGGGAAGATGCCGTCATGTGGAACCGCGGCGAGCGCGTTGAGCGTGAAGGCGCTCCCTGTTCCATAACCGGGGGAAACCCGTGCTGGCCGCCCGTCGCAGTTGCCGTCTCATACAGTCCCATTCACGGCCGTTCAGCCGAGACCAGGAGTCGGGTGCCGCCCACGGGCCGGGCTACCCACCCGGCCAAAGCCCTCTCAGAACAACCCGTCCTGCACCCCAACCCCCCGTCCCTTGAACTCCCGTACCGGCACAGTCGGTTCCCCCTCCCCACCCGCCGCCACCAGTTCCCACCCCGTCATCAACCGCGTATCAACCACGACCACCCCTCCATCACCGGTCTCCACATGCAGATCCGGCCCCGCAGCCGCCACCAACCGCCCGCTCACCGCCCCGCCCGCGACAAGCTCGGTCACCTCCCCGACCGCATCCGGCAGCTCCGTCAGCCCGAACACCTCGGCGTGGTCGACCGGTTGGCAGGGCTCACGGGCGAGTGACTCAGGCCAGGCGGGAAGGGCCACGGCGCGGGCATGCAGGTCCTCGACCTCGGCCGCCCGCTCCGCCGCCGAGGTCGGCAACTCGGAGCGCACCGCCCGCTTGTCGGCGTAGGGAATGCGGTCCGGTACCCGGAGGGCGGCCCGCAGGAGCTCCTCCGTCCGCCGGGCCGCCATCAGGGGGCCGACGCCCAGCCAGCTGAAGCAGACCGCCCCCTGCTCCAGCAGCCGGGCCGAGCCGCGCTCAAGGGCGGTGATGCCGACCTTGGTCATGCCGGGGCCGAACCAGGCCAGATATACGTGGTACGGACGAGGGTCGTCCGCGATCGTGTCGGCGGCCACCGAGTACGCCCGGTCCAGCCGCGCGCACTCCTCGCAACGCGCCCCCGTGCTGCGCCCCGGCACGATCGCCCGCACCGGACAGACGTGCCCCCGCGCTCCCACGCACGTCCGCTCTCCCCCTTCGGCGACCGCGAAGGCCACCCGTTTCCCCCAGGTCAGCGTGGAGCGTCGGCCTCCGTCCCACGCCAGTTCAGGGCGGCCCGCCGACCACCTCAGCCCCGAGCATCTCCATGCTTGTGCCATCGCTGTCCGAGATTAGAGGCAGGCACTGACAACGCCCCTTCGGCGACCGACTCCGGCGACCGACTTCAGCGACCGACTTCAGCGACCGACTCCGGCGACGACTTCAACGGCCGTTCTCAGCGTCCGGCCTCCGCCGCGGCCGGCTCGGGCTGCCCGACCTCCGGGGCCACGACCGCCACCTCAGCGGTACGCCGCCCCCGTCCCGCCAGCCGGCACGCCCAGCACTCCGCATGCCCCGCCCGCGCCGTCAGGTCACGCGCCCCCATCCGCCACTGCCCCCGCGGCCGTACCCCCGGAGGCTTGCCCCAGCCGGCCAGGTGCAGGGTCCAGGTGACGAGGACGCTCGCCGCCGTGATGCCGAGTCCGCCCGCGATCAGCGCGGACGACACCATGCACACCCCCGCGCCCAGTACGGCGGAACCGATCGTCGCGATCACGGTTCCGGTCCATCCTGCGACCGTATGTCCCTCGTCATACTGGCTCATGTGCCTGCTCCCTCCCGTAGGCAGCGAAACTTTCTCACGACGCGAGAAGTTTAGAGCCTTAATCTCTCACTAGCTAAGGCAATTCGAAAAGATGCAAGCCAAGCCGCCTCGTCCCACCGCCACCCCGGCCCAGGCGCTGGACGCGATGGACTCCCTCATCGCGGCCCACCTGCTCGGCCAGCAGGAGATGGCCCAGCGGCTGGGCATGAACATCACCGACCTGCTCTGCTTCGGCTGCGTCCTCAAAGCCGGCGAGAACCTCCTCACGGCGGGTGACCTCGCGGAACACGCCCACGTCACGACCGGCGCGATGACCGGCATCCTCAACCGCCTGGAACGCGCCGGCTTCGTCACCCGCCGCCCCGACCCGAACGACCGCCGCCGCGTCCGCGTGGCCGCCGTACCGTCCGCGGTCGCCCAGGTCGAGGCCCTCTACGGTCCCTACTACGCCCGTCTGAACGACCTCTTCGCCGACTACTCCGCCGACGAGATCGCCGTACTCACGGACTGGTTCACGCGGACGACTGGCCTCGCGCAGGGCTACATCGACGAACTCCGCGACAAGGACCGCGACCGGGACAAGGCCTGACGAACGTTCTGGTAGGCCCTCGCATGGTGGAGCCTGCCCCACCATCGGTTCGGTAGAGCACTCCATCGTTTCCACGGGCGCACAACGGAATCGTTGGCCTCGGTTGATCCCGGCTGAAACCGGTCGACACGGGCTGAAGCCCCGTTGATACCGGCTGAAGCCCGACTGAGGCACCGCTGAAGCCGCGCCGGGATGAGCTGAGTCCCTCAAAAGGACAGGCCCGCCCGGAAGGAAACCGCCATGGAGTCGCAGCGCCCGTCGATAGCTCGCCGGTCGATGCCGAGCCGGTCGATACCGAGCCCGTCGGCGGCGAGCCCTTCACTGCCGAGCCCCTCGAAGCCTGCCCCCGTCAGGCCCGGTCCCCTCTCCTCCTTCGCCCGCTTCGTCGTGTGCGGCGGCGGTGTCGGACTCCTCTCCAGCGCCGCCGTTCCCCTGCTGGCCGCCGCGATGCCCTGGGCGCTGGCGAACGCCCTGGTCACCGTCGTCTCCACCCTCCTGTGCACCGAGCTGCACGCCCTGTTCACCTTCGGCACCGGACGCCGTCCGGGCCTGCGGCAGCATCTCCAGTCCTCCGGGTCGGCCGGCGCCGCCTACCTCGCCACGACCGCCGCGATGCTCGTACTCCACGCGGTCCAGCCGTCCCCCACGCTCCTCTGGGAACAGGCCGTCTACCTCACCGCCTCCGGGCTGGCCGGCATCGGACGGTTCCTGGTGCTGCGGCTGTTCGTGTTCGCCGGGCGGAAGAAGCAGGCCCCCTCGGCCCGGACGGCCCGGACGGCCCCGACTCAGGCTCCCCCGGTCCGGACCGCCCCCGCTCACGCCCTCTCCGCCCTCCCCGCCACCCCCCTCAACACCGGCCCTCACCGCGCCACGTACTCCCCGATGGTCCCGTCCGTCGCATAGCCGCTGTCCCTCGGATACAGCCCGGGCGCCGGCGTGATCGCGCCCGCCGTCGCCGCTCGCGAACTGGTCCAGGAACAGCTTGAGGACACCGGAGTACGTGGCCTTGAAGGTGGGACTGGCCAACAGCCCCGCGCCCAGTGTGATCACGTCGAGCACGTGGTCCGGGGGCCGTCCGCCGAGCTCCGTCGCCAGTCGCGTCGCCGCGTCCAGTGTGCGAGAGGCGGGTTTCGGGTTCCCGGCAACCGCCACCGTTCTCATGGCCGTTCACCGCCTTCCTCCAGGTACGCGGTGACGCGCGCCATCGGCCACACCTCCCCGACCTTGTGCCGGATGTCGAAAAGGTTCGCCGCGTGCACGTCCGGGTCACGGTCGCCGACCGCCTCCTCCACGACGACCGGGACGAACCCGTGCTGCATGGCGTCCAGGGCCGTGGCACGTACACAACCGCTCGTGGTCAGGCCGCCGATGAGGAGTGTGTCGATTCCGTTGGCGGTGAGACACGCCGCCAGGGAGGTGCCGAAGAAGGCGCTCGGGTACTGCTTGGTCACCGTCAACTCGTCCGGCGTCGGGGCGAGTCCGTCGATGAAGTCGCCGTACGGACTGCCCTCGGCGAACACGCTCAGCGTCGGCACCTTGCGGAAGAAGACCCCGCCGTCGCGGCCGTCGGACCGGAACCGCACGCCCGTGACGACCACGGGAATCCCCGCTCGCCGGGCCGCCGACAGCAGCGCCCTCATCGCCTCCACGGCCGGTTCGACCCCGGCGTAGAGCGGGCAGTCACGGTCCACGTACGCACGGGCCGGGTCGACCAGGAGCAGGGCGGGGGAGGTGCCGGGGGCCAGGTGCCCGGCCAGGCCGGCCCGCTCGTAGTCCGCGACCACGTCCGCGTCCGCCCGCCGCCGTAACCCGCTGTCCGTCTGTCTCCGTGACCCGCTCATCCCTGACGGCACTTCATCAGTGGCTGGATGCGGGTGCCGAAGTTCTCGATGCCCTCCAGGAAGTCGTCGAAGACCAGCATGATCCCCTTGGTGCCGTTGACCTCCGCGACCTCGTCGAGCATCCTCGCGACGGTCTCGTACGACCCCACCAGCGTGCCCATGTTGAAGTTCACCGCGCCTTCGGGCAGCACGATGGTGCGGGCGGTCGAGGAGTCGTCGGCGTTGGTGTCCGAGGCCGATTCGCCCGCCATGTACGCGAGGGCGGCACGGTCGGCGTTGTCGTGGTAGTCCTGCCACTTGGCCTGAGCGGCCTCGTCGGTCTCGTCCGCGATGACCATGAAGAGGGACACCGCGCCGACGTCCCGGCCGGTCTCGCGCGCCGCGTCCACCAGCGTGGCCGTGGTGTCGGCGAAGGCCAGCGGGGTGTTGACGCCGCTGCCGAGGATGAAGTTGTAGTCGGCGTGCTCGGCGGCGAACCGCATGCCGGTGTTGCTCTGGCCCGCGGCAACGATGTCGATGTGGCCGTCCGCCGGACGCGGCGACAGCACGCAGTCGTCCATCTCGTAGAACTCGCCCTTGAAGTTGCTGACGCCGTCGCGCCACAGCTCCTTCATCACGGTGACGTACTCGACGGCGCGGTCGTAGCGGTTGCCGAAGTGCTCGTCGCCGGGCCACAGGCCCATCTGGGAGTACTCGCCGGGCGCCCAGCCGGTGACGATGTTGATGCCGAAGCGGCCGGGGGCGATCGAGTCGACGGTCGTGGCCATACGGGCGACGATCGCCGGGGGGAGGACCAGGATCGGCGTGGAGGCGTACAGCTTGATCCGGTCCGTCACCGCCGCCAGGCCCGCCATCAGCGTGAACGACTCCAGGCAGTGGTCCCAGAACTCGGTCTCGCCGCCGAACCCCTTGAGCTTGATCATCGACAGCGCGAAGTCGAGCCCGTGTTCCTCGGCCTTCTGCACGATGGCCTTGTTCAGCTCGAAGGTGGGCAGGTACTGGGGCGAACTCTTCGATATGAGCCAGCCGTTGTTGCCGATGGGAATGAAAACGCCGATGTCCATGACACTCCTCAGCGGGTCGGGGGATCCCGGGTGATGCTAAGCCGTGCACGTCAACTCGACGTTGGATATGGACTGTTGGCGTCGTGCCGACCGGCCGGGTACGGGGCGTGAGGATCTTGCGAACGATCGATTCGGCTGAGTCCGGAACGGTAGGGTCCACAACATGAACGCTCGGCTGACCCTGCTCGGCACGGTGGCTCCCGGTGTCGCGGAGAGCGAGGTCTTCCGGCTGGCCCTCCAGCATGCTGTGGGCGAGCTGGGCGCTCTGGGCGGCATGATCCATCTGCGCGGCCCGATGTCCGCGCTGCGCCTGGTGTCGACGGCCGGGCTGCCGCCCGCCCTCACCCGCAGCTGGGAGATCATCGACCAGGAGGGCCCGCTGGCTCCGGCGCGTGCGCTGCACGAGGGGGGTGGGGTCTGGGTCCCGACGGGCGCGACCGGGCTGACCAGTTCCAGGGGCGACTCCGCGCCCGGCTCCCCGTCCGGCCATGCACCCGCCTCCCGGACCGGCTCCCCGTCCGGCGCTGTGCCCGGCTCCCGGACCGGGTCCACGGCCGACTCCGCGGCCCACTCCTCGTTCGACCTCCCGACCCACTCCTCGACCGGCTCACCGGCCCAGCCCTCGACGGGCTCCACGGCCGGTTCCCCGACCTGCTCCACGGCCGGTTCCCCGCCCGGTACCAGGGCCGATTCCCCGACCGTCTCCCCACCCGGCACCCCCACCCCCACCTC
>NZ_JAGMUL010000037.1 GCF_019049285.1 Streptomyces sp. AC550_RSS872
CCTGCGGGTGGGTGGGGGCCAGGGACGGTGGCGGCCTCAGACGCCGGACAGGCTAGAAGTACCTGGGCCTACCAAACCCCTGCGGGTGGGCGGGGGCCAGGGACGGTGGCGGCCTCAGACGCCGGACAGGCTAGAAGTACCTGGGCCTACCAAACCCCTGCGGGTGGGCGGGGGCCCGGGACGGTGGCGGCCTCAGACGCCGGACGGGCTGGAGTGGCCGACCCCCGTTCCCAGTGCCCCCCGCTGTGGCTTGATGCCTGCCGGTACTGCTCGTTGGCGGGCGGGGGTGCCGGTCCAGCAGGTGCCTCGGCGGGCCAGTAGGCGGTGGAGCCAGAGTTCCAGGGATACGAGGTCGGCGAGGCCGTCGAGGGGGAGGGGTTCGCCTTCGGCGGCGGCGCGGAGGGCCTTGCGGACGACTCGGGCTTCGACCAGGCCTGCCTGGGCGAGGAGGGGGGTGCCGAAGAGGGCCATCAGGGAGTCGGCCGACGCTCGAAGGCCGGTACGTACCGCTGCTGCCGCCGGGGCGTGGGACGGGGCGCCCCAGCCGGGCGGGAGGTCGGCGACTCCGGCGCCCTCCAGGACCGTGCGGAGGATGGCGGCGCGGGCGCCGGGCTGGACGCGCAGGGCCTCGGGGAGCGCGCGGCACGCGCGTACCACCTGGTTGTCGAGGAACGGGGTGTGCAGGCGCTGGGAGCGGATCTCGGCGGCTTGTTCCAGGACGCGGATGTCCGCGGCCTGGCGGGCGAGGGCGGCACGCGCGCGGTAGTCGCCGGGGCGTTGGCCGGGGCCCACTCCGTTGCGGCTCGTCGCGGCTTGCAGGCGAACCGATACTTCAGCCAGGGCCTCGCCGGTCAGCCAGCGGGCCGCGGGGCCCGGTCTGGCCCAGGTGAGCGCGGCGAGCGACGCCCCTACGGCACCTCCGGGCTCGTCGAAGCGGCGGTCCATCAGACGGGCGGCCAGGGACTCCACTCCCGTGCGGTACGGCGTACGGGCCAGCTTTCTCGCCGCGCCGTACACGCGCGCGGGGACCAGCACCGAGCCGTCCGCCTTCGCCAGCGCCGCGACCGGGCGGACCAGGTGGCGGCGTTTGCGGTCCATCAGGAGGTCGGCCAGGCGGGCCGGGTGGGCGTCCAGGACCTGGCGGGCGCCGTAGCCCGTGAAGTGGTCAGCGCTGCCGGCGGCGAGGCGGACGCGGTGACGCGCCGCCGTGACCAGGCTGGGGCCCGGCTCGTCCGTCAGGGGGCCCTCCAGGTCGGCGTACGGCAGTGTCTCCTCGCCGCCCGTGACCACCACGTGGTGCAGGCGGGGGTTGGCCGCCAGGTTCCCGGCCCGCTCCAGCTCGGCCTCGCGGCCGCCCACCGCGAGGTCGTTGAAGGTGACCGCCAGGAGGCGCTCCCCCGCGCCCGTGCCGTGGCCCAGGACCGTGCCCGGCATGCCCGGGAGGCCTGCGGCGAGAAGGGCCAGGGTGCCTGACGCGGGGCCGCCGGAGAGGTCCGCGCCGATGCCCGGGACCGGCATCCCGCGCGCGGCGCGCCGTTCGGCGGGGCCCATGCCCGGGACCGGGCCGGGGTCTATGTCGGCGCCGGGGACATGGCGGGGCGCGGACAGACGTGCGCGTACCGCCTCCACCAGGGCGTCGCGTACGGCGTCCACCGCGCTGTCCGGGTCGGCGGTGGGCGCCGCGACCGCCAGCGAGGCGACCGGCTCGTACCCGGCGATCTCGCGCGCCCCGGTGCGCAGGATCAGCGCATGCCCCGGCGGAATGCGCCGTACGCCGTCGTACGGGGTGGAGTCGTGCAGGGCGGCCGGTACGTCGGGGGCTGCCAGCAGCGCGGCGAGGTGGCCGAAGTCGAGGTTGGCCTCGATGAGGTCGGCGAGGGGGAGCGCGGCGGTCGCATAGGCCGTACCGCCGGCCCAAGGGGTGTAGAACACCGGCCGCGCGCCCGCCAGATCACCGCACACCGTGACCCGGCGGCCGACCTGGACGACGGCCGTGTAGCTGCCGGACCAGGCCGTCAGATGCCGCAGTGCGCCTCCGCGCGCGGCGAACAGGCCGAGGCGCAGTTGTTCGTCACTCGCGCCGCAGGTACCGAGGACGGCGATCCTGTTCTGCGCGTCGGCCTTCACCACGCGCACCTCGTCGGGGCGCCAGTCGCCGACGGCCCACAGTGGATCGGGGTCGCCCCACAGGAGTTGGGAGCCGACCGGGTGCACGGTCTCGCCGTCGCTTCCGGTGGCCCCCGCGGAGCCGATACCGGCGGCCACCGCGGTGGTGCTGCTCCATCCCACCAACCACCGCATCGCCGCCTCCACAGGCTGTGGACAACCAGTGCACCGTACGAACCGGTCACCATGCTGCCATGAAGGACGCGCGCCGGAGTGGCGGCGGAGCCGCTCGAGATCCCGGAATTGTCAGCGTGCAAGGCCCGTCGGGCGATCCGAACGCCCGCACGAGGCAAGGGGATCGGCCACCGACTGCGACGCGAATGCGCCCCCGATGCGCTCCCCCAAAACGCCCTTCACGCCCTCAAGTCCCATGGTCGGAGCGGTAATTGCCCGGGCGAGGCGGGGTCGCTTTTCGGCCAAATCGGCGATGCGGGGACAGGCTCGCGCACACTCCGTGCAATCCCTGCGCACTACGCGGTGTGCTCGCGGTGCGCGCAGTCCGGGGAACGGTGTACGCCCCCCGGACCGTTCCGCCGCCCGCGGGGATGTAGGCGGCGGAATCCCCCAGCCCGCTGGATCCAGTACAGCGGGCCGACCCACGCATGAGCCATGGAACCGCTCCCCCGGTGGCTGGAGAAGAGCGCACGGACGGGCGCACGGCCACACAGCGGGAGCACGTCACAACTGTGTGTAGGGGATGCGCACTTGAGTACGGACCACAATCCCGCCATCCGGAAGAATGCCCCTTAACGCTTGGGATGCGGCGAACTACGCTGGGTTTACGAATGCCGCGTGGTTATGCCAGCGCGGCAGCCGTCTGTGTCGAGGGGTGGCGCATGTCCAGGGAGCAACGCGGGCCGAACGAAAAACTCGGCGCCGTTCTCGCCCTCGCGGGAATCAGCAACGCAGGACTCGCCCGACGCGTCAACGATCTTGGCGCTCAGCGGGGCCTGACTCTTCGCTACGACAAGACGTCGGTGGCGCGCTGGGTGTCGAAAGGCATGGTGCCGCAGGGTGCCGCGCCGCACCTCATCGCGGCCGCCATCGGCCAGAAGCTGGGCCGTCCGGTGCCGCTCCACGAGATCGGCCTGGCGGACGCGGACCCCGCACCCGAAGTGGGCCTCGCCTTCCCCCGGGACGTCGGACAGGCGGTGAAGTCGGCGACGGAGCTCTACCGTCTCGACCTCGCCGGGCGGCGCGCCGGCTCCGGCGGCATCTGGCAGTCGTTGGCCGGTTCGTTCGCAGTAAGCGCATACGCAACGCCCGCCTCACGGTGGCTGATAACCCCGGCCGACAGTTCGGTGGCGCGCGAGGTGAACCCGTCCGAGGGGGCCGGCGCACCGCTCAAAGTCGGCCACAGCGATGTGCAGAAGCTGCGGGAGGCCGCCGAGGACGCCAGGCGCTGGGACTCCAAGTACGGAGGCGGCGACTGGCGTTCGTCCATGGTGCCCGAGTGCCTGCGGGTGGAGGCGGCACCGCTGCTGCTCGGCTCGTACTCCGACGAAGTGGGCCGTGCCCTGTTCGGGGCGAGTGCCGAACTCACGCGTCTCGCCGGGTGGATGGCCTTCGACACCGGGCAACAGGAGGCCGCCCAGCGGTACTACATCCAGGCGCTGCGACTCGCCCGCGCGGCGGCCGACGTACCCCTCGGCGGGTACGTGCTGGCGTCGATGTCGCTCCAGGCGACCTACCGGGGCTTCGGCGACGAGGGCGTCGACCTCGCCCAGGCCGCGCTGGAACGCAACCGGGGGCTCGCCACGGCCCGCACCATGAGCTTCTTCCGCCTCGTCGAGGCACGCGCACACGCGCGCGCGGGTGACGCACAGGCCGCCGGTGCGTCGCTGAAGGCGGCGGAAGGCTGGCTGGAGCGGTCCAGGGAGGGCGACAACGACCCGTCCTGGCTCGGCTTCTACTCCTACGACCGCTTCGCCGCGGACGCCGCCGAGTGCTACCGCGACCTGAAGGCACCACGTCAGGTACGGCGGTTCACGGAACAGGCGCTGTCGAAGCCGACGGAGGAGTTCGTGCGGTCGCACGGGCTGCGGCTCGTCGTCTCGGCGGTGGCCGAGCTGGAGTCGGGCAATCTCGATGCGGCGTGTGAGCAGGGGGTGCGGGCGGTGGAGGTCGCGGGGCGGATATCGTCCGCGCGCACCACGGAGTACGTCAAGGACCTGCTGCACCGCCTGGAGCCGTACGGCGACGAACCGCGCGTGGTCGAGCTACGGGAACGTGCACGGCCGTTGCTGATGGCGCCGGCGTAGGCGGAGATCGGAGGGCCTCGGCACCCGCGCGTGGTCGGCGGCGGCCGGCCTTCAAGGCGGTCTCCTTCTCGTTGCAGAGCATCCGCACCAGGTAGGTGTCGCCCCTTGCCGCCCTTGCCTGCCCTGCGGAAGACGTCCCACTGGACTCGCCATGGGTGAAGCGCAGCTCGGCGCCCGGTGAACTCCTCGTGGCGGAATCACGGCGGACGAATGCCGCATTTCCCGCCCTTGCCCAAGGATCCCCCTGGGAATCGTCACGCCGAGGCGCGCGGGCCGGGCATCCCCTCCCGGCGCCGTGGTCCCTTGGGTTTGAGTGCGTTGTCAGTGGCGCAAGGCATTATCGAAACCGGGAGGTGGGGCAGGTGCGGACGCTCGCTTACGACTGTGACGTGCTCGTCATCGGCGGTGGGATCGTCGGGCTGTCCACGGCGTATGCGATCACGCGTGCGGCGCCGGGGACGCGGGTGACCGTCCTGGAGAAGGAGCCGGGTCCGGCCCGGCACCAGACGGGGCGCAACAGCGGGGTCATCCACAGCGGGATCTACTACCGGCCGGGGTCTCTGAAGGCGCGGTACGCGGTGCGGGGCGCCGCCGAGATGGTCAAGTTCTGCGCGGAGTACGGCATCGCGCACGCCGTCACCGGCAAGCTGATCGTCGCGACGGAGCGGGCGGAGCTGCCACGGCTGCACGCGCTGGTACAGCGCGGCCGGGAGAACGGCATTCCGGTGCGGGAGCTGGGCGTCGCGCAGATCGCGGAGTACGAGCCGGAGGTGCAGGGGCTCGCCGCCATACACGTCGGGACCACGGGCGTGTGTGACTTCGTCGGGGTCGCGCGGCAGCTGGCCGAGGCCTCCGGGGCGGAGATCCGGTACGGCGCGGAGGTCGAGCGGGTCGACCGGCGGGCGGAGCGGGGGGTCGCGGTGCGGACCACGCGCGGGGACGTCGTGCGGGGGCGCGTGCTGGTGAACTGTGCCGGGCTGTACTGCGACGAGGTGGCCCGGATGACCGGGGACGAGCCCGAGGTGCGGATCGTGCCGTTCCGGGGGGAGTACTACTCGCTGGCGCGGCCCGAGCTGGTGCGGGGGCTGGTGTATCCGGTGCCTGATCCGGCGTTCCCGTTCCTCGGGGTGCATCTCACGCGCGGGATCGACGGGGATGTGCACGTCGGGCCCAACGCGGTGCCGGCGCTGGCCCGGGAGGGGTACGGGTGGGGGATCGTACGGCCGCGGGAGGTCGGGGCGACGGTGGCGTGGCCCGGGGTGTGGCGGATGGCGCGGCGGCACTGGCGGTACGGGGCGGGGGAGCTGCGGCGGTCGGTGTCGCGGGGGGCGTTCACGGAGGCGGTGCGGAGGTTGTTGCCTGCGGTGACCTCGGATGATCTGGTGCCGGCTGCGGCAGGGGTGCGGGCGCAGGCCGTGTTGCGGGACGGGGGGCTGGTGGATGACTTCCTGATACGGGAGGGGGTGCGGGCCGTGCATGTGCTGAATGCGCCGAGCCCTGCGGCTACCGCTTCGCTGCCGATCGGGAGGGAGGTGGCGAGGCGGGCGCTGGGGGTGTTGGGGGCTGTGTGAGTGGGGTGCGGTGCGGTGTGGGTGCGGGGCCGCGGTTTTCGCCCCCGCCGCCCCTACCCGTCCCATCCCTTGAAGGGCCTCCGCCCCTTCCACCCCGCTGGGGCTGCCGCCCCAGACCCCGCCATCGGCCCGAAAGGCCTCGTCCTCAAACGCCGGACGGGCTGAGAGTGCCTGGGCCGGCGAAGACCCTGCGGGTGGGCGGGGGCCAGGGACGGTGGCGGCCTCGTCCTCAAACGCCGGACGGGCTGGAGATGCCCGGCCCGGGCCGACGAAAAGCCTGCGCGTGGATCGATGCGAGGGCGCCGTAAAATCGGTTTCACTGTGTCTGACTCCCTCAACGCCTCCGAAGCCCCCCAGCCCGAGCACGCCGGGGATGCCGGCCATCACCCCGGTGTTTCCGTACGGCGCACCCGGGCCAAGGGGGAGCCGCGGTTTCCCGACGGGCCCAAGGCCGATCCGGCCGGGTCGCACTTCGAGCGGCGGATTCGGAGTTTTCAGCCGCGGCGGAGTCGGGTGACCGCGGGGCAGGCGGACGCGTTGCAGCGGCTGTGGCCCAAGTGGGGGCTCGACATCGACGGGCAGCGGGTCGTCGACCTCCCCGAGCTGTTCGGGAACGACAACCCCGTGGTGCTGGAGATCGGCTTCGGGATGGGCGAGGCGACCGCGCAGATGGCCGCCGGTGACACCGGCACCAACATCCTCGCCGTCGACGTGCACACCCCGGGGCAGGGCAATCTGCTCAATCTCGCCGATCAGAACGGGCTGTCCAACGTCCGGGTCGGCAACGGCGACGCGATCATCCTGCTCCGCGAGATGCTCGCGCCGGACTCGCTCGACGGACTGCGCGTCTACTTCCCGGACCCTTGGCCCAAGAAGCGGCACCACAAGCGGCGGCTCATCCAGCCCGAGTTCCTCAGCCTCGCGGCGACCCGGCTGAAGCCCGGTGCCGTCGTGCACTGTGCCACCGACTGGGAGCCGTACGCCGAACAGATGCTCGAAGTGCTGACCGCGCACCCCGACTTCGAGAACACCCAGGGCGACGGCGGTTTCGCGCCCCGTCCGCAGTTCCGGCCGCTGACCCGTTTCGAGGGGCAGGGACTGGACAAGGGTCATGTGGTGAACGACCTGCTCTTCCGCCGCGTACAGCGGTAGCAGCAGCAAGCAACCCCCCCACCGGCGCCCGAGCCCCTCGCGCTGCTGCCGACGGCGCCCCTGCCTCGTTAGGGTCAATGCCGTGGCCACCTGTCCCCCGTACCCGACGCACCCCACCGGGCCCACCGGTCCCACCGGCGGCGCACCGCGGCACGCGCACTGGTGGCACAAGCGGTGGGTGCGTTACGGCGCGCTCAGCACGCTGCTCGCGCTCTCCGGGCTGGTCATCCTCGCCCTGGTACGTGAGCAGACCGGCACCGAAGGGTTCCTGGTCGGGCTCGGGCTCGCCGTACTGCCCGTGCCGCTGCTCGTCGCCTCGTTCCGGTGGCTGGACCGGGTCGAGCCGGGGCCCTGGCGCAATCTGCTGTTCTCCTTCGCCTGGGGTGCCTGCGCGGCGGCGCTGATAGCGATCGTCGCCAACAGCTTCGCGACGAGATGGATAGCCACCGCGACCGCCGACCCGTCCCATGCGGACACCCTGGGCGCGACCGTCATAGCGCCCGTCGTGGAGGAGATGGCGAAGGCCGCGGCCGTACTGCTCGTGTTCCTCTTCCGGCGACGGGACTTCACCGGGATCGTCGACGGCGTGGTGATAGCCGGCGTCACCGCCACCGGGTTCGCCTTCACCGAGAACATCCTCTACCTCGGTACCGCCTTCGGTACCGACCAGCTCTCCGGCGACAGCGGCATCGCCTCCGTGACCGCGGCGACCTTCTTCGTCCGCGTCATCATGTCGCCGTTCGCGCACCCCCTCTTCACCGTCCTGACCGGCATCGGCTTCGGCATCGCCGCGCTGTCGGGCGAGCGGCAGCATGTGCGGCGCGTTCTCCTCCCTCTCTTCGGGCTGTTGCTCGCCATGGGCATGCACGCCCTGTGGAACGGCTCGTCGGCCTTCGGCGAGTTCGGGTTCTTCGCGGTGTACGCGGCCTTCATGGTGCCCGCCTTCGGGCTGCTGACGTGGCTGGTGATCTGGACGCGGCAGCGGGAGCTGCGAACCGTGCGGGAGGAGCTGCCCGCTTATGTCGCCGCCGGGTGGCTGGCGCCGGGGGAGCCGTTCGCGCTCGGTTCGATGCGGGCTCGGCGGGTGGCTCGGCAGTATGCGCGGCGGCTCGGTGGACGGGGGGCCGCGCGGGCGGTGGCGGAGTACGAGGGGTACGCGACGTCGTTGGCGTTTCTGCGGCGTCGGGGGCGGCGGGGGCGGGTTGGGGGTGACTTCGTGGTGCGTGAGCGGGAGTTGTTGCAGGAGTTGTGGTTGCGGCGCGAGGTGGCTCGGCCGGCGTTGGAGCGGGCTGCGTTGGAGGGGGTGGCTGTGCAGGTGTGGGCTGCGTATGGGTATGCGGGGGCGGGGTACTGGCAGGCGTATGGAGCGGCGGCGCCGTACCCCGGGTACAACCCGTATCGGACGTGAGCGGGGTTCAGCGCGGTTTTCCTCGCCCCCGCCGCCCCTACCCGTCCCATCCCTTGCAGGGGCTCCGCCCCTTCCACCCCGCCAGGGGGCTGCCGCCCCCTGGACCCCCGCTTCGGCCCGAAGGGCCTCGTCCTCAAACGCCGGACGGGCTGAAAATCAAACGCCGGACCCGCTGAGAATGCCTCAAGCCGACGCCTCCGTGAGCCTCCCCACCTCCTCCTCCGTCAGCCTCAGCTCGTCCACCCCGATCAGGGCCGGCAGCTGCTCCACCGTCCGGGCCGAGGCGATCGGGGCCGTGACCGTCGGCTGGGCTGCCAGCCAGGACAGGGCTACCGTCGCCACCGGTGCCTCGTGGGCGGCGGCGATGTCGTCCAGGGCGGTGAGGACCCTCTGGCCGCGCTCCGATGCCGCGTGCTTGGCGGCGCCCTCGGCGCGTGGGCTCTCCACCGTCGCGCCGGCGCGGTACTTGCCCGTGAGGAAGCCGGACGCCAGGGCGAAGTACGGGACCGCCGCCAGACCCTCGCGCTCGGCGAGGTTCTGGAGTTCGCCCTCGTAGGTGTCGCGGGAGACCAGGTTGTAGTGGGGCTGGAGGGCGACGTACCGGGCGAGGCCCTCGCGGTCGGAGAAGGCCAGGGAGGCCTCCAGGCGCCGCGCCGAGATGTTGGACGCGGCGATGTGCCGTACCTTGCCGGCCTTCACCAGGTCGTCCAGCGCGCCGATGATCTCCTCGACCGGCACTTCCGGCTTGTCGAAGTGGGTGTAGTAGAGGTCGATGTGGTCGGTGCCGAGTCGGCGGAGCGAGGCGTCCGCGGCAGCCTTGATGTTGGCCGCGGTCAGGCCCTGGAAGTCCGGGTGCTGGCTGACCTTGGTGGCGATGACGACGTCGTCCCGGTTGCCGCGCGCCTTCAGCCAGTTGCCGATGACGGTCTCGGACTCGCCGCCCGCGTTTCCCTCGACCCACGCCGAGTACGAGTCGGCCGTGTCGATGAAGTTGCCGCCCGCGGCCGTGTAGGCGTCCAGGACGGCGAAGGACTGGGACTCGTCGGCCGTCCAGCCGAAGACGTTGCCGCCGAGGGAGAGCGGGAAGACCTCCAGGTCGGAGGAGCCGAGCTTGCGAAGGGGTGCAGTCATGCTCGGAATCAACGTCCTTGCCGGAGGCCGATCTTCCTGGCCCGCCGCAAAGTTCCCGTAAACAAGTGGAGCCCGGCGCTCCGGGAACCGGCAGCCCTGACGTCGGGGGGTTGTCGTCAGGACCACCGGGGATCAGGAACCGCCGGGGAGACCTCAGGGGCTCAGGGCGTGAGCCCCTTGCCGCGCAGCCACGCCAGCGGGTCGATGCCGTTCGCGCTGCCGTCGGGGTGGACCTCGAGGTGCAGGTGGGCGCCGGTCACGTTGCCCGTGGCGCCCACGCGGCCGATGACGTCGCCCGTGTTGACCTTCTGGCCGACGCTCACGCTGATCGAGGACTGGTGGGCGAACCAGATCTCGGTGCCGTCGTCGAGGGTGAGCTCCGTCTTGTAGCCGTACGACCCGTCCCAGCCGGCGAACGTGATCGTGCCGCTGTGCACGGCCTTGATCAGCGTGCCCGTGGGAGCGGCGAAGTCGAGGCCGGTGTGGTAGCCGGAGGACCAGTAGGCGCCGGCCTGACCGAAGGTCGAGGTGATCGTGTACGACGAGGTCGGCAGCGTGTACTGCTTGGCCAGCTCGGCGAGGCGCTCGGCCTCGGCCTTCTTGCGGGCCTCCTCCTCGGCCTTGGCCTTGGCGGCGGCGGCCTTGGCCTCGGCCTCCTTCTCCGCCTTGGCGGCCGCGGCGGCGGCCTCCTTCTCGGCGGCGGCGACAGCAGCCGCGGCGGCCTTGCTCTCGATCTGGTCCTGCTGCTGCTCGGCCTGCGCCATGATCCGGCTGCGCAGCGCCTCGCCGGCGTCGGTGGTGTCCTGCTGGGTCTCGTCGGCCGCCGCACCCATGGTGCTGAGAGCGGTACCGGCGTCCTCGGCGGGCGCGGCGTCGTCGTCGGAGATGAGGGGCAGGTCCGGGATGGTGATGGCCACCGGCGGCTTGCCGCTGTTGGCGCTGGCCATGCCGCCCGCGCCGACGGCGGCTATGACACCGACGCCGAGCACCGTGGAGCTGCGGGCGAGTCCCCCGCCGCGCTGCTTGGAGACGCGATGCCTGCCGCGTACCGGACGAATGGACTCCGCGGTGGGGTTCCACTCCTCGAACGGGCCCTCGTCGGTGCGATGGCGGTCGTAGCCGAAGGTCTCGGTGGTGCGCCGGCTCGGCACGAACGGGGCTTGCGGGGCAGGGCGGTTGGACGCCACGTGGGCGTGCTCCTTTCCTTCCTTCTCGCCTACCGGGTTAGCTGACGGGTTCGGAGCAGGAAGGTCTCCTACGCGCGTATACCGGCCGTGGGTTCCCGGCGGTATCCGTGCGATTCACCCCAAGGTGGTGGTTCCCCGGTTCCCTTGCGGGATTCGGCGCGTGCGCACGGAGCCGCCTCTTGTGACGGCTGGGACGACCGCGCTGCGTTATCGAACGTTAATAGACGCGGGGTGCGGATTCCAAGCTGTTCCGCTTGATCATTAACGATTTTCGCCTGGACTTACGGGTCATGAGCGGCCTAATTCGGGCGAGTTGGCCAGCACTCGGGAGTCACACAGGTAATGACGGTATGTCAGTTGTTATGCGGAGGGGGGTCGCCCGATCACCGTTGGTGACAACGATCAAGGGTGCTGCCTCCATGGCCGCTCCACAAGATCTCCATCAGGGTCGCCGTACGGCGATGAGGGCCATGTCGTCCGCCATCCCTCCCCCGGAGTGCCGGCGCACCTCCGCCGCGAGCGCGCCGAGCAGCGCGGCCGGCTCGCGCCGGGCGTTGGCCCGCCCCGCGAGTCCCGCCTCGGGGTCGTAGAACCGGTCGCGCTCGTCCCGGGCCTCGGACAGGCCGTCGGTGTACACGAGCAGCGTCGCTCCGCTCGGGAAGCCGGTCTCCTGGGCCCGGTCCGGCCAGGCACCCAGCTCCCGCATGCCGAGCGGCAGCGCAGGCTCGGGGGCGGACAGCGCGCATACGGTGCCGTCGGCGTAGAGCAGCAGCGGCGGGGGATGCCCCCGGTTGACCAGACGCACGATCCCGTCGCCGTGCGGGAGTTCGGCGAGGACGGCGGTGGTGAACCCCTCGGCGGACTCCACCCCCTCGCGTCCCGCGCGCTCCCTTGCGAGGGCCCGCTCCAGGCGCTGCGCCACCGCCTCCAGCGTGGTCTCCTGCTCGGCGGCCTCCCGGAACGCCCCGATGACGACGGCGACGATCCCGACCGCCCCCATCCCCTTGCCGCGCACGTCCCCCACCACGAGCCGCACACCGTGCGCACTGTCCTGCACCGCGTACAGGTCACCGCCGATGAAGGCCCCCTCCTGCGCCGCCTCGTACCGCGCCGCGATCTGGAACCCACCGATCCGCCCGGGGGGTTCGGGCAGTACGGCGCGCTGGGCGGCCTCGGCGATGGCTCGGGCGGAGGCGAGGCGGGCGTCGCTGCGGCGGACGAGGAGGTTGACGAGGACGGCGAGGACCGAGACGGTGACCACCGTGACCAGCTCGGTGATCACCTCGGCCCGGGAGAGGCCGCCCAGACCGGCGCGGAGCACGAGCAGCGCGCCGACCGCCACGGCACTGGTGAGCACCGTGCCGCGCTGCGAGTAGAGCGGGGCGGCGACCAGGGGCGCCGCGGTGAAGAAGGGGGCGCCGGTGAAATCCGTGGGCGTGACGTAGTCGTAGCCGCATCCGGCCGCGATCAGCAGGGCAGGCAGCAGCCGGACGAACCGGCGTGCGTACGAGATCCGCCGTTCCTCCACCTCACCAGGGTTGCCGACGCGTGGGCGGCGAGCGAGTGGTGGGAGCCGACCGGACCAGCGGGGGTATCGGGCGGGAAAGCCGCGGTGGAAAACACTCAGGGCCGGAACTTTTCAGTTCCGGCCCTGAGTCTTCAGTAGCGGGGACAGGATTTGAACCTGCGACCTCTGGGTTATGAGCCCAGCGAGCTACCGAGCTGCTCCACCCCGCGGCGATGACTCAATAGTACGCCATCCGCGGGACGCAAAGCACCAGCGTTTCCCGGGGCCGCCGCGAGCGGCGGTTTTCGAGGTTTGTTCAGGGCCCCGGCGTCACGGCAGAAGGTGGCTGTTCGGGGCCTTGGCCCGGCCCTCGTACTCGGGCAGGACGACCACGTCCACCCCTTCGCCCGCCAGCAGCCCGCTCCCGTCGGCGCCCGTCACGAACGTGTCCGGCTCCCGCCAGGCCGTCACCACCCGGCGCACCCCCGCGTCGAGGATCAACCGGGCGCACGGCACCGGACGGGACGCCCGGCGCGTGCACGGCTCCAGGCTCGTGTAGACCGTGGCGGACGTCACACGCGGATCCCCGGGCGCGATCTTCGCCAGCGCCGCCTCCTCGGCGTGCACCACGGGATCGCCGCCCTCGCGGGAGTGGCCCCGCGCCAGCTCGGTCCCGTCGGCCGCCACCACGACCGCCCCGACGCTGAAGGCCGTACCCGACGGCGGGCACTCGGCCGCCAGCTCGCATGCCAGCGCCAGCCATTTCCGGTCCGCGGCGGAGGGCAGCACGCCGGCGCCGGGCGCGGTCGGCTCGTAGCGCATCAGGACGACGTCCTCGATCTGTCGCGTCTCCAGCAGACGCAGGCGTCCGCCCTGGTACCCGCCCGGGCCGAACAGCCGCGGCGCCTTCGGATCCCCCACGAACAGCGGCGCCAGCACCAGCTGCACCTCGTCGGCCAGGCCCTGCTGGAGCAGCTGCGTGTGGATCGTGCCGCCGCCCTCCACCATCAGCCGCTCGACCCCGCGCGCCTCGCGCAGGTGGCGCAGCAGGCCCCGCCAGTCCAGGTCGGCGCCCAGCGCGACCACGTCCGCCGCGACCGGCGCCCGGCGCAGCCGCTCCGCGCCCTTCTCCGTCGTATAGACGATCTTCTCGCCGCCGGTGTGCCAGAAGCTCGCCGTCGGATCCAGCTCGCCGGACGCGCTGACGGTCACCTTCAGCGGGTACTCCGGTTTGCCTTCCGCCTTGCGCGCGGCCCGCCGCTCGGCCGAGTTCACCAGCAGCCGGGGGTTGTCGGCCCGGATCGTGCCGGCGCCGATCAGGATGGCGTCGACGGACGCGCGTACCTCGTCGACGCGGTCGAAGTCGGCCGGGCTGGAGAGAAGCAGACGGTCGGGGGTGGTGTCATCGAGGTAGCCGTCCAGGGAGACCGCGGCGGACAGCAGGACGTAGGGGTACGACGGCATCGACGCGCTCCCTTTCGGGGCCGGAGTGGGGTCGGAACGAGACAGGGCTTGGTTCAAGTTTGAAACAAAACTACACTGGCCGTATGACGACTCGCTGGCTCACCCCCGAGGAGCAACGCGCCTGGCGCGCGTACATCGGCGCCGCCCTCCTGGTCGAGGACGCGCTGGACCGGCAGCTCCAGCAGGAGGCCGGCATGCCGCACATGTACTACTCCATCCTCTCCACCCTGTCCGAGTCCCCGGAACGCCGCCTGAGGATGACCGATCTCGCGGAACGGCTGAAGATCACCCGCAGTCGGCTGACGTACGCCGTGACGCGCCTGGAGAAGGACGGCCTGGTACGGCGCGAGGACTGCCGCTGGGACAAACGGGGCAGCGTGGCGGCCCTCACCGACGAGGGGATGCGGGTCCTGGAGCGCGCGGCCCCGGGGCACGTCGAAACCGTACGGTCATTGCTCTTCGACCGGCTGACCCCGGAGCAGGTCGGGCAGCTGGAGGAGATCTTCACGGCGGTCGGCGAGGGGTTCAAGGGTGAGGGTGCGCACGGTACGGCGGATGACGTGCCGTGGCGGCGGCGGTCGCCCAAGTCCTGTTCGTGACCTCGGCGACAAACTTGTTGCTTCAAATTTAAAGCATGGGGTAGGGTCCTGATCCGAGGAGCTGCTTCAAATCTGAAGCAGACAGCCCTGTACGGAACCCGGAGAACCCGCATGCCCGACTTCACCGCCGCCGCCACCCAGCGCGCCCGCGTCCGGGTCCCGCTGCGCTTCCAGGACGGCTACCGCGCCGACGCCGAACTGGTCACCTTCCACGGCCTGACCGACGGCCAGGAGCACGTGGCCGTCGTCCTCGGCGATCCGGCCCCCGGCTCCACCCCGCTGGTCCGCCTGCACTCCGAGTGCCTCACCGGCGATGTCTTCGGCTCGGCCCGCTGCGACTGCGGCCCCCAGTTGCGCGAGGCCGTCGAGCGCATCGCCGAGCGCGGCGGCGTGCTGCTGTACCTGCGTCAGGAGGGCCGCGGCATCGGGCTCTACAACAAGCTGGACGCGTACGCCCTCCAGGACCAGGGCCTCGACACCTACGCCGCCAACGCCGCCCTCGGCCTCCCGGAGGACGCCCGCGACTACACGGCGGCCGCCCAGATGCTCACCGCCCTCGGCATCGGCGAACTGGACCTGCTCTCCAACAACCCCGACAAGGCCGACCAGTTGCGCGCCCTCGGCATCCAGGTCCAGGACCGCGTCCCCACCGGCGTCTTCGCCACCCCGGACAATGTCCGCTACCTGCGCGCGAAGGTCGTGCAGACCCAGCACACCCTGCCGCTCGGCGAGCTCGCGGGGCTCAACGCGGGCTGACGGCAAGGCGAAAGGGGCGGGCGTCCGGCATCGGACACCCGCCCCTCAGTCGTACAACTGCCGTTCAACCGGGCCGTACGACGACTACGGCGTGACCTTCTCGATCGTCACGCCGCCCACACCCGCGGTCGTCCCGCGCGTGTTCACCAGCCGCACCTCGCCGAAGAGCTGCCGGCCCTCGGGCACCGCCCGCGCGACCGTGACGTCGGCCGCCACCTTCGCCGAGTCGCCCGTGCCGAGCTTCACCGGCGACGACTCGTCGACCTTGACCGAGCCGAGCGCGGAGGAGAAGAAGGCGTCCCGGTAGTCGTAGGCGGTGGAGCCGGAAGGCGCCTCGAAGCCGACCACCTCGACGGTGTAGGTGCCTGCGGCCGGGTTCGCGATGGAGACGGACTCGTCGGAGTCGCCGTCGGCGGACTGGCCGACGAGCTTGCCCGCCGCGTCGTACACCGACAGGTCGAGGTCGGCGCCCGCGTCGGAGACCTTGCCGATGGAGACGTCCAGCGAGGTCGTGCCCTCGGGCACCTCGACGGTGCTGGTCTGCGTCTGGCCCTCGGCGATGGTCGGCCGCGCCGTCTTCGAGGAGCCGAGGGCGCCGCCCTTGAGGTTGCCCTCAACGGCCTCCATCTTGTTCGTCACCGTCCAGGAGGCGGGGAACGGCGTGCCGACCTTGGCCTCCGGCACGGTCACGGACGCCGGGTCGAAGGACGCGCCGTACACGGTGGCGTTCAGCTTGTACGGGTTGTCCAGCAGCGTCGACGTACGGCGCGCGTCGACCTCGATCTCCCAGACGCCGGGCTCCGGGTCCGCGTACCGGGCGATGTCCGTCGTCTTCACGTCGTCGTCGGCGGCCTGGGTGCCGTACGGGCTGATGGCGCTGAACACCGTCTTGCCCTCCTTCAGCCCGCCGAGCGTGACCTGGAGCGACTTCGCGCCCTGGGGGACGGTGACGAAGTACGACTTGAAGTTGTTGCGCTCCACCGAACCGGAGGCGGTGAAGGTGTGCTTCACCGGCGTGGAGACCACGACGGTGTTGAGGATCTGCTTGTCGACGCCCGCCGTCCTCGGGTCGTCGGCCACCAGGATCGCGCTCTTGATGCCCGCGTGCTTGGGCGCGGCCTGCACCTTGACGGTGACCGGCTTGTTCAGCGGCAGGTCGACGACCTTCGGGCCGAGGATCGAGAAGGTGCGGGCCTTGTTGTTCGCCAGGCGCAGGGTGTGCGCGAGCGAGCCGGCGGGCCCGGACGTACGGGTGATGGTGACGTCGTACGTCTTCTTCTCCCCGGCCTTGAGGCCGCCCTCGCGGTCGTAGACGCCCGTGCCGAAGCCCGGCGTCTTCAGCGCCTGGTCGAGCGCGGTGTCGACCGGGGCCTTGACGGCGTAGTCATGGGCGGTGGCGCCCGCCTTGATCGCCTTCCAGGCATCGCCGACGTCGATGAGGCCGGCGCCCTCCTCGTAGGCCTGAAGTCCCTCGATGTGCCGGGCCGTCGAGGTCAGCGCGGTACGCAGCTTCTCGGGCGTCAGCTTGATGCCCCGCTGCTTGGCGGCGGACAGGAGCAGCGCGGACGAGCCCGCGGCCTGCGGGGACGCCATCGAGGTGCCGTTGTACATGGCGTAGCCGGCCGGGAGCTTCCAGCCCGCCTCGGCGATCGGCGCGCCGGGCATCCAGGCCGGGATCGGGCTGACCGCGGAGCCGGGGGCGACGACGGTCGGGGTGAAGCCGCCGTCCTCACGCGGGCCGCGCGAGGAGAAGTTGAACAGCTGGTACTCGTTCGCCACGCCGCTGCCGTAGTTGGCGGCGTACGTCTCCTTGGAGACGCCGGCGCCGACCGAGAGGACCTTGTCGGCGAGGCCGGGGTCGCCGATGGTGTTGGCGCCGGGGCCGGAGTTGCCGCCGGAGATGACGAGCTGGACGCCGTAGGTGTCGATGAGGCGCGTGTAGAGCTCGGCGCGGGCGTTGTTGCCGTCGTTCAGCGGGGGCAGGCCGCCGATGGACATGTTGACGACGTCGACGCCGCGGTTGGCGACGAGGTCGATCATGCCCTCGGTCATCGCGACGTTGGTGCAGCCGGGGCCGAAGATGCAGGCTCGGGACGACACGATCTTCGCGCCGGGGGCGGCGCCGTTCATGTGCTTGCTGCCGAGCATGCCGTTGGCGGCGGTGATGCCGGCCACATGGGTGCCGTGGGAGCCTGCGGTGAGGCCTATGTTGACGAAGTCGGACTTCTTGCCGACCCAGTCGCCGCCCAGCGGGTCCATCGGGACGCCCTTGCGGATCTCGACGACGAAGTCCTGCGTCTCGGGGATGTCGGTCGCCGGGTTGTCGGTGCCGAAGCGGCCGACCTGGTGACCCTCCTTGTACGGCTTCATCGGGGTGTCGTCGGTGAAGTCGCCGTTGTCGTTGACGTCGACGGTGACCGTGCCGGCGGCGGGGTCGTAGAGCACGCCCCAGTCGTCGGTCTTGTCGCCGTCGCGGTTGACGTCACCGTCGGCGTCGCCGTCCTTGACCTCGCCCTGGTTGGTGACGGCCTCGCTGAAGGTGCTGATCCCGTACGAGCCCGCGGGGGCCTTCCAGGTCTTGTCGCCGTAGGTGAAGGTGGGCCCGGTGACGGACGTGGTCATCGGGCGCCAGGTGCCGTCGCCGTCGACGATCGGGTCGGTGGCGGTCACCCAGTCGACGATCTTGCGCTCACCGGTCGTCGTCTTCTGTAGCGCGGGGCTCGCGAGGTCGACGCCGGTGTCGAGGACGCCGATGGTCACACCGCGGCCGTCCGCCTTCGGGTTCTTCTTCACGAAGTCGACGGCGCCCGTCTCGAAGGACGGGTTGTACGGGTTCTTCGCGGGGGTGTCCTTGCCGGGGCCGGGGTAAGTGGCCGCGGAGGCGCTCGACTTGCCGCCGCTGTCGAGGCTCGGCTCCTCCAGGGGTATCTCGTCCCGCAGGTCGATGGCGTGCACGGAGGAGAGCCTCGTGGCGGAGGCGATGGCCGAGTCGGCCTTGCCGGTCGGCACGGTGGCCCGTACGTATCCGAGCTTGTCGTACGTACGGCCGACCGAGCCGCCCTTGATCGCGTCCAGCTCCTGGGCGACCTTCTCGGTCTGCCCCGGCGCCGTGGCGATCATCATCGTGACGGTCTTGTCGCGCTGTGCCTTGGCCTCCGCGAGGAGGTCGGCGTCGTCCGAACCGAGCTTGTCGTGAGCGGACTTGACGCCGGGATCGGCCGCGGTGGCGGTCGAGCCGTCCGCGGCGAGGGCGAGGGGTATGGGCCCGGCCGCGGAGAGCGCGGCGACGAGGCCTGCGGCCACGGCGATCCGGGCGGCGCGTCGCGCGCCGCCCGGTATCGGGGCCGGGTGGGGGGTGGGGGGCATGGTGATCCCTGGTGCTGAAGGAATGAAGGTCGGCGGCCGGATCGAGCACCTTCGACCGCCGCGGTCCGGAATGTGATCCCGGATGATCGCCCAGCTTCCCTCAAGGGACCGTTTTCTGTTGATAGTTCAGGGCGACGAGATCGCGGTGTGACGCAAACTCGCCATGCGTCAGGGGGGACTTATCGGGCTGGCCTGTGACATTCCTGCGGGGGGACATCGGGCTCGCGCGGTCCCCGAAGTCCGAGCTCGTGGACGCGCCTGTCGACGTCGTCGTTCACAGGCGGAGCAGGCGTCGGGTGATCTCCCGGTACTGCCTCAGCGCCAGGTGGAGTTCGGCCGCCTGCGTTTCGGGGTCCTGGTCCTGCCAGCCCGCGCGGAGGGTCCGCCGCTGTTCGGCGAGGACGGCCATGAGCTGGGCGGTGGCCTCGTCGAAGGCACCCTCGGCTTCCTGCAATGACTCACGCGGAGCGTCGGGGAACGTGTTGACGGCCCGTCCGAGGCGCCGGACGATCTCGTTCCGCGCGTCCGACGGGATCAGCTGTGCCGGCCCGGGGGCATGGCGTCCCGTGACGTCGCGGGGCTGGTCCGCGGGCTGTTGAGCGCGCGTCTGGTCGTACATCATCGAGTACCGCTTTCCTGTGCGTCGGGCCGGGTGTCCGCAGCGGCACGACCCTGAGCGGTGCCACCGGTCGACGTCCGGCGCCAGCCTGTGTCAGCGCGATGCCGCTTGCGGGCGGACGCGGCGGTTACACAGGCGGGAGTACGGTGAAGGAGACGAGGACCCTTCCTGTGCCGGAAACCCGGACCGGCTCAAGGGCGCGCTCTCGTGTTCCGGTCCTCATGTTCCGGTCCTCTGTTCCGGGGTCCTCTGTTCCGGTCTCGTGTCCGGTCCTCGCGTTCTGATGAGTCCACCAGAACACATTCCTTCCACAGCATGCCACCGTCGCTCGGTCCGATCCCCGCCACGACGGGCGCAGCGTCGGGCTCCGCCCCGCTGCGGTGACCACGGCGATCACATCCCCGCGGCGCGCTGCTGGTTCTGGCCGTGTGCCCAGAAGGCACCGCCGCGCCCGTCCTCTCCGGTCCTCTCCTGTCGCGGGCTTGCGCAGCGGGCCCGTTCCGCCGTCATGAGCGCGGTCGCGGTCATCGGCGGGCCGGTGCCCGCACTCGCGGCGGCCATCAGCCGGGCGGCCGAGGCGGCGTCGGTCTCCGGGGGGATCACCAGGAGGTTCCAGGGTCCCGCGGTGAAGGAGAGCAGAAGGATCGCGTGCGGGTCCAGATCCGCCGTGAACCAACCGACCCGCACCACATGGCCGTTGACGAAGATCCTGGCGGGAGGATGGGCCAGTGCCGGGGGTTGACGGCCATCCGGGTGATCCGTCCCCACAGCGGATCCAGCACGTCGGCCAACGCGGAGAGCTCGCCCAGCAGGTCATCCGACCGAGGCCACCAGGCGCCGTCCAGCTCGGCCGGCCCGCCGGAAGGGCTCTCGGGTTTCAGCGCGAGGCGCGCGGGCGGGGCCCTGAAGGGAACGGCCCGCAGCGGAGGAGGAGGGATGGTCGCGGACATCAGGCAGGACCCGTTCTCCGGACCCTGCGCGGGCACAGTCGTCCGGCGTCGTCGCTCATCGGGAACGGCACCGGCGTCGGAGCCGGTGTGCGAAGTGCTCCCGATGCCTTCACGCTACTCCGCGAAGGGGTCGGGCGGGCCGTTCCGGGCCCTGGCTCACTTCCGGCGGCGGGCGTTCTCCGCGGACCGGCTGGTCTCCAGCCACGACCGTGCCGGTTCTGCCGGGCGGGCGGTGTCCACGGTGAGGTCGAGGCGCGTTCCCCCGTCGGCGCCCGCGGGGTAGCTGCGCTGCTCGGTGGCGGCGAAGCAGTGGCGGAGAGCCTCCGCGACCCGGCGGGCGGCCTCGGGCGAGGAGGCGACGATACGGACCTCGGCGTACCCGTCCGAGGGTGCTTCCATGGGCTGCATGGCGACCTCGGAGTTCGATGGACCAGAAGAGGACGGGACGGTTCTCCCACCCTACCGCGGTGCGTCCCACAGCCCTGGCGGATGTCCCGCGGGCTTCCCGGCCACCGCAGGCCGGGGAGTACCGTGAAACCAGGAAGCCACGCCGTTCCCTCGTTCCAGGCAGGCAGGCGAGACCGATGCCGGACTCCCACTCCCCGCAGGTGACCAGGCTCCTGCCGGACGCTGTCCACCAGGCGGTGAAGCCCGGGACGGCCGTCGTACGGCTGGAGACGACACACGACCGCCAGGGAGTGCTCGACGGGGCGTGGTGGCCGCGCTCCCGTGACATCGCCGCCGAGCTTCCCGCTCTGATCACCGCGCTCACCGAGTATCTCGGGCCCATCACCCGCGTCGGCCTGGACGCCGACGCCTGGGAAGCGCTGCCGACGCGGATGACCGTCGAGGGCCGTGTCGTCCACATCGATTCCTCTCCGGTCGGCGACGACACCGTCCTCATCACCCTGGGCGAGCAGGATCTCTTTTCCTTCCTCGTGGTCCCGCCGCACGCGACGCCCGAGGCGGCGCGCGCCGCCATGACCGAAGCGGTCCGCGCGGACAACGTCACGCAGGCCGCGCAGATCCTCATCGACACCGGCGGCAGGGCCTGAGAAGGTCAGCCGCGGCGGCCTTGGCGCAGGTGACCGGCGCGGGCGTATCTGATGGATCAGGACACGGCTGGTCAGCATGGTCCACTCCGGAACCGCGATCTGCGCACCGTTCGAACTGCGCGGAGACCCGGGCGAGTTGGTTCAGTCCTGCGCCGGTCGCCAGTTGGTGGGCCGCCCAGGACAGTGGCTCCACGTGCGCGGCAGGCACGTTCGTCGGCTCTCGTGCACTGCCCCCCCATCAGCGCAGCACGTTGATGGCCTGCACCGTCACGGCGTGGGCGTCGGCCCCGGCCCAACGCCGCCCACCGGGTCCCCGGAGTCATCCGGTCCCGCCTGGCCGGCCACCGACTCGACGACATCCAGGAGCCGGTCCAGCAGGGGAGTGGCGGTGCGTCGGTGGTAGGCCAGGGCGATGTCCACGGTGGGGACGGGGGCGCTCAGCCGACGTAGGCGCACCCCGGGTACCCGGAGCGCACGCGCTCGCCCCTCGGGCACCGGCGCGATTCCGGCGCCCGTGGCCACCGCGAGGAGAAGCTGCTCGTCGTCGGGTTCCTCACGGACGATGCGCGGGCCGCCATGGGGCCACAGCTGCTGGGTGATCCGGTCGTGCATGCCCGGGCCGTTCTCGCGCGGCCACAGGATCACCGGTTCCGTGGCGATGCGGTGGCGGGGGATCCGGCGTTCGCCGGCGAGCGGGTGGTCGACGGGGACGGCCAGGAGGAGTTCTTCCCGGGCGATCAGACGGCACTGTATGCCCGGTGTGTCCAGTGGAGGGCGGACGAAGGCCGCGTCCAGTCGGCCGGCGAGCAGTTCGCTGACGTTGTGTGCCGTCCACCCCGTCTGCGGGACGAGGTCGATGTCCGGGTTGCGTGCGCGGAACTGCGCGACGAGGGCGTCGACGACACCGCCACGGGCGGAGCGGGTGTAGGCCAGGCGCAGTTGCTCCCGCCGCCCGTCGCGTGCCGCACGGATCCGCTCCTGCGCCGCGGCCGCGTGGGCCAGCAGTTCAACGGCTTCACGCGCCACGACCGTCCCCACGGCGGTCAGGGCGCAGCCACGACTGGTCCGGTCGAGCAGCCGGGCACCGATGTCCCGTTCCAACGCCTTGATCTGCTGGCTCAGGGCGGGCTGGGCGATGTGCAGCCTGTGCGCGGCCCGGGTGAAGTTCAACTCCTCCGCCAGTACCGCGAAGTACCGCAGCCGTCGCAGGTCCATCCACCGACTATAAGCGCTTCCATAAGCGCTTCTTATGGCATCGAGCAGGACTGGTCTTGGACGGCCCGTCAGCCCGGGCTGTGCACTGGGCAGTACGCGAATCCGCGAGGTCCACGAGGTCATCCGCGAGGTCATCCGCGAGGTCTTCCACGAGGTCAGGACGGTGGTGCCGAGATGTTCGATGTGACGGTCGTCGGTGGCGGGGTCATCGGGCTCACCAGCGCGCTGCGGTTGCAACAGGCGGGCGCCCGGGTCGCCTTGGTCACGGCCGAGCCACCGGGCTCGACCACGTCGTCGGTCGCGGCGGCCGTCTGGTACCCGACCCGTACGCCGGGCCAACCGCGGGTACTGGACTGGGCCACCCGAACCTTCGACGAACTCGCCCGCCAGGCGGCCGACGGTGTCCCCGGGGTGGTGATGCGCCCGACGAGGATGCTGCTGCGGGCCGAACCTCCCGCCGTGCAGTGGTGGACGGCGGCCGTCCCCGACGTACGTCGGCTGAGGGCGGAGGAGATACGGGCGCCCTACACCAGCGGTCTGGCGTTCACCGTGCCGTCCGTGGAGATGCCCCGCTACCTGCCGTGGCTGCACCAGCAGTTCACCGCGGCGGGCGGCACGCTGGTGCTGCGCCGGATCGACCGCCTGGACCAGGCGACCGCGTGGGCACCGGTGGTCGTCAACGCCACCGGCCTGGGCGCCCGCGCGCTGTGCGGGGATGCGCGGCTGCGGCCGGTCAGGGGCCAGCTGCTCCTGGTCGGCAACCCTGGCCTGCACGTCTCCCTGCGGGACGAGGACGACCCGGACGGCTACACCTACATCCACCCCCGCAGCACCGATGTCGTCCTGGGAGGCACCTTCGAGAACGACCGGTGGGACACCGCGCCCTGCCCGGACACCGCCCGGGCGATCCTGCGCCGCTGCACCGCCCTGCTGCCGGAACTCGCCGACACCCCGGTCATCGGGCACGTGGTGGGGCTACGGCCGCACCGAAACGGCGGTGTCCGGCTGGAAGCCGACCCGCACGTCCCGGACGGGGGGACACGGCTGGTCCACAACTACGGGCACGGCGGCGCCGGCGTCACCCTGGCCTGGGGCTGCGCCGATGCCGCCACCGCCCTGGCACTCGGCGGCGACCACTGATGCCCCGCCGTCGACCTACGGCCAACAACGCCGGCCCCACAGCGTCGGTGGAGCAGCTCCAGCGCACCCTGGACAGCCTCTACGACCAGGCCAGTGTGCTGGGCCACGGCCTCCTCGCACTGCGCCGCGCGAACACCACCGAAACCGTCGCCCGAAGCATCGCCCACCAGATCCTTCACTTGGCCACGCGCGGCGTTGTCCGTCTGGTCGACGACCGCACAATCCAGCCGGTCGCCGACGCCGGGTCGGAGAACCTCCGTCCGGACGAGCGGCTTCTCCTCCAACTGCTGTTCACCGGCAGGGCCGACGGCGCCCCTGTCCGGACAGCGTCGTTCGCCGCGGAATACAAGGGCGATCACCAGGTCGCCACCTGGGCTCATCTGGTCCGCCCGGTCAGAAGGTCGGCCGACGAGGAAGTGCGACGAGCCGGATGGGCACGGACCCGCCCGGTCACGGCCAGGGACCGCATGCGGGTCCTGGGCGCCCTGAGCTGCTACCCAGGGCTCTCCGGGACGCTCGTACTGGCCCAGACAGCGGGCGGGATGTCCCTGTCCCCGGCGGTCGGCCTCGGCCTGGCCTACGGCGCCGCCGTGGGAGCCGGCCTGGCCTGGGTCGCGCCGTCGACCGACTGGTTCCTCACCGGAGAAGGCCGGCGAGTGCGTGACGCGGCCAGGGACTACGCCGGCCGACTGCGCGAGCTCCTGGCCCACGACGACCCGTTGCCGCCGGACCAGGCCTCGCTCACGTTCTACGAGCAGGCGCTGCCCTTCGCGATGCTGCACGGATTCGGCTCCGAGTGGGAAGAGCGCCTGCGCGAGCACTACGCCCTCGACACCACCCGCAACACGGTCCTGCTCGACGATCCGCCGGTCCACAGGCTCGCCGCCCTTGCCCACGCGATCGTCGGCACCATCGCTCCCGTTCGGCCGCCGGGCGTGGACGGCGGAGGCGGCGGTGGCGGTGGCGGGTGAGACAGCCCCCGGTCACGCAGAGGAGCCCCAATCTCAGCGCGAATTCCCGCGTGTGCGAATGTAACGCCATCCGGAGTAGAGCATCCCCAGCACTCCCCCAACCACACCGGCCCAAGCCACTACCACTGCCCAGAGGGCCATGGTTTTCGTGAGCCACAGCAGACTCAGTAGGACCGTCGCTACAGCGACCGCGAATCGCTCTCCATAGCTCCAGTCATAGCGACCGATCAGTCTCGGTTTGCTGTGCATGTGTATCTCACGCCCCTCATCTTGATGGTCGTCCCGCCTATCCTCGTGTTGAGGGGGGCGGCATCAGTGCCACCACCGCCGCCGCCGCTGTCCTTCTTGCGGCAGTCCCAGGCGTGGACTGTTTCGCCAGCGTGCACGCATAGCACCCGACGGCAGCGCCGATTCCTGCGATCGACGCCCCCTTGGCCAGAGCCTTGGCAAAACCTGCCACGCCAGTGCCGACCCCCATGACAAAGCAGATGTCGTCAGCAGCACTGCGAGATTGCCCCGGCGTTGCCGACTGTGCGACTGTCCCAGCGCTCCTGGCGTCCGGCGCAGCCGCTCCGCATACTCACGAAGTCAATTCCCCTTGCGTTCAGCAATTACTGGTCAGGCAATTACCGGTCAGGCAATTACCGGTCAGGCAATTACTTGACCATTACAAGGGGACGCTATCAACGAGGTCATGTATACACAATGGCGAACTTTGCCCACCAGGGGCCTCCTTGATGAATTCTCACTCAGGCCATCTCCGCCATATCGGGTGAATCTCATCCATACCCGCAAAACAGGCGTTCGTGTGAACGTAGACGTAAATATCCCCGCAGGGTTACATGCCGCCCGAGCCGAAGACCTCGCCTCGGACGTCGTAGCCGTACACGGCCTGGAAGTCGGCCTCGGCGGGGGGGCCAGGGCGCGGTTGTCGAAGCGGATGGCGATCATCGCGGTGTCCAGCAGCCCTTGGTCCTTGAAGTCGGGGCGACGCGGCCTTCGCCGGGTATGCCCTCAAGATGTCCCCTTGTACTTCCAATGCGCGGCGATGCCGTACTCGGCGCGGCGATGCATGTCAAAGGTGCGGATCTGAACTTCGATCGGCTTGCCGTCGGGGCCGATGACCGTCGTGTGCAGCGACTGGTACATGTTGACCTTGGGCATCGCGATGTAGTCCTTGAACCACCCCGGAACCGTGTTCCAGCGGGCGTGGACCGTAGCCAGGGCCGCATAGCAGTCGCGGTCGGTGTCGACCAGGACTCGGATGCCCACCAGGTCGTAGATCTCCTCGAAGTCCCAGCCCCGAACGATCATCTTCTCGTAAACGCTGTAGTAGTGCTTCGCGCGACCGGCGACCGTCGCCTCGATATGGGCCGCGCGCAGCGCCTGCTGCACCTCGTCAGTGACGAGGGCGAGGTACTCATCGCGCTTGGGAACGCGCTCGGCGACGAGGCGGACTATCTCGTCGTACTTCTCGGGACAGAGGATCGCGAAGGCGTGGTCCTCCAGCTCCCGCTTGATGGTGCTCATGCCGATGCGATGGGCGAGCGGCGCGTAGATCTCGAGGGCCTCGCGCGCCTGCTTCTCGCACTTGAGGTAGCGCATGGTCCGCATGCAGTGCAGGCGGTCGGCGAGCTTGATGACCAGGACGCGCGGGTCCTCGGTCGTGGCGGCGATCATCTTGCGCACGGTCTCGGCCTGCGCCGCCTCGCCGAACTCGACCTCGTCCAGCTTGGTGAGGCCGTCGACGAGCCCGGCGACCTGGTCGCCGAAGTCGCGGCGGAGCTGCTCGTAGCAGTACTCGGTGTCCTTGACGGTGCCATGGAGGAGTCCGGCCATGAGAGCGGCAGAATCCAGCCCCAGCTCGGCGAGGATCACGGTCACCGCGAGCGCATGCGTGATGTACGGGGCGCCGTTCTCGCACTTCCGGCCGCGGTGCCGACGCTCGGCGAACTGGTAGGAACGCTCGATCCGGTGGAGTGTCGCGGCCTCGCTCTCCGGATCATTGCCATGGACTGTGCGCAGCAGCGGATCCAGCACCGAAGCGTAAGGGCAGCCGCGCTGCGACCCATTCCTGTGATCGGTCACATCTCCCCCTGTTCTTCTCGATACAAGCCTCGACAGCTTGGCGGTCTCATCGCATTACCGAGGCGACACGTGTGTCGATCCGAGAGGCGTATGCCCGCTTCTGGTAGCGGCCTCATCCAGGTTGAGTGAGAAATCCTTGGCGGATGAGGCGTCACAGGCGGCTGCGGGTGACGTTCATGGCCGGGTCATCGGTGTGCATGCCGAGGAGTTCGTGCAGTTCACGGACTCGGAACACCTGGTCGGGATGCTGGTTGAAGGCGTTCACGATGGCCTGGTAGGCGGCGGTCGACTCGGGTGGATCGGCCTCGTCTCCGGCTCCGGTCGGCGCGAGTTCGGCGACGACCTTTCGTGCGGTGGCCAGCTCCGCGGCTGGGTCGCCGGGGCTTCGGCCCGGTGAAGCCGTGAGCCCTGGGCCGCGGCCCAGGGCTCAGCCCTCTACGCCCTTGCGGCTCTGTCAGTAGCCGCTGGAGTCGTACGAGCCGGACGAGCCGGACGAGTCCGATGAACTCGACGTGTCGTACGAGCTGGACGAGATGGACGACGAGTCCGGTGAGCTTGTCGAGCTGGACGAGCGGGACGAGTCAGTTGAGCTCGTTGAGCGGGACACCTGCTGTTGCCAGGTCCTCTCCCGCTCGCGCCGCTTCCGCTCGGACTCCTCCCGCGCTGCCTGTTCATAGTCCGAGGACATGACACAACCTCCGCTCATTGACGACCCGGTTGGTTCCTGTGACATCTTCTGGCCAGGCCGCCGCCGTCCTGCCGCTTCCCGGTCAAAGTCGGTCACGCGGGGTCGGGGCCCGGCTCTGCCGGGGTAGGGGACGGGGATGACCTCGATGGAACCACCGCAGCAGCCCGAGCCGGACGGCCTCCGCAGCCTGGACGAACTGGCCGCGCGGCTAGGGGAGTTGCGGACCTGGGCCGGCCTGTCGGTGCGGGAGGTGCACCGCCGCGTAGCGCGTGCCCGCCGGGCGCGTGGCGTTCCCGAGGAGCCGAGTTACGACACCGTCCACCGTTGCTTCCGGCTCGGCCGGACCCGGCTGAACGCGGACCTGTTGGCGGAGATCGCCCAGGTGCTGGGCGCCGAGGGCGCGCGATGGCGGCGGGCGCACGCCCGGGTCGTCGGCGACGCGACCGAGGCGGCGGTCGTCACCGTCCTCGACGCGCCGCCCGCCGACCTCCCGGCGTTCACGGGGCGGCGAGGCGAGCTGGCCACGCTGCTCGCCGCGCGAGCGCCCGCGGTCTCGGTCATCGAGGGCATGGCCGGGGTGGGCAAGACCACGCTCGCCGTCCACGCCGCCCACCGGCTACGCCGGCTGCGCCGCGTCGACACGGTTCTCTGGGTAGACCTCCGTGGCTACGCGCCGGGCATGGCCCCAGCCGATCCGGCCGCCGTGCTCGACGGGTTCCTGCGGCTGCTCGGCATGTCCCCCGACCGCATCCGCCTGCTCGATCTGCCCGGCCGCGCCCGGGAGTTCCGCGCGCGGCTGGCGGGCCGGCGAGCGCTGATCGGTCTCGATAACGCCATCTCGGCCGAGCAGGTCCACCCACTGCTACCGGGCCCGGACGCCCCGGCATGCCCGGCGCTGGTCACCACCCGCCGCCGCATCACCGGGCTGCCCGAGGCCCGGCGGCTGCCGCTGGAGGCGTTCACGCCGGCCGAGTCGATGGAACTGCTGCGCCGGGCCATGGGCAACGGCCCCGTCGACGACCCCGAAACGGCCGGGCGGATCGCCGCCTCGGTCGGCCACCTGCCGCTGGCCCTGGGCGTGGTGGCCGGCCGGATCAGCCGCGGCGGCAGCGGCTGGACCCTGACCGACCACCTCGAACGCCTTAACGACCACCGCGCCCGGCTCACCGTTGACGACGGCGTCGAGCTCGCGCTCCGTCTCTCCTACGAGCAGCTTGACCCCCCGCACCGCCGTCTGTTCCGGCTGCTGGCCCTGCACCCCGGACCCACCGTCGACGCCTACGCCGCCGCCGCGCTGGCCGGCGACGACCTGGCCACCGCGCGCGACGGCCTCGACGCCCTCTTCCGCGCCAGCCTGCTCCGCCAACCAGACCTGGGCCGTTATGAGTTTCACGACCTGGTGCACGTCTACGCCGCGAGCCGGTCCCATGACGAGGACCCGGCCCGCGCCCGGCGGGCCGCGCTCTCCCGGCTGCTCGACCACCACCGGTACGCGGCGTCGCTGGCGATGGACCACTTCGCTCCGCATGAGCGCCGGCGGCGCCCATCCGCCGGTACCTCCGGCACGCCCGCCCCGGAACTGGCCGGCTGGGAAGAGGCGACCGCCTGGCTCAACGCCGAACGGGCCGGCCTGATCGCCACCGCCGTCCACGCCGCCGGCCACCCCGAGACGCACGACCGGCCGGACCACTGCGGCCACATGTCCGCCATCCTCTCCCGCTACCTCGGCATCGGCGGCCACTACCGCGAGGCCGAGGCGCTGCACGCCCACGGCGCTCGCACGTCCTCCGACCCCGGCACCCGTGGCTGGGCGCTGGCGGGCCTGGGAACGACCCGCTGGCGCCTGGGCCGCTACCCCGAGACCGCCGACGCGCTCCGCCAGGCCCTGGCCGCCTTCCGCGGCGCGGGCGATCTGGCCGGCCAGGGGTGGGCGCTGGGGAACCTCGGCCACGTGCACCGGCACCTGGGCGAGGTCGACGCGGCCCGCACGTGCTTCGAGGACGCGGGGGCCGTCGCCCTCGCCCTGGTCAGGGGCGGCGTCGAGGCGGCCCCACGCGGCGTGATGTACGAGCCGCTGGGACGCTATCCGGAGACCTACACGGCCGCCGAGGAGGCCGTGACCATGGGCAAGCAGGTGCTGGCCCTGGCCCGTGCTTTCGGCGACCGCGTCAGCGAGGCCAACGTGCTGGTCAGCCTGGGCGCGGTCCACCGCGAGGCCGGGAACCGTCCGGAGGCCCTGGAACACCTTCTGCATGCCCTGGAGATCATGCGCGAGACCGGCAACCGCTTCGCGGAGGTCGACGTGCTCGTCGAACTCGGCGCGACGCTGCGCGAGTTCAACGCCCCGCTCAAGGCGCGGCAACGCTGCGAGGAGGCCGCCGCGCTCGCCGCCCGGCTCTGCGACCGCTACCAGCAGGCACGCGCCCACGACGGGATCGCGCACTGCCACGCCCTGCTCGACGACCCGGAGGCCGCCCGCACACACTGGCAGGAAGCGCACCGCCTCTTCACCGAGCTGGGAGCCCCCGAGGCCGACGACGTCGCGGCCCGTGCTGCGCGATGCGCCGGCCGACGGGATTCGCCCCAGCGGGGGCGAGAAGGCAGCGAAGCCGATCCCCCGGTCGCGTCCGGCAGCTGCTGATTCGTCCGTCCAAGCGGCAACCCGATCCGCAGGCCGCGCGCACATCCGCTCACGCATCGCTCAGGCATCGCTCAGGCATCGCTCACGCAGTGGCTCGAAAACGAGGCAGCGCCCGACCCGACCGAAGCCGACCCAGGCGCTGCGTAGCAGGTCAGAGGGCATATCCCCCGCCCGCCACCGGTAGGCCCTGTGGGACTCGAACCCACAACCAATGGATTAAAAGTCCACTGCTCTGCCAATTGAGCTAAGGGCCCAGGCGATGTTGCCACCCCGAGCATAGCCGCACGCGGCCGAGACTCCGATCGGGTATCGGGGTCACGGCCACGTCAGCGGGGCGGAGGGCGGCGGAATGAGCCCTCTCCGGGCTCGCTCGCGCCGAAACGCTACGGAGCCCGCCATCTGTCATGCCCCCAGCAATTCCTGTCATGTCCCCAGCGATTCCCTCACCGGGGACGTGACATGCGTCACAGCTTGGCCAAAAGTGCCGCTAGAAAATGCCCTTGTAGACCTGCCACCCACTCGCGATCTTCACCCGGGCCCCGAACGACCCCTTCCCGTCACCGCTGTTGCGCCACACGTTGCCGCTGCCGTCCCGGGAGACGAGGTCCGCCCTGCCGTCTCCCGTGATGTCCCCGGTGCCGACGATGACGTTGTATCCCGAGCCCCAGCCGGAGAACACCTTCACCCGGTCCTTCAACAGCCCGTTGCCCAGGCCGTTGTAGCGCCACAGCGTCCCGGCCTTGTCGCGGGCCAGGAGATCCCCGTGACCGTCGCCGTTCAGGTCCCCGGCACCCACGATCTTCGTGTAGCCGCTCCACGCCGAACGGATCTTCTTCCCCGCCGCCAGCGTCCCGTCGCTCTTCGCCGCGAACAGGTAGATGTCCCCGGTCGACGCCTTGCGCGCCAGCAGGTCGGCCCGCTTGTCGCCGGTCAGGTCGCCCGGCGAGGTGAGCACGTTGTAGGCGTTCCAGCCGGTGCCGAGCTTCGTGTACGACGCCGAAGGCGTCGGCGCCAGGCCGCACTTGGCCTTGTAGCCACGCAGCGAGCCGTCACTCATCCGCACCAGCACGTCATTGCACCGGTCGCCGTTGAGGTCTCCGAAGGGCACCGCGACGGTCTTCGCCGACCAGCCGCCCCCCGAGACCTTCCCGGAGAACGTGCCCTTGCCCGTGCCCTGCTGGAAGGTCAGCGCGCCCGAGGAGTTGAGGGTGAGCAGGTCACCGACGCCGTCCGGCAGGCCCGCCGTGCCGACGTGGTCCCGGCGGACCGCGTCGCCCCTCACCAGCCGGACGGTGCCGCGCACCTGGAGCGGGGCGCCGACGCCGTCGGCCGGGGTGACGGTCAGGGTCCAGTCGTAGGAACCGTTCGGCACGAAGGCGTCCCCGGTCCTCGTGGGGTCGTCGCCGTGCCAGCCGACGGCCAGCTCGCCGCGCGCCGCCGTGCCGTCCCTACCGTCGGTGTAGACCTTGCCGGTCGCGCGGTTGCGGACGGTCAGGTCCCAGCCGGAGGAGGGCTTGGACAGCAGCACGGTGGTGAGGGTGTCCGGCACGGTGTCGCTCGTGCGGGCCGTGACGGTCGCCGTGTTCTGCGCGGGACCCAGCAGGCGGAGCGGCTGCTGTGCGACCCCGGACGGGACCAGGTGCACCCGCTCCTGGTCGTCCACGTAGGCCGCGTTCGCGCCGGCCTCGTCGACCGTCCAGCGCACGTCCCGCTGCGAGACCCCGGTGTCGGGCAGGTCCCCGATGACCCGGCTCACGGCCGTCCCGTCGGCGACCGTGGTGAGCGTCAGCTTCCCGGCCTGCCGGTCGTGCGTGACGACGAACCCGTCCCCGAGCTTGGCCTCACCGGTCGGCACGGCCACGGACGTCTTCGCCGTACGGTCGTAGACCCCGGCCTTGTCACCGCACGTCCAGTACAGGTACCGCCCGAGCGCCTGGAGTTCGGTCGGCGCACAGCCGGAGGCGAGCGTCACCGTCTCGGTGGTCTTCTTCGTCGTCAGGTGGTACGCGGTGACCGTGCCGGAGGCCGCGCCCGCCGTCCACAGGGTGTCGCCGGAGAGGGCGGCGGGGCCCCGCGTGGCGTACGGCGCCGCATGGTCGCCGATCTTGTAGGCGTATGTGGTGCCGGGCGTCGCGTAGAGGACGTACCGCCCCGACACGTCGAGGATGCGCCCGTCGACGGGCACGCCCCGCTCCCACAGGCCCGCGCCGGTGGGGCCGTTGACGCGCAGGACGTTGGTCTCCGAGCCGTACTCCATCCAGGCGATCCGCCCGTCGGCCGTACCGAAGACCTGCGAGCACGCCACATCGGTCACCGGGCAGGTGCCGATCACCCCGGCGGTGCTGGGCGTGAACGAGGAGCGCTCGCCGAAGGCGGGGGCGCCGGTGGCGGCGACGGTCCGCAGATAGTCGTTGCGCTGCGTGCTGCCGCCGGTGTCGGTGACGACCAGGCGCCCCTGTTCCAGGGAGATGCCCTGGATCGGAGCGGGCGGCTTGGGGAGCGCCCTGGCCTGCGTGACGACCGGCTTGCCCGACGCGTCGGCGTGGATGCGCTGAATACCCCAGTCATCGGCGGCGGTACGGCCGATGGAGACGGCGGTGCCGTCCGACACGGCGGCGACCTCGCCGCGTGACGAGGTGAGCAGGGTCACCTCGTCACCGCCCGCGATCGGCTTGGCCGTGATCTGGGCGCTCCCGGTGGGCTGGTGCACCAGCCAGTCGCCGACGACGGCCAGTTCGTCGACGTAGTTGGCGCTGGGGCTCCCGGCGAGGCCCACCTCCACCGGGGCGGCCCCCAGGTCGGCGCGGGGCATCACCAGCACCTTGGTGTTCAACGCCCTGCTGTAGACGGCGACATGGTCCGCCGAGAGCTTGACGTAGCCGTAGGCGAGGGAGGGCAGCGGCCGGGTCCAGTTCTGGACGCGGCCCGTGGCGCGGTCGACGGCGACCATGCGGGCGGCGCCGTCCAGCGTCGCGTTGAAGATCAGGCCCTCGGCGTCGGCGCCGCGCGGCTGCCCCAGCGTCATGCCCGCCGGCGCCCCGCCGACCTCCGTGTCGACGACGGTCCCGTCCTCGCGTACGTCCAGGAGGTGGACGACCCGGGTGACCGTGCCGTCGGCGTTCGTGACGTTGGCGGCCGTGACGACCGTGGTCCCGTAGATCGTGAGCACGGTGTGGCCCGTGGGCAGCTGGAAGGCGCGGGTGGTGCCGTCCGCCGCGTTCCAGAAGTCGATCCGGCCGTCCCACGCACGGTAGGCGAGCACATCGGTGCCGGTGCCCGTCATGCTCGCGGTGCCGGTCGGCATCGGCGCCTCGAAGGACCTGCCGTCGGCGTACCGCGTCCACAGCAGCCGGTAGCTGCCCTCCAGCCGGTGGAAGACGCCCTCGGCGCCGGCCCCGTTCGCACCGGTCGTGGTGTCGGCGGAATGGAGCGTCGCCGCCAGATGGGTGGTCCGCGGGGTCGACGGTACGACCGTCTCCTGCGGCACCTCCGCCGCCGACGCGGCCGGCAGCAGCGGGCTCAGCCCACCCGCGAGCGCGGCGGACGCGGCTACGGCGACGGCAGCGCGTCTCGCTCTCGAACGACGTACGAAGACATGGCGGGCCAAGGCGATCCTCCCCTGAACACGGGAGAGGGAGCGGCGCACTGTTCTCAGATGCCCCCGGCCCCCCGGCCGTCGCATCCCCCTCATAAGTCGGCTGATCTTACAGCTCTTTCCCAGAGGCGAGGAGAGCGTTTCCGACCGGGCCCGCGCACGGGAAAGCGCCGGGCCCCCACCCGGAGAGGTGGGGGCCCGGCGCTCAGTGCCTTACCGGCCTTACCGGCTGACGTCAGCCGTTGCGCTTCCAGCGCGGCTTGTCATCACGGCGCCCGAAGGAACCGGAGGTGCCGGAGGTGCCGGAGGTGCCGCCACGGTGGTCGTCACGACGGCCGTACGGACGCTCGTGCCCGCCGGAGCGGAAGCCCGGACGGTCGTCACGGCGGTCGCGGTTGAAGGGACGGTCGCTGCCACGGTGCCCGCCACGCTCGTCCCGGCGCTCGAAGGAACGCCCGGCCGGACGGTCGTCCCGACGGAACCCACCCCGGTCGTCACGGCGCTCGAAGGAACGGCCGCCACGGTCACGGTCGAAGGAACGCCCACCGCGGTCGTCCCGACGGTCGTCGCGACGGAAGCCGCCACGGTCGTTGTCCCGACGCTCGAACCCACGGTCACCACGGTCACGGTTGAACCCACCGCGGTCGTTGTCCCGACGCTCGAAGGAACGCCCACCGCGGTCGTCCCGACGGTCATCGCGACGGAAGCCGCCACGGTCGTTGTCCCGACGCTCGAACCCACGGTCACCACGGTCACGGTTGAACCCACCGCGGTCGTTGTCCCGACGCTCGAAGGAACGCCCGCCCCGGTCGTCCCGACGGTCATCGCGGCGCTCGTCACGGCGGAAGCCACCACGGTCGTTGTCGCGACGCTCACGACGCTCGTACGCCGGAGCCTCGGCCCGCTCGACGTCCTGCGCCACCGGCTGCTCGGGCACGGCCACCTCGACGGCCTCGACCGCCGCCTGCGCCTCGGCCACCGCGGCCTCCGGGTCCTCACCGCGCTCGCGCGCCGCGCGGGCGACGAGCCGGTCGGACTCCTCGCGCAGCTCCACGGCACGCCGCTGCGCCCGCTCCAGCTGCTTGGTCAGCTGAGCCACCTCACGCTCGGCCTGCTGCGCGGCGTTGCCCGCGGACTCCGCCTGCACCTCGGTCATCGAACGGGCGCCGGTGATCTCGGCGACCTCCGGGTCGAAGGCGGCACCGCCCTGGATGATGTGGCGCGAGGCGTCGACGCCCGCGTCCTCCATCAGCCGGAAGATCTGGCGGCGCTGGTGCGGCAGGGAGAGGGAGACGACCGTGCCGGTACGCCCCGCACGCGCCGTACGACCCGCCCGGTGCAGGTAGTCCTTGTGGTCACCGGCCGGGTCCACGTTCAGCACCAGGTCGATGCCGTCGACGTGGATACCGCGCGCGGCGACATCGGTCGCGACGAGCACATTCACGTACCCGTCCTTGAAGTCGGCCAGCGTCCGCGTCCGCGCGCCCTGCGTCATACCGCCGTGCAGCGCGTCCGACTTCACACCGGCGTCGCGCAGCTGCTCGGCGACACGGTCGGCGCCCAGCTGCGTCCGCACGAAGATGATCGTCCGCCCCTTGCGGGACGCGATGGCCGCCGTCACCGGCGCCTTGTCCTTGGGCTTCACGATCAGGATGTGGTGCGACATGGTCGTCACCGCGCCCTGCGCCGCGTCGACCTCGTGGCTGACCGGGTCGTTCAGGTAGCGCGTGACCAGGGTCTTGATCTCGTTCTCCATCGTGGCGGAGAACAGCATCCGCTGGCCGCCGGCCGGGACCTGGTCGAGCAGCTCGGTGACCTCGGGCAGGAAGCCCAGGTCGGACATCTGGTCGGCCTCGTCGAGGACGGCGACCTCGACGTTGCCCAGGTCGCAGGCGCCGCGGTTGATGAGGTCGCGCAGTCGGCCCGGGGTGGCGACGAGGATGTCGACGCCGCGCTCCAGGGCGTAGATCTGGTTGCCCATCGACGTACCGCCGCAGACGACCTTCATCTTCAGGCCGACCTGGTCGCCGTAGGGCTGGAGCGCGTCCGCGACCTGCATCGCGAGCTCACGGGTCGGGGTGAGGATGATGGCGCGCGGCTTGTGCTTCTCGGTGCGGCCGCCGGACAGGCGGGCCAGCGTCGGCAGACCGAACGACAGGGTCTTGCCGGAGCCGGTGCGGCCACGGCCCAGGATGTCCTTGCCGGCCAGGGCGTCCGGGATGGTCGCGGCCTGGATCGGGAAGGGGACCGTCACGCCGTTCTGCGCGAGCTTGCGGACGACGCCCTCGGGGAGACCGAGGTCCGCGAAGGTCACCTCGGGAGCGTCCTCGACGGCCGCGTTCTCCGCGTCCTCGGGCACGACGACGTGATCAGTACTGGAAATGGACATGCGTATGCGAAACCTTCCGGAGTCTCGTCGGCACGCGCCCGTCAACTCCGTGATTCGCAATACGACCGCCTCAATGCGGTCAGCCACGGCAAGGGAGAGAACGCGCCACACGGCGCGCTCTGCAGTGGCGCCGGGCAAATGGGATCAAACGATCTACCACCATACGCACCCCAGGCCCCCCAAGGCAAACCGACCGTCAACCATGTAGTCAACGTCACGTGCCACCACCCCCTCACCCCCACCGCCCTCACCTCAGGCGGGCGCCCCCGCGGCCGGCGCCGGCTCCCGCTGAGCCAGCTGCGGCCCCGTCTCCTCGTGCGCCGACGACGACGGCTCGGCCACCGTGGGCGTCGGCGACGGGGTCGTCGGCTGCTCGGTCGGCGTCGGCTCCGGATCCGGTGTCCGCGTGGGGGTCGGCTCGGCCGTCCGGGTGGGCCCCGGCCTCTCACTCGTCCCCGGCTCCACCGGCCCGCCCCCCGCGGGCACGGAGGCACTCACCGCGGCGGACGGCGAGGCGGAGGGAGACGCCGGCCCGGCGCTCTTGTCCTTGCCCTTCCCCTCGCCCTTCTTGTCCTTCTCCCGCTTGTCGTCGCCCGCGTGCGCCCCGTACCCGGCCCCGCCGCCCGACACCGCCGACCCACCGTCCGGCTCCTCACCGCCGCGCTGCCCCGCCGAGTGCGACGGCTTCGCGTCCTTGCCACCCCCGTCGTCACCCACACTCATACAGCCGGCGGCAGCGGCGACGGCCATCACCGTGGCGGCCAGACGGACAGGTACGTACAAGGGGCGCACGGGAGCCACCTCCAGGGGCGGGCGAAGAAGTCAACCTGCCCAACTCCCGCCGCCCACAAGAGGACACGCACCCCGAACAAGCCGGACAGCACGCGTCACAGAGGCACTCTCACCCGTACCCGAGCGCATGCAACCGCGCATCGTCGATCCCGAAGTGATGCGCGATCTCATGCACCACCGTCACCTCGGTCTCCTCGACGACCTCCTCGCGCGACTCGCACATCCGCAGCGTCGGCCCCCGGTAGATCGTGATCCGGTCCGGCAGCACCCCGGCGTACCACTCCCCGCGCTCCGTCAGCGGGGTCCCCTCGTACAGCCCGAGCAGCTGGGGGTCGTCCACCGGCGGTTCGTCCTCGACGAACACCGCGACGTTGTCCATCAGCCGCGTCAACTCCGGCGGAATCCGGTCCAGCGCCTCGGCGACCAGTTCCTCGAACTCCTCGCGCGTCATCTCCAGCACAGGCCCATTGTCAGGCACCACAGCTCCGTAAGGAGCAGCCAACGGCCCCGCATATCCACATAGGCACTTGGGCATACGGGACCAATGGCCCGCGTCCCCGCTGCCGTCACCAAGGCCCTCGGTCACCTCCCCGGGGCCCCACGCGCCCTCGCCCGCCGCCACGCCACCCGCCGCCCGGGCCCCACCCCGGAACTCGTCACCCAGCCCCACCCCTGGAAACGCGCCCTCGGCCTGGTCACCGTCGTCCTCCTGGGCGCCTGGCTCGGCCTGCTGGTCGTCGGCAACGTACGCGTCCCGGTCGGCCCGATGGACACGACGATGACCCTGCGCCCCTCCGTCGCCGGCGGCACGAAGATCAACGTCTCCCCCCTCGGCGCCCTCCAGCTGGACAGCCACATCGCCCCCGTCCGCCTGGACGTCAACGTCGACCAACTGGACCCCGCCCGCGCCCAGGCCCTCGTCGACCACCCCGAACGCCTCTCCGGCCTCCAGGACGAGGTCGCCCAGGACGTCACGCACGGCACCCGCGACCTGGCCGTACGCAGCTGCGTCGCCGTCGTCACCGGGGCCACGGCACTCGGCCTGGTGGTCTACCGCCGACCCCGCCGCGCCCTCGCCGCCGGCGGCCTCGCCCTCACCCTCCTGGCGGCCTCCGGCGGTACGGCCTACGCCACCTGGAACCCCGAATCGGTCCTGGAACCGAAGTTCTCCGGCCTGCTGTCCTCAGCCCCGTCCCTGGTCGGCAACGCCCGCAGCATCGTCACCGAATTCGACGTCTATCAAAAGGAGTTGGCCCGCCTGGTCACCAACGTGACCAAGCTCTACGACGCCACCTCCACGCTCCCCGCCTACGCGCCGGACCCCACCACCATCCGCGTCCTGCACGTCTCCGACATCCACCTCAACCCGGCGAGCTGGAAGATCATCGCCTCGCTCGTGGACCAGTACAAGGTCGACGTGATCGTCGACTCCGGCGACACCATGGACCACGGCACGGCCGCCGAGAACGGCTTCCTCGACCCCATCGAGAACCTGGGCGCCCCTTACGTCTGGGTCCGCGGCAACCACGACTCCCGCACCACCCAGGGCTACCTGGAAAACCTCAAGAACGTCCACGTCCTGGACGACGGCGAGGCCCGGACCATCGCCGGCCTGCGCTTCGCCGGCATCGGCGACCCCCAGTTCACCCCCGACCGCTCCCGGGTCCCCGGCGGCGACGCCGCGAACGAACTGGCGGGCGCCCGCCTCGCGACCTCGCTCCGCGACCAGAGGACCGCCGGCACCCCCGTGGACGTGGCCGTCGCCCACGAACCGGTGGCGGCCCGCCAGACCGACGGCGAGGTCCCCCTGGCCCTGGCCGGCCACATCCACCGCCAGGAGACCGAGCTCCTCCCCTCCGGCACCCGCCTGCGCATCGAGGGCTCCACCGGCGGCAGCGGACTGCGCGCCATCGAGGGCAAGCACCCCGACCCCATCCAGACCTCGATCCTCTACTTCGACCGCGACACCCGTCGCCTCCAGGCCTGGGACGAGATCGAACTGGGCGGCCTGGGGCTGACCACCGCGGAGGTGCGGCGCCACCTGGTCGAGGAGAACCAGCCGGGCGCGACGGACTCCCCCAGCCCGTCAAACTCGTCCCCCAGCCCCTCGCCGTAAACCGTTTTGGCGATACCTCCCGCCATCCCATATGCTTCTCACGTCCCCGACGCGCTGAGAAGCGCCCAGGCGGGCCGATAGCCCTCATCGTCTAGCGGCCTAGGACGCCGCCCTTTCAAGGCGGTAGCACGGGTTCGAATCCCGTTGGGGGCACGCAACACCGTGTGCGACACTGTCGTACACATCGCTTGGTCCTGTGGAGCAGTTTGGAGTGCTCGCCACCCTGTCAAGGTGGAGGCCGCGGGTTCAAATCCCGTCAGGACCGCCGAGGCTTGCAGAAGCCTCGTGGCTGGGTAGCTCAGTTGGTACGAGCGACCGCCTGAAAAGCGGTAGGTCGCCGGTTCGATCCCGGCCCCAGCCACCGCAGCCCTACCAGGGCCGACGCCCCCTCCGGGATCTCCTCGAGGGGGCGCTTCGCATGTCGCCCCGCCCACCGCCGGCGGCAAAAGCGTTCGCCATCGATTTCGGTGGGATGAGATCCTGGATCGCGTATGTCTACGCACCCTGCCCCCGCCCTCGGCGCCCTCGCCCCCCGTCTGACCGAGTTGTCCCTGCGTGATGCGCAGCGGCTCGGGCGGCGGCTCGAAGGTGCGCGCAAGATCCGTAAGCCGGAGGCGCGGGCCGCCGTGCTGGCCGAGATCGAGGCGGAGATCGCCAAGGGTGAGGAGCGTATCGCCACGCGGCGCGCCCTTGTGCCTGCCGTCACGTATCCCGAGCAGCTGCCGGTCAGCCAGAAGAAGAGCGACATCGCGGACGCGATCCGTGATCACCAGGTCGTGATCGTCGCCGGTGAGACCGGTTCCGGCAAGACCACACAGATCCCGAAGATCTGTCTCGAGCTCGGACGTGGCGTGCGCGGCATGATCGGGCACACACAGCCCCGGCGTATCGCGGCGCGCACGGTCGCCGAGCGGGTGGCGGAGGAGCTGGACACGCCGCTCGGGGAGTCCGTCGGCTGGAAGGTGCGCTTCACCGACCAGGTGAACCCGGACGCCACCTTCATCAAGCTGATGACGGACGGCATCCTGCTCGCCGAGATCCAGACCGACCGCGAGCTGCGCGCCTACGACACGATCATCATCGACGAGGCCCACGAGCGGTCCCTCAACATCGACTTCCTGCTGGGGTATCTGGCCCAGCTGCTGCCGAAGCGGCCCGACCTCAAGGTCGTCATCACCTCGGCGACCATCGACCCCGAGCGCTTCTCCCGGCACTTCGGTGACGCGCCGATCATCGAGGTCAGCGGGCGGACCTATCCGGTGGAGGTGCGGTACCGGCCGCTCCTCGAAGAGGACTCGGAGGACTCCGACCGGGATCAGATCACCGCGATCTGTGACGCCGTGGAGGAGCTCCAGGGCGAGGGCAAGGGCGACATCCTCGTCTTCCTCTCGGGAGAGCGGGAGATCAGGGACACCGCCGACGCACTCGTGAAGAAGAACTACCGCTTCACCGAGGTCCTGCCCCTGTATGCCCGGCTCTCGCACGCCGAGCAGCACCGCGTGTTCCAGCCCCACACCGGCCGCAGGATCGTTCTGGCCACCAACGTCGCCGAGACGTCGCTGACCGTCCCCGGCATCAAGTACGTCATCGACCCCGGCTTCGCCCGCATCAGCCGCTACAGCCACCGCACCAAGGTCCAGCGGCTGCCCATCGAACCGATCTCCCAGGCCAGCGCCAACCAGCGCAAGGGCCGCTGCGGCCGTACGAGCGACGGTGTCTGCATCCGCCTGTACAGCGAGGACGACTTCCTCGCCCGCCCGGAGTTCACGGACGCCGAGATCCTCCGTACGAATCTCGCCTCCGTCATCCTCCAGATGACCGCGGCCGGCCTCGGCGACATCGAGAAGTTCCCCTTCATCGACCCGCCGGACCACCGCAACATCCGCGACGGCGTCCAGCTCCTCCAGGAGCTCGGCGCGATCGACCCGGCCGAGAAGGACGTACGCAAACGGCTCACGCAGACCGGCCGCAAGCTCGCTCAGCTCCCCGTCGACCCGCGCCTGGCCCGCATGGTCCTGGAGGCGGACAGGAACGGCTGTGTCCGCGAGGTCATGGTCATAGCGGCCGCGCTCTCCATCCAGGACCCGCGCGAGCGCCCGGCCGACAAGCAGGCCCAGGCCGACCAGCAGCACGCCCGGTTCAAGGACGAGACGAGCGATTTCCTCGCGTATCTCAACCTGTGGCGTTACGTCCGCGAACAGCAGCGTGAGCGTGGCTCGTCTTCGTTCCGCCGGATGTGCAAGCAGGAGTATCTGAACTTCCTGCGCATTCGCGAATGGCAGGACATCTACACCCAGCTCCGCACGGTCGCCAAGCAGATGGGCATCCATCTCAACGAGGAGGACGCTCCCGCCGACCGTATCCATCTCTCCCTCCTCGCCGGTCTTCTGTCCCACATCGGGATGAAGGACGTGAAGGACGGCGCGAAGAACGAGTACCTGGGCGCCCGCAGCGCCAAGTTCGCGATCTTCCCTGGCTCGGCCCTGTTCAAGAAGCCCCCGCGCTTCGTGATGTCCGCCGAGCTCGTGGAGACCTCCCGTCTGTGGGCCCGGGTCAACGCGAAGATCGAGCCGGAGTGGGTGGAGCCGCTCGCCGAGCACCTGCTGAAGCGGACGTACAGCGAACCGCACTGGGAGAAGGACCAGGCGGCGGTGATGGCGTACGAGAAGGTGACGCTGTACGGCGTCCCGATCATCGCCCAGCGCAAGGTGAACTACGGGCGTATCGACCCGGAAGTCAGCCGCGAGCTGTTCATCCGCAACGCCCTGGTCGAGGGCGACTGGCGCACCCACCACAAGTTCTTCGCCGACAACCGCAAACTCCTCAGCGAGGTCGAGGAGTTGGAGCACCGGGCCCGGCGCCGGGACATCGTGGTCGACGACGAGACGTTGTTCGACTTCTACGACGAGAAGGTTCCCGAGCACGTCGTCTCCGGTGCGCACTTCGACTCCTGGTGGAAGCACAAGCGGCACGAGCAGCCGGACTTCCTGGACTTCGAGCGCGAGATGCTGATCCGGGAGTCGGCGGAGGCGGTCACCAAGGCGGACTATCCGGACACCTGGCGGCAGGGTGCGCTGAAGTTCCGGGTGACGTACCAGTTCGAGCCGGGCGCGGACGCCGACGGTGTGACCGTCCACATCCCGCTCCAGGTCCTCAACCAGGTCTCGGACGAGGGCTTCGACTGGCAGATCCCGGGCCTGCGGGAGGAACTGGTGACGGAGCTGATCCGTTCCCTCCCGAAGCCGATCCGCCGCAACTACGTGCCGGCGCCGAACTTCGCCAAGAGGTTCCTGGACACGGCGGTCCCGCTCCAGGAACCACTGGCCGTGACCATGGCCCGCGAGCTGAAGCGCATGGTCGGCGTCCCCTTCACCGCGGACGACTTCGACTGGTCGAAGGTCCCGGACCATCTGCGCATCACCTTCCGGATCGTGGACGAACGGCGCCGCAAGCTGGCCGAGGACAAGGACCTGGAGGTGCTGAAGCTCCAGCTGAAGCCGAAGGCGCGCAAGGCCCTCTCCCAGGCCGCCGCGGCCACCGCGTCCCGCCAGGGCGGCGAGTCCCTGGAGCGCACAGGCCTGACCGACTGGACCATCGGCGGCCTCACCCGCGTCTTCGAGACCCGCCGCGCCGGTCAGCCGGTCAAGGCGTACCCGGCGCTGGTGGACGACGGCGACACCGTCTCCGTACGCCTCTTCGACACGGAGGCGGAGCAGCAGCAAGCCATGTGGAAGGGCACACGCCGGCTGATCCTGCGCAACATCCCGGTCAACCCGGCGAAATTCGCGAGCGACCGCCTGACGAACGCCCAGAAGCTGGCCCTGTCCGCCAACCCCCACGGCTCGATCCAGGCCCTCTTCGACGACTGCGCGATGGCCGCGGCGGACAAGCTGATCGGCGACTTCGGCGGACCGGCCTGGGACGAGGAGTCGTACCGGAAGTTGTACGACAAGGTGCGCGCCGAGATCGTCGACACGACGGTCCGTACGGTGGGCCAGGTGCAGCAGGTCCTCGCCGCCTGGCAGGCCGCCGAGCGCCGTCTGAAGGCCGTACGCAGCCCTGCCCTGCTCGCCAACCTCACGGACGTGCGCAAGCAGCTGGACGCCCTGGTGCGGCCCGGCTTCGTGACGACGGCGGGCCTGCGGCGGATGCCCGACCTGATGCGCTATCTGATCGCGGTGGACCGCCGGCTCCAGCAGATGCCGACGAACGTCCAGCGGGACACGACCCGTATGGAGAAGGTCCACGAGATGCAGGACGAGTACGCCTGGCTCCTGGAGCAGATGCCGCAGGGCCGCCCGGTCCCGCAGCAGGTCCTGGACGTCCGCTGGATGCTGGAGGAGCTCCGCGTCAGCTACTTCGCCCACGCGCTCGGCACGGCGTACCCGATCTCCGACAAGCGGATCGTGAAGACGATCGACACGCTGGCGCCGTAACGAGACGTGCACGTTGGGTGAGTTCGACCCCGGGGCTCACCCTCCTGTACAGTCTCTTCTCGCAGCGCAACGCACGAATGGCGCCGCGAAACCTGGTCCTGTGGAGCAGTTTGGAGTGCTCGCCACCCTGTCAAGGTGGAGGCCGCGGGTTCAAATCCCGTCAGGACCGCAGTGAGAACGAGAGGGCTCGCATCCGCGAAGGGTGCGGGCCCTCTCGCCATCCCCGACTCAGCCCATCCACCCTGCCAAGGTGGAGGCCGCGCCCGCGGCGCAGCCGCAACCGGGTACAGCAAATCCCGTCAGGACCGCAGTGAGAACGACAGGGCCCGCATCCGCGAAGGGTGCGGGCCCTCTCGCGTTAAGGCCCGCACCCGATCGAGGGGGCGGGCCTTCTTCATGTCCGGGCCCGGCCCCTCGAACGCCGGCCCGCACCCCCAGCCCGTCCGGCGTTTGAGGACGAGGCCCTTCGGGCCGAAGCGGGGGTCTGGGGGCCGCAGGCCCCCAGGGACGGCCACCCCAGCGCCGGGTGACAGGGACCCGGCGTAACCGGCGGAGCCACCCCGCCACCTTGACGGCGTCACATTCGCTCGGTACCCAGAAGTCAGGGCCCTTCCGGCGTGGCCCCCCTTGGAGGTGGCGTATGGCGGCATCGACTAGGCACGAGACGCGGGCGTTGCTCCGCGCGCACCTGGCGGCCGCCACCTCCTATCGGCATCTCACCCGGCACTGCCCGATCTGCCACCACCTGTTGCGGCTGGCGATGGACTCCGCCCCGCGCAGCGCCCCCCAGGCCGCCCTGGCCCCCGAGGAGGCCGTCGGGGAGGTCGTCGGGGAGGAAACCCCGTCCACAGCGTGACCCGGCGGGACGACTTCCGCCCGGCCCTCACCAAGGTCAACTCCCGTCCTGACATGGGCCGCTGGACACGCATGCCGCTTTAGCGCACGGAGGCCACAGGCAACAAGCACCGCGCGATGTGACGGGTGTCACCGCATGAGTTTCCGGAAGCGCGGTACTTACAACCTGCCTACAACTGGTCAATTTAATATGTGCAATTGCACCAGCTTCTAGGCATCCTCCGGCACACGCTCAGTGACGCCCCAGGGCGGGTCCACAGGAGATCCGGCACTCCTCCCCGGAGTCCGACAAGGCCACGCACAGGACGGCCGGCCGGCACACATCCCTCGCACAAAAAGATCGCGCTGGACTCGGCGGAGTCCAGCGCGATCCACGACGCACCCATGCTGCGTGCCTGAAAAGCTCTGAGGGCTCGGGCGTGGGCCCTGTTGGGGCAGAACCCGCGTCGCTTGGAGCTAGGGTTCGGGCGCCGCGGCCAGTTGGGGGAACTGCCGTTTTGCCCGGTTATGGAGTTGTTCAGGCCTCGCTGCGCTGCTGCGGGATGCCCGCGAGCAGTGCGCGGACCTCAGCCTCGCGGTAACGGCGGTGTCCGCCGAGCGTACGGATGGAAGTAAGCTTCCCGGCCTTCGCCCACCGCGTGACCGTCTTGGGGTCCACGCGGAACATCGTGGCGACCTCAGCCGGGGTCAGCAGCGGCTCGGCATCAGGGGTGCGAGCGGTCATGAGCGGCCTCCTCGGGAGAACCGAACCTTCTCGGTTCTTTCCTCTAAATTCTGCACCTTGACCCGCGTTGCCCGAAATGGTCGACGCGAGTCGAGTCGGTTATAGGACGAACGGCTTGTCCTCGGCACTACAACTACACCATCTGTCCAGCCGCGTCGGCCAAACCGATGGAATTGCCCTCCCAGGTGTTCATCAGCGACGGAAGCCGATGGACCATGCCATAGCGGACAGTCACGCCACTGTGACGATCAGTCACAGTGGCGTGCAGGAGTCCCAAGACCCCCCAAAGCGTGCAATGTCGAGAGGGAGTCCTCCCCGGACTCCTTGTCCTATTTTGGCACGAGGAGGGGTTAGGGGCGCAAGAGCCGCGTACGTGCGGTCCGTCACGCTTACGCGCGTTGAATCATGCTTGACGCATACGCCCGTATCGAGTCCTACGTCCCTTGTTGACGAGACATCAGAAACCTCAGAGCGAGCACGAAACCCCAAATCGGGCGTCTCGTCAAACGCCAGTTCGTTACGTCACACAGTGCGTCAGATCACACGGGCCGCCGTGGCTTGGGTCACACCGGTCGGCTCAGTTCGCCGAACGCCGGTCCCGCACCGACCGCCACCGCTCCACCAGCCGCCCGTAGGCCTCCCCCGCGGCCGCCCCGTCGCCCCGCCTGAGCGCGTCGATGCCGTGCGTCACATCGGCGGCCGAGTGGTCGTCCTCCAGCTCGCCGGCGGACAGGGTGTGCACCAGACCGCCGTAGTCCAGCTCGACCAGGGACCGCGGGTGGAACTCCTCCAGCCAGCGCCCGACGTCCAGCAGGCCGTCGATGAGCGGCCCCTCGTCGATGGCGTCCTTCAGGGTCCGCAGGGCCCGCGCCACGCGCCGCCGCGCCTGCACCATGGGCGTGCGGTAGCGCAGCATCGGGGGGATCTCGCCCGAGCCCTTGTCGAACCGCCGCTCCTCGTCCGACACCAGCACGAACCAGTGCAGCGGCACCTGCCAGGTCGAGGTACGGATCCACGGCCGGGCGTCCGGGTTGCGGGCCAGCCAGCGCTCGTAGTCCTGGGCCGCCTGACGCCGTACGACCTCCGGCAGCACCGCGTCCAGGACCGGCCTCGGCAGCTCGTCACCCAGCTCGCCGAGCGCCTGCCAGCCACGCAGCCGGGTGCGCCACGGGCACACACACAGCACCCCGTCGACCTCCGCCACGAAGGCGTCGCCGCTCTCCTGGACCGGCACCGGGATGGGCGGGGTGGGCAGCAAGTCGGCCAGGGAGCGGCGCAGTTCGACCTGGTACGAGGGGCGGTCGGGGCGGCGGGCGTAGCGGGCCCAGTGGTCGCGTTCCGGTTCGGGGAAGGCGGCCAGTGGCTCGTACACGCGCAGATAGGTCGCGTACGGGACGATCACCGAGGACACCTTGGGCACGCCTGCTCTCTCCCCCGCCGTCTGCCAGGAAAACCCGCGGAACCCGCTCACAAACGTGCGGGAAAACTATGCAAATCGTCGCACGGCTGTACTCCGCGAGTAGGTGATCCTGAGCACTGCGGGATGGACGGGTGCCAACGGGTCTAATCTCATGCTCACAGCCCCCGCCACCCGTACGGGAGCTCGCTCCGATCGCCGCCAGTACTCAGGAGTCACCACAGTGACCGACGTAACACACGGCGTCCTGAACACCCTGTTCCACTCGGACCAGGGGGGTCATGAGCAAGTCGTGCTCTGTCAGGACCGCGCCAGCGGCCTCAAGGCCGTCATCGCCATCCACTCCACCGCCCTGGGCCCCGCCCTCGGCGGTACGCGCTTCTACCCGTACGCGACCGAGGAAGAGGCCGTCGCCGACGCGCTGAACCTCGCGCGCGGGATGTCGTACAAGAACGCCATGGCCGGACTCGATCACGGCGGCGGCAAGGCCGTGATCATCGGGGATCCGGAGAAGATCAAGAGCGAGGAGCTGCTGCTCGCGTACGGCCGGTTCGTGGCCTCCCTTGGCGGCCGCTACGTCACCGCCTGCGACGTCGGTACGTACGTCGCCGACATGGACGTCGTGGCGCGCGAGTGCCGCTGGACGACCGGGCGCTCCCCGGAGAACGGCGGCGCGGGCGACTCCTCCGTGCTCACCGCCTACGGCGTCTACCAGGGCATGCGCGCCTCCGCCCAGCACCAGTGGGGCGACCCGTCGCTGCGCGGCCGCACCGTGGGCATCGCGGGCGTCGGCAAGGTCGGCCACCACTTGGTGGAGCACCTGCGGGCGGAGGGCGCCGAGGTCGTCATCACGGACGTGCGCGAGGAGGCCGTGGGCCGGATCCTCGCGGCGCACCCGACGGGCGTACGGGCCGTCGCCGACACCGCGACCCTGATCCGGGCCGAGAACCTCGACATCTACGCCCCCTGCGCGCTCGGTGGCGCCCTGAACGACGACACCGTGCCGGTGCTGACCGCGAAGGTGGTGTGCGGCGCGGCCAACAACCAGCTCGCCCACCCGGGCGTCGAGAAGGACCTCGCGGACCGGGGCATCCTCTACGCACCCGACTACGTGGTGAACGCCGGCGGTGTCATCCAGGTCGCCGACGAGTTGCACGGCTTCGACTTCGACCGGTGCAAGGCGAAGGCCGCGAAGATCTACGACACCACGCTGGCCATATTCGCACGTGCGAAGACGGACGGGATTCCGCCGGCCGCCGCGGCCGACCGGATCGCCGAGCAGCGGATGGCGGAGGCTCGCGGGGCGCACTGACCCGGCGTGCCGTCCGGCTGAAGATCACCCCAAACAGGGGTTTGGCCGGTACCCGCCGGTGGGCAGTTGGAGAGAACTCTCACTTCTACCGGCGGGTCGACCGCCGATAAGTGGTTAAAATCGCGGTTGACCAGCGAGGACAGGGCACCTCGAAGGTCCTGTGCACACGCGCGTGCTGCGGGCGACGTACCGTATGGGCGCGGGCTCAGGTACCGTGGAAGCCCTACGGACCGGCCTCTCCACGGAGAGTCCGTTCCGGATCATGAACGCGTGTCAGACTCTGGGGCCGTCGAGCCCCGTCGTTGAGGGGGTCGAGCCATGGGGCGCGGCCGGGCCAAGGCCAAGCAGACGAAGGTCGCCCGCCAGCTGAAGTACAACAGCGGTGGGACGGATCTCTCACGCCTGGCTGAGGAGCTGGGCGCATCGCCGTCGAACCAGTCGCCGAATGGCGAGCCGTTCGAAGACGATGAGCAGGATGACGACGACTTGTACTCCCGTTACGCCGACCTCTATGAGGACGACGACGAGGACGAGGACGACGATTCCTCGCAGCAACGTCGCGGAGCTTGACCTTGCATTGAGCACTCACCCGGTCGGTGACCTCGGTCACCGACCGGGTTCTGTGCTGCCTGCGGGGCTTCAGCTCGCGGCGTGTCTAATTTGAATACGTACCGATCAGGGCCGCGCCCGTCTCGTGGTCACCCCGGTCGGTGATCTCGCCGGCGACCCAGGCGTCCACGCCTCGGTCGGCCAGGGTCGCCAGGGCCGCGTCGGTGGACTCTTCCGGGACGATCGCGATCATGCCGACGCCCATGTTCAGGGTCTTCTCCAGCTCCAGGCGCTCGACCTGCCCCGTCTTGCCGACGAGGTCGAAGATCGGGGCCGGGGTCCAGGTGGTGCGGTCGACGATCGCGTGCAGGCCGTCCGGGATCACTCGGGCCAGGTTGGCGGCGAGACCGCCACCCGTGACGTGGCTGAACGCGTGTACGTCCGTCGTGCGGGTGAGGGCCAGACAGTCCAGCGAGTAGATCTTCGTCGGCTCCAGCAGCTCCTCGCCGAGGGTGCGGCCGAGCTCGTCGATCCGCGTGTCCAGGGCGAGGCCGGCCTGGTTCAGCAGCACGTGGCGGACCAGCGAGTACCCGTTGGAGTGAAGGCCGGACGCCGCCATGGCGATCACCGCGTCACCCTTACGGATGCGATCCGGGCCCAGCAGCCGGTCGGCCTCCACGACGCCCGTACCGGCACCGGCGACGTCGAAGTCGTCCTCGCCCAGCAGGCCGGGGTGCTCGGCGGTCTCGCCGCCGACCAGGGCGCAGCCGGCCAGCACACAGCCCTCGGCGATGCCCTTCACGATGGCGGCGACACGCTCGGGGTGGACCTTGCCGACACAGATGTAGTCGGTCATGAACAGCGGCTCGGCGCCGCACACCACGATGTCGTCCATGACCATGGCGACCAGGTCGTGGCCGATGGTGTCGTAGACGCCCAGCTGGCGGGCGATGTCGACCTTGGTGCCGACGCCGTCGGTGGCGGAGGCGAGGAGGGGGCGCTCGTAGCGCTTGAGGGCGGAGGCGTCGAAGAGGCCGGCGAAACCGCCGAGGCCGCCGAGGACCTCGGGGCGCTGGGTCTTCTTCACCCACTCCTTCATCAGCTCGACCGCGCGGTCGCCCGCTTCGATGTCGACGCCCGCGGCTGCGTAGCTGGCACCAGTTGTCTCAGACATGGCAGAAGAGAACCTTCGTGTCGTACGGCAGGCGTTTTTCAAAAAAGCACAGCACGGGCCCGCTACGGGCGGCGGATCGCGTCGGCGGCGGCCGTGGCGGCCGGGCCGGCGGCCAGCTCCGTCTCCAGGAGCTGCTTGCCGAGCAGCTCGGGGTCGGGGAGCTCCATCGGGTACTCGCCGTCGAAGCAGGCGCGGCAGAGGTTCGGCTTGGCGATGGTGGTCGCCTCGATCATGCCGTCGATGGAGATGTACGCCAGCGAGTCGGCGCCCAGCGAGGTGCCGATCTCCTCGATCGACATGCCGTTGGCGATGAGCTCGGCGCGGGTCGCGAAGTCGATGCCGAAGAAGCAGGGCCACTTCACGGGGGGAGAGGAGATCCGGATGTGGACCTCCGCCGCTCCCGCCTCGCGGAGCATGCGGACCAGGGCGCGCTGGGTGTTGCCGCGCACGATCGAGTCGTCGACGACGACCAGGCGCTTGCCCTTGATGACTTCCTTCAGCGGGTTCAGCTTCAGGCGGATGCCGAGCTGGCGGATGGTCTGCGAGGGCTGGATGAACGTACGTCCGACGTACGCGTTCTTCACCAGACCCGCACCGAACGGGATGCCGCTGGCCTCCGCGTAACCGATCGCCGCCGGGGTGCCGGACTCCGGGGTCGCTATGACCAGGTCGGCCTCGACCGGGGCTTCCTTGGCGAGCTTGCGGCCCATCTCCACACGGGAGAGGTAGACGTTCCGGCCGGCGATGTCGGTGTCCGGGCGGGCCAGGTACACGTACTCGAAGACACAGCCCTTGGGCTTCGCTTCCGCGAATCGCGAGCTGCGCAGACCGTTCTCGTCGATGGCGACGAACTCGCCCGGCTCGATCTCGCGGACGAAGCTCGCGCCGCAGATGTCGAGGGCGGCGGACTCGGACGCGGCGACCCAGCCGCGCTCCAGCCGGCCGAGGACCAGCGGGCGGATGCCCTGCGGGTCACGGGCGGCGTACAGGGTGTTCTCGTCCATGAAGACGAGGCTGAAGGCGCCCTTGACCTGCGGGAGGACCTGGTGGGCTGCCTCCTCGATGGTGAGCGGCTTGCCGTCCTCGTCGACCTGGGCCGCGAGGAGCGCGGTCAGCAGGTCGGTGTCGTTGGTGGCCGCGACGCGCGGGGTGCGGCCGCCTTCCTGCTTGGGCAGGTCGGCGACCATCTCCGCGAGCTGGGCCGTGTTGACCAGGTTGCCGTTGTGGCCGAGCGCGATGGAGCCGTGCGCGGTGGCGCGGAACGTCGGCTGGGCGTTCTCCCACACGGAGGCGCCGGTGGTCGAGTAGCGGGCGTGTCCGACCGCGATGTGACCCTGGAGCGAACCGAGCGAGGTCTCGTCGAAGACCTGGGACACGAGGCCCATGTCCTTGAAGACGAGGATCTGGGAGCCGTTGCTGACCGCGATTCCCGCGGATTCCTGGCCCCGATGCTGGAGGGCGTAGAGCCCGAAGTAAGTGAGCTTGGCGACCTCTTCGCCCGGAGCCCAGACACCGAAAACGCCGCAGGCGTCCTGGGGGCCTTTCTCACCGGGGAGCAGATCATGATTGAGTCGACCGTCACCACGTGGCACGCCTCCGAGTGTAGGCGAGATCGACCACTGGTCCGAATTGGGGATACGCGACCGTAAAGGATCACTCGGCGGCGGTCGCGCTCACGCGTTCACCGTTTGTGCTGGTCAGAGTGATGCTGCGGTGATCGAGTCCGTACTTCACCGTGCTGTCGAAGAGGCCCAGCAGGGTCTTCTCCGTCTTCATGAGTGAGGTGTCGCACATCATTCGCGTGGTGGACGCGGTGCCGAGCGTGATACTGCCGTCGCGGACCGTTGCCTCGGCCTTCACTTTGTTGCAGCCGAGGCTGCCGCTGACCTGTCCGGTCTTCTCGTCGAAGGTGAGGTGCGCCTTGCCGTCGGCGTCCGGGCTGGTGATGTTCCACTTCGTGCCCTTGAGCGGGGCGGCCTCTTCCTTGGTGAGGGCGACACGGTCGCCGTCCTCCGTGGTGAGGGTCAGCTTGTCGCCTTCGACCTCGGTGGTGAGGTCGCCGGCGGAGAGGGTGCGGGCGAGGGTCTGCTCGAAGCCCGCGGGGACGCCGTCGCAGGCCATCTCGGTCGCCTGCACCTTGTCGAAGGTGACGTGGCTGTCGGCGAAGGCGGCGTCGGCGCCGAAGTTGTTGCAGCCGAGGTTGCCCTTGACCTCGCCGCCGTCGGCGATCCGCAGGTAGGCGTTGGCCGGGGCGGCGCTCTTCTTGCCGTCGACGGTGACCTCGTCCACGGCCCAGTAGGCGCCGGAGACGGAGGCCGAGGCTCCGGAGCCGACCGAGTCGCTGCCCGCGTCCTCGCTGCCACAGGCGGCCGCGAGCGGGAGAAGGGCCAGCGTGGCGATGGCGGCCAGTCGCTGCTTGTCCTTGCCGAGGGTGCCGAGTGTGTTCATGCCGGTGGGACGGGAGGGGCGCGGGACTGGTTCCGCGAGTTCCGCTTGCGGACACGACCCAGGGGGTGTTGGCCAGGTGTCACCCCATGAGCGGCAACAGCCCGCCCAGATCCGCCCGCTCCCCGCTCGCGCTCACCTTGGCGTCCTCCACCGCGTCCCGCCACGTCACCCGTCCGGTCGCGAGCCGGATCCAGGTCAGCGGGTCGGTCTCGACGACGTTGGGCGGGGTGCCCCGGGTGTGCCTCGGCCCCTCGACGCACTGCACGACGGCGTACGGCGGGATCCGCACCTCGGTCGAACCGCCGGGTGCCTTCGCGGCGAGGGCGTCGGCGAGCAGGCGGGTGCAGGCGGCGAGGGCCTGGCGGTCGTACGGGATGTCGAGGCCGGGGACGGCGGCGTTGAGGTCGTCGGTGTGCACCACGAGCTCGACGGTGCGGGTGACGAGGTGGTCGGCGAGGGTCATCGCGCCGGTGCGGGCGGCGAGGACACGGTCGCCGGACGCGTCCTCGAGCCGCTGTGCGAGGCGGTCCTCGGTGCGGGCGTAGAGGGCGTCCAGGTCGGGGTTGGCGGCGGCGAGGTCCCGGGTGCCGTCGGCGATGTCCCCGGCGCGGGCGGCGGTGGCGAACGGCCAGTCCAGGAGGGTGAGCTCCGCCTTCGCCGGCTCGTCGCGGTCGAGGTTGCGGCTGACGGTCTCCACGGCCATGGTCACGTGCGCGGCGAGGTCCCGCACCGTCCAGCCCTCCAGGCGGGTGGGAAGCGCGAGTTGCTCGGGGGTGAGGGTGCGTACGGCCTGCCGTATGTTTCCGAACTGCGCGAGGATCGCGGTGCGGATCTTGGCGGGGTCGTAGGTGCGGGTGCGCTTCTTGGCCGGGGGCATGGGGGCAGCCTATGCGGGCCGCGATGCCGTCGTCAGAGCCGGTGAGCCCGCCCCCGGCTGACCGGTCGCGGGGGCCTCGAACGCCTCGCCGTTGCGGGGGACGCCGATGCCGCGCCAGGTGAAGGGGACGCCTCGGGCGCTGTCCGGGTCCGGGCCGTCCATCAGCTGGAAGTGGAGGTGGGGCTCGGTGGAGTTGCCCGAGTTTCCGCAGCGTGCCAGCGGCTGGCCGGCGGTCACCCGGTCGCCCTCGCGGACGGTGAGCGAGCCGCGCTTCAGGTGGGCGTAGAGCGCGTAGGTGCCGTCGCCGAGGTCGAGGACGACGTGGTTGCCGACGATCCGCTTGGCCCCGAACAGGTCGCGTACGGACGCCTCCACGAGCATCAGGTACAGCAGGGCGAGCGGCGAGTTGCGGCTGAGGTGGTCGCGCTGGGTGCCGGTGGCCCGTACGACGGTGGCGTCGGCGACCGCGAGGAGCGGGGCACCGAAGGCGGGGAAGGCGCTGTTGCGGCGGGCGATCGGCCAGAGCCGGAACCCGGGGCGGGCGTCCGGCTCGGGTTCGGCGACGACGTCGATGGCGAACGTCTGGCCGTACGCGTGCGTGCCGTGGCTCGGCGTGCGGTCGGCCGGGCTGTTGAGCGCCGTCCAGCGGCCGGTGACGGGCGGGGCGACCTCGACGGGTTCCCGGGCCGCGCGGGGGCTGTCCGGGGTGCCGCCCCAGCGGGTGACCACGGTGAGGAGGGCGTAGGCCAGGACGATCGGCAGGAAGTTCCACCACCACGGATATCCGAGGTCCAGTGCGAGGTGCGCGATCACCAGGCCGAGAAAGGTCAGTTGCAGCCCTCGGTAGGCAAGAGTGGCCAGTTTGCGTGCGGACATCGTTCCCCCTTGCTCATGTCTTGTTCGCTCATGTCTTCTGCGCGTCACGGACGGGCGGTCGACAGCGCCACCAGCAGCGGTACGACCCGCCCCGGCGGTACCTCGTAGCGGCCCCGGCCGGTCGTGTGGAGCCAGCCCGCGCCGGTCAGTTGGCGCAGGTGGTGGTAGATCTGGCCGGTCGTGCCGACCTCGTCCAGCTCGGCGAGCTCGGCCGCGGTGCGCCGGCCCCCGATGACCTCGCGGAGCAGCCGCAGCCGGACCGGGTGGCCGAGGGCGGCGAAGGACTCGGCGGCCTCGCTCCAGTCGGCGTCCAGCAGACCCTTGGTCAGCGCGCCGTGCTGCCACTCGTACTGCTCCCCGGTCGGCAGCCGTACGGCACCGGTGAACAGCACTCCGCCGTCGGCCGCCTCCAGCCCGGCCAGCTGCTCCTTGAACCCGTGCAGGGCCCAGAAGTCGCCCTCACCGAGGCGGGGGGCGGTGTGCTGCGCGTTCTCCAGCGCTGCCAGTCGTCGCTCGAGGTCGGCGACGCGTTCTTCGAGTTCCACTCCCGTGACATTACGGAACTACGTAATTGCGTGCAAGCGTGTGTACGGGGTGGCGAACGGACGGGTCAGCGCACGACGAAGCCCCCGCCCGGCGGACCGGACGGGGGCTTCGGAGCCGTAGAACCGCTGCCTACTTGAGCAGGGCCGGAATCGTCTCCTCGTGCGCCACGCGCAGTTCCTCAAGGGAGAGCGCGAACTCGCCCTGGAGCTCCACCGAGTCGCCGTCGACGACACCGATGCGGGTGACCGGCAGGCCCCGCGCACCGCACATGTCGTTGAAGCGGACCTCCTCGGAGCGCGGCACGGCCACGAGCGCGCGGCCGGCCGACTCGGAGAAGAGGAGGGTGAAGGCGTCGAGCCCGTCCGGTACGACCAGACGCGCGCCCTTGCCGCCGAGCAGCGCCGACTCCACGACCGCCTGGATCAGGCCGCCGTCGGACAGGTCGTGCGCGGAGTCGATCATGCCGTCGCGGGAGGCGGAGATCAGGATCTCGGCGAGCAGGCGCTCGCGCTCCAGGTCCACCTTGGGGGGCAGTCCGCCCAGGTGGTCGTGGATCACCTGGGACCAGGCCGAGCCGCTGAACTCCTCACGCGTGTCGCCGAGGAGGTAGAGCAGCTGGCCCTCCTCCTGGAAGGCGACCGGCGTGCGCCGGGCCACGTCGTCGATGACGCCGAGGACCGCGACGACCGGGGTCGGGTGGATGGCCGCCTCGCCCGTCTGGTTGTAGAGCGAGACGTTGCCGCCCGTCACCGGGGTGCCCAGCTGCTGGCAGGCGTCCGCAAGACCGCGCACCGCCTCCGCGAACTGCCACATCACCGCCGGGTCCTCCGGCGAGCCGAAGTTCAGGCAGTCGGAGACCGCGAGCGGCTTGGCGCCGGTCGTGGCGACGTTGCGGTACGCCTCCGCCAGCGCCAGCTGGGCGCCGTGGTACGGGTCGAGCTTGGCGTACCGGCCGTTGCCGTCCGTCGCGATGGCGACGCCGAGGCCGGTCTCCTCGTCGATGCGGATCATGCCGGAGTCCTCGGGCTGGGCGAGGACGGTGTTGCCCTGGACGAAGTGGTCGTACTGCGAGGTGATCCACTTCTTGCTGGCCTGGTTCGGGGAGCCGACCAGCTTGAGGACCTGGTCCTTCAGCTCGTCCGAGGTCGCGGGCCGCGGCAGCTTGTTCGCGTCGTCGGCCTGGAGCTCGTCCTGCCAGGACGGGCGGGCGTACGGGCGCTCGTAGACCGGGCCCTCGTGCGCCACCGTGCGCGGGTCGACGTCGACGATCTTGCCGCCGTGCCAGTAGATCTCCAGACGGTCGCCGTCGGTCACCTCACCGATGACGGTGGCGATGACGTCCCACTTCTCGCAGATCTCCAGGAACCGGTCGACCTTCTCCGGCTCGACGACCGCACACATGCGTTCCTGCGACTCGCTCATGAGGATTTCCTCGGGCGAGAGGGTGGAGTCGCGCAGGGGGACGTCGTCGAGGGTGACGCGCATGCCGCCGGAGCCGTTCGAGGCCAGCTCGCTGGTCGCGCAGGACAGGCCCGCCGCACCGAGGTCCTGGATGCCGACGACCAGCTTCTCGGCGAACGCCTCCAGGGTGCACTCGATGAGCAGCTTCTCCTGGAAGGGGTCGCCGACCTGGACGGCCGGGCGCTTCGACGGCTTGGCGTCGTCGAAGGTCTCCGAGGCCAGGATCGACGCGCCGCCGATGCCGTCACCGCCCGTGCGGGCCCCGTACAGGATGACCTTGTTGCCCGCGCCGGACGCCTTGGCCAGGTGGATGTCCTCGTGCCGCATCACGCCGATGGCACCGGCGTTGACCAGCGGGTTGCCCTGGTAGCAGGCGTCGAAGACGACCTCGCCGCCGATGTTCGGCAGACCCAGGCAGTTGCCGTAGCCGCCGATGCCGGCGACGACGCCGGGCAGGACGCGCTTGGTGTCCGGGTGGTCGGCCGCACCGAACCGCAGCGGGTCCACGACCGCCACCGGCCGGGCGCCCATCGCGATGATGTCGCGCACGATGCCGCCTACGCCCGTCGCGGCGCCCTGGTAGGGCTCGACGTACGACGGGTGGTTGTGCGACTCGACCTTGAAGGTCACGGCGTAGCCCTGACCGACGTCCACGACACCCGCGTTCTCGCCGATGCCGACGAGCATCGCGTCGGACTCGGGCGCCTTCTCGCCGAACTGACGCAGGTGCACCTTCGACGACTTGTACGAGCAGTGCTCGGACCACATGACCGAGTACATCGCGAGCTCGGCGCCGGTCGGGCGGCGGCCGAGGATCTCCACCACCCGCTCGTACTCGTCCTTCTTCAGACCGAGTTCGGCCCAGGGCAGCTCGACGTCGGGGGTCGCGGCCGCGTGCTCGACCGTGTCCAGAGGCGTCCGGCTCATGCGTTGACCAGCTTCTTGAGGATCGAGGTGAAGAAGGGGAGGCCGTCGGTGCGGCCGGTGCCGATGAGCGGCTCGACGGCGTGCTCCGGGTGCGGCATCAGGCCCACCACGTTGCCGGCCTCGTTGGTGATGCCGGCGATGTCGTTGAGCGAGCCGTTCGGGTTGAAGTCGAGGTACCGGAAGGCGACCCGGCCCTCGGCCTCCAGCTTGTCCAGCGTGTACTGGTCGGCCACATAGCGGCCGTCCATGTTCTTCAACGGGATGTGGATCTCCTGACCGGCGCTGTAGTCGCTGGTCCAGGAGGTCTCGGCGTTCTCCACCCGCAGCTTCTGGTCGCGGCAGATGAAGTGCAGGTGGTCGTTGCCGAGCATCCCGCCCGGGAGGAGGTGGGCCTCGGTGAGGATCTGGAAGCCGTTGCAGATACCGAGGACCGGCAGGCCCGCCTTCGCCTGTTCGATGACGGTCTCCATCACCGGCGAGAAGCGCGCGATGGCTCCGGCCCGCAGATAGTCGCCGTAGGAGAAACCACCGCACAGCACCACGGCGTCGACCTGCTTGAGGTCCTTGTCCTTGTGCCAGAGAGCGACCGGTTCGGCACCCGCGAGGCGGATCGCGCGCTGGGTGTCCCGGTCGTCGAGACTCCCCGGGAAAGTGACGACGCCAATACGAGCGGTCACTTCGCGGCCTCCGCGACTTCTTCCACCTTGACGGTGAAGTCCTCGATCACGGTGTTGGCGAGGAAGGATTCCGCAAGATCGTGGATGCGGGCGAGCGCGGCGTCGTCGACCGGCCCGTCAACTTCCAGTTCGAAACGCTTTCCCTGACGTACGTCGGAGATGCCTTCGAAACCCAGCCGCGGCAGTGCGCGCTGCACCGCCTGGCCCTGGGGGTCGAGGATCTCCGGCTTGAGCATGACGTCGACTACGACGCGTGCCACTGGCACTCCCGGTGTGTGGTGCTGAGCAGGTTCCTTCAGACTACCCGCACAAAATTTCTACGCGAGTAGAGTTGTAGGAAGCTACGTGATGGCCATCACGATCCGGTATCGGACGGGGGTGTTCACGAAAAGTTACGGGAAAGATCCTCGATCAGCCCCGGATAGCTATTGCGCTCGGGACACGCGGGCAGATTTAGTCGGGCTTCACATTGCATTGCCGGGCACTGTACAAATGAATTGGCAAATAGCCGAGACTCGGCACGTCGTCGCAGCTGAGCTGCATGAGGTGCCGGACGAAGGGACCGATATTCGTGGCGCAGAAGGTCGTGGTCACTCTCTTTGACGACATCGACGGCTCAGAAGCGGCGGAAACGATCGCCTTCGGACTCGACGGCAAGTCGTACGAGATCGACCTGAATGAAGCCAATGCCAAGAAACTGCGTAAGGCGCTCGCGCCCTACGTGGAAGCGGGCCGCAAGCGGTCGAAGTCGGGCAAGGCGTACAGGCAGACCGAGGTCGCCCCGGACCCGGCGGCCGTCCGGGCCTGGGCCCAGGCCAACAAGATGGAGGTGCCGGCCCGCGGCCGCATCCCCAAGAAGGTCTACGAGGCGTTCGCCTCGGCACAGTGAGGCGGAGCACGGGGTGTGCCCTCAGGGCCCGTCAGCAGGCCTTGGGGGCAACCGACTTGGGCCGGTGCGACAACCGACTTGCGCTACCCCCCTGCTGATCAGCTAATGTCTGGGGCACGCCGCCGGGCGGGACAGAAAAGTCCAGCTCGCCGGGCACGCGGGTGTAGTTTAGTAGTAGAACAACCCCCTTCCAGGGGGAAGGCGCAGTGTGCAATTCCTGTCACCCGCTCTGCACCGCCGGTCCGATCCATGATGTGGATCAGGTAGGCTGGTGCTCGCACCGATCGGTGAGAGCCGGTCGGGGGCAATGCGGACGTAGCTCAGTTGGTAGAGCGCAACCTTGCCAAGGTTGAGGTCGCGAGTTCGAGCCTCGTCGTCCGCTCCAGACAAAGACCCCGGTCCACTGGACCGGGGTCTTTTTCGCATCTGCGAGCGTCCGCCTGACATTTGTCATGCGGAGTGGTGACAGCGCGCACTGCTGCCGGCCTTGTTTCGCCGGGACGCTGGAGCCATGAACGGAAACGAACACGAACACGTGATTGAGGTCACTGACCTGCGGCGTGTGTACGGGGGCGGGTTCGAAGCGGTGCGCGGAATCAGCTTCTCCGTGAACCGCGGGGAGATCTTCGCGCTGCTCGGCACCAACGGCGCGGGCAAGACCTCGACCGTAGAGGTCCTGGAAGGGCTCGCCCGGCCCGCCGGGGGGCGGGTGCGGGTGCTCGGGCACGATCCCTACGCCGAGCGGGCCGCCGTACGGCCCCGGACCGGGGTGATGCTTCAGGAGGGCGGCTTTCCGTCCGAGCTGACCGTCGCCGAGACCGCGCGGATGTGGGCCGGGTGCGTGAGCGGGGCGCGGCCGCCGCTGGAGGTGCTGGAGCTCGTCGGTCTTGCCGGGAAGACCGGCGTACGGGTGAAGCAGCTGTCCGGCGGGGAGCGGCGGCGGCTGGACTTGGCGCTCGCGCTGCTCGGGGACCCAGAGGTGCTGTTCCTGGACGAGCCGACGACCGGGCTGGACGCCGAAGGGCGCCGGGACACCTGGGAGTTGGTGCGGCGGCTGCGGGACGCCGGCACGACCGTGCTGCTGACCACGCACTACCTGGAGGAGGCCGAGGACCTCGCCGAGCGGCTGGCGATCCTGCACGAGGGGCGGATCGCGGCGGCCGGGACACCGGCCGAGGTGACCGCGGCCCAGCCGTCGCGGATCTCCTTCGAGCTGCCCCAGGGCTACTTCGTGGGCGACCTGCCACCGCTCGACGACATGGGCGTGTGCGGGCACGAGGTCGACGGGCGGCTCGTACGGCTGCGCACGCACGAGTTGCAGCGGACCGCGACCCGGCTGCTGGTGTGGGCCGAAGGGGCCGCCGTGGAGCTGGGGCGGCTGGATGTGCGGTCGGCGTCGCTGGAGGAGGCGTTCCTGGGGATCGCCCGGGAGGCCGCGGAAGCTGCCGGGACGAGGACGAAGGAGTACGCGGCATGAGCACGGCGACGACCGCCCCGGTGGGGCGTATGGCGGCACTGGCACGGGCCGAGCTGACCTTGCTCGGGCGCAGCAGGGGCACGCTGTTCGCGGCGCTGTTCGTGCCGCTGATCCTGCCCTTCAGCGCGCGGGAGGCGGCGAAGCAGATGGACCTGGCGGAGGTGGGCCTCACCCTCGGCACGGTCCTCCTGCCCGCCTCCATCGGCTTCTCGCTGCTCTACGCGGTGTATGTGACGCTCGTCAGCGTCTACACCGCCCGGCGCGAGGAACTCGTCCTGAAGCGGCTGCGCACCGGCGAGCTGCGGGACAACGAGATCCTCGCCGGGGCCGCGTTGCCGGCCGTGGCCACGGGCCTCGCACAGTGTGTGGTGCTGACGGCCGGCTGCGCCGTCCTGCTCGACGTGGGCACACCCCGCGCTCCTCACCTCGCCGTGCTGGGCCTGCTGTTGGGGTTCGTGCTGTGCGCGTCACTCGCCGCGGTGACCGCCTCCTTCACCCGGAGCGTCGAGAGTGCGCAGGTCACAACACTGCCCGTGGTGTTCCTCTCCATGATCTTCTCCGGGATGTTCGTGCCCCTGGAGATCCTGCCCGACCGGGTGGCGTCGGTGTGCGAACTGTTGCCGCTGACCCCGGTGATCACACTCGTGCGCGGTGGCTGGACCGGGGAGCTGTCGGCGTCCGAGGTGCTGGGAGCCGTAGCCGTCGCGCTGGCCTGGACCGGCGTGGGCGTGTTTGCTGTACGGCGGTGGTTCCGGTGGGAACCGCGGCGTTGACGTAGGGGGGAGCGGGCAGAATGCGCGGGCCGGGCACGTGGTGGCGGGGGAAGAGCACCCCGGCGAAGGTGGAGACGTACACGCGGGGGTCGTTCCACTTCTTCGCGGTGATGGAGGTCGCCGGGGCCGGGTTGTCGGTCATCAGCCAGCGGGACAGCGGGCCGGTGGCCTGGCTGATGCTCCTGGTGTGCGCGCACGCGGCGACCTGCGCCCTGACCGTGTCACCTTCGGTGGACTGGGTGTGCGGTCGGCGCGAGCAGCCCGTTCGGATGCTGTGGACGCTCGGCGCCGCCACCGCGGTGGTCGCCGTCACGGCTCTCGGTGTCGTCGAGTACGGGCCGAAGGGTGACGACGTCGACTCCGCGGCGGCCAGCCTCTTCACCACCGTCATGGTCTTCGGGGTGGGCATCATGGCGCTCGGTGTGCACGGGCGCAGGCGCGTGTACGCCCTGATCGCGGGCTTCGCCGCGGGTGCCGGGCTCGTCGTGCTCGTGATGAGCGGGTCCGCTCTCGCCGGACTGGTCATCGCGCTGCTCATGCTGGTCTGCTGTGGGTTTCTCGCCTTCACGGCTGTCTTCTCCGTCTGGCTGCTCAAAGCCGTCTACGAACTCGACGAGGCCCGCGAGACCCGAGCCCGGCTCGCCGTCGCCGAGGAGCGGCTGCGGTTCGGGCGGGATCTGCATGACGTGATGGGGCGGAATCTGGCGGTCATCGCGTTGAAGAGCGAACTCGCGGTGCAGCTCGCGCGGCGCGGGCGGCCCGAGGCCGTGGAGCAGATGATCGAGGTGCAGCGCATCGCGCAGGAGTCGCAGCGCGAGGTGCGGGATGTCGTACGGGGGTACCGGGAGGCCGATCTGGGGGTCGAACTCGCGGGTGCGCAGGGGGTTTTGACCGCGGCCGGGATCGAGTGCGAGGTGACCGGGGAGGCGGCCGGGCTGCCCGTCGAGGTGCAGTCGGCACTGGCCTGGGTGGTGCGGGAGGCGACCACCAATGTGCTGCGCCACGGGGATGCCGAGCGGTGCGCGGTGGGAGTGCGGGTGAGAGAGGGGCGCGTGGTGTTGACGGTGGAGAACGACGGGGCGGCCGCGGCCTCCGACGAGGGCGAGGGCTCCGGCGGGAGCGGGGACTCCGGCAGACGTGGCGGCTCCGGGCTCGCCGGGCTGCGGGAGCGGCTGGCCGCGGTGGAGGGCACCCTGGAGGCCGGCCGCGCCGGCGAGGGAGTGTTCCGGCTGGTGGCGGAGGTGCCGTTGGCGGGAGCGGGCGTGCGGGAGGCCGCCGTATGAGCGGCCGCATCACCGGGCCCGTGCGGCTGCTGCTCGCCGACGACGAGCATCTGATACGGGGCGCGCTCGCCACGCTGCTGTCCCTGGAGGAAGACCTGGTGATCGTCGCCGAGGCGGCCAGCGGGCCGGAGGCGCTGGCGATGGCACGGGCCCACGAACCCGACGTCGCCGTACTGGATCTTCAGATGCCCGGAGCGGACGGTGTGAAGGTCGCCACATCCCTGCGGGCCGAACTGCCCGGCTGCCGGGTGCTGATCGTGACCAGCCATGGGCGGCCCGGGCATCTGAAGCGGGCCCTTGAGGCGGGTGTGCGCGGGTTCGTCCCGAAGACCGTCAGCGCGCAGCGGCTCGGCGAGATCATCCGAACCGTGCACGCCGGAAACCGCTACGTCGACCCGGAGTTGGCCGCCGACGCCATCGCCGCCGGGGACTCGCCGCTGACCGCGCGGGAGGCCGAGGTGCTGGAACTCGCCGCCGACGGGGCGCCCGTCGCGGAGATCGCGGAGCGGGCCGCGCTGTCGCAGGGGACCGTGCGCAACTATCTGTCCTCGGCCGTCTCCAAGCTCGGGGCGGAGAACCGGCACGCGGCGGTGCGGCTCGCGCGGCAGCGGGGTTGGGTATAGTTGCTCTCGCGCCACGGCGCACTGCGGACGTAGCTCAGTTGGTAGAGCGCAACCTTGCCAAGGTTGAGGTCGCGAGTTCGAGCCTCGTCGTCCGCTCCAGATCAAGGCCCCGGTCATCGACCGGGGCCTTTGTCATGCGGGTCAGCTCCAGCTCGTGCCCGTCAGGCGCTCGTACGCCTCCACGTACTTCGCCCGGGTCGCGTCCACGACGTCCTGCGGCAGCGGCGGCGGAGGCTGCTCGCTCTTGCGGTCCCAGCCGGAGGCCGGCGAGGTCAGCCAGTCACGCACGAACTGCTTGTCGTACGACGGCTGCGCGCGGCCCGGCTGCCACTGGTCGGCCGGCCAGAAGCGGGAGGAGTCCGGGGTGAGGACCTCGTCGGCGATGACCAGGGTCTCCCCCTCGAAGCCGAACTCGAACTTGGTGTCCGCGAGGATGATGCCGCGCTCGCGGGCGATGTCCCGGCCACGGGCGTAGACGGCGAGGGTCGCCTGGCGCAGCCGCGCGGCGGTGTCGGGGCCGACCTGGCGGGCGACCTCCTCGTAGGAGACGTTCTCGTCGTGCTCGCCGACCGCGGCCTTGGTGGCCGGGGTGAAGATCGGGGCGGGCAGCTCGCTGCCGTCGACGAGGCCCCCGGGGAGGGCGAGGCCGCAGACGGTACGGGACTCGTTGTACTCGACCAGGCCGGAGCCGGTGAGGTAACCGCGGGCCACGGCCTCCACGGGGACCATCTGGAGCGACTTGCACACGAGGGTGCGGCCCGCCCAGTCGGCGGGGGCGCCGGCCGGCACGTCGGTGCTCAGCACGTGGTTGGGGACCAGGTCGGCGAGCTGGTCGAACCACCACAGGGAGAGCTGGGTGAGGATGCGGCCCTTGTCGGGGATCTCGGTCGGCAGCACCCAGTCATAGGCGGACATACGGTCGCTGGCGACCATCACGAGGTCGCCCGCCTCGTTCTGGTACAGCTCGCGCACCTTGCCGGTGTGCAGGTGCACCAAGCCCGGAACCTGGATCGGCTCGGGCTTTTCTACGAATCCGGACACGGTTCCTCCCCGTGGTTCTGTCCAACGGGTCGATTGTCCCGTATAGGCCGCTGACCTTGGACTGGGGGTGTGCTGAGGGTGTGCTGGGTGAGCTCAGTCACGTTTGCAGATGCGGTCCAGGAGGTTGGCCGTGGCGCGCTGGACGCGGGCGTCGACGTGGCCCGGGCGGTCCAGTGCCGGAGACCAGGCGAACGTGCCGGACGCGAAGACCAGGGCGCCGGAGGGGGCGCGGTAGAGGGACATCTCCTGGTGACGGAGGACGCCCTCCTTGTCCGGGTACGGGGAGTGCGCGAGCAGGATGCGCTCCTCGTGGTCCGGGAGCGGGGTGCGCGGGAAGTAACGGTCGGCCTCGCCCGCGACCAGACCCTCGATCTCGTCGCCCTCGTGGGCGCCGGTCGCCTCCCACAGCCAGTGGTCGGCGTTGCGGACGATCAGGGGGTGCGGCTCGGGGACCTGGCCCGCGTACTGGATGCCGATCACCTCCTGCTCGGGGCGGTCGATCTCGCGCCAGAGCACGGAGCGGCCCGGGCCCTGGCGCTTGCGGCAGGTCATCAGACGGTCGGGGACGCCGGACGGGGACGGGCCCAACTCGACCTGCCAGTACATGGAGTTGGCGGAGAGGAAGACCAGGGAGGTGCCGTTCTCGCGGGCGAGCTCGACCGTGCGGCGCATGTTCGACGACCAGTACTCGTCGTGGCCGGGGAAGACCAGGCCGCGGTAGCGGGTGGGGTCGACATGGCCGCCGTGCAGGTCGCGGGCGTCGGCGTAGGCGATGTCGTAGCCGTAACGCTCGGCCCATCGGATGAAGTCGTAGGCGTGGCCGACGTGCAGCGGGAGGCCCGCGCCCGCGTAGGGGCGGTCGAAGGAGACGGTCGTGGCGGCGTCGTTCTCGCCGAGGAGCCGGCCGTCGTCGTCCCAGGCGTGGTAGAGGCTGGCGCCGGTGCGGCCGTCCTCGGGGTAGAGGTTGTAGGCCTGCCAGGTGACGTCGGGGAGGAGAAGGAGCAGGTCGGCGGGGTGATTGTCGCGGACCGTGAAGGGGATGTGGGAGCGGTATCCGTCGGCGGTGGTGAGGACGGCCACATAGGCGCCGATGGTCCAGAACGAGGGGATCTGGAGGCGCCAGGACAGCCACCAGTGGTGGCAGGAGACCGTGCGGTCGGCGGTGAGCGGGGGTGGCTGGACGATGCCGGAGAGGCGGGGGCTGGTGGTGATCTTCGCGGCGCCGTCACCGCCGTAGTGGCCGATGCGGTAGACGTCGACGGCGAATTCCTGGGGCGGATCGACGGTGATGTGAAAGTCGACGGCCTCGCCGGGGGCGACCGCGCCGGTGGAGGTGAAGCCCTTGATCTGACGGTGGACGTCGTCGGCGGAACGGGGGCCTCCGGCGGTGCGCGGGCCGGGGATCCGGGGGGTGCCGGCCGTCGGGGGGTGGGCCTGCCCGTCGACGTACCAGGGGACGACCTGGCCGGTGTCGTCGAAGTACGTCACGTTGCCGCGCAGCCAGGGGACGGGGCCCTGACCGAAGGGGTCCGTCACGGCGTGCGCGAGTGCCCCCGACTCCCAGCGGCGGATCTGCTCCGACCCCATGGCCCTGCCCCTCCCTCGTTCCCCCGTGGCCGTGCGTTTGTGGTGGCGCTGTGTGGTGCGGGTTGTGCGGCGCGCCGTGGTGCGTGTGCTTGCGGTTTCTGGCGGGCGACATGGGCGTTTGTGTGCCTGTCGTATGTCGCAAGCCCTTGCCATGTGCGCTATCGATCCCAGCACATCACATTGCGCACGCATCCTGTCACTATTCGTTGCGAATTGGCCGAAAGTGGAACCGGGGGTTCCGACCGCATACGGCCCGCGAGGCAGGCCGTCACGACCGGATGGGCGGCCGTCAGACCAGGCGTACCGGCTTCTCCGGGCGTATCCCCGACTCCACCAGCCAGGCGCGCAGGGGCGCCGGGTCACCGTCCTCGATGAGGCTCAGGACTCTGGGGGTGAGGTCGGCCGCTCGTGCGCCGTTGACGAGAAGCGTGGGGCCGTCGAGCCAGTCCAGCCCCGGGGTCGCCCCGGCGGTGTCCATCGCTGCGCAGCACACCATCGCCGTCACATGGTCGGTGAGCAGTTCGCGCGAGGTACGAGGTGGCTGGAGCGGGAAGAGGGGGAGCGTGCCGATGTCCAGGAGGGTGGCGCCGGGGGCCAGGGAGGCGTCCTGATCCACAGGGGCCGCGGCTTCCTCGCGGGCCAGCTCGGCGGAGAGGCCGGCGGCGAGGGCGGAGCTTCGTTCGGTTTCCTGGTCGTCGTCGCCGGGGTGGTCCTCGGCCATGGAGGCGTAGGGAGCCTTGGGGGGCTTGGCGGGCTCAAGGGGCTTGGGGGGCTTGGGGGGCTTCGGCGACTTGACGGACTCGGGGGGCTTCTGGGGCTCCTTGGGCTCGACGGGCCTTGCGGGCGGGGCGTCGGCGGGGGACGCGGTAACCGCTTGCCCGTCTGTGGGATGCGGGCCGGGGGCCTGAGTGAGGCCGACGTGCGCCTCCGGGGCCTGGTCCGGATCGGCTTGCGCCTCGGGGAGCCGAGTGAGGCCGACGTGCGGCTCGGAAGCCCGATCGGGGCCGGCGTGCGCCTCGGGAGCCTGGTCCGGATCGGCTTGCGCCTCGGAGGTCCGATCGGGGCCGGCGTGCGCCTCAGAGGTCCGATCGAGGCCGGCTTGCGCCTCAGAGGTCCGATCGAGGCCGGCGTGCGCCTCAGAGGGCCGATCGAGGCCGACGTGCGAGGTCCGATCGAGGCCGACGTGCGCCTCGGAGGTCCGATCGAGGCCGACGTCGACGTGCGCCTCGGGGATCCGGTGGGAGCCGCCCTGCTCGTCGGGGGACCAGGTGGGTGTGGCGTCCGGTGGGGACGACAGGTGGTCCAGGACCCGGGCCAGGGTCGGGCCGTCGGATTCCGGGGGTGTGCCCTCGGTGGTGCGGCGGACGCCGAGACTGTCGAGGACGCGGTGGAGGCGGGCCGCATCGGTGCGCCATTTGCGGTCGACGACCTCCTCCGGGTACTCCTGCCAGTCCACCGGGGACCAGCCCGGGCCGGGTTCGGCGGGACCGCCGTGGAAGAGGCGGGCGGCGAGGAGCGAGGCGGCCTCGTCGACAGCGCCGGGCTCTTCGAGCAGGTCACAGGCGGGGCGCTCGCCCAGCCGGGAGGCGAAGCCCTCGGCCAGCCGATCCCGCCGGGACAGTTCGGTGAGCGCGGCGACAACGCCCGCGTCCAGCCGGGACGGCCAGCGGCCCATCCGCCAGGCGGGCAACGCGACCCGTGTCAGCAGTCGGTCCCAGCCGGCGTACGCCAGCCCGACCTGTTCCTGGGCGACGATCCGCAGTCCGTAATCCACAGCCTGTGCACGCTCGGCGGCCGCCGCGGCCACCCCCCGCTCCATCTCGGCAGCGTGGTCCCGGCAGCTGCGCAGCATCACGCGCGCGACCCAGCCGATGCCCGCGCACACCGCCCGCGACCCCGGACAACGCCCGCGCGTCGAGGCGACGGCCACGGCGGCGTCCAGGCCCCGGACGAAGCGCCGGGCCTGGGCTATGTCCGGGTGCGCCGACGGTCCCGTACCGGCGACGACCGGGGCGAGGACCGCGCGCAGCTCGCCGACGCGCATCCACCACAGGAACGGGGAGCCGATGACGAGGACGGGGGCATCCGGAGTACGGCGATGGATGCCGCCCCGGCTTCCGCCGTGCAGGCCGTTGAGCCCGTCCTCCATGCCGCCTTCGGGCGCGGGCGGGCCGTGGGACGGGTGGGTGCGGTCCTCCAGCCAGCTGTCGCAGTCCGGGGTGAGGGCTATCGCGGACGGGGCGGGGACGTCGAGGCGGTCGGCGAGGTCGCGCACCATCCGGTACAGGTCCGGGGCCTGCTCCTCACCGATCGGGACCGTGGGGCTGACTGCGGGCCGGGCACGGGCGACGACCAGGGCGATGGCGGTGGCGGCCAGCAGGACGAGGACGGCGACGGGGGTGACGACCCAGCGCGCGGCGTGCCAGCCCGGGCCGACGAGGTGGCCGGTGGAGGCGCCGGCGAGCAGCACCACGGCGAACGCCGCGGGCAGCACCGCCACGGCCAGCGCGCGGCTGCGGACCCGCAGCACGGCCATGGCCCGGGCGCGCGCTGCCTGCGCACCGACCTCCACACCCATAGCGGTCACGCCGGACCTCACCCCCTCCGCGCTGCCCCGGCTGTCCGAACTGTCCTGGCTTTGCTCACTCCCCCACTGTGGCACCCACCACTGACATCGCAATGCCGGTGGGCCAAGTGCCGGAACGCTTGCGCCGCACCCTAGTTGGGGCTTCGGCCCACGTCAGCCGGATGGGGCATCGGTCACTCGATGGAATGGCTTTGGGGAAAGGTGGATGACGGACAGCGAGGATCAGGCCCTTGATCCCGGCCGGTTTCGGGACCCGGTCACGGGCCTGTTCCGAACCGGCCCCGGACCCGGTGCCGGCATGGATCAGGCCCCGAATCCTGAGACGGATTCGGGGCCTTCGGGGTTTATCCGGGGCGGCTTTCGGCCGGCTACGCGCCTTCCGCCGCCTTCGCCGCGATGTCCGAACGGTGCTGGGAACCGTCGAGCTTGACGCGGGCGACGGCCCGGTACGCGCGGTCGCGGGCCTGGCTGAGGTCCTTGCCGGTCGCCGTGACCGACAGGACGCGGCCGCCGGCGCTCACGATCGCTTCGCCGTCCCGCTTGGTGCCGGCGTGCAGGACGTACGCGTGCGGGGCGTCCTCGGCGGCCACCTCGTCCAGGCCGGTGATGGGGTCGCCGGTGCGTGGGGTGCCGGGATAGTTGTGGGAGGCGACGACCACGGTGACCGCGGCGTCGTCGCTCCAGCGCAGGGGCTCCAGGTCGGCGAGGTCACCCTTGGCGGCGGCCAGCAGGACTCCGGCCAGCGGGGTCTTCAGGCGGGCCAGGACGACCTGGGTCTCGGGGTCGCCGAAACGGGCGTTGAACTCGATGACCCGGACGCCCCGCGAGGTGATCGCGAGACCGGCGTACAGCAGCCCCGAGAACGGGGTCCCGCGACGGCGCATCTCGTCGACGGTCGGCTGGAGGACCGTCTCCAGGACCTCCTCGACCAGCTTCGGGTCGGCCCACGGGAGCGGGGAGTACGCGCCCATGCCGCCGGTGTTCGGGCCCTCGTCCCCGTCGAGCGCCCGCTTGAAGTCCTGGGCGGGCTGGAGCGGGACCACCGTCACGCCGTCGGTGATGGCGAAGAGGGAGACCTCGGGGCCGTCCAGGAACTCCTCGATGACGACCCGCTCGCACGAGTTGGCGTGCGCCCTGGCCGCGTCCAGGTCGGCGGTCACGACGACGCCCTTGCCGGCGGCGAGACCGTCGTCCTTGACGACGTACGGGGCGCCGAAGGCGTCAAGGGCCTCGTCGACCTCCTCGGGCGCCGTGCAGACGTAGGAACGGGCCGTCGGGACGCCGGCCGCCGCCATCACGTCCTTGGCGAACGCCTTGGAGCCCTCGATCTGCGCGGCCTCCCCCGAGGGGCCGAAGACCGGGATGCCCGCCTCGCGCACGGCGTCGGAGACCCCGGCGACGAGCGGCGCCTCCGGCCCTACGACCACGAGGTCGGCGCCGAGCTGTTCGGCGAGCGCGGTGACGGCCGCGCCGTCCAGGGCGTCGACCTGGTGCAGCTCGGCGACCTCGGCGATGCCTGCGTTGCCTGGGGCGCAGTGCAGCGCGGTGACGTCGGGGTCGAGGGACAGGGAGTGGCACAGGGCGTGTTCGCGGGCGCCGCTACCGATGACGAGGACCTTCACGGGGGTCAGCCTAACGGGATTTCGTACGGGGCGATGAGGGGCCGGGGGTTGGCGACCTGTACGTTCCTCCAAGTCACGGGGCCAATGGGGGCCGACGCGGGTGCCCTTGCGGGGTGCCATGGGTGCCGCGGATGCCATGGGCGCCATGGGTGCCGCGGATGCCATGGGTGCCATGGATGCCATGGATGCCGTAGGTGCGGTCCGGGGGGCTTGCGGCCGACGGGCGGCTTGCGGCCCCGCTACTCGTTCGTGAACTCCTCCACCACCGTCGCCCCCAGCTCCCGCACGATCAGTTCGTAGCCGGACAGCGCCGACTCGTTGAGGTCGGGGTCATCGTCCTCCGGGATGTCGTCCTCGATGGACACCGGGGGCGGCGGCTCCGGAGCGGAGGGCTGGGACACCGGGGCGGGTGCGGCGGACGGCGCGGCGGCCGACGGGGGCGAGGTGGGTGTCGAGGGCGTCGGCTGGGGAGGGGCCGGGCGCTGGGTGGACGTACCGCCACCGCCGTAGCCGGTGTTGCCGCCACCGCCGTAACCGCCGCCACCTCCGCCGCCGCCTCCGCCGAAGCCGGAGGAACCGCCGCCGCCCGGCGGCGGGGGAGCCGAACCGCCGCCCGACGGGTCGACGATCGCCTCGATCTTCCACTGGACGTTGAACTGCTCGGCGAGCGCCTGCCGCAGTACGTCCTCGCTGCCGCTGCTCGCGAAGTTGTCACGCGCCCCGGCGTTCACGAAACCGAGCTGGAGGGTGGTGCCGTCGAAGCCGGCCACCTGGGCGTTCTGGCTGAGCAGGATCCAGGTGAAGCGGCGACGGTTCTTGACCGCCTCCAGGATGTTCGGCCAGAGCATGCGGGGGT
>NZ_JAGMUL010000038.1 GCF_019049285.1 Streptomyces sp. AC550_RSS872
ACAAACTCGACGCGGTCCCGGTCCGCCACAACGACCGCATCGCACTCCTCGGCGACGCCGGACACCCCGTCGGCGCGGGCCAGGGCGCGTCGATGGCCCTGGAGGACGCACTCGTCCTGGCCCAGTCATTGGCCGCGGAGCCCTTGGTGGCGGCCGCCCTCTCGGCGTACGAAGCCGCCCGCTCGGCCCGTATCGCCAAGATGGTCAAGGCCGCCTCGGACAACCGCGACGCCAAGACGGCAGGCCCGCTCACCCGGCGGATACGCGACCTGGTGATGCCGCTGGCGGTCCGCCTCTTCTACGAGAAGGCCACAGCCTGGCTCTACACCCACGACTGCGGCGAACTGCTGACCATCCGGACGGATGGAGACCCCCGGGCCCGTGGCTCACGACTCTGACCTTCACGGGGTTGATCGCGCTGCTTGCGCCACGTCCTCGGTGGCCCGAAGAGCGGCCAGCTACTTCCGAAGGATCGGCTCGCCGCTGTTGGGCCACAAGCGGGACAGCCGGACAGCCCTCAGCTGTTGGTCAGGTATCCCGGCTCACGCTCGTGTTCGCCCACCCACAAGTGCGGTGCCTGGTGGCGGATCGCTTCCACCAGTGCCTCCCTGTAGGGGTAGTTGCCATTGAATCGGTACCGCAGCCGGGGCAGGCCGGGCCGGAAAGGCTCGTCGTCACGGACGAAGCTGCCCAAGACGGGGTCCTGGGGGTCGATGGCGACGTTCGGGCAGAGCTCGATCGAATAGTCCTTGCCGAAGCCGTGATCTACCTCGCGGTGAGCGACCTCATGGCACGCAGACTCACCAGCGAAGACACCCTGAACTGGCGCAACATCGGCAGGTCATCTTCGGCTGATTCGCTGCGCTGTGTGTCTGCTGGTAGGGCGGGATCTAGCATCCTGTTGAGAGCCGTGTCAGAACTGGGAAGGGGTCCTTGTGGCGCAGCTTGTCCGGCGGCAGCGCGTGAGCGCCTTCGTGGGGTACCACGCGTTTGGGCTGCAGGAGTCCGACGACGCGGACCTGCCCGTCCCGTTCCCCGACGACTTTCATCGCCACTCTTTCCTCGGCACCCACCCAGGACGTCTGGACATCACCAGTGGTGGGCACACCCATACCGCCACAGTGGACGTCGAGGTGTGGGACGGGGCGCCGCCCCCGCAGGATCCGGGTGACTGGGACGAGCAGGCCGAAGCCGATTTCGAGTCGACGAGCGGTCAGGTCGCGGTGTGGTCCATGCACACGGGCCGGATGGACGACGTCATCACGCTGGCTGACGCAGGTGGCTCCTGGCGCGTCCGCGTCAGCTGCGTCGGCCGGGCCGAAGCCGCGGCCCTTTCGGAGGGCGAAGGCACCGGTGCCGGGCTGGAGCGCTACCTCATGCAGTTCTGGCCGGCCGACGCGTAGAACGCGGAACCGGGAGGGCGGGAGCGGTCCTTGCAGCCGCCCCCGCCGGGATGTCCATCCGGTCAAGTGACGATCTTGACGATGAAGCCGTCGTTCATTCCGTCGATGATGCGGTTCTTGGCGTAGTAGCTCTTCAGGATCAGACCGCCGGCCTGGTTGTCATCCTTCGGAATCGGCTTCACGGAGAAGTTGAACTTCTTGGCCTCCGGGTCGTACTCCACCTCCGCGGCACCTTCGTAGGTGCTGGCGAACGGGTACTCATCGCATTCCTTCCCACCGCTGGTGTAGTTCGCTCCCCAGTAGCGCCTGCACTGCTTGACCGCCGCCGCCCTGTTCTTCTCGTTGCGGGAGCTGCTCACCGTCCGGTGCAGCGGTTCCTTGACCGTCTGGCCAGGCACCTTCTTCGCGGACATGTACGGCTTAGTGTCCTGTGGGACGAGGAAGGCCTGTCGGATGTGCTGCGCCTCAGCCCGTTCCTCCGCGCCCTGTTTGGCGCTCAGGGTGAGCGGCGTTATGTAGCTGAACGTCGCAGCGCCCCTCCTGTCCGGGTTCCCGCCTCCGGTGGAGTTGGCCAGGTACGAGGCCGCATCCCAGCGCGGGGCGAGCATGAACAGGTTGCCTCCATTGCCGTTGAGAGTCCAGGGCGCCGGGGCGGTGTACCTCACTGACGGCTCGTAGACCGCGAAGATGAGGTCAGCCGATCCCGTGCCCTGACCCGGCTTGGCAAGAACCGTCTGACTGAAGGTGCCCTGCGCCCTCAACTGAGCGAACGTTCTCGCCGCTGCCGGCAGGCTGCCACCACGGTTGTAGCGCACGCCGGAAGGCCAGCTCTGCGGAATGTTCCCTTTCGTAGTGACCGACAGGCCGTCGGCGGCGTTGCTGCCGGCCTTGAGGAAGTCGCTGAAGTGGTACGCATAGTTGATCGTGCGGCTGTTGCGCGCGACGGTGCCGATCACGCGAACGTTGAACATGCTCTCGCCCACGGGGCGGTTGTTCCGAAACCAGGTCTGGACGAACGATGCCCCGTTGCACACCGCGAACCGTGACTTGACGAAGAACTTCTTGTCGGTGCCCAGACCCTTCGCGCACTCATCCAAGCTCATCGTCCTCGCCGGCTCCGGAGCAGTTGCCCGGGGCCCCGCAGCCGCAGATGACCGCTCCGGCTCCGACGCCGAAGGCGAGCCGGACGCCCGTCTCGACAACGAAGCGTAGGAAGCGGCAGGGCCGACCGTCTCCTGCGCGAGCTGCACCCGCGGCTCCGCAGCCGCAGCCAACTGTCGCAACCGCGCCGTGCCGTCCCCGTTCTGCAACTCCTCGAGCGACGGCTTCGCCGCCCCGAGAGGCAGCACATACGTCTCCACCCGTAGCTCTCCGGCATCGGCCGAACTCGCCACCGATGGTGCCGCCGTCAGCAGGGCTGCCGGCACCATCACCGCCACAGCCTGTGCGGCGCGGCGTCTGAACCATGCCCCATCCATACGATCGAACCCCCGATCTCATGCAGTGTCAGACCTGATGTCGGACACCGGGTCGGGGAAACTCCTATCGAACGCCATGTTCGATTAGCCAGAGACCCGCCTGTCATGGCGTGATCGCATCCGCACTTTGACCGAGATCAACTCTGCGGTCGACACACCCCAGCCGCAGGCCTGTGGCGGGCCCGGGCAGACGGTGGAGTCCACCGAGACGGTCCAGCCCACCTCGTCCCCGGCATCCGCCACGGCAAGGACAGCCGCGAGGATTCGTTCCCATGTGCCGTCCATGGCCCACCTGATCAGGCGTTTGTGCGCGCTCTGAAAGGGCCCAAGGTCCTCTGGCAGATCGCGCGCCAGGGCGAGCAGGTGCGGTACTTCCAAGCGATGGCATCCAGGGTTCGGCGATGGTCGGCCCACCGTCGTCCTCGGACCGGATCGGGCGGCATCAGCGGCTCGATCCGGTCCCACATCGCATCAGTGATCACTAGCCGGACAGACACGTCCGATCAACTGGTCCACCTATCAAGGAGACACGCTCTAGGCGCGGGCCCCTCCCCCCGCCCGGGCCCGGCCGCCGGAGTTCAGCCGAGGCTGAGACGCCCCGAAGCGTCACGAGGTGGAAGCGCCTGGCCTTGGCGATCGCCCGTTCTTGGCTTGCTGCTGCGAGTCGCGGTGGAGGGCACGGATGGCGTCGGCCAGGTCGGGGAGGTCAGACAGATCGATGTTGCGCCGATTGGCCGCGTACCTGACCAGACCGAGGAGCCGGTGCAGGATGTCGGCTTCCTGTTGCTGCCGGTGCCAGTCCGGGCCGTCCAGGTCGCCGTCGTCGGTAGGCTGCGGCGGGGTGCTGCGGAACCGCTCATCCTCGGCCACACACTCCCGTAGGGCCGTTGGCCACACAAGCGGGACCGGCTCGGGGCTGCCCTCGGTTTCGGAGCCGCGGACCGCCAGAATGACCCGTGCCTCCTGCGACCGGTCGACGCGCTCCTGGAGGTCACCGACGGCGGCCAGCTGGGCTGCAATGCGGCGGATCCGCTGCACGTGCTGGCGGGCCCACTCTCGTTCGGCGCGCCGACTACGGCGCTCGCGGGCCTGTTCAACCCGCTCGCTCTGGGTGCGCGGCACCGTGCCGTCTGGTCGGGTGTAGGCCCGGCTGAGCTGAAGGTGTCGCCGCTCTGCCGCCTGGCGCCCGCTGAGCTCCTGCCACTGGGCGATGCGCGCCCAAGTGATCTTTTTGGTGCGGGCGAGAGAGGTGAGTTTGAGTTCGTCGTGGTCGAGCTTCTCGCGCAGCATCCGGATGACCAGCAGCGCAGCGAGCACGTCGGCGTCGGTGGCGTCGGGCAGGAGGGTGCCCTCGGCTCGCTGGCAGATGCGGTCGTAGTTCCGTGCGATGTCCATCAGCCGCCCCGGCGAGCCGCCGCTGTGTGAGGGGAGCCGGCGGCCGCCCGAGGGAGTCTGGGTCAGCCGTGCCCACGCCTGGTCCCGGTTGTGCTGAGCGTCCGGATGCTGCTCTCCAGGGCTGGATGTCGTCCTCATGACGACTCCTCGCGTCGTCTCGAGGACGACGTTTCCGTCGCCTGCGATGGTGCGGGATCTCGCTCTACCCTCGCCCGGGCGGCTAAGACGGCGGGCTGCCGGGGCCGTACGACTTGCTCCTGCCCCTGACGGCGGCGCCTGCGGCGCCAGGCGGTACGGACAGCGCCAGCGGTGGCCGCTGTGAGTGCGAACATCACGGCAGCGAAGTACTGAGCGCTGACGTCATGGATGAAGGATGTCGGCATGGTTGGATCGGCGCACGTCATCCGTGTGCGCCTCGCTCCTCGTATGAGTAGGCGGTGCAGAGATCTGTCTCTTGGCATGCGCGAAGCCAGCACGACGGCGACGCCCAGGCACTGGGTGAAACGGCTCGGGACGGCCCCCATGAGCGGCTCGTTCCCGGGCGGAAGTCTGCCGGGCGCAGCCCGGCTGCATATGCACTCTCGCCACTCCGGCACTAAGCGCCACCTTGCGCCACCCGACCTTAGAGTGCATATACGACAAAAGGACGTGGGAATCTCAAAGGGAATGTCGTCCTCCGGCTGCTTTCGGGTCACCGCACACACGCACATCCCGCCCAACTCCCCTCCTTCTCCGCCCGGTTGCACCAAGTTGGAGCGACCGCCCCAGACCGCCGACTCCGGGCACACAGTGAGCCGGCCGAAGTCGCCGTCGTATCCGACGGCCGCGAAGGCCAGTCAGGACTTTTGAGATCTCGACCACCGTCTTTGACGATGGCGTCCGGCTTGGCCTTGCCCTCGCGTACTGACACTCGCTGCACGGGGGCGTTGTCAGTGGCGGCGGGCAGGATGGCGGGCATGACAACACCAGCTGCAGTGATCGTGGACGCCGCCGCCTACGCGCAGGGGGAACTGCGTACGCTCAAGACCGACACGGCTGCCGGTAGGAGACTTCGGGGAGAAACCTGTTCCAAGCGGCTGGGGACAGCGGAGCTCCGGCGCGTGCGCACACCGTGTCGACGGCTCGGTCCGGATCGATGTCGTACTTCTGCCAGGGCACGTGCTCGCCCGCGGCATGCAGTGTGCCGCCGTCCGGGCTGAAGGCCAGGGACAGGATGCCGTCGCCCGGAGTGCGCAGGGCAGGGCCGAGGGGTTGCTGGGAGGGCACGTCCCACAGTTGAAGGGTGCCCTGATTCCCGGCGACGGCGAGGGTGGTGCCGTCCGGGGAGAAGGCCATCGCGGTCGCCTGCTCGGGTTCGCCGAGGGTGGCGCGGGAGAGGGTGCCGGGCAGTGTGCCCAGCGGCGTACGCAGGGTGCCGTCCCACAGGGACACGTTTCCCGAGTACTTCGCCGTGGCGATCCGGCGTAAGTCCGGGCTGAACGCGAATAGGCAGTCCCCGCACTCCCCGTGTTCGTCGGGCAGGGTCTTGCCATCGGACACTCTGATCAGCGCACCGGTGTCGGTCAGGAGCTTTGTGCCGTCGGCGCTGAGCGCACCGATTCTCTGGGGCTGCTCATTGCCGTTGCCACGGTTCGGCTCGGGCAGGGTGCGCAGCCGCTTTCCGGTGCCGGTGTCCCAGAGCTTGACTCCGCTGTTGCCATCGGTGGTCATCGCCTTCCGGCCGTCCGGGCTGAGGGCCACTGCCATCAAAGGGAAGTCCGCTTTCCCGGGGTTGAGCACCGTGACCTGCCGGTTTCTCCTCGTATCCCAGACGCGGATCCGGTCTACGCCCCATGTGAGCGACTTGCCCAGGCCATGGGCCAAGCGGTCCCCGTCGGCGCTCAGCGACATCATCAGGAACGGAACGTCATCCTCGGCCAGAGCGGACCGCTCCTGCCCAGGAACGTCCGCCATGAACTTGCCGCTGCGCCCGTCGAGCAGGGTGAAGCGGTCGGCCCGGGCGCCCACGCGGGCCACAGCCAGTGTGCTGCCGTCCGCGCTGAACGTGGCGTTGTTGACGGCATGCGCACGCCAGGACGGAGTGACGGACCGGCCCAAATCGAGCGTGTGCACCACGGGTCGGACACCGCTCCCGCGTCCCACGTAGCGGATCGCACGGGACCTCATGTCGATTCCGACGTCGCCGGGACCCTCGTACTCGTCCGCCAGCACGTGACGAAAGACTGGGGCCTGCGGCCGGTCAAGGCGCCAGAGCAGCATCTCATTCCTGCCCGCGCCCACCACGAACTCCCCGTCGTCACTGAAGACATACTGCTCCGGGGACGCCTGGCGGAGCCTGGGCAGCTCCTTCCCGGAGGAGAGCCGCCAGCGCCGCAATCCCTGCCCGTCCGTCGCCGCCAGGGTGTGTCCGTCGGGGGAGAACTGCAGGCTCGACAGGGTCGAGCAGGGCACTTTCGTGGTCCACTCTGCAGCCGATCGGCGGTCCTGGCGCATGTCCCACAGCTCGAAGTGACCGTCCCGGCCACAGTAAGCAAGCAGGCGCCCATCGGCGCTGACGTCCTCCCCTTCTGTCGGGATGATGCCCGGGCCCGTGCGTGTGAGCAGCCGCCCGGTGCGCGTGTCCCACACCTCCATGCCGCGGTCGTCGAAGCCGAAGAGCATCGCCCCTCCGCTGCTGCTGAATTTCCTCATGGAGGCGAACATGATTTCGACATGGGAAGGGCCGAAGGCGGGGCCGCGGTACCGTCCGGCGCGGATGTCCCACAGCCGCACCTGCATTCCGTGGCCCGTGGGGATGGCGAGCGCCGTGCCGTCAGGGCTGTGTGGGAGAGTGCCGTGTTCCTCCGCGTGGCGCGGCAACGCACGGTAGGTGCCGGTCACACGGCCCGTCTCCGCGTCCTGCACCGTGATGCGCCTCTTCTGGATGCGGGTGAAGGCGCGGCCGTCGCTGCTCAGGAACTGCTGCTCGTAGGAGTCGGATGCCGGCGCCTCGAACCTCGCCCGCTCCCGCTGCTCCAAGGCGCCCAGCAGCGCCGACCGGGTCTCCGGAATGCGGCTCAGTTCCCATGCGGCGACGCTGAGTTGGAGTGCCAGCCGGGGGTCGGAGGAGCGCAGCGCATTCGCCGCGGTGGCGGCCTTGCGGGCGGCGGCCAGAACCCGCTGCCGGTCGCTCTGCTGAGCCTGCTGCCAGGCGACGACGCCCGCCAGGAGGGTGAGCACCACCACAACGGACAACGAGCCGACCAGTGTGCGCAGCCGGCGGGCGGCCCGGGTCGCTGCCTGCCGCTCCTGATCGCGTGCTGCGGCACTTGCGGTGAGGAAGTCCGTCTCCAGCGCGGTGAGGGCGGCACTGTGTCCGGGCCGGGCGAAGGCCTCCTCGGCGGTGGCCAGCCGGGTGCCGCGGTACAGGGCCCCCGGGTCGCGTCCCAGGTCGTCCCAGGCGCGGGCCGCCTCGGTCAGGCGGCGGTGGGCCCGGAGCCGCTCACGGTCCTCCTCGATCCAGCCACGCAGCCGGGGCCAGGCGGAGATCAGGGCCTCGTGGGCGAGATCGACGGTGTCCTCGTCGAGGGTGAGCAGCCGGGCGCGGGCCAGCCGGTCCACGACGAGGGCGATGTCGTCCTGGGAGGCGGTGCCGAGCATGAGTTCGCTCCGGTCGACCGGGCGACGGGTGTCCTGGGAGCCCTCGCCGGGAGCGATCAGCCGCAGCAGGATCAGCCGGGCCAGCTCCGCCTGGTCGGGGGCCAGCCGGGTGTAGATCTCCTCGGCAGTCTGCGCGATCGCGCCGTGCACGCCGCCCGCCGCCTCGTATGCCTCCATGGTGAGCGCCCGGCCGCGGCGCCGCCGCCAGGTCTCCCGCAGGGCGTGCGAGAGCAGCGGCAGGCCGCCCGGCTCGCCGCCCGCCTCCGCCACGAGGCGGGTGGTCAGCTCCCGTTCGACGATCAGTCCGGCCGACTGCGCGGGCCTGACGACGGTCTCGCGGAGCTCGGCCGGGCTCATCGGCCCGACCATCAGGTTGGCCTCCCGCAGCGCGTCGGCGAGCTCGCGGTGCTCGGCGCAGCGTCCGTAGAAGTCGGCGCGTACGCCGAGGACGACACGCAGCTGGTTCGCGGGCTCGGCGGCGGTCAGCAGGCGGGCAAGGAAGTCGGCCCGCTCGCCGGTGTCGCGGCACAGCGTGAAGACCTCCTCGAACTGGTCCACCACCAGCCAGGTGTCCCCCTCCCCCGGGGCCGGTACGCACACGGAGGCGTGGGTGCGCAGCGGATGCTCGCCCGGGGTGAGGATCCGCACCGCCGCCGGGCGGTGCGGTCCGTCGAGACCGCGCAGACGGGGAATCAGCCCGGCCCGAAGCAGCGATGACTTGCCGCTGCCGGACGGCCCGAAGATCGCGAACACGCGGTGCTCCATCACCGCGCGGACCAGCCCGTCGGTCATCTCGTCCCGGCCGAAGAAGAGCTCCGCATCGCCCACGTCGAACCGGGCCAGGCCACGGTAGGGGGAAGGGCCGGTCTCGTCCGCGACGAGGTCGCTCAGCCGGGCCTGCTCCGTGACCGCCTCGCGCCAGCGCTGTTCCCACGACTCTTCCTCGCCGCCGCACGCCCGCACGTAGGCCAGGGCCACTGGCAGGGAGGGCAGTTGCTCTCCGTTGGCCGCTCTCGACAGGGTGGAGACCGAGACCTCCACCTGTCGGGCCATCTGCCGGTAGGTGATGCCGCCCGCTTCCTGACGGAGTTTGCGTAACTCGAACGCAAACCGCTGGACCGGTCCCAGCCCCGGGTCGAGGTCCGCTTCCGGACGCCCCATGTCGCTTCCTTCCCCCGTGCCGTCCGCGTGAGCTGCAGCGGCGTCTCATCCCAACACGCGCCCCACCGCCGCGGAAGACACCATCTCGCCAACCCGAGCCTGTGACCTGCTTTGTTTCATGCCCGGGACACGGCTGTGCAACAACCCGAGACCCGGTGAACTCGTTCCAGGACGCCCCCCCAGTGGCCGCCTTGGCCGCGGGTCCGGCATCCATGAACAGCCCATCGACGAGAAAGAGGTCTTCCATGGCGTCCAGAATGCAAACTGTGGGGACGACGTTCACCAAGCGCGGGCTCGTGGGAGCCATGTGTCTGGCGTCCGTGCTGGTCATGGGGGCCAGCACCTCGGCGAACGCGGTGACCGTGGGCTTCAACGCGAGGTCGACCAGCGGCAAGGCCGAGATCAGCGGTACGTACAAGTACTGGGCCTCCGGCACCGCCGCCGGCCGTCCGCTCTACGACGGATCCTTCTCCGGCGCGACGGCCCGGGATCGTGTCGCCGGTGACGGCTACGAGGCCGTCCTGGCGCTCAAGTACGACGAGTTCACCAACGGCGCATGGCGCACCGTGAAGAACAAGGTCGCCGTGGTGAACGGCACCAAGTCGTGGTCGTTCAAGAACAAGGCGAACGTGTACGCCTACGCCTGCGACCGCAAGGTCGGCAAGAAGCCGCTCCTCAACTGCAAGCGCGCCTGGTAGACCCAGCCGGGCTCCGCCCGACGGCGTTTTCATGTCCCCACGTTCGGCGCACGGGCGCCGCGGCCGGTACGAGCGTGCCGGCCGCGGCCACGCCCGGCGGGCCGCACGACATCGACCGGAGGAAAACCGCAGTGAAACGATCTCTGACCCTGTTCGCCGCCCTGCTCGGGTTTCTGGTGATGACCCAGGCTCCGGCACAGGCGCACAACACCGAAGACTGGTACTGGTCGACCACGACTCCCACGCATGACAACAGCCGGGATTCCAGGAGCAATTACCGCGGCGCGACCCAGAAGACGAAGATCTACTGGGAGCGCAACTCCGTAGCCGTCCGGAGCTCCGTCTCGGATGACAAACCGGACGGCTACTGTGCAATCGCGCAGATCCGTTACGAGATCTACGACGACGGCGTCGGCTGGTCGGGGCACTGGCACTACCGGGCGCCCGTCGTCGACTGTTCGACCGATGGCCGGTCGGCCGTGTCGAAGTACGCCTACGGCAAGCCCGGGATGCGACACCTGTCCGCGCGGGCCTGTCTGGGGTCGGCGGACGGGGTCATCAGCACATGCGAGTCCACCTGGCACTGAGGACCGCGGTGATCGAGGGCCCCTGGCGCCGGCCGACGGGGTGGGGGCCGCTCCACGGATCGGTCATGAGTAGGTGTTTTTGATCCCTGGCCGTGAGGTGTGTACGGCTGGATCATCTGGGTTGTGGGGGCTGACAAGACGGCTCGGCGGTACTGCCGGGAGTGCGGGGATCCGCTGCCGCAGACGATGGCGGCGGAGGCACTGTTCTGTTCGGGTCGGTGCAGGTCAAGGCGGTGGCGGAGACGTCAGAAGACCCGTAAGCGGGTCATCGCGATACAGCGTGGCGAGCAAGCGGAGTGCCCGGTATGCGGCAGGTCGTGGACAGTGGGGGTGGAGCGGTCGAGGGCGGCTGTGTACCCGCAAGAACGCCCGCACCAGCCAGTGGACGAGAGAGCGACCGGCTACTCTCTGACAGCGGCCCTACTCGACAGAATCCGAATACCTGTCTCCTCGCCTTTCCGTATCCTGCTGGAAGGTAAGGAAAAGGATCACTGAGATTCGGTGAGCAAGCGGCACGGCAGGGCTCGCTCCGTGGCTCCGTTTTCCCCATCCGGTCCGACCTCATATAGGTGGGCTTGCAACGTGCGGGTCACCGTTTCCGTCAAGAGGCCGTCCGTGAATACAGCGCCGACACCATCCTCCAGCGCCCACCCGGCACGGAGCGAGCCGGTGGCTATGGCCGCTTGGTAGGAGGCGCGGCGGCCCGGTTCACTGTCGTAATGCGGGCAGACCGAGCCGGACAAAAGACCCAGCCCGTCCGGCAGAAACGTCAACGGTCCGAAGGAGTCGGTATGCGAGCCCTCGGCCCAACAGTTGGCGCCAGCGCTGACACCGCACAGCAACGTGCCGCGATCGTAGGCCTCGCGCAGCAACCGGTCCACGCCGTGCGCACGCCAGACGGCCAGCAAGTTCGCGGTGTTGCCGCCTCCTACGTATATGACGTCTTGAGAGAGCAGGAACGTGCGCAACGCGGCATCATCAAGCTCCCTCCGGAACAGCGGCAAGACACTGGGCTCACAGGCGCGTGACTGGAACGCAGAGAGGAATTGGTCGAGGTAGGCGGGGGCATCACCGCTGGCCGTGGGCACAAAGCAGACCTTGGGTCGAGACACGCGTGCGTGACCGAGCACCCAGTCGTCCAGCAGGCCATCTTCGTCCATGGAGAAGCCACCACCGAGGAGAGCCACACGACGCACGGGAACAACAGAGACTGAAGTGCCTCCTCGGCACGCGGGCCCACCAGAGCGGGCGATGCCCGAACAATGCCCGGCCATCGACTGCCTCCGCAATCGATTAGAACCTCGGTACATGTGATGCCCTGTCCGCTCATACACCGTCACACGAAGTCAGGTCAGCCGGGCCGCCAAAGGCTTCAAAAAACACCTACTCACCTATAGCCCGTGGGGACGATCGTCCGGCTGAAGCCCCATGGAGCCTTCCGCCGAGAGGCGACCGCCCTCCGCACGTCATCGCACACGGCCCCGGCTGGTCTCCCCCGTCCAGCCGGGGCTTCGCGTTGCCCCGGGCCTGCCCCGCAAGGACCGAGGCTTGAGACCGTCGGCGGACGGGCACTGCACCATCGCGACGAACGTCCTGGTGCACTGGCGAATGCCCGCCGCACCAGCGGGAGCGCCCTGTCCCCGGTACCTGTAACGCCATTTCTGTGCCACATGCGCCTGGAGCTGGATCTCGATGGGCTCTCGGGCGGTGAGCAGGCGGTCCGCCCAGAGCGACGGCTGGGCCTGGGTGATGTCGCGGATCCGGGCGCGACGGAGGTGCTCGGTGCGGCGGTGAACGCGAACCGGGCCCGGGTGGAAACGACCAGGCCGCCCGTGGGCACCGCCTTCGTCCTCTACAGTCACGCGGCAGGGGGCCGGAGCCACTGGCATTGGCTCCGGCCCCCTCATCTGTGGGGCGCGGCGGGTGTCAGCCGGTGTTCTCATGGGGCTCGAGCAGCGCGAAGTACGTCTCACGCTGCTGCTCGGTCAGCTCGCCGTCGAGCGAGAGAGCCGACCGCAGCGCGCGCAGCGTGTCCGCCGCCTGCACCTTCCACGTCGTGTGGGCCTGCCGCTGGATCTCCCCGATGCTGGCGTAGGCGTCGCCGGGGAAGTAGCGGATGTACCAGTCGAGCATCTTGGCCACCGGCACCGACAGGTTGAGGTGCCACCACTTCTGCGGCCCTTCAGCGTCCTTGTCCTCGTCGGCGAACATCTCGGCGGACTCGGCGAAGTCGTGCATCACCGCGGCCTGGACGACGCGCCCCAGGTGCTCGGTTGGAATGATCCGGTCGAGGCTGACGGCGACGGACCAGGCGAGTTCGTTCGCGATCTCGGCGACGGACTCCTTGTTGCGCTGGCGCAGCACCCACCGCTTGCGCACGTCGGGCCGGTCGAACAGCGTGTGCTGGAAGTTGCTGGCGAACCGGTCGCGTACCTCGGCCGCGCCGGGCGAGAGGCTGTCGCGGTCGCCGGCGGACATGGCGGCCCCGACGCCCTCGTAGGAGCGCTGGCGGGCCTCCGCCCAGTCCTCGGCCACCGCACGGGCCCACTGGTCGCGGCCGCCGACGGTGGCCTGCGGCAGCGGCACCTCGCTGTTGCCGCGCGAGATGTAGGCGCGCAGCGTGGAGGCGGTGATGCCGCCCAGCTCGGCCATCTCCGGGGCGCCGATCAGCTGCGCCGCGGTCAGTTCCGGGCTGGAGACGTCGACGACGCACCGCTCCAGCGGCAGCGTGTTCTCCTGCTCCTGGTGGTGCTGGGCCCACAGCGCCAGGTGGTTGAGCCAGTTGTCCGGTCCTTCGGCGTCGGGGTCGAAGGCGCGGACCTTGCCGATGTACGCCAGGGCCGGGGCGGCGCGGCCGTCGAGCATGTCGGCGGCGCTGACGGTGACAGCCATCCGGGCCTTGCGGCGCTCATAGTCCTGGGCGATCGGATCCCAGACCTGTCCGGGGCGGTACCAGGTGGTGCCGTCCCACCAGTAGCCGCCGGCTCGGAACAGCAGCTGGTCCGCCGACCACTGGGTGTGCCAGGAGGAGGTGTCGCCGTCGCGCATGAGCAGCACGGTCCGGCCGTGCTCGGGGTGATAACGCACCGCCCAGCCCAGGGAGTGGTTGAGCGGGTCGGTGGTGAAGGCGTGCCAGCCGCCGTCGGCGCGGTTCTTGTCGTAGCGGCCCCACATGCCGCTGGCCTCGTGGCGGCCGACGGCCTCGATGGCCTCCGGTCCCTCGTCGAGCGGGATGTGGGAGTCGTCGATGAAGGGCAGGCCCGGCACCGGGTGGTCGGTGCGCAGGCCGTTGGCGAGCGGACGAACGTGGCCCAAAGCTGATTCCTCGTTTCACTCCAAGTGCTGCACGGTTAGTGCAGCACTGATCTACTATCCTTATACATGCATGCCAACCCTCTTTGTGCAACGAAAATTGGCCAACCTCCCACCGGGCGTCCGTGAATCGCGGACGGACGTGGCGGTCCATGGAACCAGCGTCGGCTAAGGGGAAGGACACCCGACATGAGCGCGCACCCCGACCTGCCGGACACCCTCGTCCACTTCACCGGCCGGCCCCGTGGGCCGAACGAACGGCGGGACTTTCCGCCGACCACTCCGGAGGACCGCCTGGTGAGCATCCTGCACAGCGGGACCCTGCGTGGTGCCGCGCCCTTCGGGCTCGATGCCCCGGTGCTGTGCTTCAGCGAGGTCACCGAGGAGGCCCGCCGCGTGATGCTCCGCGACGGGGTCGGGCGGGGCCCGTACGAACCGTGGGGCCTCGTGCTCGACCGCCAGCAGCTCATCGCCGCCGGGGCCCGGCCGGTCCTCTACGTCTCTCGCGAGGAGCGGGACCAGATGAAGGCCGCGCTGTCGCGGCAGACGTACAACCGTTGCGTCGCCTACGAGCCGGCTCCCGCGCAGGGCACCCGCTCGGACTGGCTGCACGAACGGGAGTGGCGGATCTGCTTCGAGCCCGACGACGAACCCGTGCTGCCCCTCACGCCGCGGCTCGTCATGCAGGCCGGCAGGGTGTCCTTCACGCCGCACCCCGTCGTCGGCGTCATCGTCGGCACCCCGGGCTGGACCCCACCGCCCAGCTACCGGAGCTACGAGGAGGCACAAGCCGAACTCGATCTCCTGGTGCAACGGCTGCGGCAGGCGATGGAGAGCGAACGGGACCACCAGTGGCCCAGCATCGACGTGAACGCGTACGGCGTGGAGTTCGCCCGGCCCGCGAACGGTCTGGCCCGCTGGTGGTGGAACGGCTCCGAGCTCGTGCCGGACGGCCGCATCGACATCCAGGCACAGGAATGGGAGACCAGGATGCTCTGGGGCGGCACCCTGCCCGGGCTCAGCTACACCATCGCTCCCGAAGCGGACCGAGAGGAGCTGCGCGGTGACGGCCGTATCTGAGACGACCGCCCCCGGCCCCGACGATGTCCGGCCGGTGCCGCTGGACCCGGCGGCCGCCGAGCGCCAGGCGCTCATCGAGCGGTGGGCCGAACGCCACGGCGTGGACGCCGCTCGCCGCCTGGCCGAGGCCGAGGACCTGGCCGACGCCGTCGCGAAGGAGATCACCCCGGACAACACCATCGACACCTACGACAAGAGCTGGCGGGTGTGGCAGCGGTATTGCGCGGCCACCGGCCTGCCGGAGCTGGAGGGCTCCCGGAGCGCCCTGGTGATGTTCGTGACGTGGATGCTGCGCGAGGGCCAGCAGAACGGCAAGGGCTACGCCCCCAGTTCAGCCTCCACCCACCTGGCCGCCGCCGTCGTCGGGCTGCGCGAGCGTGGCGTGGAGGTTTCCCGCGACGTCCAAGCCGAGGCCCGCGCCGCGCTGGAGGGGCTGGCGGTCAAGCTCCTACAGGCGGGAGAACGGCGCGGCCGTGGACAGGCGGCCGGGGCCGACATCGACGGACTGCGGGCCATCGCCCGGGCCTGCCCCGACACCCTCACCGGCGACCGGGACAAGGCACTCACGCTGACCGGCTTCCACTACGCCAGCCGCTCCCAGGACCCGGCCGGACTGCTGACCGGCGACGTCACCCTGCACCCCGCGGCCTGGTCGTCGCCGTGCTCACCGGCAAGACCAAGCACTCGGTGCGCAACGCCAAGATCCGCTACGCCGATGATCCCGAGATCTGCCCGGTGCGGGCCTGGACCGCCTACCGCACCCGGCTGGTCGCCGAGCACGGCCAGCAGTGGGCCGATCCGTCGACGCCAGCGTTCGTCGGCATCGACCGGTGGGGCCACGTCACCGGCGGCATGGGCCCCGACTCCGTCACCCGCGCCATCAAGCGGATCTCCAACCGGGCCGGGGTGCCGATCGCCTGGACCGGGCACTCGCTGCGCATCGGCCTGGCCTCCGTCGCCCGCCGCAACGGCCGCGACGGCATCGCCATCGCCGACCAGGGCGGCTGGGCCCGCCACTCCCGCTCAATGCTCGGCTACATGCAGCGCGACGACGGATGGGACGACAACGCCTCCGCCGGACTCGCCTGACCGCAGATCAGCCCCGGTCGGACCTGTTAGATCCAACGGGTCCGACCGGGGCTGACGTGTGTTTATCGGAGCCCCGGCGAGTTCGCCGCTGACGAGGCGCACTGGGTGGAGCAATACCGGGCGGGAACATCCGCCTCAGGGGCGAGATACGGGGCGGCCCCGCAGATGCAGAGGCCGCCTGCCAGCTTGCGGATGCGGGCGGCGGCGGACCTGGCCCTCTCTTTCAGACGAAGGTGTTCGTGGTCGATCGCGTGCCGGACTGCCGTGGCTTCCGCGTCGTTGAGGTAGATCTCGTCGATCAGATCAGGGTCTCCGAAGCAGCCCTCGACCAACTCGGCGGCGACCTTGGCGAACGCTCCTTGGGCGACGGCGGCCGCGATCAGTGCGTTGCCCTGGTCTCCCGAGTGTGCGACGGCCGGAGTGCTTTCGAACTCCTGTCGCCGGTCGTTGCCCCACGCCCAGGCCATCGTGGCGAGCTCCGTCCCGGAGCGTTCGGCGAGGTGCTGGCGCTCGCAGTACGGGATCACGGCTGCGGCGACCGGGAGACTCTTGCACCCCGGGATGAGGCACAGCTCGGCGACCCAGTCGTCCTGGGACAACAGGAGCTCGAAGCGGCGGCCGCCGCACGCCACCACCACGGTCCGAAAGCCGTCGCGTGACTCCATCGTCATCTCGGCGGACAGGCCCATTGCTGCGAGGTCACCGGTCAGCAGCAGGACCGACTTGTGTGGCACGGGGCCGCCCAGGAGCGTCGAGTCGAACATGCGCGGCGCCCACTCGGCGTCGACCTCGGGGTGGTCTCCGGTCCACTCGGGGGAGGTGGCGCACTCGGCGAGCAGTTCCCGCAGGGAGAACACCGTCCGCGATACGCCGGCCGTAGTGGCCTGGCGGAGGGCGGCGGTGTACTTGGCACCGGTCTGGCGCTGCGCCGCACGGGCGCGCTGAGCAGCAGTGCTCTGGTTACGTGGCATCGGTCTTCTCCGACTCGACGGGCACGCCCACGCCGCCCGTCGACGAAGAGATGCAACGTCAGGGCGTCGCGGGCCCCGTAGGACCTTGGCCGATCGCGGGACGATGGCGTGGGCATCGACCTGCGGCGGGCGGCGGTGCGCGTCCAGCCGAGGGCACCGTAGCGCAACGCCAAGTCCAGAGGAGAGACACCCGACGGGACAGGCCGTGATCCCGGTCGTCGCCATGACAGCCCTGGGCCCCGAGCCGTGCACCTTCTGCGTGAACGACCGACTCAACGAACTGGCGCCCAGGCCGATCGGGTTGCGACCAGCAGGGCGTAGAAGGCGCAGATCCTCACGATCGGCGGCAAGTTCCACGCGCACGCCGACTTCGACGAACCGGCTCGGCGGCGGTGGTCCATGCCGAGGTAGTGGACCTGTTCGCCGGTCCGGGAGGCCAACCGTGGGAGGTGTAAGACGACCTGGTCGCTCTAATTTCGGAATGGCTTGAATCCGGCGTCCTCGCAGGTAGATGCGCGGTTCGATGGTCGATCAAAGACCCTGAGGCTGAGGGAAGTTGGGCTCACGCGGGTCAGAGCTGTTTGCCCCCGCCTCTATGCTGGTGACGTTCCTCCGGGGCGTCTGCCACGTACTTCACCAACCCGGTGAAGGCCCGGCAGCCCGGCCGGGCGCTACTTCGGCGCCACGGAGGTACATGTGGAAGGCAAGACACCCGTCGACAGCGGAGATGAGCAGGGCGAGCAGGAGGCAGCGAAGCGGCGTCGGGAACGGCGCAGGCCCATCGCGCAACTCCTGATCGACTGGTCACCGGTGATCGCGGGAGTCGCCAACCTCGTGGTACAGCACTTCTCCTGATCAAGGAGCGGTGAGCGTTGGTCGTAGCGCCGCGGCAGCAGCAAGCCCGGCCGCATCTCACACGACCGGGCTCGCTGGCTGTGTCGCGGACGGAGGGCCCTGGACCTGGGGTGGAGCCCAGAGAAGGGGCCCTCTGCGTCAAGTTATAAGCGTCATCCGCGCAGATCGATCGTACGGGAAATCGCGCCCCGGTCTACAACCTGGGCTGCTAGACGCTCGTTTACCCGGCTCACCCGTCCTGGTCCAGCAGGGAGTCTTCTCCGGCGGCGAGCGCGTCCATCAGCTGACGCAGCGCGAGCAGTGCCGGCCGCGCATCGGAGGGGTCTGTGGACTCCAGGGCCGCTGTCGCCGGATCGAGGACGTCGACCAGGCGCCCGGCCAGTGCGGCCTCGGGGATATCGCGCAGTGCCGCCCTGAAGGCCGACCCGTCCCAGTGAGCCCGGGCCAGCCCTTCGGCGAGCCGTACGTCCTCCGCGTTTGGAGTCCATGCCCCGCTGTCGTACTCCTCCAGGAGCGCGCGGGCGTCTCGCTCGAGGGCGTCGGTCAATTATGCCTATGGAGCACGCCGACTTTCCCCGCGACCTGATCGAGCTCCAGGCGGACTGGCACCGCACGTACGCGGCCCTCGCCGTACCGTCCAAGGCGGTGTTCGAGGCGATGAAGGAGGGCTGGGCCCGGCAGCAGTCGGCCCGGTTCCTGAGGACGAAGACAATCGCCCCACGGCTACGGCTGATCGAACGGCTGGAGGAGTTCACTGGCCTGTACCCCTGGCAGTGGACGCCTGCGGACGGGGAGGCGTTCATCGCCCACCTGCACAGCGGGAGTAAGCCGATCCAGATGTCGACGGTCCGCTCGTACGAGGTGACGATCGGGCTGTTCCTGGAGTACCTGCTCGACGCGCGCTACGGCTGGATCGAGGTCTGCACCGAGCAGTTCGGCGAGGCGCCCCAGGAAGTCTTCCACGAGGGCCACTCGGTTCTGCACACGGTCGAGTACGAGGGTGATCCTCGCCGCCGGCCGCTCACCTACGACGAGGTCCAGGCCCTCTTCGACGCCGCCGATTCCCGGCCTGCCAAGATCAAGGGCCAGGGCCGCAAGGGTGCGCTGACAGCCTTGCGGGACGCCGCCACCCTGAAGACGGTCTACGCCTTCGGCACCCGCCGCTCCGAGTTCTCCCGGTTGGACCTGGTCGATCTGCGCCGCAACCCCAAGGCGCCGCAGTTCGGCGCCTACGGCAGCGTGATGGTCCGATACGGGAAGTCCTCGAAGGGATCCCCGCCGAAGCGCCGGACGGTGCTGACCGTCCCGGAGATGGACTGGATCGTCGACGTTCTCGACGAGTGGATTACCGAGATCCGCCCCCGCTTTACCCCGGGCCGACACCCTGCCCTGTGGGTGACAGAGCGGGTCGGACGGGTCTCGCCCCGCTCGATCAACGAGGTGTTCGTCGCCGCCCGCGAACGACCACGGCCCCGGCCGACCCGATCACCTCGGGCCGGCCGGGGCCGTGGCTGCGGCCGGGGAGATCACGAGGATCTCCGCCTGCCGCAGCAGTTTCCTGATCTGCTATATCTGCCACGCGGCAGCCTCCCGGGGTTCCTGCGGCCAGGGCGGCCGGTATCCCTGCTTGCCCAGCGTCATCGACAACGCCGCGTCCCGCTCCAGGCCCTCGGGCCGTTCGGCCACGTCCGCGAGATCGCTGTGGAGCAGCACGGTGTGCAGTTCGGCGACGACGTTGTTCATGTTGGAGGCGAGCATCATCTGCACCCACGGGTTACCGGTCAGACACCGCTGAGTCTGCTCCCGCAGGCGGTGCGCCGCCCGTGCCGCGCCGGTCGCCGTCCACTGCCCGGCCCTGTCTCTGCTGCGCTCCCTCTTGCCCCGGCTCGCCTTCCCCACCCACAAACTCCCCCACCCGACAGCCAGTTACCGAAGCCGTACCCGACCGCGACGAGCCCGACACGACGTGATCTGGCCGAGTGTGGTGTCAGAGGATCACCGGTTGAGCATGCTCGCCCCGTGCCTCTACCAGGCGACCGTGAGGTGCCGAGGGGCGGGCCCGGAGCGGTCTTTGGAGATGAAGACGTCGACTTTGGAGGGATGGGTGCGGTCAAGGAGGGCGAGGGTGTCCGCGTGGTATTCCAGTTCTGCGGCGATGCCGAGGTCCTCGATGTCGAGGGGGTGTCCGTCGCGGCGGGGGCGTTCAAGGCGGGCCATGAGCAGGATGGGTGGCTGTTTCAGACGTTCGTCCATGGCGGTGTGTTTCAGCGCAATCGACACCTCCTCCACCTGCTCGGGGTGTGACAGCGGTCGGGGGTCCTCGTCTCTGGCGGTCATCACCTGCAGGCGGTCGATGACGACCAGGTCGGTGTACTTGCCGCGGTGGGCGGCGGTTTCTAGCCGGTCCCGGATGAGCTCAGGGGTGAGTTTCGCGTCGCGGTAGATGGTCAGGTTGGGCAGCGTGTTGCGGGGGGTGAGGTCGGGGGCAAACATGGTCACTCGCATCCCGCGGGCGGCGTTGTGTACCGCGATGTCGTAGCCGGCCTGCGCCTCACGGCTGCGTGAGCGGGTGCCGAGGCAGGTGAGCCGGCCGGCGGCAAGATGTGCCACCTCGTCCATGTCTGGCCAAGGTGTCTGCGCTTCGAGACCTTCAGGCCCCGAGAGATGGTCGCTCCAATGTCGGACCGCGAAACGGTCCATCCAGGGGGAAGCCATCAGCTTCTGCCAATGCTCCAGGACGGCCTCGGTGTGCGGGTCGTTCAGGTCAAGCCGGATGCTCGTCCTTGCGTAGCCGTCCGTGTCCAGTAACTGCTGCAGGTCGGGGTGCGCGAGCCGGTCTTTGCAGGGACTGTCATGCACTGGGTACGGGCCCCAGACCCAGTTCTCGGGTGCGTCCTTGGTCGCCCCCACGGCAGCAATCGTCCCCGCGTCATCGGGGTCTAGGGGCTTCAGGCATACGGCGCAGTCGTACTGCACGGTGATCCTTTCTCACAGCGAGCTGGCTCATGGAAGAAGACGCGTCAGGTTTGTGCCATGTCGACGAAACGGGAGTAGTGGCCCTGGAAGGCGACGGTGATAGTCGCGGTGGGACCGTGGCGGTGCTTGGCGACGATCAGGTCGGCCTCGCCTGCGCGGGGCGAGTCCTTCTCGTAGGCGTCTTCGCGGTGGAGGAGGATGACGAGGTCGGCGTTGTCCTCGAGGGCTCCGGAGTCGCGCAGGTCGTTGAGCATCGGCTTTTTGTCGGTGCGCTGTTCGGGGCCGCGGTTGAGGGTGGAGATGGCGACGATGGGAATCTGCAGTTCCTTGGCGAGCAGTTTCAGGCAGCGGGCGATCTCGGAGATTTCCTCGTAGCGGGAGCCCAGGGGTCTGGTGCCGTAGGTGAGCAGGTGCACGGCGTCGACGACGATGAGGTGGACGCCCTTGCGGCTGTGCAGGTATCGGCAGTGGGCGCGCAGGTCGTGGATGTTGGAGTAGGCGCCGTCCTGGATGTAGATCGGTGCGGCGCTGACTTCTGGCATGCGCCGGGCCAACCGGGTCCAGTCCTCGTCGGTCATCGTGCCGGAGCGCATGTGGTGCAGGGCGACACGGGCTTCTGCCGACAGCAGTCGCATGCCGACCTCGTTGCGGCCGGCTTCGAGGGTGAAGATGGCGCTGGGCAGGTTGTGTTTGATGCTGGCTGAGCGTACGAAGTCGTAGGCGAGGGTGGACTTGCCCATAGCGGGGCGGGCAGCGATGACGATGAACTGGCCGGGATGAAGTCCGCCGGTGAGGGCGTCCAGGTCGGTGAAGCCAGTCGGTACGCCGGGCAGGGTGGCCTCGCGGCCGCCGGTCGCCTCGATCCAGTCGAGGGTGTCTTCCATGACGTCGCCGAGCGGACTGGCCGGTGGCAGTAGCTGGCGTCGCGTGGTCGCGGCGTAGATCTCGGCCTGGGCCTGGTCGGCGATGCGGTCGGCGGCGTCGGGTTCCGCGTCGGAGGCCAGGTACTCGATGTGGATCGCTGCGTTCTTGGTGCGGCGGAGCATGGCGGCGCTCTGGACCCGCTCGGCCTCGACTGTCCAGCTCCTGGATGGAGAAGGGCCGGTCATGAGCGCGGTGAGGTAGCCGGCGCCTCCGATCTCCTCGAATCGGTCGTGTTTCGTGAGGTGAGCGGCCACGTTGATCGGGTCGGTGCCCTGACCGCTGCCGTACAGGTCGAGGATCGTGGTGTAGATGAGGCCGTGGTCCGGCCGGTAGAAGTCGTGGCTGCCGAGGACTTCGACGATGTCGGCGATGGCGTCTTTGGACTGCAGCATCGCCTTCAGCACGGCCTTCTCGGCGTGCAGGTCGTGCGGATGGTGCAGTGCGGCGTCGGTGTCCTCGACGGTCACCAGGCCCTCCCCCGTGTTGTTGTGTTGAGCTGCTGCGGGCTCCCCGCGGACATCAGGCCAGCGTATCCACGACCCCGCCTGACCAGGGGCGCATTCGCCGCAGGTACCGGCCACGCGCACAACCGATGGGCGCGCCGCCTGCCGGACGTCTTCTCCATGAACGCGCGGGAATCAATCAGAATGTGTCAGATCGGCGAGCCGGCTCACGAGGCATGCAACGAGCCTGACGCTGCTGGGCCTCCTCGATGTCGGGGTCGGGCAGCGGTGAGGGCGGCTTTCGTACGAGAGCATGCGCCACTGCGGGCGCATCCACGTGCCGCGGCACGTCAAGGACCACGCCTTTGACCAGACGGAGCTTTTGCACCTTGCCGGGACCGAGCTCGTCGCCTAGGCGTTTCAGCAGCGCATCCCCGATGAGCCGCATCTGAGTGGCCCACGCGGCTGATGCGCAGCGCAGCGTGAGGGTTGCCGTGTCCTCATCGAATCCGACCGGGATCACGTGCCGGGCTGCCGGTCCGACCATGGCATCCCATTGGGTGATCACGGACGCTGAGGTCGGGTTGGCCAGGTGGCCCAGGCCGTGTTCGGCGAACAACCCCAGCACGACCTCGGCGATCGAGGCCGGCGGCGTGCGACCGCGGCGCACCTTCCGACGCGCAGAGGTGGAGGTGTCGGTGAAACGCCCACTTCGTGCGTCCTCCTTGGCGCGCCTCAGCGCCACCCGGGCGAGGTCAAGACCGCTGCCGGGACGCGGCGATTCCACGGCCGTCACAAGTCGGATGGCTGGCGCGGAGTGAGGGACGGTGTCCCCCAGACGCGCAGGACTTCGTGGTCGGTGAACGCGTACACCAGCCGGTAGGCGGAGGCCGCGTCCGGGCCGCGGAGCAGCTGCGTCACATACTGCTCGGCTTCCGGCTCGCTCTGTCGGGGCGTGCCGCACATCTGCCAGGCCTGCCCGTTCCACATTTCGGGGATCCAGCGCTTCCTCGGCTGCGGCTGGTCGGCGCGGACCCGGTGCCGGGACTGCACACGCGCCGGTGGCGCGTCGTCCTCCCCTTCAGCCGCGTGAGGGCGCGATGTCCGCTGTCCTGACCGGCGGCGGGTTTCGCACAGCAGGCAGAGATCGGCGGCGTCGGGGTCGACGGGGCCGCTTGGGTGTTCAGGACAGCGGGTGGTCGGTTTGGGGGTGCTGACCGCGTCGTCGAGCAGGGCCAGGGCTCGCTCGAGGTCCTGACGGATCTCCTCCGTGTTGGGGGCGGTCGTTCTGTCCTCTAGCTGTTGCCCGTGTTCACCGGCGACGCGAAGGGAACGGCCCAGGGCGATGAGCTGAGCGTGGTTCACGTGTCTCTCCTTCATCGGCACCGGCAGGTGTCAGGTGCCCGAGGGCTCTGGCCGGCTGGTCAGGTGCTGGATCGTGGGGTGCGGGCCAGCCTCAGCCGCATGGCCCGCCACAACTCGCGCGCGCCTTGGCTGCTGACCGGCTGGCTGCGGTGCAGCCGGGGACAGCACGCATCGTGAGCGATCTTGGCACTGCCGTAGTCGCGATGATGAGGACCGGGCCACGCGATCCCGCCGACCAGATGGTAGAGCTCGGTGTCGGCGAAGAACCGGGTCGGGTAGTCCCCCGGCACCAGCGCGATCCAGGCCTGTTCCGCTTCTGGTTCCCCGTCACCGATGACACGGGCAGGGTCCGGGCCTGCCTGCGGCCGGTAGACGTTCACCCCGTCGAAGTCGAGCGTGCGGTGGCGGTGCGTGGCCAGACCGCACTGCGGACACGGGACCGTCAGCTTGCGCCCCCACCCCGGGATCTGGTCCTCTCCCGGCCCGTGCTGGGAAGGAACACTCACGTCCGCTCAGCCTCCGATGTGTGAGGGCCACCAACCGGCCGGAGCGCGGGCGGTACCACGCCACCGGGAGTAACTCCCAGGCTACCGGCAGAGATTGCCCTGCTTGCGGCCGTCAGCTAGCCCGACGAGGCTCTCGTCCTGCCGCGACACGAGCTCGTAGAACCTGCAACTGCCCCAGTTTGCGATGCAGCAGGTAGACGGCGGTGCGATGCCGGGCCTCCTCGGCTGCCGCCTCAGCGGCATGGTGACCGCGCGGCCGCTGACGCAGGACGGAGTCGTACACCGCCTGAGCCTCCGCCTCCGCCTCCTCGCTCACGAGCAGCCGCCGCACCGCGCTCGCTCGGCGCTCGCCCCGGATCCGCTCCGCGATCTGCGGAGCCGAGAACGCCGCCAGTGCCTCATCGCCGCTGCCGCTGCGGCGGCACGTCTCGGCAAGCAGGACCCGGGTGTCGGTCTCGCAGCGCGCCGTCAGCGCGGCAACCTGCGCCGGGTCGTCGAGGTCCGCCCGCACTGCGACCGCCAGGTCGACTGCTTCATGAACCAGTGCATCGGCACGCCGCCGGTAGGTGCACTCGGGGCACAGGCCCGCCGCGCCGGGCAGCCCGCACTCCGCGCACGCCGCCGACCGCCGCTCCGCCTCGGCGGCCTCCTCCGCCTGCCGGCGCCGTGCCGCAGCAGCCCGCCGTGCCTCCACCTCGTCGGCGACACGAGTGTGCCGGGCACGGATGCGGCCAGCCTCGAGCACCGTCCACTCCCGCAGTCGCTCCTCGATCGCGGTATGCCGGGCAGCGGCGCCGGCACCGGCGAGCTCCGCGTCGACCTCATCTCGCACCCGCGCCCGCACCGCACGCCGCTCCGCCGTCACCGCGGTGCATCCAGGGCAGTCGCCACGGGTATCCAGCCGGATCCCGTCGTCGCACCGCCGGTCCCCGCACAGCTGGCGCTGGACCAGGCCACGCCCGAGCAGCCAGCCCACCGGCTCGCGCACCAAAGCCTCGCCGCCGGTCTCGGCCAGGCGGTCGGCCAGACGGTCGGAGAGCAGCTGCGGCGCGGACTCGGGGTCCACGAGCCCGGACAACACGCCAACTGCCTGTTCGGCCGCCCGCCGTACGACGGCACGCTGACCGCTGCTGAGCCTGTCCCACAGAGCGGCTACCGGGGCCAGAGAGGCCGGCAGACGAAGATCATCCAGGCGAGCCGACCATCGCTGTCGCTGCGGCCCAGACTCGCCGTCCACGACCGTCAGCCGAACACGGCGGGCAGTGGGGTTGGCCGAACCTCGCACCTCAACAACCGGGAACTCTTCCGGCTGTTCCCCGCGAAGCGGGCCTCGCGGGCCGTCGACTTGCGGCGGCTGGTCAGCGGCAGAAGCGCCCATGGACCCGTCCTCGCGTACGCACGCGTACTCCGGCCGACGACCTTCCCCGCCACGGCCTTCGCCGGAACACCCACCACACAGAGCAAGCGACACGACGGGAGTAGCCACAGGAGGGTGATCAGTGTGAAGGGCTGCCGCAAGCGCGGGGTCTGTCACACCAGCCTCACCAGCCACCGGCACGTTGCTGGCCTGCGGATCTGTCTCTGAGTCGGAGGCGCCACTTCCCCTTGCTGCGACCGCGGGGTCTGAAAACTCGGGCTCGGCAGCCTCCAGACGGTCCTCCCGGGCATCGGCGATCCCGTCCCGGCCGTGCGCGGCAGCGACGGCCGGCACCACCAGCCGCGTACGGTGCGCGAGCCCCGACGCCGTCGCCACTCGCACCCGCTGCACCAGGCCCCGGTCCTCCAGCCGCTCCAGAACCCGCTCACCGCGCGAGGCCTTGCAGCCCAACAGTCGGGCCACCGTCGCCGCCGCGCGGCCGCGCCGGGTGTTCACCGTGCCACCGCACTGCCGCACCCGACCGTTCTCCCGGGCCTCCAGCACCAGCAACAGCAGCGCCAGACGGTCCGTCGCCGCCGCCCGGCCCGTACGCGAGCCGAGCAGCCCGGCCGGAGTCACCCGCCCGTCCCGGTGCACCCAGCCCGGGGCCATCACGGCCTCCAGCAGCCGCAGCAGCGTCGCGAGCTCCTTCTTCGCCAGCGCCAGCGGGTGCCCGACCACGCCATGCGCGGCCCACATCGGCAGCACCTTGCACTTCAGACCGATGTCCTGGCCGAACTCCCCCTCCGCCGTCTCGACGTCGACGACGCCCGACCGGCGCAACGCCGGCACCACGTCCGAGGCGACATACGACGCCGACAACCCCAGCCACCGCCCCAGCTCCGGCGTACGGATCTCCACCACACCCGACTCCGACGGCGTACGCGACACCAGCACGATCACCGCGAGACGGACTGCATCCGACACACCGTCAAGGCCGGGAACGTCCAGCAGCGCGCGCACCGCACCACCCACCCGGGCCCGGGCATCCCGACCCAGCGCGAGCGGGTGCGCCGGACCGCGCACCGGCACCGGGCCGGCCTGCACGGGCACCGACCGCAGACGACGTCGCGGCACACCACCACAAGCGCGGTCGATCAGGGCAGCGGCCGACGCCGCGCCCACGCTCATCGGCCCACCCCGAACGACCCAACAGAAGCGATCATCCGGCGATCGTGGGGCGGATGGCCTGTGGACAGATTCCGATGAACCGCGGCGCCCCTGCGGACAACGGTCTGCCGGACGAGACGGTGTGGGCGCGCCGCCCCACGGAACACACAACGATCCCGCTGCATGAAGGGACTTACAGCGCGAATCGGACTGTGAAATCGGTCAAGGCGCCACTTCACAGGCCCCCAAACGGGGGTAAACAGGGTGTATGTGGGCTGGCGAAAGCCCCGGCGGTCATGCAGAATGACACCGCTCCTTCCCTACGGGAGAGGGCATGGCAAAGCCCCCTCGCGGTGCTTTGTGGTTCTGGGTGAGAACCGAGATCGAACCGCTCGCAACCGGCGGCAACCGGGACGAGCAGCTCCTCCAAGAGGCCGGGCAAGCTTCAGGGAGAGCAGATGGGCGCTGGTACTGGTGACGGGCAATCACCGGGAACCAGGCCCGGGGCGGCCAGAAGACCTGCAGTGCAGGCGCCGCCCCCGGAGACCTACGTCATCCCGACCCCCTCATCCGAGGGGCGAACCGGGGTGCGCGCGGAAAACACGAACGCCCCGTCGAAGGACCAGCGGTCGCTCATGCGCTGCTGGCACCACGGCGGGGTGCTGTGTGACTGGGGCAGGGTGCGGGTACCCTGATGCATGTCGATCACCTTTGGCTCGCTGAAAAGGTAAGGGTGGTCGGCAGGCCGCGGACCCCTCCTACAAGGTCCAGTGGCCCGCCCCCTCGACTTGCTGAAGGTCGCGGGGGCCATTTTTCTGTTGATCAAGCTCGGAGACACGATACTCCTCCGGCCCCCCGATACGGACCTCAGGGGCTCACGTGTCGCAACGCCCAGCGTTTGCTGCCGGACAGTCAAGCACGGCACCTCTTTCCTGAAATGAAGAGCATCCACGCAGAGAAACGCCCTGGTGAGCGACCAAGTTCCCCTGGTTCCAGCAGAACTTAGCCCTAGATCAAAGGGGCTTTGCATGTAGTCGCCTGCGAATCCCACCGGGCGGGAAGCGACTTGCTCGCGGCACCCGCCAGGCGGGCACGAGGGACCAGCCGCTCGGAGAACGGACGCTGAAACAGGCCTTGCTGCACCGCCGATAGGCTCGTTGGCGTGCAACAGCGACTGGCCCTCTTCGATTTGGACGGCACGCTGGTCGACCGGCAGGCGGCCTACAGCGAAGCCGTGGCCAGCCTGTGCCGAGCACACGGCTTCGCCCCCTCGATCGAACAATGGCTGCTCGCCCAGCTGGCGGACCGCGCGAACACCAGTGACTTCGCCCAACTGCGCGCCGTCTTCAACCTGGACGAACCCGCCACGGAGTTGTGGCAGGAGTACGTCGACCTGATCGCGGCCGCCGTCACCCCCCGTCCCGAAGTCCTCGAGGGGCTCGCCAAACTCCGAGCTGCAGCGTGGACGATCGGCATCGCCACCAACGGATCCGCCGACACCCAGCGCGCCAAGCTCGCTGCCACCGGTATCGAGGACCTCGTCAACGGCGTCGCGATCTCCGGCGACGTAAATGTGCGTAAACCCGACCGACGGCTCTTCGAACTCGCGGCCGCTCGCTGCGGCCTGAACATCTCCGACGGCGGATGGATGATCGGCGACAACCCGGCCGCAGACGTCGGAGGTGGCCACCAGGCCGGCCTGCACACCATCTGGTTGCGCGGCCGCCCCTGGCCCGATGGACTTCCCACAGCGCACCACACCGTCGATGACGTCACCGACGCCATCGCCCTCCTGCTCAACGAGAACCCGGAGTAGCACCGTGGACCAGCCGACCGTCGGCATCCTCCACCCCGGCAGCATGGGTGCCGCCGTCGCCGCATGCGCCGCGACCAACGCAGCCGCGGTCCTGTGGTGCAGGGACGGACGCAGTCCGGCCAGCAGAGCCCGGGCGGAGCGGTTCGGACTGGAGCCAGTGCCCACGCTGCAGGAGCTGCTGGACCGCTGCAACGTGCTGATCAGCCTGTGCCCCACGTCCGCAGCCGAGGACCTGGCCCGCGAGGTCGCCGGGCACCGGTACATGGGCCTGTACGTGGAAGCAAACGCCATCAACTCCGAACGAGCCGTACACATCGCCGAGCTGCTCGGACCGGACGCGACCGTGGTCGACGGCGGCGTCATCGGCTCGCCCCCCGTGAATGGCAAGACACCGACGCTGTACCTGTCCGGCCCGACCCCCGCGACCGAGCGAGTCGAGGCACTCTTCGCGGGCACCACTGTCCGGACGAAGACGCTAGGCGGCAACATCGGGCAGGCGTCCGCGCTGAAGTTGGCATACGCCAGCTTCCAGAAGACTTCGCGGGTGCTGGTGGCGCTCGCAGTCGGGTTGGCGCGCGAACACGGAGTGGACCAGGAGCTCATCGAGGTCGCCTCGCGCCGCACCGACTCGTACCTCTCCGAGCCCGAGTACATTGCCAAGACCGCGCAGCGCGCCTGGCGATGGGGCCCGGAACTGGAGGAAACCGCCGACATGCTCGCGGCCGCCGGCCTTCCCCCGGAGATGCTGCGCGCGGCCGCATCGACCCTGGCACGGTGGCACGACGCCAAAGACGACAGCGAACTCACGCTCACCGACGCCCTCAACCGACTGGCCCAGCCGTAGCCCGCGGTCATGCCGTCGCAGCTCCCGCCCGATGCACCAGCAGCTGGTCGATGAGCCGCGCCGACTCCTCCGCCGACCTCACGCTGGTGTCCACCGTGAGATCCCAGACCACGTTCCGGTGCCCGTCCACGTCCTCGCGGGTCGCCTCCCACGCCGCCAGGCGCGCCGCGGTGTCACTGTCGCCCCGGCCTGCGGACCGCTGCGCAGTCACCGCCTTCGGGCACCACAGCAGCACTACCGCCCAGTCGGCCGCATAACCGTCCACTAGAGCGCGGATGCCGTCGACCTGCCCAAGGTGGACCACCGGCACACCGGCCTCGAAGGCCGCGTCGACGCCGGGTCGGTCGATGACGTACGTATTGCCGTACCGGTGGTTCGCGTAGATGACGCCGCCCGCGGCCTCCAGCCTGAGCAACTGCTCGGCACTGCCCATCCGGTAGCCGGCACTCTTGCCTGATCCCACCTTGAGTCGAGCGAACTGCGTGTACCGCGAGTCGAGTTCCGTCAGAGCCTGGGTGACGGTGTCCTTCCCCGAGGCAGGCGGGCCGTACAGGATCAGGCCCTGGCTCATGGTGTGCTCAGCTTTCTCTCGTCCTTAACCGACCACAACTCAGCGTCCGGATCCTTCTGCAGAGCCGCCTGGCATCGGTCGCATTCCGAGGCGAGAGCAAGCCAAGTGTCTATCGACCAGCGGACATCGCTTCGGAACGCTCTGCATTCACAGTGCTCGTGACAGCCCCATCCGGTGTTCGCGGAACAGCAGACATATGGCCAAGAACCAGCATGCAGGGCCATCGGGTGGCCACAACTGCACCGGTCGCCTGCAGCAGCACCATCCCGCGAGTGCTCGGGAACATCACTAGGTGGCCGGTGGCCGTGTGTCACGAACGGGAACGGAGAGGCCTCGCGGTGAACTCTCCCGTGCTCCGGCTGCCCGGTCTGCCTAGGGATGGCCTGCGCCTCCTCAAGCCCGTCGGCAGCCTCGGCGACCTGATGAAGCCAGTCGGCTTCGTCGAACTGAAACCACTCACCTGACACGCGCTTGTCGGCGAAATGGCGATGCAGTTTGGCCTCGAGCTCCGGGTCAGTTGTCTCCCTGCTCCACCACACATGCAATCGAAATGGCGATGCAGTTTGTAACTGCCGTAGTCGCTTTTCGACGTTGCCGGTTTTCCCGATCTTTACAGGCGCAGGCTGGTCCGCGGAGCTGATGGCGTACAGGAAGGTTGTCATTTCCGCTCCAGAGGATCAACGGGACATTGCTCCGATTGCCTGCCGAGCTTGATCAGCGAGCGAGATCGCTGATCCCAGACGGTTATCGACCACCAGGTGTGGTACAGCCGGCCGCAAATCGAGATCAATCGTCTTCAGGTATTCGCCCCAGCGCTCCAGCTTCCAGGTGTCGCGCGCTGCACCACGGGCCGAGATGTACTCGTGCATGGACTCCACATCGCAACGCACCCAGATCGGGGCGACGTCCACGTCCTGGGCGGCGCACTTGTTGATCAGCCGCTGCATCCACTCCGCGTCGGTGAGCTCAGCGATGAAGGGGGCAGTGACGACCGAGCTGATGCCGCACGACACGTTCGCGTACACGACCTGCATCAGCGCCGCGTACTCGGCCGGCCGCACCTTCTCCCGATAGATTTGAGTGTGTCGGTCGTGCGGCTGTGCCCCCAACGCTGTCAGCAGTGGCTCCACCAGCGGCCGGGTCAGGGGGTCTTTGTCGACGAGCGGCCAGCCCGTTAGTTGTGTCAGGAAGCGAGCGAACTCCGTCTTCCCGGAACCAGCGAACCCGCCGACCAGCACCACGCACGGCTTGTGCGGATCGCCACCGGTGCGGCGACGCTTCCAGGCCTCCATCACCCGCTGTTGCCAGCCGTGGCTGTCGAATCCTCCTCCGTCTGCGATCCGGGTCAACGCCCGCTCCACCGCGATGACGTGGGATCCGTTGCGCTGCTCCGGCAATGGCGTGACCTCAAACTGCGCTATTTCTTCGCCTGGAAGCGCGGGCCGGAAACCCAACGACGGCTCCGTGGCTCGGTACAGCAGGCAGTAAACCCTTCGGTACGGAGGACCGGGATAGCTCTCCCCCGTCTCGTGCATGCTCAGCGTCTGTGGGTTCGCCGCCGGAACTTCCAGCCCCGACTCCTCAGCGAGGAGCCGGAGCCGCTCACCGGCCTCCTCCAGGGTCAGCCCGTGCGCCTCGCGATGCTCGCGCAACTTGTCTGGACGCCACCCTGCGCGCTTCCGTCCCACCCCTTGATCCTCCGTAAACCTCATGCTCCGGACCCTAAGCGTGGGCCCTGAAAAGCCATGTGTAGTTACTCGTTGAAAACGCGTTGAGGAACTCGTTCACAGAAGTGACGAGCGATCCGTGATGTTGCTGAACCTCCCCAGCGAGTGTGATGGGCCCCACAAGCCGAACAGTCCAAGGGGTGCGTGTGATCAGTGGGTGCGATGTGGAGGCGTTGCCACAGCGCTCGGAGGCAGCGTACCCCCTTAAGGCTTATTCGCTTAAGGGGGTGAAGTGGAAGGCGTGGCGCTTTGGCGAGGCTGAGGCCGCGGCGTCACGTGACGGTGAGTCGGTACCGCATGCGGTACTTGTGTGCCGCCTTCGTCAGCAGGGAGACCTCGATCGGTCGATCGCCGTCGGAGTACACGATCCGGAAGGTGAGCATCACTGGCATGTCCTTAGGGAGCTCCAGGGCTACGACTTCTTCCTCTGTCGGGATCTCCGAAGAGACCTCGTCCACGAAGGCTCGGGGTGGATAGCCCAGCTCGCTCAAGAGAGTTGGCGTTCCTCCTCGGATCTTTCTGCGGTCCATCATTGCCGTCCCCTCGGCAAGATCGAGGGGGTAGTACGAGCAGGTGAGCTCAGTGGGTTCATCGTCGAGCAGGAGCAACTGCTTGCGGAGGAGCGCACGCTCGCCCTCTTGAAGGCCGAGGGCCGTCGCTACCTCGTGGGGTGGCAAGACGGCCCCCACCTCAAGGAGTTTCGTCGAGCCGCGCTGCGAGCGCTTCGCGGCCTCAGTGATCCAACGGTACGGCTCGCCGGCTCCGGCTGGTGGCATGTAGACGGCTGGGGAGACGGCCTGCTGCGTGCTGCCCTTGACGAACACGCCCTTTCCCGGGTGGCCAACCAACAGGTCCTCGTCCTTCAGCATCAGCAAGGCCTTTTGCACGGTGGTCCCCGCGACGCCGTACTGATCCATGAGGGCCGGAGTCGAAGGCAGCTTGATTCCGGGGGCAAGGTCACCCCGAGTGATCTGCCTGCGCAAAGAGGCAGCGATCCTTTGATGGGCCGACCGCTTGTCCTCGAACGATCTAGCCATTCAGCTGGCCTGCTTCCTCTGTCGGTACTGGAGATGCCGGGTCATGGCCATGACGCTGACTTCCATCGGCTCTCCGCTGGTAGATGTGGTGAATCGGGTCAAGACCAGCACAGGCGTGCCCGGCGGCAGCTTCAACGCAGTGCATTGACCAGGGCTGGCAGTCGCTGCGGAAACGTCTTCGAGTGGCTCGTCTTCAGGGGTAAAGCCCAGTTCGGCCAGCAGCGTCACAGCGCCCCCTGGAATCTTCCGTCGCTCGGCAAGGCGGGTGCCATGTGCGATGCGGGCCGGATAGTAGGAATCAGCCAGCTCAACCGGCTCATCATCCAGCAGAATCAGCCGCCGACGAACCACGACCTTCTCGCGGGGGCCAACACCGAGGAAATCTCGCACCAAGCTTGGAGGGTCAACCTCTTCGACCGCGAGCAGCTGCTGGCTGCCCCGTCGACCCCGTGCTGCGGCCTCCATACTCCACGCGTCAGGCTCTCCTGCCTGACGCGGTGTGAGGTACGGCTGAGCATCACCAATCCATGCGTCATTGCTGCCCATGTTGTATCCCCTCGGTCCGTCCTGACCTGCCGCAACCTTAGTGCCGTACCACTTCGCCCAGTATGGATCGACCTTAAGCCTTGCCGCCTTAAGGCGTATGCGCTTATGGTTTCACGTGTGCGGCCCCTGAAGGCACGCGTCACCGGAAATTGCCGACTTGGCCTGGCCGAATGCAGTTGATCGACGTGTCCTGCCTGCAAGGCGGACTTCAACGAAGGGACCACTTGATGAGCCCGACCCCCGCTTCTGCTGCCGGTCTCCCCGAGCAGTTCGACAGCGAGACCCTGGCCCTCCTGGACGCGATCGCGGTGGACCTCCCGGAGTTCGGTGACGCCGACCTGGACACGGTGTTCGGTACGCCGCTGGAGATGCACGAGTTCGTCACCCCCGGCGAGCTGGCCCGCTGGAACGCTGCCTCAAGTCTCAAGAAGGGCCGGAAGGCGGCGCAGGCGAAGGTCGCCCACGACTTCGCGGCCCGCAGGGCTGCAGCCGAGGACATCCTCGCGGCGGATCCCTCGATCACCGAGATGGTCCGCGAGCGCCTGGTCGACGCGCTCATTCCCTACGTCATGCATCTGCGTATCGCATCGTCTTCCGCTGCCGCGGTCCTGCTGGTCGCGGCCTGATTGCTCCTCTCTCGCCGGGTCCACGCGGACCCGGCTCCCCCACCCGGAACCGCCCCTGCGGCGCCGGATGAGGGAGCCGGAACGTCGGTCCCCTTGCAAAGCAAGACCGCAGGAAGTCGTCCGCCCTTCGGGGTGGCCGGGGTCGAGAGCTTCATCAAACTCCCCCGGAGCCTGACGGCCGCGACGACTGTGTGCACGCCGCAGCGCTGTGCGCTGTCTGTCCTGCGGGACGCCGGCCTTGCCGTGCGGCCTGGAGGGCGGAGAGAGCACCGCGACGCGCCCGCCGCTCCGTCCATGAGGAGTTCAGATGCCTGCTTCGACCCTTGAGCGCACTGCCCGTCCCCGCTGGAGCCGGACCCGCTCCCGGAACATCAACGGGCGCCCGGCACTCGCCATCTCCACCCTCAAGCCCCACCAGTACGACCTGCGCCCGGCCTGCGCGTCGCTGATCTGCCCCGACTGCAAGACATGGGTGCCGATCACTGGCTTCCAGGCCAAGAAGCCCAAGCTCGTGCCGCACGACACCGGCCGGGCGGGCAAGGACGCGGCCGTCCGCTGCCAGGGCAGCAACCGCCTGGTCACGGTCGACGTCAGGGTTACGAAGTGGGAGGAGCGACTGGTGGACGGGCACTCGGAGACCGTTCACCGCCGCCGGACCACCGTGCGGCGCAAGCCGAAGGTCGCGCCCGCCCCGGCCGTCAGCCAGATCGCCGCGCAGAAGCAGGCACCGGCGGATGACGAGCCCGGCAACGGCCAGCCCTTGTGGCTGCTGCGCAAGAAGCAGTGGGCATCGACCGAGTCGGCGGTTCGCGACGCCGACACTCGGCGCGCGCAGCTGCCCGATGGTGATGCACCGCTGGGCGCGCCGCCGGTGCCGCTCAAGACGCTGCACCCCGAGCGCCGCGCGAGCTGACCCGCTCCGGACGAACGACCAAGGCCCCGGCCACCCCGCCAGAGGGGAGGCCGGGGCCTTGGCTGCTCGTACGAACAGCCTGAACAGCACGACAGCCCCGGCGCTTGAGACCCCCGGGGCTGTCCAGGACCTGACTGGAGGCCTGATGCAGCACAGCATCGCACGGAACGACGGCGACTCCGACCCGAACATGGATGAGGCTCTGCGCCGCGTCCGGCAGGGTCGGTGATCGGCATGGACTGGCGTCACAACGCGGTCTGCCGCGAAGAGGACCCCGAGCTGTTCTTCCCCATCGGCAACACTGGACCGGCGCTCCTGCAGATTGAGGAGGCCAAATCGGTCTGCCGCCGCTGCCCCGTGATGGACCAGTGCCTGCAGTGGGCGCTGGAGTCGGGGCAGGACGCGGGTGTCTGGGGCGGGCTGTCGGAGGATGAGCGGCGCGCGATGAAGCGCCGCGACGCCCGCCGCCGGGCGCGGCAGGCGTCGACGGTATGACGGACGCCGACCAGAAGCGCCTGTCCGACGCGGTCCGCCGGACCAACACGGACCACGACTTCGGCCGCCGCGCCCATGGCTGAGTCCCTGCACGCCCGCTACATGAAGGCCGACGCCGCCCGCCGCGCGCACGGCGAGACCTGCACCAGGTGCTCGCCGGACGCGCGGTGCGCCGACGGCCAGCGTCTGTACGAGTCGTTCGAGCGGCTCCAGGACGTCTACCTCGCCCGGCAGAAGGAGCAGCGGGGCTGACCGCAGGACGGGACGGATCCTCAACTCCCTGCCCACACCACGCTGTTCCACCAGGTCGGTCGCCCGCACCACGGGTGGCCGGCCTTTCGCACGTCTTCGGTCCGGGAGAGTCTCGGGCCCGATTCCTCTCGCAGGAGAGCTCATGCAACGCAGCACCCAGCTCGACACCGCGACGACCGTCACCGGCACCGCTCGGCTGCCGGAGTCGCTGTGCAGGCACACGCCGACCTGCCCGGCCGCCGACAGCTCGGACCGGGAAGCCGCCCACGCTGTGGCGAGCCGCCCGGAGCAGGGCTGGAGCCTGCTGTGCAACGGCGTCCTGGTCTTCGACGACACCGGTGACCTGCTCCCCGACGGCCGGATCGTCACCCCGCACCGGCCGACCGACACCCACGTCGACGGGGTGCTGTCCTTCCGGCTCACCGACGCCCACACGCTCATCGGGGGCATGCCCGGCGGCGGGAAGACCAACGCGGCCGCGATGCACAAGGTGGCGGCGGCTTTGGCGAGTTCCTCCACGGACTCTCGATCGGCCTGACGGCTGCCTGATCTGCGCGCACGGCGAGACCTGCACTAGGTGCTCGCCGGACGCGCGGTGACGGGGAGCCGGACAGTCCGGACCACGTGAGCCGCCAAGGAGTTGCCGTGCGCGACGGCGCCCAGAACACCACCCCCGCGATCGAGTTCCAGCGGGGCCAGTTCGTCCTGTACCGCGACCCGGAGATGTTCTGGACCGGGCAGGCCGGCCACACCTTCGTCTGCCGTGTCGACCGGGTCTGCCTGGGCGACACCTACGACCTGACGCAGCTGCCGAAGGGCCGCTCGATCTACTACGCGAACCCGGAGTACATGCGGCTGCTGCCGTCCGTCGATGCGATGCGCGACATCGACACCGCCCCGCTGAACACCGGCGGCGCGGCCGACGACATGACCGCGGCCGCCCTCGCCTGGCTCACCCAGCAGCACGCGACCGCCAACCAGCGGCCGGAGCTGCCCGCCCAGCGCGACTGACCGAACCACCCCTGAACCGCCGCCGCCGGGCGGTACCCGAACTGGAAGGAGGCGGCGTGGCCGCCACACGAACCGCCCGCAAGAGGAGCCCCGCCCGCAAGAAGCCGGCGGCGACCCGTCCGGCTCCGCAGCCCACCGCCTCTCCCACCCCCGACACCTCCCCGGCCCCGGCCGGGACCACGGAGACGGAGGCCGTCGACCTCGAGGCGCTGGCCCGCGTCGCGGACGCCCGGGACCGGGCCGCCGACGTCATCGACACCGCGCGCGAGCAGGCCGCCGTCCTCCAGGCGGTAGCCGAGACGGCGGCCGCGCGCACCGTCGCCGAAACGCACGATCAGGTCACCGTGCTGATGTCCGCGGCGCAGAAGCGCGCTGCGGACATCACCGCCGACGCCGACCAGGAGGCCACCGCCCAGCGGGCGGCGGCGAAGAATGACCTGGAGGCGGCGCGCGGTGAGGCCGACCGGCTCCTGGCGGAAGCCCGCGACCATGCCGAGAGGCTGGTGACGGAGGCCCGTGCGCAGGTCGCCGACCTGACCGAACTGGCCGCCACCGACCGCGAAGCGACCGGCAAGGCGGTTGCCGAGCTGCGTCGTCTGGCGGAGGCCGACCTCACCGAGATCGGCGGCCTGGTCGACCAGCGCCGCATCGAGGCCGGCCAGATCCTCGGCCGCGCCCAGGAGCAGGCCGACGAACTGGTGGCCGCGGCGCAGCGGGAGGTCGACCAGGCCCGCGAGCGGTTCGCTCAGCTCGCGGCGACGGCGGCTGAGCAGTACGACGGCCGCCGGACGGAGGCGGAGTCGCTGTACGCGGACGCGGTCAAGGCCGCCGACGACCGGCGCCGCGAGGCCGACGCTCACGTCGCCGCCGCGCACACCGAGGCGGAGCAGGCCCGCACCGAGCTGCGCGAGAAGCTGCGCGAGCTCACCGACCAGTTCGACACGGAGGCCGCCGCCAAGCGCAAGGCCCTCGCCGACGAACTCGCCGGGCTCAAGCAGGCGTGCGACAAGCAGCGCGAGCGGCTGCGGGAGGAAGCCAAGACCGTCGCGGTGCAGCTGCGCGAGGCCGCTCAGAAGGAGGCGACCCGCATCACCACCGAGGCGGAGCGCAGGGCGAAGGGCATCACCGACCGGGCGCAGGCCGATGAGGCCCGCGCCCGCCGGCTGCTCGATGAGGCCCGGGAGGCCAAGAAGGCCAACTCCCGCTTCCGGGGCTGGCAGCAGAACCTCAGCCGCAAGGCGTGGAAGACGGCCCCGTGGATCGCGCTCGCCGCCGGTGTCGGGCTCGCCGCCTCCGGCGAGTACGAGCTGGCCCGCATGGTCGGCATCAACCAGTACGTCGCCCCGCTGCTGCCGGTCAGCATCGACGTCTACTGCGTCACCGCGTTCCGGGCGAAAAAGGACATCCCCTACGCGCTGCTGCTGATGGCGTCGGCGAACGTGACCTACCACCTGTCCGAGCAGGCCCACATCGTCAAGGAGGGCCAGTCGGCCCCGTGGCAGCTGACGACGTTCGTCGTGCTGATCTTCGTGGCCGTCATCTGGCGCGTCCACACGCTCATGCACGACGACGGTACGGACGGACACGGCAGCAAGGCTGCTGCGGACAGCCGTACCGGTACGGACAGCGGAAACGGAACGCCCGCTCGTACAGGTACGCACCGGCGTCCCGACGGTACGGACACCGCGTCGTCCAGCCGTACAGAGGCCGTCAGTCACGACCTGTACGCCGCTCACGATTCGGTACGGCCGGACGGTGCGGGCATCGGACGGGACGGTACGAACCCTGTACACGCCGCGCCCCACCCGCCGCACGATGGCGGGTGTGAAGCGGCGCTGACCAGGCCGTACAGCGACCGTACATACGGCGTACACACCACCCCTGAGGGGGCGGCGCGTACAGGTACACCGGCTACGGGTCGTACCGGTACGGCCAGCGCGGCCGTACAGGGGCGCACCGGCACGGTCAGCGTCCGTACACAGTCCGGCGGCGACGGCGTACCGGGTGCCCGTACCGGTACGGGCACCGCGTCCTCTCCTGCAACCGGAACCAGCGGTGCGGGGGGTGCGGACCGTACCGGTACGCCTGTACGGACGGACGCTGAACTCCTGCCGCTCGTACAGAACCTGCCGCGCGACGAGGACGGCTTCGTCACCCTCTACCAGGTCCGCACCAAGCTCAGCGTCAACCAGACCCGCGCGGTCCGGCTGCTGAAGGAGGCCGGCCTGCTGCGTCCCGAGGACGCGGACAAGTACCTGAAGTGATCCACCGTCCGGCACACGCCAGTGAGGGCCAGCCCATCGGAAGTGGGCTGGCCCTCCGCTGCGACTGCCGGAAGCAGTCAACAGCCCCCCGAGTACAGCAGATCCGACCCCCACGGAGGACCCCGTGAACACCGAAAACAACGGTCAGCCCTTCTTCGAAGACCCGAACGCGGCGCTGCGCGAGATCGCGCAGAACCCCGCCGCCTACGCGCACTACCTCGCGGACTTCCACCGGGTCGTGCTGGACATGCAGGCCAAGCTGGAGATCCTCCAGCGCGAGACCCGCGTGCACTGCCGCGGAACCCGCGTGGAGGGCGACAAGATGGGCCAGGCGTTCCTGCGCTCATTCCCGGTGGAAAAGTCCCTGAACGACGTTCTCAAGAACCTCAAGAACGCCACCGCGGGACTGGAAAAGAGCGCCCATAAGCGCCACGCCCACGACGAAAAGGTGAAGGAGGTCAAGAAGCAGCGCAAGGAAAAGGTGCAGCTCAAGGAGCGTAAGAACAACCCGCCGCTCCAGGCCGCCTCGGAAAACCCGGGGCAGCAGGGTGCGCAGAGCCCAAATATGGGCTATGGTGGCCCCACGTCAATTTACAACCTGGACCGCAGGGAGTCGGCGTGAGTGCAGGTCGCCCGCTCACGAAAGCAGAGCGGAAGAAATTCAACCGTGCGGAACACGAGCGGAAAATCAAACAGGATTTGATTGCGCAGCACGGCAACGACCTCGGCACCTTCTACTACTGGCTCCGGGTTACGAATATCCGGGGCACGCATGCCTATCGCGACGGGAACACGGACTTCATCCGTGAGGCCGCGCTCGCCCTGCACAACGTCTACGGCCGCCACTTCGGCTAACTCCCCGCGTCCCGCACGAAGGGCCGCTCCCGATGCCCGGGGGCGGCCCTTCGGCGATCCCAACGCGTGCCGCGCGTGACGCGTGTCGCGCGTGGCGTGCGCGCGCGTACGCGAGGCCGGTGCCGACTGTCAAGCTCAGGAGGAGGGAGTCGCGTGTCCGACGACACCGACAGCAACGTAATCAACCTCCCCACTCGGGGCAGTGATTCCGGAGGAATGCCGGATGCTCCCGACGGTGGGGATTTCTTTTTCTCCGAACCGCCTGACGGCGGCGCCGGTGGCCCTGTGCCTCCGGAGTCCCCGGAAGAGACGACAATGGAACTCCCGGCTATTCGCGGGCCCATTTCCCCGGAAACGGCTTTGCGGGAAACGGGAATGCCCGACGCCCCTGATTCCGGCGACGGAGAATACGAGGAAGGCGAATACGAGCAGCCTCGTTCCCTCGCCGATCGCCTCGGTGACTGGCTGGAATACCGGCTGGAAGTGGCGCGGGACCGGCACGCCGGAGAAGCGCCTTTCCGTGAGGCTGAAATAGCGCGCAAGGCAGCGCTTCTGGAAGCCCGCACCGCCCAGGAAACCGCGATGATGGAGCAGAACGCCAAGCTCCACACCGCGCAGATGAAGGCGAAGGCCGACAAGGCGGCGGCGCGCGGCAAGTCCGACGCAGCGCGGTCTTCGAGCTCCGGCATGGGCGCCGACAAGGGCGGGCGCTCGAAGGCCGGCGGCGGGGGCGGCTCACGCGGAGGCGGCGGTAGCTCCGGCGGCTCGGGCCGGGGAACCGGCGGCGGCCGGGGCTCGGGCACGAACGGGTCCGGCGGCTCCGGGCGAGGCTCTGGGAGCAGCAACTCCCCCAAGGGTGCCGGGAAGGGCTCTGATCGCTCCGCTGGCGGCCGTGGGGGCGGCCCGAAGGGCAATGAGTCGCCCGGCGGCGCGAAAGGCCGTCAGAACGGCTCTGGTGGCTCCGGCACGGGTAAGTCCGGTACCGGCAAGGGCAGTTCGGGCGGCCCCGGCGGCAAGAACGGCTCGGGTAGCTCCGGCTCCGGCAAGGGCGGCTCGAAGGGCGACGGCGGCAAGTCGAAGGACTCGCCAGCCTCCAGCCCCCGGGCTGAACGGGCCCGCGGCCGCCAGGAGCGCGCCGCCGCCCGCCAGGCCGCCCGGCACCAGCGGCGCAGCGCCGACCAGGCCGCCAACCTCGCCGACCGCAGCAAGGACCGCGACCAGGACCGCGCCAACCAGCAGGCGGCACGCGAGGAACGCCGCAGGGCGAAAGCCGAGCGGAAGGCCGCGAGGAAGGCGAAGCGGGAGGCTGCCAAGGCCGCCGACGACCGCACCACCCTGGGCGCGGCCGTATCGGAGGAAGCGCAGCGCCGCTGGGACAAGCGCCGCGCAGCCGAGAAGGACAAGGCCGCGAAGGACGGCGGCAAGGCTAAGGACTCCACCAGCGACAGGGACTCTGAGGCCACCACCAAGAAGATGACCAAGGACGACCCTGAGTCGTCTTCTGACGGCCCGAAGGACGACTCCGCGACCAAGGAGCCGGACGACGGCAAGAAGAGCGGCGAGAAGCCGTCCGACGGCTCGGGCGACAAGGACGCCAAGGACGGCACCGGGACGGACGACGGCCCCAAGCCCGACGACGTCAAGGACCCGCCGGACGCGGGTGACAGCGACGACAAGCGCTCCTTCAAGGAGAAGGTCAAGGACTTCTTCACCAAGCCCGGCGAGGACACCACCCCGCCCGAGCCGGAGGAGCCCTCAAGGCTTCGGCCCGAAGACCTGAAGGTCACGGTGGACAGTCCTGGCCGGTCCAGCCGTCCCCCGAAGTCCGAAGAGGCTGAGGAGGACATCCCAGACGCGGTCATCGTCGAAGACGCGGCCGATCCCTTCGGGGCCCCCGTCTCCAGCACGGCGAGCCTCCCCCGCGCCCCGGAGCCCCACACCCAGCGTCCCGGCACCACCCGACCCACCGCACAGGAGGACCCCGTGGCATCGGAGGTCAGTAAGCCCAGCTCGGGCCAGGCCGGCATGGCGGCCAAGCACCGCACCGACATCACCTTCGGCGAGTACCTGATGGAGATCGTGAACATCGCGATCGCCGCCGCACTCGACAAAGACCGTGCCCAGGACCTGGCCGTCGCGCTCGGCAAGGTCGCCGACGCCCTGCGGGACATGGCCACCGACCTGGCCAACGACCACAACATCGCCACCGAGGTCGTCGACCAGATCACGGACCTGGCCGACGCCGCGACCCGCATGAAGCAGCTCGCCGAACGGTGCGCCACCGAGTGCGAGATCGCCTCCGAAGCCGCCCGCATCGCGGCCATGTCGGTCGGCCGTGTCTACGGCCAGGACATCCAGGCCATGGACGACGCAGGCCTGGCCACCGCCTCCGCCGCCGCCCACCACGACTAGAAAGGAGGTTCGCCATGAGCGACCTCGCACCCACCACCGGCGGCGGCGCTGCCGCCCAGACGGACGGCGACAACCGCTACAAGGCCGTCCAGCAGAAGCTCAAGACGCTCGGCACGGCCATGGACCTGGCCAGCAACGAACTGGAGACGCTGCTGCGCGGGATGCGCACGAACGCCCAGCGCGCGGAGGGCCTGGCCGTCGACATCGCCAACGCCGAACTGGACCGCAAGTTCATCGAGATGACCAACCAGGTGTCCGTCGCCCTGGGCGGCGCCGCCGTCGAAGTGCGCAAGCTGCACGAGACGGCCCAGGAGGTGTCCGGCCTGACCACGGACACGCGGCGTAAGCACGCGCGGCTGTACGAGGGCCTGGACACCATCCGCTCCGGCCGCCCGGAGCGCACCCCCAAGCCGGGCTTCTTCGCCCACTGAACCCGACTCACCGAACCCCCTGATGGGCGGCCCCGCCACCGACGGCGGGGCCGCCCATCGTCTTCCCGAAGGAGAAACCCCCGTGTCCATGCCGCGCAGCGTCGCCCTGGAGCGCACCCTGTACACCCTGGCCGCGCCGGTCCTCGCCGCGGCCCCGAACCTCTCCCCCGACAGCCCCGTCAACACGGTCGTGCAGCTGGCGGGCGCCGCCGGCATCGGCGGCTGGGTCCTGGCCTACAAGAGCGACGAGCCCGGCGCGGGACGCAAGTTCTTGCGCTGGTCGCCGCTCGTGTTCGCTGCCGCCGTCGACGTCGCCGCGAAGAACACCATCGGCTGGGGCCCCTACTGCATGGACGTCCTGCTCGCCGCCGGATGGGCCGCGGCAGGCCTGCTGGTGATGCCGTTCTCCCGGCACACCCGCCGCCACCACCGGCCCGCCCTCGCCGCCCCGGCCCCCGCGCCGCAGCTGCAGCCCGCCGTCCCCGAGCCCTCGCCCGCGCAGCCGGACGACGGCGCCGACCAGTTCACCCGCCAGGTCCGCTGGCTCTGGGAGAACCGCGGCATGCCCGGCCGCACCATCGTCGTCAAGGCCACCCCGCACGAGGGCATGCCGAACGACCTGTCGCTGCTGCTGCGCGCCTCCGAGGCCGGACGGCCGATCACCGGCCTCACCGAGGAAGTCGTCGCTGCCGCGTTCGGCGTCGACGTCACCGACGTGCACTTCAGGGAGGTGGTCCGGCAGTACGGGCGCGAGGGCGGCCCCGCCTGGAAGGAAGTCGACGTCACCCCCGACGCGAACGAGCGGCGCCGCAAGGCCCCCACCGCCCACGAGTGGTGGGCCGACCGGATCGGCGCCGCCGGGGGGCCCGTGCCCGGCTCCAAGTTCGTCAAAGAGGTCCGTGACCACGCCCGCCGGGTCACCCACTACATCGCCCAGGTCCCCGACGAGATGGGCGAGGCGCGGGTCAACCTGCACGCCCTGGCGGCCGCGTTGAAGACCAAGTACGACGAAGGCCGCATGTTCGTCACCGTCGACGGCAGCCAGGTCCTGGTCTCTCTGTGGGACAGCTCGCCGCTCGCGCAGGTCTTCCCCGCAACGAGGGAGCTGCTGACCCCGGACAAGGACGGCCGGTGGGTGACGGGCTACCTCGGCAACGGCCAGCCCGCCCGTAACCGCGTCTACACCGACCGGGGCGCCGCCCACGGCCTGTTCGTCGCCCCGTCCGGCGGCGGCAAGACCCAGCTGATGGCCCTGCACGTCGCGGCTGACGCTCTGTTCGGGGCCGTGGTCATGCTGGCCACGGAGGCGCCGGATGAGAAGACCGCCGCGCTGGGCAAGCACACCGCCCGCTACGGCGTCGGCGCGCTCTACATGATCCGGCTCCTTCGGGTCCTGGACGCGCTGATGGAGATCCGCGGCGAGATGCCGTGGGAGGACGGGCAGGTCCACGACTGGGACCCCAACCTGCCGGGCTGCCCCTACCGGATGCTGTCCGCCTACCTGGATGAGTTCCTCTCCGCCGCCCGCAACGGCGACTACGGCGTGGAGATCATGGACCTCGCGGAGCGTGTGTCGGTCAAGGGCCGCAAGTACGGCATCGGCATCAAGGTGGCCGGCCAGTCCATCTACGTGCAGGACGGGTTCACACAGCTGCTGTGCGAGAACCTGCGGGAGAACTGCATCCCGGTCGTGCTGAAGGTCGCGCCGAAGAAGGTCGGCGACATGTTCAAGGCCCTCGGCATCCCGTCCGAGCACACCCCCGACCCCCTCCCGCGCTCGTTCTCCCCCGCGGAGAAGGGCCGGATCGAGCGGGTGATGCGCGGCGAGCCCGAGCCGCCCGCCGACTCCAACACCGGCGGCGCGGGATGGATCGTCGAAGGCAAGCAGCCCGACGTCTTGCGCACGTTGTTCATGGACTTCAAGGCAGGCATCGACGGCTACTTCCCCGACACCATCGCCACCCTCACCGACCACGAGATACGCGAGCTCGAAGCGCGGGACCTGTGGTTCGACTGGACCGAGCCGCCCCGGCCGGGCGAGTTCGGCCCCGAGCCCGACGACGAGGACGGTGACGACGACGCGCCCAAGAAGGGCGGCGACAAGCGCCGCGGCGGGGGCGGCAAGCCCGCGACGCGCCGCGACGCGGTCACCTCCCCCCGCCAGGCACTGGAGGCCATCAAGAACCTCTCCGGCGTCTGACCCACCCACCCCAACCCGAGGGGCCCGGCCACCAGGCCGGGCCCCTCCTGCTTCTGAAAGGACACACCCACTCGTGGCCGTATCGATCTCCGCCGTCGTCCTGCTCGGCATCGTCGTCTTCGTCCTGATCCGGGGCGGCTCCGTACGCCTCGGGCCCGCCCTGGCCTGCATGGGCTTCGGCTTCTTCCTCGCCTCCACCGCCGCCGGGCCCACCATCAGCGACGCGATCGGCACCGTCACCGGCTGGATCTCCAGCATCTAAAACCGCCCCGGCCGCCGGCGTCGAAGGCCGCCATCCCCGACCACGCCCTTCGACGCCCCCAGGGAGCCCCGATGCCCCAGACCCACCCCGCCATAGAGACCACGACCACCGCAGCGCCCGCGCCGCCGGCGGAACTGACCCTCGAGGAACGCCTGACGCTCATCAACACGGAGATGACCGCGCGCCTAGACGAAGCGGCCGTCGCCTACGAGGTCAACACGGCGCACATCGACACCGAGCCCGTGGACCTGGCGGACGTCGTCATCGTTCCCGTCGACACCGAGCCCGCCCCGCTGCTGGACCTGTACCCGACACCGGTCGCGGCCCTTCTGCAGCGTGCTCACCACCGGCTGCTCACCGGTGGCTGGTGCAAGGACGCACTGGTCGACGAGGACGGTGCCCGCTGCATGCTCGGGGCCATCCGGATCGAAGCCCGCGGCGACAGCGGCCTGGAAGCCAGCGCGGCCGCCGTGCTCTTGGACGCGATCCGCCGCAAGTTCGGCGACGACGTCGACTCCGTGCCCTCCTTCAACGACGCGCACGGCACGGGTCGCGTCCCGATCCGCATGGTCGACCAGGCCGCCGGCCTCGCTGACGCCCGCGGCCTTTGACCTCCACCTCCGGACCACCTGCCTCGCACCCGTACCCCTCGCGGTCGGGTGCGGGCCAGGCCGTCCGGCCTGCGCATCACTGTCCATCACACGAACCCGAGCGAGGGAGTCGCCCCGCCATGCAGTCCGACGACAAGCCTGTCAACGGCCAGCACAACCCGAGCTACCTCGACCTGCTCAACCAGGCGCCCGAGCCGCCGGTCATCGACCTGGACACGGAGCCCAGCAAGAAGCGCTTCGCCAGGGTCCGCGCCGGGTGGGACGCCTCCTGGGAGCAGGGCGGCTTCCTGTACGAGCGGTGGGAGGACGTCCGGAACGCGCCCGACGCCGGATGGCACGGCATGGCCAACTGGATCAAGGCCGTCGCCGCCATCGTCGTGTTCTCGTTCGTCGTCCTGCTCTTCAACGGCGCCGTCGACGTCCTGCTGGACGCCGCGCACCGCATACTGACCGCCGTGCCGAACGTCCAGGTCGGCGACAACACCTCCACCGGCGTGTGGGCCACGATCGACAACCCGGTCCGCTCCTACATCGCCGCCCACTCCGCCGGCCTGCCAATCAGCGCCTCCACCGTCTACACCCTGTGGCAGGTGACCGGCCTGTTCTCCCTGATCGGCGGGTTCATCACCCGCAGCACCGGGGTTCGGCTGACGTGGCTGGCATGGGGCTGCGCGGGTATCGCGATGGTCTGGACGACGACTCCGGACACCTCGCGCACCGTCGCCACCGCCATCGCCGTCCTCGCCTGGACGTTCGCGTCGGCCTTCGCCCTGCGCGGGCTGAACCTGCGCCCGCGGGTCTTCTCCACCGTGCACACCGGCGCCCCGCAGATCACGGTCCAGCCGCAGATCCGCGTTCCGGCCCAGCCCGACGGCCCCGCCCCGGACAACGTCCGCCAGCTGGGCCGCTGATCCGGTCGCTCCGCCTGGCCACCGGCCGCCGTCGCCCGTACTCCGGGCGGCCGGCTGTCCGGTGACCGGGCAGGCCGACCGGCCTGAGCTCCACCCGCGCCCGCCGCCCCGCAACGAGGGGTGGCGGGCGCTTGAACGTCCACGCCACCGACGACATGGAGGGTTCATCGTGCTCATCCCCCGGCCCCGCCGCAGGATCGGCCGCCCCCGCCCCACCATTCCCGGCCCCCGTTACCCGGTCCCCCAGCGCCGACTTCCCGGCACCTGGAGCAGGTGATGGCCGACCAGGACCAGGACCTGGTCGACGTCGACCCGAACGACCCCGGCGACGGCTCCTTACCGGTCTTCCGGTGGAAGCAGGCCGGGCGCGAGAACCTCGCGACCCGCCGCCAGCTGCGGGAGATGGGACTGCGCCCCGGCGGCCAGGAGCCCGTCGCCCGGATCGAATGCCGCGGCGGCAAGCGCTTCGCGTGGCTGTACCGGATCGACCTGGCGAAGCCGAAGTTCGCGATGACGCTCGCGAAGGAAGCCGCGCTCGACAAGGCGATGGCTGCTCGCCAGACGTGTCCTGGCCCCTGTGGCCGGCGCTATTTCCACTGCCTGCCTCTGAAGGCCCTGGGGTCCTGCTTGGAGTGCTTCGACGGCACGCCCGCAGACCCCGCCTCCTACATCGCTCCCCCGGCCAAGCACCTGCTGGCCGCCTGATCCGAGAGGACACCAGCTCATGACGACCGACACCACCGACAGCACCGACGAGGCGATTCGCTACACCGCCGACGTCGTCCTGTTCGCCGCCGGCCACGTGCTGCTGATCGAGCGGGGCTGGGAGCCGTACGAGGGCTACTGGGCGCTGCCCGGCGGTCATGTGGACGTCGGAGAGACGAGCGTTGTCGCCGCTGCGCGCGAACTCGAGGAGGAGGCTGGTATCGCTGTTCCGGTCGCGGACCTTCGGCAGGTAGGTGCCTTCGACGACCCCGGCCGCGACCCGCGCGGTCGGTACGTCAGCGTCGCCTACACGGCCACTCTGCCCGCGCCCGTTCCGCCGACGGCCGGAGACGACGCCACGGCCGCCCGCTGGTGGCCCCTGGACGCGCTCCCCCACCTCGCGTTCGATCACGCCGACGTCCTCACGGCCGCAGCGGCCCGCTGAAGTGACCGCCCGCCACCTGCGCGCCGCCCTGCTGCTCGCCGCCGCCGTTCCGCTCGCTGCGGCGACGGCCGCCGCCGCGCTCAGGGCCAGCAACCTCAAGCTCTACGCCGACCGGCACCGCATCGAGATCACCGCTCGGCCCCGACCGGGCTGCCCGCGCTGCCACGGCGAGGGCGGCTGGTGGGTCGGCGGTGCCTTCCCGGAGATGGAGGCGTGCGGCTGCTGGTCCGACCGGCGCGAGCTGCGTATCCGGCTCCTGCCCGTACCGGCCTGGAACGAGCCGCCGTTCTGAGCACCACCGCCCCCGGCCGGAGACCGGCCGGGGGCGAAGGGACCACGGGGCGTCCGCAGCATCGGCAAGAGGCCGGCCGCCCCGCACCCCACCCCGAATCCGAGATGAGGAGCACACCCAGCATGACCGATCGCCTCCGCGCCATCGAGGGCCTGGCCCTGGTCGCCGCCCTGACCGCCGAGTCCACGGTTTGGGGGACCAGTTCGTGCAGCGAGAGCACGACGCACTGACCAAGGGCATGCACGGTTCCCACCCGGTCTCGCACGAGGTCTACGACGCGGCACGCGCCGCGCGCGAGGCCGGACTCGAGATCCCCCACGACCGGCCGGACGGCTGGGGAGCCTGCGGCTACCGGCCCGGCTGGGAGCTCAACTGGACGACCGCGACCGCCGGCCAATGGAACAACCCGTACAGCTGGACCCGCGCCGACGACGGCGACTTCGAGCTGTAGCTACGCCCCGGGACAGCCGCTCTGCTTGGCGGCTTCGACGGCTGTCCCGGGCCCACCCCACCCGTACAAGACGAGAGGGAGATCCCCAGTATGGACTCCGTCCTGCGCTTACACGCCCGGAAAGGGCAGCGCGCCCTCCTGATCACCACCGCTGCCGTGCCGCTGGCTGGCTGGACCGTGCACGCCGTCGCGCTGCACAGGCGGCTCGCCGCCGCGAAGCGCGACCCGCTCACCGGGCTGCTCAGGCGCGACGCGTACACCGCCCGGGCCCGGCAGGTCCTGCGCCGCCACGGCGACGACACCGCCGTGGTCCTGGTCGACCAGGACCACTTCAAGGACATCAACGACACGCACGGGCACGCCGCTGGCGACCGTGTGCTGGTCGCGACCGCGCAGCGGCTCACCGCCTGGGCGGGCAGCCGCGGCGTGGTCGGCCGGCTCGGGGGAGACGAGTTCGCGCTCGCCGTACGGATCGGCCAGGCGCGGCGCCGCCTGCGCCTGGACCAGCTCACCGCCGCGCTCGCCCAGCCCGTCGACATCGGCGACGGCCGCCTGGTCGACGTCGCCGTCTCCATCGGAGCCGCCACTCCCGACCGGATCGGCACCACCGACCTCGAGGTGCTGCAGCGGGCCGCCGACGCCGCCATGTACGACGGCAAGCACACCGGGCGCGCGGTCCTCGCCGACCGCTCCCACGCCACCGTGCCGTCCGTCAACGGCCGGCGCGCCGGACGCCCGGGCACCGCGAGCCTCGGAGCGGCCGCATGACCACCCCGAAGCTGTATGCCCCGGACTTCATCCGCGGCATCACCGTCAAGCAGCCCTGGACGGCGTGCATCCTCCACGGCGACAAACGCGTGGAGAACCGGCCCCGCGCCTGGGCGCCGGGCTGGCGCCTGCTGCACTCCGGTGCCCAGAAGACCATGGACCGGGCCGCTCTGCGCGACCCGCTCGTGGCCCGCACGATCCGCGGCCACGAGCTGCACTTCAGCGCCGTTCTCGGAGTCGTCCGCATCACCGGCTCCCACACCGACGACGGCGACCCGTGCAGCCCGTGGGCACAGCGCGGTTGCTCCCACCTGGTCCTGGACGACGTCCACGCCCTCCCGCTGCCCGTGCCCTGCGCCGGGGCGCTCGGACCGTGGCGCGTCCCGCTCGATGTCTTCGAGCAGGTCCTCCTCCAACTCCCCCACCTGAACGAGCTGTTCCCGGAGGCCACGTCATGAGCCGTCCCGGCGTCGGTCAGCCGACCGCGTACCTCGACCCCGACCCGCGCTTCCCCTTCCCCCACAGCCCCACCCCGACCCGGTGTCAGACCGAGCCGCAGATGTTCGACTTCACCAACGGCGACCGTGCTGGCGAGACCCGGGCGGCCACGGAGAAGCGGCTGGAGAAGGCCCGCAAGGCGTGCTCCGGCTGCCCCATCGTCCAGGACTGCCTGAAGTGGGCGCTGGTCAACAAGCCGGTCACACGGTTCGGCATCTGGGCGGCCACCACCCCCGGCCAGCGCACCGCCCTGCGCAAGCGCATGGCCGACCGGCTCGGGCCGGACTGGATCGACGTCCTCGCCCGTCAGGACCAGGCCCGCCGTGAGCAGGCCGCCGCCGCCCGGCACACCCCGCTGACCGTGGACCAGGCGCGCATCGTCCGGCTGGACCGGCAGGTGAACGGGCCGATGCCGACGCACCGGCTGATCAGCCCCGAGCTCCAGCAGCGCAACCGCACCCGGCTCATGGCCGGCCTCAAGGCCGCGTCGTAGGAGCCGCGATGTTCACCGACTGGCAGGAGGCACTCGATGCCGAGGGCCTGCCCCTCAACCCGACGACGACCGAGCAGGAAGCCGCCGCGGCCCGGGTGACCGCCCGCAAGGCCCGCAGCAAGGAGGACCTGGTCCTCCTCCTGGACGCCCTCGGTCTGCCCGGCGACGACGACACCCTCACCACCCTGCTCCCCCTCCTCCCCGACCACGCAGGAGAAACCGGCATGACCGAGCGCACCCTCAACGCGACCGAAGCGACCGCGCTGTCCATGTACTACGACGGCACGGACACCGCCGCCATCGCGGACGCCACCGGCCTGTCCGAGGACGAGATCACCGCCCTCGCGGAAGCCAACGACCCGCCGCGCACCCCGGCCGCCGCCGACGCCGACGACACGGCGGCCGTCGACGCCAACGAGGACGCGGACAGCGACCCCGGCGACTCCGTGGAGCAGCTGCTCGCCTGGGCTGAGGCCCACCCGACGGCGGGCATCCGCGGCATGGCCGCCCGGGTCCGGGGCGACCTCGCCGAACTGGCCGCCCGGCGCGCCGTCGACGACGCGCAGCGGAAGGCCGAACAGCGCGTCGCCACCCTCCAGGCCGAGCTGGAGAAGACCCAGGAGGAACTGCGCGCCGTCATGGCCGGCACCCACCCCGCCAACGCCACGGCTACGGTCGCACCCACCCCGATCCGGCCGGGACTCGGCAGCGGACGTACCAAGGAGGAGCTCGCCGACATCCGGACCTGGGCGCGCGCCAACGGCTACCGGGTCGCGGACAAGGGCATGGTCGCGAAGAAGATCCTGGACGCGTACGACGCCGCCCAGTCGGCTCCGGCCGCGAAGGCGAGCTGACCATGGGCGCCGCCGACGCAATCGCTCTGGACGGCTTCCTGGACGAAGAGACGGTGCCCGGCCTGCACGGCACGAGCACCCGGTTCCGCATCTTCGTCTCCCCGACGGACGAGCGCACGGACGAGATGGTCCTGCCCTGCACGGTGACCGACCCGGTCATGGCGGCCGCCGTGCTGAACGACCTGGTCCCCGGCGACAAGGTCCGCGTCACCGGCTACTTCCGGGTGCCCCGCACCCCGGACGAGCCGATGTGGCTGGCCGTCACCGCGCTCGAACTTCTGCAGACCGCACCGCAGCCCACCCACCCCGACCCCGACACCGGCGAGGCCATCACGGCGATGCTGGAGCGCTACGGCCCGTACGTCTGCTTCATCGACGCCGACACGGACGAGGTGCCGGTGTGGACGGAGACCGGCGCCTGGGTCGGCGTCGCCGACACCCCCGCCGACATCGCAGAGCTGCTCGACTCCCACGAGCAGCGCCACGGCGTCGGCGGCGACTAGCCGGAGGCCCGTTGTGCCGATCCGGCCCGAGAACGTGCTCCGCTACCCGCCCGACTGGCCCGAGATCAGCTTGGCCATCAAGGAACGGGCCGGGTGGCAGTGCGAATGCCAGGGCGAATGCGGCCGGGGCACCCACCCCGGCCGCTGCCCCAACGTTCACCAGGGCGATGCGTACGGCACCGGCAGCATCGTCTTCCTCACCACCGCCCACCTCGATCACCCGAGAACGTCGACCCCGCGAATCTGCGCGCGATGTGCCAGGGCTGCCACCTGCACCTGGACGCCGGACACCACGCCGTCACCCGCGCCCAGACCCGCGCCCGGGCCCTCGCCGACGCCGGACAACTCGCCGTCGACGTCGGCCTGGCCGCCACCCCGGTCATGCCGCCCACCCGGCCGCAGACCCCGCGCACCGTCCCGGCCCAGGACACCGAACAGCTCCTCCTGGATCTCCCCGCACCCGAAGGGACCCGCCCGTGAAGCTCACCATCGAACAGACCGACCTCGCCGCGGCTGTCGGCTACGCCGCCCGCAGCCTCCCCGCCCGCCCGCCGGTCCCCGTCCTCGCCGGCATCCTCCTGGACGCCCAGCACGAGCGGCTGCGCGTCAGCGCCTTCGACTACGAAGTGTCCGCCGACACCGCCGTCCCCGCCACCGTCACCGAGAACGGCCGCGCCCTGATCTCGGGACGTCTGCTGTCCGACATCGTCTCCACCGTCCGCGGCACCGTGAGCCTCGAACTCCACGGCCCCCGCATGCTGCTCAAGGCCGGATCCGCCCGCTTCACCCTGGCCACCCTGCCCCTGGAGGAGTACCCCGCCCTCCCCGACCCCGGCGCCACCGTGGGTACCCTCGCCGGTCCCGCCTTCGCCGAAGCCGTCGCCCAGGTCGCGTGCGCGGTCAGCAAGGACCAGGCACTTCCGGTCCTCACCGGCATCGGACTGCGCCACGACAAGAAGGCCGGCACCCTCACCCTCTACACCACCGACCGCTACCGGTTCGCCGTCCGCACCCTCGCGTGGAAGGACGCCGACCTGCCCGACTGCACCGCCGTGATCCCCGCCGGGGCCCTGCAGGACGCCAGCAAGGCATCCGCCGACGACACCACCATCGACCTCGCCCTGCCCACCGCCAACTCGGGCCTGCTCACCGTGCGCGGCGCACACCACACCAGCACCATCCGCGCCCTGGAAGGCGAACTCCCCAAGTACGAGACGCTCTTTCCCACGGAGTTCGAGCACGAGGCCACCGTGGAGATCGCCGCGCTCAAGGCGGCCGTCCAGCGCGTCGCCCTCGTCTCCACCAAGAAGGAGGCGCCGATCAGGCTCACCTTCGGCGGCGACGGCACCCTCGTACTGGAAGGCGGCACCAGCGTCGACGCCCAGGCCGTCGACAACGTCACCACCACCCTCGAGGGCGGCGAGCTGAGCATCGCCTTCAACCCCTCCTTCCTGATCGACGGCCTCAACGCCCTGGGCACGCAGTCCGTCCAGTTCCAGTTCACCTCGCCCACCAAGCCCGCCGTCCTGCGCGGCCACGACAGCGACGACCAGGCGCTGCGCTACTGCCTCATGCCGGTCCGCCTCACCGGCTGACCCACCCGGAACGGAGGCGTCCCGATGCCCGACACCCCGCGCACCGTCCTGGAGCGCTTCCCCGCCGGCGGCCCCCGCGGCTCCTGGCCCGCAGAGGAGTACGCCGAACAGCAGCGCTCCCAGGGCCAGCCCGCCCGGGTCGTCATGGACCTCCCCTCGGACACCTTCCTCGGCGTGACCGACATCCCCACCGACTGATCCGACCCCACCCATCCCTGCACACAGGAAGGCCACCCGTGCGCATCAAGATCTCGATCGACCCGCTCCACGCCGACGGCACCCTCTGCACCCACGCGATCAAGCCGTCCGGCAAGCCCCGCGACCCCGACTCCGGCTGCACCGGCCGCCGCAGCTACCAGGTCGTGTGCAGCGAGCACGGCAACGTGGGCGAGCCTCACGGCCTGCGCGTCCTCGCCGAACCCGCCCAGCGCGCGCACCGCGACGAACACAAGAGGGCCCCCGCGGCCACCGCCTGACCGCCGCTCAACCCCCTCAGCGCCCGGGGCGGCCGTCGACCTCGAGTCCGGCCACCCCGGCGCCCAGACAGGAAGGACATCTGTGCCCCAGACCCGCCCCACCGTCGTCGTCCTGTGCGGCTCCACCACCTACTGGGATGAGCTCGCCGAAGCCAACCTCTACGAGACCGCCGCCGGCCGCATCGTCCTCGCCCCCGGATGCAACCTCAAGCGCCCCCACCCCCTGTGGGCCGACCAGCAGCAGGCCGACCGGCTCAAGCAGGTGCTGGACACCCTCCACCTGCGGAAGATCGACATGGCGGACGAGGTCCTGGTCGTCAACCCCGGCGGCTACATTGGCGCCAGCACCGCCCGCGAGATCGACTACGCGCGCAGCCTCGGCAAGCCCATCCGGTACACAGAGCAGCTGTGACCGACTCCCAGGAGACACCCATGGACCCGGCTGGCCCGGTCACGCCGCTCCCCCCGGGCCTCCGACGCCCAGACCGCCCTCGTCTGTGACGAACCCGCCTGGCCGTACCGGTCGGCGTGCGCTGCTGGCGGGGGCATCGCCCACCTTCGGCTGTGGTGGGCCTGAGAGCACGGGCACGTCGCGAACGTCACCGAGACCGGCCTGGGCACGTTGACTGAACTAAGGACGGTGTTTTCGCAGGTCAGGGTATGTTCCTGCTAGCTTCCCGGAATGGTTGATCTACAGGGTCCCGAGAGGGATCTGGCAAGTCTTGTCCTGCCCGAAATCGGTCGGCTGGTTGCGACGGGTGATCCGTGGGAGCCGTACCGGCTGCTCGATCCGGCCGACAGGCCGGTGGAGCCGGTGGCGGTGTACTTCGCGGATCTGCAGGCGGCCGGCAAGCCCGCGACCACGATCAGATCCTTCGGCATGGACCTGCTGCGCTGGTGGCGCGTCCTCTGGGTCCTGGATGTGCAGTGGGACCGTGTGTCCCGGGTGGAGGCCCGGGACTTCGCCCGGTGGATGCAGATCGCGGACAAGCCGGTCCGGGTCCACTGGCGCCACCGCGGCAAGGAAACGATCGCCGCGGCTCGGAAGCCGGGCAGTCCGGCGCCGGGAACGCCGAACCCGGTGACCGGCAAGCCGACGCCGGGCAAGAAGTACGCGCCCTCCACGCGCGCACAGCGAGACGGTGCTGCGGATCTTCTACGACTTCCACCTTGACCTGGGGACCGGACCGATCGTCAACCCGTTCCCGCTCGACCGCTTCCGCCGGGCGGCCCGGGCCAACGCCCACCACAACCCACGGGATGCCTTCGCGAACGAACAAAAAGGCCGCTACCGGCCCACCGTCCCGAAGCGAATACCGCGGCGGATCCCGGACGAGAAGTTCAACGAGCTCTTCGCCGCGCTGAAGTGCAACCGGGACCGCGCCCTGCTGGCGTTCTGGGTCTCCACCGGAGCCCGTGCCGAGGAACTCCTCACTGGTCGGCAGGCCGACGCCGACCCCGGCCAGCAGCTCACGGCTGTGATCCGCAACGGCACCCGCGAGGTCCAGCGCCTTCCCGCCTCGCCGGACGCCTTCGTCTGGCTACGGCTCTACCAGGAAGAGGCACGGCGCGACGGGCTGCCCCGAGGGCGTCATCTGCCGTTGTGGGACCCTGCGGCGACCCTGGCGGCCCCTGAACTACCACGCGGCCCGGGCGATGCTGAATCGCGCCAACGGTCTTCTGGACGCCAACTGGTCGCTTCACGACCTCCGTCACACCGCGTCCTACCGCATGGCCCGCGATCCCGAACTCCCGCTGACCGACGTGCAATGGGTCCTCGGTCACCGGCTCATCACCACGACACAGATTTACCTGCCGTCCAGCGAGGACGAGGTGATCACCAACGTCCTGGCACACCACGCCCGCCAGGCCCGCAGGCGGGAGAACCCACCGCCGCAGCCGGTCGCGCCCGGCTACGACCCCGCCGCGCTCACCAACCTCTTCGGGCGGCCCGTCTCATGACGACGAGCGTCGAGTCGGAGGTTCTGTCGAAGAGGGCGGTGTCCCTTGAAGGTTCGGCGGCGGCCGCGCTGCGCGAGAAGTACCCCGAGCGCGAGGTGCCCGGCACATGGGCGGCCAGCCGCGACACCCGCGAACAGGTCTTGGACCGCCTCGCGGGCCCGCCCCACCGGCCCGCGCAGGAAGCGGCGGCATGGGCCCGCATCCGTGGCGCGCGACGGGTCCTGGAGTGGCTGGAGGGCTTCCCCGGTGCCAGCTGGCAGCAGAGATGGAACGCCAGCTCGGCCGGCACCGGCCCTTACGAAATGCTCGCGGACATCCGCACCTGGTCGAAGAAGGCCGGGCTGCGGAGTGTTCCGGACAAGGAGATCAACATCGGGACGACCGCGCTGGTCTGCGCGGATGTGGTGCGTCCGTCTCCCGAGTGGTTGCTCGCGCGACACGTCCGGACTCTGCGGACGGTGATGATGGAGGTCCGCGATCCCGCCGGGTTCGCCCGTCTGGAAGGCACCGTCCCGCCCGACTTGTGGTCATCCAAGAGCGGACGCGGCGCCCACGGCATGATCGCCGTTCTCCTGGCCGCGAAGGGCGGCTACATCCAGGACCTCACCTTCGGCGACATGCTCGCCCTGCGGCCGGCCACCTGGATCACCGGGAGACGCTCGCTGAACCTGGCCTACTCCTGGCTGCGGAATGCGGGCGTGGTCCCGTTCGAAGGGCCGGCGACGCTGCGGGACGTCGAAGTACGGGCCGGGCAGGTCAGCGCCGACCGGCTGGTCGACCGCTACCAGCTGAAGTGCCGGCCCGTCCGCGACCTGATCGTGGACTACCTGACCGAGCGGCAGCCGTCCCTCGACTACGGGTCCTTGGTGGGGCTGTCGCGGATGCTCGCCTCCCAGTTCTGGGCCGACCTCGAGCGGCACCACCCGGGCATCGACTCCCTGGACCTGGCCCCGGATGTCGCGGCGGCCTGGAAGGCCCGACTGGCCACCAAGACCATGCGCACCCGGCAGCCCGACGGAACCGTCATCGAGGTGACCAGTCCCCGCAGCAGCGCTACCTACGTGCTGATGAGCATCCGCGCGTTCTACCTCGACCTCGCCCAGTGGGCGGTCGATGAACCCGGACGCTGGGGGCCGTGGGCCGTCCGATGCCCGATCAAGGCGGCCGAGATCTCCACGAAGAAGCTGGAGCGGCAGCAGAAGGCCCGGATGGACCAGCGCACGCGGGAGCGGCTGCCGGTGCTGCCCGTGCTGGTGAGGACCGCGGACCAGCGGCTCAAGGAGGCCACGATCCGTCTTAAGGCCGTTCTCGCCGCACCGGCCGGCTCCCGCTTCACCGCCCTCGGAGTGACCTACACCAAGGCGCGGTCGTCGACGTGGGCCGACCCGAACCGCACGACCACCGTCTATCCCGAGCAGGGCAAACGGCTCGACCTGCGGATGTCGGAGAACCGGGCTTTCTGGTCCTGGGCGGCGATCGAGGTCCTGCGCCACACCGGCATCAGGATCGAGGAGTTGTTGGAACTGAGCCATCACAGCATCGTTCAGTACAGGCTGCCGACGACCGGCGAGATCGTTCCCCTCCTCCAGATCGCCCCGTCGAAGACGGACGAGGAGCGGATGCTGCTGGTCACCCCGGACCTGGCGGACGTCCTCAGCGCGATCGTCTCCCGTGTCCGTGACAGCAGCGGCGCCATTCCCCTGGTCGCGAGTTACGACACGATCGAGAAGACGTGGAACCCGCCGATGCCGCTTCTCTTCCAGTGGTTTTCGAACGGGGAGAACCGGGCCCTGTCGCCCGGTCTGCTCCGCAAAGCGATCGGCCAGACGCTGACCGGGGCCGGGCTGACCGACAACACCGGTCAGCCGCTCCACATTCAGCCGCACGACTTCCGCAGGATCTTCATCACCGACGCCGTCCTGAACGGTCTGCCACCCCACATCGCCCAGGTCATCGCAGGTCACCGCAGTATCGGCACCACGATGGGCTACAACACGGTCTACCCGGCCCAAGTGATCGAGGCACACAGGGCGTTCATCGCCCGCCGGCGCAACCTTCGGCCGAGCGAAGAATACCGAGTGCCGACATCGGAAGAGTGGGACTCCTTCCTCGCCCACTTCGAACGGCGCAAGCTGTCGCTCGGCATCTGCGGCCGGGCCTTTGGAACCGACTGCATTCATGAACACGCGTGTGTCAGATGTTCCATGCTCCGGGTTGACCCTGAGGAACGGCCCCGTCTGGAGGAGATCCGCGACAACCTCGTCGCCCGGATCGCCGAGGCCGAACGAGAGGGATGGCTCGGCGAAGTCGACGGCCTCAGCGTCAGCCTCGCCGCGGCTGAGGAGAAACTCACCCAACTCGATGCCGAACACGCCCGCGCGTCGGCAGTGGTCCACCTCGGCCTGCCGAGCTTCAGCCGGATCGCGGCCCGATCCAGTGAGGCGGATGACCCGTCTCCCTGACCCACCGTGAGGCCGACGCGAAGGAAGTACGGAAATCGGTATGCGCAGGTTGTGACGATGGTCCTAGTCTCGGTACGGGAGTTCCGAGTTGGGGACACCCGTTGGAATGCACAGTGAGGATCCGCGCGTGATCTCGATCTACTTGTCTCCGAGCAACCCCCGCTGGACCCCGAAGACCGAGGCCGACCTCCAGGCCGCGATCACTGGCGGTCTCATCGGGGAGAAGCACTACTTCGACGCCAAGGAGATGCTCGCCACGAAGGGCGACAACAAGGAGTTGGCGCGCGACCTGTCGTCCTTCGCCATCGACGGCGGCACGATGATCGTCGGGCTGGCCGAGGACAAGCAGAACGGCACCTTCAGCCTCTCGCCCCAGCCGCTGCAGGGACTCCCCGAGAAGGTCGAGCAGGTCGCCCACTCCATTCCTGACCCTCCCCTGGTGATCCTCACCGACCCCATCAAGTCGGACGCCGATCCCACCCAGGGATACCTCCTCGTTCACATCCCGGCCAGCCCGCTGGCCCCGCACATGGTCGACGGGCGCTACTACGGACGCGGCGACAAGACCAAGCGGACCCTGCCCGACTCCGAGGTCTTCCGGCTTCACGAACGACGCCGGAACGCTGAGCAGGATGCGCTCGCCCTGCTCCGGCAGGAGATCGACAACGACCCGATGCACGACATCGGGAAGCAGTCCCACTTCTTCCTCGTCGCCCAGCCCCTCGCCGCCCCGCGGGACATGCTCCTGGCCCTCACCACGGGCCCGAAGTGGAACATGCAGCTCACCGAGTTCATCAACAAGGCCTACACCCCCGACGTCAACACACGCCTCAACGACGTCCCCGAGGCCTACCCGAAGCTCACCGACGCGGAGGGCGGCTATCGGCGCAGCGGAGGAGCGGCCCGGGCGACCCGCAATCTCGGCGAGGGCCGAATCTTCACCCCGGACCCGGGGGCCTACCACGACGAAAACGCGCTCGAACTGCAGGTCTTCGAGAACGGCGGTATTCGGCTCTTCTCCAGCCGCCTCTCTGAGCAGATCGAGGGAGCAGAGACGGAGGATCACTTCCTCTACGATCCCATCGCGGTGAGCAACACTCGCCGCTTCCTTGCCCTCGTGCGTGAGGCCGCGGCGACATCCGGTTACATGGGCAACTGGGCCCTCGCTGTGGGCGTCACGAGGCTTCGCGGACGCCGTCCCTACACCAGCGTTCCGCAGAACCAGCGCTGGCTTTCCGGCCCGCAGAACCGCTACGACCGGGACACCTACGAGCAGGCCACGGAGACAACCTGGGCCGAACTCAACGAGACTCCCGGAGCCGTCACTCGCCGCCTCATCGGCTCCTTCCTGCGAACCCTCGCAGTCGAGGAGTACTACGACACCGCGCTGAACGACGACTGACTCGAACCCAAGAGGCCCCTCAGCCGCCCGAGAAGGGCGGCTGAGGGGCCTCTTGTTAGTTCAGAGAAGGAGCCTCCACCACGAACAGCGCCGGGGAGATCTGGGACGAGCTCACCGCCCGCTTCCCCGGCCCGCTGGTTCTGCTGGAGCACTGGCCCGCCGGCGACGGCGCCGACCACGATCGCCTTTGACCAGGTCGGCCTTCCAGGCCGACCTGGTCAAAGGCCCCCGCCAACCCCGCCCACGACCTCTGCCAGGCCTGGATGCAGGCGTACGGACACGACCTGCTCGCGATCTCCCAGCCCACCGCGTAGCCAGCGCGGGCACCTGTCAAAAGGCCCTGTCCCCATCCGTGCTCACGCCGGATGGGGACAGGGCCTTTTGCGTTCCAGCCGTCGTATCAGGCTGGCTGCTGCTCCTGTTGGGTCAGCTCCTGCATCAGTGCGCCGTACGCGGGGCACTGCTCACGCAGAAGCGACACCCAGAAACGAGCGCCCTTCACGAAGTCGTCGGTGGTCATCTTCCTTTGCAGGTGCTGAACGATGTAGATGGGGTCGTCTACGGCAGTCGGCGCGCCTGTCCGTCAGCCTCGTTCTGCGGCGGCCGCTCGGTGTTCTGAGCCTCCGAGGTATTAACGGCGCTAACGGTCGACGCTGCAGCGGTGCCTGACGCCGATACGTCCTCGGGGGTATTAACGGCGTTAACGGTAGAGGCATCGCTGACTTCTTCCGCCCCAAGCGTGCGCCGCTGGCGTGGGGCCTTGGTGGCCGCGATAGCCTTCCTCGCCTCGCCCGCCTGTTTCTCCCTGGGGAGCCGACCGATCCGGCGAGCCGGCTCCACCTTCAATTCGCCAGTCTCCACCTGCTCCTGGAGCTCGGGCGTGAGTTCCAGCAGTGCCAGGCGCTGCGACACCCATGCAGGGGTCTTGCCAAGCCTCCTGGCCACCTCACCCTGTGAACCGTGGATCTGCACGAGCTCCTGGATGGCTTTCGCCTGGTCCCTGGGAGGGAGGTCCACGCGGTGGATGTTGGCGATCAGCGCGGATTCGACGATGTCCGCTGCTGTCGCAGCGAGGTCGTCGTCGAACATCTCCACGTCCATCAGCCGCGCGTCCTCGCCACAGCCAACCGCACCCACACCGCCACCACCGAACGGGAGATCAACCGATGATCCGCCGCATGCTCCGCCGCTGCGGCGACTCCCCCAAGGACTAGGCCGTCGCCGACGCGTTCCGCGTGATGCTCGCCGCCCGCAAGAACTCGCGGGCCTGGGCCCCGGGCGGTTGCCGATCCAGCTGAGCAGAAGAGTGGCAAATGTGTGGAGGCAGACAGGGAGTATGCCGGCGTGGCCAGGTCACCGGCCTGATGCCACCGATCGCGGGTGGCTGTCGCACAGGGCGTGGGGAGAACACTGGGTGGCCGGTCGGGATGATGAGTTTCAGCCAGGTGCCCGACATCCTGGGCGGACGTTGTCCGGGATCCGGCCTCGTGAACCCGCGCGCCGCCGGTAGCGTCGTGCTGGGCATGACTCGTATCCGGCGTCGGCCGGTGACGCTGCCATCGGTCGGACCCGCCGACGACTCATGAGGAACCGAACGGGGGAGCATGACCGGCACCGACTACGCGCAGCACTTCGATTGTGGCGTGCGGGCCCTTGCAGCGTACGCGCGCGGGGGCAGTCCTGAAGAGGCTGATGTCGCGCAAAGAGCCTTCACATACGCCCTTCGCTCTGTTCCTGTGGATCTTCCGGAGCCCGAGCGTGACCGTTACCGGGCTGCAGCTCTCGGAAACCTGGCCGGGGTCTGGTATGCGCGGGGCGAGCGCACCGGTGCCGTGCACGCGGTGCACCAGGCGATGCGCCACCTGATCGAAGCGTTCCCGCTGTGCGACGAGGAAGCGGGGGCGAACCTGGCGTCGATCTTCAGTCTCTGTCAACGCCTGCTGCCGAAGCACGATCTTGGCGAACTCGCCGAAGCCCTCAACCTGCTGCGGGAATTGAAGGAACACGGTGTCACTCGAAGTGACGCCCTGAACCTCGACGTCACGGTCACTCTCCTCTTCACGCACCAGGAGCGGCTGCGCAGAGGTGAGCATGAGGGGGACCGCCTTGCCCTGGCGGAGACCGCCGAGGAGGCGGCGCGGATCGCAGTAGAGCAGGACCGGGACGACGCCGCAGGATTCCTCAAGACCGCCGCCGTGAACTTCCTGGCCCTGGTCGATCAACCTGGTGAGAGATACGCCCGGAAGGCCCTGGACCTGGCAGCGGACGCCCTCGCCCGCTGTGAGCCGGGATCGGACGATCACCACCTGTATTCCTTCGACTGGGCGCTGACCGCGCTGATGTGCCTGAGCAAGAACGAGAACCTACCCGACGCGCAGGTCGAGCGCATGCTGCCGCTCCTGCACGAGGACGTGCGCCAGAGGGGGGTCTCCGACGCCGGTTCCCGTTTCCCGGGACTTGTGACGTCGCTGCTGGTGGAGTGGTGGGAGGCCAGCGGCAGAACGGACCGGCGTGCGGCACGGGCGGCTCTCGCGCACGCCGAGGCGGAATTCGCGACGCTCACCGAGGACAGCCCTCGTCTGGTGCCCGCCCTCCATACGATCGGGATCCTGCTGCAGCATCAGTATGACGAGGAGACCGGTTCCTTGGCCGATCTGCGGCAGGCCGCCGTTTGCTTCCAGCGCATCACCGAGCTGTCCGCCCCGGGATCGCCCGACCACCGCGACGCAGCAGCACACCTGACGGCATGCCGTCTCGCGTCCCCGGGTGACAGCCCCGGCCTGGACTTGGTGCATCCCGACGACTTCGAAGAGCCGGATCCCCAGGCCGACCCGACGGAGGTGATAGCCGCAGCCCAGGGCCTACTAAACAGCGCGCGGGGCGTCTTCGAGGAGGAATTCGTCGCGCGTGCGCTCACCGTGCTGGACCGGCTGGGGGCCGGGGACGGCCTGGGTCCCGCCATGGCCGCGGACCACGCACTGGTCCTGACGTCCGCGCTGCTGAGGCAGTTGCGTCACCAGCCCCACTCGCTGGCGCTCGGGCGTGCGATGGACGTCCTCGAGCGGGCAACCGCGGCACAGCCGGAAAGCGGCGCTCGACGTGCGGTGCTGATGGCGAAGATCGCCGACTGCTGGCATGCGCGGTACGACAGCAGCGGCAGCCCGCTCGATCTGGAAGAAGCGATCGAACTGGCCCGCGGCGCGCGGGACATGCTGCAAGCAGGGGGACGCTACCACCGGGACAGCACCCGGCAGCTGGGCCGTCTGCTCCTCATCCAGGACAGACGCTCGGAGGAAGGGCTGCGGTTGATCCGCGAATGGGCTCTTGCCGACCCCGCGGGCTCCGCGGAGGCCGTCGCCGACTGGTCCCGCAGTGCAGCCGGCACGGGCGCGTGGGAGGAGGCGTCGACGGCTGCGCAGATCGCTCTGCGTCAGGCCCTGGCCGGTCTGGAGGACACCGGCGGCAGTCTGGAGGATCGTCTCGCGCGCATCCATGACGCCGAGGTCATCGCGGTCCAGGCCGCCCTCTGCGCGGTCCACGCTAGTGACTTGGGAACGGCGCTGCGCAGTCTGGAAACAGTAGGTTCCCCACGTGCCTCGGGGCCAGGCGAGAATCCCGATCTGCAGCCACCTCCCAAGGGATGCGTCGTCGTCCACCTGTGTGCCATGGGCGGGGAGAACGTCCTCGCTCTGAGCATGGACGCAGCAGGCCGGACCGAGGCCCTGTGGCTCCCCGTCCCCAGCAAGGACGTGGTCAGCCAGGCTGGCCTCTCGGGACTCGCCCAGGGCGACAACCCAGACCCCGCCTGGTACCGGCAGACCGCGGACGTACTCGCCGGCTGGGCGGGCGAGCATCTGGTGAAACCCGTGCTGGAGAAGTGGCCCACCTCCTGGCTCTGTGTGATTCCGCACGGCACACATCTCCAATCGCTGCCTCTGCATGCCGCGTGGTGGCCGGACCCCACCCGGCCGGAGGGACGACGCCATGTCCTGGACGCGGTACTGGTCACCACCGCAAGCGGAGCCAAGCGGCCGACCGCGGGCGAACCGCATCCCGATGAGCCGGGCAGCATCCTCGCGGTCGCCGATCCCGAGCCCATGCGCGAACAGCCGCTGCCCGGGGCCCGCCGCGAGGCCGAAGGAGCTGTACTCCACTTCGCCCGCTCCACGCTGCTGACAGGCACCGACGCGCGCCGCAACGCGGTCCTCGCCGCCCTCCCGGGAGCCGACGTCGTCCATCTGGCCACCCACGGCCGCACCGACGCGTTCCGTCCCCTCGTCAGCGAGCTGGTCCTTGCCGACAACGAGACACTCAGCATGGCCGAGCTGCTGGAGCAACCTCTGTCGGGCACCCGCCTGCTGGTGCTCTCCGCGTGCTCCCTCGGCCAGGGAGGAATCTTCTTCATTGGGCCCCGCCCGACAGGCTCGCTGGTACAGGCCCTGCTGCGCACAGGTGTGGGCGGTGTCGTGAGCAGCATGTGGCGGGCACCTGACGAGAGCAGCAGCCTGTTGATCGACCGCTTCTACCAGCTGTGGCGCTCCGGCTCCTACCCGCACCCCGCCGAGGCACTGCGCAAGGCCCAGCTGTGGCTCCGCGACGTCACCAACAGCGAACTGGGCGGCACGCCACCCGCCTCACCGGCGGCGCGACGCTTCTGGGAGACAACCCGCCCATATCAACATCCCGTCCACTGGGCGGCGTTCAGCTATGCGGGAATGTGAGAGATGACGTCCACCAACGAGTCCGAGGAATCCATCGAGTTCGACGAGAGAATCCTCGAATGCGCGCGGGCCGTCCGTGCCGAGCTTCCCCGGCTAATCAGCCCGCTCGCCGCCGAGCACAGACAAGAACTGGACACACGTCTGGCTCAGGCCCTGGCCCGCCCCGGCGACACCGGCACCGTCGAGCGGATCTTGGCGGTTCTGCAGAGCGAACCGGAACTCCGCACCTGGGCAGCCTACTTCCTAGAGACCGGCAACCCGCCCCGGTACACCGAGCGGGGGGACTACCAGCCACTGCCCGGCTCCGGCGAGGCGGTCCAGGCCACCCGATTCTCCTGCCCCGAGCGCGACTTCGCCTGGTACCGGGCCTTCCTCGACGAGCCCCCGCCCCGCTGCCCGACCCACGGCCACTCCCTCGTACGGGAGGACCCCCCGTCGTGCTGAACCGCTTCCTGGACGCGGTGGCGGGCCGCCTGGCCAAGGAATGGCTTGTGGTCAGCACCCAGGCGCTGGTCTTCTGGGCAGGCGGCTTCGCCGTCCTGGCCTGGGACACCGGCCGTTCCCCCATCGACCGCCTGCGCGCACTCACACTAGGCACTCAAACCCTCGTCGTGGCAGCGGCACTGCTCGCCGTCGTGCTGTCCGGGGTCGCCGTCCGTCGGCTGACCCCTGCCGCCCTGACCTTCCTGGAGGGATACGGGTGGCCCGGCCAACTGCGGCGCTACGGGACAACACGTCAGGAAGCCCGCCGGCACCGGCTGCGGGAACGCTGGGAGCGACTGCGCGCCGCTCTGGAAGACGCGGCGGAGCCCGTCGCCCCGGACACGTACGACGCCTTCGTACGCACCGATGCCGCCCTGCGGCGCATCCCCGGTGCCCCCGAACGGCAACTGCCCACCTGGGTCGGCAACACCCTGCGCACGGCAGAACTGCGGCCCTACCAGAAATACGGCCTGGACGCAGTGAAATGCTGGCCCCACCTGTGGTTGGTGCTGCCCGCAGAGGTCCGTGACCAGATCGCCCGGGCCCGCGCCGAGCTGGACTCCGCGGTCTCCGCGCTGATCTGGTCCGCCGGATTCATCGTCTGGACACCATGGGCCGGATGGGCGGCGCCTGTGGCAGCCGTGGCCGCGGCGGCGGTGTACCGCGGGGCTCTGCGCGCCCCGTGCGCGGCGCTCGCGGACCTCCTGGAGGCGTCGTACGACCTGCATCGCACCGCCCTGTACACGGCACTGCGATGGCCCCTGCCCACGAACCCGGCGCACGAGCGTGAGTCGGGCAAGCTCCTCACCGCCTATCTGTGGCGGGGCTCGGACGCGCCGATACCCGTCTTCACCCCACCACCCGACGCACCGGAGTGTCATCGATGACCGAGGAGACGTCACCGTCCCAGAGGAACCAGCGGGGAGCCCGTACACCGGAGGAATTCGCCTTGTTCCACACGAGCGTGCTGCGCGAACTCGGCGACCACACCCAGGCGGACACCCTGCTGCACCAGCTGGCTCAGTCCCCGAACCCGCGCACTCTGAGCTCCGTGGGCGAGAGCCTGCTGCGGCAGGGACGCCCGGAGGAGGCTGCGCAGGTACTGCGCGAAGCCCTGCGCCTGGCCGGTGACGAAGCACCCTCTGCCAAGACCGTCACCAACTTGGGCGTCGCACTGCTCATGTCGAACCGGGTGGACGAGGCCGAGGCCGTTCTTCACCGAGGCGCCGAGCTAGGCAGCCCCCTCGCGGCCGCCAACCTGGCCGACCTTCTCCTGCAGCGCGATGACTACCAGGGCGCCGAACGCCTCTGGGCGAAAGCTGTCGAGACAGGGCACCTCGCCTCCGTCCTCAATTTCGCCACCTTCCTGCACGACAACGGGCGCCATCACGAGGCACACGACCGGCTGCGCACGGAGGCCGAGAACGGCGAACTGCTGGCCGCCGCACTGCTGGGCTCCTTCCTGGCGGAAGAGACACCCGCGCAGGACCTGCCGGCCGCACGGCACTGGCTCACCATGGCGGCACGCTCGGGCGACACCGACAGCGAACTGGGGCTGGGGCGGCTGCTGATCTCGACCGGTGACCGCGAACAGGCCCGGCGATGGCTCACCCGAGCTGCCGAGAAGCTCGACAGACAGGGAAAACCCGACAACGGCATGGGGCAAGGGGGCACTCCACTGCAGGGCGGGAGCGACTACTTCATGATGCGGACACCCGAGCCTTCCGGCTCCTCGCCATCAGCGCAGGCCGCGCACCTCCTGGGCCAGCTTCACCGTAAGGATGGCAACAACGAGGAGGGCCTGCGCTGGATGCGCCTGGCCGCCCGGGCTCGCGTGCCGGAGGCCACTCTGCTGCTCATGAACCTCAACGATGAGGAATCCCGGAACGACGAGGACACGATGTGGGCCGGGCTCACCGAGGCCGAACCCGGAGTCGCACACCAACAGGACCCCGCGACCGCGTCCGACGGGAGCGGCCCGCCCTTGCCGGACGCGATCCGGAAGGGACGGTGGTACGTACTGCCGGAGCAAGGCCTCGCACTCCGGGGGCTATCCGGAAACCGGGATCTGCCCATGGACCTGATGGTCGGCGGGTGGCCGCTCGACGAGGACGGGCGCTGCGGGCCGTTCGAACCCAATCCGCGCTACGTGCCGGACAGCGCGGCGAAGCCGACCGACCCGATACACGCGCTGCTGCGCCTCCTCGTCAAGGGCCATGCCTCCGTCGACCGGCTCCTCGCGCTGCTGCGCCACACCATCCTCGAGGTCGCCTACGACGAACAAGGCCGACCGCGCCTGGTAAACGCCCCGAACGGGGCGCTGTGTCTGCCAGTCGTCACCGCGGCCCTCCACACACGGCGCCTGCCCCCCGCTCGCTGGGAGCGCGTACTGGGGAGGGAGCTGCCGGAGGTTGCGCCCGCCGGCGTGGACATCCTGCTCAACCCCGGTGACAGAGCACAGGTCCTCCTGTTCACCAAGGGACTGAGCCGCTGACGGAAGACCGGTTCAGGCTCTTCCGCTTGCACGAACAAGCCCACCCGATACAGTCCGATCTGCAATCCCTCTACGATGCGCGGTTCGCCAAGACCCACTCTGAGTACGAACAGGACCTGCGGTGCCTGGCCCGTGAAGGATCAGAGCTCTATCTGAGGCTGTTCACTCCCCCGGCTGTGGGCACCACCAGCGCATACACTCTGCCGGACTTGCTCCGTCACGAGGCGCGGATACGGCAGAGGCCGCCGGTCCTCCCGGTCACTGACAGCAAAGCCCGCGAACCCAGTGCTCTGGCCGGCCGTATACGACCTGCCGGTAGGCGGCGATCCCAACCTCTACGAAGCTTGCCCCTCAATGCGGAAGTTCGGGCGGAAGGCGACCACACAGGACCGGTGCCAGCCGCGATGCGGGACGTCTGCGGCACCCGCCTCTTCCCGGTCACCGGCCAACTCCGTTGGCCAAGTGCACGATCGCGTGCGGACCCAGCAACTCGACCGTCATCTCCGCGGAAGTCAGATCCTGGATCCAGAGGAGGTGGAACAGCACCGGCAGCGTCAACAGCCCGATCCCCGGCGGCGTCCGCCCCCACCATGAGAGGTCCCGGGGCTGCGAAGACCTTCCGGAGCCGGGCAGCCGCCGGGTGGTGCAGACACCGTGGGTGCCGGTAGCGCGACAGCCACCGGACATTGGCGAGCAGCACCGCGTCCGGCACCCCCAGCCGCTCGATCCTCCACCCGGCTTCGGCGCAGTACAGACGCGTCACCTCGAACGCCTCGGCGTCCTTCGGCTCGATCCGATCGTCCGCACGAACATCGACGACCACCGCCGAGCCGTCCGCTCGGCGCACGAAGTAGTCCGGGGCGTGCCGACGCTCCCGCTCGCCGTCATGCCAGTGCAGCCAGAACGGCTGCGAGCCGATGCCCACCAAGTGCGGATCGAAGTCCAGCAGCAGCAATCGGTCCTGCTCCAGCCAAGACTCAAAGCCGACTGCCGCCCGGTCGTCGCCGCCCAGTACCAGCCCGGGAAGTGACGCCCACCGCGCGACCAGCGAAACGTACGCACGGATCGACATCCTCGAACCGGCCCGTCACAGTCCCGTAGCGGACGCCGACGACGCCCGTGCACCGCGTCGACGTACGACAACTCGACGCACGGACCTGCCTGATCCACCCCAGCCGGTACAGCCATCCAGCACCCCCAGTCGCGCGACTAGGTTCGCTGAGACAGAAGCCCGAACGACTCGGTTCGTTGAGAAAACGACTCGATTGAGTGAGACAGGACAGTGACCGTTCACCCCGTTAAGAAGGCACTCGAGGGCGCGCCGCGGGTGATTACGCCGTAATCGCCCTGCGAGTTCGTACTCATCCCCCGAGCCAGCCCATGATGTTCGGGAGTGATTACGACGTAATCACGATGTTGGGGATGAGCACTGAGCTAAAGCATTCCTGCGGTGCTGCCTGCGCCACTGGTCGAACTAGGACGCGTGTGGTTCATCGCGGCAAAGATCAGCTCGCGTTCGGCAGGGGCTCGCCCACGTCGGGGTGCATGAAGCGACAGCTGGCGGTCGGGCGGCCCGTGAAGAAGGAAACTCGACGGCTGCCTCGCAGGGTGATTACGTCGTAATCACCCTACGCTCTGGTACATCAGCCACGAACGTCTGCCATCACGTCGTCCGGCCTCTGATGCCCGGGACTGATTACGACGTAATCACTCTGTCGGAACGGGCAGTTCACTGAGGGGGTGCGCAGCTCATGTCCGCTGGCCAACGCTCACCTCTCCCTCGCCGTCCTGGCAGCTGTCCAGGTACCGCAGGCTGAGCAAGTCGACGCACCCATTGAGGTCACAGAACCAGCCACCCTGCGGCGCGGCGTGATTACGGCGTAATCAGCTCATTGGGAGAGAGGGAACCTCACCCGCCTAGCCAGTGACGCAACTCTCGGCGCGATAGCCGCGGCGCGCGGGGCAGGTGGCGTGGAGTGGCGACGGCACCCCGCGTTGCAACCGCAGCGGCCAGGACGTCGGGCGAGCTGGTCAGCGCCCGGTGCGGGACTACGCGCTGCGCGCGAGGCGTTTCTTGTCCGGCTGTGAGCGGTGCAACCGGCTTGCCGACCGTGGCCGCCTCGGCGTAGACCCGGTGCCTCTCCCCTCTGGTGGCGGGTTTACAGAGGTCCACATCCAGTGGGCCCGGCCTGGTTGCTGTTGGAGAGGAACTGGAGGATGCGAGGCTCGTTCGTGCGGAGACGGAGTTGAGATCGGAGGGCGGGACGCCGCCTTGTCATTCGGCCGACGGTCTTGACCAGTACAGCTTCGTGGCATGGACCGCGCTGCCGACCGGGCGTGCTGCTGGGGCGGGGTGACTACGAAACCACCCCAAGGATGCAGCGGGGTGTGAGACACACCCACAAATAGTCGAAACTAACGTGTCGATGCAGCAATTGATCATGGACGTTAGTATGGTGTCTCTCATGACTTCGCCAGCCACGCCCGGCGACCGCGAGAAGGTCGTCTCCAAACTGCCGGCTTGGCTCCGGCAGCACCTCAAAGTCAGAGCCGCCCAGCATGGCATCGAGATCCAGGCCGCGGTCGAACAAGGGATCAGGGACTGGTGCCACCTGGCCGCCACCACCGCCACCGTCGACACCTCCGGCGCCGACTCCTTCTCCACCTTCCTACCGCCCGGCCAGTGGGAGGAGTTCCGCGAGATCTGCACCGACCGACGGGTCTCTCTCATCCAGGGCCTTGCCCAGTCCGTGCAGTTGTGGCTCGACTCCAACCCTGCCCCGGACGTGGCCCGGCCCGAGATCACCCGCCGCTTCATCGTCTGCAACCAGAAAGGCGGCGTCGGCAAGACTGCCATCACGGCTGGGCTCGGCGAAGCACTCGCCGAAAACCCCAACGCCCTGCACGCCGTACGCGTCGCCAAAGCCCTCACCAAGGCACTGCGCGCAAGCGAGACCCACGCAGAAGAAGAGCGAGAAGCCGACCCGCTCGACATTGAGAACCTGCCCGGCCCCGGCCTGCAAGTCCTGCTCGTCGACTTCGACCCGCAATGCCACCTCACCAACCAGCTCGGTGCCGCACCCCTGCCGCTGACCGGCGACAGCCTCACCAACCACATGGCGGGCGACCCCAAGGGTGACCTGCGTGATCTCATCGTCTCCGTCGACGACGACCACTTCAGCGGCAGGCTCCATCTCCTACCCGCATGCAACGACGCCTTCCTGCTTGACGTACGCCTGTCCGCGGTACGGGCCCGGGAAGCCGCCCTCGAGCGGGCACTCGCCCCGCTCGAAGCTGATTACGACGTAATCATCGTCGACTGCCCGCCCAGCCTCGGCCTCAGCATGGACGCCGCCGTCTACTACGGCCGACGACGCGACGGCGAGAAGCCCGGACAGTCCGGCGCCCTGATCGTCGTCCAGGCCGAAGACAGCTCCGCAGACGCCTACGAACTGCTCACCACACAGATCGACGACCTGCGCGGCGACCTCCAGGTCGACATCGACTACCTCGGCATCGTCGTCAACCTCTACGACTCCCGCCGCGGCTACATCGCAACCTCCTCACTCCAAGGGTGGGTCGACATAAAGGATCCGAGAGTTGTGGGACTCATCGGAGACCTCAAGGAACAGAAGGAAGCCGTCCGAGTGAAGATGCCCCTGTTGTCGTACGCGCCCAAATCACAGCAGGCGATCGGCATGCGTGCACTTGCCAGGGAGGTGCTGTGAGCAAGGCCGACCAGCTGGGCGCCGGCCGCTTCGGCGGGGGAGTGCGACCTGTCAGCGCTCGCCGTCAAGCCGTCGCCGCCGCAACCGGGGTCCCTACCCAGGGAGTCGCCCCGCCAACAGAGCTGCCTCCACACTGCGTGAGCCTCAACCCTGACAATCCCCGATCCACCCTCGGGGACCTCACCGACCTCGCGGGCAGCCTGAAAACGCACGGCCAGAAGCAAGCGATCACGGTCATGAACCGCGACGCCTACATCAAGGCCAACCCGGACCGCGAAGCTGACCTCGAACCGGAGACCACCCACGTCGTCATCGACGGCAGCAGCCGACTGGCCGCCGCCCGCGAAGCAGGCCTGCTCGGGATCAAGGTAATGGTCAGCGACGACCAAGGATCCACCTCCGAAGAACTACTCGAATCCGCACTCGTCGCCAACATCCACCGCCAAGACCTCGAGGAACTCGACGAAGCACGCGCCCTGCAACGCCTCCTGGCCATCCATAAAAGCCAGAGAGCACTGGCCAAGAGGCTCCACCGCTCCCAAGGATGGGTGTCGCAACGGCTCGCCCTGCTCAACCTCAAACCCGAACTCCAGGCCCTCATCGGCGAAGAACCCATCGATCTGCTGCGCGCAGTCGGCAATAAGCCGCACGCCGAGCAAGAAGCCGCCCTGAATGAGCTGAAGGCGGAACGAACCACCAAAGAGGCGAAGAAGGTAGGGCCCCAGCCGCACGGAATGTCACACAAGTCTGCTGCGCCTGAGGAGCGGGCCACGAGTGATGACCGTGATTACGGCGTAATCACAGGAGGTTCAACGCCAGAGACGGCCGGTTCCCACACAACGACTGCGACTGCGGAGGATGAATCACCCGCCAACCAAGCAGGGGCGGTCACGCCTTCAGTTCCCGTCCAGACCGCCGCAGCTGAGGCAGCCGCTAGCGTACGAGAGCAGCAACTAAAGCGATTCCCCTACCAGGACGGCGCGGAGGCGGCATGGTTTCTGATCCAGAAGATGCCGCCAGAAGAGTTCGACAAGATGCTGGACCTTCTCATCAAGCACAGGGACAGCCAGGCCGCTACTACCGGGTGATCCCCCACGCAAGCTAGTCACGAAGTAGCGGCATCGGCCGACGGGAGCTGGTTTCCCCAACTTGGGAAACCAGCTCCCGTCGTGTGCAGCATTCGGATGACGCCGTAGAGGGCTCGCATCACCCCCGCCCTTTGCTCAGGCCGGGCTACTGACCTTCAAAGCGTGGTGTCGGTATGGGCTGACGGTCCATGATCCCTGCGGTATGCCGACTGCATGAGGTATGCGCAAGGGGGCGGGCTGACCGACGAACGG
>NZ_JAGMUL010000003.1 GCF_019049285.1 Streptomyces sp. AC550_RSS872
CACCCGAACCTCCCCCCACGGCACCCCCGTCCCCTTCACCGCCCACCAGACTCCCCGGGCGATACGCGTGCGAAGGAGCCCGCGATGAGCGACATGATCACCGCGGACCTGGTCGATCTCGACCTGTCCGCCGACACCAAGGAAGCGGCGGCGCGTGCCCTCGCCGAGCGCATGGTGGCCCTGGGCCGGGTGACCGACCTGGAGGGCTTCCTCGCCGACGTGGCCGCGCGCGAAGCACAGATGCCCACCGGCCTCGACGGCGGTATCGGCATCCCGCACTGCCGCAGCGCCCACGTCACCGAGCCGACGCTCGCCTTCGGACGCAGCGCCGCCGGCATCGACTTCGGCGCCGCGGACGGCCCCGCCGACCTGATCTTCCTCATCGCCGCTCCGGCGGGTGCGGACGACGCCCACCTGACGATCCTGTCGTCGCTGGCCCGGCAGCTGATGAACGCCGAGTTCACGGACGCGCTGCGCTCCGCGGGCGACGCGGCGTCGGCGGCGGCGCTGATCCGGGGCGAGGAGCCCCCGGCGCCCGAGGCCACCGGTTCCGCTCCCTCCGAAAACTCCGTGGCGTCGTCGGTGGCGGCCTCCGCCGACGCCGCCACGGGCACCACCTCCGAGTCCCCCGCCGAAACGGCCGGCGAGCGCCCCTTCCGTATCGTCGCCGTCACCTCCTGCCCGACCGGCATCGCCCACACCTACATGGCGGCCGAGTCGCTGGAGAACGCGGGCCGTGAGGCGGGCGTCGAACTCGTCGTCGAGACGCAGGGCTCGGCCGGCTTCACCCGGCTCGACCCGGCCGTCATCGCGGCGGCGGACGGCGTGATCTTCGCGCATGACGTGGCCGTACGGGAGAAGGACCGGTTCGCCGGAAAGCCGACCGTCGACGTCGGTGTGAAGGCGGGCATCAACCGCCCGGCCGAACTCATCGCCGAGGTCCGCGGCAAGGCCGAGCGTGGCGAGGCCACCGCGGCCGCCCGGCACGGCTCTCCCGTCGAGCGCTCCGGCGAGGCCGGCGAGGGCTACGGCACCAAGCTGCGCAAGTGGCTGATGTCCGGCGTGAGCTACATGGTGCCGTTCGTCGCGGCCGGCGGTCTGCTGATCGCCCTCGGCTTCGCGATCGGCGGCTGGCGGATCGACAAGGCCCAGCCCGTCATCGAGCACTTCGACTGGAGCCAGGTCCACAGCTGGGGCGCCCTGATGTTCCAGATCGGCGTCGCGGCCTTCGGCTTCCTCGTGCCGGTCCTCGCCGGATACATCGCCTACGGCATGGCCGACCGGCCCGGACTCGTGCCCGGCTTCGTCGGCGGTGCGATCTCCCTGACGATCGGCGCGGGCTTCCTCGGCGGTCTGGCCGCCGGCCTGATCGCCGGTGCTGTGGTCCTCGGCATCCAGCGGATCAACATCCCGCCGGTGATGCGCGGCATCATGCCGGTGGTGGTGATCCCGCTGGTCGGCTCGGCGGTCGTCGGGTTCATGATGTTCGTGGTCATCGGCAAGCCGATCGCCGAGGCGCAGAAGGGCCTGACCGACTGGCTGGGCAGCCTCTCCGGCACCAACGCCGTCCTGCTCGGCGTCCTGCTCGGCCTGATGATGTGCTTCGACCTGGGCGGCCCGGTCAACAAGGTCGCCTACACCTTCGCGACATCCGGCATCTCGGTCGCGGCGCCGAGCGACTCCGCGATGAAGATCATGGCGGCCGTGATGGCCGCGGGCATGGTCCCGCCGCTGGGCATGGCCCTGGCCACCACGGTCCGCAAGAAGCTGTTCACCACGGCCGAGCGCGAGAACGGCAAGGCGGCCTGGGTGCTGGGTGCCTCCTTCATCTCCGAGGGCGCCATCCCGTTCGCGGCGGCGGACCCGCTGCGCGTGATCCCGGCCTCCATGGCGGGCGGCGCGGTCACCGGTGCGCTGACCATGGCCTTCGGCTCGACCCTGCGCGCCCCGCACGGCGGTGTCTGGGTTACCTTCCTGATCGGCAAGCCGTTCCTCTACCTGCTGGCCATCGCGGCCGGTACGGCGGTCACGGCCGGCCTGGTCATCCTGCTGAAGGGCATGCGCAAGACGGCCCTGGAGGGCACCCCGGCCGCCGAGTCCCCGGCGGCCGCGGCCGCGGAGGCGAAGCAGCCGGTGGCGGCGTAGGCCCTCCGCCGGGCGGGCTCACGCTTGTCCCTTTGGGGTGCTGTGAGTTGTTCACGGCACCTGCGAGATACGTCACGGTCCGGGCCGAGTGGTCCGGACCGTGGTGTGTACTGGGGCGTATGCCGGAAAACGTCTCGATCCTCCAGCTGCTGGGTCCCGTCGTGCTCGCCCTGGTGGTCGCACTGTGGGTGACGGGGCTGGCCCGCCTGCTGCGCCAGTACCGCCAGGCGGACCTTCGCCGGACCCCCGACGGGACGCTCTCCGGCCTTCCGCGCCAGCGGCAGACCGCCCCCGACCTGGAGGCCGTCGAACTCACCCCGGCGGAACGCGACGCCTTCGCGGGACTGGTACGACAGCTCAACGACGGCCGCTGAGCGGCACAGTCGGCGTTACGACACCTGCGCCGCCCGGCGCTCCATCGCATCGCGCGCCGCGTCCTCGCTGACGTACACCTCGCACATGTGCCGCCCGTCGGGCGTCGCCGTGTGCTCGACCTCCCAGAGGGAGACCTCCTCGCCGTCGCGCAGCAGGAAGGCGTGCTCGTAGAGCGAGAAGCACAGACCGGCGCGGCCCGCACGGCACGGGCGCCCGAACGCCTGGGTGATCTGGTGCGCGCACGCCGTGGTCAGTAAGGCAGCCGTCTCCGCGCCCGGCCGGTCCGGGTTCTCCGCCCGGCGCAGCAGCCGGCGCGCGTGGTCCGGCGAGTCGTCCGGCGCATACGCGTGCCGGGGCGCGGGGATCGTCGACAACTGCACCGTCACCGGCAGCTCGAAATCCGGGGCGTCCGGCGGCAGCGGCAGCCGCGCGGTCGCGGCGCGCAGCTCCTCCTCGTCGGCGTACACCTCGTGCTGCGGTTCGCGGCCCCGGGCGGTGTTGTGGACGAGCTCCCACAGCGTGAGCGCCGAGCCGTCGGCGAGCAGCCAGGTGTGCCGGTACGTCTCTCGGTGCAGCCCGGCGCTGTGGTGCGCGGAGTGCAGCGAGCTGTCATGAGCCAGCGCGCAGTCGAGCCGCCGTATCGCCTCGTCGGGCAGCTCGAAGGAGTTCAGGGCGCGGCCGAGGAGTCGCGCGAGGTGCTCCTCCGGAGACTCCGGCGACTCGGGTGGTTCGTACGCTGCCGTCTCGTACGGAACGCTCAAGGTTTCTCCCGGCGTTGCTGCATGTCACCTTGTGGGTGCATACCGTAGCCCCTCGGTCGGACATCATGTCCGGGATCCGAGAAAACGTACGTCCGGTAAAACGCGCGGACCGCGCGAGAAGTTCCCGCGCGGCCCGACGAATCGTCAAGAATCACTGTTCGGACGGTACTTCAGGGATGGTGAGTGGATCAGGCGGCGCTGCCCGCGACCCACTGGCTCCACGCCATGTTCCAGCCGTTGAGCCCGTTGTCCGGCGTCACGTTCTTGTCGGGGGAGTTCTTGACGATCACCACGTCGCCGAGGATCGAGTTGTCGTAGAACCACTTGGAGGGCGTGTCGCCCTGCCCGCCCCGCACGTCCTGCAGGCCGACGCAGCCGTGGCTCGTGCCCTGGCGACCGAAGGGCGGATTGCCCTTGTTGTACCAGTAGTTGCCGTGGAGGAAGGTGCCCGACGTCGTCAGACGCATCGCGTTCGGCACGTCCTTGATGTCGTAGGCGTCGGCGAGGTTCACCGTACGGCTGTCCATGCGCAGCTTCTTGTACTTCTCGGAGATCACCATCTGCCCGTTGTAGGTGGAGAACTCCGAGCTGCCCGCCGAGATCGGCACCGACTTGATCGTCTTGCCGTCCCGTACGACCGTCATCGTCTGCGTGTCGACGTCGACCGTGGAGACCTGCGAGCGCCCGACGGTGAAGGTGACCGTCTTCTTCTGCACGCCGTAGACGCCGTTCGCGCCCTCGACGCCGTCCAGGTCGATCTTCATCGTGACCTTGGAGCCGGCCTTCCAGTACTCCTCGGGCCTGAAGTCGAGCCGCTGCGTCCCGAACCAGTGCCCGACCACCTTCTGCCCACTGCTGGAGGTGACGTTGATGTGCGACTGCACGGCCTTCTTGTCGCCGATCGCCTTGTCGAACCTGAACGACACCGGCATCCCGACACCGACCGTGGTGCCACCGTCGGGCGTGTACGTGCCGATGAAGCTGTTGGCCGAAGAGACCGTGGTGAACGTCGAGTCGGCGGCCGTGGTGCGTCCGTCCCCGTCCTTCGCGGTGGCCGCTATCGCGTACTTGGTGCCCCGCTCCAGCTGCTCCTTCGGCTGCCAGCTGCCCCCGTCGGCGGACAGCGAACCCGGCACGGCCTGCCCGCTGTCCGCCACCGTCATCTTCACGTCGGTCAGCTTGCCGTCGCTGACCTTCACGCCGGTCGTGTTGATCGACGCCCCGGTCGAGCCGTTCTTCGCCGAGATCACGATCTTCGCGGCGGACGTCTTGGCGGAGTCCTTGCCACCTTTGTCGTTGTTGTCGGCGTTGGCGCTGCCACCGCAGGCGGTGAGCGTCAGGGCGCCGATCATCAGGGCGGCACAGGCCCCCAGTGCGCGCCGCGCTGCTATGTCCGGCGTTGTCAAGATCTGCTCCATCTTCATGCGATCCGCGGGATCCGTTACGTTCCACGGTGGAAGAGGCCACCGTCGCCGGACCGGGTTCCCAGCGTTCGCGGTGAATGCCATCACGTGACAGAACCGCGACAATCGCCGCGCGGAACAGACACCGCCGCTTCAACCCGCCCGCTACGCCTCGCCGTACAACTCCCCGTACGACGGCCACGCCCCACCCGGGCCGTCCACCGAACCGGCCGCGCGCACGGCCCGCACGATCGCCCGCGTCACCACGTCCGCGCCCGCCGCGAGAAGCTCGTTCAGCGCGAGCGGATGCCCGGGGTCCAGCGGGCGCTCCCCGGTGGCCAGCGCGAACACGGTGTCCCCGTCGTTGAGCAGATGCACCGGCCGCACGGCGCGCGCGATGCCGTCGTGCGCGGTCCCGGCCAGCTTCTGCGCCTGCGCCTTCGACAGGTCCGCGTCGGTGGCGACCACGGCGAGGGTGGTGTTCAGCGGAGGTGGCGCGTTCTTCGCCGCGATCTCGGCCAGGCGCAGACGCGCGGCCCGATGGACGTCCTCCGCCGGACAGTCCACCCGCCCGCGCAGCAACTCGCCGTACAACGCCCCGGTTTCGGGCTCCACGGCCGACCCGGCCGCGTTGGCCACCACCAGCGCCGCGACCGTGATTCCCGAGTCGAGCACGATGCTCGCGGTGCCGATCCCGCCCTTGACCGGTCCGACGGTGGCTCCCGTACCGGCGCCCACGCAGCCTTCCCGCACCGCGGCGCCCGGTTCGCTCGCCGCGGCCGCCTCGACCGCCGCCCGCCCTGTGGCCGCGTCCGGCCTCGCCCGGAAGTCGCCGCCCCGGCCGAGATCGAAGACGCAGGCGGCGGGCACCACCGGCACGACATGCGCCGGATCCGCCCCCACGCGCACCCCGCGCTGGTGTTCCTCCAGCCAGGCCATCACCCCGGACGCCGCGTCGAGCCCGTACGCGCTGCCCCCCGTCAGCACGATCGCCTCGACCTTCTGCACGAGGTTGCGCGGATCGAGCGCGTCGGTCTCCTTGGTGCCGGGCCCGCCACCGCGCACATCCACGGCGGCGACGGCACCGCCCTCGGGCGCCAGGACCACCGTGGTGCCGGTGAGCCAACCGTCGCCGGTACGCGTCGCGTGCCCCACCCGCAGCCCGGCTACGTCTGTCAGAGCGTCAACTGTCATGAACCCAGTGTCGTCCAGCCCCCCGAGGCCGCCCCGCAAGGCTTCCGCGGGATGCGGCGCGTCTCGCGTCAGCCGACCGGTGCCGTCGCCTCCCTGCGCACCCGGCCCGACCTGCGTGCCGTCAGCGTCTCCCCGGTCGCCACCGCCCCCGCCGAGACCAGGCCGGCCGCCGGCACCGCCCAGTCGCCCAGGAAGGTGCAGCAGATCACCAGCAGGGCCGCGGTCGGCAGCACAAGCTGCTGGGCGATGCCCACCTTGAAGTAGCGAGAGTGCAGCGCCCACACACTGAGCAGATACAGCGCCGTCGGCAGGGTCACCGCCGCCGACGCGGCCAGCGTCGAGATGTGCGCCTTGTGGACGGCCTGCTCGACCGCCACCTCCAGGCCCGCGCCGATCGCCGCCGCCGAGGCGAACACCACGTAGTGGCCGTAACCCCACAGGAACGCCTGCTTGTTGGAGGTCAGATGGCCGTGGATCGGTACCACGAAGTAGATCCACCACGCGGCGAAGATGATCAACAGTCCACCCGCGGCGATCGGCATCAGGTCGCCCAACGCGTCGTTCTCGTCGATGCCGGTCTTCACGGCGATCGTGGCCGCGGCGATGGTCTCGCCGAGCACGATGATCGTGAACAGCCCGTACCGCTCGGCGATATGACGCGGATGCCAGGACGTCGGATGGACCTTCTCCGCGAACGGCGGCACACACATCTCCAGGACCGCCATCACCAGGAACACCCAGGGCCTGGCGTCCTCGGGCAGCACCACCAGGCCCACCCAGCCGATCTGACACAGCAGTACACCGCAGGCGTACCGCAGGGCCATCCTTCGTTCCGGGCCGTCACACGACCTGGCCACGCGCAGCCACTGCGTCACGAGGGCGAGCCGCATGATCACATAGCCGAGCACAACGGCCAGGTAGTCGTGGTCCTCGAACGCCTGGGTGACGCCGGCCGCCAGGACCAGGACACCGGCGATCTGGACGAGGGTGACGACCCGGTAGAGGACGTCGTCGTTGTCGTAGGCAGAGGCGAACCAAGTGAAGTTCATCCAGGCCCACCAGATGGCGAAGAACACCATCGCGTAGTTGAGGATCCCCTCGCCCGGGTGCCCCTCCGCGACGGCGTGCACCAACTGGACGCCCGCCTGGGCGATGGCCACGACGAAGCACAGGTCGAAGAAGAGCTCCAGCGGAGTGGCGGCACGGTGCGCCTCACCGCGGCCCCGGGCCGTGAGCCGACGCAGGGGACGGCGGTGTCCGGGCGGGCGGGGGGAGTCCGGCGCGGGAGTCGAACGGGACGTCATGGGGTCAAGCACAGCAGATCAGGCGCGGAATTTCCTGCGAAGGGATCACCAGCACGCAAGCATCCCGGACCGCCGTCGGGAAGGCCGTCGCCGTGCGGGCCGTACCCTGGACGTATGAGCACCGCCCCCGCCTCCGAGCCGCGCGAGCCGAAGCCCGCGCTGATCTTCGACGATCCGCTGGACCAGCAGTCCTCGGACGACACCGACGGTGGCTGGGGCGAGCGGCCGCGCGCCAACGGTGACAGCGCGGCCGATCTGAAGCGCTTCCTCGACGAGAAGCCGCCCCACCACATCTGAGCCGTTACCGCTGGTCGTGCCCCGAGCCGCGCTGGGCGACCAGTGCGTCGCGGATCTCCTTGAGGACCTCCAGCTCGGTCACCTCGATGACCTCCTGGGTGCCCTCCTTCGCCTTGCGGCGGGCCTCCGCGCGGGCCAGGTACTTCGACATCGGCAGGACCATCAGGAAGTAGACGACGGCCGCGGTGATCACGAAGCTGAGGGCCGCGCCGAGGACGGAGCCCCACAGGATCCGAATGCCCTGGTCGCCCGCGCACGACGAGCTCAGGCACGAGCTGTAGTGATCGAGGTTCTTGGTGCCGATCGCTCCGACCAGCGGGCTGATGATCCCCTTCACCACCGCGTTCACGATGTTGGTGAACGCGGCGCCGATGACCACCGCTACTGCCAGATCGACGACGTTCCCGCGCATCAGGAAGGCCTTGAAGCCGTCCCAGACGCTCGGTTCCTTCTTCTCGCTCACCGCGGAGCCTCTCCTCGTATGCGCAGGTTGTGGAAACGAACAGCTCCGCAACCTACGTCAGGGCTAGGCCATCCTGTCCAATTGCACCACCTGAACGAGGGCCTTGACAGGGCGATAAGAACCATGTGCACGACATGTGCGATCCAGCAGCTCAGCACAGCGTCACCGCCAGCCGCGCCGTAGCGCTCGCGCCCGCGAGGCGCGCCGCCGCGGCACGCGGCACCGACAGCACCACCAGTGCCCCGCTCTCGGCCGCGACGTCCAGCGGCTCCGGCACCTTCGACACCCGCGCCCCGCGCGCGACCACCTCGGCGCCGCCCCCGCCCGGCGCGTTCTCCTCCGCGGCGATCACATCGACCCGGTCACCGGGCCGCAGCAGCCGCACGGTGGCCCCGTCGGCGATCCGCACCGGCGCGGACACCCGCTCGACTGCCCGGTGCTGGCGAACCGGCTCCGCCACCGGATGCCCGCGCTCGTGGCGGCCGGTCTCCCCGGGCCCGGCCGCCACGAGCGCGGCCGCGGTGACGGCGAGCCCCGCCGCCGCGGCCCGCCTGCGATGCCGTAGAAGCCGACGCAACTGATACCACCCGCCCCGCACCCGCACGGGAGCGAAGAGCGGCACCTCGCACGTGGCCGGAGCGTCCGTGCCCGGCGGGAGCAGAGCGACAGAAGGAGAAGGCGAAGGCGAAGGGGCAGGAGAGGGAGAAGGAGAGGGAGAGGGAGAGGGAGAAGGAGAGGTCGGAGACGGGTTGAACGGCATGAGAACCACCACCTGCGGCGAGAGATCGGCTTGCGAAGCCACGATGGGGCATCGCGCCGTCGCCCGCCGGAGCCGGTGGGCTACTGGCCGGTTGTGGACAACTCCCTCACTCGTACGAGACGTTCCACATCCACGCCGCTCCTGCGGCTACGGCAGCTCGAACCCCGGATCCATCCCACCCAGCGCCGTCGCGCACAGGCAGTCCCGCTCGTCGTTCGCCGGCAGCGCGGCCACCGCGTCGAACAGCACCCCCCGCAGTCGGTCCACGTTGGCCGCGAACACCCGCAGCACCTCGTCGTGCGAGACGCCCTCGCCGGTCTCGGCGCCCGCGTCGAGGTCGGTGACCAGCGTCAAGGACGTGTAGCAGAGCTCGAGTTCACGGGCGAGCGTCGCCTCGGGGTGGCCGGTCATGCCCACCACCGACCAGCCCTGAGCCTGGTGCCAATACGATTCGGCACGGGTCGAGAAGCGGGGCCCCTCGATCACGACCAGCGTGCCGCCGTCGACCGGCTCCCAGTCCCGTCCTCGCGCCGCCTTCAGCGCTGCCGCGCGGCCGGTGGGGCAGTAGGGGTCGGCCAGGGAGACGTGCACCACGTTGGGCACGGAGCCGTCGGGCAGCGGCAGCCCGTCGAAGTACGTGCCGACCCGGGACTTCGTACGGTCGACCAGCTGGTCCGGCACCAGCAGCGTGCCCGGCCCGTACTCGGGGCGCAGGCCGCCGACCGCGCAGGGGCCGAGGATCTGGCGGGCGCCGAGCGAGCGCAGCGCCCAGAGGTTGGCCCGGTAGTTGATGCGGTGCGGTGGCAGATGGTGCCCGCGTCCGTGCCGGGGCAGGAAGGCGACCCGGCGGCCGGCGATCTCGCCGAGGAAGAGGGAGTCACTGGGCGGCCCGTACGGGGTGTCCACCTGTATCTCGGTCACGTCGTCGAGGAACGAGTAGAAGCCGGAGCCACCGATCACGCCGAGTTCGACGTTCGCCTTGTTCGCCATGTCCGCACCCTAACCGCACCCGCAAACGCAGAGGACCCCGTCGCCGGAGGGCGACAGGGTCCCGTAAGAAGTGCGTCCTACGTGCCCGTAGGAAATGCTTACGCGGCGGAGCTGCTGGAGGAGGTGCCCGCGCTCGACGACTTCGACTCCGAGGACGACGAAGAGGACGACGTCGAGGAGGAAGAGGACGAGTCCGACGAAGTGGACGTCGACGACTTCGACGACGCCGGCGAGCTGCTCGACGAGGAGCCGCGGCTGTCGTTGCGGTAGAAGCCGGAGCCCTTGAAGACGATGCCGACCGCGGAGAACACCTTCTTGAGGCGGCCCTGGCAGCTGGGGCACTCGGTCAGAGCGTCGTCGGTGAACTTCTGCACCGCTTCGAGACCCTCGCCGCACTCGGTGCACTGGTACTGATAGGTGGGCACTGTCTTCCTCCTGGCACTCTCACTCGATGAGTGCTAACGACGAACCATAGTGACGTATTCCAGCCGCTCAGTCCACTGCCACCGGCACGCGGTGACCGACGCCACGTGCCACGGTGCGGCCGCGGGGCCGTGCCACCAGCCGTGAGCGCAGTGCCACCAGGGTCGCCAGGGCCAGCAGGGTCCCGCCCATCGGCACCAGGAATCCGGCGCCGCCCCAGAAGCGGTCCTCCAGCTGTCCGGCGACGGTGACCGCGGCGGCCTGGCCGAGTGCGACCGCGCCCGTGAGCCACGTGAAGGCCTCGGTGCGGGCGCCGGCCGGGACCAGGCTCTCGACCAGCGTGTAGCCGGTGATCAGCGCGGGCGCGATGCACATGCCGACCAGCAGACCGAGGCCGGCCAGGACGAGCACCGAGTGTGCGGCCCACAGACCGGACGCGGCCAGCGCGAGCGCGGCGTATCCGACGAGGAGGCGGCGCTGCGGGGCCACCTTCCACGCGATGGCGCCGCAGACGATGCCGGAGAGCATGTTGCCGGCGGCGAAGGTGCCGTACAGGACGCCGTTGAGTCCGGGTTCGCCGATGGACTCGGTGAACGCGGCCAGGGAGACCTGCATGCCGCCGAAGACGGAACCGATGCCGAGGAAGGTCACGATCAGCACGCGCACTCCGGGGACGCGGAGCGCGGAAGTGTGCTCCACGCGCGCGTGCCCGGCGACGGCGACCGACGGCTGGGTGCTCTTCTGCGCGGCGAACAGCAGACCGCCCAGCAGTGTGAGCGCGGCCTCCGTGACCAGGCCCGCGGCCGGGTCGACGGCGGTGCACAGGGCGGTGGCCAGCAGCGGGCCGACGACGAAGGTCAGCTCGTCCGTGACCGACTCGAAGGCCGCCGCCGTCGTCATCAGGGGCGAGCCCTGGAGCTTCACGCCCCAGCGGGCCCGCACCATGGGGCCGATCTGCGGTACCGAGGCGCCGGTGGGCACGGCCGCCACGAACAGCGCCCACAGAGGCGCCTCGGCCAGCGCGAGCGCCGTCAGCGTCAGACCGGACAGCACGTGCACCAGGACGCCGGGGAGCAGGACGGCGCGCTGCCCGTAGCGGTCGGCGAGGCGGCCGCTGTAGGGAGCGAACAGCGCCATGGAGACGCCGGTGACGGCCGCGGCGGCGCCCGCCGCACCGTAGGAACCGGTGGTGTGCTGCACCAGCAGCACGATGGAGATGGTCAGCATCGCGAACGGCTGGCGCGCCGCGAAGCCGGGGAGCAGGAACGTCCAGGCGCCGCGGGTGCGCAGCAGCTGTCCGTATCCCGGGCGGGAGGAGGCCGGCGAGTCCTTCGACTGCTCGGTGGTGACCGTGGACGCCACGGCCCGTGCCTTTCTGCCGCCTGGTAGCGCGACCCCGTCGGGTGGGGGGCGGCGCCGAGAGCTGTCCTGTCGCGCGGAACTGCGGTAGATACCGGCGTCCACTGAGGAGGGACGTCCCGGCCGCCATACGGTCGCGCCAGCTCTGCGTCAGGCAGAGGTGGTTCGATCTAGGGGTACGCCTGCATAGTACAGGGGGCACGGGCCGTTGACCTTGTGAACCTGAGCACTACGGGCGCTCGGCCTGCGATCAGGGCTTCCGGTTCGTCCCCAGCCATCCGGCCAGCTTGCCGCCCGCCCCCACCGCGCGCAGCCGGCGCTCGGCGGCGTCCCGTACCGGGTCCGTGGCGACCACGAGGAGTTCGTCCCCGCGTCGCAGCACTGTCGTCGGCAGCGGAACGAACGATTTTCCCTCGCGGACGACGAGGGTGACGGCGGACCCGGCGGGCAGCCGCAGCTCGTTGACCTCGACGCCGTGCATCTTGGAGCCCTCGGGGATGGCGAAGGACAGCAGATGCCCGCGCAGCCGCTCCAGGGGCGCCGACTCGATGCCGAGGTCGGCGGGCTCGGGTTCCCCGCCGAGCCGCAGCTTGCGCGCGAACCACGGCAGGGTCGGCCCCTGGAGCAGCGTGTAGACGACGACCAGGATGAAGACGATGTTGAAGATGCGGCGGCTGTCGTCGATGCCGCTCACCATGGGGATGGTCGCCAGGATGATGGGCACGGCGCCGCGCAGCCCGGCCCAGGACATCAGGGCCTGCTCCCGCCAGGGGACACCGAACGGCACCAGGCACACGACGACGCTCAGCGGGCGGGCCACCATGGTCAGCACCAGCCCGATGACGAGCGCGGGCAGGATGTCGTCGCCCAGCTCGTGCGGGGTGACCAGGAGGCCGAGCAGGACGAACATGCCGATCTGGGCGATCCAGCCGACCCCGTCCGCGAACCCGCGCGTGGCCGGCCAGTGCGGCAGCTTGGCGTTGCCCATGACCATCGAGGCGAGATAGACCGCCAGGAAGCCGCTGCCGTGCGCCATCGCGCCGGCCGCGTAGGCGGCGACGGCGATGGCCATGACGGCGATCGGGTAGAGACCGGAGGCGGGCAGCGCCACGTGCCTGAGGCCCCAGGCGCCCAGCCAGCCCACCGCGAGACCGATGGCGGCGCCGATGGCGAGCTCCAGCATGATCTCGCCCAGCAGCACGTACGAGTGCTCGATCGGACCGTGCGTGGAGAAGGCGACCACCAGGATGACCACGGGGGCGTCGTTGAAGCCGGACTCGGCCTCCAGGGTGCCGGTCACGCGTGAGGGGAGCGGAATCCTCCGTAGTACGGAGAACACCGCCGCGGCGTCGGTCGAGGAGACGACCGCCCCGATGATCAGCGCCTGCCGGACCTCCAGCCCGATCAGATAGTGCGCGGCCGCCGCCGTGACCCCGACGCTCACCGTGACCCCGACCAGCGCCAGCGCGGTGGCGGCCGGAAGGGCCGGCTTGATCTCCTTCCACTTCGTGCCGAGACCGCCCTCGGCCAGGATCACGACCAGTGCCGCGTACCCGATGACCTGGGTCAGCTCGGCGTCGTCGAAGCGGATGCCGCCGATGCCGTCCTGGCCCATGAGGACGCCGATGCCCAGGTACACGAGCAGGCTGGGGAGCCCGCTGCGCGAGGAGATCCGGACCGCGGCGACGGCGACGAGCAGGACGAGCGAGCAGACGAGCAGGAGCTGGTTGAGGTCGTGGACAGTCAGCGGCCGTTCCCTTCCCTGGCCCGCGCGCACGCGCGCGTGGGCTCACGTACATAGGACACGAAGTGGCGGTTCTCCGCACCCAACTACTTCGTTACCTTACCTAACTCTTGACGATTTCTTGACGCTAGTGGGTGCATGATCGAACGTCCGTCCGTGCTGGTTCCCCAGTCCGAGTCAAGTTGGATCGGACCCTGCGCCTATGGTTGCTCCAGCACTCCAGGACCGCCTGCCTCTCGCGTTAGGACAGCAAGGACAGCGATGCCCCCCAACACCACCGCCTCCACGGGTCAGAAGCCCGGCAAGTCCGGCAGGAAGAAGGGGCGCAAAGCCCGTCTGATCGTCCTCGTGCTGGTGCTGGCCCTTGTCGGAGGCGTCGGCTACGGGGGGTACTGGTCCATCAGCACCGTCCGTGCCTCCTTCCCGCAGACCAAGGGATCACTCACGCTCCCCGGCCTGTCCGGGCCCGTCGACGTGAAGCGCGACGGCTACGGCATCCCGCAGATCTACGCCTCCTCCGACGCGGACCTGTTCATGGCGCAGGGTTACGTCCAGGCGCAGGACCGCTTCTATGAGATGGACGTCCGCCGGCACATGACCTCCGGGCGGCTGTCGGAGATGTTCGGCGAGAGCCAGGTCGACAACGACGAGTTCCTGCGCACCCTGGGCTGGGACCGCGTCGCCAAGGAGGAGTACGACAAGACGCTGTCGGCGTCCACCAAGAAGTACCTCCAGGCGTACGCCGAGGGAGTCAACGCCTACCTGGACGGCAAGGACAACAAGGACATCTCCCTGGAGTACGCGGCGCTCGGGTTCACCAACGACTACAAGCCCGAGAAGTGGACCCCGGTCGACTCGCTCGCCTGGCTGAAGGCGATGGCCTGGGACCTGCGCGGCAACATGCAGGACGAGATCGACCGCGCCCTGATGACCAGCCGCCTCGGCCCCAAGCAGATCCAGGACCTGTACCCGGACTACCCGTACGGCCGGAACAAGACGATCGTCCAGACCGGCCAGTACGACGACATCACCAAGACGTTCGAGCAGAGCGGCTCCGCGTCCTCCGCGGGCTCGTCCGGCAGCGGCACGGCGGGCACGGCCTCCGCCTCGGGCACCAGCGGCCTGCAAAGCCAGCTGGCGGGCCTCCAGAACGTCCTGGACGGCCTCCCGACGGCCGTCGGCGTGAACGGCAACGGCATCGGCTCCAACTCCTGGGTCGTCGCCGGGAAGCACACCATCACCGGCAAGCCCCTGCTGGCCAACGACCCGCACCTGTCGGCCTCGCTGCCGTCCGTCTGGTACCAGATGGGCCTGCACTGCCGCGCGGTCTCCAGCAAGTGCCAGTACGACGTCAGCGGCTACACCTTCGCGGGCATGCCCGGCGTGATCATCGGCCACAACCAGAACATCGCCTGGGGCATGACCAACTCCGGCGTCGACGTCACCGACCTCTACCTGGAGAAGCTCTCCGGCGACGGCTACCAGCTCGACGGCAAGACGGTGCCCTTCACCACGCGCGAGGAGACCATCAAGGTCGCCGGCGGCTCGCCCGAGAAGATCGTCGTCCGCGAGACCGAGAACGGACCCCTGCTGTCCGACCGCAGCTCCGAGCTGGTGAAGGTCGGCAAGAAGGCCACCGTCGACACCGCCGCCCCCGACCGCGGCGACGGCTACGGCATCTCGCTGCGCTGGACCGCACTGGACCCCGGCACCTCCATGGACGCCGTCTTCGCCATCGACAAGGCGGCGAACTGGACCGACTTCCGCGGCGCGGCCGCCCTGTTCGACGTGCCCTCGCAGAACCTGATCTACGCCGACACCGAGGACCACATCGGCTACACGCTGCCCGGAAAGATCCCCACGCGCGCGAAGGGCTACGACGGCTCCGTCCCGGCACCGGGCTGGGACTCCAGGTCGCGCTGGACCGGCTACATCGACGAGGACGAGCTGCCGTACGAGTACAACCCCTCCCGCGGCTACATCGTCACCGCCAACCAGGCGGTCGTCGACAAGGCCACGTACCCCTACACGCTCACCACGGACTGGGGCTACGGCGCCCGCAGTCAGCGCATCAACGACCTGATCCAGTCGAAGATCGACGGCGGCGGCAAGATCTCCACCGAGGACATGCGCCAGATGCAGCTCGACAACAGCAGCGAGATCGCCAAGTGGCTGGTGCCCACTCTGCTGAAGATCGACATCTCCGACAAGCACGTCCGGGACGCGGCGGCCGTCCGGGAGGCACAGGAGCTCCTCGAGGGCTGGGACTACACCCAGGACGCCGACTCGGCGGCGGCCGCTTACTTCAACGCGGTCTGGCGCAACATCCTCAAGCTGGCCTTCGGCAACAAGCTGCCCAAGGAGCTGCGGGTCAAGGGCCAGTGCCTGCTGGTCGACCCGGTCAACACCACGGGACCCGTGGACGCGACCGAGACGGTGCGCGAGTGCGGCGAGCGCGATGCCGACCAGGCGCAGCCGGACGGCGGCGACCGCTGGTTCGAGGTGGTCCGCAACCTCATGGACGACCAGGACAGCGACTGGTGGACGACGCCCGACTCGGGCGCCCGCAAGGGAGCGGTCCACAACCGCGACGACCTGTTCAAGCGCGCCATGATCGACGCCCGCTGGGAGCTGACCGCCAAGCTCGGCAAGGACATCGACACCTGGAGCTGGGGCCGGCTGCACCGCCTGTTCCTGAAGAACCAGACCCTCGGCACCGAGGGCCCCGGTTTCCTCCAGTACATCCTCAACCGCGGCCCCTGGAAGCTCAGCGGCGGCGAGGCCACGGTCAACGCCTCCGGCTGGAACGCCGCCGGCGGCTACGGCGTGGTCTGGGTGCCGTCGATGCGGATGGTGGTCAACCTCAGCGACCTCGACAAGTCGAAGTGGATCAACCTCACCGGCGCCTCCGGGCACGCCTACAACGCCCACTACACCGACCAGACCGACAAGTGGGCCAACGGAGAACTGCTCGACTGGTCCTTCTCGGACGAGGCGGTCAAGGCGAGCACCAGCGACACCCTGGTGCTCAGGCCGTGAGCCGCTGACGCTCGAACAGCCGAAGGGGCCCTCCACGCGCGCGTGGAGGGCCCCTTCGCGAGCAGGGCGGGCTCAGGGTTCCCCGAAGCGGCGCACCCCCGACGGTGTCACCACCGCGTGCACCGGCCGGTCGTGCGGCTCCTCCGGGACGCGCTCGACGACCTCGCAGTCGTACAGCAGCACCACCAGCGAGGGCCGGGCGCCCGCGTGTTCCAGACGGGCGAGGACGCGGTCGTACGACCCGCCGCCGCGCCCCAGCCGCATCCCGCGCGAGTCGACCGCCAGCCCCGGCAGCAGCACCACGTCGGCCTCGGTCACCGCGTCCGGGCCGAGGTGCTCGCCGGCGGGCTCGAAGAGGGCCATCTTTCCGCCGTGTTGGACGCGGGCGAGGGAGCCCTCCCCGAAGTAGGCGCCCCAGTCGAGGTCGTTGTCGGGCAGAAGGGCAGGCAGCAGGACACGCACGCCCCGCGCGCGCAGCGCGTCGAGCAGCGCGAGGGTGCCGGGTTCACTCCCCACGGAGACGTACGCCGCCACCACGCGCGCGTGCGCCAGCTCGGGCAGCTCCAGCGCCCGTCCGGCCAGCGCGGTGGCCGATACCCGCACGTCATCCGCCGTCAACCTGTCTCTCACGGAGAGGATCTCTCGCCGCAACACGCGCTTGTCAGGCTCGCTCGGACGTCCGCTGTGACTCATTGGTCGCTCCCGTACCCTTCCCAATGTGCTCATAAGAGAGCCAAATAATCGGAGCCTCAGATTCCCTACAAAGGCACCGGATAGGGTGGCGGGCATGACTCAGTCCCACCCTCGGATCAGCAAGGCTGTCATCCCCGCAGCGGGTCTCGGCACCCGCTTCCTGCCGGCCACCAAAGCCACTCCCAAGGAGATGCTGCCGGTCGTCGACAAGCCGGCGATCCAGTACGTGGTCGAAGAGGCCGTGTCCGCGGGCCTCGACGACGTCCTTATGATCACGGGCCGCAACAAGCGTCCCCTGGAGGACCACTTCGACCGCAACTACGAGCTGGAATCGGCCCTTCAGAAGAAGGGCGACGCCGACCGGCTCGCGAAGGTGCAGGAGTCCAGCGACCTGGCCACCATGCACTACGTCCGCCAGGGCGACCCGAAGGGACTCGGTCACGCCGTCCTGTGCGCGGCCCCCCACGTGGGCCACGAGCCCTTCGCCGTCCTCCTCGGCGACGACCTGATCGACCCGCGCGACCCGCTGCTCAAGCGGATGGTCGAGGTGCAGGAGCAGCACGGCGGCAGTGTCGTCGCGCTGATGGAGGTCGCGCCCGAGCAGATCCACCTCTACGGCTGTGCGGCCGTGGACCCCACCGAGGACAGTGACGTGGTCAAGGTGCACGACCTCGTCGAGAAGCCTGCCGCGGCCGACGCCCCGTCCAACTACGCCATCATCGGCCGCTATGTGCTCGACCCGCACATCTTCGACATACTGCGCAAGACCGAGCCGGGCCGCGGCGGCGAGATCCAGCTCACCGACGCCCTCCAGCAGCTCTCGCAGGACGAGAAGGTCGGCGGCCCGGTGCACGGCGTCGTCTTCAAGGGCCGTCGCTATGACACCGGCGACCGCGGCGACTACCTGCGTGCCATTGTCAGACTCGCATGCGAACGTGAAGACCTGGGCCCGGACTTCCGGACCTGGCTTCGCAGTTACGTAGCCGAGGAGATGTAGCGAGTTGAGCACCCCCGCGCCCCGCCCCGTCGGCCAGGACCACCTCTGGTCGGTGGACGAACACCTGGAGGACATCCTCACGACCGTCCGCCCCCTCGAACCCATTGAGCTGCAACTGCTCGACGCCCAGGGCTGCGTCCTGGTCGACGACGTCACGGTGCCGGTCTCCCTGCCGCCGTTCGACAACAGCTCCATGGACGGGTACGCGGTACGGGTCGCGGATGTCGCGGGCGCGAGCGAGGAGTTCCCGGCGGTGCTCGAAGTCGTCGGGGACGTCGCGGCGGGCCAGGCCGAGCTGCTCCAGGTGGGCCCCGGCCAGGCCGCCCGCATCATGACCGGCGCCCCGCTGCCGCCCGGCGCCGAGACCGTCGTTCCGGTGGAGTGGACCGACGGCGGCCTCGGCGAGGGCCCGGTGACCGGGATGCGCGCCCGCAGCCTGGCCCCCGAGGGTGCCCACGGCCAGGTGCAGATCCACCGGCCGGCCGAGGCACGCGCGCACGTCCGCGCGAAGGGCAGCGACGTGAAGTCCGGCGACCGCGCCCTCGAAGCCGGCACGGTCCTCGGCCCGCCGCAGATCGCCCTGCTCGCCGCGATCGGCCGCGGCACGGTACGCGTACGCCCGCGCCCGCGCGTCGTCGTGATGTCCACCGGCAGCGAGCTCGTCCAGCCCGACGAGCAGCTGTCCGGCGGCCAGATCTACGACTCCAACAGCTTCGCCCTCACCGCGGCCGCCCGGGACGCCGGCGCCATCGCCTACCGCGTGGGCGCCGTCGCCGACGACGCCGAGACCCTTCGCTCCGCCATCGAGGACCAGCTCGTCCGCGCCGACCTCATGGTCACCACCGGCGGCGTGAGTGTCGGGGCGTACGACGTCGTCAAGGAAGCCCTGGCGCATGTCGCCGACGAGGACGAGGCCGGCAGCGGCATCGACTTCCGCAAGCTCGCGATGCAGCCCGGCAAGCCCCAGGGCTTCGGCTCCATCGGCCCCGACCACATCCCGCTGCTCGCGCTCCCCGGCAACCCGGTGTCGTCGTACGTCTCCTTCGAACTGTTCGTGCGCCCCGCGATCCGCGCCCTGATGGGCCTGGAGGACGTCCACCGGCCCCGGACGACCGCGACCCTGACCGCCGACAAGGCGCTGACCTCGCCCAAGGGACGCAGACAGTTCCTGCGCGGGACGTACGCCGACGGCGCGGTGCGGCCGGTCGGCGGCGCCGGATCCCATCTGGTCGCCGCCCTCGCGCACGCGGACGCGCTGATCGTCGTCCCCGAGGACACCGAGAGCGTCGAGCCCGGCGCCGAGGTCGAGGTGGTCCTGCTCGGCTGAGCGCCCCAGGTTGGCGGTACCGTGTCGCGCACAGCAGGCCCGTGCGCCGCACCGCGACGGGCCCGGACCGGGAGCGCCACACCAGCATGAGCACGCAGGACCCATCCACGCAGGACCACCTCACGCACCTCGACGACGCGGGCGCGGCCCGCATGGTCGACGTCTCCGAGAAGGACGTGACCGCGCGCACCGCCAGCGCCAGCGGCCGCGTCCTCGTCTCGCCCCGCGTGGTCGAGCTGCTGCGCGGCGAGGGGGTCCCCAAGGGCGACGCCCTCGCCACCGCCCGGATCGCCGGGATCATGGGAGCCAAACGCACCCCCGACCTGATCCCGCTCTGTCACCCGCTCGCGGTGTCCGGTGTGAAACTGGACCTGTCGGTCGCGGACGACGCCGTGGAGATCGTGGCCACCGTGAAGACCACGGACCGCACGGGCGTCGAGATGGAGGCCCTCACCGCGGTCTCCGTCGCCGCGCTCACCGTGATCGACATGGTGAAGGCGGTCGACAAGGGAGCGGTCATCACGGACGTACGGGTCGAGGAGAAGACGGGCGGAAAGTCGGGCGACTGGAGCCGGGCATGACGTATCGCGCTCTTGTCGTCACCGCCTCCAACAGGGCTGCCGCCGGGATCTACGAGGACAAGGGCGGCCCACTGATCGCCGACGGCCTGAAGGGCTTCGGCTTCGACGTCGAAGGTCCACAGGTCGTGCCCGACGGAGACCCGGTCGGCGCCGCCCTGCGCGCCGGTGTCGACGCCGGGTACGACGTCATCGTGACCACGGGCGGCACGGGCATCTCGCCGACCGACCGCACCCCCGAGGCGACCCGCGCGGTGATCGACTACGAGGTACCGGGCATTCCCGAGGCGATCAGGGCGTTCGGACGGGAGAAGGTGCCCACGGCGGCGCTGTCCCGGGGGCTCGCCGGAGTCGCCGGGAGCACCCTGATCATCAACCTGCCCGGTTCCAGTGGCGGGGTGAAGGACGGACTGGCCGTCCTGGAACCTCTCCTGATCCACGCCGTCGACCAGATCCGCGGCGGCGACCACCCCAGACCCAGCAGTGGGGGTGCGAGCTGAACAGCCCATCCTGGCCCGTCGTGCTGAGGGACGGCGATGTCGTCCTGAGGCCGATAAAGATGCGCGACCAGCGGGCCTGGCGCGAGGTCAACCGGCGCAACCGGGACTGGCTGCGGCCCTGGGAGGCGACGATTCCGCCGCCCACGCCCAGCGGGCCGATCGCACACCGGCCGACCTACCGCCAGATGGTCCGGCATCTGCGCTCCGAGGCGAACTCGGGCCGGATGCTGCCGTTCGTCATCGAGTACCAGGGACGGCTGGTCGGGCAGTTGACGGTCGCCGGGATCACCTGGGGCTCGATGTGCTCGGGGCACGTCGGCTACTGGGTGGACGAGACGGTCGCGGGCCGCGGGGTGATGCCGACGGCCGTGGCGCTGGTCGTGGACCACTGTTTCCGCAGCGTCGGTCTGCACCGCATCGAGGTCTGCATTCGCCCCGAGAACCGGCCCAGCCGCCGGGTCGTGGAGAAACTCGGATTCCGCGAGGAGGGGCTGCGTCCGCGATATCTCCACATCGACGGGGCCTGGCGGGACCATCTCGTCTTCGCGCTCACGGCGGAAGAGGTCCCGGAAGGGTTGCTGGGCCGCTGGCGCAGGGAACGCTCCCAGAAGACCCAGCCCTCGAACCCGGAGAACTCCGCGCCGAACTCCCGGCAGAACCCGCAGGGGAATCCCGCGTAGCTCGAAGACCTCTCGGAAATTGAATAAGTGTTCGAAATTGATCGCCGGATGACCGGCTCGGGCATTAAATTCGCGCCCTGGGTGGGCTGCTGATCGCATCGGTCACAAAAAAAGTTCGAAATATCAGCCAGATCGTGCGACACACCGGCTCAATTGGCGGATGGCCTCACGGAAACCCCTCTACCGTGTGAGGCGTGAGCAGCAGCGGCCTCATCTACGCAGTCATTGTCGGGGCCTGGGCCGCCTACTTGGTGCCGATGTGGCTCCGTAGGCAGGACGAGCTGAACGAGGCCCGTCCGACGGAACGCTTCAGCACAGCCATCCGGTTGCTGTCCGGACGGGCGGGGATGGAGCGCCGGTACGCCAAGGACCTGCGCGCGCGCTCCACCGAAGAGGGGGAGCCCAGCGCCGATGACCCGGGCGACGTCACCGAGTCGGTGGACGTCCGGGCCTTCGCCATGCCTCCGACCCGTCCGCAGACCCAGGCACCGGTCCCGGTACAGGCACCACGCCCGGAACCGGCACGCGACTCCGCGCGGGAACAGGGGGGCAAGCCGGCACCCGAACACGGTTCCCGGCCGACACCCGAACGCGCGAGCGCACCCTCCGCCGAAGCGGGCTCCGGCCCCGCGGCCAAGGCGCGCAAGGGGGTGCCCGCCGCCCGGCGGGCCCCCTCGGACGAGGCGGCCGCGGCACGCGCTCGGCGCTCGAAGGTGCTCGCGCGCCGTCGCCGCACCACCGTGATGCTCTTCCTGGCCTTCACCCTCGGCGCGATCGTCGCCGCGGTCGGCGGGCTCGCCTTCCTGTGGGCGCCCGGCGTTCCCGCCGTGCTGCTCAGCGGGTACATCGCGTATCTGCGGTCCCAGGAGCGCCGCCGCTTCGCCTACCAGATGGACCGGCGGCAGGCCGAGGCCGCCGCGCAGCGGCTTCGTGAGCATGCGCGCCAGTCGCGCCGTCGCGGCGGCACCGACCCCGGTGCGGGCCTCGACGAGCCCGACGAGGGGTCCGAACCAGGCGCCACCGACCCCGGGCTGTCCGCTCTCGCCGCCGACCGGCGCGCCCTCGTCGAGCAGACCGACCACGCCGAGTGGGTCGACCAGCAGCGCGAGCGCCAGCGCAGGCCCGGACACGGCGACAGCTGGGACCCGGTGCCCGTGCCGCTGCCCACGTATGTGACCGCGCCGGTCGCGCCCCGGGCCACCCCCGACGTGGACCTCGGCGCTCCGGACGCCTGGAGCTCGGCGCGGTCGAGCACCGTCGGCCGGGACCGGGAGACCGGTGCCGAGGCAGGGGACGGTTCCGCGCGGGGCGCCGAGCCGCGAGACGGGGACGCGGCGCGCGAGGAGGAGAAGGCCGAAGGGGGAGGTCGTAGCGACGCCCGACGGGCCGCCTCCGCCCGCCGGGCGCGCGAACGGGGCCGTACGCCGCTGTTCGACCAGTACGAGGAAGGCGACCGGCCGCGAGCCGCCAACGAGTAGCCGGCGCCCGCGGCCGGGCAAGGCGCCCGGCCAGGGAACGGATTTCCAAGCAGGCCGATCGGGGTGCTAAAGTTTCACTCGTTGCAAGGGCCTGTGGCGCAGTCCGGTAGCGCACCTCGTTCGCATCGAGGGGGCCAGGGGTTCAAATCCCCTCAGGTCCACCGCAACAACTCTCCAGGGAAACCCGGGAGTTGAGAGATCCCGTCCGATCGGTTGATCGGGCGGGATCTTTGTTGTGCCCAAGTGCCGCCGTCGCGAGGGGGAGCGTGGAGAAGGTCGACGCAGAGTTATCGGCGGGGCGTGCGGCGCCGCTGCGGATCCCGGGCTTCGGGCGGTTCGTGCTGGCCAACCTCGTCTCCGCCACCGGCTCCGCCATGGCGCCCCTGGCGCTCGCCTACTCCGTGATCGGGGAGGGCGGCGGAGCCGGGGAGCTCGGGCTGGTGCTCGCCACGAACACCGTGCCGACGGTCCTGTTCCTGCTCGTGGGCGGAGTGCTGGCGGACCGGATGTCCCGCAGCCGGATGCTCTTCCTCGGCAATCTCCTCGCGGCCCTCGCCCAAGGCGCGCTGGCCGTGATCGTCGCCACAGGACAGGCCTCGACGACTTCCATCGCGGTCTGCGGATTCGTCTCCGGGACCGCGGTGGCCTTCACCGTGCCCGCCGCCCAGGGCGCCGTGGGCCAGATCGTCCCCGTGGACCAGTTGCAGCAGGCCAACGCCCTGCTCAGGCTGCCGGGCAACGCCGTCAAGGTGCTCGGACCGGCCGTCGGCGGAGCCGTCGTCGCGGTCAGTGGCCCGGCCTGGGCGCTCGCCTGGGACGCGCTCACCTTCGCCGTCGCCGCCTTCCTGCTGCTCGGGCTGCGCCTGGACGCGCCCGTCACCGTCACCAGCGCGCTCAGCGACCTGCGGCACGGCTGGGCCGGCTTCTGGTCGCGGACCTGGCTGTGGACCTACACGGCCGCCGGCACGCTTCTCGTCGCCGCGTGGCTGGCGGGGTACCAGCTGCTCGGGCCCGTCGTCGCGGCGGAGCGGTACGCGGGGGCACGTGACTGGGGGCTCGTACAGGCCGCGTTCGCGGCGGGGCTGCTGGGCGGGACGGTGGTGTGCCTGCGCTGGCGGCCGTACCGGCTGCTGGTCGTGGCCATCGTGGCCTGTACGCCGCTCGCCGCGCCGCTGCTCGCCATGGGGTGGGGACTGCCGCTGCCCTGGGTGCTGTTGGCCGCGGTGCTCGCGGGGATCGGACTCGACGTGACGATCGTCGCGTGGACGACCGCTTTCCAACAGCATGTGCCGCAGGGCGAGTTGGGGCGTATGAGCGCGTTCAACAACGTGGGCGAACGGCTCGCGATCCCCCTCGGCTATCTGCTCACCGCCCTCGCGGCCGGCATCTGGGACAGCCGCACGGTGCTGGTGGCGTGCGCGGGGCTGGTCGTCCTGTCCCTGGTCCTCAACCTCTGTGTGCGGGACGTGTATCGCATCAACCGGCGGGAGAGCGACGGCGACGGCTGAGGGCGGGCGTACGCGTCACAGGGCCTTGGCGAAACACAGGCTGAGTTCGTGGAAGCGGTAGTAGCCGAACTTCTCGCACGGCTCGTACCCGCTGGACGTGTACAGCTGCACCGCCTCCGGCTGCTTGGCCCCGGTCTCCAGCACCATGCGCCTGCGGCCCGCGTCCCGCGCGTCCTCCTCCAGTAGGGCCAGGATGCGGCGCGCCAGGCCCCGTCCGCGCATCTGCTCGATGACATACATCCGCTTGAGCTCGGCGTCGCCGTCCGCGTTGCCCTCGCCGTTCTCGTCCTGGGACCGCCAGCCGCCGGAGGCGACGGGGGTGCCGAGCGCGTCGTACGCGAGCAGGTACAGGCCGTTCGGCGGCCTGAAGTCCGCTACGTCCAGGGGCGTGGCGTCGCCGCCGTCGCCGTAACGGACGCCGTACTCGGCCTGGACCTGATCACTGAGCTTGATGGCGTCGGGGTGGTCGAAGGCGACCCGGCGTATGTCCATGCCGAACACCGTATATGAGTTCAATTTCACCGGGTTCCAGAACCGGACTCGTTCCAGGGTGCGGGTATCGTTCCCGGGTGCTCACTGTGACCTCTGTGAATGTGAACGGGCTGCGGGCCGCCGCGAAGAAGGGCTTCGTGGAGTGGCTCGCCGGTACCGAAGCGGATGTGCTGTGCCTCCAGGAGGTGCGCGCGGAGCCGCAGCAGCTGCCGGAGCATGTGCGTACGCCCGACGGATGGCATGTCGTGCACGCTCCCGCCGCCGCCAAGGGCCGCGCCGGCGTCTCCCTCTACACCCGCCGCGAGCCCGACCGCATCCAGGTCGGCTTCGGTTCGAGTGAGTTCGACGACAGCGGGCGCTATGTCGAGGCCGACCTGCCCGGTGTGACGGTCGCCTCTCTCTACCTCCCCTCGGGCGAGGTCGGTACCGAGCGGCAGGACGAGAAGGTTCGCTTCATGGGCGAGTTCCTGGCCTATCTGAAGGACCTGCGCGAGCGCGCTGCCGCCGACGGCCGCGAGGTTCTCGTCTGCGGCGACTGGAACATCGCGCACCAGCAGGCCGACCTGAAGAACTGGCGGGGCAACCAGAAGAACTCCGGGTTCCTGCCGGAGGAGCGGGAGTGGCTCACGCAAGTGCTCGAACCGGCCGCCGGTGGTTACGTCGATGTCGTGCGGGCGCTGTATCCGGATGTGGAGGGGCCGTATACGTGGTGGTCGTATCGAGGGCGGGCCTTCGACAACGATTCAGGATGGAGAATTGACCTGGCCGTGGCGACCCCTGGGCTCGCGGCGAGTGCTGTCAAGGGCGTGGTGGAAAGGGCGGCAAGTCACGAGGAGCGGTGGTCGGATCATGCTCCCGTGACCGTGATCTTCGAAAGGTGACACAGGCCGAGCGAGGCGCAGCCCGCGCATTCTCCGATGCGTTCATCGAGCGTGAAGCTCTAGCGTGAGGTGTCTGGTCCGGCAAGCCGGGCCGGGCCGCCGCCGCAGCGGCCCTTGGCGACGATGACACGGACGCCGCTGTCGAGAAGAAGCTCTCGGGAGACGGCGGTCTCCGTCGCCGTGGCAGCCGGGGCAGGGCACACTTCGCCCCGCGCGGTCGCGCGGCAGGTGTAGTCGCCGTACGGATAGCCCTTAAGGGCTGCGAGGTACATGCGTCCATCGCAGCCCGAGCAGTGTGCGACGCCGGTGAGCAGCGCAGTCGTCCGGCTTCTCGTTTGGCGGGTGTCGTTGGAACGTGCGTCAAGGACGTGTTGCAATGCCTGGAACTCCTCGTCGGAGAGCAACGGCTGTCCGATCAGTACCGGGGCGCCGGTTGAGTCGCGAACCGACCGACCGCCATGAATCCGGTGCCCCATCAGTGACGGGCTGCGCAGCACTTTGGACAGCGTGCCCGAGGTCCACCGGAATCGTTCGAAGTCACGTCCGTGGCGACGACCCCCCGTCGGGCGCCCCTGGAGTTGGGCATGACGGTCGCGTGGTACCAGGACATCTGAGTCGTTCAGTTCGCGTGCGATGGTGATCAGCGACTGTCCCGCATGTACTTGCTCGACGATCACGCGACCGGCTGCGCGCAGCGCCTCGTGACTGCTGCTGAGCCGGGCTGAGATGGTACGGGCTTCCTGCTCGGCGTCGTGGGCGAGGTCCAGGCACCGCCGGATGGTCGAACCGTCGGCCTGAGGTGTTACAACGACCGGGTGATCGTCCTCTGGCATGCCGAACACGAGTGTCCGGGTGTGGTGTCGCCCCCAGGCGATCAACTCGGCCATGTGCGCCACGGAACGCACAGCCCGATCCACGTGTGACCAAATGACAGCTTCGTACGCGTGAGACATGTGCAGCCAGGATGAGAGAGAGGGCCTCTCGAACGGTGAGGTCTGACGGGCTGAGACCCCGAGGTCCGATGCCTCGGCGATCAGGGTGAAGCCGACCCTCTCGGCCGCGAGATGGATGACGGACCGCTGGCGGGCCGGTGAGGTCGTCGCGCTGGTGACGCAACTGAGACGCAGTGCGGCAAGGGGCGGCAAGGGCCCTCGCGCGTTGCTCGCCGGAAGTCGAGTGAGAGGAGGTGCACAGGGCTGATCGTTGATTACGTGGGGGCACGTCGACGCTCCTAGTCAGAGTCGGCCACACCCCGGGACTGGCCGCACAGCCGCCGGGGCATTTTCGATCTCACTCTCGGAGCACGAACGTCATTCCGGGTACCGAAGCCGGGAAGGCACCTCGATCGTGTGAATCTTCAGGATTTGCAGAGCGCTTGAGCTACTGCTGTTTCCGCAACCGCCGGTCCAGTGCCAGCGAAAGCTCCGCCTCCACAACGCTCCGAGCCAGCGGTCGCAGGCGCTGGAGGTCGTCCTCCTGGGCGTGGCGCAGGACCAGTTCGGCGAACATCTCTGCCAGGGCGTCGACGTGTTCGCGGACGCGTTTGCCCGCCGCCAGGACCTCCGCGAGGGGGATGCCCTCGCGGACCAGGGTCGAGGAGACGTCCAGGAGGCGGCGGCTGATGTGGACGATCTCGTCGCCGTCGGTGCCGAGGTAGCCGAGTTCCATGGCGGCGGCGAGGTTCTCGGGGGTGACCTCGCCCTCGAAGCGGGCGGCGAGTTCCTCGGGGGTGAGGCGGACCGGCTCCTCCTCGGTGGGGGCGTCGACGCCGAGGAGGTCGGCGACGTCACGGCCGTGGTCGAGGGCGTCGGCGAGTTCCGCGATGCCGTTCAGAGTGTGGCCGCGTTCCAGCAGGGCCGAGATCGTGTGCAGGCGGGCCAGGTGGTGGTCGTCGTACCAGGCGATGCGGCCCTCGCGGCGGGGTGGTGGGATCAGCTTGCGTTCGCGGTAGAAGCGCAGGGTGCGCACCGTGATGCCGGCCAGGCGGGCGAGCTCCTCCATGCGGTATTCACGCTTCTCGGTCACCTGGGCACCTTAAGTCGTACCGACGGTACCCGCGGCGGCAGCCGCTGATGTAAACGTCGCCGATCGACCCCTACCGGTCGGTACGGACCTGCTCTACTCTCCCATTGCGCCAGTGTTCACTGGCGTGGTTCCGGTTCAAGTGTGTTCAAGTGTGGAGGCACAGGCATGGCCGAACGCGAACATGTGCGGGTCGCGGTGGTCGGGTCCGGGTTCGGCGGGTTGGGGGCCGCCGTCCGGCTGCGACGCGAGGGTGTCACCGACTTCGTCGTCCTGGAGCGGGCCGACAGCGTCGGCGGCACCTGGCGGGACAACAGCTATCCGGGGTGTGCCTGCGATGTGCCGTCCCATCTGTACTCGTTCTCCTTCGCGCCCAACCCCGACTGGCCGCGCACCTTCTCCGGGCAGGAGCACATCCGGGCCTATCTGGAGCACGTCACGGACGTCTTCGGGCTGCGGCCGCACATCCGCTTCAACTCGGAGGTGGAGCGGATGACCTGGAACGGCGAGCGGCTGTGCTGGGACATCGAGACCAGCGGCGGGAGTCTGTCGGCCGACTTCGTCGTCTCCGCCACCGGGCCGCTGTCCGACCCCAAGGTCCCGGACATCCCCGGGCTCGACACCTTCCCCGGCAAGGTCTTCCACTCCGCCCGCTGGGACCACGACTACGATCTGCGCGGCAAGCGTGTCGCGATGGTGGGGACGGGGGCCTCCGCCATCCAGATCGTGCCGTCCATCCAGCCCGACGTCGAGCGGCTCACCCTCTTCCAGCGCACCCCGCCGTGGGTCATGCCCCGCGTCGACCGCGCCATCAGCGGCGCCGAACGCTCCCTGCACCGGGCCCTGCCCTTCACCGCGCAGCTGCGCCGTGGACTGCTGTGGGGCATCCGGGAGCTTCAGGTCCAGGCGTTCACCAAGCACCCGAACGAGCTGGGCTTCGTCGAGCAGCTGGCCAAGCGGAACATGGCCCGCTCCATCAAGGACCCGGCCCTGCGCGCGAAGCTGACCCCCGACTACCGCATCGGCTGCAAGCGGATCCTGCTGAGCAGCACGTACTATCCCGCGCTCGCCCGGCCCAATGTCGACGTGGTGGCCAGCGGGCTGAGCGAGGTCCGCGGCTCGACCGTCGTGGCCGCCGACGGGACCGAGGCCGAGGTCGACGCGATCGTCTTCGGTACGGGGTTCCACGTCACCGACATGCCCATCGCCGAGCGGGTGGTGGGAGCCGAAGGCAAGACGCTCGCCGAGGAGTGGAAGGGCGGGATGGAGGCGCTGCGGGGTGCCTCCGCGGCCGGGTTCCCGAACTGGATGACCGTCATCGGGCCCAATACGGGGCTCGGGAACTCCTCGATGATCCTGATGATCGAGTCCCAGCTGAACTACATGGCCGACTTCGTACGCCAGTTGGCTGTACTTTCCGGGGGGAACCCCTCCGGACCCCCCGTCCTGGGCGGGCGGGTCGCCCTCGACGCGCGGCCGAGCGCCGTGCACGCCTGGAACCGGCGGGTCCAGGACCGGATGGAGCGGACCGTGTGGAACACGGGCGGCTGCACGAGCTGGTACCTCGACGCGAACGGCCGTAACACCACCGTCTGGCCCGGCACGACGAGCGAGTTCAGGCGGGCCACGCGGCGCGTGGACCTGTCGGAGTACGCCGTGGTGCGGGCCGCAGTCAAGGAAGACGCCGAGGTGACCGCGTGAGCCGTCTCATGCATGTGACGTCCGGGCCGTACGCCCCGCCCGCCCCCGCCCGTGAGCTGACGGCCACCTCCGCCGACGGCGCCCGGCTGCACATAGAGGTGCACGGCCCGAAGGACGCGCCCGCCGTCGTCCTCGCGCACGGCTGGACCTGCTCGACCGCCTTCTGGGCGGCGCAGATCCGGGAACTGACCGCCGACCACCGGGTCATCGCCTACGACCAGCGCGGCCACGGACGCAGCCCGGCGAGCCCGGCGTGCAGTGCCGACGCGCTCGCCGACGACCTCGAAGCCGTACTGAGGGCGACCCTCGCGCCCGGCGAGAAGGCCGTGATCGCCGGGCACTCCATGGGCGGCATGACGGTGATGGCGGCGTCCGCCCGCCCCGGGTTCCGCGAGCATGCCGCCGCCGTCCTGCTGTGCAGCACCGGCTCCTCGCGGCTGGTCGCCGAGTCGACGGTCGTACCGATGCGGCCGGGACGGCTGCGGACCTGGCTGACCAAGCACATACTCGGCGCCCGGGCACCGCTCGGGCCGGTCACGCCCGTCGCACGGGCGATCCTCAAGTACGGCACGATGGGCCGCGGTTCGGCCCCGCACATGGTCGAGGCGTGCGCGCGGATCGTGCACGCGTGCCCGCGCAAGGTGCGGTACGCCTGGTCGCAGGTGCTCGATCTGCTCGATCTCGACCATGGCGTACGGGAGTTGGCGGTGCCGACCGCGGTGGTCGTCGGCACGGCCGACCGGCTCACCCCGCCCGTGCACGCGTACACGCTGGCCGCCGCGCTGCCCCAGAGCCTCGGTGTCACCGAACTGCCGGGCCTCGGGCACATGACGCCGGTCGAGGCGCCCGGTCTGGTGACCGGGAAGATACGGGAGCTCGTCACGACGTACACGCGCAGCACGACGAAGCACACCGACACGTACACGCAGGTGAAGGAGGGCGCATGAGCAGGGTGAGCCTCGAAGGGCAGGTCGCCGTGGTCACGGGGGCGGCGCGCGGCGTCGGGGAGCTGCTCGCCCGCAAGCTCTCCGCGCGCGGCGCGAGCGTGGCGCTGGTCGGGCTGGAGCCGGACGCCCTCAAGCAGGTCTCCGAACGGCTGCACGGCGACAGCGGCCACTGGTACGCCGATGTGACGGACCATGAGGCGATGGCGGTCGTCGCGCGGGAGGTCAAGGAGCGGTTCGGGAAGGTCGACATCGTCGTCGCCAACGCCGGTGTCGCGAGCGGCGGTCCCTTCGTGGACTCCGATCCGGAGGCCTGGCGACGGGTCATCGAGGTCAACCTCATCGGGTCGGCGGTGACGGCTCGTGCGTTTCTGCCCGTGCTGATGGAGAGCCGCGGCTATCTGCTCCAGATCGCCTCGCTCGCCGCCATCACCCCGGCGCCGATGATGACCGCGTACTGCGCGTCCAAGTCCGGTGTCGAGGCGTACGCGCACAGTCTGCGGGCCGAAGTCGGGTACAAGGGCGTGCGGGTGGGCGTCGGGTATCTGTCCTGGACCGACACTGACATGGTGCGGGGCGCCGATCAGGACGACGTCATGCGGGAGTTGAGGCAGCGGCTGCCGTGGCCGTCCAACAAGACCTATCCGCCGGGGCCGGCGGTCGACCGGATCGTGGCGGGGATCGAGAGGCGGTCGAGTCATGTGTACGGGCAGTGGTGGCTGCGCGGGATGCAAGGGGTGCGCGGGTATCTGCCCGGGCTCATCGGGACCGTGGGGCAACGGCAGGTACGGCGGTTCGCGGACCGGCTGGAGGGGATGCGGATCGGGCTGGTCGGAGCGGGGGGCGCGGCCGACGAGCAGGAGAGGGCTACGCGGCGTAACTGATCGACATGCGGGGGGTTATCGCCCGTGTGAATCTGGTCGAGGCCCCACCGAGGGGCCAATCCCCACTCACTACGGGAGTGAACCCACATGGGTATGAAGGACCAGTTCAAGGAGAAGTCCGAGCAGCTTCAGGAGCGTGCTCGCCAGCACGGTCAGCAGGAGCGCGGGCGTCCGCAGGGGCAGCCGCAGCCGGAGCGGGGTCGTCCGCAGCGGCCGCAGCGGGACGAGGAGTCCGAGCGGGTGCGTCGCGAGGACGAGGAGCGGTTTGACCAGGACTACGACCGGTAGTCGTCGGTCTGTGTGAACGCGGGGCGCCCCCTGTTTTGGTGGGTGCCCCGCGTTTGCGTTGTGTTCGGGGGTTCGTTGTCGGGTGCGGGCCCGGTGGGGGGCTTGTCGCGCAGTTCCCCGCGCCCCTGGGGGTTGGTGGTGCCGCGTGTCAGGAGGTGTGTGGGGGTTGGTCGCGCCCGCGTGGCGGAGCCGCAAATTGATACAGCCCCGCGCCCCTGGGGGCGTTGATGTTGCCCCTACCGATTCCGTGGCGGCAATTTCGGCCTTGATCGGTCCGGTACGTGTGCGTAATCCGGGGGCGTTGCCGGGGGGTTGGATTCCAGGAGCTCCAGGGCCAGTTCCACCGCGTCCTTGAGTTGGGCGTGGCGGCCCTCTGCCCAGTCCAGGGGAGTGCGGAGGACCTCGACGTCCGGGGTGACGCCCTTGTTCTCGATGGTCCAGCCGTAGGCGTCGAACCAGGCGGCGTTCATCGGGACCGTGATGACGGTGCCGTCGCCGAGGCGGTGGCGGCCGGTCATGCCGACGACTCCGCCCCAGGTGCGCTGGCCGACGACCGGGCCGAGTCCGAGGAGCTTGAAGGCGGCCGTGATCATGTCGCCGTCCGACGAAGTCGCCTCGTCGGCGAGGGCGACGATCGGACCGCGTGGGGCGTTCGAGGCGTACGACACCGGCTGGGCGTTGCGCGTGAGGTCCCAGCCGAGGATCGTGCGGGTCAGTTTCTCCACCACCAGCTCGCTGATGTGGCCGCCCGCGTTGCCGCGTACGTCGACGATCAGGGCGGGGCGGGACATCTCCATACGCAGGTCGCGGTTGAACTGGGCCCAGCCCGAGCCGCCCATGTCGGGGATGTGGAGGTAGCCGCAGCGGCCGCCGCTCAACTCCCGGACCACAGCACGGCGTTTGGCGACCCAGTCCTGGTAGCGCAGGGGGCGCTCGTCGATCAGGGGGACGACGGCCACGCGCCGGGCCCGGCCCGGCTCGACCTCCGCCGAATCAGAGGGGCCCGAAGGGCCTTCCTTGGAAGGGTGGTGGTGGGCGACGGGTTGGGCGAAGGTCAGCTCCACCGTCGTGCCGCCGGCCCCGGCGAGCAGCGGGTAGGGGCCGGTCACCGGGTTCACCGGACGGCCGTCGACGTGGGTGAGGACCGCGCCCTCGCGGATGCCCGTGCCCGCCAGCGGGGAGCGGGCCTTGGAGTCGGAGGACTCACCGGGGAGGATGCGCCGGACCATCCAGTCGTCGTCGCGGCGTACGAAGTTGGCGCCGAGCAGGCCCTGCCAGCGCTGGTAGTGCGCAGGGCCCTCGTTGCGGCGGGCGGCCGTGACGTAGGCGTGGGAGGTGCCGAGTTCGCCCAGGACCTCGCGGAGCAGGTCGGCGAACTCGTCGGGGGAGGCGACCCGTTCGACCAGGGGGCGGTACTGGGCGAGGACCGCGTCCCAGTCGATGCCGCACATCCCCGGCTCCCAGAAGTACGCGCGGATGAGCCGGCCCGCCTCCTCGTACGCCTGCTTCCACTCCGCCGTCGGGTCCACCTCGTGCAGGATGCGGCGCGAGTCGATCCAGACCGTCGTGTCGCTGTCGCCGGACTCGGAGGCGGGCACCGCCCGCAGGTCGCCCTCGTCGACCAGGACCAGGCGGGAGCCGTCGCCGCTGACCGCGAACCAGTCGAGATGGTCGACGAGTTCGGACTTCTTCGCCTTGCTGATGTTGAAGTGTTCGAGGGTCGGCCGGCCGGTCGTGTCGTCCGGGTTGGCGAACGTCTCGCCCAGCGCGCCCGAGATCGGCCAGCGCAGCCAGACCAGTCCGCCGCCCGCCACCGGGTGCAGCGCCGAGTACTTGGAGGCGCCGACCGGGAAGGGGGTGACCCGGCTCTCCAGGCCCTCGGTCTCGACGGTCGGCGCGCCGCCGGTCTCGCCCTCCTCGTCCTCCACCGGGTCCAGGCCCCCGGCGGCCGGGCGGCCCTCGGGGGTCAGGGCGAAGGGGGAGGGGGTCGCGGAGGAGAGGGGGACCAGGTAGGGGCGGCAGCCCAGGGGGAAGGAGAGGTCGCCGGTGTGGACGTCGTACACCGGGTCGAAGCCCCGCCAGGAGAGGAAGGCGAGGTAGCGGCCGTCCCGGGTGAACACCGGGTTCTCGTCCTCGAAGCGGCCGCTCGTGACGTCGACGATCAGGCTGTCCCTCATGCGGGCCAGCTTGATCTGCCGCAGGGAGCGGCCGATCCCGGGGTGCGACCAGGTCAGCCAGCTGCCGTCCGGGGAGAAGGCCAGGTCCCGGACGGGGCCGTTGACCGAGTGGATCAGCTCGGTGACCTCGCCGTTCGAGTCCTCCGTAGCGTCCAGGAGCAGCAGCCGTCCGTCGTGGGCCGCGATGGCGAGGTGTTCGCCCTGCGGGTCGGCGACCATCTCCAGGACCCGGCCCAGCTCGCCGGAGGCCAGCCGGCGTGGCTCGCGGTCGCCGGTGGCCCGTGGCAGACAGGCGATCTCGACGGCGTCCTCGCCCTCGGCGTCCGTCACATACGCGACCTGCCCGGCCGAGCCGAGCATCTCCGGGAGCCGGACCCGTACGCCCGGTGTGTCGGTGATCGTACGGGCCGGGCCGTCCCGGTGGGTGAGCCAGTAGAGGCTGCCGCGGACGACGACGGCACTCGCGCGGCCCGTCTCGTCGACGGAGATGCCGTCGACGTGCTGGGCGGCCGGCACCTGGTACCTGCGGCGGCCGGCGGCCGGCCCGCTCAGGCGTACGTCCAGGCGGCGCGGCTCGGAGCCGGCGGCGAGGTCGTCCACGATCCACAGGTCGCCCGCGCACTGGTACACCACCCGGGTGCCGTCGCTCGCCGCGTGCCGGGCGTAGAAGGCGTCGTGGTCGGTGTGCCGGCGCAGGTCGGAACCGTCGTGGGCGCAGGAGTAGAGGTTGCCGACGCCCTCGTGGTCGGAGAGGAAGGCGATCCGGCCGCCGACGAACAGGGGGGAGTCGAGGTGGCCGTCGAGGTCCGCGAGCAGGCGTTCGCCGTGCAGCCACAGGCGGCCCGTGGCGCCGCCCCGATAGCGCTTCCAGGAGGCGGGTTCGTGCGGTGGGGTGCCGGTCAGGAGCAGGGTCCTGCGCTCGCCGTCGAGGTCGGCGACCTGGATGTCGGAGCACGGTCCCCAGGGGAGTTTGCGGCCGGGGTCGCCGTCGGGGCGGACCTTGTAGGCGAAGGTGTAGTGGGAGAAGGGCTCGCCGTGGGAGGCCACGGCGAGGATCACGCCCTCGGGTGTCCAGCCGCACACCCGGGTGTCCGCCGAGCCCCAGTGGGTGAGCCGGCGGCCCGGGCCGCCGGCCACCGGGACCAGATGGATCTCGGGGACGAGGCTGTGCCAGCTCGTGTACGCCAGATGGCGTCCGTCGGGCGAGAAGCGGGGGTGGCCGGTCTTGGCGCGGTCCACGGTGAGACGCCAGGCCCGGCCCCGGCCGTCCAGCGGGGCCAGCCACAGGTCGTCCTCGGCCACGAAGCACAACAGGTCGTCATGGAGATGCGGCAGGCGCAGATAGCTCACCTCCCCATGCTTTTCCTGTGGACGGACCTGGGCAACTCGTGACAACCCATGGCAGGGCGACGGCACCGTGACCCACAACACGAACGAAACCGTTTCGTTTCGCTGAGAGGTGCGCTACATTCGTCGTGTACGAAACAGTGTCGTTCGGAACGGGAAGGTGGAGAGAGACATGACTGAGGTCGCAACGGCGCGTCGCAGTCGGATCACTCCCGAGCGCGAGGCCGAGTTGTACGGGGCCGTGCTCGACCTGCTCCGGGAAGTCGGCTACGACGCCCTGACCATGGACGCCGTGGCCGCCCGCACCCGGTCCAGCAAGGCCACCCTCTACCGCCAGTGGGGCGGCAAGGCCGAGCTGGTGGCCAAGGCGGTGCGGCACAGCAAGCCGGGCGGCTCCGGCCGCGAAGAGATCGACACCGGATCCCTCCGGGGCGATCTGCACGCCCTCACCCTGCGCTCGGACGACTGCGAGATGGAGCAGAACTCCGCGCTGATGCGGGGTCTGGCCATGGCGGTGCACGGCAACCCGGACCTGTTGCAGGCGTTTCGCGAGCATCTGGTCGAACCGGAGATCGCGGAGTTCAACCGCCTGGTGCAGCGGGCCGTGGACCGGGGCGAGGTCGCGGTGGACACGCCGGCGGCCGGGTTCATGATGCACATGATGCTCGGCGCTGTCGTCGCCCGCACGCTGCTCGACGAGCAGCCGCCCACCCAGGAGTTCATCCTTTCGTACATCGACGCCGTGGTCCTCCCCGCCCTCGGCGCCCCCGTCGACTGACGAGCCCCCTCCCCAGCACTCCCCAGCAAGCCCACCACCTGACGTCACCGCTCACGTCGTCGGGCTGATCACCCCTGCCCAGAGGCTGATCACCCCTGCCCAGAAACAACCCAACGACCTGACCGGGAGTCGCCCTCGTGGCCACGTTCCTCTACCAACTCGGCCGGCTCGCCTTCCGGCGACGGCATTTCGTCGCCCTCATGTGGGTCGCGCTGCTCACGCTCGCAGGCGTCGGCGCGGCCAGCGCCCCCAGCGCCGGATCCACCTCCTTCTCCATCCCGGGCACGGAAGCGCAGAAGGCTTTCGACCTGCTCGAGCAGCGTTTCCCCGGCGGCAGTGCGGACGGCGGTACCGCCCGTGTCGTCTTCAAGGCGCCGGACGGCGAGAAGATGACGGACGCCGCCAACAAGGCGACCGTCGAGAAGACCGTCAAGGAGCTGTCCGACGGCTCCGAGGTCGTCTCCGTCGCCGACCCCTACCAGGCGCACGCCGTCAGCAAGGACGGCACCATCGCCTATGCCTCGGTGCGCTACGAGGTTCCCGGCATGGAGCTGAAGGACGCCAGCAGGGACGCCCTGGAGGACGCCGGGCAGCAGGCGCGGGACGCCGGACTGACCGTGGAGATCGGCGGTGACGCGCTCCAGGCGGCGCCCGCGGCGGCCGCCTCCGAGGTCATCGGTCTCGCCATCGCCGCGGTCGTCCTCGTCATCACCTTCGGCTCGCTGGTCGCGGCGGGACTGCCGCTGCTCACCGCCCTCATCGGCGTCGGCATCGGCGTCTCGGTGATCACCGCGCTGGCCAACGCACTGGACCTGGGCTCGACCACGTCCACGCTGGCCATGATGATCGGCCTCGCGGTCGGCATCGACTACGCGCTCTTCATCGTCTCCCGGTACCGCGCCGAACTGGCCGAGGGCCGCGACCGCGAGGAGGCGGTCGGCAGGGCCGCCGGCACGGCGGGCTCCGCGGTGGTCTTCGCCGGTCTCACCGTGGTCATCGCCCTGGCAGGACTGGCCGTCGTCAACGTCCCGATGCTCACGAAGATGGGCCTCGCGGCCGCGGGCACGGTCGTGATCGCGGTGCTGATCGCGCTGACCATGGTTCCCGCGCTGCTCGGCTACGCGGGCCGCAAGGTGAAGCCGACGGGCGAGAAGGGCAAGCTGCGCGGAGGCCGCAGGAAGGCGGCTTCGGACAAGGCCGTTTCGGACAAGGCCGTTTCGGGCGACGCCGCTGCGGCCAAGCCGAACATGGGCACGCGCTGGGCGAGCTTCGTCGTACGCCGTCCCGTGGCCGTCCTCCTCCTCGGTGTCGTCGGCCTCGGTGCCGCGGCCCTCCCGGCGACCTCCCTCGAACTGGGCCTGCCGGACGAGGGCTCGCAGCCGACCTCGACGACGCAGCGCCGGGCCTACGACCTGCTCTCGGAGGGCTTCGGCCCCGGCTTCAACGGCCCGCTCATGGTGGTCGTCGACGCCAAGGCCAGCGATGCCCCCAAGACCGTCGTCAGCGACGTCACCAGCGAGATCAAGGGCCTCAAGGACGTCGTGACGGTGACCCCGGCGACGTACAACAAGGCGGGCGACACGGCGACGATCACCGTGATCCCCGACTCCAAGCCCTCGTCGGTCCCGACCGAGGACCTGGTGCACTCCATCCGTGACGCGGGTGCGGAGATCAAGGCCGACACGGACGCGAGCGTGCTGGTCACCGGCGCGACGGCGATGAACATCGACTTCTCGCAGAAGCTGAACGACGCGCTGGTGCCGTATCTGATCCTGGTGGTCGGCCTCGCCTTCCTGCTCCTGATCCTGGTGTTCCGCTCGATCCTGGTCCCGCTGAAGGCGGCCCTCGGCTTCCTGCTGTCGGTGCTCGCCGCCCTCGGCGCGGTCGTCGCGGTGTTCCAGTGGGGCTGGCTCGCGAGCCTCTTCGGGGTCGAGGAGACCGGTCCGGTCATGTCGATGATGCCGATCTTCATGGTCGGCGTGGTCTTCGGCCTGGCCATGGACTACGAGGTGTTCCTGGTGACGCGGATGCGCGAGGCGTACGTCCACGGCGAGAAGCCGAGCCAGGCCGTGGTGACCGGGTTCCGGCACAGCGCCCGGGTGGTGGTGGCCGCCGCGCTGATCATGATCGCGGTGTTCGCCGGCTTCATCGGCGCCAGCGAGTCGATGGTCAAGATGATCGGCTTCGGCCTCGCCATCGCCGTCCTCTTCGACGCCCTCGTCGTCCGCATGGCGATCGTCCCGGCGGTGCTCGCCCTGCTCGGCGAGAAGGCCTGGTGGCTGCCGAAGTGGCTGGACCGCGCCCTGCCGAACGTCGACGTCGAGGGCGAGAGCCTGCGCACGGAGGCCGACGCGGCGAAGGACACGGACACCGACGAGGACCGCGCGCTGGTGCGGGTCTGAGAGGCCGCCCTTGAAGTACGACCACTGAAACAGACCGGCCGGTGAGGGCTCCGTGGGACGGGGCGCCCTCACCGGCTTCTGCGTCAGGTGTCGTAGACCGTGGAGCGATGTCCCACGTGAACGACCCAGACGATCAGCTCTCCGCTGTCGACCGTGTAGATGAAGCGGTAGTCGCCGACGCGAAGCCTGCGCCGGTCCGGCTGTGAGGCAAGCGCGGTGGTGTTGAAGCCGAGTGCATCCCCGGCTCCAAGACCCCGACGCCCCCACCTCACCGTCGCTCCGACCACTTGGACCACTTGGACCCGCTTCATCGCATCCGCTTCGCTACTCTGAGGGCGTGACGGAGCAACCGGCAACTGACCTGTCCCTGGTACGAGTTGAGACCGTCGCGCTCAACGGGGACGGAGCGCGGCAGATCGGCAGCAGAGTCCGGCAGTCAGCCTCCCTGGCCGATCGCGAGGACGAGCTGCGGGACGCCATCCGGCAGGCGTCGACGATCGCGCAGGACTCGTTGGCCCAGGTTCCCGAGCGGCATGGCTGGTCCGTCACCGGCATGGAGGTCACGTTCGGGATCACTCTGGCCGCCGAGGCCGGTGTCATCCTCTCCAAGGCGTCGGCGGAGGCCTCCTTCGAGGTGACCCTCACGGTGGAGCGGACCGCGGGCGCGCCATGACCGGCGGCGACTACTGGGTGCGGATCAGCGAGGGCGGCAGACCTCTGGGTGCAGGCTTCCTCCTGGCCCCCGTCTATGTACTCACCGCCATGCACTGCCTCCGAGGAGCGGACACGGAGTACGGCCGCCTGGAGCTCGAACTGGCAGACGGGCGTGTGATGGCGGGCCGCTTGTGCGACTCGGTGAAGGAGAACGATCTCGCACTCATCCACATCGACGACGCGCACCAGTACGATCTGCCACTCCCGCCGGTCGACTGGCCGCGACCGCACGTGAGATGGCGCAGTACGTACTGTCCGTCGGACGAGCAGACGAAGCTCAGCGGCCGTGTGTCCCACGCGCCGATCCTGTACCGCAGCGTCGAGGGTGGAGAGTTCGCGGGGCTTCAACTGACCGTGGAGCAGGGGCTGGGCGATTACTCCGGGTACTCGGGCAGTCCCGTGGACACCGGTCCCGCCGTGGTGGGCATCCTCATGGAGCAGCAGTACAGCCGTGAGGATCCGTCCAAGGGAAGCGAAGTGCTCGTCGCCGCGTCGGTGCGGCATGCCATGGACCTGTTCCCGCACTTCGGCATGGAGAGTCTGCGCAACGGTGGCCAGGCTCCCGAGGAGCCCTGCGAGCCGACCGGGCAGGCGGGCGGGCGGAACGTCGTACGGGACGTCGAAGTCGTACTGAAGGCGCTGCGCCAGTGGGAGGAAGCCGGGTACATCACGCAGGAGGAGGCGCAGGAACAGCGCGGCCGCACCCTGCGGAAGTTCGGCGACCGCGCCCTGGGAGGCGACCCTGATGCCTGAAACCGCCGTACAGCTGTGGCAGCGCAGGATCGATCTCGCCGAGCGGGCGGTCGAGGGATCCCGGACCGCACTTGACTCCCTGCGGCAGGAGGTCGACCGGCTCGCCGAGGACGATCGGTTGCTGAGCACTCCGGCCGCCGCGGCCGAGGCGTCGTATTTCCTCGCCTTGCTGCGTGAGCTGGGCGGAGCGGCCGAGCGGGAGTACAGCGTCGTTGTGGAGACGATCACCCGCTGGGTGAACGACGGACTCGTTCCCGCGGCACACCGGTGCGCGGTCCACAACCGGGTCGCCACCGTCCTTGCCGAGGGCGGGTACAACTGGGATGCCCGCTGGGCTCTCCTCGGGGCTTTGAAGGCCGCCCGAACTCCCCTGGAGGAGGCCTACACCCGTGCTCAACTCGGCGCGGTGTATGTCCAGGTGCTCGGGCGGTCTGCCGCCCGGGAACACGCCGAACGGGCCGCGCGCCTTGTTCCTCGGGCCGATGGCTCGGCGGCTTGGCTGGACGTACGGATGCGGTCGGCCCATACGTTGTTCCTGATCGAGCACCGCGGACTCGTGCGGAACGAGCGGAACCAGGGTGGGTTCCTCGACCTGGTGCGGGAACTGGTGGACGTCTGCGGTCGGCAGATCGACCGCTGGGGCGACGACCATCCCCGGGCACTGGAAGCCCTCACGATCATGACCGTGGCGCAGCACACCGAGGCCGCGGCACAGCGTGACATGGCTGCCCTGGAGCGGTTGACCGACGTCCTCGCCGTGACAGTCCAACGTTCCGCGAGCCTGCTCGGGGCGCGGCATCCACAGGCCAAGGCCGCCCGGGAAGCGCTCCTGGAGGCCCAGAAGATCACGAGGGAGGCCAGAGCGGATCAGGAGGAGCGGGAGCAGGGCCGGCGGGAACGGGCCCGGCGCGAGGAGCGGGAAGGATCGAGAGCACGGGGCCGGTCGGCCGCGAATGGTCCGAGGACGCAGCCACACGAGGCCATGCCGGGGGGCGAGGGCCACGCGGCCCTGGCCTTCACCAGTCCGCTGGTCACCGTCGTCTCGGAGGACTGGACTCCGCACGACCCGGCCGAGAACCTGCACGAGGTCGTCACCCGTGCCCGAGTCGTGCTCTGGGACTTCGACGGACCGGTCTGCCGCCTGTTCGCGGGCCGTCCGGCGGAGCGGGTGACCGGGGAACTGGTCATGTGGCTGGACGATCTCGGCCTTGGCGGTCTGCTCACCGAAGAGGAGCGGAGGGCACTCGATCCGCAGGTCGTGCTGAAAGCCGTGGACCGTCGGCATCCCGGCAGCGACCTGGTGGCGGCATTGGAGGAGCGAGTCACCCAGGAGGAACTGAAGGCCGTACTCACGGCGATGCCGACCCCGTATGCGGACCCGCTGATCCGCACCTGGACCGCGGTCGGCGTCCGGCAGGCCGTCGCCACGAACACGTCTTCCCAGGCGGTCGGCAGGTATGTGGAGGGGCGAGGCTTGCTCTCCTGCTTGCCCCACATCTACGGCCGCCCCCAGGACCTGCACATGCTCAAGCCGCACCCATACTCCGTCCATCGGGCGCTGAGGGCGATGGGTGCCGCGCCGTCGTCCGCATTGGTGATCGGCGACGGTCCTGCGGACTACGAGGCCGCCCGCGCGGCCGGAGTCCCGTTCCTGGGGTACGCGCGCAACGAGCGTGAGGTCAGGCTGTTGAGAAATGCCGGAGCCGACCTGGTCGTCGGATCGCTGCAACAGGTGCTCCGGATCCTGGGCTCGTCTGCCCGATAACCCGGTCGCGTGCCCTGTACAACCACCGCTAGCGTGCCGTGCATGACGACAGCCGCCACTGACGCCGAGGGCTTCGGAGCCCATCCCCGTTTCACCGAGGCACTCCAAGTGCTGGGGCTCGGTGAACTGCACACCCGGATCCGCCGGTTCCCGGACGCGACCCGTACCGCCGCCGAGGCCGCCGCCGCGATCGGGTGTGAGCTCAGTCAGATCTGCAAGTCGCTGATCTTCGCGGCCGACGGCGTGCCCGTGCTGGTCCTGATGGACGGGGCGTCGCGGGTCGACGTCGAGCTCGTCCGGAAGGAACTCGGCGCCGAGAAGGTCACGCGGGCCGCCGCCGACGTCGTACGGGAGACCACGGGGTACGCCATCGGCGGCGTACCTCCCTTCGGGCACCGTACGAAGACGCGTGTGCTCGCCGACCGTTCGCTGCTCGGCCACGATGTCGTCTGGGCCGCCGCCGGGAACCCGCACGCCGTGTTCCCCATGGCGCCGAAGGACCTAGTAGCCCAGGCCGGCGCCACCCTGGTGGACGTGCGCGAGCAGACGCGGACTTCGTGACCCCGCTGGTCATGGCCGCCGTCCTGCTCGCGGCCGTCACGCACGCCGGCTGGAACGCCCTCGCCCACAAGATCACCGACAAGCTGGCGGGGTTCACACTCATCACGGGCGGCGGGGTGCTGATCGGGCTGGCCCTCATCCCCTTAGGGGGGTTCCCGGCGGCGGGGGCGTGGCCGTATCTGCTCGCGTCGGCCGTCGTCCACATCGGCTACTTCGCGCTGCTGATGAAGTCCTTCCGGCTGGGCGACTTCGGACAGGCCTACCCCATCGCGCGGGGCACCGCGCCGCTCGTCGTCGCCGTGGTCGCCGCCTTCGTCGCCCACGAGGTACCGGACGGATGGGCGGCCGCGGGGATCGCCCTGTCCTGTGTGGGACTCACCGGCGTCGCCCTGTGGGGTCTGCGCGGGAACCCGCCCAACTGGCCCGCGATCGGCGCGGCGCTGGCGACCGGGCTGAGCATCGCGGCGTACACCGTGCTGGACGGGTTGGGGGTGCGGGCCTCCGGGTCGTCCGTCGGATACATCGCCTGGCTGATGGTGGTGCAGGGGCTCGCCGTGCCCGCGTACGCCGTCTGGCACTGGCGCCGGGAGACGGTCGCCGTGCTGCGGCCGTTCGCCGGGGTGGGACTGCTGGGTGCCGCACTGTCCTTCGCCGCGTACGCCCTGGTGCTGTGGGCGCAGACGAAGGCCGAGCTGGCGCCGATCGCCGCCCTGCGGGAGTCGTCGATCATCGTCGGCGCCGCGATCGGCGCCGTCTTCTTCAAGGAGCGTTTCGGGGCGCCGCGCATCGTGGCGGCGGGGTTGCTGGTCGTGGGGATCGGGCTGATGCTGCGCGCGGGGTAGTGGCCCAGCCGTTCCGTGGCCTTCCCGACGGCATCCTTCGCGCCTGGCGACTCCCACGCCTTTGAGTCGTTGCGGTGGTTGGGGAGTACCGATAGTTCTTCGAGTGCTCGGCGAGGCAATGAGCTCTGCGCAACGATAGGGGGCGAACACGCAGAGATTCGCCCACAGTTCTGGAATGCCGCAATTAACTCATCGTGTGATCAAGACAGTCAGGCAGCCTGAGCGTCGCCACTTGGCAGGCAAGTCCGGAAAGCTGATGATCATTTCATGCTGGCAGCGTGGCATGTTCTGCGCGTACATGATCATTGCTGCTGTCAGTAATGGAGACCAATTCACGCGTGGTCGGCGGTGATCGATGCTACGGACGGAAGCATCCATCGAGCGTCCACCGTAGACGCGTCCGGCGCCGAGCAGGCCCCGTAGGAATGCGGCCAGGCGGCCGAACGCGGCCAGGCGGCCGGCCGGAGCCGGTCGCCTGGGACCGCTGGGAGCCCCTGCCCGTTCTGGCCGGGGCTCCCGCAACCGTCAGACGGTCGGTCAGCCGCTGAAGGCGGCGTTGTTGCAGCCCATCGTCGAGCCGAGGTGCGTGCTCTGGGCGCCCGACTCGCCCTCGCCGTTGAGGCCGTTGCCGAGGACGCCGTTGAGGATTCCGACCACGCCGAGGATGTCGAGGTTCAGGTCGTGGGACTTGCAGTTGGTGCTCTGCATCACGTCGACTTTGTTGCCCTTGGGGCCCTGGTCGGCCTGCGCGGTGCCGGCGCCCACGAGACCGACGGTGGTGAGGGCGGCGACCAGGACCGCGGCCTTGCGAAGCTTAAGCATGTCATCTCCGGTGGAGTGAGGTGGATGCGATTTAGGGAGATTAAGTAGGAAATGCCCCAAATCATCCTGTGGCGCGCCGAGTTTCGCGATCTTCTGCCGGGATGATGCTGTCCGCGGGCCGGTCGGGGCGCCTGAAGTCGTGCGCTACGCGCGCCGCGTGATCCCCGACAGGTCGTGCGCCGTCACGCTGTTGCGGTCGGTGACCGAGCGGCCCAGGGCGTGGTGCGGCCACAGGCCGGCGGCCACCCGGCGACTGCGCTCGCTCCACTGACGGGCCGCCAGGTCACCGGCCTTGTAGTGGTTGAGGGCGTAACCGCCGGAGTGGATGCGCAGCAGCGTGAAGCCGCCGGGGTACTCCTTGGCGGCGGCGACCTCCTGCTGGGTGACGTGCGGGGCCCGCGACAGCACGGTGCGCTTGTTGCGGTGGGTGTGGCCGGCGTGGTGGAGGAAGACGCCGGGCGCGGACGCGTAGGCGTCGACGACGGCGCGGGCCTGGCGGCGGTCCAGCTGCTGGCCGCGGGTGACCGGGAAGACCGAGTCCCGCACGGTCAGCGGATGATGGCCGAAGACGAGGGTCGGCTGGTCCGGGGCCTCCCTCAACCGGGCCTGGAACCATGCCAGTTGCTCGGGTCCGAGCCCGCCCGCGTCGGCGCCGTTGCCGGTCTTGACGTAGGTGTCGAGGCCGATGATCCGCAGCCCGCCGAGGTCCCGGGCGAAGTACCCCGGCCCGCCGTCGCCGGCCGGGAACGCGGTCTGGAAGCCGGCGTTGTCGCGGGAGCGGTCGTGGTTGCCGCGTACGACGAAGTAGTCCTCGCCGTGTGCACCGAAGCCGTCCAGGATCCGCCGCGCCTCGCCGAGGTCGTGCGCCGCCCCGCCCGCCGAGATGTCACCCCCGGCCAGCAGTACGTCCGCCCCGCGCCGCCGGGCCTCCTCGACCAGGGCGCGGCTCATCAGCTCCGGATACGGCGCCCGGCCCGGCTGCTGCGGCACCCCGCGCAACAGGGGGAAGCCGCCGACGAGGCCCGCGGTCGTCTCGCCGAGGTGCAGGTCGTTGCAGAGCGCGACCGACAGCAGATGCCGGCCGGGCGGCGGCTGCGGGGTGGTGAAGCAGTACGGCCCGCCGCTCGAACCGAACCCGAACGTCGACGTGCCCACCGCGTTGCCGCGCACGAGGTGCAGCGGGGTGGGCGTCGCGGCCGTGCCCCGGGAGCGGGCCTGGTAGTAGTACGTCTGCCCCGGCTCCAGGCCGGTCAGTTCGACCTGGTGATGGGCGGCCGGCCGGTCCTCGGACGCCGTGCGGTTGAGCCGGGACGGGTGGGTGCCGTAGACGATCTCGCCCTCGGTGAGCGCGGGGAGGGGGTGGCCCAGGCCGTCGTCGGTGCCGGGGATGCCGGTGTACCAGGTGATGACGGCGCGGTCCTCGGTGAGAGTGACGAGTTCGAGGTTGACGGCGATCAGGTCGTCGGGGTGGTGGGAGCGCGCCCGCTGCATCGCGGCGGAGGCCGACCGCAGCAGGGCGGGGGCGAGGCGGGCACCGGAGCGCAGTACCTCGCAGGGGCCGGGGAAGGCCGACAGTGCCGCGAGGGCGGGGAGGTGGGCGGAGAAGCAGCAGCGCATGTCCTCGATGTGGCCCGGTGCGGTGAACGGGGGAGGTGGCGGTGGCGGCGGGGCCAGGTCCGGCGCGCGACATCTCCGTGGAACGAGACATCTCCGTGGAACGAGACATCTCCATGGAAGCAGGCGGAAGGCGGTCACCGAAGGGAGTGTGCCGAGTCTCACTGATCCCGAGTTGCCGTGTTTGCTCCCCTGACTGGTCGGCTGCGCCCTTCGAGGCGCACCCTGGAAGCAGGACTTCCGGAGGTGATCGTCATGATGCACACCGCAGTGGGATGGCATGTCGAGCTGGAGTTCCAGGAGGACGAGACACACACCAAGGCGGTCGCGATGGTGCGCCTTCCCGACGGCAGTGAGGTACGGGCCCAGGGCCACGCCTCACGGCACCACACCGACGCGAATCAGCCACGCGTCGGCGAGGAGATCGCCGGCGCGCGTGCGTTGAACGAGCTGGCGATGCAGATGCTCACGAAGGCGCACAGCGAGATCGACCAGGCGTCCGGGCGTACCTCGCATCCGATTCACGTGTGACTGTGCCGGGATCGGTTGTGTGCCGGGTGCGGCGGCGTGGGGGCTGGTCGCGCAGTTCCCCGCGCCCCTAAAAGAACGGGGCGTTGCCGGGCCCTGCGTCGCACAGGCGCCGAGCCTTTACGGGAGCGCTGCCCGCAGCGCCCGTAGCAGCGACTGTGCCCTCGGGTCCGCCGTCACGGTCTTGCGGAAGCCGTTCGTCACATAGCCGAACGCGATTCCCGACTCCGGGTCGGCGAAGCCGAGGGCACCGCCTCGGCCGGGGTGGCCGAAGGAGCCCGGGCCGAGCAGCGGGGACGCGGTGCCGTGCAGCATGTAGCCGAGGCCGAAACGGGTGTTGACGACCAGGACGCGGTCCGGCCCCGCCGACTCCTCCGCCCGGGCGAGCTCCACCGTCGCCGGGTCGAAGAGCCGCACGCCGTCGACCTCGCCGATCAGCGCCGCGTAGAAACGGGCCAGAGCGTCGGCCGTCGCGATGCCGTTCGTCGCGGGGAGGGCGGCGGCGAGGTAGGCGGGGTCGTTCTGGTCGGGGAACGGGGTGATGGCGGCGAAGGCGCGGCGCGTCAGCGAGCCGGGGTCGTCATAGGCCTCGGTGACCGACCGCTTCGGCCGCGACCGCAGCCCGCCGACCGGCTCGGGCCCCTCGACGCGCCCGGTACGGCCCACCCGTCCCGCCTGCGACTCCGGCAGCCCCAGCCACAGATCCAGGCCCAGCGGACCGGCGACCTCCGCCGCCAGCCACTCCCCGGCCCGCCGCCCCGTCACCCGCCGCACCAGCTCGTCCAGCAGCCAGCCGTACGTCAGCGCGTGGTAGCCGTGGTCGGTGCCCGGCTCCCACGCGGGCGCCTGCGCGGCCACCGCCTCGGGTCCGCGCTCCGGATCCAGCGCCTCCTCGGGCGTGAGCGGCCGCTCCAGCACCGGAAGCCCGGCCCGGTGGTTCAGCACATGCCGGACCAGCAGCCGACCCTTGCCGTGCACCTTGAACTCCGGCCAGTACTCGGCCAACGGCGCGTCCAGATCCAGCTCTCCGCGCTGCTGGAGGACGAGCGGTACGGCGGCGGCGACGCCCTTGGTGGCCGACCGCACGACCTGCGCGGTCCCCTGCTCCCAGGGCTGTGTGCCGTCGACGTCCTTCGTGCCGGCCCACAGATCGACGACCTTGCGCCCGTCCCGGTACACGGCGACGGCCGCGCCCCGCTCCCCGAGCCCGGAAAAGTTCCGCGCGAACGCCTCCCTGACCGGCTCGAAGCCTTCGGCCACTGTGCCGTTCACGTCCACGTCCGTACTCCCTGCGCCTGTGCTCTCGGCCACCGCCAGCCATCCCAACACGGGCGCGAGCTCCCCGATTCCGAACTGTGGCCGACGTCTCCCCCCAACACCGGGCACCGGCAACCCCGACGTTCAGCCCAGCAGAATGCTCACGTCGACGTTCCCCCGCGTCGCGTTCGAATACGGGCACACCTCGTGCGCCGCATCCACCAGCTTCGCCGCGAGGTCCGCGTCCAGTACCGGCAGGGCCACGCTGAGGGCGACCGCGAGGCCGTAGCCGCGGTGTTTGTTGGGGCCGATGCCGACCTTCGCGGAGACCGTGGATCCCGTGAGGTCGTAGCCCGCACGGTTGCCGACCAGGATCAGCGCGTTGTGGAAGCAGGAGCTGTAACCCGCGGCGAACAGCTGCTCGGGGTTGGTGCCGTCGCCGTCGCCGCCCAGCGCCGCAGGCATCGCGACCTTGAGCTCGATCTGCCCGTCCTGGCTGGTGACATACCCCTCCCGGCCACCGTGCGCCGTGGCCTCGGCGACGTACATGATCTTCGTCGGACGGGTGTCGACGGCGGTGTCCTGGTCGTTCATGGTTGGCCTCCCCCAAAAAGAACGTACGCAAGTACATCGTGCACAAGGTACTGGCCGGTAGGGCGCCTGTCGCTGCCAGGGGGTAGTAACTTCCGGTAAGCCGAGCTCAGCGCCTGCGGTCGGCCGCTTCAGCCGCCCTCGCCGCCAGCCGCCACAGTTCCTCGCGCAGCCGCTCCACCTCCGGCCCGCCGAGCCCGGTCTGCGCGAGCAGCGTGCCCGGTACGCACTCCGCGTGCTCCCGCAGCCGTTCGCCCTGCCCGGTGACCGAGACGAGCACCGACCGCTCGTCCCGCGCCGACCGCTCCCGCCGTACCAGCCCTGCCGCCTCCAGCCGCTTCAGCAGCGGAGAGACGGTCCCGTAGTCGAGACGAAGGGCTGCCGCCAGCTCCTTCACCGTCGTCTCGCCGCGCTCCCAGAGGACCAGCAGGACGAGGTACTGCGGGTAGGTGAGGCCGAGTTCGTCGAGAAGTGGACGGTAGGCGGCCGTCACGGCGCGCTGGGCGGCGTACAGCGCGAAGCACAGCTGCTCGTCCAGCAGCAGTGAGCCCTCGGTCCCGGTCGCCTCGTCGTTGGTCACGCGCCCATTGTCGCGGACCGCGGATCGAAGCCGAACGGCAGCTCCAGGCGATGCGTGCGCATCAGCTCGTCGTCGGACAGCAGCTCCGACGTCCTGCCGTCCGCCGCGATCACGCCCTCGCTGAGGACGAGCGAGCGTGGGCACAGCTCCAGGGCGTACGGCAGATCGTGGGTGACCATCAGGACCGTGACGTCCAACGAGCGCAGGATGTCGGCCAGTTCGCGGCGGGAGGCGGGGTCGAGGTTGGAGGAGGGCTCGTCGAGGACGAGGATCTCCGGCTCCATCGCGAGGACGGTCGCGACGGCCACCCGGCGGCGCTGGCCGAAGGAGAGGTGGTGCGGGGGACGGTCCTTGAACTCCGCCATGCCGACCCGGTCGAGGGCCCGGTCGACGCGCTCCTCCAGCTCCGGACCCTTGAGCCCGCCCGCCGCGGGACCGAAGGCCACGTCCTCGCGGACCGTCGGCATGAACAGCTGGTCGTCCGGGTCCTGGAACACGATCCCGACCCGGCGCCTGATCTCGGCCATGTGCTGCTTGCCGACGGGCAGCCCGGCCACGTGCACGGTGCCCGTGCCGCCGGTCAGGATGCCGTTGAGGTGGAGGACGAGGGTCGTCTTGCCGGCGCCGTTCGGGCCGAGCAGTGCGACCCGCTCGCCGCGCGCGACCGAGAAGTCCACGCCGAACAGGGCCTGGTGGCCGTCGGGGTAGGCGAAGGCGAGGCCGGAGACCTCCAGCGAGAATGTCACCAAACCCTCCGAATCCCAACGCATCGGATACCGTCGATCACGAGCGGTGCATTGCGAGGACCAAGCATGCACATTCCTTTTGGCGTTCGCTGTGCAAACCGGGCAGGTTCCGTCCCGGCCGGTGCTGGGGGAGGGTTCAAAGGGTCCATCCCAGCAAACACACGACGAGAGCCGCGCCCGGGAGCGCGAGGGCGTACGACCACTGCGCCCGGGACGCGGTCACCTCGTCGATCACCGGCATCGAACCGGCGTACCCCCGGCTGATCATGGCCAGATGTACCCGCTCGCCGCGCTCGTAGGACCGGATGAACAGCGCGCCCGCCGACTTCGCGAGCACGCCCCAGTGCCGCACGCCCTTCGCCTCGAAGCCGCGTGACTCCCGGGCGATGCGCATCCGCCGCATCTCGTCGGTGATGACATCGCCGTACCGGATCATGAAGGACGCGATCTGTACGAGGAGGGGCGGGAGTTTCAACCGCTGCAACCCCAGCAGGAGTTCACGCAGCTCCGTCGTCGAGGCGAGCAGCACGGAGGCGGCGACGCCGAGCGTGCCCTTGGCGAGCACGTTCCAGGCACCCCACAGTCCGCTGACGCTCAGCGACATGCCCAGCACCTCGACGCGCTCGCCCTCCGCCACGAACGGCATCAGCACCGCGAACGCGACGAACGGCACCTCGATCAGCAGCCGCTTGAGCAGGAACCCGGCGGGCACGCGGGCGACGTACGCGACGAGCGCGAGCAGCACGGCGTACAGGCCGAACGCCCACATCGCCTCCCGCGGCGTCGACACCACGACCACCACGAACGCGAAGGTCGCGGCGAGCTTGGTGTGCGGCGGCAGACCGTGCACCGGCGAATGCCCGTGCCGGTAGAGCCGGTGCGCGTGCCCGGCGCCCATGGTCAGACGCTCGTGCTCGTCGGCGACACGTCGGCCGCCTCGTCCGTACGGCGCCGGCGCACCGCCCAGAAGACGCCGGTGCCGGCGAGCAGGGTCGCGCCGACGCCGATCGTCCCGGCGAGGCCGCCCGACAGACGGATGTTGTCGATGCCCTTGACGCCGTAGTCGGCGAGCAGGGAGTCGGCGCCCGCGTGCTCCTCGGCGGACTCGGCGAATCCCTTGTCCTCGGCGACCTTCTCCAGGCCGTCGGGGCTGGCGGAGGCGTAGAAGCTGACGAACCCGGCGAGGACGAGGGAGGTGGCCAGACCGCTGATCCACAGGGTGCGGCGCGAGGTCCGGGCCGCGACCGGCTGCGCGGCCTCGGGCGCCGGGGCGTCGACCAGTTCGCCGCCGACCCGCAGCTTCAGCGGCTGCCGCAGGTCACGGGCGCCGTAGACGAGGTCCGGGCGTACGGCGATGACGGCGCCGATGGTCAGCGCGGTGATCGCGGCCTCGCCGATGCCGATCAGCAGGTGGACGCCGACCATGGCGGTGGCGACCTTGCCGATCGAGACGTCGGTGGTGCCGCCGATCCAGAACAGCAGCGTGAACGCGAGGGCCGCGGCCGGCACCGACACGATCGAGGCGACGAAGGAGGCGGCGGTGATCGAGCGCCGGGTCTTCGGCAGGACCTTCACCAGGCCGCGGAAGACGACGTAGGCCACGACGACGCCGACGATCGCCATGTTGGTGATGTTCACGCCGAGCGCGGTCAGGCCGCCGTCGGCGAAGAGGATGCCCTGCATCAGCAGGACGACGGAGATGCACAACGCGCCGGTACAGGGGCCGACGAGGATCGCGGCGAGGGCGCCGCCGAGCAGATGTCCGCTGGTCCCGGCCGCCACGGGGAAGTTCAGCATCTGTACCGCGAAGATGAACGCGGCCACCAGGCCGGCCAGCGGCGCCGTCCGCTCGTCGAGCTCACGGCGCGCGCCGCGCAGGCTCACGGCGACCGCGGCCGCGGCGACGACTCCGGTCACGGCGGAGGTCGGGGCGTCTATGAATCCGTCGGGTACATGCACCGTTCGATGATAGTGGCTTAATGCGAATGGCTTGCAAGAGCGAGGAGCTGGTGCCCTCGCGTAGGGGAGATACGTCGGCTCCAGGGAGCGCTTTCTGCAAGATATGCGACATTGGAGGGGAAGCGGAGGCATAGCTTTCGCTCAGGTCACTCAGCGTAAGGGGCCGTCCGATGTCTGTAGTCGAACAGTACGCGCGAGCCCATATCGTCACGGACGCCGACCTCCTGCTGGAGGAGCAGGACGCCGTCCCCGTCGTGCTGCGCTACGACCCCGAGACCGACCCCCGCTCGGTGCGTGTGCGGTTGCCCGGGCGTGAGGCCCACGAGTGGACGTTCTCGCGCTCCCTGCTGGAACAGGGGCTGCGTGCCCCGGCCGGGAGCGGCGAGATACGTGTGTGGCCGTGTGGGAGGGTGCAGGCCGTCGTGGAGTTCCACTCGGCCGAAGGTGTTGCCGTGGTGCAGTTCGAGTCGAAGGCCTTGATGAGGTTCCTGCGGCGGACGTACCTGGCCGCCGCACCCGTGGCGCGCTGAGCTTCAGCCGCCCGGCCTCAGCCGCCCAGCTTCAGCAGCTCCGCCACGATCGGCCCGGCCGTCTCGCCGCCGTGCCCGCCCTGCTGGACCACGCCGGCCGCCGCCAGGTCGCCCCGGTACGCGGTGAACCAGCCGTTCGGCTTCTTCTGGCCGTCGACCTCCGCCGAGCCGGTCTTCGCACCGACGTCACCGGTGACCCCGGACATCGCCTCGGCCGCCGTGCCGTAGGCCGCCGTGTACGCCATGAGTTCGCGCAGCTGGGACAGCGTGGACGGGGACAGGGAGCGGGAGGCGGTGGCGAGGGTGCGGTTGTCGACCGACGGGGCCACCAGGTAGGGCTGCTTGAAGGTGCCCGTCTTCACGGTCGCCGACACCGACGCCATGTTCAGCGGGTTCATCCGCACCCCGCCCTGGCCGATGAGCGAGGCCCCCATCTGGGCCTGCGACTGGACCGGGACGGAGCCGTCGAAGGTCGGGACGCCGACGGACCAGTTGTTCAGGGACAGGCCGAAGACCTGCTGGGCCTGCTTGGTCAGGCTGTCGTTGTCCAGCTCCGGGGCCTGGCTGATGAAGGCCGTGTTGCAGGAGCGGGCGAAGCTCGCCTTGAATGTGCCGCCCTTGATCTCGAACTTGTCGTCGTTCTGGAACTTCCAGTGGCCGTACGTGAAGTACTTCGGGCAGGGGTGCTGCTTGTCCGCCGACGCGAGGCCCTTCTCGATCAGCAGTGAGGAGGTGATGACCTTCATCGTGGAGCCGGGCGCGAGGGAGCCCTGGAACGCGGTGTTGAAGCCGTGCGAGGAGTTGGCGACCGCCAGGATCTCGCCCGTCGACGGGCGCAGGACGACCACCGACGCCTTCGGCTTCGAGGCGACCTGCTTCTCCGCGGCGGCCTGCATCGCCGGGCTCAGCGTCGTCTTCACCGTGCCCGGGGTGCCCTTGCTCAGCTCCAGCAGGGTCTTGTCGGACAGCTCGGCCTTCCGGGACTCCTTGCCCCGGATCACCTGGAGCTCGACGCCCGCCTTGCCGCCCGCCTTGTCGCCGTACTTCTCGCGCAGCCCGTCCAGGACGGAGCCCAGCGACGGGTACTCGTCCTCCGTCAGCTCGCCGCCGTCCCGGTCGAGGGCCTTGACCGGCGGGGTGCCGGACTCGCCGGTGACGAGGGTGTCGCCGTCCTTCAGGTCGGGGTGGACGATCGCCGAGTGCCACTCGACGAGCGGCTTGCCGTCCTCGGCCCGCCGTACGACCGTCAGCGAACTGTCGTACGCCAGCGGCTTGGTGGTGCCCTTGTAGGAGACGGTGCCCTTCACGGAGAAGGGGACCTTGTCGCCGGTGCGGGCGCCCGCGGTGAGGGTGACGTCCTTGATGTGGGCGTCCTTGGTGTACCCGGTCAGCAGGGCCTGGGCCGCCGTCGTGTCGTCCGTGGCGGCGGCCGCCTCGGTCACCTTGCCCTGCTGCCAGGCGGTGAGGAACTGGCGGGCCGCGGACGTGACCTCGGTCGCCGACAGGGGGCCGGTCTTGACGTCCTTCGCCTTGTCGTCGGCGCTCGCCGACGTCGACTGCGTACGGCTGTCGGCGACGGCCCCGCCGCCGAACAGCGCGTAGGCGCCGAACCCGGCGCCGCCGACGACCACGGCGATCACCCCGCCGAGCACGGCGGGGTTGGTCTTCCGTCGCTCAGCGACGCGCCCTCTGTTGCCCACTGCTTTCCGTTCCCTCGCGTATTCCAGGGGCCCCCGCCCCGCCGACCTCACGCATACCAACGACGACGCCCACCCTAGAGTCCCGTCCTGTGGGGGTTAAGTTCAGCCGGACGCTCGTAGCACGGCTGCGACAATCGGCCCCGCCGCGTCGCTGCCGTGGCCGCCCTGCTGGGCCATGGCCGCGGCCGCCACATCGTTGCGGAAACCGGTGAACCAGCTGTCCGAGGTGGCCTCTCCGTCGACCTCGGCGGAGCCGGTCTTGGCGCCGATGTCACCGCTCAGCCCGGACATGGCCCGCAGGGCGGTGCCCTGGGCCGAGGTCGCGGTCAGCCGCATCATCTGCTTCAGCTGGGCGGCGGTGCTCGCCCGCAGCCCGTCGGCGGTGGCGAACGGCCGGTCGTCGAGGTCACGCGCGACCAGATACGGCTGCCGGAACGTGCCCGTGATCGCGGTGGCTGTCACCGACGCCATGTTCAGCGGGTTCATCGTGACCTGGCCCTGGCCGATGGCGTTGGCCGCGCGGTCCGGGCCGGTGGCGGCGGGGACGCTGCCGTCGAAGGAGGTGATGCCGGTCTTCCAGTCGCGGCCGAGCCCGAACCGCTGCTCGGCCTCCGCCGTCAGCGAGGCGTCGGAGAGCGGCTTCTCGTCGACCAGCTTGATGAAGGCCGTGTTGCAGGAGCGCATGAAGCCGGCTGCGAGCGTGGCGTCCGCACTCTCGTCGGCCTTCAGACCCGTGAGGTTCTTGAAGGTCTGGCTCTGCCAGGTCGCCGTGTCCGGGCAGGGCGCGGGCCCGTTCATCGTGGTCACGCCGTTGTCGATGAGCATCGCCGAGGTGATGATCTTCATCGTGGAGCCGGGCGGGACGCGTCCCTCGAAGGCCGCGTTGAAGGCGTCGTCACGGTGGTTGGCCACCGCCAGGACCTCGCCGGTGCTCGGCTTGACGGCCACCACCGAGGACTGGGCGTACCTCTTCACCGCCTTCTCGGCCGCCGCCTGCACGCTCGCGCTGAGCGTCGTCTCCAGCCTGCCGGGCCTGCCCTTGGCGAGGGTCAGCAGCGAGGTGTCCGGTGACTCGTCGGCGTGCCGGATCGCCAGCTCGATGCCGGGGGTGCCGCCGGCCTTGCTGCCGTATCTGTCGCGCAGGGTGTCCAGGACCGGGCCGAGGGAGGGGTACTTCTCCTTCGTCAGCACGGTGCCGTTCCGGTCCACGGCCTCGATGGGCGGGGCCGAGGCCTCGCCGGTGACGAGCCTGTCGTCCTTCTTCAGCTGCGGGTGGATCACGGTGGGCTGCCAGTCGACGAGGGCCCGGCCGGTGGTGATGCCGCGCACCACCTTGAGCTCGCTCTTGTAGGTGAGCGGCTTGGACTTGCCGTCGTAGGTGACCTTCGCGTTCACCGTGAAGGGCACGGTGGCGCCGGTCGCCCTACCGGGCGTGATCTTCACGCCGGTGATGTGCGCGCCCTCGGTGAAGGACCTCAGCACCGGCCCGGCCGCCGCGTCGTTGTTCGTGTACGCCGCCGCCTGGGCCGCCTCCCCCTTCGCCCAGGCCGCGAAGAACTTCGCCGTGGTCTCCTCGACCTCGTCGGCACTCGGCGGCCCGGACCGCACCGGCGCCGGCCCTCCCTGGCCGGTCGCCCCACCGCCGTTCAACGCCGACATGATGTTGTACGCGCCGTATCCGGCACCGCCCACCATCACAGCGAACACGCCGCCTATGACGGCGTTTCTGACCCCCTTGGACATGCGTCCCTCCCCGTTTCGTCCCTCGCACTGTAAGTGGCGTGGGGGATTACTGGGGGAGTTGTTTTCTTTTGTATCCGAATAAGTGACCGATTATTGGCTAGACCCAGGTGTCCAGCCACATCCGCGAGCGCCAGTCGTCGATCGGGATCGCCTGCCCGGTGTAGATCGGCCAGAAATAGATGAAGTTCCAGGCGATCAGCAGCACCAGCACGCCCGCGCCCGTGGCGCCTGCCACCCGCCGGGTGTCGCTGGAGCCCGGTGGGCCGATGACCGCGCCCAGGAGCATGGCCACGGCGAGGCAGAGGAACGGCAGGAAGACGACGGCGTAGAAGAAGAAGATGGTGCGTTCCTGGTAGAGGAACCAGGGCAGGTAGCCGGCCACGACGCCGCAGGCGACGGCGCCGGCCCGCCAGTCGCGGCGGAAGGCCCAGCGCCACAGGACGTACACGACCGCGAAGGCGGCCACCCACCACAGCAGCGGGGTACCGAGTGCCAGCACCTCGCGCGCGCACTTCTCGCCCGCGTCGACGGGGCAGCCGTCCTTGCCGGGCGCGGGGGACTCGTAGAAGTACGAGACCGGGCGGCCGGCGACGATCCAGCTCCACGGGTTGGACTGGTAGGTGTGCGGGGACGACAGGCCGACGTGGAACTCGTACACCTGGCTCTCGTAGTGCCACAGGCTCAGCCACCAGTCGGGGAACAGCCACGACCAGCTGCTGCCGCGGCCGTCGGCGCCCGCCCAGTTGCGGTAGTAGCCGCCGGTGCCGTCCGTCGGGGAGAGGATCCAGCCGGTCCACGACGCGATGTAGGTGACGATCGCCACCGGCACGGTCGCCAGGAAGGCGAAGCCCAGGTCGCGCTTGAGGACCGCGGTGCAGGGGTGGCGGGCACCGGCGACCTTGCGGGCGCCGACGTCCCAGAGCACCGTCATCAGACCGAACGCGACCAGGAAGTACAGGCCGTTCCACTTGGTGCCGATGGCCAGGCCCAGCATCAGGCCGGCCGTCCAGCGCCAGGGGCGCCATCCCAGGCGCAGGGTCTCGGCGATGTCCGCGTCGGGGCGGACCCGGCCGTCGGCGTCGGCCGGCAGCGCGGCGGCGAGTTTCGCGCGGGCCCGGTCCCGGTCGAGGACCAGGCAGCCGAACGCCGCCAGCACGAAGAACATCAGCACCCCGTCGAGCAGCGAGGTGCGCGCCATCACGAAGGCCAGCCCGTCCACCGCCATCAGCGTGCCGGCAAGGCAGCCGAGGAAGGTCGAGCGGAAGATACGGCGGCCGATGCGGCACAGCATCAGGACGGCCAGGGTGCCCAGCAGGGCGGTCATGAACCGCCAGCCGAACGGGTTGAACCCGAACATCAGCTCGCCCAGGCCGATGACGTACTTGCCGACCGGCGGGTGGACGACGTACGCCGCGTCCGTCGGGATCTTGACCTGGCTGCCGATGTCGAGGATCAGGTCGTTGGCGTTCTTGTCCCAGTTGACCTCGAAACCGCGGTGGACGAGCGCCCAGGCGTCCTTGGCGTAGTACGTCTCGTCGAATATCACCGCCTTGGGGCTGCCCAGGTTCCAGAACCGCAGCACCCCGGCGAGCAGCGTCACCAGCAGCGGACCGATCCAGCCCGACCAGCGCGCGATCCGCTCGGCGAGCGGCCGCGAGACGCCGAGGAACTGCCACATCCGCGGGCTGGGCCGGACATACGGCGGCACGAGCCGGTCGCGGACGTCGCTTCGGGGCGTCGCCGTGTAGCCGAATCGGCGCAGCCGCAGCTGCCACGACGGTCGCTGCTCGTGGCTCGCCTGGCCCTGCCGGGTGTCCGTGGAGGACGCGGTACTGGTCACCGCGCCATCGTAGGGAACACGTCTGTGACAGTCGCGTGGATGCGCCCTGCGAGGATGGAAACGTGACAGGAACCCTTGTTTTGGCAGGCACCCCCATCGGCGACGTCAAGGACGCCCCGCCCCGGCTGGTCGAGGAACTCGCCGGCGCGGACGTGATCGCCGCCGAGGACACGCGCCGGCTCAAGCGCCTCACCCAGGCGCTGGACGTGCAGCCGACCGGGCGGGTCGTGTCGTACTTCGAGGGGAACGAGGCCGCCCGGACGCCCGAGCTGGTCGAGGCGCTGCTGGCGGGCTCGCGGGTGCTGCTGGTGACCGACGCCGGGATGCCGTCGGTGTCCGACCCCGGGTACCGGCTGGTCGCCGCCGCGGTGGAGAAGGACGTCAAGGTCACCGCGGTGCCGGGGCCGTCCGCCGTGCTGACCGCGCTCGCCCTGTCAGGGCTGCCCGTCGACCGGTTCTGCTTCGAGGGGTTCCTGCCGCGCAAGGCCGGCGAGCGGCTGTCGCGGCTCAGGGAGGTGGCCCAGGAGCGGCGCACCCTCGTCTACTTCGAGGCCCCGCACCGACTCGTCCACACCCTCGCCGCGATGGCCGAGGTGTTCGGCGCCGAGCGGCGGGCCGCCGTGTGCCGGGAGCTGACCAAGACGTACGAGGAGATCAAGCGCGGCGGGCTGGGTGAGCTGGCGGCGTGGGCGGACGAGGGTGTGCGCGGGGAGATCACCGTCGTCGTCGAGGGGGCGCCGGAGAAGGGGACCGAGGAGGTCGACGCCGCCGAGCTGGTGCGGCGGGTTCGCGTCCGCGAAGAGGCGGGAGAGCGGCGCAAGGAGGCCATCGCGGCGGTGGCGGCGGAGGCCGGGCTGCCGAAGCGCGAGGTCTTCGACGCCGTGGTGGCCGCCAAGAACGCGGGGGCGTGAAACGCCGTGTGAGCAGGGCCTACATCGCATGAGCGAGCGCCCCATGCGGGGGTAAAGGGGCGCGGGCCTTTCGGCAAGGAACGGCCAAGTCGCCACCAACAGTGGACAGATGGCGTGCGTTCGCTCCTGCGGAGGAGTCCACTGGGTGATGGGACGCAACCCGTCCCACCCAGCGGACCACAGGAGCTGGCATGAGCGAGATCACCGGACACACTGGCCTTCGCAACGGTGCGACCGCCGTCGTCAACGAGTCGTACTCCTTCGCCTGCATGCGCTGCGGGCACGGCTGGGAGCAGTCGTACGAGATAGAGCACCACATAAACGGCGAAGGCCGTGAGTTCGTGATGTACGTGGCCGACGGCGAGGTCGTGCCGTCGCCGCTGAGCCGGCCCACGTGCCCCAACTGCGACAACCACCTCGTCCGCATCATGCGTCCGGGGCGGGTCTCGTCGGTGCGCGACGCGGAGCACCATCAGCGCCGGGTGCCGCCCGCCGGTCCGGTGCAGGTGCCGGGCGTGCCGACGGACGGCGCGGCGAAGGAGCACCACCACTGGCACCTCTCCGACCTTCTGCACGTCTTCCACCGCAAGGCGAGCTGAGCCGGGCACCGGCCGAGAAGGCCGACCCGTTCGAAGGCATGCTCCTTTCGTAGGATCGGGGCATGCCTTCGAACACCTCCGACAAGCACGCCGCCCCGCCGCTCCCGGAGCCGCTCCGGGTGCCGGTGGCCGACTCGCACACCCACCTCGACATGCAGTCCGGCACGGTGGACGAGGGTCTGGCCAAGGCGGCGTCGGTCGGGGTGACGACGGTCGTGCAGGTGGGCTGCGACGTACGCGGCTCCCGGTGGGCGGCCGAGACGGCGGCGCGGTACGACGCCGTGCACGCGACGGTCGCCCTGCACCCGAACGAGGCGCCGCGCATCGTGCACGGGGACCCCGACGGATGGTCCCGGCAGGGCGCACGCGAACCCGGGGGCGCCCAGGCGCTCGACGAGGCGCTCGCGGAGATCGACCGCCTCGCCGCGCTCCCCCAGGTGAAGGGCGTCGGCGAGACCGGCCTCGACTACTTCCGCACCGGGCCCGAGGGCAAGGAGGCGCAGGAGGCGTCCTTCCGCGCCCACATCGAGATCGCCAAGCGGCACGGCAAGGCCCTGGTCATCCACGACCGCGAGGCCCACGCCGACGTGCTGCGGGTGCTCAAGGAGGAGGGCGCGCCCGAGCGGACCGTCTTCCACTGCTACTCGGGGGACGCGGAGATGGCCGAGGTGTGCGCCCGCGCCGGCTACTACATGTCCTTCGCGGGCAACGTCACCTTCAAGAACGCCCAGAATCTGCGGGACGCGGTGGCGGTGGCCCCGCTGGAGCTGCTCCTGGTGGAGACCGACGCGCCCTTCCTCACGCCGGCGCCGTACCGCGGACGGCCCAACGCGCCGTATCTCATTCCGATCACGGTGCGCGCCATGGCCGCCGTCCGGGGCATCGACGAGGACGCGCTGGCGACGGCCCTCGGGGCGAACACGGCACATGCCTTCGGCTACTGACGGATAACCGCCGCATAACGCTCGCGGGGCTACGGCTCCGACTTCCCGACACGGTGCGTAGTCGCGTCGCTTTGGAGAGTAATCACGGCTCCGCTAGGTTCTGGGGGCCCTGAAACGGACCCCTCCGCTGGAGCGTGTCGTCGTGAGCAACGCGCAGTACGAGACGTATGGCCCGAGCCCGGCCCACAGGCCCCCGGGGTACGGCGGCTTCGACCCGCACAGCGTGCAGACGCTGGCGTACGGGGTGGCGGGGGTGCCGGGGACGCATCCGACGCGTACGGACACGTACAGACCCGCATACGAGAGCCATGAGGGTTACGGCGGGTACGAGGGATACGGGGGGAGTGAACCGTACGGCGCGTACGAGGACACGTACCGGCCCGCCTACGAGGAGTCCGAGACGGCGTACGAGCCCGTTGTGCGCCCCCGGAGCGGGCGGCGTGCCGCGCACCGGCGCAGGGCGCGGCTCGCCGAGCGGGGGGACGGGCCCATGCGCAGGCTCGTCCCGCAGGCACTGGTCGTCGCGTTCCTCGCGGGCGGCACGAGCGCCTTCGTCGCCAAGGACAAGGCGATCGAGCTGAGCGTCGACGGCAAGCCGCGCACCCTGCACACCTTCGCGGACGACGTCACCGAACTCCTCGACGAGGAGGGCGTCGAAGTGGGCGCGCACGACGCCGTGGCGCCCGCCACCGACGCGCCGCTCACCAGTGGTGACGAGGTCGCTGTGCACTACGGGCGGCCCGTGCGGCTGACCCTGGACGGACAGCGGCGCGAGGTGTGGACGACGGAACGAACGGTGGAGGCGGCGCTGCGGCAGATCGGGGTGCGCGCGGAGGGGGCGTACGTCTCCACGTCGCGCTCCCGGCGTATCGGGCGGGAAGGGCTCGCGCTGAACGTGCGGACCGAACGCGCCGTGACGATCATGGCGGACGGCCGGGCACGCACCATCCGCACCAACGCCGCGACCGTGGGCGAGGTCGTGGAGCAGGCGGGCATCACACTGCGCGGCCAGGACACCACCTCCGTCCCCCTGGACAGCTTCCCGCGCGACGGGCAGGCGGTCACGGTCCTGCGGATCACCGGCCGCAAGGAGATCCACGACGAGGCGATCCAGTTCGCCGTGCAGCGGATCGAGGACCCTACGGTGTTCAAGGGCACGGAGGTCGTCGAACGGGCGGGCCGGATGGGCCTGCGCCGGATCACGTACTCCCTGCGCACGGTCAACGGCGTCAAGCAGAAGCCGCGGCGGCTCAGGTCCGAGGTGGTGCGCGAGCCGCAGACCCAGGTGGTGAAGGTCGGGACCAAGCCGCTGCCGACGTCCGTGCGCGCTGCCGGAGGGCTGAACTGGCAGGGGCTGGCGGCCTGCGAGTCCGGGGGGCGGCCGGACGCGGTGGACTCCTCGGGGACGTACGGCGGGCTGTACCAGTTCGACACGCAGACCTGGCGCAACCTCGGTGGAAAGGGCCGCCCGCAGGACGCCCCGGCGGAGGAGCAGACGATGCGGGCGAAGAAGCTGTACGTGCGCCAGGGGGCGAGTCCGTGGCCGCACTGCGGGCAGCGACTGCACGGGTGAGTACCCCCACCGGCCCGCGGTCGGTCACCGTGCTCCTGGCGGAGCGCACCGCCCCGTACCCTTGTGGCCGTGAGCAGCAGCCCCACCCCCGACGCCCTCCTGGGCCCCGCCGACGTCCGTGAACTGGCGGCCGCCCTCGGCGTGCGCCCCACCAAGCAGCGCGGCCAGAACTTCGTGATCGACGCGAACACGGTCCGCCGTATCGTCCGCACCGCTCAGGTCCGCCCCGACGACGTGGTGGTGGAGGTCGGCCCGGGACTCGGCTCCCTCACACTCGCCCTGCTGGAGGTGGCCGACCGCGTCACGGCGGTGGAGATCGACGACGTACTGGCCGCGGCGCTCCCCTCCACGATCGCGGCCCGTATGCCGGAGCGCGCCGACCGTTTCGCGCTGGTGCACTCCGACGCGATGCACGTCGCCGAGCTGCCCGGCCCGCCGCCCACCGCGCTGGTCGCGAACCTCCCCTACAACGTGGCCGTTCCGGTCCTCCTCCACATGCTCGCCACCTTCCCGAGCATCGAACGCACCCTCGTCATGGTGCAGGCCGAGGTCGCCGACCGCCTCGCCGCCGCACCCGGCTCCAAGGTGTACGGCGTGCCGTCCGTGAAGGCCAACTGGTACGCCGAGGTCAAGCGGGCCGGAGCCATCGGGCGCAATGTCTTCTGGCCCGCCCCGAACGTCGACAGCGGGCTCGTCGCCCTGACCCGGCGCACCGAGCCGATCAAGACCACCGCCGCCAAGCGCGAGGTCTTCGCCGTCGTCGACGCCGCCTTCGCCCAGCGCCGCAAGACGCTGCGCGCCGCGCTCGCCGGCTGGGCGGGTTCGGCCGCCGCCGCCGAGGCCGCCCTCGTCGCGGCCGGCGTCTCCCCGCAGGCCCGCGGAGAGGCGCTGACGGTCGAGGAGTTCGCGCGCATCGCGGAGAACAAGGAAGCCGCCGCCCAGCCGCCGCGGCCCGCCCCCCGACCGGAGGACTCCGCACCGAGACCCCAGGAGTCCGGCGCCGGGTCGGTCGAGTCCGCCGTCCGGCCGCGGGAGTCCGGCGCCGGGTCGGTCGAGTCCGCCGTCGGGTCGCGGGAGTCCGGCGCCGGGTCGGTCGAGTCCGCCGTCGGGTCGCGGGAGTCCGGCGCCGGGTCGGTCGAGTCCGCCGTCCGGTCGCGGGAGTCCGGCGCCGAGTCGGCGGAGCAGCACACCGGGCCGACGCGGTCCGCCGTCCAGCACGAGGAGTCCGAGTAAGTGAGCGCGAGCGTCGCCGTCCGTGTCCCCGCCAAGGTCAACGTCCAGCTCGCGGTCGGCGCCGCCCGCCCCGACGGCTTCCACGACCTGGCCAACGTCTTCCTGGCCGTCGGCCTCTACGACGAGGTCACCGTGACCCCGTCGCCCGACGGCCTGCGCGTCACCTGTGACGGCCCCGACGCCGACCAGGTCCCGCTCGACCGCACGAACCTCGCCGCCCGCGCGGCCGAGGCGCTCGCCGCGCGGTACGGCCGTACGCCCGACGTACACCTGCACATCGCCAAGGACATCCCGGTCGCCGGCGGCATGGCGGGCGGCAGCGCGGACGGCGCGGGCGCGCTGCTCGCCTGCGACGCGCTGTGGGGTACGGGCGCCTCCCGTGAGGAACTTCTCGACATCTGCGCCGAGTTGGGCAGCGACGTGCCGTTCAGCCTGGTGGGCGGCGCGGCCCTCGGCACCGGGCGGGGCGAGAAGCTGCGCGTGCTCGACGTGGGCGGCACCTTCCACTGGGTGTTCGCGATGGCCGAGCGAGGGCTGTCCACGCCCGCCGTCTTCCGTGAGTTCGACCGGCTCGGCGAAGACACCGTCATCCCCGAGCCCGTCGCCTCCCAGCCGCTCCTCGACGCCCTCGCGAAGGGCGACCCCGACGCGCTCGCCGCCGCCGTCTCCAACGACCTCCAGCCCGCCGCCCTCTCCCTCTTCCCGGAGCTCGCCGACACTCTCGCCGCGGGCCGCGCCGCCGGTGCGCTCACCGCGCTGGTCTCCGGCTCGGGCCCGACCACGGCGTTCCTCGCCCGGGACCCCGAGTCGGCGGCGAACGTGGCCGAGACCCTGCGGGCGTCCGGCACGTGCCGCGCGGTGCGCACGGCGTCGGGGCCCGCGCCGGGCGCCACGGTCGTGCGGAGCACCGGAGCGTGACGCCGTACTCACAAGTAGGCGTTCTTCGCCCGATCTCCACATGAATGCACTGCGCTCGCAGTACACCTGGGGCGGGCGGGACCGTTAGGGTCGCTTGACGTTTCAACTGCCGGGCCGTGTGGGTCCCGTGCCCGGCCCCTCACCGTCAAGTGCACTTCCGGAAGGGGACACATCCGTGTCCGAATCCCCCACCCCCGCCCAGTCGTCCCACCGCAGAAAGCGCTCGCTGTCCCGTCGCGGCATGATCGCCGCGGGCGGTGCCGTGGCCGCCGGAGCCGCGATCACGCCGATGGTGTTCGCGGCCACCGACTCCGGCGAGAGCGACAACTCCGCGTCCGGCTCCGGCGATTCCGGTACGACGCCGGAGAAGTTCCCCGCCACCCGGACCGAGGCCGCCACCGGCACCGGCACCGGCACGGCCACCACCGCCTTCGCCGCCTCCTACGTCGGGGTGCGCTGGTCCGGCGCGAAAGGGGGCGCCGCCATCCGGCTCGCGGACGGCGACTGGCAGCCCCTCAAGAGCGGCTGCGCGAACGTCTAGGACGGCGGCACGGCCCTGGTCGCCGCCCGGAACGCCACCGCGTACGAGGTGAAGGCGTCGACCGGCATCGACGCCGTGCTCTCGCTGGCGATCGACACCACCGACGGCCCCGGCCGCACCTTCCAGGTGCCGAGCGAGCCCACGCGCGTGCGTGGCGTGCGCTACCTCTCGCGGCCGGCCTGGGGCGCCGACGAGTCCAAGCGGTACAAGGACGGCAAGGTCAACTCGCCCGAGAAGTACTACCCGCTCCAGATCATCACGGTCCACCACACCGCGACGCCGAACGACGATCCCGACCCGGCCGCGACGGTGCGCGCGATCTACGAGATGCACGCGATCACCAACGACTGGGGCGACATCGGCTACCACTTCCTCATCGACGAGGCCGGCAACGTCTACGAGGGCCGCTACTCCGGCGACGACGGCATCCCGGCCTTCAACCCGGACGGCGACCTCGTCACCGGCTTCCACTCCGTGGGCTACAACTCCGGCGCCCTCGGCATCGCCCTGCTCGGCACCCTCGGCCAGCAGCCCCCCCACGGACGCGGCCAAGGCGTCCCTGATCCGGCTGATCAAGGTGATCTCCCGGTTCAAGGGCCTGGACCCGCAGGCGAGGGTGACTTACACCAACCCCGTCAACGGCGCGCAGAAGGACACGAACACGGTCGGCGGTCACCGCGACTACTTCGCCACCGAGTGCCCCGGCCAGATCATGTACGACCTCCTCGGCGAGGTCCGCGCGGCGGCCGCCGGCCGCTGACGCCGAGCACGCGGGTGCGTCCCGGGGACACGGGGGATCCCCGGGGCGCACCTGTGCCCGGACATCGCTGCGGTGCGGGGCTGTCGGTGGGCGCGACTACCCTGGAGGGTCGATCGTCCCCCTGGGCAGGAGAGAAATGGCCGTCAACCTGGTCAATGTCGAGAACGTCAGCAAGGTGTACGGCACCCGTGCCCTGCTCGACGGTGTGTCGCTCGGCGTCTCCGAGGGGGACCGCATCGGTGTCGTCGGGCGCAACGGCGACGGCAAGACGACCCTGATCCGGATGCTGGCCAAGCTGGAGGAGGCCGACACCGGCCGGGTCACGCACTCCGGCGGACTGCGCCTCGGCGTACTCACCCAGCACGACTCGCTCGACCCCGAGGCCACCGTCCGGCACGAGGTCATCCGGGACATGGCCGACCACGAGTGGGCCGGGAACGCGAAGGTCAGGGACGTACTGACCGGCCTCTTCGGCGGTCTCGACCTGCCCGGCTTCCCGCAGGGCCTCGACACCGTCATCGGTCCGCTGTCCGGCGGCGAGCGCCGGCGGATCGCGCTCGCCAAGCTCCTCATCGAGGAGCAGGACCTGATCGTCCTCGACGAGCCCACCAACCACCTCGACGTCGAGGGCATCGCCTGGCTCGCCCAGCATCTGCGCGAGCGGCGCTCCGGCCTCGTCTGCGTCACCCACGACCGCTGGTTCCTCGACCAGGTCTGCACGCGCATGTGGGACGTGCAGAAGGGCGCCGTCTACGAGTACGAGGGCGGCTACTCCGACTACGTCTTCGCCCGCGCCGAGCGCGAGCGCATCGCCGCCACCGAAGAGGTCAAGCGGCAGAACCTGGTCCGCAAGGAGCTCGCCTGGCTGCGGCGCGGCGCCCCCGCGCGGACGTCCAAGCCGCGCTTCCGGGTCGAGGCCGCCAACGAGCTCATCAAGGACGTACCGCCGCCCCGGGACAGCAGCGAGCTGATGAAGTTCGCCTCCTCCCGGCTCGGCAAGACCGTCTTCGACCTGGAGGACATCACCGTCCAGGCCGGCCCCAAGGTGCTGCTCAAGCACGTGACATGGCAGCTCGGCCCCGGCGACCGGATCGGCCTCGTCGGCGTCAACGGGGCCGGCAAGACGTCCCTCCTGCGGGCGATGGCCGTCGCCGCGCGGACGGACGGCGAGACCCAGCCCACCGGTGGGCGGATCGCCGTCGGCAAGACCGTCAAGCTCGCCTACCTCTCCCAGGAGGTCGACGAACTCGACCCGAACTGGCGGGTGCTGGAAGCCGTCCAGGCGGTGCGCGAGCGCGTCGACCTCGGCAAGGGGCGCGAGATGACCGCCGGGCAGCTGTGCGAGACGTTCGGGTTCGGCAACGAGAAGCAGTGGACGCCGGTCGGGGACCTGTCGGGCGGTGAGCGGCGGCGGCTCCAGCTGCTACGCCTGCTCATGGACGAGCCCAACGTCCTCTTCCTCGACGAGCCCACCAACGACCTCGACATCGAGACCCTCACCCAGCTGGAGGATGTCCTCGACGGCTGGCCGGGCTCGATGATCGTCATCTCCCACGACCGGTTCTTCATCGAGCGCACCACGGACCGGGTGTTCGCGCTGCTCGGCGACGCCACGCTGCGGATGCTGCCGCGCGGCATCGACGAGTACCTGGAGCGCCGTCACCGTATGGAGGCCCAGGTCGCCGCCGCCGCGACCTCCGGTCCGGGGGCGGAGAAGGCCGTACCGGAGAAGAGCGCGGCGGATGTGCGGGCCGCGAAGAAGGAGTTGCAGCGGATCGAGCGGCAACTCGACAAGCTCTCCGAGCGGGAGACCACGCTGCATGCGCGGATCGCCGAGAACGCAACGGACTTTGCGAAGGTCGCCGAACTCGACGCGGAGTTGCGGGACTTGGCGGGGCAGCGGGATGAGCTGGAGATGCGGTGGTTGGAGCTCGCCGAGGACGCGTAGCGGTCAGGGGGCGACTACGGGGGTGCCGCTGGGTGTTGGTTGTCGGCTGCGGCTTTGTTGTGGCTTGTCGCGCCCACGCGGCGTTGGCCGCATATTGAACAGAGCCCCGCGCCCCTCACCAGGGGCGCTGCGCGCCCTCTGGTGAAGGGGGCGTGAAGGCGGATAACGGGGGCATCACGGGGCGGTTCTCCCTTGGGAACAGGGGGTGATGCGGGCCGGTGGGGTGTCGGCGGCGGGTGATAGAAAGAGCCGTCTGAGAACAGTCTGAGAACCGCTGGTGTGGCGGAAACGCGACGGCACAGGACGTGGCACCACACCGGTCACAAGGGGGAACCGCTCATGAGCCAGCCGCCCAACCAGCCGCCCCAGGGCGGCTTCGGCGCACCGCAGGACCCGCGGCAGGGTGGCTTCGGCGCACCGCAGCCCCCGCAGGACGCCCCGCAGGCGCCGCCCCCGCCGCAGGGTCCGCCCCAGACGCCGCCGCCCCCGCAGGGCCCGCCGCCCGGTGCCCCGCAGCCCGGCTACGGCTACCCGCAGCAGCCCGGCCCGTACGGCCAACCGCCGCAGCAGCCGGGGCCGTACGGCCAACCGCCGCAGCAGCCCGGCCCGTACGGCCAACCGCCGCAGCAGCCCGGGCCCTACGGTCAGCAGCCCGCCCAGGGTTACGGCTACCCGCCCCAGCCGCAGTACCCGGGCGCCCCGCAGCCCGGCTCGCGCAACCCCTTCAAGGGCAAGCCCGCTCTCGCCGTCGGTGCCGCGGTCGCGGCGCTGGCCCTCATCGGCGGCACCGTGTTCGCGGTGACCCGCGGCGGCGACGACGACCCGAAGAAGCCGATCGCCCAGGAGAGCGGCGACTCGAAGAACACCGAGTCCCCGACCGACGGCCCCGACAACGGCGGCGGCGGTGGCGGCGCCGACCCGGAGAACCTCAACGGAGGCCGTGAGGCCGGCGACTCGAAGGTGCTCTGGTACAAGGAAGCGCCCGACGCGCCCGGCTCGGGCGCCGACGCCCCCGGCATGTGGATCACCGACAAGGCCGCGGTGAAGGCCGCGTACAAGCAGGTCTTCGCCTACAACGTCGGTGACGGCGAAGCCACTTGGGACCCGATCGCCTTCCCCGAGAAGATCTGCGCGGTCACCCCTGAGAAGTCCTCCGACGACAAGATCGTCGTCGCGTACATGAGCGGCAGCAGTGACCGCGCCAAGTGCAACCAGCTCCAGCAGATCGACCTCAACACCGGCGCCAAGGGCTGGAAGGCCTCGGTCGCCAACGGCGCGCTGTTCGACAGCACGCTCGACGTCGAACTGTCCATCACCGGCAAGACACTGATGGTGGGCCGCTCGCAGTCCGGCACCGCGTACGACGTCAACAGCGGCGAGAAGCTGTGGGACAAGAAGAGGTACGGCGACGCGTGCTTCCCGGACTCCTTCGCGGGCGGCAAGAAGCTCATCGCCGTGGCGGGCTGCAACGCCAGCCGCAGCAACGAGCACGACGAGGTACAGGAGCTCGACCCGGCGACCGGGAAGGCCAAGTGGACCTGGGAGTTCGCCCCGGGCTGGAAGGTCTCGCGCGTCTTCTCCGTCGACCCGCTGGTCATCTACAGCACCAACAAGGACAAGAAGCAGTGGAACATCTCCACCTTCGGTCCCGACGGCAAGCGCCGCTCGCAGGTCGACGTCGCCCTGGAGATCGGCGCCCAGTGCGGCTTTGCCATCCTCCAGCGTGACCTCCAGGGCTGCACCGGTGTGGCCGTCGACGCCGACACGCTCTACCTGCCGACCAAGGCGACGACCAGCGCGAACGAGATCGTCGCGGTCAACCTCGCCAACGGCAAGGAGAAGTGGCGCGTGAAGTCCCCGGCGAATGAGTCGATGCTGCCGATCAAGGTCGAGGACGGCAAGCTCATCGCCTACGTCGAGCCGTCGTACGACGCGGGCGGCCAGGTCGTGTCCATCCCGGTCGGCGGCGGCAGCCCCCAGCCGACCAAGCTGCTCCAGAACCCGGCGAGTGCGTCGGACGTCGAGCGGGGCTTCTTCACGAAGGCGTTCGACTGGGCCGACGGGCGCTTCTACCTGTCCAGCACGCGGCTGAACGGCAACGACGCCGCCAAGGAGAAGATGATCCTCGCCTTCGGCAAGTGAGGCGTGCGCCGGGCCTCCCCTTCGCCGCCGCCCCTTTCGTCCCCCTCCCCTGAGGTACCCACGCCATGACGCAGCCGCCGCCCCCACCGCCGAACCAGCCCTCGCAGGGCGGCTTCGGCCCGCCACAGGGCCAGCCGCCCCAGCAGCCGGGGAGCGGCGGCTTCGGCGCCCCCCAGACCCCGCCGCCGCCACAGGGCCCGCCCCAGACCCCGCCGCCCCAGGGCCCGCCGTCCGGTTACGGCTATCCCCAGGCGCCCCAAGCCCCGCAGACCCCTCCGAGCGGGTACGGCTACCCCGGCCAGCAGCCGCCCGCTCCGTACGGCCAGCCGCAGAACCCCTACGGCCAGCAGCAAGCCCCGTACGGGCAGCCCCAGGCCCCGTACGGTCAGCCGCAGCCGCCCGGCTACGGCTATCCGCAGCAGACCGTGCCGATGCACCCCCAGGCCACCGGGCCCGGGGGCGGCGGTGGCAGGTCCAGCTCGCAGCTGGCCGTCATCGTGGCCGCGGCCGTCGTGGTGATCGCGCTGATCATCGGCGGTGGCGTGTGGTACGCCAAGTCCGGTGACGCCGGCAAGGACGACACCGCCAGTTCCAGCGGCGGCACCAGTGGCGGGTCCGACGGCGAGGGCGGCGGTGCGGGCGGCGACACCCCCGACGGCACCGAGAAGGTGCCCTCCGACACCAACTCCTCCGTCCTCTTCCAGGTCCCCGCGCCCAAGGTCGAGGACGACACCAGCGTCGTCGTGTCCGGCTCGTGGCTGACCGACAAGGCGTACGTCAAGAGCGGCGTCTCCGAGATCGTCGGCTACGACCCCGACAAGGGCACCAAGCTCTGGACCATCCCGCTGCCCGGACCGGTCTGCCAGGCCAGCAAGCACGTCAACGACGACAACCTCACGGCCGTCGCGTTCCAGCCCGGGAAGCCGACCAAGGACAAGCCCTCGTACGGCTGTAGCGAGGTCGCGGCGATCGACCTCGACGCCGGCAAGAAGCTGTGGACGAAGCACACCGAGGTGGACGGGTCACCGATTCGCTTCGACAACGTCACCGTCAGCGGGGACACCGTCGCGGCCGGCGGCACGAGCGGCGGCACCGCCTTCGACATCGAGTCCGGCAAGCAGCTGTGGGTGCCGAAGGCCGACGACGGCTGCTACGACCTCGGGTACGCCGGGGGCGAGAAGCTGGTCACGGTCCGCAAGTGCGGCTCCTACCAGCAGCCTCAGCTGCACATCCTGACCATCGATCCGAAGTCCGGCGGAGTGATCTCCGAGTACAAGATGGCCGAGGGCGTCGAGTACGCGAGCGTGGTCTCCACCGAGCCCCTCGTCGTCGCGGCGGAGGTCGGGGACACGGATGCCGTCGGTATCTCGGACGTCTTCTCGATCGACAACAAGACCGGCAAGCTGCGCATCCGTATCTCCGTGCCGAGCGACCAGTTCGAGGCCCGCTGCTCCGGGGTCACCACGATCGAGCAGTGCAAGGGCGTCGTGGTGGGCAACGACCGGCTCTACGTCGAGACCAAGCAGCACGACGGCAGCCGTGGCTCGTACGGCATGACCAACGAGATCGTCGCCTTCGACCTGGCCACCGGCAAGCAGACCGGGCAGCGTGCGGACGCGGGTGACCGGTACACGATGACGCCGTTGCGGATGGACGGGGGCAACGTGATCGCGTACAAGCGGCCGCCGTACGACAAGGGCGGGCAGATCGTCAGCATCGACGGTGGCACGTTCAAGGAGACGAAGCTGCTGGAGAACCCGGCGTCGAGGTCGGTGCGGGATGTGGAGACGCGGTTGTCTCCGCAGTACTCCGAGATCATCTACTCGCAGGGGCATCTGTACATGTCCGCCGTGTACGCGAGTGAGTTGACGAGTACGGATACCCGGAAGGTGCATGTGGTCGCCTTCGGCGCGCAGGGCTGAGCTGCCGGGCGTTCCCCGTGGTCGTGAGAGTGGCCCCGTTCCTGTTCAGGAGCGGGGCCGTTCGCGTACCGTCTCATGGTTCCTCGAATGCGGGGAAAGCCAGAAAATCCGTCGTTCCGGGGCACTTCTCACCGGTAGGGGGAGCGCAACGTCGAACAAGCGTGTAGCTTCCGGGGGCATGAAGGGCGGGGGAGTCGGGAGGGGGCTCTGGCCGTC
>NZ_JAGMUL010000039.1 GCF_019049285.1 Streptomyces sp. AC550_RSS872
TCGCCGCGTTGGGCGGCGGCGCGGTGAGTCATGCCGCCACGGAGGTGTCCGGTTCGCATCCGGCGGCGTTCGCGGCGGTGTTCCTGCCGATGGCGGGGCTGCCGTGTGCGGGGGCGGTGGCTCGGGGGCCGTGGTTCTGGCTGGCGCTGGTGCCGCAGCTGCCCGGGGTGAGCTGGCCGTATCTGGAGACGGTTCAGCGGCGGGCGTTCCGGGACGCGGTGACGTTGTGTGCGAGCGCGGTCACGTTGGCCGTCCATTGCCGGCGAGGCGTTTCCTCGCCCCCGCCACCCCTACCCGTCCCGTCCTCCAGGGACTCCACCCCTTCGACCCCGCTGGGGGCTCCGCCCCCGGACCCCCGGGCCTCGTCCACGCGCCACCCGACTCGGTCGGCCGAGGGGTGGCCCCCCGGGGCGGGGGAGTGAGCGCTGCGCATCGCCCACCGGTGCTGGTCCGGGGCCCCAGTCCTCCAGCGGACCGTTTACGCTGGTGAGCGGACAGCGGGGTCAGCCGCGCCCGGCCATTTTGACCCGGCCGTGGCGCCGCAGGTATCCTGCATGTTCGTTGTGTATTGGCTTGCTCATTCTCACGGGACGGGCCCTTACACCGGTCCACCGGGCCGATGACCAGCGACCCCACGTACGCGGTATGCGTCGCCGCAGTGCGGTCCAGGCTGTCGTGATCGTTTCGGTGACCTGTTCAGGACCATTCACTCGAAGCGAAGGCTACGAACCGTGCGTACGTACAGCCCCAAGCCCGGCGATGTGACGCGCCAGTGGCACGTCATTGACGCTCAGGACGTCGTCCTGGGTCGTCTCGCCAGCACCGCCGCCTCCATCCTGCGGGGCAAGCACAAGCCGATCTACGCGCCCCACGTCGACACCGGTGACTTCGTCATCATCATCAACGCCGACAAGGTGCACCTCTCCGGCAACAAGCGGACCCAGAAGATGGCGTACCGCCACTCCGGCTACCCGGGTGGTCTGCGCTCCGTCCGTTACGACGAGCTCCTCGACAAGAACCCCGAGAAGGCCATCGAGAAGGCCGTCAAGGGCATGCTCCCCAAGAACACGCTGGGCCGTCAGATGCTCTCGAAGCTGAAGGTCTACAAGGGTGACCAGCACCCGCACGGCGCGCAGCAGCCGCAGCCGTACGAGATCACCCAGGTCGCGCAGTAAGTCCGGCCACCCCCTAAGCCAGAAGAGAATCTGAGGAGAATCGTGGCCGAGACCACTGCCGAGCAGCCGCTCGAAGAGCTTGACATCGACAGCTACACCACCGAGTCCGAGGTTCCGGTGGAGGGTGAGTACACCTCCGAGTCCCTCGCCTCGCGCTTCGGTGAGCCCCAGCCCGCCGCCGGCCTGGGTCGCCGTAAGAACGCCATCGCGCGCGTTCGCATCGTGCCGGGCACCGGCAAGTGGAAGATCAACGGGCGGACGCTCGAGGACTACTTCCCGAACAAGGTGCACCAGCAGGAGGTCAACGAGCCGTTCAAGGTTCTTGAGCTCGAGGGTCGCTACGACGTCGTCGCCCGCATCGCCGGTGGCGGTGTCTCCGGTCAGGCCGGTGCGCTCCGTCTCGGTGTCGCCCGTGCGCTGAACGAGGCCGACGTCGACAACAACCGCGGCCCGCTGAAGAAGGCCGGCTTCCTCAAGCGCGACGACCGTGCGGTCGAGCGCAAGAAGGCCGGTCTGAAGAAGGCCCGCAAGGCCCCGCAGTACAGCAAGCGCTAAGCGCAGGCTGCCTCTGCTCGTACTCCGGTACTCCGAACGCCCCGGCGGCACGCACAGTGCCGCCGGGGCGTTCGTTTTATCCACGGGCTCGGGCGTATAACGGCACAAGACGTTCAAAGGCTTGTGTGATCCGATGCCCCAGGCATGGAATGCCGGGAAGCGGGAGCCGCCGGCCGCAGACCGCGGGCCGGATCCGCTACCGGATCTGAAGTTTCCTCAGGAGGACAAGTGGGACGACTCTTCGGCACGGACGGCGTGCGAGGCGTCGCCAACGCGGATCTGACGGCCGAGATGGCGCTCGGTCTGTCCGTGGCGGCAGCGCACGTACTGGCCGAGGCGGGCACCTTCGAGGGCCACCGGCCGACGGCGGTGGTCGGGCGGGACCCGCGCGCGTCCGGGGAGTTCCTGGAGGCCGCCGTGGTGGCCGGCCTGGCGAGCGCGGGCGTCGACGTACTGCGGGTCGGCGTGCTGCCGACGCCCGCGGTGGCGTTTCTGACGGGCTCGCTCGGCGCCGACCTCGGCGTCATGCTCTCCGCCAGCCACAACGCCATGCCCGACAACGGCATCAAGTTCTTCGCCCGCGGCGGCCACAAGCTCGCCGACGAGCTGGAGGACCGTATCGAGACCGTCTACGACGAGCACCGGCACGGTGAGCCGTGGGAGCGGCCGACGGGTGCGGCGGTCGGGCGCGTGCGGTCGTACGACGAGGGGTTCGAGGAGTACGTCGCCCACCTGCTCGGCGCCGTGCCCAACCGGCTGGACGGGCTGAAGATCGTCCTCGACGAGGCGCACGGCGCCGCGGCGGGTGTCTCGCCGGAGGCGTTCACGCGGGCCGGGGCCGAGGTCGTGACCATCGGCGCCGAGCCCGACGGGCTCAACATCAACGACGGGTGTGGATCCACTCATCTGGACAAGCTGAAGGCCGCCGTCGTCGAACACGGTGCCGCCCTCGGGATCGCCCACGACGGTGACGCCGACCGCTGCCTCGCCGTGGACCACACCGGCGAGGAAGTGGACGGCGACCAGATCCTCGCCGTGCTCGCGCTGGACATGCGGGAGCGGTCGGTGCTGCGTGCCGGGACCGTGGTGGCGACCGTCATGTCCAACCTCGGCTTCAAGCTGGCGCTGGAGCGCGAGGGGCTCAAGCTGGTGCAGACAGCCGTCGGTGACCGGTATGTGCTGGAGGAGATGAAGCAGCACGGGTACGCCCTCGGCGGCGAGCAGTCCGGGCATGTGATCATCCTCGATCACGCGACGACCGGTGACGGCACGCTGACCGGGCTGTTGCTGGCGGCTCGGGTCGCGCAGACCGGGCGTACGCTGCGGGATCTCGCCGGTGTGATGGAGCGGTTGCCGCAGGTGCTGATCAACGTGCCGGACGTGGACCGGTCCCGGGTCGGGGACTCGGCCGACCTTGCGGCTGCCGTTGCCGAGGCTGAGCGGGAACTGGGGTCCACGGGGCGGGTGTTGCTCCGGCCGTCCGGGACCGAGCCGCTGGTGCGGGTGATGGTCGAGGCCGCGGACATCGACCAGGCGCGGTCTGTGGCGGGGCGGTTGGCCGATGCGGTGAAGTCTGCGCTGGGGTAGTGGTTCTTTCCGGGTAGGGGCGGGGACTTCTGCTCCGTTGCGGGCTGCCGGTTCGTTGTGGCTTGTCGCGCCCGCGCGGCGGGGCCGCATATCGACACAGCCCGCGCCCCTTACGGGGCGCTGTCCCGCAGGGCGTGGCGGCGTTGGCGTTGCCTGTCCCAGAACCACTTCTGGGCGAGCAGCGTGAGTGTGCCGGCCAGGATGATGCCCAGGAGGTTCAGGAGCAGCTGGCCTGTCGAGAGCCAGGTCTGCCTGGCATCGTCGTAGATCAGGGCGACGGCCGCGTTGGCGGCGGCCGGGACCGTCGTCACCGAAATGGCGACTCCGACCAGGGCACCGGACTTGGCGGACGTCAGGGAGAGGGTGCCGGCGGCGCCGGCCAGGACCGCCACGACGAAGGAGAACCAGTCGGGCGCGTAGATGAAGCCGGTGTTGGGCCGCTCGGCCTCCAGCTTGGCCTCGGTGAACAGGCCGACGGCGTCCATGAAGTAGCTGAAGCCCAATGTCACCGCCATCGCCACCGCGAAGCCCACCAGCAGCGCGATCAGCGAGCGCAGTGCCAGCCGCGGTGCCCGCTGCACGATCGCCGTGCAGATGCCGGCCAGCGGGCCGAACTCCGGGCCGACCGCCATCGCGCCCACGATCAGGATCGCGTTGTCGAGGACCACACCGCAGGCCGCGATCATCGTGGCGAGCGTGATGAAGGCGAGGTAGGTGACGGAGAGCGTCGACTCCTCGTGCGTGGCGTCCGCCAGGTGCTCCCAGAGCACCGCGTCAGCGCTCTCGCCGGGGGCCTCCGCCTCGGCCTTGTCGGCCCGCTTGGACAGCGACAGGTCGATGTTCTCCACGGCGATGGAGCCGCACTCCTCGATGCCCAACTGCTGGAGGCTGGTGAGGAGTTCGTCGCCCGCCTCACGTGCCACGTCGCACAGCACCAGGTCCCCGACGGGGTTGCGGGCGGCGCCGGGCACGACGGCGACATGGGCCGTCCCCACCGTCTTCTCGATCAGGCGGACCACGTCGTCGGTCTTGTCGGACGGTGTGATCAGGCGGAGGTGGAGCATGGGGGCAGCGTAGCCGTCACAGCTTGCGCAGGCTCAGCCGCTGGACCTTGTGGTCCGGGCCCTTGCGGACGACCAGGGTGGCCCGGCCGCGGGTGGGGGCGATGTTCTCGACCAGGTTGGGCTTGTTGATGGTGCGCCACATCGTGCGGGCGTAGTCGAGGGCCTCCTCCTCGGACACCTGGGTGTACTTGCGGAAGTACGAGGAGGGGTTCTGGAAGGCTGTCTCGCGCAGCCGCTTGAAGCGGTTGAGGTACCAGTGCTCGATGTCCTCGGTGCGCGCGTCGACGTACACGCTGAAGTCGAAGTAGTCGGCGAGGCCGACCCGGGTGCGGCCGTCCTTGCCGGGGAGGGCGGGCTGGAGGACGTTCAGGCCCTCGACGATCAGGATGTCGGGGCGGCGGACGGTGAGCCGCTGGTCCGGGACGCGGTCGTAGATCAGGTGGGAGTAGACGGGTGCCGTGACCTCGTCCTTGCCGGCCTTGATGTCGGCGACGAAACGGGTCAGGGCGCGGCGGTCGTAGGACTCGGGGAAACCTTTCCGCGACATCAGGCCGCGGGCCTGGAGCTCCTTGGTGGGGAGCAGGAAGCCGTCGGTGGTGACCAGCTCGACGCGCGGGTGCTCGGGCCAGCGGGAGAGCAGGGCCTGGAGGAGACGGGCGACCGTGGACTTTCCTACGGCGACCGAGCCGGCGACCCCTATGACGAACGGGGTGCCGGACTGGGAGCCCTGTTCGCCGAGGAAGGTGTTCAGGGCGCCGCGCAGGCCGTCGGTGGCGCCCACGTAGAGATTGAGGAGGCGGGAGAGCGGGAGGTAGATGTCACGGACCTCGTCGAGGTCGATGACGTCGCCCAGACCGCGCAGCTTCTCGACCTCCTCCGCGGTGAGCGGCAGCGGGGTCTTGTCGCGCAGCGCGCTCCACTCGGAGCGGGTGAGGTCGACGTAGGGAGTCGCCTCCGGCCTGGGCCGGTGGGCGCTCCGGGGCATCGAGGAGACCGGAGAGATCACAGTCCATTGTTACGGGAGTACGAACGGACGGTGAGGTGGGATCCGTCACCCAGCGACCTTTTGGAGAAACCTACGGCTTCCGCTGGAAACCCGGGCAAATCTGGGCAAGGCGGGGAATGTCAGTGCCGTGCGTCACAGTTGTGGGAGAGGTGGGCCCGGTCCGGGTCCACGACCTCGAGGGGTGACGAGGGGTGACCATGACGACGTATGCGATCGAGGCGCAAGGCCTGGTCAAGCGGTTCAAGGACACCGAGGCGCTGGCCGGGGTCGATCTGGGGGCCCGTAGAGGCACGGTGCTCGGACTGCTGGGGCCCAACGGCGCGGGGAAGACGACCGCGGTGCGGATCTTCGCGACGCTGCTCCGGCCCGACGGCGGCAGGGCGCAGGTGGCCGGGCACGACGTGGTCCGCGAGGCCGGGGTCGTCCGCGCCATGGTCGGGCTGACCGGGCAGTACGCGGCGGTCGACGAGAACCTGACCGGCACGGAGAACCTGCTGCTCATCGGCCGGCTGCTCGGACTGTCCCGGCGGGACGCCCGGGCCCGAGCGCGTGAGCTGCTGGAGCGCTTTCAGCTGACGGACGCGGCCGGGCGGGCCGTGAAGACCTTCTCCGGTGGTATGCGCAGGCGTCTGGACCTCGCCGCCAGCCTCGTGGGCCGGCCCAGCATCCTCTTCCTGGACGAGCCGACCACCGGCCTCGACCCGCACAGCCGCGGTGAGCTGTGGGACCTGCTGCGGGGCCTGGTCGCCGACGGGGCGACGGCGCTGCTGACCACGCAGTATCTGAACGAGGCCGATGTGCTCGCCGACGACATCGTGGTGATCGACAAGGGGCGGGTGATCGCCGAGGGCACCCCGGACCAGCTGAAGTCGCAGGTCGGAGGGCAAGTGCTGGAGCTGCGGCCGGTCGCGGAGCGGGATCTCGCGCGGGCGCATGTGCTGGTGGCCGGGGCCGCGGGGCCGGAGGCCCGGATCGAGGGCGAGACGATCACCGCGCCGGTGAAGGACCCCGAGCTGATGCCGGCCGTCGTGCGCACCCTCGACCGCGAGGGGATCGCGGTCGGCGAGCTCGCGCTGCGCCGCTCCTCGCTCGACGAGGTCTTCCTCGCCCTGACCGGCCACCGCGCCGAACCAGGCGACCCCCAGGGTAATGGCGGTGCGACCGTCCGGGACGGGGACGCGGACGGGGACTCCGAGCTGCAAAAGGCGGTGATGCGGCCATGACTGCCACCGCCACGACCATCACGGCACCGGTCACCAAGTCGGGCCGCGTCCGACCGCTCGACGGACTCCGCCAGACCTTCACGATGGCCTGGCGCAGCCTCGTCGCGGTCAAGCACAACCCGCTGGAGCTGGTCGACTACAGCATCACGCCCATCATGTTCGTGTTCCTCTTCACCTATGTGCTGGGCGGGCAGATGGCCGGATCGCCCGAGGCGTACCTGAAGTACGCGCTGCCCGGGATCATCGTCCAGAACACCCTGTTCATGACCATGTACACGGCCATGGCGCTCAACACCGACCTCACCAAGGGTGTCTTCGACCGCCTGCGCAGCCTGCCGATAGCCCGCTCCGCCCCGCTCATCGGCCGCATCACCGCGGACCTCGCCAAGCACGTCTGGGCGATGCTGCTGATGATCGGCCTCGGCCTGCTGCTCGGCTTCCGGATCACCGGGGGACTGGACGGACTGCTGCTCGGGATGCTGCTGGTGGTCGTCTTCGCCGCGGCGGTGTCGTGGAGCGCGGTGCTCATCGGGATGCTGGCCGGGGACGCGGAGAAGGTGCAGGCCTTCGCGTTCACGATCATCTTCCCGATCACCTTCACCAGCAGCGCCTTCGTCATGGTGGACACCATGCCGGGGTGGCTTCAGGCGTGGAGCGACGTCAATCCGGTGACGCATCTGTCGGACGCGTTCCGGGGATTGCTGCTGGGTGGGCCTGTGGCGGAGCCGGTGCTGTGGTCGTTGGTGTGGGCTGCGGGGATCGCTGTGGTGTTCTATCCGGTGGCCATGCGGGCCTATCGGGCCAAGACGTGAGCCGGCCTGCGGGGCGTGCGGACCGATGCGGACCGAGGCCCTCGTACCCCCGTGGGAATTTCCGAATTCGGGCAGGCGGCGCGGTGTTCGGGGGCGAATTCGGCGACGATCGGACCGTAGGCTGCCGCGCATGTGCGGAATCGTGGGATACGTGGGGTCGCAGTCGGCGCTGGAGATTGTCACGGCCGGACTGAAGCGGCTGGAGTACCGGGGGTATGACTCGGCGGGCGTCGCCGTCCTGGCGGACGGGGGGCTGGCGGCCGCGAAGAAGGCGGGCAAGCTCGTCAATCTGGAGAAGGAGCTGACGGAGCGGCCGCTGCCGACAGGGAACACCGGGATCGGGCATACGCGGTGGGCCACGCACGGGGGACCCACGGATGCGAACGCACACCCGCATCTCGACAACGCCGGGCGCGTTGCCGTCGTGCACAACGGGATCATCGAGAACTTCGCCGGGCTGCGGGCCGAGTTGGAGGAGCGGGGGCACGAGCTGGCCTCCGAGACGGACACCGAGGTGGTCGCCCACCTGCTCGCCGAGGAGTTCTCGGCGACGGCCGACCTCGCCGAGGCCATGCGGCTCGTGTGCCGACGGCTGGAGGGGGCCTTCACCCTGGTCGCGGTGCATGCCGATGAGCCCGATGTGGTGGTCGGGGCGCGACGGAACTCGCCACTGGTGGTGGGCGTTGGGGAAGGTGAGGCCTTTCTCGCCTCGGACGTGGCCGCGTTCATCGCCCATACGCGGTCGGCGATCGAGTTGGGTCAGGACCAGGTCGTCGAGCTGCGGCGGGACGGGGTGACCGTCACCGGGTTCGACGGGCGGCCGGCGCAGGTGCGGTCGTATCGCGTCGACTGGGATGCCGCCGCCGCGGAAAAGGGGGGCTATGACTATTTCATGCTCAAGGAGATCGCCGAGCAGCCCAAAGCGGTCGCCGATACGTTGCTGGGGCGCATCGACGCCGCCGGCTCCCTGACGCTGGACGAGGTCCGCATCAGCGCCTTCGAGCTGCGGGAGGTCGACAAGGTCGTCATCGTCGCCTGCGGTACAGCCTTTCACGCCGGGTTGATCGCCAAGTACGCCATCGAGCACTGGACGCGGATTCCGTGCGAGGTGGAGCTGGCGAGCGAGTTCCGCTACCGGGACCCGATCCTCGATCAGCAGACGCTGGTCATCGCCATCTCCCAGTCCGGCGAGACCATGGACACGCTCATGGCGCTCCGGCACGCCCGTGAGCAGGGGGCGCGGGTCCTGGCGATCTGCAACACCAACGGGTCGACCATTCCACGGGAGTCGGACGCCGTGCTGTACACGCACGCCGGGCCGGAGGTCGCGGTCGCCTCGACGAAGGCCTTCCTGACGCAGCTCGTGGCCTGCTATCTGGTCGCGCTGTATCTGGGGCAGGTGCGCGGCACCAAGTGGGGCGACGAGATCCACGCGGTGGTGCGGGACCTGGCGAAGATCGGCGGTGAGGTCGAGCGGGTCCTGGAGACCATGGAGCCGGTGCGGGAGCTGGCACGGTCACTTGCCCACAAGAACACCGTGCTCTTCCTGGGGCGGCATGTGGGGTATCCGGTTGCCCTCGAGGGGGCGCTCAAGCTCAAGGAACTCGCCTATATGCACGCCGAGGGGTTTGCGGCGGGGGAGTTGAAGCACGGGCCCATCGCCCTGATCGAGGACGACCTGCCGGTCGTCGTGGTCGTTCCCTCACCACGGGGGCGGTCTGTTCTGCACGACAAGATCGTGTCCAACATGCAGGAGATCCGCGCTCGGGGTGCGCGCACCATCGTGATCGCGGAGGAGGGGGACGAGGCGGTGGTGCCGTACGCCGACCACCTGATCCGGATCCCGGCCACGCCGACGCTGCTTCAGCCGCTGGTGGCCACGGTGCCGTTGCAGGTGTTCGCGTGTGAGCTGGCGACGGCTCGCGGCAACGAGGTGGATCAGCCTCGGAACCTGGCGAAGTCGGTGACGGTGGAGTGAGCGGCGCGTAAGGGCCGAGCGCATGAAAGGGGCGAACGGCTGGACGCCGTTCGCCCTCACATGGTCAGCCGGTCAGCCGGTCAGCCGGAGATGGGCAGACCCCGCCCGGCTTGCCCTTGCCCTTGCCCCGGACGCCGAGGGCCGTGGAGCTCGTCCTGGGCGGGCTGCGGAGGTTGATGGACTCCTTGGGCTTGATGTTGACGAGCGAGCTGCTGCATCCGGCTTCGTCCGCTGCCTGCCGTGGCCAGCCGGTGCCGGCATGGCGCTCCGCGCGAAACGCGGATCACCGGTCGTCGCTGACGGCTTACGGGAAGACGGTGAACGCGCCCGCATACTCGCGTCACCCCCGTACATCCCGCCAGGCTCCCGGAATCCCGTCGGCCACGTCATGCGCCCCCACCGGCGCGCCGTCCGCCGCGAACCTCGCCGAGAGGCCATGGAGATACGCGGCCACGCTCGCGGCGTCCACGCCGGTGAGCCCCGCCGCCAGCAGCGATCCCGCCAGGCCGGAGAGCACGTCACCGCTGCCTGCCGTGGCCAGCCAGCCGGTGCCGGTTGGATTCACCCGCACGGCTCCCGCACCGCCCGCCTCCGCCACCAGCGTCGTCGACCCCTTCAGCAGCACCGTCGCCGCATACCGCCCCGCCAACTCCCGTACCGAAGCCAGCCGAGCCCCCTCGACCTCCTCCCGCGCGACCCCGAGCAGCGCCGCCGCCTCCCCGGCATGCGGGGTCATCAGGGTCGGGGCCGTACGTTCCCGTACCGCCGTCGGGTCCGCCAGCCGCAGCCCGTCCGCGTCCAGCAGCACCGGTACGTCCGTCGCCAGCACCTCCGCCACCGTCGCCGCGTCGTCCCCGGCGCCCGGACCGACCACCCAGGCCTGCACGCGCCCCGCCTTCTTCGGGCCCCCGTCCGACACCAGCGTCTCGGGGAACCGGGCGATCACCGCGACGCCGGCCGGACCGACGTACCGTACGGCCCCGGCCCCGCCCCGCAGTGCCCCCGCGACCGCCAGCACCGCCGCGCCCGGGTAGCGGGCCGAGCCCGCCGCGATGCCCACGACGCCTCGCCGGTACTTGTCCGTCTCCGCCGAGGGGAGCGGCAACAGCCTTGCCACGTCCGCGTGTTGGAGTGCCTCCAGCTCCACCGCGTCCAGCGGCAGCGCCAGTCCGATGTCCACCAGGCGCACCACACCGGCGTACTCCCGCGCCGGATCGATCAGCAGGCCCGGCTTGTGGGTGCCGAAGGTGACGGTGAGGTCGGCCCGCAGTGCCGTGCCGCGTACCTCGCCCGTCTCGACGTCCACGCCGCTCGGCAGGTCCACGGCGACCACGGCCGCACGGGAGCGCTCGGCCGCCGCGGCCAGCGGTGCCGCCTCCGGGCGCAGCCCGCCCTTGCCGCCGATACCGACGATGCCGTCGACCACCAGGTCCGCCCGCTCGATCAGGGCCTCGGCGTCGGAGGTGCCCACGGCCCGCCCGCCCGCGCGGCGCAGCGCCGCCAGGCCTGAGGCGTGCGCGCGCTCGGGCGTCAGCAGGATCGCCGTGACTCCCGCACCGCGCCTGGCCAGCCGGGCCCCGGCGTAGAGGGCGTCGCCGCCGTTGTCGCCGCTGCCGACCAGCAGGGCGACCCGGCTGCCGTACACCCGGCCCAGCAGATCCGCGCAGGCCGCGGCGAGTCCGGCCGCCGCCCGCTGCATCAGCGTCCCGTCCGGAAGCCGTGCCATCAGCTCCCGTTCGGCCGCCCTTACCGTCTCCACGCTGTACGCAGTCCGCATGCGTTCGAGTCTCCCGCACCGACCCGAACACGTCGCATCCATTGACGCTTTGCCGTGCCTTTGCCCAACAGCCCGTCCATCTGCTGACCGCCGGGTGCCCGGTGGAGGAGGCTCAGCCCTCCGCCACCACCACCGCCGACGCGACCCCGGCGTCATGGCTCAGCGACACGTGCCAGGACCGCACGCCCAGTTCGGCCGCCCGTGCCGCCACCGTCCCCGTCACCCGCAGCCGGGGCCGGCCGCTGTCCTCGACGAAGACCTCGGCGTCCGTCCAGAGCAGGCCCGCCGGCGCGCCCAGCGCCTTCGCCAGGGCCTCCTTCGCGGCGAAACGGGCGGCGAGCGAGGCGCTGCCGCGGCGTTCGCCCGTGGGCAGCAGCAACTCGCTCTCCAGGAACAGGCGTTGGGCGAGCCCGGGGGTGCGCTTCAGCGCCGCCTCGAACCTGTCGATCTCCGCCACGTCGATACCGACCCCGATGATGCTCATGCCGAGCACCCTATGGCTCGCTCGAAAACGCTCCCTAAAGAGTGACCTCGCCGCGCGGCTCCTCCCGCCCGGCAGGACCGCACGCTTCCCTGTCCGCATGATCAGCGGACGTATCGCAAGCCGGAGCATCGCCTTGCTGCTCGCCGGCGCCGCCGTGCTGCCCGTCGGCAGCGCCTCGGCCGACCCCGAACCCCCGGCTTCCGGACCGCAGGCCGAACTCGTGCCCGGCATCCCCCTGAGCACACTCCCGCTCTGGGCGACCGACACGCCCGACCAGGCGTTGCCGCCGAAGGTGTACGAGCCCAGCGCCGAGGAGGACGCGGTCGAGCCACCGAAGGCGAAGAAGGGGACGGACGAACTCGTGGAGTACGTCGACCCCTGGGACGTCCTCGACGAGCCCAAGTGCAGCGAACAGACGGGTCCCCATCAGCGGCAGGTCGAGGCGTGGCTGAAACGGGAGGCGGACGGGAAACAGTCGGCCGCGGACTGCCGGGCCATCCGTGCCTTCCAGACCAAGCACAAGATCGAACCCGCCATCGGCTTCGCCGGCCCTGTGACCTGGGCCACCATGCGGCTCGACGCCGCCCGCAAGAACCCCAACGCCGCCCGGAAGTGCCCGGTGCGGGCGTACCGGATCGCCTGCGTCGACCTCGACCGGCAGCTGGCCTGGGTGCAGCGGGGCGAGAAGGTCGTGTACGGGCCCGTGCACATCCGCAGCGGCCGTGAGGGATACGGCACTCGGGCCGGCTGGCACCGCGTCTACTGGCGGCACAAGAACCACGTGTCGTCGCTCTACCACAGCCCCATGCCCTACTCCCAGTTCTTCAGCGGCGGCCAGGCCTTCCACGGCGTCTACGCCAACCTCTTCACCCCCGTCGGCTCCATGGGCTGCGTCAATCTGCGCCTGGAGGACGCCCGGAAACTGTGGGGCGTGCTGAAGCAGAACGACCGGGTGTACGTCTGGGGGCACCGGCCGGAGGCATAGGCCCGGCAGCCACGGGCGGGGTCCCGGCTCGGCGGCGTTGTCGGTGCCCTCTGAGACACTGGGGGCGCCATGACAGAAACAGCAGCCTTGCGGACCGCGCCCCTGCGGGCCCGCGCCGAGATCGATCTGGCCGCCCTGCGGGCCAATGTGCGGACCCTGCGCGCCCACGCGCCGGGTGCGGCCCTGATGGCCGTCGTGAAGTCGGACGCGTACGGCCACGGGGCGCTGCCGTGTGCCCGCGCCGCGATCGAGGGCGGCGCCCGGTGGCTGGGTACGGCCACGCCCGAGGAGGCACTCGTGCTGCGGGCCGCCGGGCTGGACGGCGTACGCATCATGTGCTGGCTGTGGACGCCGGGCGGGCCCTGGCGGGAGGCCATCGAGGCCGATCTCGACGTCTCCGCCAGCGGGATGTGGGCCCTGCGCGAGGTCACCGACGCCGCCCGGCAGGCAGGCGCCCCCGCGCGCGTGCAGCTCAAGGCCGACACCGGGCTCGGGCGGGGCGGCTGCCAGCCGGGTGACGACTGGGCCGAGCTGGTGCGCGAGGCCCTGCGCGCCGAGGCCGACGGGTTGCTCCGCATCACCGGGCTCTGGTCACACTTCGCCTGCGCCGACGAGCCCGGGCACCCGTCCATCGCGGCCCAGCTCTCCCGCTTCCGTGAGATGGTCGCGTACGCCGAGGCACAGGGCGCGCGGCCCGAGGTGCGGCACATCGCCAACTCGCCCGCCACGCTCACCGTCCCGGACAGCCACTTCGACCTGGTGCGCACCGGCATCGCGACCTACGGCATCTCGCCCAGCCCCGAGCTCGGCAGCTCCGCCGACTTCGGACTGCGGCCGGTGATGACCCTCTCGGCGTCCCTCGCACTGGTGAAACACGTACCGGGCGGCCACGGCGTCAGCTACGGCCATCGCTACGTCACCCCGGGCGAGACCACCCTCGGCCTCGTCCCCCTCGGCTACGCCGACGGCATCCCGCGGCACGCCTCCGGCGCCGGGCCCGTCCTGGTCGGCGGCAAGTGGCGGACGGTCGCGGGGCGGATCGCGATGGACCAGTTCGTGGTCGACCTGGGCGGGGACGAGCCCGGGCCCGGGGCCGAAGCCGTGCTGTTCGGCTCCGGCGAACGAGGAGAGCCCACCGCCGAGGACTGGGCGCAGGCCGCGGGGACCATCGCATACGAAATCGTCACCCGGATCGGAACGCGCGTTCCACGCGTCTACAGGAACGCGTCCCTGTGATGCGGCCGACCGACGGGCACATGATGCGGCTGATGGACGCGTCCATGTGACGCGTTCGTGGGCATGCGGCTATGTGAATGAGGAACTAGACGGGTAACCCGTAGCCGAACACCGAAACCGAACACCGGCACCATCCACCATCGACGTCACACCAGCATCATGACGTCACACCAGCACCACCGACCCAGCGAAGAGGAGCGGTACGTGAGCGAGAGCAGCGCGGAGGCCGTCGCGGCCGTCGCCTCCGCCACGGGGGCGGCCGCGAACTGGCGCAGGGCGACCGGATTCGCCGGTGCGGCGATAGGCGTGATCGCGGCCGGCGCGGCCGCCGGGGTCGCCATAGAGCGGATGACCGTGGGCCGGGGCATGCGGCAGAAGGCCCGCCTCGCCCTGGACTCGGCAGGACCGTACGGCTCGCTGCGCGGCATGCCCGGCAAGGCCTACGGCGACGACGGCACCGAGCTGTACTACGAGGTCGACGACATCGACCCCGAGGCCGCTCCCGCCCTCACCCCGCGCCGGCGACGGCTCTTCGGCCGCAAGGCCCCCGCCCCCGTCACGGTCGTCTTCAGCCACGGCTACTGCCTCAGCCAGGACTCCTGGCACTTCCAGCGCGCCGCGCTGCGGGGCGTCGTCCGCACCGTGCACTGGGACCAGCGCAGCCACGGCCGGTCCGGGCGGGGCGTCGCCCAGATGGAGCAGGGCACGCACGTCGACATCGAGCAGCTCGGGCGCGATCTGAAGGCCGTCATCGACGCGGCCGCGCCCGAGGGTCCGCTCGTGCTGGTCGGGCACTCCATGGGCGGCATGACCGTCATGGCGCTGGCCGACCAGTACCCGGAGCTGATCCGCGACCGCGTCGTCGCCACCGCCTTCGTCGGCACGTCGTCCGGGAAGCTCGGCGAGGTCAACTTCGGGCTGCCCGTCGCGGGAGTGAACGCGGTACGGCGGGTGCTGCCGGGCGTGCTCAGGGCGCTGGGGCAGCGGGCCGAGCTGGTGGAGAAGGGGCGCCGGGCCACGGCCGACCTGTTCGCCGGGATCATCAAGCGGTACTCGTTCTCGTCCCGGGACGTCGACCCGGCGGTCGCCCGGTTCGCCGAGCGGATGATCGAGGGGACACCGATCGACGTGGTCGCGGAGTTCTACCCGGCCTTCTCCGACCACGACAAGACCGAGGCGCTCGCCCTCTTCACGGACATGCCGGTGCTCGTCCTGGCCGGTGTGGGGGATCTCGTCACGCCCAGCGAGCACAGTGAGGCGATCGCCGACCTGCTGCCGGACGCCGAGCTGGTCCTGGTGCCGGACGCCGGGCACCTCGTGATGCTGGAGCACCCGGAGGTCGTCACCGACCGTATGGCAGACCTGCTCACCCGGGCGGGTGCCGTGCCGGCAGGAGCTACCGTAAGTGGCTATGGAAGCACCAGCAGCACCGCACAACCCGGGTGACCTAGAGCTCACTGTCACTTCTCCCGACCAGATGCGGGAGCTGGGCCGCCGACTCGCCAAGCTGCTGCGCGCCGGCGACCTCGTGATGCTGAGCGGGGAGCTCGGCGCGGGCAAGACGACGCTGACGCGCGGGCTCGGCGAGGGGCTGGGGGTCCGGGGCGCGGTCACCTCGCCGACCTTCGTGATCGCCCGGGTCCACCCCTCTCTCGGCGACGGCCCGCCGCTCGTCCACGTCGACGCGTATCGCCTGGCCGGCGGGCTGGACGAGATGGAGGACCTCGACCTCGACGTCTCGCTGCCGGAGTCGGTGATCGTCGTGGAGTGGGGCGAGGGGAAGGTCGAGGAGCTGACGGAGGAGCGGTTGCAGCTCGTGATCCATCGGGCCGTGGGCGACACCACGGACGAGGTGCGGCATGTGACGGTGACCGGGCTGGGTGAGCGGTGGGCGGCCGTGGATCTGAGCGTGCTCTCCGCCTGAACCGGATGCGTTCCGGATGGGTTCCGACAAGACGTCGGCAAAATATTGCGTTTGCGGTCGCGGGCGTGGTCACATGGTATCCAGCTCGTAGTTAGGTCTACCTAACTACTCCGCCCCCGGCTCCCAGGAGGCGTCCATGTCGGCTTCGGAGAACAAGGTCCAGCGGCGGCCCCAGGTGGTCTCCGGGGTGTCGATGCGTGATCTGCTGGCGGCGGGTGTGGCTGCGAACGTGATTTCCACGCCGCCGCGGCGCTCCGCCGGGGGCGCCGTGAGGCCGTCCGTCGTCTGCGGGCCCGCTGTGGCCGGTCGCGCAGTTCCCCGCGCCCCTGGGGACGTTGCGGAACCGCGACCGACACCGCCACCGAAGCTCAGCTGACCCGTATCCCCTTCCTATTCCTAGCGGATCACCACTACCGTGCGGCCGATCGTCGCGAAGTCCCACATCGCGCTGCCGTCCTCCCTGGATTCGCGGATGCCGCCCGTTTTCACCGTCGGGTTGTTGGGCTGGGGGGCCGAGCCGTCGGCGGGGGCGCTGAAGCCGACGGTGGTGTCCTCGATGGTGGCGAAGCGGACCACGTGCTCGACAGGGAGGCCGTCGGTGCCGGTGACCGCGTTGGAGCGGGATGTGACGGTGTAGGTGCCCGGAGGCGGGTCGACCGTTCCGGGGGTGACGCGGAACGTGCGCTTGACCTTCTCGCCCGTGTCGACCAGCCAGACCCGGTCGTCGGCCACGGAGTACACGACCCGCTGACCGGTACCGGAACCGGCGGGCAACGCGCCCGGTGCCTTCCTGTCGCGGGGTGCCTTGGAGGCGCTCACCTCGGGTGAGCGGGCGGCGTGCGGCGCCCGCAGGTCGGCCGGGACGGTCGCCGAGGCCTGGAAGGCGAGGAAGCCGACGGTCGCGAGGGCCGCCACGGTGAGCCCCGCGACGATTCCGGAGCTGCTGCCTGCCACCGTCACCACCTCAGCGTTCGTGTCGTACGTCGCGTTCGAGCCGACCGTAGCAGCCGTCAAGCGGCCGACCGGGGCGGCGCTTCTGGGGGCGCGGGCGCCGTAGGCTGTTTGCGTGCTCTTGCTCGCTCTGGATACCGCCACCCCCGCCGTCACCGTCGCGCTGCACGACGGTACGGACGTCATCGCCTCGTCGAGCCAGGTGGACGCGCGCCGGCACGGCGAGCTGCTGCTGCCGGCCGTCGACCGCGTCCTCGCCGAGGCCGGACTCGAACTCGACGCCGTCACCGGCATCGTCGTGGGCATCGGACCCGGCCCGTACACCGGGCTGCGCGTCGGACTCATGACCGCCGACACCTTCGGGCTCGCCCTCGGCGTCCCCGTGCACGGCGTGTGCACGCTGGACGGTCTCGCGTACGCCGCCGACATCGAGACGGGCCCCTTCGTCGTCGCGACCGACGCCCGGCGCAAGGAGGTCTACTGGGCGCGCTACGCCGACTCCCGTACGCGCCTGACCGACCCGGCCGTCGACCGGCCCGCCGACATCGCCGACCAGGTCGCGGGGCTGCCCGCCGTCGGCGCGGGCGCGCTGCTGTACCCCGACACCTTCCCCGGCGCCCATGAGCCCGAGCACGTGTCGGCGGCGGCTCTCGCGGCGCTGGCCGCCGAGAAGCTGGCGGCGGGCGAGGAACTGCCCGCGCCCCGGCCGCTGTACCTGCGCCGGCCCGACGCCCAGGTCCCCAAGAACTACAAGGTGGTCACCCCCAAGTGACAGGACAGCCGACCGGACCGCAGACCGGGCCGCCCGTGACTCCTGTGCTGCGCGAGATGCGCTGGTGGGACATCGACGCCGTGCTGGGTCTCGAGAAGGACCTGTTCCCCGAGGACGCCTGGTCCCGGGGGATGTTCTGGTCCGAGCTGGCCCACTCGCGGGGGCCCGGGGCGACCCGGCACTACCTCGTCGCCGAGGACGGTGAACGGCTCGTCGGATACGCCGGGCTCGCCTCCTCCGGCGACCTGGCCGACGTCCAGACCATCGCCGTCGCCCGCGACCAGTGGGGGACCGGCCTGGGGGGCCGTCTCCTCACCGAACTGCTGCGGGCCGCCACCGCCTTCGAGTGCGCCGAAGTGATGCTGGAGTGCCGGGTGGACAACGTCCGCGCGCAGAGGCTGTACGAGCGCTTCGGCTTCGAGGCGATCGGCTTCCGGCGCGGCTATTACCAGCCGGGGAACGTGGACGCCCTGGTGATGCGACTGAACACGAAATCCAGCAGCGGCTCCGCCGCGGGTTCGCCTTCCGTACAAGGAACCGAGATCAATGACTGACTCACGTGACGAGCCGCTCGTCCTCGGCATCGAGACCTCCTGCGACGAGACCGGCGTCGGCATCGTCCGCGGCACCACCCTGCTCGCCGACGCCATCGCCTCCAGCGTCGACGAGCACGCCCGCTTCGGCGGCGTCGTGCCGGAGGTCGCCTCCCGGGCGCACCTGGAGGCGATGGTCCCGACGATCGAGCGCGCCCTGAAGGAGGCCGGGGTGAGCGCCCGTGACCTGGACGGCATCGCGGTGACCGCCGGCCCGGGGCTCGCGGGCGCGCTGCTGGTCGGCGTGTCGGCCGCGAAGGCGTACGCCTACGCGCTGGGCAAGCCGCTCTACGGCGTCAACCACCTCGCCTCCCACATCTGCGTGGACCAGCTGGAGCACGGGGCGCTGCCGGAGCCGACGATGGCGCTGCTGGTCAGCGGCGGGCACAGTTCGCTGCTGCTGTCGACGGACATCACCTCCGACGTCCGCCCGATGGGCGCGACCATCGACGACGCGGCCGGCGAGGCCTTCGACAAGATCGCCCGGGTGCTGAACCTGGGCTTCCCGGGCGGCCCGGTCATCGACCGGTACGCGCGCGAGGGCGACCCGGAGGCGATCGCCTTCCCGCGCGGTCTGACCGGCCCGCGCGACCCCGCGTACGACTTCTCCTTCTCGGGGCTGAAGACGGCGGTCGCCCGTTGGATCGAGGCCAAGCGGGCGGCGGGCGAGGAGGTGCCGGTGCGGGACGTCTCCGCTTCCTTCCAGGAGGCGGTCGTGGACGTGCTGACCCGCAAGGCCGTCCGTGCCTGCAAGGACGAGGGCGTCGACCACCTGATGATCGGCGGCGGCGTGGCGGCCAACTCCCGGCTGCGGGCCCTGGCCCAGGAGCGCTGCGAGGCGGCGGGGATCCGGCTGCGGGTGCCCCGGCCGAAGCTGTGCACCGACAACGGGGCGATGGTGGCGGCGCTGGGCGCGGAGATGGTTGCGCGGGGCCGGCCGGCGTCGAGCTGGGACCTGTCTGCGGACTCATCGCTGCCGGTGACGGATCCTCATGTGCCGGGACACGGCCACGACCACGACCATGTGCACGAGGTCAGCAAGGAGAACCTGTACTCGTGACGGTCGCGCTGATGTGGGAGGCGCGGGCGGTTCCGGGGCGCGGGGAGGAGCTGCTGGCCTGGGCACGGGCACAGGAGCCGGCCGTACGGCCGCTGCGCCGGGAGACCCTGCGGGCGCCGCAGGACCGGGTGCTGGTCATCACGTGGTGGGACGCGGAGATCGACGCCGAGCTGCCCGAACTGCCGGAGCCGAGTGGGGAGTTGGTGACCCGCCCGGTGCATCGGTGGCGGTTCGAGTCCGTGGGGCTCCAGTCGTCTCCAGGGGCCTGAGCAGTTCAAGGCCCGGGCATTCGGAATTCATCGTTCCTTCGCCGGATCCGCTTAATTTGGCGTGTCCATAGCGGATCTTGGCCGAAATGCGGCCGGGACGGGGAGGGACCGTGAGGGTTCGTCGTGTGCGCGGACGCAGGGGGTCGGGCAGACCCGTCGCGTCCGTCGCGGTGGGGATGGGCATCGCCGTGACCGTCGGCCTGCTGCCGATGGGAGTGCTTCCGGCGGCTGCCGCGGGGCAGTCGGCGGCAGTCGAGGCGCGGTCCGGTAGCGGGCGGTCGGGCGAGGCCGGGGAGGCCGCCGTCGCCGCCACCGAGGAGGAGGCGTTCGCGCGGGCCGAGCGGCTCGGGAAGAACGTCGAGATCCTCTCGCTGCGGGGCGAGAGCACCGACGTGTACGCCACCCCCGACGGTGACCTGGAGTCCCGCGAGCATCTGCGTCCGGTGCGCACCCGGGTCGACGGCGAGTGGCGGTCGGTCGACACCGCCCTGGCCGTGGTCGGCGACGGCACCGACAAGGGCATGGTCGCCCCGAAGGCCGCCTCGGTCGGGCTCGCGTTCTCCGGTGGCGGCGACGGGCCGCTGGTACGGCTGGAACGAGCCGGCCGGGCTCTTGAGCTGTCGTGGCCCGGCGCCGTGCCGGCGCCCCGCCTGGAGGGCGACACCGCCACCTACCCCGACATCCTGCCGGACGTCGACCTGCGGCTCGCGGCCCGGCCCGAGGGCTTCACCCAGCTGCTCGTCGTCAAGTCGGCCGAGGCGGCCCGGAGCGAGGAACTCGCCGAACTGCGGATGCAGTTGGGGACCGAGGGGCTGCGGACGCGCGAGACCGCGAACGGCGGGCTCGCGGCGGTCGACGAGGGGTCCGGCGGAGTCGTCTTCGAGGCGCCCCGTCCGGTGATGTGGGACTCCAGCGCCGCAAAAGCCCAGCCGTCATCGGACGCGCAGGCTGGGACAGGCGTACGGACCGCGTCGTTCACGGCTGCCGACGCGAGTCCCGCCCCCCGGGAAGGCGAGCCCACCGCCGCCGACTCCGGCCGGGTCGAGCCCATCGGCGTCGACCTCCCCGCCGGCGGCGACGAACTCGTCCTCACCCCGGACAAGGAGCTGCTCACAGGGGCCGACACCGTCTACCCCGTCTTCATCGACCCGCAGTGGTACTCGCCGAAGGCCACCTCGTGGACCATGGCCTCGCGGTACTGGGCGAGTTCGCCGCAGTGGAAGTTCAACGGCGACCCGGACGCCGGGCTCGGCTTCTGCGGCTGGAGCTACTGCCAGCCGCAGGACGTGAAGCGGCTCTTCTACCAGATCCCGACCACCAAGTTCGCGGGCCGCAGCATCCTGTCCGCCGAGTTCGTGGTCCGCGAGACGCACGCCGCCTCCTGCGAGGCGCGCGAGGTGCAGCTCTGGCGTACGAAGGCCATCAACTCCTCCACCACCTGGAACAGCCAGAACGCCGCCGGCTTCTGGGTCGACCACCTCCAGACCCGCAGCTTCGCCCACGGCTACGACGGCTGCGCCTCGGCCGACGCCGAGTTCGACGTGAAGGGCGTGGTGGCGCAGGCGGCGGCGAACAAGTGGTCGCAGATCACCTTCGGCATGCGCGCCACCAGCGAGGACGACCGGTACACGTGGAAGCGGTTCTCGGACGACGCGTACCTGAGGGTCAGGTACAACCGTCCGCCGCCGCGGATCGGCACCTCGCAGCTCACCATGGATCCGGGCGGGGTGTGCGCCACGACCAGCAGCCCGGCGCGGGTCCGGTCCCGGGCCACGGTCCGCGCCAACAACGTCACCGACCCCGACAAGGACCGCGTCCAGGTGCAGTTCCGGGTGCTGTGGGACAGCGGCGACGGCTGGAAGCAGCGCTGGATCTCGGCGAAGAGCACCGACAAGGCGTCCGGTTCGGACTTCTCCGTCCAGCTGCCCACCACCATCCCCCAGAACCTGAAGACCGCATGGCAGGCTCGGGCCTGGGACGGCGGCCAGTGGTCGGCCTGGAGCGCCGAGAACGCGCACAGCTGCTTCTTCGTCTACGACACCTCCGTCCCCGCCGGTCCCTCCATCACCTCCACGCACTACCCACGCTCCGACGCGGCCGACCCGGACGACCCCTGGTGGGACGGCGTGGGCAGGTACGGAACCTTCACCATCGACTCGTCCTCCTCGGACGTCAGCAAGTACTGGTTCGGCGTCAACACGACGCCCAGCAGCAAGTACACGCTGACCACCTCGGGCGGCGGGGCGAAGACGATGAAGTTCATGCCGACCAAGCCGGGCGTCAACTTCGTCACGGCCAAGGCGTTCGACGCGGCCGGCAACGGATCCGAGACGCGCACGTACTACTTCCGGGTCCGCTCCGGGCAGCCCGATCGGCTGTCCTGGCAGATGGACGAGGGCACCGGGGCGAGCCAGGCGGAGGGTGCCGGCGGCACCTGGCCCGCTTCGCTGTACGGCGATGTCAAGCCCGGCGGTGCGGGCGTTTCCGGAGGCGGCCTGGACCTCGACGGCGTCGATGACCACGCCGCCACCGATTCGCCGGTCCTCAACACCGGCAAGAGCTTCTCGGTGTCCGTATGGGCGAAGCTGCCCGACAACCCCTCCGGGGCGCCCGCCGCCGTCTCCCAGTCCGCCGCCAACACCAGCGGCTTCGAGATCTACTACTCCACCTCGCTCGGCGGCTGGGTCTTCCTGCGGCACGGTGCGGACGCCGCGGGCAGTCCGGTGGCCCGCGCCGTCCAGCCCGCGTGCGCCAGCGGGGACACCTCCTGCCAGGCGGCCCGGGTCAACACCTGGACCCATCTGGTCGGCGTCTACGACAACCCCAACCAGATGATCAAGCTGTACGTGGACGGCAAGCTCGCCGGCACCGCCCCGTTCAGCACCCCGTGGGACGCGCGCGGTCGCACCTTCCTGGGCGCGGCCTCCCACTACGGCACGGTCGGGAACTTCTTCAAGGGCTCCCTCGACGAGGTCCAGCTCTTCGACTACCAGCTCGTCGACGCCCAGGTGACCCGGCTGAAGAACCGCCAGCCGGTGGACACGAACCGGCCCGCCAAGCTCGTCCTCCCGCTCGACGAGACCGCGACCGACGTCGCGCTGACCGGCCGCGCCCAGGCGGCCCCCGCCCAGCTCAAGGGCGGAGCCACCGCCGGGATCAGCGGGGTGAACGGCAAGGCGCTCCAGTTCGACGGTGTCGACGACTACGCGACGACCGGCCGCCCGATCATGGACACCTTCCAGAGCTTCGCGGTCTCCGCCTGGGTGAAACTGCCCAAGGACAAGGAGGCACGGGCGATGGCGGCCGTCTCCCAGGCCGACACCGTCAACGCCGGCTTCGAGCTGTACCACTCCTCCGCCCTCGGCGGCTGGGTGTTCATGCGGGAGAAGAGCGCCGATCCCGACTCCACGGTGGTCCGCGCCACCCAGACCGCCTGCCCGGCGAACACCCACTGCGCCGCCGCGCGGCTCGGCGAGTGGAACCACCTCGTCGGTGTGTACGACATCGACGCCGCCGAGCTCCGCCTGTACGTCAACGGGGTCCTGGAGGCCACCGCCGCCTACACCACGCCGTGGCTCGCCACCGGCGAGGTCAGCCTGGGCGGCAGCTACTACGGCGGCAAACTGGTCAGCCCGCTCAAGGGCGAGATGGACGATGTACGCCTCTACGACCGGGCCGTCTCCGACGACGAGGTGAAGCAGCTGTTCAAGCAGCGGCCGCTGGTCAAGAGCCGCTGGAAGTTCGAGACCGCGTCCGCCGCCACCCCGCCGGTCACCCCGGACGCCGGCCCCGCCGCCGCGGGACTGAGCCTCCACAACGGCGCCGCGCTCGGCTCCGGCTGGGTCGACGGCGGCCTCACCCTCGACGGCGTCAACGACTACGCCGCCACGGCGAGCGGCACGGTGCCCCTCGACACCACCGCCAGCTTCACCGTCAGCGCCTTCGCGCAGGCGTCGGCCAGGCCCACCGGCGAGGTCGCGCTGCTCAGCGCGCCCGGCACGAACAAGGACGCCTTCTCCGTCCGCTACATCCCGAGCAGCACCCCGGCCACCGACGGCGGCCGCTGGCGGATCACCACCGCCGACGCCGACAAGACCGACGCCGCCTTGGCCGAGGTGGAGAACGGGCAGTTCTACGGCCCCGAGGACTGGACCCATCTGGCGCTGGTCTACGACGGGTTCGCCCGCGAGATGCGGCTGTACGTCAACGGCGAGCTGGAAGAAATCGCCTGCCAGGACGCCAATGACGACGGTGAGCCCGACGTCAGCGGCTGCGCCGAGCAGGTCTCGTACTCCGAGAACGTGCTGACCTTCAAGGCCATCCAGTCCCTGCAACTCGGCCGCGACCGGGCCGGCGCCTACTTCCCCGGCTCCCTCTCGGACGTCTGGACCTTCCAGGGCGCCCTCGACGACACGCAGATCGAGCACCTGGCGCTCGGCCAGCCGGGCACGGCCACCACCGTCCCGGGCAACAGCTGACCGCTCACTGCTCCCCGCCCCACCCCCGTACGACACCGGCTTCACGCTCCCTTAGGGATTGAAGGACGAGGATGAACGGTAGATCCCGTACGCGCGTGCGTGCCCTGCGCCGCCGCGTCGCCCTGGCCTCGGCCGCGGTCATGATCGGCACGCTGCTACAGGCGGTGGCCCAGCCCGCGAGCGTCGCCGCCGACCGCGGCACCGGCCGCCCCGGACTGCCCGAGTCGGAGAAGCCGGTCGCGGTCACTCCGGTCAAGGGCACGCCGCGCCCGGTGACGAAGGGGCCGCGCACGCCGAAGGAGAAGCCGAGGGCCGCGTGGCCCAAGGCGGGAGCGGCGACGGTGGAGTGGGCCGAGGGCTCCGCCGGTGTCGTACGGGCGAAGGGGCTGCCGCTCGCGGTGGGCGGTGGCAAGGGGGTACGGGGCGCCCAAGGAGCGGTCCGGGCCCGTCTGTTCGACCGTAAGGCGGCTCAACGGGCCGGTACGGACGGCCTGTTGTTCAGCCTGGGGTCGGCCAGGAAGCAGACGGTTCGCACCCGCCTCGACTACTCCTCGTTCGCAGGCGCCTTCGGCGGCGGATACGCCGACCGGCTGCGCCTCGTCGAGCTGCCCGCGTGCGCGATCACCACGCCCGACAAGGCCAAGTGCCGTACCAGCAAGCCGGTCGAGACCGTCAACGACACCGAGAAGCAGACCCTGACGGCACCGAAGGTCGCCCTGAGCTCCTCCGGCGCCACCGTCCTCGCGGCCGTCGCCGACGAGTCGAGCATGGGCAGCGACTACAAGGCGACCCCGCTGGCGCCGTCCGCACAGTGGAGCACGAGCCTCAACACGGGTGACTTCTCCTGGTCGTACCCGATGGGCGTGCCGGCCGTGCCGGGCGGACTGACGCCGAGCGTCGGCCTCTCCTACTCCTCCGGCTCGATCGACGGCCGGACCGGCAACAGCAACAACCAGGGCTCCTGGCTCGGTGACGGCTTCGATCTGTGGCCCGGGTTCATCGAGCGCCGCTACAAGTCCTGCGGTTCCGACGACGGCGTGGAGCACGCGGACGGCGGCAAGCCCGGCGACCTGTGCTGGGCCTACGACAACGCGTTCATCTCCCTCAACGGCAAGGGCGGCGAGCTGGTGCCCGACGGCACCGACGCCTTCCGGCTGAAGGACGACGACGGAACGAAGATCCAGCGGATCTACGGCTCCACCTCGGACGTGCGCTCCAACGGCGCCCGCAACGACGAGTACTGGAAGGTCACCACCCCGGACGGCGTCCAGTACTACTTCGGCTACAACCGGCTGCCCGGCTGGGCGAGCGGCAACGAGACCACCGACTCCACCTGGACCGCCCCCGTCTTCGGCGACGACGCGAACGAGCCCTGCCACGCCTCGACGTTCGCGAGCTCCTACTGCACCCAGGGCTGGCGCTGGAACCTCGACTACGTCGTCGACCCGCACGACAACGCCATCGCGTACTACTACGACAAGGAGTGGAACTCCTACGGCCGCAACCTCAAGGACACCGACGACACCCGCTATGTGCGCGGCGGTTTCCTCGACCGGATCGAGTACGGCCTGCGGAAGTCCTCGATGTACTCGGCGCAGGCGCTGGGCAAGGTCGACTTCACCAGCAGCGAGCGGTGCATCCCGAACGCGAACACCACCTGCTCCGACATCAACGCCGACGCCTTCTACTGGTACGACACGCCCTGGGACCTGAACTGCAACGAGGGCGCCACCTGTGACGAGGGCCGGCTCTCCCCGGTGTTCTTCACCCGAAAGCGGCTCACCTCGGTCAAGACGCAGATCCTGAAGTCGGGCGCCTACACGGACGTCGACTCCTGGAAGCTCACCCACCACTGGGGCATGGCCGACACCGACTACCAGCTGCTCCTCGACTCCGTGCAGCGCACCGGCCACACCGCCAGCCCGGCGATCACCCTGCCGAAGACGTCCTTCACCTACGTCCAGCTCGCCAACCGGCTCGACAGGACCGGCGACGGCTTCGCCCCGTTCATCAAGGAGCGCCTGGCCACCGTCGCCGACGAGGCGGGCGGCCAGATCGACGTCGGCTACTCGGCGCCGGTGTGCGACTTCGGCGCGCTGCCGACCCCGCAGACCAACACCACGCGCTGCTTCCCGCAGTACATCGGCGGCAGTGACACCGACGCCCCGGACCTGCACTGGTTCAACAAGTACGTCACCTCGACGGTCACCCGGACCGACCGCACCGGCGGCGCCCCGGACCAGGTCAGCGCGTACGAGTACCTGGACGGCGCGGCCTGGCACTACGACGACGATGACGGGCTGACGAAGGAGAAGGAGAAGACCTGGTCGCAGTGGCGCGGCTACGGCCACGTCCGGGTGAAGACCGGTGGTCAGGGCGGTGCGGCCGCGATGCGTTCGCAGGCCGACACCTACTTCCTGCGCGGCATGCACGGCGACCGTGAGACGCCGAGCGGTGGCACGAAGAGCGTGAGCGTCTCGCTCGGCACGGGCGAGGGCGACACGATCACCGACCACGAGTCGGTGGCGGGCTTCGAGTACAAGACCGTCAACTACTCCGGTCCCGGTGGCTCGGTGCTGTCCAAGACCGTGAGCCGGCCGTGGCACCACGAGACCGCCAAGCGGGTTCGCGACTGGGGCACGATCACCGCCAACCTCTCCGGCGCCGGCGAGAGCAGGACCTGGACGTCGCTGGACAACGGGGCGGGCGACAGGTGGCGTACGACCACGACCACGAACGCCTTCGACACGACGGCCGGGCGGATCACCCAGACCGACGACCGCGGTGACGACGCCACCACCGCCGACGACAAGTGCACCCGCACGTCCTACCCGGCGTCCGGCACGGTCCTCGCCGTGCCGCTGAGGGCCGAGACGGTTGCCAAGGCCTGCGACGCCACCACCGACCGCGCCAAGGACGTCATCTCGGACGTCCGCACGGCCTACGACGGCCTCGGCTACGACGCCGCCCCCACCAAGGGCGACGCCACGCGGACCGCGATGCTGAAGTCCCACGACGGCACCACGGCCACCTACACGGAGACCAGCGCCACCTACGACTCCTACGGCCGCAAGCTCACCACCAACGACCTGAGCGGCACGGTCACGGTGAAGTCCGGCGCACTGACCCGCACCGCCCGCACGGACGGCCGTACCACCACGACCGCCTACACGCCGGCCACCGGCTTCCCGACCTCCGCGAAGGTCACCACCCCGCCGGTCACCCCCGGCGACAGCACCACCGCGCAGTCCACGACCACGAGCAACGACCCGGCGCGCGGCGTACCGCTGACGGTCACCGACACCAACACCAAGGTCACCAACTTCGCCTACGACGCGCTGGGCCGTAAGACCAAGGTGTGGCTCGCCGACCGGCTCACGGGCGATGTCCCGACGTACGAGTACAGCTACACGATCACCGAGGGCCAGCCCATTGCCGTCGGCACCAAGACCCTCGGCAACGACGGCGCCCAGGTCACCTCGTACATGCTCTACGACGGCTTCCTGCGCCCACGTCAGTCCCAGGCCCCCGGCCCCGACGGCGGACGGCTGCTCACCGACACCTTCTACGACGAACGCGGCCTGACGGCGAAGGAGTTCCTGTCCTACTACGACGCGGCCGGGCCCTCCACGACGCTGGTCAAGCCGCAGGACGCGCTGGATGTGGAGACGCAGAACCGGTACGCGTACGACGGCCTGGGCCGGCAGACCGAGTTCAAGCAGATCTTCGGCAACGGCGACGGCGGCCAGGTCCTCAACACCACCAGGACCAGCTACGGCGGTGACCGCACGACGGTCATCCCGCCGGCCGGCGGCACCGCCGCCACCACCCTGACCGACGCCCGCGGCCAGACCACCGAGCTGCGACAGCACCACCAGCGCGCCGCCGAGTCGTCGTACGACACCACGAAGTACGGCTTCTCGCCGAGCGGGAACCTGTCGAAGGTCACCGACCCGGCCGGCAACGAGTGGAGCTACGACTACGACCTGCTGGGCCTGATGACCCTGTCCAAGGACCCGGACAAGGGCTCGGTCAAATACTTCTACGACGACCGAGGCCTGCTCACCTCCACGCTGGACGCCCGCAACAACACGCTCGCCTACGTCCACGACGGCATGGGCCGCAAGACGGAGATGCGCACCGGGTCCGCGACGGGCGCCCTGCGCGCCAAGTGGACGTACGACACCATCAGCGGCGCGAAGGGCCACCTCGCCGAGTCCACCCGGTACGTCGACGGTCAGGCCTACACCTCGAAGGTAGTCGCCTACGACCGGCTCTACCGGCCGCTGCGCACCTCGCTGACCATTCCCGCCACCGAGGCGAACAACGGCCTGAGCGGCACCTACCTGGCGACCACCTCGTACAAGGTGTCCGGCCTGGTCGCCGCTGCCGGCCTGCCCAAGGCCGGTGCCCTGCCCGCCTCCTCCATGGCCTACACCTACGAGGACGACACGCTGCGGCTCATCGGCGTGGACGGCAGCGAGGGCATCAAGTCGACGGCCAGGTACAGCCTGACCGGCAAGCCGCAGCAGTACGAACTGTCCAACGCGGGCGGCAAGAAGGCCTGGGTCACCAACGAGTACGAGCCCGGCACCCAGCGCCTGTCCTCCACCCGCGTCGACCGTCAGGACATCGCGGGCGTGGACCAGGCGTCCACCTTCAAGTACGACGAGATCGGCAACGTCCTGTCCGTCTCGGACACCTCGCGCTCCGGCACGGACACCCAGTGCTTCGGCTACGACCACCTGCGCCGTCTCACCGAGGCGTGGACCCAGCCGACCGCCGGCTGTGCGAGCGCGCCCGCCGCGTCCGTGCTCGGCGGACCGGCGCCGTACTGGCAGTCGTACACCTACGACAAGATCGGCAACCGGCGTACCGAGGTCCGGCACGACGTCACGGGTGACGCGACGAAGGACGTCAAGAGCACCTACGACTACCCGGTCCCGGGCGCCGGAGTGGTCCGCCCGCACGCCCTGAGGTCGGTCACCCGCACCGGCCCCGGCGTCACGGCGGGCGACAGCTACACGTACGACGCGACCGGCAACACCGACACCCGCACGCTGGGCAGCGGCACGACCCAGGACCTCGACCACGACGCCGAGGGCCGGCTGGTGAAGGTGACCGAGCCGGTCGAGGGCGGGTCACCGAAGGTCACGGAGTACGTGTACGACGCCGACGGCAACCGGCTCATCGGCCGCACGCCGACGGAGACGACGCTCTACCTGGGCAGCACCGAGATCACGGTCGCCAAGGGCACGACGACGCCGAAGGCCACCAGGTACATCGACCTCGGCGGCGGCCACACGGCCATCCAGTCCGACGACGGCAAGGTCTCCTTCACCACCGCCGACCACCACGGCACGGCGCTGCTCGCCATCGACGCGGCGACGCAGCAGCTCAGCCAGCGCCGGGTGCTGCCGTTCGGCGGCACCAGGGGTCCTGAACCGGCCACCTGGCCCGGCACCAAGGGCTTCGTCGGCGGCACGAAGGACGCCTCGACAGGACTGACCCACCTGGGCGCCCGTGAGTACGACCCGGAGACGGGCCGCTTCCTCTCGGTCGACCCGGTGCTGGACCTGACCGATCCGCAGCAGATCAACGGCTACGCCTACAGCAACAACAGCCCGGTGACGTTCTCCGACCCGACGGGCCTCTACTGCGACGGGTGCAGCGTCGACAACCCGGACTCGGTGTGGGCCCCGGACAAGGGCAACGGCCCCGGATGCACGACGTACGCCTGCTACGACAAGGACGGCGACGTCCAGTACCTGACCGGCGGCAGCGGCACGGCCACCAAGAAGTCCACGCAGTCCCCGAGCAAGACGGTCAACGTCACGGAGAAGGAGGGCGAGGTCTGGGTCGAGAACATCCGGGTGCCCACCGCCCTTGAACTGGAGTACCTGTACCCGACCGTCGACGAGAACGAGCGCGTCGAGAAGTGGGCCAAGAGCAAGTGCTTCGTCCCGGACGACAGCACCTCCGCGTTCTGCGGCGCAGCCGAGTCCCTGGGACTCCTGAACTACGAGCAGACCCTCTTCGACAAGATCGTCGTCGCTCTGGTCGCCCCGGACATCGACGCCTGGAAGAGCTGTCTGAGCGGCGAGAGCGTGAAGAGCTGCGGCTCGGCGGCGCTTGATCTGCCGTGGGCGCGGGTGTTCAAGGGGGCGAAGGTCCTCAAGGCGTGCAACAGCTTTGTGCCCGGCACCCGGGTGCTGATGGCGGACGGCACGACCAAGGCCATCGAGGACGTCGAGATCGGTGACGAGGTCCTGGCAACGGATCCGAAGACCGGCGAGACCACCGTCAAGACGGTCACCGCGGAGATCACGGGTCAGGGCCGCAAGAACCTGGTGACGATCACTCTCGACATCGAGGGTGTCGAGGCGACCGTCACCGCGACCGACGGACACCCCTTCTGGGTCCCTGAGATCGCCGAGTGGATCACGGCCGACGAGCTGACGCCCGGGCGGGAACTGCGGACGGCCGCAGGCAAGCTGGTCCGGATCGCGAACGTCGACCGCCGGAGCCGGTCGGCCACGGTACACAACCTCACCGTCGCCGACTTCCACTCGTACTACGTGCTGGCCGGCGAGACCCCGCTGCTGGTGCACAACTCCAGCCCGCGCCAGTGCTTCCGCGGGGCCAGAGGTGACGACGCGCCGTCGTTCGTTCCGAGCCCCCGCGACTACAAAGTCGATCGCGAGACGGGCTTCGTACGCGAAACCCACGGGGTGTCGGTGTTCGACAATCCCGGGAGCGTCACCTCGAACGGCTTCGTCCCGCACATGATCGACCAGTCGTCGCTGCCCGACACCCTCCGTATCATCCAGCGCGGAAGGGATCCTCGGCACTTCGAGATCGTTCCTGCTCCGGGCGCGGATCTCACGCCCGAGCGATACGCCGAGGAACTCGCGAAGATCAGGCTGCATGAGTAGTGAGGGGATGGCCCGCGTGTACGACCTGGAGTTCCCCGACCATCTGGACGGTTACGAGGCCGAAGTCGAGGCCAAGGGCTATCTGGAGGGCGTGAAGGTGAGCCGGCGTGGCTCCGTCTATGAACTGACGATCTACGACCCGGTTCGCCTCGGCCAGGAGGTCACCGACGAAGTGGCGGCGGACGGATCTTTCGCCGTGGCGAACCTCGTAGTCGTCGACCGTGTCACGCGCGAGGAGATCTCCCGCGCCGTGGAGCGGCAGTCCCGAAGCGACTTCTCGGGGCTGGCGCCCACGTCGGCCGGGTAGCCGGGAGGGCGCCTGCCGCCGGTGCGGACCCTTCAGGAAAGGGTCCGCACCTCCGTCTCGCAGCGCAGTTGCCGGTCCGCCCCCAACTCCCGTACCGGCCCCGTGAGTTCAAGCCGCGCCGTGTGCCGAGTGTCCGCGCTGGAGGCCGCCAGCCGCAGTTCCAGCAGGCCGGGTTCGACCACCCTTCGACCCGAACGGTCGGTGAACGACGACAGATCCGCGTGGAAGCCGAACGTCACCCGGCTCGCCTCGCCCGGCGCCAACTCCACCCGCTGGTAGCCGATCAGCCGCACGTCCGGCCGGGTCACCGACGCCACCGGATCGTGCAGGTACAGCTGGACCACCTCCGCGCCCGCGCGCTCGCCCGTGTTGCGGACGGTCAGCGACACGTCGTACGAGCCGTCCGTGCTGATCTCCGACTCTCCCGAATCCACGGACTCCCACGCGAACGACGTGTACGACCGCCCATGCCCGAACGCGTACAACGGCGTCGGATCCAGATTGCTGACCTCCCCCGCCAGCCCCAGCGGCGGCTGTAGGTACGTCCACGGCTGGCCCCCGGGCTCCCGGGGCACGCTCACCGGCAGCCTCCCCGACGGGTTGACCCGGCCCGACAGCACTCCCGCCACCGCGGGGCCGCCCTCCTCGCCCGGGAAGAACGCCTGGACGACCGCCGCCAGACGACCGTCCCAGCGGCCCAGCGCGTACGGGCGGCCGGTGAGCAGGACCAGCACCACCGGGACGCCCGTGGCCACGAGCGCGTCCAGCAGATCTGCCTGCACACCCGGCAGGCGGAGGTCCGTCACATCGCAGCCCTCGCCCGAGGTGCCCCGCCCGAAAAGCCCCGCCCGGTCGCCCAGCACCGCGAGGCACACGTCCGCCTCCGACGCCCGCGTCACCGCCTCCTCGAAGCCCGCCGGGTCCGGGTCCAAGACGTCGCAGCCCTGCGCGAACGTCACCTTGGCGTCCGGAAGTTCGGCGCGCAGCGCCTCCAGGACCGTCGGGATCTCGACGCCCGTCGGCACCTCGGGGTGGTGCGTGAGGACGTGCGACGGGAAGGAGTAGCAGCCCAGCATCGCCAGGGCGTCCGCCGCGCGCGGGCCCACGACCGCGATACGGGCGTCGGGCGGCAGCGGCAGGATGCCGTCCGGGTTGTCCAGCAGGACCACCGACTCCTCCGCCACGCGTCGGGCCAGTGCCCGGTTCGCGGGGGAGTCCAGGTCGATACGTGCCGTCGCCGGCTCCGGGGACCAGTCCTCGTCCAGGAGGCCCAGCTCGCACTTCTGGAGCAGGACCCGGCGGGCCGCGCGGTCCACCAGCTCCTCGGGGACCTCGCCCGCCCGGACGGCCTCCACCAGCGGTTTCCCGTAGCAGTTCAGGGTCGGCAGTTCCACGTCGATGCCGGCCGCCAGCGCCGCGTGCGCCGCCTCGGCCGGTGACCCCGCCACGCGATGCAGGGTCTCCAGGAAGCCGATGCCGAAGTAGTCGGCGACCACCGTGCCCGTGAAACCCCACTGCTCGCGAAGGAGTTCGGTGAGCAGTGCCGGGTCGGCGGAGGCCGGCACGCCGTCCGTCTCGTTGTACGCCGCCATCACCGAGCGCGCCCCGCCCTCGCGCAGCGCCATCTCGAACGGGGGGAGGGTCACGTCCGCCAGCTCCCGGACGCCCGCCCGCACCGGCGCGAGATTGCGGGCGCCCGCCGAGGACGCGTACCCGGCGAAGTGCTTCAGCGTCGCGACCACCCCGGCCGACTCCAGGCCCCGGACGTACGCCGTGCCGATCGTGCCGGCCAGATACGGATCCTCGCCGATGGTCTCCTCGACCCGGCCCCAGCGCGGATCGCGTACGACGTCCAGGACGGGCGCGAGACCCTGGTGGACGCCCACGGAGCGCAGGTCCTCGCCGATGCGGCGGGCCATCTCCTCGACGAGCGGGGGGTCGAAGGTGGCCCCCCACGCCAGCGGGACCGGATAGGCCGTGGCCTGCCAGGCCGTGAACCCCGCCAGGCACTCCTCGTGGGCCACGGCCGGGATGCCGAAGCGGCCCGCCGCGGCGATCCGGCGCTGGGCGCGGGCCAGCGCCTGCGCGCCCAGCGCCGGGTCCACGGGGGCGGTGCCGAAGGAGCGGGTGAGCTGGCCGAGGCCGTGGGTGATCAGCTCGTTCCAGTCGTAGTCGGCGTTCATGTCGTGCTGGTGCGGGGCGACGCCCTCGCCGTCCGTTTCGGCGCCCACCCACACGCCGTACAGCTGGGCGGTCTTCTCCTGAAGGGTCATCCGGGAGAGGAGGTCGTCGACGCGGTCGGCGGCGGGCAGGGCGGGGTCGCGCCAGGGGGCGGTGGTCATGAAACTCCTGTCGGGGCGAGGCCCACTCGCGAATGTTTCGTTGTTCACCTCGAATGTTCCGGGAACCTAGGCGTGGTGAGAAGGGTTCGTCAAGAGGCCGCGCAGGGATACGATCGCCGCCATGACACCTTCGGAGCCCGCCGAAACCCGGACGACAATGCGTGAAACCCGGACGACATCCCCGTCCTCCGGCCGGTCCACGCAGACCGCGACCCTCGCCGAGATCGCCCGCGAGGCCGGCGTCTCCGCGCCGACTGTTTCGAAGGTCCTCAACGGACGAGCCGATGTCGCCCCGGCCACCCGCAGCCGGGTCGAGGAGCTGCTGCGCGCCCACGGCTACCGCCGGCGGCGGGCCGAGGCCAGCCGGTCACCCCTCATCGACCTGGTCTTCCACGAGCTGGAGAGCGCGTGGGCGATGGAGGTCATCCGGGGTGTGGAGAACGTCGCCCGGGACGCCGGCCTGAGTGTGGTGCTCAGTGAGAGCGCCGGGCGCCTGACCCCGGGGCGCACCTGGGCCGACCAGGTCGCCGCCCGCCGCCCGCACGGCGTGATCCTCGTGCTGTCCGGCCTCGACGAGTCCCAGCGGGCCCTGCTGACCAGCCGGTCGATCCCGTTCGTGGTGATGGACCCGGCGGGCGACCCGGGCGCCGACGTGCCGTCCATCGGGGCGACCAACTGGCAGGGCGGACTGGCCGCCACCCGGCACCTGGTCGAGCTCGGACACCGCAGGATCGGCGCGATCACCGGGCCGTCCCGGATGATGTGCAGCCGCGCCCGCATCGACGGCTACCGCGCCGCCCTGGAGACGGCCGGGCTCCCGGTCGACCCCGACCTGATCCGGCCCGGCGACTTCCACCACGAGACCGGCTACCGGCAGGGCCTGGAACTGCTGCGCCGCCCGAACCGGCCGACCGCCGTCTTCGCCGGGAACGACCTCCAGGCGCTCGGTCTGTACGAGGCCGCGCGCGAGCTGGGGCTGCGGATCCCGGAGGACCTCAGCGTGGTCGGCTTCGACGATCTGCCGATCGCGCGCTGGGTGGGGCCGCCGCTGACGACCGTACGGCAGCCGCTGACGGAGATGGCGGAGGCCGCGGCGAAGCTGGTCCTCGACCTGGCGCGGGAGGAGGGGACACCGGCGGCGACGCGGGTGGAGCTGGCGACCAGCCTCGTGGTGCGCAGCAGCACCGGGGCGCCTGCGGCCGGAAACTGACGTATTGACGGGTGGGGAGAGCGCCTCCACACTCCCCCGAAGTCAATCGGTTACACGGCCGAAACTTTCGGATGCCCCGCCATGAGAACCTCCAAATCGTTCCCACCCACGGACGCGTGCACGGCGGTCTACAGCGTCGCCTTACGCAGTCGGGGGCGACCGTCACCTGCTCCAACGCCTCGTACAACGGGACGGTTCCCGACGGCGGTTCGGTCACCTTCGGCTTCAACGGGGCGTGGAGCGGGAGCAATCCGGTGTCGACGGTGACGCTGGGCTGAGACAGGGCGGAAAGTCTGAGAATTTCCGAAGAAAGCCGGCTCTGGCGTCTGCCCGTAATAATTCGGACGTACGTTCCTGCCTGTGACGGGACTCGGGGCGAACGGGCGGGACACGAACGGGGACGACGGCAGACACGCGGGCCTGCGGTCGAGGGTGCTGAAGACCGCCGGCCTCGTTCTCGCGGGCACCCTGCTGCTGGGCGTGGGCGCGGCGGGCTGGGCCTACTGGCACCTGAACGACAACATCAAGAGCGTCGACATCAACAGCGCCCTCGGCGACAACCGCCCACCCAGGGCGATGACGACACCGTCACCCGCGGCCTCGGCGTCCCCCCTGCCCACCGGATCCCTGAACATCCTGGTCCTGGGCTCGGACTCGCGCACCGGCGCCGAGAACCGGGAACTCGGCGGCGGCAGCAGCACCGGCGCCCGCTCGGACACGGCGATGGTGGTCCACATCGACGCCGGCCGCACGGAGGCGACGGTCGTCAGCGTCCCGCGCGACACCCTGGTCACCCGCCCCTCCTGCCCGCTGCCGTCGGGCGGCACCACGCAGGAGGCGTACAACACCATGTTCAACAGCGCGTACGCCGTCGGGGGCCCCGTCTGCGCGGTGAAGACGGTCGAGTCGCTCACCGGTATCCGCATGGACCACTATCTGGAGATCGACTTCTCGGGCTTCGCGAAGCTGGTGGACGCGCTGGGCGGCGTCACGGTGACCACGGACGAGGACATCGAGGACGAGGACAGCCACCTGACGCTCACGGCGGGCACACACCACCTGGACGGCGAACAGGCCCTGGCGCTCGCCCGCACCCGGCACGGCATAGGCGACGGCAGCGACCTGGGCCGCATAGGCATGCAGCAGAACCTGGTGAAGGCCCTCCTGGACCGGATCTCCACCACCTCCCTCCTCACCGACCCCGCCCAGCTCTACCGCGTCGCCGACGCCGTGACGGCCGGCCTCACGACCGACACCGGCCTGGACTCCCTGAACGAACTGATGAGCCTCGGCCAGAGCCTGCGGGGGCTGACCTCGGACACGGTGCGGACGGTGACGATGCCGGTGGCGCCGGCGCCGTCGGACCGCAACCGGGTGGTGGCGGAGCAGCCGGAGGCGGGGGAGTTGTGGGAGTCGTTGCGGTGAGAAAAAGAATCTCCGCGGAAATCCGGTGAGTGTGTCGATCCGGCGGTCTCCCGTTCGACGCAGGGGTGAAAGGCCGGGGAAGGACCCGGTCGCCGAACCCGAGGAGTCACCATGCCGCGCTACCTCTCCATGATCCGTGTCGACGAGTCGGCCGCCGCCCAGGGCCCCAGCGACGAGCTGATGCAGCGGATGGGCGAGCTGATCGAGGAGATGACCAAGGCGGGCGTCCTGCTGGACACCGCCGGGCTGACCCCGACCGCCCAGGGGACCCGGGTGCACTACGAGGGCGGGCAGCTGTCCGTGACCGACGGGCCGTTCACCGAGACCAAGGAGGTCATCGGCGGATACGCGCTCATGCAGTGCAAGGACCGGGCCGAGGCGATCGAGTGGACCAAGCGGTTCCTGAAGATCCACGAGGAGCACTGGACCATGACGTGCGAGGTGCGGGAGATCGTGGAGGGCTGAGCCCCCGCCGGTCGGATCCTCCTTGGCGGCAGGGCCGCAGGGGTGTCTGATGGTGAGCTGTGCAACCGCAGCCCCAGCCCACCGCAGACACCCACGGCACCGCAGACACCCGTGTCCCCCGGCACGACACCACAGCGGCTGCCGTCGAGACCGTCTTCCGCATCGAGTCCCCCCGCGTCATCGCCGCCGTCGCCCGCACCGTCCGCGACATCGGCATCGCCGAGGAGCTCGCGCAGGACGCGCTGGTCGCCGCGCTGGAGCAGTGGCCGCGCGACGGTGTTCCCGACAACCCCGGCGCCTGGCTCATGGCCACCGCCGGACACCGCGCCGTCGACCTGGTCCGCCGGCGCGAGAACTACGCCCGCAAGCTCGCGGAGATCGGCCGCGACCTGGAGACGACGGCACCGCCCGAGGAGCCGCCCGACCCCGAGGACATCGACGACGACCTGCTCCGCCTGGTCTTCACCGCCTGCCACCCGGTCCTGTCGCCGGAGGCCCGCATCGCCCTCACCCTGCGCCTCCTCGGTGGCCTGACCACCCCGGAGATCGCCCGGGCGTTCCTGGTCCCGGAACCGACCGTGGCCCAGCGCATCGTCCGCGCCAAACGCACGCTCGCGACCAAGAACGTCGCCTTCGAGGTCCCCTACGGCCCCGACCGCGAGGCCCGCCTCGGCTCGGTCCTCGACGTCATCTACCTGATCTTCAACGAGGGCTACGCCGCCACGGCCGGCGACGACTGGCTGCGCCCGGCGCTGTGCGAGGACGCCCTGCGCCTGGCCCGCGTGCTGTCCGGTCTCATGCCGAAGGAGCCGGAGGTGCACGCCCTGACCGCCCTCCTGGAGTTCCAGGCGTCCCGCACGGCGGCCCGCACCGGCCCCTCCGGCGAGCCGGTCCTGCTCAAGGACCAGAACCGCCGCCGCTGGAACCGCATGCTCATCGCCCGCGGCATCACGGCCCTGTCCCGCGCGGACGCCACGGCCACGGGAGCCCCCGGCCCGTACGCCCTCCAGGCCGCCATCGCCGCCTGCCACGCGCACGCGTACACGTACGAGGAGACCGACTGGAAGACCATCGCCACCCTGTACGGCCTCCTCGCCGCCCGGTCCCCCTCCCCGGTCGTCGAGCTGAACCGCGCGGTCGCCGTCTCGATGTCCGAGGGCCCGGGACCGGCCCTGCACATCATCGACACCCTCGCCACGGAGGCGGCGCTGCGGGACTACCACTTGTTGCCGAGCGTGCGGGGGGATCTGCTGTTGCGTCTCGGTCGTACGGCGGAGGCGCGGGCGGAGTTCGAACGGGCGGCGGCGCTCACGCGTAACGGGCCGGAGCGGGCGATGCTGCTCAGGCGTGCGGCGGCTGCGGCGGAGTGAGGCCGAGCGTTTCGCCGTGGCGTGACCGGCCGTCGTCCGGCTGCCGCGCCGTTGTGGCCGGTCGCGCTTCAGACCGGCCGGCCCACCAGCATCGTCGGTGCCCCCGCCACCCGGGTCAGGAACACCGTCGCGGAGTTCGGTCCCTGAGGCTTGACCTTCTTCCGCAGCTCCTCCGGCTCTACGGCCGACCCTCGCTTCTTCACCGTCAGGACGCCGACCTCCCGCTCCCGCAGCAGAGCCCTCAACTTCTTTACGTTGAAGGGAAGCTGGTCGGTGATCTCGTACGCCGTCGCACAGGGCGTCGGCCGTAGCTCGTCCGCCGTGATGTACGCGATGGTCGCGTCGATCAGTCCGGCGTCCAGTTCGGCGGCGACCTCGGCGACCAGGTGGGCGCGGATGGCGGCGCCGTCGGGTTCGTACAAGTACCGTCCGACGGGCCGGACTTCGGGATCGGGCAGGCCACGGGAGAGCAGTGTGCGCGGCCCCGGCAGCAGGGTGGCGCGGATCGCCCCGGGGCGGGTGCCGAACCACAGCACCGCCTCCTTGACGTCCCCGCCGTCCGAGATCCACTCGGCCTCGGCGTCCTGCGGGATCGCCTCGTGGGGGATGCCGGGCGCGATCTTCAGCGCGGCACAGGGCGCTTTGCCGGCCGCCTCCACGGCCCAGGACAGCGGCGGTGAGTACGCCTCGGGATCGAAGATCCGGCCGCGGCCGCCGCGTCGGGCGGGGTCGACGAACACGGCGTCGTAGCCGGCCGTATCGACGCCCATGACATCCGCCTCGCGCACCTCGACGAGGTCGGCAAGCCCCAGGACCTCCGCATTCGCCCGCGCCACCGCCACCGTCACTGGATCCCGGTCCACCGCCAGCACCCGGATCCCGGCCCGCGCCAACGCGAGGGCGTCACCGCCGATCCCGCAGCACAGGTCGGCGACCGACCCGGCCCCCAGCGCCTTCATCCGCGCGGCGCGGTAGGCCGCCACGCTCGCCCGCGTCGACTGCTCGACCCCGTTCGGCGTGAAGAACATCCGCCCCGCGTCCGCCGCCCCGAACTTCGCCACCGCCCGCTGCCGCAGCCGCGCCTGCCCGAGCGCCGCCGACACCAGTTCGGCGGGGTGTTCGCGGCGCAGGCGGGTGGCGACTGCGAGTTCGTCGGCGGGATCGGTGTCGCGTACGGCGTCGAGGAGGGCACGGCCCTCGGGGGTGAGGAGCGCGGAGAAGGAGGCGAGGTCGTTCACCGGGCCATTGTCGGCCAGTCGGTGGATGGTCCGCGGCCGGCGGCGGTGTCGGCCGGGCTTCCGGGTGAGTGCCTGCGAAGATCCGGCACCATGCGACTAGTAGTACAAAATGACAAAAGTCACCACAATGGGGCAGCGTCGAGGCATCGCCGTGGGAGACCCGGGCGTGCCGGTTTCCGCGGCGGACTCGCCGCGCTGGCCGCGGCGGCCATCGCCTCGGGCTGCACACCGGCCGGTGCCCCGGGAGGTCCAGGAGGCCAGGTCGGCCCGGGCGGCACCGGCACGGCAGGCCCCACCCCGGCCACCTCGCCGACCCCCAGCGGGCAGCCCCTCAAGGCGCCACCCCCGGGCACCACGCAGAACCCGCCCGCCACCCAGGAAGAACCCCGTCGGTTCCGGTCGGGAAAGTCCGCCCTCGCCGCCCGGGCCGCCGCGGCGAGACGCTGGGGCCTGGCGAGAATCCCCCTCACGCCCCCGCCGCCCCCCGCCACCAAGCCGAAGATCACCACCCGCGAGGGCTTCGAGGTCGACGGGCACGAGGAACTGGGCCTCCCGCCGGTCTTCACCACCATCCCCACCAGGCAGCGGGTCGTCTTCCTCACGATCGACGACGGCGCCGAGAAGGACCCGGCCTTCCTGCGGATGATGAACGACCTGCACGTGCCGTACACCGCCTTCCTCAGCAACTACCTGATCAAGGACGACTACGGCTATTTCAAGCGCATGCAGCGCGACGGCGTCGCCCTGAACAACCACACCCTGCACCACCCCTACCTGCCGGGGCTCTCCTACCGCCGCCAGCAGTACGAGATCTGCGCCATGCAGGACGTGATCGAGGAGCGCTACGGCAAGCGCCCGCTGCTGTTCCGCCCGCCCTTCGGGAACTACAACCGGGACAGCCTGCGCGCCGCGAAGTCGTGCGGCGTCAAGTACGTCCCGCTGTGGAACGAGGAGGTCTTCGTCGATCACTGGGACTACCGCGAGTGGGACCGGAAGATCCGACCGGGTGACATCGTCCTCACGCACTTCCGGGGCAGGGACGACTGGAAGGGCACAATGCCGGACATGATCCGCCGGTTCCTGAACAAGGTCACGGCCGAGGGGTACGCGGTGGCCCGGCTGGAGGACTACCTGTGAGGCCGACGCCAAGGCTGCGCGTCGTGTCGGCCGTGGTCCTGGCAGCCGTCGTCCTGGCGTCCGCCCTGCTCACCGGCTGCGCCCGGCCGACGGCGACGGTGGCTCCCGAGGCAGGCCCGTCCCACGAGCGGTCACACAGCGCCCGCTCGGCAAAGGGCCCGACGCACGCCGCCCAGCCCTACCGCCGCTGGGGCCTGACCGCCCCGCTCCCCGCACCGCCGTCCCCGCCGGCCCGACGGCTGCGACTCCCCGACGCCGATCCGCTGCCCGTCGTGCACCGCGTCCCGACCCGCGACAAGGTCGTCTTCCTCACCTACGACGACGGCGCCGAGAAGGACCCCCGCTTCGTCGACCTGGTCCGTGAACTACGGCTGCCCGTCAGCATGTTCCTCACGGACAGCGTGGTCGGCCCGGGCTACGGCCACTTCGCCCGCCTGCGCTCGGTGGGCGCCTCCATCCAGAACCACACCCTCGACCACGCCGCCCTGCGCGGGCTGCCGTACACCGGCCAGCGCGCCGAGATCTGCGGCCAGCAGAACAAACTCCGCGCCCGCTTCGGCATCCGCCCCCGCCTCTTCCGCCCGCCCTACGGCACGTACGACACCACCACGCTCCGCGCGGCGAGGGACTGCGGCATCACGGCGGTCACCCTGTGGCGGGCCGCGATGGAGGCCGACGGCGAACTCACCTACGCCCACGGCCCCGCCCACCTCCGCCCCGGCGACATCATCTCCGTCCCCTCCGGCGAACCGACAGGCCGGTCCCTGAGAGACCGCACGACGAGGCTGCTGCGCGACATCCAGGGGAGAGGCCTGACGGTAGCCCGCTTGGAGGACTACATCTGACAGAACTTCCAGGCGCCGCCCAGCCCCGCCGGCCCGTCCGGCGTTCGAGGACGAGGCCGTTCAGGCCGATAGGGGGTCTGGGGGCGCAGCCCCCAGGACGGTCAGGGCGACGCCGGTCACCCGAAACCCGGCTCAGCCGGCGCGGCGAACGCGCCGCGAATTAGCAGTCCGCTTGACCGAGTGCTAACCCCCGCCATAGTCTCGGCTCTGGCACTCGGCAGATGAGAGTGCCAACTACGCGACGGGCAGGTCCGGCACCCGCGACGACGGATCCACCTGGTCGCCACCTCAGACAGTTAGCCCCGTGAGATCTCCGAAGGGGGAGGTCGGATCGTGACGACCACCAGCTCCAAGGTTGCCATCAAGCCGCTCGAGGACCGCATTGTGGTCCAGCCGCTCGACGCCGAGCAGACCACCGCCTCTGGCCTGGTCATCCCGGACACCGCCAAGGAGAAGCCCCAGGAGGGCGTCGTCCTGGCCGTGGGCCCGGGCCGCTTCGAGAACGGCGAGCGTCTGCCGCTCGACGTCAAGACCGGCGACATCGTGCTGTACAGCAAGTACGGCGGCACCGAGGTGAAGTACAACGGCGAGGAGTACCTCGTCCTCTCGGCTCGCGACGTGCTCGCGATCATCGAGAAGTAGTTCACCCGAAGCACCTTCTGAAGCACCTTTTGCTTCCAGCTGCGCCCCTGGCCCCCGCGACCACACAAGAAGCCGGGCGCCCGGGGCGCAGTGCCTTTTTCACCCACATTCCGAGAGGGCTCCCGCTGTCATGGCGAAGATCCTGAAGTTCGACGAGGACGCCCGTCGCGCCCTCGAGCGCGGCGTCAACAAGCTGGCCGACACGGTCAAGGTGACGATCGGCCCCAAGGGCCGCAACGTCGTCATCGACAAGAAGTTCGGCGCGCCCACCATCACCAACGACGGCGTCACCATCGCCCGTGAGGTCGAGGTCGAGGACCCGTACGAGAACCTCGGCGCCCAGCTGGTGAAGGAGGTGGCGACCAAGACCAACGACATCGCGGGTGACGGTACGACCACCGCCACCGTGCTGGCCCAGGCGCTGGTCCGCGAGGGCCTGAAGAACGTCGCCGCCGGCGCCTCCCCGGCCGCCCTGAAGAAGGGCATCGACGCGGCCGTGGCCGCGGTCTCCGAGGAGCTCCTCGCGACCGCCCGCCCGATCGACGAGAAGTCCGACATCGCCGCCGTGGCCGGCCTGTCCGCCCAGGACAGCCAGGTCGGCGAGCTCATCGCCGAGGCGATGGACAAGGTCGGCAAGGACGGTGTCATCACCGTCGAGGAGTCCAACACCTTCGGTCTGGAGCTGGACTTCACCGAGGGCATGGCCTTCGACAAGGGCTACCTGTCGCCGTACTTCGTGACGGACCAGGAGCGCATGGAGGCCGTCCTGGAGGACCCGTACATCCTCATCAACCAGGGCAAGATCTCCTCCATCCAGGACCTGCTGCCGCTGCTGGAGAAGGTCATCCAGGCCGGTGCCTCCAAGCCGCTGCTGATCATCGCCGAGGACGTCGAGGGCGAGGCCCTGTCGACCCTGGTCGTGAACAAGATCCGCGGCACCTTCAACGCGGTCGCCGTCAAGGCCCCCGGCTTCGGTGACCGCCGCAAGGCGATGCTCCAGGACATGGCGACCCTGACCGGCGCCGAGGTCATCTCCGAGGAGGTCGGCCTCAAGCTCGACCAGGTCGGCCTCGAGGTGCTGGGCTCCGCCCGCCGCATCACCGTCACCAAGGACGACACCACGATCGTCGACGGCGCCGGCAAGTCCGACGCCGTCCAGGGCCGCGTCGCCCAGATCAAGGCCGAGATCGAGAACACCGACTCCGACTGGGACCGCGAGAAGCTCCAGGAGCGCCTCGCGAAGCTGGCCGGCGGCGTGTGCGTGATCAAGGTCGGCGCCGCCACCGAGGTGGAGCTGAAGGAGAAGAAGCACCGTCTGGAGGACGCCATCTCCGCGACCCGCGCCGCGGTCGAGGAGGGCATCGTCTCCGGTGGTGGCTCCGCGCTGGTCCACGCCGTCAAGGTCCTCGAGGGCAACCTCGGCAAGACCGGCGACGAGGCCACCGGTGTCGCGGTCGTCCGCAAGGCCGCCGTCGAGCCGCTGCGCTGGATCGCCGAGAACGCCGGCCTGGAGGGCTACGTCATCACCTCCAAGGTCGCCGAGCTCGACAAGGGCCAGGGCTTCAACGCCGCGACCGGCGAGTACGGCGACCTGGTCAAGGCCGGCGTCATCGACCCGGTCAAGGTCACCCGCTCCGCCCTGGAGAACGCCGCCTCCATCGCCTCCCTCCTCCTGACGACCGAGACCCTGGTCGTCGAGAAGAAGGAAGAGGAAGAGCCGGCCGCCGCCGGTGGCCACGGCCACGGGCACGCCCACTGAGCCCAGCGCTCGAAGAAGGCCCCGCTCCTGCGCGTGTGCGCGGGACCGGGGCCTTCCCCTTCGCGGGCTTCACTGACCGAGTACCCCCAGTTGCTCCAGCAGTCCCGCCCGGTCGTAGAGCCAGTGGCTCTCGCAGATCCTGCCCTCCCGGAACCGCTGCCAGGTCATGCCCCGCATGCTCACGTCCTGCTCGGTCGCCGGGATCCCCAGGAACTCGCCCTTGTGGTGCGCGACCCAGGTCCACCGGGTGCACACCTGGTCGTCCTGGGCCATCTGGTCGTCGATCCGGAAGGTGAAGTCGAAGGCGGCCCGCCACCCCTCGTACTGCTCCCGGATCCCGTCGATGCCCTGCACCGGCTGCGGGTACGACGGATCGTGATCCACGTAGTCACGGGTGAGGTGGTCACCGATCTGCCCCGGCTCCATCCTGCCCATGGCCTCGAAGAAGGCCCGCGCGGCCTGGACGTTCAGCTGCTCGTTGCGCACCACGTCCAGATCGGTGAACGTGGGCACCTCGTCACAGAGCGCCACCATCTCCTGGAAGATCCGGTCGGTCTCGGGCAGGTTGGAGTTGCGCATCGCCTCCTCGTACGAGGCGAACTCCACGATCTCGATGAAGTGCGCCGGGTCGGACCGGTCCTTCCCGATGATGTCGTGCGTCGCCGTCCGCTTCCCCTTGGTCTGCTCGACCCACCTGTCCATCAGCCGGTTCATCTCGTCGAATCGGCTGGTCCGGCAGTCGATGAGCTGTACGAAGGTCATGACGTCGTCGCCTCCCGGCCCCCCTGGGTGCGGCTGGACAGCACCATTTTCCCCACTGCACGGGCCGTGCGCCTGTTCACCCGCCCCGAGGCCGGCCGGCGCCGCCAACTCGCCTACTGCGGCCCGTACTTCCGCCCCGTCCTCGAACTGATCCCCCCGAGCATCCCCCGCGGCACCAGCTTCGCCGCCCCCATCAGCACCTTGTACCGAGGGTCGGGAATGGACAGCGCCCTGCCCCGGGCCAGGTCCTCCAGCGCCGTGGCCGCCACCTTGTCCGCGTCCAGCCACATCCACCCCGGGATGTTGTCCGTGCCCATCCCGGCCCGCTCATGGAACTCGGTCCGCACGAACCCCGGGCACAGCGCCATCAGCCGCACCCCGCTCCCGGCCAGGTCCCGCGCCGCCCCCTGGGTGAACTGCACGACCCACGCCTTGGACGCGCCGTACGTACCGCGCGGCACGAAGGCCGCGACCGACGCGACGTTGACGACACCCCCGCGCCCCCGCTCCCGCATCGCCTCCGCGGCCGCCGACGTCAGCCGCAGTACGGCCTCGCAGTGCACCTTGAGCATCTTCAGCTCGTCGGCCATCGAGACGTCGAGGTAACGGCCCTTGTTGCCGAAGCCGGCGTTGTTGATCAGCAGGTCGACCGGGTTCCTGCGGTCGCCGAGGCGGGCGGCGACCGTCTCGATGCCGGTGTCCTCCGCCAGGTCGGCCGTCAGCACCTCCGCCTCGATGCCGTGCCGGTCGTGCAGTTCGGTCGCCTGCTCCCGCAGCCGCTTGACGTCCCGGGCCACCAGGACGAGGTCGTGCCCGTCGGCCGCCAGCCGTCGCGCGAACGCGGCGCCGATGCCCGCGGTCGATCCCGTAATCAATGCCGTTGTCATGGCGCAAGATTAGTGACCGGGACGGCGTGCGTCCGTTTGCTGCACAAGCCCTCCCGATCAGTGAAGCCCGGGCGAAGACCCGCGCGGTGAGCGCCTGTCAGGTCCCGTGCTTCGCCACGTACTTCCGCGCCTCCTCCAGCAACTCCGGATGCAGCGCCTCACCGGCCGCCAGCAGCCCGGGCAGCAGCTTCCGCTCGGTCGTCACCGCCCGGAACTGGAGGGCCACCGTCACCTCGTGATCCGGACGGTGAATGATCTCCACCGCGTCACCCGCCCGGATCTCGCCCGGTTCGATCACCCGCAGATACGCGCCCGGCGCCCCCTTCGCCGTGAACCGCTTCACCCACTGCTTCTCACCCATATGGCCCTGAAAGGTGAGACAGGGAATCCGGCCGCACGTGACCTCCAGCACCACCCCGGACCCGATCCGCCAGCGCTCGCCGATCAGCGCGCCGGACACGTCGAGGCCACAGGTCGTGAGGTTCTCGCCGAACCCGCCGTTCGCCAGCGACCGCCCCAGCTCGCGCTCCCACGCGTCGAGGTCCTCACGGGCCATCGTGTACACGGCCTGGTCGTCGCCGCCGTGGTGCTCCCTCTTGCACACCGCGTCCCCGGCCAGCCCGCTCCCCCCGATGCCCTTGGGCCCGGGCGCCGCCACCCGCACCGGCCCCGCCACCGGCCGCTTGTCGATGCCGGTCACGGCATCGGGGTCATCCGTGTTCGGCACGGGCTTCGCGCGGCCCAGGTTCACAGACAGAAGCTTCATGTGGGCAAGGTAGGGGAGCGGTGGCCAAAGTGTCGACGCATTATTCGGCGATCTCCCCAAGGCTCGCTTATGCTCGGTTCCGTGCTCGAAGCCCGTCACCTCCGCGTCCTGCGCGCCGTCGCCGCCACCGGTTCCTTCTCCGCGGCCGGGCGCGAACTGGGCTGCACCCAGCCCGCCGTCAGCCAGCAGATGAAGGCCCTGGAGGCATCCGTCGGCACGCCCCTGCTCATCCGCAGCGGACGCGAGATGCGGCTGACCCAGGCCGGAGAGGCCCTGGTGCGGCACGCCGCCGGGATCCTGGCCGGACTCACCGCCGCCGAGGAGGAGGTCGCCGCCATCGCCGGACTGCGCGCCGGCCGCGTCCGGCTGGTCTCCTTCCCCAGCGGCAGCTCCACCCTCGTACCGACCGCCCTCGCCGCCCTGCGCGCCGCCCACCCCGGCACCCGGGTCTCCCTGGAGGAGGCCGAGCCGCCGAACTCCGTCGAGCTGCTGCGCGAGGGCGACTGCGACGTGGCCCTCGCCTTCCGGTACGAGGGTGCCGCGGGCGCCGAGGAGTGGGACGACCTCGTCGTACGCCCCCTGCTGACGGACCGTCTCGTAGGCCTCGTCCCCGAACGGCACCGCCTGGCGCGCACCGCCTCCGCCGGGCCCGTCGCCATCGGTGAGCTCGCCGCCGAGCCCTGGATCGCCGGATGCCCGCGCTGCCGGGGACAGCTGATCGAGGTCTGCGCCGGCGCCGGCTTCACGCCCCGCATCGACTTCGCCACCGACGACTACCCGGCGGTGGTGGGCCTGGTGGGCGCGGGTCTGGGCGTGGCCGTCCTGCCCCAGCTCGCCGTCGAGTCCGTACGGCCGCGAGGGGTGCGCATGGTGACGCTGGAACCGGCGGTCCGGCGGGAGATCGTGGCGCTCACGCTGCCCGACCTGGCGCAGGTGCCGGCCGTGGCGGCGACGCTCGACCAGCTGGCCCGGGCTGCCGCCCGCTAGCGAAGAAGAAGGGCACGCGTGCGCGTGCCCTCAGATGCAGAAACGTTCCTTCAGGTGTGCGAGCCGGCCTCCCCGCTGGTCGTCGATGCTGCCGACACCAGCCGGTTGCGCGCCCGCCCCATGAGCTCCTCGCGCTCGTCCTCGGTCAAGCCGCCCCAGACGCCGTACGGTTCGCGTACCGCCAGCGCATGCGCCGCGCACTGCGCGCGGACCGGGCACCTCATGCAGACCTCCTTGGCCGAGTTCTCTCGAGCGCTCCGAGCCGCACCGCGCTCGCCTTCCGGATGAAAGAAGAGCGAGCTGTCCACCCCACGACAAGCAGCCAGCAGCTGCCAGTCCCACAGGTCCGCGTTCGGTCCGGGAAGGCGGGAGAAATCTGCCATTGCGTGACCCCTTGTAGCCGTTCTGGGCGGATACGGTGTCTACGACCGTACATCTACGATCTAAGAAGATGAAAATATGACTCATTGCGAATCTAGCCCCAAACGCCAACAAACAGGAAGAAAAAGGGCTGAATGGGGCATGGGTTGTGATGAAAGGTTGAGGGTCCGTCGTGCATGTCTGCCCCGTGTCCGCCCCCTCACGTAGAGTGCCGAAGACGGCACATGCCCCCGTAACTCTTTCGAGTGACCGTCGTTGAGAGGGCGGAGGCGGTTGAAGGAACAAGGGCTCGGGCAGGCGTCCGAGACGGTCGACCGCACAGGTGACGATTTCGTACCAGCCTGGAGGCTCAAGGTGACGTGCATCAGCTGCGGAGGGCGGCCATGACATCCGTCCTCGTCTGCGACGACTCCCCGCTTGCCCGAGAGGCGCTTCGCCGCGCGGTCGCGACCGTGCCCGGCGTCGAGCGCGTGACGACGGCGGCCAACGGCGAGGAAGTCCTCCGCCGCTGGGGCGCCGACCGCTCGGACCTGATTCTGATGGACGTACGCATGCCCGGTCTGGGCGGCGTCGAGACCGTGCGGCGGCTGCTGTCCGCCGACCCCGGTGCGCGCATCATCATGCTCACCGTCGCGGAGGACCTGGACGGCGTGGCGCTCGCGGTGGCCGCCGGTGCCCGCGGCTATCTGCACAAGGACGCCTCGCGCGCGGAGTTGCGTGCGACGGTGACGCAGGCGTTGGCCGACCCGACCTGGCGTCTTGCCCCGCGACGGCTGCGCTCGGCCGAGATGGGTGCGGCGCCCACGCTCACGGCGCGTGAGATCCAGGTGCTCGAGGGGATGAGCCACGGTCGCTCCAACGCGGAGATCGGCCGTGAGCTGTTCCTCTCCGAGGACACCGTGAAGACGCACGCCCGGCGGTTGTTCAAGAAGCTGGGCGCTTCGGACCGGGCGCACGCCGTGGCACTCGGCTTCCGGTGGGGTCTGGTTCGTTAACCGCCTCACCGAGGATGCCGCGTTATGTCGTATGGCGGCTGCCGGTGCGTCGTGGCTGGTCGCGGCCGCGCGGCGGTAGCCGCATATGGATGCTGCCCCGCGCCCCTTTGGGGGCGCGGCTGCGAGGTCGGCCAATCGGTCCTTCCGGTGCCCGCTGCTCGTTTCGCGGCCGATGCCGCATCCTTGAGGTGTGGAGTCTCTCGGGGACGAGTCGGTCGAGCGGAAGGGGAGGGCGCAGGGGATGAGTGCCGGCGCACCTGCTCATAACGCTTCGGTGCACAACAACGGGCGCGATGCCACGGACCATACGGCCGCAGGGCACCATGGACCGATGCGCGACGACGAGGCGGCTCATGCCCAAGGGGTGATCGGTGCACTCGTCCATCGCGCGGTGGACGGGGACGAGCAGGCCACCCACGACCTGCTCGCGCATGTCCACCCCTTGGCCCTGCGCTACTGCCGCACCCGGCTGTCCCGTCTGCCGGGTGACGCCCGCCACTTCGTCGAGGACCTCGCCCAGGAGGTCTGCGTCGCCGTGCTCCTCGCGCTGCCGCGCTACAAGGACACCGGCCGCCCCTTCGAGGCGTTCGTCTTCGCCATCGCCGCGCACAAGGTGGCCGACCTCCAGCGGGCGGCGATGCGGCACCCGGGGTCCACGGCGGTTCCCTCGGACGAGATGCCGGAGCGCCCGGACGACTCGCTGGGCCCGGAGGAGCGGGCGCTGCTGAGCAGCGACGCCGAGTGGGCCAAGAAACTGCTGGCCAACCTGCCCGAGAACCAGCGGGAGCTGTTGCTGCTGAGGATCGCGGTGGGCTTGACCGCGGAGGAGACGGGTCAGATGTTGGGAATGTCACCCGGCGCCGTCCGGGTGGCCCAGCACCGGGCGCTGAGCAGGCTGCGGGCGCTGGCCGAGCAGTAGGCGGCGTTCCTGTGAACGGGCGCCGCGCCGATTCCGTACGAACATACGAAGCCCGGAGCGGCCCTGAACCGTGGAATTTGCCACCCTTGCTTCCCGTTAGCATGGACATCCGCACCGAGCAAGGCCATTTGGGGAAGGTGTCATGACTGCAAACGTCGACGGAGTGCCCGGTAAATTCGCGACACTCGGGCTGACCTACGACGACGTGCTGCTGCTGCCGGGCGCATCCGAGGTGCTCCCCAACGCGGTCGACACCTCGTCCCGCATCTCCCGCAACGTCCGGGTGAACATCCCGCTGCTCTCGGCGGCCATGGACAAGGTGACCGAGTCCCGCATGGCCATCGCGATGGCCCGCCTCGGCGGCGTCGGCGTGCTGCACCGCAATCTGTCCGTCGAGGACCAGGTCAACCAGGTCGACCTGGTGAAGCGGTCCGAGTCCGGCATGGTCACCGATCCGATCACGGTGGACCCGGAGGCGACCCTCGCCGAGGCCGACGCCCTGTGCGCCAAGTTCCGCATCAGCGGCGTCCCCGTCACCGACCCGGCCGGCAAGCTCCTCGGCATCGTCACCAACCGTGACATGGCCTTCGAGTCGGACCGCAGCCGTCAGGTGCGCGAGGTCATGACGCCGATGCCGCTGGTCACCGGCCAGGTCGGCATCTCCGGCACCGACGCCATGGACCTGCTGCGCAAGCACAAGATCGAGAAGCTGCCGCTGGTCGACGACGCCGGTGTCCTCAAGGGCCTGATCACCGTCAAGGACTTCGTCAAGGCGGAGAAGTACCCCAACGCCGCCAAGGACTCCGAGGGTCGGCTCCTCGTCGGTGCCGCCGTCGGCGCCAGCCCCGAGGCCCTGGAGCGCGCCCAGGCGCTGGCCGCGGCCGGGGTGGACTTCCTGGTCGTCGACACCTCGCACGGCCACAACAGCAACGCGTTGAGCTGGATGTCGAAGATCAAGTCCAGCGTCGGCGTCGACGTGATCGGCGGCAACGTCGCCACCCGCGACGGCGCCCAGGCGCTGATCGACGCCGGTGTCGACGGCATCAAGGTCGGTGTGGGCCCCGGCTCCATCTGTACGACCCGCGTGGTCGCCGGCATCGGCGTTCCGCAGGTCACGGCCATCTACGAGGCCTCCCTCGCCGCGCGCCCCGCAGGCATCCCGCTGATCGGCGACGGCGGCCTCCAGTACTCCGGCGACATCGGCAAGGCGCTCGCCGCCGGCGCCGACACCGTGATGCTCGGCTCGCTGCTCGCGGGCTGCGAGGAGTCGCCGGGTGAGCTGCTGTTCATCAACGGCAAGCAGTTCAAGTCATACCGCGGCATGGGCTCCCTGGGTGCTATGCAGTCCCGCGGCCAGGGCCGGTCGTACTCCAAGGACCGCTACTTCCAGGCCGAGGTCGCCTCCGACGACAAGCTCGTGCCCGAGGGCATCGAGGGCCAGGTGCCCTACCGCGGCCCGCTGGCCAACGTGCTGCACCAGCTCGTCGGCGGTCTGCGCCAGACCATGGGCTACGTGGGCGCGGCGACCATCGAGGAGATGGAGACCAAGGGCCGCTTCGTGCGGATCACCTCCGCGGGCCTCAAGGAGAGCCACCCGCACGACATCCAGATGACGGTCGAGGCGCCGAACTACAGCCGTAAGTGACGCGTACGCGCGCGTGAGGCTTGATCGAGGGCGGTCCCGGATGAACCGGGGCCGCCCCTGTCGTGCCCGTCGGCGATACTGGAAGACGCTGAACGCATCAGGGAAAGGCCACAGACGTGACTGAGATCGAGATCGGGCGCGGCAAGCGCGGCCGCCGGGCGTACGCCTTCGACGACATCGCCGTCGTCCCCAGCCGCCGTACGCGGGACCCGAAGGAGGTCTCGATCGCCTGGCAGATCGACGCCTACCGCTTCGAGCTGCCCTTCCTGGCCGCCCCCATGGACTCGGTCGTCTCCCCGGCCTCCGCGATCCGCATCGGCGAGCTCGGCGGCCTCGGCGTGCTGAACCTCGAAGGCCTGTGGACGCGGTACGAGGACCCGCAGCCGCTTCTCGACGAGATCGCGGAGCTGCCCACGGAGGCCGCCACCCGCCGCCTCCAGGAGATCTACGCCGCTCCCATCAAGGAGGAGCTGATCGGGCAGCGCATCAAGGAGGTGCGCGACTCGGGCGTGGTCACGGCCGCCGCGCTCTCCCCGCAGCGCACGGCCCAGTTCTCCAAGGCGGTCGTCGACGCCGGTGTGGACATCTTCGTCATCCGCGGGACGACGGTTTCGGCGGAGCACGTCTCGGGTGCGCACGAGCCGCTGAACCTGAAGCAGTTCATCTACGAGCTCGACGTCCCGGTGATCGTCGGCGGCTGTGCCACGTACACAGCGGCCCTGCACCTGATGCGGACGGGTGCCGCGGGCGTACTCGTGGGCTTCGGCGGCGGCGCCGCGCACACCACGCGCAACGTCCTCGGCATTCGCGTCCCGATGGCCACGGCGGTCGCGGACGTGGCGGCGGCCCGCCGTGACTACATGGACGAGTCCGGCGGCCGGTACGTCCACGTGATCGCGGACGGTGGCGTGGGCTGGTCCGGTGACCTGCCGAAGGCGATCGCCTGCGGGGCGGACGCCGTCATGATGGGCTCGCCGCTCGCGCGTGCCACGGACGCTCCGGGCAAGGGGTACCACTGGGGCATGGAGGCCGTGAACGAGGAGCTGCCGCGCGGCAAGAAGGTGCACCTGGGCACGGTCGGCACGATCGAGGAGGTGCTGGCGGGGCCGTCGCACACTCCCGACGGTTCGATGAACTTCTTCGGTGCGCTGCGGCGGGCGATGGCCACGACCGGGTACAGCGAGCTGAAGGAGTTCCAGCGGGTCGAGGTGACGGTGGCGGACTCGCAGCACCAGCGGTAGCCGGTACGGCTACGGCCGATACGTCAGGGAAGGGCCGGTCACTCCGGGTGGGGTGACCGGCCCTTTTGCGTGCCCAACGGCGGCTGCACGGGAGCGCGTTGTGCTGGTGGGGGCGCGCGGTTGCGTTTGGGGCGAATGTGGGCTGAACGGGCGTAGGGAGTCGGTGGTGTCCGTGATCGGCGACCCAAGCTCTCTGGGGCGCAGTGCCCGCTGCGGTGGGCTCCGTCTCTTGGGCGGTACCGGATCGCCCGCCTGGCGGCAGAGCGATGAGCGGCCGCCCCCACAAGAGCTAGGGGCGGACACTCATTACCAGCTGGAGCCCGCCGCCGGGCCGACAGGCTCCGAGTCCGTACGCTACCGACGCCAGGGAATGGCGCGCCACCAGCCTCAGAAGCACAACCACCCACACGCGCCCCCCGTCACAACCGATGCGCCGCCCCCGTAGGCGTAGCCCCCCGCGTGTCCAGCAGCAGCTGTGCCTTCACCGACAGCCCCTGGAGGTCGTACCGCCGGTGCTGCTGGAGCAGGATCGTCAGGTCGGCGTCGGCGGCGGCCTCGTACAGGGAGTCCGCGCGGGGGACCGGGCGGTCCAGGACGTTCCAGGACGGGATGTGCGGGTCGTGGTAGCTGAGGGAGGCGCCGAGCCGCATCAGGCGGACCGCGACCTCCTCGGCAGGCGTGGACTGCTGGTCGGCGAGGTCGGGCTTGTAGGTGACGCCGAGGAGGAGGATGCGGGCGCCGCGTGCGGACTTGCCGTGTTCGTTGAGGAGGGCGGCGGCGCGCTGGACGACGTACTGGGGCATCTGGTCGTTGACCTGCTGGGCCAGTTCGACCATGCGCAGGGTGCGGCCCGCGTGGGCGGTGAGGTCCTGGGGGACGGCGTGGCCGCCGACGCCGGGGCCGGGGCGGAAGGACTGGAAGCCGAAGGGCTTGGTCTCCGCGCAGCGGATGACGTCCCACAGGTCGACGCCCAAGTCGTGGCAGAGGACGGCCATTTCGTTGACGAGGGCGATGTTGACGTGCCGGAAGTTGGTCTCCAGGACCTGCACGGTCTCCGCCTCGCGCGGGCCACGCGCGCGTACCACCTTGTCGGTGAGGCGGCCGTAGAAGGCGGCGGCCGACTCGGTGCAGGCGGATGTGAGGCCGCCGATCACCTTGGGAGTGTTGGTGGGCGTGAAGTCGCGGTTGCCGGGGTCGATGCGGCTGGGGGAGTAGGCCAGGTGGAAGTCGCGGCCGGCGCGCATCCCCGAGCCCTCTTCGAGGAGGGGGCGCAGGAGGTTCTCGGTGGTGCCCGGCGGAACGGGCGACTCCAGGATGACGGTGGTGTGCGGGCGCAGCCGTGCGGCCAGAGTGCGGGCGGCCGCCTCCACCTGGCTCAGGTCGAGTCCGCCGCCCTCGCCGCGCGGGGTCGGCGCGCAGATGACTGCGGTGCGTACCCGGCCCAGCTCGGCGGGACTGGTGGCGTGCCGGAAGCCCCCCGAGAGCATCCGGCGCAGTTCCGCGGGGCTGAGGGAGGCGGCCTCGGGCCCGGTCCGGTAACCGAGCGTGGCGATGCCGGCCGCGACAGCGGCCTTGGCCAGCGGCAGGCCGTACGGGCCGAGTCCGATGACGGCGAGATCTGCGGGCATGGCGTGGGCCGTCCTTCCCAGTAACCGAAGTGGAGCAGGTGCGCAAGCCCTGTGGACAGATCGAGGGAGCGCAATGTCAGACTAGGAGTAAATATGACCGATTTACGGCATTGAATGATCGCGTTTCCGTGAGTGTTGTCCACAGGCTGGGGGCGCGTGGTGGCTGAACTCGGGCAACCCGGTCAGAATTTTGGGCAGGGGTGGTACGAAGCGGGCTTCGCCCGACGGGTGCGGCCTACGCGACCGATGAGCGGGAGGCAGCGGTGAGGACAGCGACACTGGGGCCGGCGGAGCGCGCCGAGTCACTGGCAGCAATGGCCGAGCGCGAGCTGGACCTACTGGTCGTGGGCGCCGGCGTGGTGGGCGCGGGCACCGCCCTCGACGCGGCGACCCGCGGACTGTCCACCGGCCTGGTCGAGGCCCGTGACTGGGCGTCGGGCACCTCCAGCAGGTCCAGCAAACTCATCCACGGCGGCCTGCGCTATCTGGAGATGCTCGACTTCGCCCTCGTACGCGAGGCGTTGAAGGAACGCGGGCTGCTGGTGTCGCGGCTGGCCCCGCATCTGGTGAAACCGGTGCCCTTCCTCTACCCGCTCCAGTACAAGGGCTGGGAGCGCCTGTACGCCGGTTCGGGCGTCCTGCTCTACGACGTCATGTCAATGGCCCGCAGCCACGGTCGCGGGATGCCCCTGCACCGCCACCTGAGCCGCCGTCACGCCCTGCGCATCGCCCCCGCGCTGAAGAAGGACGCCCTCGTCGGCGCGCTTCAGTACTACGACGCCCAGATGGACGACGCCCGCTATGTGGCCACCCTCGTGCGCACGGCGGCCGCCTACGGCGCGAAAGTCGCCAACCGCGCGCGCGTGACCGGGTTTCTGCGCGAGGGCGAACGTGTCGTCGGGGCCCGGGTGCAGGACGTCGAGGCGGGCGGGGAGTACGAGATCCGCGCCAAGCAGATCGTCAACGCGACCGGTGTGTGGACCGACGACACCCAGTCGATGGTGGGGGAGCGGGGGCAGTTCCACGTGCGCGCCTCCAAGGGCATCCACCTGGTCGTACCCAAGGACCGCATCCACTCCACGACAGGGCTGATCCTGCGCACCGAGAAGTCCGTCCTGTTCGTCATCCCCTGGGGCCGGCACTGGATCGTCGGCACCACCGACACCGACTGGGACCTCGACAAGGCCCACCCGGCCGCGTCCAGCGCGGACATCGACTACCTGCTGGAACACGTGAACTCGGTGCTCGCGGTGCCGCTGACCCGCGACGACGTGGAGGGCGTGTACGCGGGCCTGCGGCCGCTGCTCGCCGGCGAGTCGGACGCCACCAGCAAGCTCTCGCGCGAGCACACCGTGGCGCACCCCGTGCCCGGGCTCGTCGTCGTGGCGGGCGGCAAGTACACGACGTACCGGGTGATGGCCAAGGACGCGGTGGACGCGGCGGTGCACGGGCTCGACATGCGGGTCGCCGAGTGCGTTACCGAGGACATTCCGCTGGTGGGCGCGGAGGGGTACCGGGCGCTGTGGAACGCGCGTGCGCGGATCGCGGCACGGACGGGCATTCATGTGGTCCGGGTGGAGCACCTGTTGAACCGGTACGGCTCGCTGGCGGAGGAGCTGCTCGAACTCATCGCCGCCGACCCCACCCTGGGCGAGCCCCTGCAGTCCGCCGACGACTATCTGCGCGCCGAGGTCGTCTACGCCGCCTCGCACGAGGGCGCGCGGCATCTGGACGACGTCCTGACGCGGCGTACGCGCATCTCCATCGAGACGTTCGACCGGGGGACGCGGTGCGCCCGTGAGGCGGCCGAGCTGATGGCGCCGGTGCTGGGCTGGGACAAGGACCACATCGAGCGCGAGATCCAGCACTACGAGAAGCGGGTGGAGGCCGAGCGGGAGTCGCAGCGGCAGCCGGACGATCTGACGGCGGACGCGGCGCGGTTGGGGGCGCCGGACATCGTGCCGCTGTAGGGCATGCCAACTGCCCGGACACGGGAACGTCACTCGAACGGATGACGGAAGGCGGGATCTCCGCTCGAACCCCGACCGTTCTACCTGGTGCGAGGGCAGAACTCGGCGGCGAGCAGCCGGGGTTCGAGACCGGGATCCGCTATCGCCGTCGTGTTCACCCGGAAGGTCAGTACACGACGACCGCCGACGGTGGCCGCGGAGCGCACGTAGCTGCCGGAGATGCGCCCGTTGTGCCCCCAGACGACGGTGCCGCAGGGCAGTTTCACGGGAAAGAGTCCCATGCCGTACGAGCCATGTGCGGCACGGGTGTCGAGCATCTCGCGCAGCCAGCGCGGGGGCAGCAGGCGGCCGCCGAGCAGCGCGGCGTAGAAGCGGTCGAGGTCGGCGAGCGTGGTCACCAGCTCGCCCGAGGCGCCGGCCACCCGCGGGTCGAGTTCGGTGACATCGGTCCCGTCGGTGGCGTAGGCGTGGCCGTGCGGAGAGGGCAGGGAGGTGCGCGAGCCAGGGAAGGAAGTGCCGGTCAGACCCAGCGGAGCGATGACGCGGCGCTCGGTCTCGGCGGCGTAGGAGCGGCCGGTGACCTGCTCGATGACCAGGCCGAGCAGGACGTAGTTGGTGTTCGAGTAGGAGAAGGTGCCGGGTTCGGCAGGGGGGTGGGTGAGCGCGATGCGCACGGCCTGAAGCGGTGTGAGGGGGACGGCGCCCCCGGTCGCGGCGGTGAAGTCGTACAGGCCGCTGGTGTGGGTCAGCAGGGAACGAAGGGTCAGCGCGCGCCCGTCGTTGCCCGCCCCGCGCACCAGGCCCGGCAGGTACCGCTCCACCGGGTCGGAGAGCGACAGCCGTCCCTCGGCGGCCAGTTGCAGGACGACCGTCGCGATGAAGGTCTTGGTGATGCTGCCGGCCCGGAAGTGGTCGGCGCGGGCGATGCCCTGGCCGGCCCCGGCGTAATGGGTACCGGTCGCCTCGCGGGCCAGCAGGGCCGCGGCGGGGGCCTTGCCCCGGGTGAGCAGCCGCGGCAGCAGGGAGTCCGTGGCCCGTGCCGTGGAGGACGACGAGGCGAGGCGTGCCGAGGAGGAGGTGGGGGACAGACCGAGAAGTGCCGGGGCCACCAGGGCGATGAGCGCCAGGGCCACGGGGAGGGCCACCAGTGTCCGCGGTGCGCGGAGCAGGGGCATCGCCGGTCGTGCCATGTGGGTTCCTTCCCTTGTCGCGGCTCATCATGCCGGTCAAGCGGAACGCACGATTCACCGGGCCTCGGGCGCGCTGTGCGCTCAAGGCTCGGGCCGCGCGGTCGGGTGGCGGGACCAGGGGCACCCTGGGCGTCGGGCACTTGTCGGGTGAGAGACAATGGAGGCTCTGTCAGGGCGGGTTGTATGAGGGGACTCATGTCGGAGGCGGAGCGGGCGGGGACATCTCGTCAGGACACTCGGCAGGACGACCGCGAGCGTCTCCTCGCGGGGCGGTACCGGCTGGGCGGAGTGCTCGGCCGGGGCGGCATGGGCACGGTGTGGCGTGCCGTCGACGAGACGCTCGGGCGGACCGTCGCCGTCAAGGAGCTGCGGTTCCCGTCGAACATCGACGAGGAGGAGAAGCGGCGGCTGATCACGCGCACCCTGCGTGAGGCCAAGGCGATTGCGCGGATCCGCAACAACAGCGCTGTGACCGTGTTCGACGTGGTCGACGAGGACGACCGGCCGTGGATCGTGATGGAGCTCGTCGAGGGCAAGTCGCTCGCCGAGGTCATCCGCGAGGACGGTCTCCTGGAGCCCAAGCGGGCGGCCGAGGTGGGCCTCGCCGTGCTCGACGTGCTGCGGTCCGCGCACCGTGAGGGCATCCTGCACCGTGATGTGAAGCCGTCGAACGTCCTGCTGGAGTCCGACACCGACCGGGTCGTGCTCACCGACTTCGGCATCGCCCAGGTCGAGGGCGACCCCTCCATCACCTCGACCGGCATGCTCGTCGGCGCGCCCTCCTACATCTCCCCGGAGCGGGCCCGCGGTCACAAGCCGGGCCCCGCGGCCGACCTGTGGTCGCTGGGCGGGCTGTTGTACGCGTCGGTCGAGGGGACGCCGCCGTACGACAAGGGTTCCGCCATCGCGACGCTCACGGCGGTGATGACCGAGCCGCTGGAGGAGCCGAAGAACGCGGGACCGCTGAAGGACGTCATCTACGGTCTGCTCACCAAGGACCCCGAGAAGCGGCTCGACGACGCCGGTGCGCGGGCGATGCTCAACGCCGTCATCCATGCGCCCGCGCCCAAGGCCGAGCCGGAGCCGGCGGACGCGACGAAGGTCGTGCCGTTGCCGCCGCAGCCCGGTGCGCCCGAGCGCAAGGGCCGTTCGGGCGCCGGGTCCGGGAGCAAGCGGGGCGAGGAGGCCGGGGAGCGGTTGCGCGGGGCGCTGCGTTCCGTGCGGAAGGCCGCGGCGGGTGCGGGGGCGGCCGGTGCGGGCGCCACTCGTACCAAGTCCGGGAGTGAGACGGCTGTCTCGCAGTCCGGTGGGGCAACCACGGGAGTGGGCGGGGCCGGGGCGTCGTCGAAGGCCGGGGGTTCGGGTTCGGGCCCGGCTTCCGGGGCTGGGGCGGTGGGAGCCGCTGCCGGTTCGCATGCCGGGGCCGGGTCCGGGGCCGGCCCCGGTGCCGGCGGCAGCGTCGGCGACTCTTCCGGTGGCGGTGAGCGGGACGCGGAGTCGGCGAAGGGGCAGAGCGGGGGCCGCAGTTCCGGGTGGCCCGTGATGACGCCGCCGGATCTGCCGCCGCGGCCCGTGCCGAGGGCGCCGCTCACCGATGTGGTGCCGAAGCGGACCTTGGTGATCATCGCGGTGGCCGTGGCGCTCGTCGTGCTCGGAGTGGTGCTGGCCCTCGTGTTCGGTGACGACGGCGGCTCGAAGTCATCGGCGAACGGCGGCGGGGACAAGGCTTCCGCCAAGGCGAGCGCCAGTGCCGGCACCAAGACGGACGAGAACGACGGCACTCGGGCGGACGGCGAGAAGTCCGCGTCCGCGACGACCGGGTCGGGGTCCGGGAAGACGCCGAGCGCCGAGGCGAGCGCGACCGGTGGGAGCGGTGCCGAGGCGGGGTCCGGGGGTGACAGCAAGGTCGCCTCGACCCACAAGGGGGGCCAGGGGTACTCGATCGGGCTGCCCGAGGGGTGGAAGTTCCAGTCCTCGGCGTCGGCGGGCGACCGGTTCACCGGGCCCGACGGGCAGAAGCTCCTCGTCGCCTGGACCTCCACGCCGAAGGGCGACCCGGTGACGGACTGGAAGAACCAGGAACAGGGCATGGTCCGCTCGCAGTACAAGCGCATCCGCATAGAGGAGGTGAACTACCGCGACTGGAACACGGCCGACTGGGAGTTCACCTATGTCGAGGGCGGGACGAAGTACCGCACGATCGACCGTGGGTTCGTGGTGAACGACCATCTCGGACATGCGCTGATGTACACGGCGAAAGCTTCGAATTGGGACAGTGGGCTGCGCAAGGACACGTGGAAGACGCTGACGGAATCGTTCAAGCCGAAGTCGTGAAGTGAGCGGAATTCGGTTTGGCCTCGCGACGGCCGGGATTGAGTCGTGAGATCCGGCAACCCCGCTTTGCGAGTTGCCTCCGGCACGTATCGTGAATGCTTGCGGACCGTACGCATTTGGTCGTGCGTCCGGAACGGGACGCAAGACGAACGGAATTGACCAACCGGGCGGCCGGGGGAGGCAACGTGGACGACTATGCGGGTCGGGTGCTAGCCGACCGCTACCGCCTGCCGTTGCCGCCCTCGGACGAGTACGAACTCACCGAGACCCGCGCCTTCGACACCTACAGCGGTCAGGAAGTCCTGGTTCGGCAGGTGCCGTTGCCCGAGGTCGTCGAGGCGGAGGTGCTGGACGCCGAGGGGCTGCCCGACGGGTTCACGGCACGGGAGACGCGGGAGCGCGGTGCGGGGCGGCGTTCCCCGTCCCGGGTGAGTACGCGTCGGCCCAGCGAGCCCGCCGTGCGGCGGGCGGTCGAGGCGGCGCAGGCCGCGGCGCGGATCCCCGACCATCCGCGGCTGGACCAGGTCTTCGACGTGTTCGCCGAGGGCGGTTCGCTGTGGATAGTGAGCGAGTTCGTGGCCGCGCGCCCGCTGGCCGCGCTGCTCGCCGAGAAGCCGCTGACGCCGTATCGGGCGGCCGAGGTCGCCTCCGACGTCCTCATGGCGCTGCGGGTGCTGCATGCGCACGGCTGGGTCCACCGGAACATCACCGCCCGCACGGTGCTCGTCTGCGACGACGGCCGGGTGATGCTCACCGGGCTCGCGGTCGGGGCCGCGGAGGAGGCGCTGTGCGGGTATGACCCGGTGCCGGTCGAGGACGGTGACGGGAGCGGGGGCGGGGGCGGCGCGTCCGGGACCTTCGGTGGCGGGCCTGGCGGCGCGGGGGGACTCGTGCCTCCCGGCTCACGCGCGGGTGAGACGGCGATCGGTGGACCCGGCGTGGCCGGTGCGGACCCCGAGGCCGCTCGGCGTGCCGCCATCGAGGCGCGTGCGGCCGGAGCGCTGCCGGTGCCCGGGGCCGACGCGGGCACCGGGACCGGGACCGGGACCGAGGCGCCGGGCGGTGCCCTGGAAACCGGCGGGGACATCAGGGCCGCGCGGGCCGGAGCAATCGCCGCATACCGGGCGGGTGCCCGAGCCGCGGCCCGGGTGCAGGAGACGCAGCAGAACGGGCGCGCCGCGCTGCCCGGCGCCCGCCCGGCGCCCGAGGACGGCCCCGCCGCCCTGGCCGACGGCGCGGCGCAGCAGCCGTACGGCTCCGGCGGCGGCACCGCCACGCCCCCGGGCCGGATCGCAGACCCGTACGGGGTACAGGCCCCCTCCTGGCCCGGTGCCGCACCCCGAAGCGGGGCTCCCGGCGCACCGACGGACGACGGGCGCGGCCGTACGGCACTCCCCGCGGCCGGACCGGACGCCGGAGGGCCGATGGCAGGCGGCATCACGGCTGCCAGTCGCGAGGCGTTCCCCACAGGCGTCCCCGCCCCGGGCGCGGGCGGCTCCCCGACCCCGGGCGTTTCTGTCCCCGGTGCCGGTGGTCTTCCCCCGCACGGTGTGCCCGGGCAGGGCGGTCTCGGCTCCCCCGTTCCAGGCGCGGGCGGCATTTCCGTGCCGGGGGGCACCGTCCCTGGTGCCGGTGGCCTTCCCCCGCACGGCGTGCCCGGGCAGGGCGGTCTTGGCTCCCCCGCTCCAGGCGCGGGCGGCGTTCCCGTGCCGGGGGGCACCGTCCCTGGCGCCGGTGGCCTTCCCGGTCAGGGTGTGCCTGGTCAGGGCGTGCCCGCGCAAGGTGCGCACGGGTTCTCCGCGCAAGGTGCGCCCGGGTCCTCCGCGCGAGGCGTGACCGCCGGTGGCCCCGCCTCTCACCCCCCAGCCCGCTGGGACGACCTCGTGACCGGTACCCCCGCTCACCGTGGACCCACCACCGCGCTCGCCGCTGAGCGGGCGCGGCAGGCGCGGATGGCCGTTGTCGGACCGGTGACCGAGCGGTGGGCGCCGGAGCAGGCCGGGCCGGTGCATGAGAACTGGCAGCTTGCCGCGCCGATCGGGCCCGCCACCGACCTGTGGGCTCTCGGCGCGCTGCTCTTCAGGGCCGTGCAGGGGCATGCGCCGTATCCGGAGGAGTCGACGGCCGAGCTCGTGCAGATGGTGTGCGCGGAGCCGCCCGCCTTCGCCGAGGAGTGCGGGCCGCTCAGGCCGGTCGTGGAGTCACTGCTGCGCCAGGACCCCACCGAGCGCCTCGACTTCGAGGAGCTGCGGGGCTGGCTGCGCTCGCTCGTGCGATCCGCGCCCGAGCCGGAGGCCGGCACGCATGTCGTCGCCGCCCCGCCGGTCGACCCCAACCGGCTGCCGATCGTGCGGCGCCGGGGCGAGCTGGTGCGCAGACGGCGGGCCGGGCTGCCCGCGCATCACGGGCGGCACAAGCGGGCCAGGCGGGAGGCGGAGCATTCGCCCCGCAGGCTCGGGCGTACGTTGCTGGTGCTCGTGCTGCTCGGGATGGCCGCGGCCATCGCGTACGCCATGCTGTTCATGCCGAAGGCCGACCAGGGCGACGGCGCCCCGGCCGACGCGGGCCGCAGCGGCGCCGCGGGCCGGGCCGACGGGGCGGAACCCGAGCAGTCCGCCGAGGCGAGCAGTGAGCCACGGCCCGAACAGACCTCCCCGGGATCCGGCAACGACCCCTCGGAGTCTGCCGGTTCGACCGAGACTCAGACCAACAGCCCCGACGACCCCGACGTCCCGGACGGATTCACCCTGCGCAAGGACACGGCCGGGTTCCAGATCGCCGTCGCCAACGGGTGGAACCGCACCCCGGAGAACGGCAGCGGGCAGGTCGTGTACTCGCACGGCGACTTCGACCTCGTCGTCGTGGCGGGCCGGGACACCGCGGACCAGTACGGCAGCGACCCGATGGTCTACCAGCGGGAGCACGAGCGGGAGTTGCAGCCCTACCGCGACTCCAGCTGGGCCTCCTCGGGTGGGCTGAAGACCATTCAGGTCGGCGAGCGGGTCATGGCCGAGGGGCAGTTCACCTGGACCGACGACCAGGGGCGCGAGCTGTTCGTGCGCAATGTCGCGATCCTGGTCGACGGGCGGTACCACGTGGTGCAGGTGCGCGGCCCGGAGGCCGAGCGGGACGAGGTGACGCGGCTGTTCGAGCAGGCGTCGGCGACGTATCAGGTCACCGGGTGATTGCGTCCGTGAACCCTGTGTGACAGCCGCTCCAGGTTGCTTCCCGGCGCCGAAAGCGACAACCATCACAGTGCGGTCTCCTTGGCACCCCCGTGGTTCCGGTCGCGTCGGCCGGTCCTTAACCTGGCCCTGTCAAGAGCATTGCGGGGCAACGTGAATCAGATGCAGGGCCAGCTCGTTTCGGGCCGCTACCGGCTCGCCGACGCGATCGGCAGCGGCGGTATGGGGCGGGTGTGGCGTGCCCACGACGAGGTGCTGCACCGGGCCGTCGCGATCAAGGAGCTGACCGCGGCGCTCTATGTCTCCGAGAGCGACCAGGAGCGGCTGCTCGCCCGCACCCGCGCCGAGGCCCGCGCCGCCGCCCGCATCAACCACTCGGCCGTGGTCACCGTGCACGACGTGCTGGAGCACGACGGACGGCCGTGGATCGTGATGGAGCTGGTCGAGGGGCACTCGCTGGCCGACGCGGTCAAGGAGCAGGGGCGCGTCGAGCCGGCCGAGGCCGCCCGGATCGGCCTGTGGGTGCTGCGGGCGCTGCGCGCCGCCCACTCCGCCGGCGTCCTGCACCGCGACATCAAGCCCGGCAACGTCCTGCTCGCCGAGGACCGCCGCGTCCTCCTCACCGACTTCGGCATCGCCCAGATCGAGGGCGACACCACCATCACCCGCACCGGCGAGGTCGTCGGCTCGGTCGACTATCTCGCCCCCGAGCGCGTCCGCGGCCACGACCCCGGTCCCGCCTCCGACCTGTGGGCGCTCGGCGCGACGCTCTACACGGCTGTCGAGGGCCGTTCGCCCTTCCGCCGGACCTCGCCGCTCGGCACCATGCAGGCCGTCGTCGAGGAGGAGGCCGCCGAGCTCCAGCACGCCGGCCCGCTCACGCCCGTGATCAGCGCCCTGCTGCGCAAGGATCCGGCCACCCGGCCCGACGCCGCCGAGGCCGAGCAGATGCTGGCCGAGGCGGCCGAGGGAAGGCGGCCGAACGCGGCGCAGGCATACGTGCCGACCCAGCACAGCACCCGCTACGAGCCGGAGCCGCGCACAGGGTCCACGTACGGCGGGGGAACCGCGCCCACCGCACCCACCGGGGCCGCGACCGCGGCGACCGGCACGCCGTATCCGCCGATGGCGGGCTCGACGGTGATCGGCGGACCGTACGACACCGCGGGCAGCGGTACCGGTAGCGGTACCGGAAGCGGCACCGGCGCCGCGCCCGGCCGGCCGTCCCGGCGCCGTCGTCGGCTGCGTACGCTCGCCCTCGTCGTCGCGCTCGCGGCGATCGTGGGCGGGGGCACCGCGGTGGTGCTCCAGACATGGGGGCCGCAGAGCGGCGACCCGTCCGTATCGACCCCGCCCGACCCCACGGCGAGCGAGTCGCCGAGCCCCGAGGCGGACGACCCCTCGTCCTGGGTCCCCTACAAGGACCCCCTGGGCTTCACCCTCTACCTGCCCAAGGGCTGGAAGCGGGAGGTGGTCGGCAAGGAGATCGACGGCCTCCAGCAGGTCGACTACACGCCCGACGGCGGCGAGCACTTCGTCCGTATCGCCGTCGACACCTCGCCCGACTTCGCGAACGCCTACGACCACCAGCGCGACCTGGCGCAGCAGTTGGGGCGGAAGCTGGTCGACTACGAGACCGTGTACCTGAAGAAGGACCTCTACCGCGACCGCGAGGGCTCCCTGTGGGAGTACACGTGGACCGCGCTGGCCAAGGACACGCCCTTCCCCGGGCCGCGCCGGGCCATCGACCAGGCGTACATCGACCGGGACGGCACGGAGTACGCGATCTACATGTCCGCGCCCGAGTCGGACTGGGCGGCCACGCGCAAGCAGTTCACGGCGGTGCTGCAACGCTGGCAGACGAGCGGATCCTGAGGGTCCGGCGGACCGTCGAGCGGCTTTTGAAACCCTTTGCTCCTTTGCAGAGTTGGCCGATCGGCGCCCCGGAGTCGATCCGTCCGGTGCTGCATGATGGGGCGCATGGGGACCGAGGGTGCCAACTTCCGTGTGATCGCGGGGCGTTACCGCCTTGAGGCGCAGCTCGGTCGCGGCGGCATGGGCGTCGTGTGGCGGGCGACCGACCAGTTGCTCGGCCGGCAGGTGGCCGTCAAGGAACTCCCTCTCGACGAGACCCTCACCGCGGCCGAGGCGCGGCGCCAGCGCGAGCGCACACTGCGCGAGGCCCAGGCGGTGGCGCAGCTGAGCCATCCGCACGTCATCGTCGTCCACGACATCCTGGAGGACGACGAACGCCCGTACATCGTCATGGAACTGGTCGACGGGGACTCCCTGGCCGACCGGATCGCGGCGCACGGGACCGTCGACGCGCACGAGGCCGCCCGGATCGGCGTCGACCTGCTGAGCGCGCTGCGCACGGCCCACGCCGCCGGGGTCCTGCACCGGGACATCACACCGGCCAACGTGCTCATCGAGAACGGCACCGACCGGGTCGTCCTCACCGACTTCGGCATCGCCCAGGTGCCGGGCACCTCCACGCTCACCGAGTCCGGGTCCTTCGTCGGCTCGCCCGAGTACACCGCGCCCGAGCGGATGTCCGGCTCCAGGACCGGTCCCGCAGCCGACCTGTGGTCCGTGGGTGCGCTGCTGTGCGCGGCACTGAGCGGCGAATCGCCCTTCCGGCGCGACTCGTTGAGCGGCATCGTGCTCGCCGTGGTGTCCGACGAGATACGTCCGCCCGCGCAGGCGGCGCCGATCCTGGCGGTCGTCGCGGGGCTGCTGGAACGGGACCCTGCGCTGCGGCTGGACGCGGCGGAGGCCGAGCGGATGCTGCGGGAGTTCCTGGAGACGGGCGGTGTGTCCGTGCCGAAACGGTTCGGCAGGACCGTCGCCGCCATGCCGGGCGGCGTCCCGGCGGAGCGCCGGCAGTCGACCCGCAGCATGCTGGCCACCGTGGTGCTGGTCGCCGCGATGGCGGTGGCGGGGGTGTCGGCGGCGGCGCTGCTGGTGAACGGGGGCGGGGACGGGGGTGTGGTGCCGGCCAGTTCGGTGCCGACGAGCCCCTCGACGAAACCCGGCACCGCGAGCCCGTCCAGCACGCCGAGCACGCCGAACGCGCCGAACGCGCCGAGCACGCCGAACGCGCCGAACGCGCCGAACGCGCCGAACGCGCCGAGCACGCCCGGCCCGTCCTCCTCGTCCACCTTCTCGAGTCCCGTGGCCACCAACTCCGAATAAACGGGAGATAAGCGGCGACCCGAGTCACGGCTCTGTGACCGGAAAGCATTCACGCTGGATGTCGAACCGCTTGCCGCGATATGGATGGACGCATGAGCAGCAACGGGGGAGCCCCTTACCGGTCCGACGAGCCGACGAGTTTCGAACTGCAACCTCCGCAGCCGAACCTGCCCCCGGCCGTCCCCCACCCGGACAACCCGTACGCGACGCCCACCCCGCATACCCCGCCCACCGCGCCCACCGCGCCCGCTCCGGACCCCGGCGCCGGACGCCTGATAGCCGGCCGTTACCGACTGCTCGCCAAGCTCGGGCACGGCGGTATGGGCACCGTCTGGCGGGCCAAGGACGAGACGGTGGACCGGGAGGTCGCCGTCAAGGAGCCCCGCGTACCGGATCACCTTCCCGAACGCGAACGTGCCAACGCGTTCGAGCGCATGCGCCGCGAGGCACGTGCCGCGGCCCGGCTCGACCATCCCGCGGTCGTGAACGTGCATGACGTCGCCGTCGTGGACGGCCGGCCGTGGATCGTGATGGAGCTGGTGCAGGGCCGTTCGCTGGGCGACGCCCTCCAGGAGGGCACCCTCGGGGCCCGGGACGCGGCGAGAATCGGCCTCGAAGTGCTCGGCGCGCTGGAGGCCGCGCACGCGGCGGGCATCCTGCACCGCGACGTGAAGCCGGACAACGTCCTGCTCGGCCGCCACGAGCGCGTCGTCCTCACCGACTTCGGCATCGCCCAGATCGAGGGCGAGACCAATCTGACCGACACCGGCGGCTTCGTCGGCTCGCCCGAGTACATCGCGCCGGAGCGGGTGCTGGGCCAGCGCCCGGGACCGACGAGCGACCTGTGGTCCCTGGGCGTCGTCCTGTACGCGGCGACGGAGGGCGTCTCGCCATTCCGCCGCAGCAACACCCCGGCCACCCTCCAGTCGGTCCTCAACGCCACGCCCGCACCACCCGCCGCGGCCCAGGGCCCGCTCGCCGAGGCCATCAACGGCCTGCTCCAGAAGGACCCGGCGCGCCGTCCCGACGCCGCGCGGACGCGTGCGCTGCTGGAACAGACGGCCAACCCGCCGGTGCAGGCCGCCACCCAGGTCGTACGGATACCCGAGAGCGTCAAGAGAGGCATCCGGCTGGGACCCAAGGCGCTGCTGGGCATCGGTGCGGCCGTGGTCGCGGGGGCGGTGGCCGCGTATCTGGTCGTCGCCGATCCGTTCGCGGGGCCGTTGCCGGACGGCTGGAAGGTCCGTGAGGAGAAGGCCCTCGGCGCTTCCCTCGCGGTCCCCGACGGCTACAAGCGGGGCGTGCCCGAGGAGACGGACGACGATCACTGGGTGACGTACACCGACCAGAGCGGTGCCCTCTGGATCGGCCTGAGGCTCGACAAGAAGGCCGAGGACACGGGCAACAGCATCGCCGACTCCGCGGCTGCCGAGATGTACGACGACAACAGCGACTTCAAGGAAGGCACCGCCTACGACCTCAGCATGGCCAAGGGGGCGGAGACCAAGCCGGAGGGCGAGACCACGTACCAGGACAAGCCGGCCGCCGAGAACACCGTCGTCTACGCCACCACCGACAGCCAGAACCCGCGCCCGCGCGAGATGAGGGTCTTCTACTACAAGACCTCGGCCGGGGACATGTACAAGCTCACCATCGACTACCCCGGCAAGGGCGACTTCACGGAGCGCGGTCGCGAGGTGGCGCGGACGGCCATCGCCAACCTGGACCTCGACAGACTCTGAACTGGCCAAGGGCCGGTTCCGCAAGGTAGTCATGGGACATGAACGATGACGGTGGCCGCACCGGGCCCAACGGGCGGGTGATCGGCGGGCGTTACCGCCTGATCGAGCGCATCGGCTCCGGCGGCATGGGCACCGTCTGGCGGGCGTTCGACGAACTGGTGGGCCGCGAAGTCGCCGTCAAACAGCCGAGGTTGCCCGGCGACCCGGAGGACGCGGCCCATCGGCGCGCCGCCCACCGGCTCCACCGTGAGGCCCGCGCCGCCGCCCGCGTCGAGCATCCGGCGGCCGTCGCCATCCATGACGTCGTCGTCGAGGACACGCTGCCCTGGATCGTCATGGAGCTGGTCCGCGGGGAGTCCCTGCACGAGGTTCTCCGGCGCGGCCCGGTGGAGGCGACCGAGGCCGCCCGTATCGGCCTCGCCGTCCTCGGTGCCCTGCGGGCCGCGCACGCCGTCGGCATCGTCCACCGCGACGTCAAGCCGGCCAACGTGCTGCTGGGCGCGCACGACCGTGTCGTCCTCACCGACTTCGGCATCGCCCACATCCAGGGTGAGGAGTCCCTCACCGTCAGCGGCGAGTTCGTCGGCTCCCTGGAGTTCATCGCCCCCGAGCGGATGTCCGGCCGCGGCGCCGGCCCCGCCTCCGACCTGTGGTCGCTGGGTGTTCTCCTGTACGCGGCCGTCGAGGGCTGGTCCCCCTTCCGCCGTACGACCCTGGAGTCCACGCTCGCCGCGATCCTCGCCGCCGACCCGCCCGAGCCGAAGCAGGCGGGACCGCTGGGGTCGCTGATCGTGCGGCTGCTGGTGAAGGACCCCGAGCGGCGGCCCGGCGCGGACGAGGTCGAGGCGGTGCTGGAGGCGGTGGCGGAGGGATGGCCGGTGCCGGCGCCCTCCGGGGGCCCGGCAGGGGCGGGGCTCCAGGATGCTTCGGGGCTGCGGGAGTTCGCCGAGGATTCGGGGACGGTACGGCTGAGGGGCGAAGCGGCGCCCGGGCAGACGGACGAGCCGGAGCCCGAGCCGATATCCGGTGCGAGCCCGGAAGCCGGGCCCGAGCCGAAGTCCGAAGCCACCGAGGGAACCTCTGACGCCGAGGAGAACGGACCTCCCACGGCCTCCGGGCCCCAGCGCCGCTCCTGGGTGCTGCGCCCCGTCCCGGTCGCCACCCTCGGCGTCCTCCTGGTCGGCGGTACCTGGTTCACCACCTCCTCCTTCCTCGTCGACAACGACGACGGCAAGGTGATGAACCCCGTCCACACCGCCCCCCTCGCCCCGGCGCCCGCCCCCAGCCCCACCGCTCTCACCTGGACCAGGCACCGGGAGGAGAAGCTGAGCGCTGTCCTCTCCGTGCCGAGCCGGTACGAGCTGTTCCACCGTCAGGGCAGCGCGACCGACCAACCCCGGCTCGTGATCTACGAGGGCGACCGCATCAGCGTCCGGCTCACCCGGTGGGACAAGGTCTCCGGGCCGCTCAAGAGCCAAGCGGACCTGCACTCCGGTTACTGGAAACTGACGGACGACAAGGCATCGACCCAGTACAACGACACCAGCTTCCAGGGCTACGACGCCGTCCTCGCCGACACCACCTATGAGGACGGCGACGTCCCGACCCGGGTGATGGAGCTGTTCGTCATGACCGACGACGCGCGCCTGTACGCACTCCGCGTCAAGATGCCCAAGGGAACCGCGCGCGAGAAGGAAGGCACCGCCGTCTACAAGGGCGCCCGTGACCGACTCGAGATCGAGTGACCCGCCATCGACCCCGGCAACGCCCTGATCAGCGCGTTTGTTGCCAGTGGACACTGGCGGCGTGTGAGCACTCGGTGAATCCCCGTTACTGACGGGTACACAAAGCCCGGCCCTCCGGCATACCCTGCGCCTCATGACGGACGCGCAGGCCCCGGCCAAGACCGGCACGAACCCCCTCGCCCCCGCCCCGGAGGGCGCCCGTACCGCAGCCGACGTGGTCACCCCCGAGCTGGTGGCCCAGCTCACCAAGGGCGTGGTCGGCTCCGGTCGCACCGCCAACCACACGCCGTTCACCGGCGAGAAGCTGGCCGACCTGCCCGAATCGACGCCCGAGGACGTGCGGCAGGCCTTCGAGGCGGCCCGCACGGCCCAGGCCGTCTGGGCGCAGGTTCCGGTACGGCAGCGTGCCGCCGTCCTGCTCCGCTTCCACGACCTGGTGCTCGAACGCCAGGCCGAGGTCCTCGACCTCATCCAGCTGGAGACCGGCAAGGCCCGTCTGCACGCCCACGAGGAGGTGCAGGCCGTAGCCGTCGCGGCCCGCCATTACGGCCGTAAGGCCCCCGCCTACCTCAGGCCGAAGCGGCACGCGGGCGCCATGCCCACGCTCACCCGCGTCACCGAACTGCGCCACCCGCGCGGCGTCGTGGGTCAGATCGCCCCCTGGAACTACCCCCTGGAGCTGTCCGTCGGCGACGCGCTCCCGGCGTTCGTCACGGGCAACGCGGTCGTCATGAAGCCGGACACGGAGACCTGCCTGACCGCTCTCTGGGCCCGTGACCTGCTCATCGAGGCAGGCCTGCCCGCCGACGTCTTCCAGGTCGTCCTCGGCGACGGCCCGGTCGTCGGCCCCGAGGTCGTCAGGCACGCCGACTACGTCTCCTTCACCGGCTCAACCCGCACCGGCCGCGAGGTCGCCCAGGGCGCAGCCGCCCGTCTGGTCGGCGTCTCCCTCGAACTCGGCGGCAAGAACGCCATGCTGGTCCTTCAGGACGCCGACGTGGAGAAGGCCGCCGCGGGCGCCGTCCGCGCCTGCTTCTCCTCCGCCGGCCAGCTCTGCATCTCCATCGAGCGGCTCTACGTCCACGAGTCGATCGCGGACGCCTTCGTCGAGCGTTTCGCCGCCCGCACCAAGGCGATGCGGCTCGGCAAGTCCCTCACCTACGGCGCCGACATGGGGTCCCTGGTCGGCGAGCGGCAGCTGGAGACGGTCACCCGGCATGTGGAGGAGGCCGTCGCGAAGGGCGCGAAGCTGGTCGCCGGCGGCACGGCCCGCCCCGACATCGGCCCGTACTTCTTCGAGCCGACCATCCTCGACGGCGTCGAGCCCGAGATGAGCGTCTGCGCCGAGGAGACCTTCGGTCCGGTCGTCTCCATCTACCGTTTCAAGACCGAGGACGAGGCGATCGAACACGCCAACTCCACGCCGTACGGCCTCAACTCGTCGGTCTGGACGAAGAACGGCAGCCGCGGACGCGCGGTCGCCGCCCGCCTGCGCACCGGCACGGTGAACGTCAACGAGGGCTACGCCCCTGCCTACGGCAGCGTCCAGTCGCCCATGGGCGGCATGAAGGACTCCGGCCTCGGCCGCCGCCACGGCTCCGAGGGCATCCTCAAGTACACGGAGGCCCAGACGGTGGCCCAGCAGCGGCTGCTGCCGATGGCGCCGTCGCTGGGGATGGACGACGAGAAGTACGCGCAGTTCATGAGCCGCAGCCTCCGGCTCATGAAGGCCCTGCGCTTCAAGTAACAACCCCCTGTTCTCAACGAGGAGAGCACGTGCCACAGGACACCTATGACTACGACGTGATCGTCGTCGGCTCCGGCTTCGGCGGCTCCGTCACCGCCCTTCGCCTCACCGAGAAGGGCTACCGCGTAGGCGTCCTCGAAGCCGGCCGCCGCTGGACCCGCGAGACCCTCCCGAAAAACTCCTGGGACCTGAAGAACTACCTGTGGGCCCCCAAGCTCGGCATGTACGGCATCCAGCGCATCCACCTGCTCGGCAACGTCATGGTGCTGGCCGGCGCGGGCGTCGGCGGCGGCTCCCTCAACTACGCCAACACCCTCTACGTACCGCCGAAGGCCTTCTTCGACGACCCCCAGTGGCGGGACATCACCGACTGGCAGGAGGAGCTGAAGCCGTACTACGACCAGGCCCAGCGCATGCTCGGTGTACGGCTCAACCCGACGATGACCCCGTCCGACGTCCATCTCAAGGCGGCCGCCGAGAAGATGGGCGTCGGCGACAGCTTCCACATGGCGCCGGTCGGCGTCTTCTTCGGCGACGGCAAGGACGCCGAGGGGAAGGCACAGGTCAAGCCGGGTCAGGAGGTGGCCGACCCGTACTTCGGCGGGGCGGGCCCGGCGCGCAGGGCGTGCACGGAGTGCGGCGAGTGCATGACCGGCTGCCGCCACGGTGCGAAGAACACCCTCAACGAGAACTACCTCTACCTCGCCGAGAAGGCGGGCGCGGTCGTCCACCCCCTGACGACGGTCGTCTCGATCACCGACGACTCCCAGGGCGGGTACGCGGTGGCGACCCTGCCGACCGACCGGAGGAGGAAGGGCGAGGGCAGGCTGTTCAAGGCCCGCCGGGTGGTGATCGCGGCCGGGACGTACGGTACCCAGACCCTTCTGCACCGCATGAAGGCGGGCGGTCAACTCCCGTACCTCTCCGCGAAGCTGGGCGAGCTGACCCGCACCAACTCCGAGGCCCTCGTCGGCGCCCAGACCGACAACCGGCGCTACCGCAAGGTGACGGGCGGGACGAAGGTCGACTTCACGCGCGGGGTCGCCATCACGTCGTCCATCCATCCGGACGAGAACACCCACATCGAGCCGGTCCGCTACGGCAAGGGCTCCAACTCGATGGGCGGCCTGTCGATCCTCCAGGTCCCGTACGCGGAGGGCCGTTCGCGGGTGGGCGCCTGGCTGGCGAACGCGGCCCGCCACCCCCTCCTCGTCCTCCGCTCCCTCTCCAACCGCCGCTGGTCGGAGCGGACCATCATCGGCCTGGTGATGCAGTCGCTGGACAACTCGCTGACGACGTATCTGAAGCAGGACGGCGTCGGAAAGGGCCTGCTGACCGCCCGACAGGGCCACGGCGCCCCCAACCCCAAGCAGATCAGGGCCGCTTCGGAGGCCGCGTCGGTCATCGCGGCCGACATCAACGGCTTCGCCGGCTCCAACGTCGGCGAACTCATGGGCACCCCGCTCACCGCCCACTTCCTCGGCGGCTGCCCGATCGGCGACTCACCCGAGACCGGCGTGATCGACCCGTACCACCGGCTGTACGGCCACCCCGGCATCTCGGTCGTCGACGGAGCGGCCGTCTCGGCCAACCTCGGCGTCAACCCGTCCCTGACGATCACCGCACAAGCCGAACGGGCGATGTCCTACTGGCCCAACAAGGGCGAGGCAGACACACGCCCGGCCCAGGGCTCGGCGTACGAACGCCTCAAGCCGGTGGAGCCCCTGTCCCCGGCGGTACCCACGGAGGCGTTCGGGGCGCTGCGGCTGCCGTTCCTGGGGATGCCGACGGTGCCGCCGAAGCAGTAGGCGGCGCCGCGGGACGAGCCGCAGAGAAGGACCCACACAGAGAAGGACCTGCGCCCCCCTCCGAGCGCAGGTCCTTCTCTGTCTTGCCTAGAGCTTCGTGAGACTTACGCCTCCGCACCGCTCCGACGACGCTTCATCGCGAACATGACGCCGGCACCGGCGACAATGGCGATACCACCGATGGTGGCGATGGCCGGCGTGCTGGAGCTGGAGCCGGTCTCCGCGAGGCTGCCGGTGACGGGCTGCTCGCTGACGCCGCCCTGCGGCTTCTCCTCGGCCCCGTTCGACGGCTTCTCGGCGCCGGGCTTGGCCTCGCCCGGGTTCTCGTTCGACGAGCCGGCGGCCAGGACATCGAAGAACCAGCCGTCGCCGAAGCCCTCGGCGATGCAGTCCTCGCCGTTGATGTTGTCGACGTACGCACCGGTGCCGAAGTGGTAGGACTCACCGGCCGGGGCACCCTTGCGGATGTCCACCCGCAGGTCGATCTTGTTGAAGTCGCCGGGCTTCATCGTGTCGGTGCCCCAGAAGTAGGCACCGGCCAGGCCGTCCTCGCCCTCGATGCTCTCCCAGGCCTTCGTGCTGGGGTTGCGGAACTGGAGGTCGACGTACGGGCTGAGGGTCGGCTCCCAGGTCTCCCAGTACTTGGTGCTCTCGATCTCGGCGTAGAAGGCGACGTCCTTGAGCGTGACGTCGGAGGTGTTGGTGACCTTCAGGGAGAAGGAGTGCCAACCGCTGCCCGCCACGATCTTGCCCGGCAGGGCGCTGACCTCGGTCTCGAGCGCCTCCTCGGCGAACTCCTCGTCGACCTCTTCGCAGTACGGAAGGGGCTCTTCCTCCTCGGGGGTGCTCTCGCTGGGGCTCGGCGACGGAGAGGTGGAGGAGGTGGGCTTGTCGGTGGGCGCCGGCTCTTCGGTGGCCGGGGTCGTCGCGTCCTCGGTGGGCGCCGGCTCTTCGGTGGCCGGGGTCGTCGCGTCCTCGGTGGGCGCCGGCTCTTCGGTGGCCGGGGTCGTCGCGCCCTCGGTCGGCGCCGGGTCCTCGGGAGCCGACGTGGTCTCCGACGCCGTCGGCGCCGGGTCCGTGGCGAACGCCGCCGGCGCGGACAGCAGCGCGATCGGTGCTATGACGGCCGTCGTGGCCGCGGCGGCCAGGGCACGGCGAAGCTTCATGAAGACCTCGAAAGTCCGGAGTGCCGCGTGGCCGCAGCACTCGTGTCAGGGGAGGCCTCCGCGTGTGGGGCGCGGGTGTGGCCGTTGGTTCGCAGGGTTTGATCAGTGACGGCTGTGAATGGTTGTGCCCTCACTAACGGGTTTCTTATGTGGCCTGCATCACACGTCGGAAGGCTCTGATCAGTAGGCCGGACCTGACGTACGCTCAGCCGGCCGAACCCATCGAGAGAATGTGCACACCGCCGTGACCGACAAGCCATCCGACGGCTCGTCCATACCGGACGAAGCCTGGGAGAAGTTCGTCCAGGACGCCGAGAAGGCCTCTGCCTCCGCCCCGAAGGAACCCTCTGCCCGCGCCCGCATGGTCACCGAACGGCTGCGGCAGCAGGAGGCTCGGGGAGAGCTGCCTCCCGGCTGGCGGACCGGACCCGCCTGGCAGGAGATGAACGGGCGGGCCGCCCGGCGCCGCCGGCTGTGGGCCGTTCTCGGTGTGTCCCTCGCCGTCGCCGTGGCCGTCGTGGCGCTGCGGCCGTCCCTGATACCCGGCGACCCGTTCGGCACCACCGCCTCGCCCCCGAACGGCGTGGCCGCGTCGCCGCTCCCGGCGGAGACCGCCGCCCCGACGGCCGCGCCCGGCGCCGCCGATCCCGCCGTCCCCACCGTGGCCCGGCCGTTCGCCGGCTCGCCGGCCGAGCGCTGGGCCGACGGCGAGGCCGGCATCGTACTGCCGAAGGCAACCCGGGTCGGCACGCTGTCGAAGAGGCAGGTGGAGCAGGCGCTGCAACGGACCAGAAAGCTCCTCGTCGACGCCAACCTCGACCCGGCCACGCTCCGCGGCGAACGCCCGGAAACCGCCCTCGGCCTCATCGAGCCCCGCCAGACGGAACTGCTCGACCTGCTGACCACCGCGCTGCGCAAGCCGGACAAGGACCACGATCCGCTGTCGATGTTCAGCCGCTTCGACCCCGACGAGGTGCGGCTCGCCGGTGACGTCGTCAAGACGCGCGGGCGCATGACGTTCAAGGCCGGTGAGCACGCCTCCGTCGTCGTGCGCGCCGACTACACCTTCGTCTACCCGCTCGTCCGCGAGGGCTCGACCGAGGTGGCCCGCACCATCATCCGCCGGGTCGTCGACACCGAGTTCTCCGATCCGGCCAGGTACCAGGTCACTCCGGGGAAGATCGCCGTCCTTCGCTACGACCAGGAGATCGGCAACTCGGCCTGCGACGTGTACGACGGATACCTGCATCCGCAGTTCGACTCCGCGGCACCCACCGGCGCACCCCCCAGCGGCCCGACGACGGACCCGTACGACCGCAGCAAGGACCTCGAGGCGGACCCTGCGGAGGGATGCGGCACCGTCTCCCGCACCTGACGTGGGGCGAGCGGCATGAGAAGGGCCCCGCGGGACGGAGCCGCGGGGCCCTTCTTTCGTCAGCACCGACGTCAGGGCAGCGTCGGTGCCTGGGGAGCGGCGCCGGGGGGTTGCGCCGCTGGTCAAGGTCGGGGTGCGCCCGGGTGGTCACGGGGACCGGGGAGCTTCTTACGCATCGTGCTGGACGGACGCGGTCACCGCAACCGCTCGGCCCGCCCTTGTACTCCGTCCTGGGTCCCGCACTGCCTGTCGCCCTCCCCGCCGGTCGGCCCCGGGCGTCCCCGGAGCCGACCTTCTCTTGGGTGACCGGGCTGCTGTCCCCTGCCGTCCGGTCACTTTCCTGGAGCGAGGTCCCACGGCGTACGACACGATCCGTACGCCTCATCGCCCCAGCGAGCCACGCGTGGTTCTTTCGAGCCCGCCCCTGGCTGGCACGGACACCGGTACCAACGAAGGGGTGGCAGCGGCGTCACGCTCCGTACGAGTGAGAGGGAATGCGTACGTCTGTCCCCGGAACGTGGATTCAGATCCGGCCGCGGCACAGCTCCAGCAACGTCATCGCCAGCGAGGTGCCCGGCCTGCCCAGCGCCTCGCTGTAGTGGTTGAGGATCTCCATCTCGCGGGAGAGGTTCACGCGCCGGCCGCCCGAGGTGATCCGCGCCTCCTGGATCACCGCCGAGACGGCCATGCGTTCCTGGATCAGGCCGATGATCCGGTCGTCGAGCGCGTCGATGCGTTCCCGGGCACCGGTGATCACGTCGGCGGCCTCGGTGGTGTGCGCGCCGGTCTTCTCCGCTGTGGTGGCGGTCATCTCGGGGGCTCCTCGTCGGATGGGTGCGGTGCCCCGGAGCGACAGGATCCGGAAAACGCCAGGCGCCCCGGACCTTGTCGGCCCGGGGCGCCTGGGAAGTCGCTTGTCAGTTGCTCAAGCAGCACGACCATGGCAGCCGGTGGGCCGGTTGCCATAGGTAAAGAGGAAGGTCTGGTGCGTGAGCATGCGGTCAGTATGCCGTGCCGTCGGTGGGTGTCCCCAGGGGGTTCGCATCGTGAGACGGGCTTCGGCCCCGGAGGGCCTCCGCCGAGCCCGGTAGACTCGGCCTCACACACACCTCGCTCACCGCCGGAAGGCAACCCGTGTCATCAGCGAACCCCGCCGCCGCCACCGACACCGTCCTGGTCGTCGACTTCGGTGCGCAGTACGCCCAGCTCATCGCCCGTCGCGTCCGCGAGGCCCGGGTCTACAGCGAGATCGTGCCGAGCACCATGCCGGTCGCCGAGATGCTCGCCAAGAACCCGGCGGCGATCATCCTCTCCGGCGGCCCCTCGTCCGTGTACGAGGAGGGCGCCCCCCGTATCGACCGCGCCCTCTTCGAGGCCGGCGTCCCCGTCTTCGGCATGTGCTACGGCTTCCAGCTGATGGCGCAGAGCCTGGGCGGGACCGTCGACAACACCGGTGCGCGCGAGTACGGCCGTACGGATCTGCACGTGTCGAAGTCGTCCTCCACCCTCTTCGAGGGCACCCCGGCCGAGCAGCATGTGTGGATGTCGCACGGCGACGCCTGCTCCGCCGCCCCCGAGGGCTTCGCCGTGACGGCCTCCACGGACGTCGTCCCGGTCGCCGCCTTCGAGAACGACGAGCAGAAGCTGTACGGCGTCCAGTACCACCCGGAGGTCATGCACTCCACGCACGGCCAGCAGGTGCTGGAGCACTTCCTGTACCGCGGCGCGGGCCTGAAGCCGGAGTGGACGACCGGGAACGTCATCGACGAGCAGGTCGCCGCCATCCGTGAGCAGGTCGGCGACAAGCGCGCCATCTGCGGGCTGTCCGGCGGCGTCGACTCCGCCGTGGCGGCGGCGCTGGTCCAGAAGGCCATCGGCTCCCAGCTGACCTGCGTGTACGTAGACCACGGCCTGATGCGCAAGGGTGAGACCGAGCAGGTCGAGAAGGACTTCGTGGCCGCGACCGGCGTGCAGCTGAAGGTCGTGGACGCCGAGGAGCGGTTCCTCAAGGCGCTCGCCGGGGTCTCGGACCCCGAGGAGAAGCGGAAGATCATCGGCCGCGAGTTCATCCGGGTCTTCGAGCAGGCGCAGGCCGAGATCATCGCGGACGAGGGTCCGGCCGTGGAGTTCCTCGTCCAGGGCACGCTCTACCCCGACGTGGTCGAGTCCGGTGGCGGCACCGGCACGGCCAACATCAAGTCCCACCACAACGTGGGCGGCCTGCCGGAAGACCTCGAGTTCAAGCTGATCGAACCGCTGCGCAAGCTGTTCAAGGACGAGGTCCGGATGGTCGGCCAGGAGCTCGGGCTCCCGGACGAGATCGTCCAGCGCCAGCCCTTCCCGGGCCCCGGCCTCGGCATCCGGATCGTCGGCGAGGTCACCAAGGAGCGGCTCGACCTGCTCCGCGAAGCCGACGCCATCGCCCGCGAGGAGCTGACCGCGGCCGGCCTCGACCGGGACATCTGGCAGTGCCCGGTGGTCCTGCTCGCGGATGTCCGCAGCGTGGGCGTGCAGGGTGACGGGCGGACGTACGGCCATCCGATCGTTCTGCGGCCGGTGTCGAGCGAGGACGCGATGACCGCCGACTGGTCGCGGCTGCCGTACGACGTCCTGGCGAAGATCTCGACGCGGATCACCAACGAGGTGCGGGACGTCAACCGAGTCGTCCTCGACGTGACCTCGAAGCCGCCGGGCACCATCGAGTGGGAGTAGGCCCCTCTTGTGAAGGGCCTCCGGTTGGTGACACGGCTCAGCTGCGCTTGATCGTGCGCACCGGCTCGCCGGGCTTCCAGACCTGGACGACCAGGTACTTGTCGTCCTCGACGTAGGTCCGCACGACCTCCGTCAGTTCGGCGCGGAAGAGGTGGAACGGCTCCGGCGGTTCCACCTCTTCGCCGTACGCGGCCTTCTGCGCCGGGTCCTCGACCTCGATCGCCCGCCCGGAGATCCGTACGTCACCGCCGCCCATCGACTGCCCCTCCCCGGGGTTCGCCTGGAGCGCGAAGCGCGGGTCGCGGCGCAGGTCGAGGGCCTTGAGCGAGTCCGGCATCATGCCGAGCCACAGCTCGCCGTTGAGAAAGCGCACCTCCAGGCCGGTGGTGCGGGGGGAGCCGTCCTTGCGGAGGGTGGCGAGGACGTGGTGGGTGAAGGCGCCGAAGCGGTCCTCGGCGGTGCGGGCGAGATCGGGTTCGGCCTTGGCGAAGGTGGCCCAGTTCGCTGTCATACGGTGAGTGTCGCGTCGATATCCGACATCCGCTGTCTGGATTCCGGGTGCGGGGGGCGCGATCCCGGGCCCTTCGGGGCGGGATCTTTACAGAACATCTCTGTTCTCCTGCGCTGACCGAGGGTAACTTCCGCCCCGTAAGCAACCCAGTGCGGGAGGACACATGCACGGGACGCCCCTCGGGCCCACTCCGCCCTCGCCGCTGCCGACCGAACGGTTGCAGTTCGCCATGCCGCCCATGCACGAGTCCGTCGAGGACGAGCGCCGACACCGCAAGGAACGGCTCGCGGGCGCGTTGCGGATCTTCGGGCGGCTCGGCTTCGAGGACGGGGTCTCCGGGCACATCACCGCGCGCGATCCCGAGTTCAGCGACTGCTTCTGGGTGAACCCGTTCGGGATGCCGTTCAAGCACGTCACCGTCAGCGACCTGGTCCTCGCCAACTCGGAGGGACAGGTGGTCGAAGGGCGGTACCACGTCAACCAGGCGGCGTTCACCGTGCACTCCCAGGTCCACGCGACCCGCCCCGACGTCGTCGCCGTCGCCCACTGCCACTCGGTGCACGGACGGGCGCTCGCGGCGCTGGGGGAGCTCCTGGACCCGATCACCCAGGAGAGCTGCGCCTTCTACGAGGACCACGCCCTCTACGACGCCTACTCGGGCGTGGCCGTCGACGCCGTGGAGGGCCGCCGGATCGCGACCGCGCTCGGCTCCCGCAAGGCCCTCGTCCTGCGCAACCACGGCCTCCTGACCGTCGGCGACTCCGTGGACGCGGCGGCCTGGTGGTTCCTGTCGATGGAACGGTCCAGCCAGGTGCAGCTGACGGCCCGGGCGGCGGGGCGTCCGGTGCTCATCGAGCATCGGCAGGCCGTGGCCACACGGGAGCAGCTGGGCGGGGATCTGGTGGCGTGGATCAACTATCAGCCGCTGTGGCAGGACGTGAGCCGGAGCGAGCCGGATCTGTTGAGCTGACGGCTGGGAGGGCCGAGGCCGGTCCGTAGCCCTGCGGCCGAGCTCAGAAGCCCCGGAGGACTACCGCCTTCGTCATCGCGAACTCCTCGTCCGTGAGTACGCCGTCCCGGTGCAGCTCCCCCAACTCCCGCAGTCTGCGCAGGAGTACGTCGTGGTGGTCGGCCGGGGGCGGGACGGGCGCCGTCAGCTGGGTGCGGTCGGTGCGGTCGGTGCGGTCCGCCTCGTCCGCCGGGTCCGTGTGGTCGATGGCCGGGCGGGTCGACGGGTGCGGCAGGCGGGCGGTGACCGCGGTGGCCACCAGGGCGGTGAGCAGGTCACGGCGGACGCTGCCCCAGAGGTCGAGCGCGTACGGGTCCTTCTCCGGCGGCAGTTGGGAGAACACCGTCTCCCGGGTCACGAACCGCAGGAAGCCGTCCTCCTGACCGGAGTTGGGCAGCCACTCGACCTGGAGGAGGTCGCCCACGCCGATGATGCGCGGGCCGGTCGCCCGTTTGACCCGGTCGGAGGTGTCGGACCAGTCGATCCGCACCTGGCTGCCGTCGAAGGAGACCGTGCCGTCGGAGGAACGGACAGAGACCGGGACGGGTGGCCCGGGGAGGAGATAGGTGTTGGTCGGCTCCTTGGGGATCTGGTCCAGGAGCAGTGCGTGGCGGATCTCCTCGGCGACGTACTCGGCGACCCCGGCACGGTCGACGTCCACCGTCAGCCGGTACGGATCCGCCGTGTCGGGCAGCCGGCCGCCGGTCGCCTGGAGCAGCGGGTCGGCGCCCTCGCGCAGCCGCATCCGCAGCCGTCCTCGTTTGCGCTCGGGCTCGAAGACGATGCTCGCGACGGCTTCGAGGGGTACGGCGATCTCTCCGTAGGTCTGCCGGAACAGCGGCACGGAGCGGTGGAGTCCCGGCGTGATCCGGACCGTTGTGCCGTCGAAGGCCCAGGTCCCGTCGCGCTGGATGATCTCGGCCATAGGGAAATTCTCGCAGCCGGGTCAACACGGGGAGCCCGCCCATCACCCGCGCCGAACGGACCTGACAGGCGGGTCGTGCCTGGACTACGGCACAATTCGCTGTCGCCGTACGTGAGTTGGCGGCAGTGGTGGTCGGTGGTGCGACCGGGACCGGAATCGGCGGTGGCCGGTATCTGAGACCGGGCTGCCGATCGAGGGGCAGTGGGGCTATAAGGCCATAGGCCATAGGCCATGGGTGATGGGTCATAGGTCATGGGTCATCGGGGCATGAGGGTTTTCGGGAAGGCGGGCGTCGGGCGTGGCGGTGCAGGAGGCTGGGCGGGGCAGCGCGGCGGTGGGCGCGCATGGGGGTGGCTGCACCTGCGGGGACTGTCCGCACGGGGCGCGGGCGGGACATCGGCGCGCGGTCGCCGAATTCCTGTTGAAACGGGATGAATTCGCGGCCGGTCAAGGGCTCCCGGCGGCGGTGGCCCACTCGGCCTCGGCCTCCCGGCAGTGGGTCTCGGAGGAGCTGACACAGTCGGCGGAACTCGTCGCCGAGCGGGGACGCGCCGAGGGGGAGGCGTGGCTGGCCCGGCTGTGGTCGCGTACGACGGGTGTCGTCTGGGGTCTCGTCGTCGCGTTGCTGCTGGTGCAGGCACTCACGGCGATCGGCGCGGGGTGGACGTCGGCGCGTACGGCCGGTCTGCTGGCGGCGCTGGTGACGGCCGGGGCGCTCACGGCCGCGTCGTGGTTCCACCGGGCGCGCGGCGGGGCGCTGGCTCCGGTCATCGGTGAGGACAACCGGCTGTCCACGTCGCGTGCGGTGGCCGCGGCCTGGGTGCTGTTCGTGGCCTACGCCGTGCTCGTGCTGGTGGTGCAGCTTGCGGCGGCGTCCGGGCACCGTGAGCGCGACGCGTTGATCGCCGGTCTCGAACTCGGGCGGGGTACCGGTGTGGTGACCGTGCTCGCCGTGGTCTGTGCCATCGCGGTGCTGGTGCGACGGGTCGTCGGGGTGCGGGTGCTCGGCCAGCGCCTCCAGAAAGTGCGGGCGCATCGGCCTCGGGCTGCGGATCTGCTGACGGACGACGCGGGGCGGGGCACCTTCGCGGACGTCCAGTACGTCGTGATCAGCGGGGTGGCGCTGCTGTTCGCGGCGGTGCGGTTGGCTCGGCGCCCGGATCAGTTGCCCGATCTGCCGTGGGGGTTGGCGGTGGTCGTGCTGGTCTCGGCCGCGACGTATCTGGCCGGGAAGTACGCCGAGGGGGGTCGGCCGGTGATCCTCTCGGTGGTGCGGGCGCGGGAGGCCGGCGACCTGGACGCGCCCATCCGTACGGGTGACGACATCGAGATCCGGGGGGCCGGGTTCGTGCCGCCGGGGGCGCAGGGGGCGGATCGGCTGTCGCGGATGGTGGTGCGGATCGGGGCGGTGCATGTGCGAGTGCCGCTGGTGCCGGTGAACGGGGGGTTCAGCAATCCGACGGACGCGGTGCTCACGGTGCCGGTGCCGGCGGATGTGGAGCCGGGGCGGGTCGAGGTGCAGGTGGTCAGTGCGGTGGGGGTGGAGACGAATCGGTACGTGATCGATGTGACCGAGTGACGGTGCCTCCGGCGGGTGGGCCGCCGTGGGCGGGTGCGGGTGCGGGTGCGGGTGCGGGTGCGGGTGCGGGGGTGCTTCTCGTCCCAGGAGGATCCTGGGCACTGCCGTTGCTGACGCGGGGTTTCCCTCGGCCGGGCGTGGCCGGAGAATACGGGGCGGTGACAGGTGAGCGACGCGAGCGCCGCGTACGTATCGTCTGTTGAGGGGTCACGGCATGGCGGGCGAGAGGCGGCTACGGGCGATGACTCACGGTATGCATTCGGACACGCACACCCCCTATCTCGACGGCGACCGCAATTGGCGGGACACGGCTACCCGGTATGCGTTGCTTCCGCTGCGCGTCTTTCTGGGCGTCACTTTTATCTATGCCGGACTGGACAAGCTCACCGACAGCGCCTTTATGAAGGACTCCGGTGCGGGGTCGGTCGGCGACATGATGCGTGCTGTTCGTGACTCCTCGGCCATTCCGGCCCTGGTGGACATGGCCCTGGAGAGTCCCGTCGGGTTTGGCTATGCGATTGCCTTCGGTGAGCTGGCCGTCGGTATCGGGACGTTGATCGGGCTGTTCGCCCGACTGGCGGCGCTCGGTGGGGCGCTCATTTCGCTGAGCTTGTGGCTGACGGTGAGCTGGGCCTCCGATCCGTACTACTACGGCAATGACCTGGCGTATCTGATGGCGTGGCTGCCTCTCGTGCTGGCGGGCGCCCCCATGCTGTCCGTGGATGCGGCGCTGCGTGGGCGGCGACGGCAGCGGGTGGGCGGTTATCGGTAGTCAGCCGGGGGTCGGGGATCCGCGGCGCTGCGCTTGCGTATTCCTCGGGTCAGGACCCCTACCGCTCCTGCCAGGCAGAGGCCGCCCATGACCAGAGGGATGACGACGAACCAAGGTGTCTCCCAGGCGCCGCCCGCGTCTCCGGCGTAGATGATGCCCGTGAGGGTCAGGAAGGTGCCGGCGACCAGCCTGCCGGGCTGGAACTCATGACGTAGCACGGCTCACCTCCGCCTGTCCCACGCCTACGCTCAGATCGAGGTCCAGTGTGCCCGCCTCCTTGGTGCCCGTGGGCGGTGTCAGCGTCACTTCCTTGTGTTGGCCCGGTGCCACATCCACGTCCTGCTGGTCGTCGCCCGGCAACTGGATGTCTCCCACTCCGACGTCGATGCTCAGCCGCACGGTCACGTCCTTGGGGACGATCACCTTCAGCCGGCCCACGCCTACGTCGGCTCTGGTGGTCAACGTCTTGTCCTCGGCGATGGTCAGGCGGGTCAGGTCCAGGGTGCCGACGCCTGTGCCGAGGTCGTACTGCTGCTGTACGTCGGCCACGGCCGCCGGTCTCCAGCTCCGCTCGACCCAGTGGGTGCTGATGTCCTTGGGCAGTGCCGCCGAAGCGGCCAGCAGGCCCGCGGTGACGATCGCCAGGAATATGGAGCCCGCTCCCGTACGGCCCAGGAACGCGCTGACGGCTATGCCCAGGCCGAGGACGAGCAGCGCGCAGGCCAGGCCGGTCTGGAGGCTGGTGCCGAGGGCGCGGTCCTCCCAGGTCGCGCCGGTGCCGAGGGCGCCCGCGAGGAGGGCCAGCAGGAACACCCAGCCGCCGATCCAGCGGGGGCCGCGCGGCTTCGGCTGCTGAGGGCGCCGGGCGCGTACGTCCCCGCGGCTGCTCCAGGTGCCGAGGCCGATGCTGACGGCCGCCGCGATGTCGCGGTCGCGGGAGTCGCGAGGGCCCCAGAGATAGCCGGTGCCGCCCTCGTGGGTGCCGTCCTTGACGATGGGGTCGCGCCACCAGGAGGGGTAGCCGGTGGGGACCGGTGGGGCCTGTGCCTCCGGTGGGGCGTCGGCCACGGCCTGGGCGGCGAGCGGGTCGGGGTCGGGGGTGCTGCGGTGCCGGGACCAGTAGCCGGCGCCCGCGACGAGGAGGGAGAGGACGACGGCGAAGGCCAGCACACCGCCGTTCCTCAGCAGCGTCAGGAACACGCCGCAGCCGACCAGCGCGAACAGCACGGCCGTCAGCGCCTGGCCGTCGACGCGGCCGGTCAGCAGTTTGCGCACCTCGTTCTCGTCCTCGTCGTCGTACGGGACGAAGAGCCAGGCGAAGCCGTAGAAGAGGAGACCTATGCCACCGGTCGCGGAGAGTACGGCGAGGGTGATCCGGAAGATCACCGGGTCCATGTCGCACTGCCGCCCGAGCCCGGCGCACACACCGGCCAGCATCTTGTGCCGACGGTCGCGCCGGAACTTGTGCGGCGGGTCGAGTGCCTCCGCTTCCATGCCCGCCTGCTCGGACGCGGCTGACGGGCCGGACGCGGTGCCCGCGGTGGGCACGGCGTCCGGCTCGGGCACGGAGTCCGCGGCGGGCTGGTGATCTGTCATGTGTCCATGGTGACGGGCGGGTCCGTCTTGCGGGAGTCGGAACGACCCTGGTCGGACCCTGATATCGGCCCTGAGGAGGGGGCGGGGGAAGTGTTCGACGCGGCGGGTCGCGAAGATCAGGGGAGTATCGGGGGTCGACCCTGATGCCCCGGTGCTCCGACCGTGTGAACATCGATGGCATGCCGGAAGCCGCAGCAGCGCCACTCGTCGAACCGCGGCCGCCGCGCAAGCTCTACCGCAGCAGTGACGGACGCTGGCTCGGGGGCGTGGCGCGGGGGCTCGCCGGGCATCTCGGCCTGCCCGTGATCTGGGTGCGACTCGTCTTCGTCGGCCTGTTCATGGCGGACGGCCTGGGGGCGCTGCTGTATGCCGCGTTCTGGTTCTTCGTGCCGCTCGGCGTCGGCGGAGTCGGCGCTCAGCGGCCCTCTCCCTTCGCCACCGAGACCGCTCCCGACGGCCGGCGCAAGCTCGTCGCCCGTAAGCCGGACAAGGGGCAGATCGTCGCGCTGCTCCTCATGGTCGTGGTGGCGATGGTCTTCGTCGGCAGCGTGGACCTGGGCAGCGGCGCCAAGGCCTACCTCCTGCCCGCCGTGCTCGTCGGCGCGGGCGTCGCCCTGGTCTGGCGCCAGGCGGACAACTCCCGGCGGGCCCGCTGGATGGAGGTCGGCCGGCGCCGCCGCACCCTCACCCTGCTGCGTGCCGCGGGCGGCGTCGTCCTGGTCACGGCCGGCGTCTCCGGCATCTTCGTCCTCCAGGGCTCCGCCGCCCACCTCGGCTCCGTCCTTCAGGCGGCCCTGGCGGTCCTCGTCGGTATAACGCTCCTCGCGGGTCCGTATCTGGTCCGGATGACGCAGGACCTGTCCGAGGAACGCCTGATGCGCATCCGCGCCCAGGAGCGCGCCGAGGTCGCCGCGCACGTCCACGACTCGGTGCTGCACACCCTGACCCTGATCCAGCGCAACGCGGAGAACGCGAACGAGGTCCGCCGCCTCGCCCGCGCCCAGGAGCGCGACCTGCGCACCTGGCTCTACAAACCCGAGGGCACCGGCAAGGACGAGGCCGACGAACCCGCCAACCTCGCCGACGCGGTCCGGCGCAACGCCGCCGAGATCGAGGACAAGCACGGCGTCCCCATAGAGGTCGTGGTCGTCGGCGACTGCCCGCTCGACGAGAGAATCGGAGCGCAGATGCAGGCCGCGCGCGAGGCGATGGTGAACGCCGCGAAGTACGGTGGCGAGGGCGGCGCCGTGCAGGTCTACGCCGAGGTGGAGGGAAAGACCGTGTTCGTGTCCGTCCGGGACCGCGGTCCGGGCTTCGACCTCGACTCGATACCCGCCGACCGCATGGGCGTCAGAGAATCGATCATCGGCCGTATGGAGCGCAACGGCGGTACGGCCCGGCTCCGGGCGGTGCCCGACGGCGGTACGGAGGTCGAGCTGGAGATGGAGAGGGCGGAGAAGACGTCATGAGCGACCCGACCGAGGCGAACGAGCCTGTGGAGTCGACCGGCGGGAGCGCGGTCGAGCGGCATGTGCGTGTGGTCCTCGTCGACGACCACCGCATGTTCCGTACCGGAGTCCAGGCCGAGATCGGCCGGACCGAGCAGACCGGCGTCGAGGTCGTCGGGGAGGCCGATGACGTCGACCAGGCGGTCACGGTCATCACCGCGACGCGGCCCGAGGTCGTCCTCCTCGACGTGCACCTCCCGGGTGGCGGCGGGGTCGAAGTCCTGCGCCGCTGCGCCCCGTTGATGGCGGACGCCGAGCAGCCCGTCCGCTTCCTCGCCCTGTCCGTCTCGGACGCGGCGGAGGATGTGATCGGGGTGATCCGGGGCGGTGCCCGGGGGTATGTCACCAAGACCATCACCGGTACCGACCTGGTCGACTCCATCTTCCGGGTCCAGGACGGCGATGCGGTGTTCTCGCCGCGCCTCGCCGGGTTCGTCCTGGACGCGTTCGCCTCGACGGACGCGCCGCCGGTCGACGAGGACCTCGACCGGCTCACCCAGCGCGAGCGGGAGGTGCTGCGGCTGATCGCGCGAGGGTACGCGTACAAGGAGATCGCCAAGCAGCTGTTCATCTCCGTGAAGACGGTCGAGTCGCATGTGTCGGCGGTGCTGCGGAAGCTCCAGTTGTCCAACCGGCATGAGCTGACCAGGTGGGCGACGGCGCGGCGACTGGTGTGAGACCGGCCCCGGTGCGCCGGGGCGTCGGCTCGGTCAGGCGACCCGTGTGGCCCCCGCGAACGGCATCTCGTCGAGCGGGGCCACGCGGACCGGGGCCGAGGGGTTCGGGGCGTGGATCATCTGGCCGTTGCCGATGTAGAGGCCCACGTGGCTGATGCTGGAGTAGAAGAACACCAGGTCGCCCGGGAGCAGTTCGGAGCGGGAGACGCGGCGGCCGGTGTCGATCTGGGCGTAGGTCGTGCGGGGGAGGGAGAGGCCGGCCGAGCGGTAGGCGGCCTGGGTGAGGCCGGAGCAGTCGAAGGCGTTCGGGCCGGTCGCGCCCCAGACATAGGGGCTGCCGAGCTTGGAGTAGGCGTACGAAACGGCTGCCGCAGCACGGGCGTTGGGGGCCTGGGCCGTGGCCGAGCCGGGGGCTGACAGGGCGTCGCGGGTATCTGTCGAGGAGCGGGCGGCGCGGTCCGTGCCGTTCGCCTGGAGCCGGGCGCGCTCCTCCTCGGTCAGCCGGGCGAGCAGGTCGCGGGCCGTGTCCAGCTTGCCGTTGATCGTCCTGCTGTGGCGTTGCAGTTCCGCCTGGCGGGACTTCAGCGAGGTCAGTTCGATGTGCGCCGCACCGCGCAGCTGCTCGATCTCGCGCAGTTGGCTGCGAACGCTCGCGACGGAGGCCGCCTGACGGTTGCCGGTGCGTTCGGCGAACTCCGCTCCGTCGAGGTAGCGGTCGGGGTCGGCGGAGAGAGCGAGTCGGAGGGCCGGGTCGAGGCCGCCGTCGCGGTACTGCGCCGCGGCCATCGAACCGAGCGCTTCCCGCGCCGAGTTGAGCTTCTCCGTCTTGCGGGCGGCCTCGTCCTGGAGTGTCTTGATCCGCTGCTCGGCCGCGTTCGCCTGCTCCTTCGCGCCGTTGTACTTCTCGGTCGCGACCTCCGCCTCCTGGTACAGCTTGTCCACCTTCGCTTTCACCTGCGTCGGAGTCAGCTGCGGCTCGGCATGTCCGGTCCCGTCGAAGCCCGTCGCCGTCGCCGCGCCCGCCAGGGCGATCGTCCATGCCGTGCGGGCCGTACTGCCGCCGGCCGAGCGCTGACGGGGTTTTCGGTGCGCTGCCACGTGGACTTGCACGTCCTTTCGTACGACCGCCTCGTCCCGTACGTCCGCCACTGAGGTGGCCGTACGACCCTCCCCGGAGGGAGCGGCCCGCCCCGGGGGGAACGGCGGGCGTACGAACGCCTGGGGGTGCGGACGTACGACCCGCCCGGGGGCGGGTTGCGCGTCCGGCGGCGGCCTGCACAGGGGGAGCGGGCCGCCGCCGGACTTTTTCGGCGGAGGTGTCCGACTGCCGCCCCTGGCCCGGGCGGCGGTGGGGAGCCGGTCACCTGGTGGAGGACGCTAAACCTCTGTGTGTCGGGGCGGTAACGCGTTGTGCGGAAGTGCCGGGAGCAGACCGGGTGATGACCGTAAGTGAGCGTGATCCCGGGTTGAGGGCGTCGTGTTCACGCTGTGTGCTGACCGATGTGGCGGAATGGGGGCGGGGCGGGCCGGTCGGGTGCTATGGGGCGCATATATGCATGATCGGGAAGGGGGCGTGGGGCGAGGCGAGGCGGGGCAGGTCGGGGTGCGGTGTGGTGGGTCGGGGTGCGGTGGTGGGGGCATAAGCGGGGCTGGTTAGGCTCCGGCGTCATGGACGTACTCATCCATCTTTTCGTCGGCCTGCACATCATCGGTATCGCCGCCCTGCTCGGTGGCTTCCTCACCCAGATGAAGGCGATGGGCCAGGGCACCGCCCGGTTCGTCCCCGCGATGCTGCACGGCGCGCTGACCATGCTGGTCACCGGGGTGATCCTCGTCGGCCTCAATCAGGCGGACGACCAGCCCGTCGACAACGTCAAGATCGGTGTGAAGCTGGCGCTGCTGGTCGTGATCCTCGGGCTCGTGTATGTGAAGCGGGACGACGAGACGGTGGACAAGCGGCTGTTCGGGCTGGTGGGGCTGCTGACCGTGGCGAACATCTTCATCGCCGTGTTGTGGACCTGACGTCCGTCTCCGGGGTCCTGACGTCCGTCTCCGGGGTCCTGGCTCCGGCCCCGGTTCCGTGGCCGGGGTGGGTGTAGGCCCGGACCGCGCCGGCGGTGACCGCCAGCCAGGCCGCCACCGCGATCCACATCAGTGCCTCGCCGGGGCGCTCGAGCCAGGGGACGTCCAGTGCGGTGGCGACGGAGAGTGTCGCCGCGGCCGTCATTCCCAGCGGGAACACGGTGGCCCAGCGGCGTGTGTCGTAGCGCGGCCGTGGCCAGGCGATCTCGGCCAGCAGCAGGGCGGCGTACCAGGCCAGGTCGAGGACCAGCAGGGCGATGGTCACCGTGCGCAGGGTGCTGGTGTCGTCGTCGTTCCAGAGGTACAGGCGGGCGCTGTCGGCGGCGAAGAGTTTCGAGCCGGCGAGCGCGGAGATGGCGAGGGCGCCGCCCGCCACCCAGTGGTCGCCGGCGCCGTGGGCGACCTGGCGTAGGTCGAAGCGGGTCAGGGCGATGACGTAGAGCACGAGGCCGAGCCAGAACAGTACGAGGGCCGCGTGGGCGAGCCATGCCGAGGCCTCGGCCACTGCGAGCGTCGCGCCCAGGACGGCGAGGCCCTCTGTGGCCACGCAGCCCAGGAACACGGCGCCGGGCATGCCGCGGTGCCAGTGGCGTACGACGGCGATGAGCAGGCCCGGCCAGAGGAGCGCCGCGAGGGCCAGGAGGGCCTTGGCGAGGGTCTGCCAGCCGAGGACGCTGAAGCGGGTGCCGAGGACGGTCGTCGCGGCGATGGCGGTCAGGGCGGCCGGGGTGGCTGCCTCCTTCACCCACCTGACGCGGTCCCACAGGAGGCGTGCGGTGAAGTCGCCGGCCAGGGCGACCCAGGTTGCGGCGGCCAGGGCGAGGGCGATGCGGGAGAGGGTTTCGTAGCCGGTCTGGTGCAGGGTTACCGACAGGATGCCGGTTGCCATGACCGCGGCACCGGCCGTGGG
>NZ_JAGMUL010000040.1 GCF_019049285.1 Streptomyces sp. AC550_RSS872
CATCCCCCGCCGGGCACGCCTCCGCCCCCCGCGTACGGGTTCCCGCCGGCGTACGGATTCCCGCCACCGGCATACGGATTCTGCGGCGCCCCGTACGGCCCCTGCCCCTGCCCCTGCTGCGGCGGCTGCCCATACGGCCCGGGCCCCGGCTGATGGGAAGCGCACGCGGGCACCGTGCCGAAGGCGCGGTCGACCGAGCGCCTCAGCTCATGCACCAGCAGCAGATGCGCGAGCGCCGCGTCCCTGAAATCCACCTCGCGCAGCGCCAGCCGCACCCCCCGCACGGCGTCGTCCGCGAGCCGTCGCGCCTCGGCGAGCGAGGTGCCGGTCGCGGTGAGCGGGTTCCACGCGCCCGACTCGGCGTCGGCGGCCCGGTCCTCCACGGCGTCCAGGAGGTGGGCGAGCCGTCCGAAGAGGCGCCCTGCCTCGGCGAGCGGCTCGGCGTTCTGCGGCCGTCCGGCCAGGATCGCGGTGTGCGCGAAGGCGGCGGCCGTCGCCGTCTCGGTCGGTTCGGTGACGGTGAGGACGGAGGTGCCGAGCCCGGCGAGTGTCTCGATGCCGACCTGCCGGTCCACGGCGTCCACGAGTACGGCGGTGTCGAACCCGACGGCCGAGCCGCTCCGCGCGCCCGCCGCACCCCAGCCGGCGGCCACCCGGCGCGCGGCGAGCGCCACCGGCCTGCGGGCCAGCAGCCCGTCACCGTCGGCCACGTGGTCACGCACCTTGGCCGAGGCCAGCACCAGCGACACGGCGGCGGCCAGCCGGGCGCCCTCGCCCTGCGCGACGGACGCGGTGCGCATACCGCGCAGCGCACACGGTCCGGCCGTACGCCGCAGTCCACTGTCCTTGTCGGCCTGAGCCTCTGTCAGAACGGAGATGAGGAGGCCGTCGTAGTTCGTCACGATCCGCGCGAACTGGCCGTGGTCCGAGCGCAGCGCGAGGCACAGCCCGCACAAATGCGCCATCCACTGGCCGGTGAGCTTCTCTCCGAGTCGATGACGGCAGGGCCTGACCATTCCGAACATGACGTCCCCCGAGGTTCTTACGGCGCACACACGGCGCTGAGCTGCCGCATCGTACCGAGCGGAGTGGTGAACGCCATGGCGGGCTCGTTCACCCGTACGCACCTCACCTCACCCATACGCCGTGAAGAATCATATTTCACTCACAGTCAGCAGCCGTACGTGGCATGCCCCTTGGGGTACACGGGCTCTCGACGTATTCGCTGTGCACCAGTACCGTCACAAACCCCCCGCGCGGCGTCTATCCACTTGGCGCGACGTCCGCATCATGGATGACCATAGGGATGCGGAATGGAAGAGAGACCGCTGTGAGAGGAGGCGTCCATGGGATCGGTGCGCAAGGCGAGTGCCTGGCTGGGCCTCGTTGACGACAACGATGACGAGCGTTACTACGACGACGACTACTCCGAAGGGACCGAGCCCGGGGACGCCTGGGTCACCGATCCGCGGGTCAAGGTGGCCACGGACGTCGCCGAGGAGAAGGGCCGCCGCATCGGCACGGTCACCCCGGACAGCTTCCGGGACGCCCGCGCCATCGGCGAGCTGTTCCGGGACGGGGTCCCGGTCATCATGAACCTCACGGCCATGGAGCCCGCGGACGCCAAGCGTGTCGTCGACTTCGCGGCGGGGCTCATCTTCGGTCTGCGCGGCTCGATCGACCGGGTGTCCAACCGTGTGTTCCTGCTGACCCCGGCCGACACGGAGATCATCAGCGGTGAGCGTGCGTCTCACCGCGAGGACGGCTTCTACAACCAGAGCTGAGGCAGGGCCGTCCACCGGCCCTGCCCCTTCCTGGTGGGCTCACCGGAAAGCATCGAGTCCGGTGAGCGCCTTGCCCAGCACGAGCTGGTGCATCTCGACGGTGCCCTCGTAGGTGAGCACCGATTCGAGATTGGTCGCGTGCCGCATCACGGGGTATTCGAGCGAGATCCCGTTGGCACCGAGGATCGTCCGGGACGTACGGCAGATGTCGATCGCCTCACGGACGTTGTTGAGTTTGCCGAAGCTGACCTGCTCGGGACGCAGGCGGCCGGCGTCCATGCGCCGCCCCAGATGATGGGCGAGCAGAATCCCCTTGTGCAGTTCGAGCGCCATGTCGGCGAGCTTGGCCTGGGTGAGCTGGAAGCCCCCGATCGGCCGGCCGAACTGCTCCCGCGTCTTCGCGTAGTCGACAGCGGCCTCGAAACAGGACCGCGCCGCCCCCATGGCACCCCACACGATCCCGTACCGCGCGTGCGAGAGACAGCTGAGCGGCCCCTTGAGCCCCACGACCTCGGGCAGCACGGCATCGGCGGGCAGCCGGACGTCGTCCAGCACGAGCTCGCTGGTGACGGAGGCGCGCAGCGACAGCTTGTGCTTGATCTCCGGTGCGGAGAACCCGGCGCTGTCGGCCGGCACGACGAACCCGCGGATCCCCTCCTCCGTCTGCGCCCACACGACGGCGACCCCGGCGACGGACCCGTTGGTGATCCACATCTTCCGCCCGCTGAGCACCCAGTCGGCGCCGTCCCGCTTGGCGTACGTCCGCATGGACGCCGGGTCGGACCCGTGGTCGGGCTCGGTCAGCCCGAAGCACCCGATGACCTCACCGGAGGCCATACGGGGCAGCCACTGCTGCTTCTGCTCCTCGCTGCCGAACCGGTGAACGGCGTACATGGCGAGGGACCCCTGCACGGACACCAGGGACCGGATCCCGGAGTCGGCCGCCTCCAGCTCCAGACAGGCGAGCCCGTACTGCACGGCGGAGGCCCCGGCACACCCGTACCCCTCGAGCGACATCCCGAGGGCGCCGATCTCCCCGAGCTCCCGCGCGAGTTCCCGGATCTCCGGCAGCTCGCCCTTCTCGTACCACTCGGCGGCATACGGCACCACCCGATCCGCCGCCCACGCCCGCACGGTGCTCCGGATCGCCAGGTCCTCGGGCTCCAGGAGGTCGTCGATGCCGAGGGGGTCGGCGGGGTCGAACGGGGGCAGCTTCGAGGACGCGGACATGCGAGACCCTCCGGGAAGGACTAAAACTAGCGCCGCTAGTCACGGCTCGGGCCTGACGCTACGACGCGGTGCCGCGCGCGTCCAGTGGAACTCCCCCGAACCGGAAGCCGCCAACGGCGCCGGGCCCCACAGGAGAGGTCCACCCATCAACGAACTGGAAACGGGTGGTGCGGGGCGGGAGAAGGTTGTTCACACAGAGACGCGGGACTCCGCGACTTCCCTCTGCGCAGGCAGCTCCACGGCAGGCTCCTCACACTGCATGGCCCGCGGCAACCGCAACGCCATCACGGCGCCCAGCAGCAACAACCCCGCACTCACCAGCAGCGTCACGTGCAGCCCGTGCACAAAACAGTCCCGAGCCGCCCGTTGCAGGGCCACCCCCGCAGGCCCGCCCAGCTGCGCAGCAACCTCGTACGCCTCACCCAGCGAGTGCGAAGCCGCCGCGGAGGCCGTCGCCGGAACACCCGGCACGTTCGCCAGCCCGGGGGCATACGCCGCGTTCATCACGCTGCCCAGCAGTGCGATGCCGATCCCCGCGCCCAGCTGGTACGAGGTCTCACCGATCGCCGCCGCGCCGCCGGCCTGGTCCTGCGGCGCCTCGCTCAGCATCGACTCGTACGCCCCGAAGAGCGTCGTCTCCAGTCCGAAGCCCAGCAGGACGAACCCGGACAGCAGCAGCCCGGGGTTGTCCTCGCCACCCATCGCCGTCAGCAGCAGCACCGCGACGGCCGTCAGGACGAACCCGGCGCACACCATCCGCCGCGGCCCGAACCGCCGCAGCATCCGCGCGCCCGCGAGCCCGGCCGCCATCGCCGCGAACGTGAGCGGCAGCAGTCGTAGACCCGTCTCCAGCGGCGAGAGTCCCAGCACCAGCTGTAGATACTGCGCCGCGATCAGTTCGAGCCCCACGAGCGCGAGCATCGCCAGCACGATGCACCCGACCGAGGTACTGAACGCCGGCCGCGCGAACATCCGCAGGTCCATCAGCGGATACTCGCGGCGCCGCTGCCGCCGTACGAAGAGGACCAGCAGCACCGCGCCGACCACCAGCGGCACCAGGGTGAGCAGACTGGCCACCTGCTCCCCGCCGCCGAGCCGCTTGACGCCCAGCACCACGCCGAACAGCCCGGCCGCCGCCATCAGCGCGCCGACGACGTCCCAGGGACCCTTGCCGTCACCCTTGGACTCGGGCAGCAGCAACCGTCCCACCGGGAGGCTGACCAGCATCAGCGGGATGTTGACGAGGAAGACCGAGCCCCACCAGAAGTGTTCGAGGAGGAAGCCGCCGAGCAGCGGTCCGACCGCCGCGCCGACCGCGGCGACGGCGCTCCAGATACCGATGGCGAGGGCCCGCTCGCGCCGGTCGGGGAAGACCTGGCGCAGGATCGACAGGGTCGCGGGCATGATCATCGCGCCGCCGACGCCGAGCAGGGCGCGGGCCAGGATCAGCACCTGTGGGTCGTGCGCGAGGGCCGCGAGGCCGGAGGCGAGGCCGAAGAGGCCGTAACCGAGAAGCAGGACGCGTCTGCGGCCCACCCGGTCGCCGAGCGTGCCGAAGAGGATCAGCAGCGAGGCGCAGACGAGCGGATAGATGTCGACGATCCAGAGCAGCTCTATCGCGCCGGGCCTGAGGTCCTCGGTGACGGCGGGCACGGCCACGTGCAGCACGGTCGCGTCGACCGCGACGAGCAGCAGGCTGACGCAGAGAACCACGAGGACGACCCAGCGGTTTGCACCGGCCCCGGCCGCCCGACGGCGCAGCGCAGCGGCAGCCGTGGTCGTCCCGGACATGTACGTACCTCCCAGATGTTCCCTCGCCCCCGGCGGTCACACGGGGTGGGGACTCCCCGTGACCCGGCCGGAGAGGAGCGGTGGTCTCCGGCCCGCGCGACGAAGGGCGAGTGACTCGTCAGAGTACGCGAGTCCGTCTCGGCGCCGAGTGGCGGACCTCTCAGACTCCCCTCGAACGCGTGTGGCGTACGCCACACAGCTCCTTGATCGACTCCACTCCGGACGGTGAGCGTCAAGAGAAGTCCACCCCAGCATTCGGTGAACGAATTCATAAGCAGTGAAAAACGGACCACTGGAATGATCAAAGGAATTGAAGGAGGTAGCCCCGGATGATTACGGATTCCTTGGAAATAAACCTCCGCCTGAGAGGAATCCCACATCACATCGTCATCACAAAGCCGTGGAATCGCCGTTGAACTGCGCTCACTCGCTGTAACGTCGATTGGGTGCGTACCGAACGAAAGCTGACCCGTCTGGACCGGGTCTTCGCCAGGCTGGACCGAGAGCCCGAACGCCCGGCCCACATCGATGTGCCGCGGATGACGCGGCACAGGATCGTGCTGTTCGCATCGACCCTGGCCTTCTACGTGGCCATCGTGTGGGCCGTCGTCATCACCTCCTGGCTGGTCCGGCTCGACTGGCAGGTCATGTTCTTCCGGCCGTACCAGCAGTGGGCCGAGATCCACGCCTTCATCGACTACTACGTGGTGCTCGGCCAGCGCGGCCCGACCGCCGTGATGATCGCGGCCTGGCTGGGCTGGCGCTCCTGGCGGCAGCACACGCTGCGCCCGCTGCTCGCGCTCGGCGTCTCGCTGCTGCTGCTGAACGTCACGGTCGGCGCCGCCAAGCTCGGCATGGGCCGCCTCGGACCGCACTACGCGACGACCGTCGGTTCCAACGAGATGTGGCTGGACGGCGATATATTTCCCAGCGGCCACACCGCCAACGCCGTGGTGACCTGGGGAATTCTGGCTTATCTCGCCTCGACCCCGAGAGCGCGCCGCTGGCTGTCGGCCCTGTCGGCGGTGACCTCGCTGGGCGTGGGCCTGTCCACCGTCTACCTCGGTACGCACTGGCTGAGCGATGTGCTGCTCGGCTGGGCCGCCGGACTGCTCATCCTGCTCGCCCTGCCCTGGTTCGAGCCGCTGATCGCCCGGTCCGAGGCCTGGATCTTCGACCTGCGCGACCGCTGGCGCGAGCGCCGCACCGGCACGGTCATCGTCCCGGTCGCCCCGGTGGAGGCTCCGGTGCCGCTCAAGCCGTGCCCCGTGAGCGCCGAGGGCGAGGCCGCAGCACGCGAGGTGGCCCCCGCGGCACGCTCGCCCCGGGCGACCGCCCATCCGCCCGTCTACCTGGCGCCCGGCCCGCACACGGCCCGCGCGGAGCGTACTCCGGTCACCCCGGCCGGCAGCCGCCGCCCGCCGCACACGGACCGCGTCCCGCGCGGCACGGCCCAGACGGCCCGCCCTCTCACGGGCGGCTGACCGCCCGGACGGCGGGGTTCGGTACGCACAACCACCCCGCACGTCCGCACGGTGAAGGCCCCGGCTCCGCCACAGGAGCCGGGGCCTTTCCACAAGTACCGGGCTCCTCGCCCGTCTGTCGGCCTTTGTCAGCCCTTCCAGGCCCGCGCCACCTGGCCGTCCTTCACCTCGAAGTTCAGGCGGCCGCTCCGGTACTCCATGGTGATGATCGCCCCCGGCGGCAACGAACGCACCGTCGACCACCCTCGGTCACGGGCGAGTCGCTCGGCCCGGTCGGAGTCCAGACCGACATAGGTGTCCGGGCTGTCCTGCGGTTCGGCGGGGGGTTTCGGAATGGGTGCCATGCCGCCACGCTAGGGCCTGCGCGAGGCTTCCGGCCAGAGCGGACAGAGAACCTTTGCAGCGGCCATCCAGGCCACACGTACCTCTCGGGTCACGCTTTTGTCACAGAATCACGACACGCGTTTCGTCCGCTCTTCGTCACACGGACGGGCGGTTCCCTAGGCCTTCCGCAGGCATTCGATCGTAATTTCCGCGTGTCGCGCCGACCTGGCCAATAGGCCGGGGGAAAAGTTCCCGGGGAACTGCCGCCGCCCCCATTTCCCGCCACCGCGACATTGACTGCCGCCGCGGTGGGCGCGCGGGCCGCGGGATCCGATGCCGCACAGAAAATACATGGTTCCGACACAGAAGCCCCGTACGCCCCCTGTCGGAGCGCCGTCGACGCGAGCATCATGGCGTGAGCTCGCGTCGGCGCGTGCGGCGCGGGCTTCAGCGGGCCCCGGGCGCGACGAGCGAAGGGGCGAGCGAGCGATGGGGACGCAGACCGTACCGGTGACGGCACGACCCATGCGAAGCAGACAGCCCGGCGGCCGAGTGGTCGTCGACTGGCTGACCACCACCGACCACAAGAAGATCGGCCATCTCTACCTGATCACGTCGTTCCTGTTCTTCCTGGCCGGCGGTGTCATGGCGCTGCTGATGCGTGCCGAACTGGCTCGACCGGGCATGCAGTTGCTGAGCAACGAGCAGTTCAACCAGCTGTTCACCATGCACGGCACGATCATGCTGCTGCTGTTCGCGACCCCGACCTTCGCGGGCTTCGCCAACGAGCTGATGCCGCTCCAGATCGGCGCCCCGGACGTGGCCTTCCCGCGGCTGAACATGTTCTCGTACTGGCTGTTCCTGTTCGGCGGGCTGATCGTGATGGGTTCGCTGATCGTGCCGGACGGCCCGGCCTCCTTCGGGTGGTTCGCCTACGCGCCGCTGAACAGCCTGGAGCGTTCGCCCGGCATCGGCCCCGACCTGTGGATCATGGGCCTCGCGCTGGCGGGCTTCGGCACGATCCTCGGCGCGGTCAACTTCATCACCACGATCATCGGGATGCGCGCCCCCGGCATGACGATGTTCCGGATGCCGATCTTCGTGTGGAACACGCTGTTCACGTCGATCCTGATCCTGATGGCGTTCCCTGTGCTGGCCGCCGCCCTGCTGGTGCTGGAGGCGGACCGCCGGTTCGGCTCGGTGGTGTTCGACGCGGGCAACGGCGGGGCGCTGCTGTGGCAGCACCTGTTCTGGTTCTTCGGGCATCCCGAGGTGTACATCATCGCGCTGCCGTTCTTCGGCATCATCAGCGAGATCATCCCGGTCTTCTCGCGCAAGCCGCTGTTCGGCTATCTGACGCTGGTCGCGGCGACGATGGCGATCACCGGTCTGTCGATCGTGGTGTGGGCGCACCACATGTTCGTCACCGGCGCGGTGCTGCTGCCGTTCTTCTCCTTCATGAGCTTCCTGATCGCGGTGCCGACGGGCGTGAAGTTCTTCAACTGGACCGGGACCATGATCAAGGGCTCACTGTCCTTCGAGACACCGATGCTGTGGGCGACCGGCTTCCTGGTGACGTTCCTGTTCGGCGGCCTGACCGGGGTGATCCTGGCGTCGCCGCCGATGGACTTCCACGTCTCCGACTCGTACTTCGTCGTCGCCCACTTCCACTACGTCGTCTTCGGCACGGTCGTCTTCGCGATCTTCGCCGGGTTCCACTTCTGGTGGCCCAAGTTCACCGGGAAGATGCTCGACGAACGGCTGGGCAAGATCCACTTCTGGACGCTGTTCGTCGGCTTCCACACCACGTTCCTGGTGCAGCACTGGCTGGGCGCGGAGGGCATGCCGCGCCGTTACGCCGACTATCTGGCGGCCGACGGCTTCACAGCGCTGAACACGGTCTCGACGATCGGCGCGTTCCTGCTCGGCCTGTCGACGCTGCCGTTCCTCTACAACGTCTGGAAGACCGCCAAGTACGGCAAGAAGGTCGGGGTCGACGACCCCTGGGGCTACGGCCGCTCCCTGGAGTGGGCGACCTCCTGCCCGCCCCCGCGGCACAACTTCAACGCGCTGCCGCGGGTCCGCTCGGAGTCCCCGGCGTTCGACCTGCACCATCCGGCGCATGCGTTGGAGGCTCCGCAGCCCGAGCCAAAGAGCGAGCAAGCAGGCCGTGAGCCGTCCTGATCCTCGCCACCAGCTCGGCCGGCTCCAGGACCTCGAACTCGAAGCCCATCAGCATCACATGGATCACCATCACGTCGAGGCTCCCGGCGCCGGTGCGCAGCAGGCAGTTGTCGGGACCGTCCGCCTCCAGCTGCCCGTCGGACGGTGAGATGTGCTCGGCGGCCTCCTCCAGGGGCACCAGCAGCCGGATGACGGCGTGCGAGGCGTACGCGCGCGTGGAGACGCCCCGGGAGACGTACGCGGCGAGGTCCTCGGCGGGCGGGGTGCGCGGTGTGAAGCGCGGGCCGTGCGGCGGCCTGGGCGTGATGCGGTCGACGCGGAACGTACGCCAGTCCTCGCGGTCGAGATCCCAGGCGACCAGGTACCAGCGGCGCTCGCTGCACACCAGGCGGTGCGGTTCGACGGTACGGCGGGTGGGGGCGCCCTCGTGGTCGCGGTACTCGAACCTGAGGCGCTCGGAGTCCCGGCAGAGGTTGGCCAGCTCGGTCAGAACGGCCGGGTCGACGGTGGAGGGCTGGGGGCCGCGCAGCATCGGCACGGTGAAGGCGTTGAGGGTGCCCACGCGGCGGCGGAGGCGGTTCGGCAGGACCTGCTCCAGTTTGGCGAGGGCCCGTACGGAGGTCTCGCCGATGCCCTCGATGCCGTGGCCGGCGGCGGTGCGCAGGCCTACGGCGACGGCCACCGCCTCGTCGTCGTCCAGTAGGAGGGGTGGCAGCTCGGCGCCGGCGCCCAATTGGTAGCCGCCGCCGGTGCCGGGGGTGGCGTTGACCGGGTAGCCGAGTTCGCGCAGGCGGTCGACGTCGCGGCGCACTGTGCGCGGCGTGACGCCGAGGCGTTCGGCGAGCTGGGCGCCGGACCATTCTCGGTGGGACTGGAGGAGGGAGAGCAGCCGCAGGAGCCTGGCGGAGGTGTCCAGCATGATCCGAGTCTGCCAGTCGCCTAATGGCTCGGGGGTACGGATATCACGGGCGGGTGCGGGCTCGTAGGGGTTGATCGCGCGGTTCCCCGCGCCCCTAAGGGCGTTGTCGTGACCCGGCATTCGACACTCAGGTTGCCCTGGCGGGTCTCGTACGGGACCCGGGAAGCGAGGGAGTCCACCTTCATCGCGCCCGGTGCCAGCCGGTGCGGTTCGCCCTCCGTCACGAGCGCGTACGCGTCCCAGTGGCCCTCGGGCAGGGCGACACTGCTGGGCAGCGCGGCGCGCAGGCGGCCGGTCGTGGCAGGGGTCAGCGGCAGGCTGACCTCCTCGTGGCCCTCGCGGTGGCGCAGGACCAGGTGGGCCGTCTCGGTGGCCCCCGCCGCCGTGACGTCGAAGGTCAGTCCGCCGGCCGAATCCGCGATGCAGTCGGCGCGCAGTGGTGCTGCCTGCGGCACGGGCGTCATGCGCTGCGGTTCCTCCTTCGGCTCTGTGTGCTCGCTCGGTTGGACCAGCGATGCGGCCCTTTGGTTGCCCGTCACGGCTCGTACGAAAGTTGCGGCACCTCGAAACACGTGTTGTTCATGTCTCCTTGGGAGACCCAGCCCCGGCCGTCCTCCCAGCGGGCCACCGACAGACAGGTCCGGCGGCTCTTCGGCGGCTCCGCCAACCGCTCGAACCTGACCGGGATCAGCAGGCCGTCGGCGGTGTAGCCCTGACTGCGGTTCATGAAGTCGTCGACGCACGCGCGCGTGACGCCCTGTTCGGCACACGCCTTCGCCGCGTCCGTGAACCACATGGCCGCCGCCCAGCCCTCCAACTGCCACTGGGAGTGCGTCTTCAGCCCTTTGGTGGCGTCCCGGAACTCCCGTACGGCGTCCTGCTCCGTGTCCTCGTGGTTGCGGGACGATCCGGTCGCCCACAGGGCGTTGCGGCAGCGTGGGGCGTCCTTGTAGTCGTCGGCGACGGTGGACGTCCAGTTCTGTACGTTCGTCACCTTGGCGGTGACCTCGGCACCGACGTCGTCCATCGCCTCGCACAACTGCGCGTTGCCGTGCGTGTCGATGGCGTCGAAGACGAGGTCGGCGCCCTGCTCCTTCAGATCGGCGGCCGCCGCGCGGAAGTTGGGCAGCGCGAAGTCGACCTGTTCGGTGACCACCTCGTAGCCCTCGGCCCTCAGACCCCGTTCGACGAGCCGGGCGTAGGCCGCGGACGCGGGCTGGTTGTACGAGACGACGGCGGCCGTACGAGCGCCGTGCTCGCGTTTGAAGTAGCGGTAGACCTCGGTGCCGCCGTACTGCCTGCCGTCCCAGCCGGTCGTGCCGTCGCGGGGCGCGAGGCTGCCGTAGAGGCCGTACATGTGCGGGTAGGTGTCGTAGGCCGCCCCGATGGGTTGGCCGCCGATGTCGGGCACGCGTGCGCGTGCGACGCGGGAGGCGCCGGCGTAGTCGAGGGCGGTGGTGGCGACCAGGGCGACGACCTTGTCCTCGTCGATCAGCTTGTGCACACACTCGTTGTTGCCGACGCCGCTGCCTCCGTCGTCGCACTCGCGGACCTCGACCCGGCGGCCGTCGAGGCCGCCGCGCGCGTTGAGGCGGTCGAAGTACGCCCTGGCGCCGTCGCGCGGGCCGGTGAAGGCGTTGCCGCCGACCGGGCTGGTGGCGCTGGCGATGACACCGACCCGGACCGGGGTGCGGTCGCCGCCCGGGGCCGGGGAGCTGCCGCGGTCGCGGTGCTCGAAGGCGCTCTCCGGCAGCCTGCTGCCGCACGCCGTGCTCACAGCCAGCAGCACCACGACGATCGCCGCCTCAGCACCCCGGGACCGGCGACCCATTGCCGCTCAACTGGACCAGCGCGCACAGCGTCTTGACGGACACCTTCCAGGTGCCGTCCTGTTCGACCGCGGTCCCGGAGGCGTTCGGCAGGGCGGTCGCGCCCTTCAGCGTCAGGTCGTAGGTCACGTTCGCCTCGGTCGGCGAGGTGAACTCGACCTTGGAGACCTTCGCCTCGACCTGCCCACCGCGCTCGTCACCGCTGAACGCCTGAAGGACCGGCCCCATCCGGTCGCCGTTCTCCAGCACGGCCTGCTTCTCCTCCGTGGACGTCGCCGGGTCGAAGAACTTCTGCCAGTTCTGTTTGATCTCCGTCTCGGCCGCCCCCGCGTCGGGGGGCGCCGTCACGGCCGGAGACTGCTCGGTCCCCTCCGTCCGCTCCGTCTGCTCGACGGTCGGTGTCGGCGGGGCCTCGTTGCCGCCGCCTCCCTCGTCGTCGCTGCACGCCGCGAGGGCCGGGGCGAGGAAGAGGAGCAGGGCCGCCGCCATGGCGGTCCCCCGTCCCGCCGTGCGTGGACCACGCCGCCCGTGTCCGTTGCTCCGCCTGAGGTCGCTCCCGAGAACCATCTGGCTCACCGCCGGGTGTCGATCCGGGCCGGGTGCGCCCGGTGCTTTCAGGGTCAGCTTGCAGGAGGCATAGTGCAAGCCATTGGCTGACATGGACAGGCACATGCGCAGAAACCCGGAGCGCATGCAGACAAACCCGACGTGTGGGAGCCGGCGATGCGGACAGCGCGACTGCGGACCGTGCACCCCGCCCTGTGGGCCGGCTGGGCCGCGCTCGCCGCCGGGGCGGTGCTGTGCGTCATCGGCTGGTACGGCGTCTCCGGCGAGCGGTTCGCCGAGCGGCAGCTGCCGTATCTGGCGTCCTGCACGGTACCCGGCGCCGCGCTGATCATCGCTGGGTCGGTGCTGCTGACCCACGGCCGGGGCGCGCTCGCCGCCGCGCGCGTGGAGGAGCTGTACGGCCTTCTGGTGACCGTGGAGCCGGCCGACGCCGAGGAGTCCGGGCAGGCCGCCGCGGTGCCGCAGGCGGTCAGCGGGGACCTGCTGATGGTGCCCGGCGGCACGCTCTGGCACCGCGCGGACTGCCCCCTGGTCGCCGGGAAGGCGGAGGCCGTACCCGTGGACGCGAAACTGGTGCGGAGCGGTGAACTGGGCCCGTGCCCGATCTGTGAGCCCGCTGAAGCGGACGACTGAAGCGGACGACGATGTCCTCGCTGACGTACGACCTCACGCTGGCCGGTCTGTCGGTCGGCAGCGCCGCCGCGCTCACCGGGATCGGACTGGTCGTGACGTACCGGGCGACCGGCGTGCTGAACTTCGCGCACGGGGCCATCGCGATGGTGTGCGCGTATGCGCTGCGGCAGTGCGTGGTCGAGTGGGGCTGGCCGCTGTGGGCGGGCGCGACGGTGACGCTGCTGTTCCTCGCGCCCGGCATCGGGGTGATGCTGGAACGGTTCGTCTTCCGGCCGCTGGCGATCCTGGGCGGCGACCCGGCGCAGACCCTGGTCGCGTCCATCGGCGTGTTCGTGCTGCTGGTGGGCGGTGCCGTGCTGCTGTGGGGCCAGGGCGCGCGGGACGACGCGCCGGAGCTGGTGTCGGCTGATCCATGGGGCGGGCTGGCGGTGGCGCTGCTGCTGGCGGCCGGTGTCACCGCGGTCGTCCGCTGGACGCGCTTCGGCCGGGAACTGCGTGCCGTGGTCGACGACCGGCAGCTGGCCGTCCTCGGGGGCATTGACGCGGACCGGGTGGCGGCGGCGGGCTGGGCGTTCGGCTCGTTCACGGCGGGCCTGACGGGCGTACTGCTGGCGCCGTACGTGCGTCTGGACCCGTACGGCATGCCGCTGCTGGTCATGGAGGTCGTCGCGGTCGCGGTGGCCGCCCGGATGCGCAGTCTGCCGGTCGCGGTGCTGGCGGCACTGACGATCGGGGTCGCCCAGAGCCAGCTGACCCGCCTGCACCCGTCGGGCCGGGGCGCGCCCCTGCTTCAGGCCGTCAGCACGAACCTCTTCGTCGCGGCCCTGCTGATCGCGGCCCTGGCCCTCCCCCGGGTCGGCGCCCGCGACGCCCTCCCCCGCAGGGCCACCACGCGCGTACCGACTCCTCCGGGCGCCTGGATCGTGGCGGTCGTGCTCTTCCTGCTCCCCCTCGGCTTCGCGGGCTCGGACCTGCATACGTCGGTGCAGGTGCCGGCGCTGGCCGTGGTACTGCTCTCCCTGGTCGTCGTCACGGGCCGCGGCGGCCAGATCTCCCTCGGCCAGGCGGCGTACGCGGGCCTGGGCGCCCTGTTCACGGCCCTGCTGGCCGCGGGCCGCTTCCCGGGCCTGCCCCGCCTGCCGGAGCTCGCGGCGCTGGCCCTGGCGGTCGTCCTCGTAGCTCCGCTGGGCCTGCTCACCGGCTGGCCCGCGATCAGCCGCCGGGGCCTGGCTCTGGCGCTGGTGACCTTCGCGGTCGGCGTCGGCGTGAGCCGCTTCGTCTTCGCCCAGCCGTACGCCGTCTCGGGCTTGTCCCTGGGCCGCCCGACGGGCTTCGAGGGCGACCGCGCGTACTACGTCCTCGAACTGCTGCTCCTGGGCGCCGCCCTCCTCATGACCTGGCTGCTGCGCCGGGGCCGCACGGGCCGGGCCCTGGCCGCGATGCGCGACCACGAGTCCGGGGCGTCGGCGGCAGGCGTCCAGGTCCCCTCCCTCAAGCTCCTCGCCTTCGTCGCGGGCGCCGCCCTGGCGGCGTTGGGCGGCGGACTGCTCGGCATGGGCCTGCGCGCCTTCGACCCGGCCGCCTACGACCCCGTCCGCGGCCTCCTCTGGTTCGCCGCGGTGATCGTCCTGGGCGCCGACAGCACTCTCGGCGCCCTCGCCGCGGCAGCCCTCCTGGTCGGCCTCGACGCGGGCACCCGGGGCGGGGTGGCGGCGGCCCTGATCGGGGTGTTGGCGGTGCTGGTGGGGCGCTTTCCCGGGGGCCCGTACGAGGCGTGGCGGAGGGCGGCGGGGCAGCTGCGCCTGCGGCACAGAACGAGGCTCACGGCGCTGGGGGTGGGGGTGCGCAGGCGGCTGGGCCCGGCAGGCCGACCCGCCGAGGCCGCCGAGGCCGCCGAGGCCGCCGCAGCCGCCGACGGCGGGGCACCCCCACAAGGGCCGCCCGCACCGGACGACGAAAGCCGCACGGATGGTGCGGGTGGGACCCTCAGCGCGGCCGAAGGCCGCGTGCCCACCCACGCACCCGCACCGTCCCCCGCACTGGCCACCCACCACCTCCAGGCCCACTACAACGGCTTCACCGCCCTCGACGACGTGAGCGTCACCGTCCCAGCCGGCCGAGTCACCGCCATCGTCGGCCCCAACGGCGCAGGCAAGACCACCCTGTTCCACTGCCTCGCCGGCACCCACCGCCCCACCCACGGCCAAGTCCGGCTCGGTCCCCGTGACATCACCCGCCTCCCCGCGCACACCCGCACCCGCCTCGGCATCGCCCGCACCTTCCAGCAACTGGCCGTATTCCCGTCCTTGACCGTGGCCGAGAACGTCCGCGTAGGCGCGGAGCAGGGAAGAACCCGTGACCCGTCAGCCGTGGAGCGTTCCCTCCGGCTCCTGGGACTCGACGGCCCCGTAAGGGCTCTGCCCGCCGCAGACCTCCCCACCGGCACACTGAGGCGCGTAGAACTGGCCAGGGCCCTCGCGGGCAACCCGCGCGTGCTGCTCCTCGACGAACCCGCCGCCGGCCTCGACACCGCCGAAGTCACCGCACTGGCCCGCGTCCTGAGGGCCCTGGCCGCCGACGGCATGGCCCTGCTGGTCGTCGAACACGACCTGGACCTCGTCGCAGGCCTCGCCGACACCGTGCACGTCATGGCGGCGGGCCGCATCGTCGCCTCGGGCCCTCCCGACCGCGTTCTCGACGCGGCAGGCTCCCAGGAGACCTCCGCATGACCGAGCCCGAGACCAAGATCTCCCTGCGCCACGCGCGCGTGCGCTACGGCCCCTTGGAGGCCCTCCACGGCGTCACTCTCACCGCCCCCGGCCCCGGCCTCACCGTGCTGCTGGGCCGCAACGGATCCGGCCGTACGACCGTCCTGCGGGCCCTCGCCGGAACCGTGCCCCTGTCCGGCGGCGCGGTGGTCTGGGACGGCACCGACGTGACCCGTGTGCCCGCGCACGAGAGGGCCCACCGCGGACTGTGCCTGGTCCCCGAGCGGCAGGCGGTGTTCGGCTCCCTCACCGTGCGCGAGCACCTCGAACTCGCGTCCGGGTCGTACGACATCGCCCTCGACGCCTATCCAGCGCTCGAACCCCTCCTCGCACGCCGCGCCGGCACCTTGTCCGGCGGGGAGCAGCGCATGCTCGCCCTCTCCCGCGCCCTGTTGTCACGCGCGCGTGTCGTGCTCGTGGACGAGCCCGCGCAGGGCATGTCGCCCACCGTGGCCGCTCACACATACCGGCTGCTGAGCGAACTCCACGCGTGCGTGGTCGTCGCCGAGCAACGGCTGCCGCCCGTCCTGCACGGCCGGGCGGCACTCGTCCACGAACTGCGGCGCGGCGCAGTCGTGTTCAGCGGCGAGTCGGGCGAATGGGAGCGCCGTGCAGCGCGCCGAACCGGGTCGAGCCCTTCCGGATGAGCGTCGACCCCTTCCGGATGAGCAGCGAGGTCTTCTCCGTCAACTGCTCCGTGACGCTCTGTTTGGCCATGTCCAGACGGCCCTTGAGCCCGTACCGCCTGGAGCAGTGCGGCCACGCGCCCCATCCCTGCGAGGCCGCCACCTTCCGGGCGATCGCGATCTGCTGCTGGCGGGTGGCGAGATCCGCCCGTGCGGCGTACTTCGTCCCGCCGAAGGCCTCCCAGGTCGACTGCGAGAATTGCAGTCCCCCGTAGTGGCCGTTGCCGGTGTTGATGTGCCAGTTGCCGCCGCTCTCACACTTGGCGACACAGCCCCAGGGCCATTGGTCCTTGGCACACTCGTACGCCACGCGTTTGGGCGGCGGTCCGGGGGACGGTAGAGGCGCGGTATGGCTTGCGCGCATGGCATACATGGCCTGCGCTGTGTGCGTCGCGTGCGAGGCGTTCGACGTTCCCGGGGCCACGGCGGTGAACAGGGCTGCGGCCAGGACGATCTTGAGCGGTGTGCATTTCATATGAGCACGCTAGGCAGCTTATTGCGAGCTTCCGGGGCGGCGCGTCCGACGAACGCGGGTGCCCCACCCGGTCGGCGGACCGGGCGGGGCACTGCGCCCTGGGCGGGGAGCGGCACTCAGAGTTCGAGACGCTGTCCGGGCACGATCAGATGGGGATCAGCGCCGATCACGGACTTGTTGTCGGCGTAGAGCTGCCGCCAGGTGGTCCCGTGGCGGTCGGCGATGCCGCTCAGCGTGTCGCCCGCGCGGACGGTGTAGTCGCCGCGGGACGAGCTGCGGTTCGTGTGCCCCGGCGAACGCTCCGGCGTCTGTGCCGAAGTGGACGGGGCTGCCTTGGTCGCGGAGGGCGCCGGGCCGGCGGCGGAAGCCGCGGGTGCGCTCCCGGACGCTCCGGCCCGGGCCGAACAGGTCGGCCACGCGCCCCATCCCTGGGCGCGCTGCACCTTGGTGGCCACGGCGATCTGCTGGTCCTTGCTCGCCCGGTCGGCCGTCGGCGCGTAGGCCGTACCGCCGTAGGCGCGCCAGGTCGAGGCGGCGAACTGGAGTCCGCCGTAGTAGCCGTTGCCGGTGTTGATGTGCCACTTGCCGCCGCTCTCGCACTGGGCGATGCGGTCCCACACTGCGCCGTCCGCCGCTGCGGCGTTGCCGGTCGCGGCCAACAGCCCGAGCGGAGCGAGCAGTGCCGCCCCGGCGAGGACCGCCGCCGTACGAGTCCGGTTCCCGTTCGAAGCCGAAGCCTTCGGCGCCTTCCGGGTGTTGTCGCGCGTGTTATCGGCACATTCGGACATGTAGTTCCCTCTCGAAGCACTCGGGGTCCCCCAAGGCGGAGCGCCACTCGCCACGCCATGGGGCGGGTGAGCGGCGCGGCCCCGTCCGCCGGAGGTGGTGCTGTGCGCTGGCTGGTGCGGTTCGGCGGACGTACCCGAGCGGTGCTCGTTGCACACGGCCGAGGAATCTAGGGACAGCGGCCGGTCGGCATCAACCAACTCCTTGTCATTCCAGGCCAGTTCGCCGTTACCTCCGGTATCGGCGATTTCCGGCCACCCACTTCATTCGCTGATTTCAGGATTTGTCGACCAGACCCCCTGACGATCTGTGACACACCCCACGCAACCAACTCCCTTTGCCCTCCGAGGACTTGACCATGAGTGAGCAATTCCGCACTCGGCGTGACGATGCGCGATGGATGGTTCGATTCCGTTCGCCGTGGTGCGTGACTCCCGCCACAGATCGTCCGTTGTCTTCTTCATGAGCCCGGGATCCGCCCGGTTCACGGACCGGGAGCCACCCGGCCCCGCCACGCCACATCCCGAGGGAGCCACCCGTGCCGCGCATGCTCGACGTCAGCGACGAGGTACGTGCCGAGATCGGCGACGAAGAAGCCGACCGGCTGCTCGCCGGAGAGAACGCCCCGGGCAGCTACGACTGCACCTCCTGCCGCACCCCGGGCGACTCCGAACAGGAGCGCACCAGCACCGTCCTGTTCATCGGGGACGAGACCGCCGTGCTCGCCTTCGCCCACGCCACCTGCCTGCCCTCCCAGGTCGTCCAGGTCACCGAGGAGCAGCTGCGGGGTGCCGTGAAGTCCATCACCGGCGACCGCGTCGATCTGGAGCCGGAGACGATCGTGCCGGAGCAGGCCGTGCTCGGCGTGACCAGCGGGCTGGTGCTGATCGCCGGGGAGCTGCATCCCGCCCTGGTCGTGGAGCCGACCGGCCCCATCGTGCGCCCCGGGGCGATCGACGCCGGCGACGACTTCCTTCCGCTGCTCATCGAGCAGGGGTTCATGCCGGTGACGGAGCTGACCGACGTGCCGCCGGTGCTGCACGGCTGGTCCGTGCTGTTGGCCATGGGCCAGCTGCACGCGGTACTCCAGCCGGGCCCCTCCGGCGGGCAGCCGGTCGCCTGGTGGCAGGCGCATCAGCCGCTTCAGGTGACCGACGGCTGGCGAGCCGCCGCCAACAAGCACCAGCAGGTGCTGATGTTCGCGGCTCCGGTGGGCTCCATCGGGCGCCAGCCCCGGGAGGACCTGCTGCGGGAGGCGCTGGACAAGGCGGCGGCGAACGGGAAGTTGGTCGGAGCGGCGCTGCCTCTGGCGGGAACCTGAGGGCGCCCATTCAGCGGGGGCTGCCAGTGGTCCGGCGGCTGCGGGCCGTTTGTGGCTGGTCGCGTAGTTCCCCGTGCCCCTTTGGGGCGATACCCGGCCGCATCTCTTCCCGTGCCGGGTCGTTTGGACATACGTGCATGCATACGACGTTCCCCGCCATCAGGGCGGTCCCTCGCCCACACCGATCTACGACGCGCTCTACGCCGAGTACGTCAAGTCCTTCCGTTCGCTGCCGGGTGATCGCAGCGGTGAGGAGGACCTGGGGTTCGTCGCGTTCGGGAACATCCAGCGCAGTACCGGCACGTACGGCGGCCATCGCCCGGGGTCGTTCAGCAGTTCGTACAGCGCCTACAGCGCGGGGGCCCACAGCGCCCGCCACGGCAACAGCCAGCAGCCGCAGTGGCAGCGCGTCGGGCACATCGGCCCGCAGGGCACGGGGATGCACCACGTCCCGGCCGCGCTGCCGCCGGCGCGCAGAGGCTGAACAGACGGAGCTGAACAGACGGAAGGGCGGCCCGGTGAGGGCCGCCCTTCCGTCATGTCAGCTGCTTCTGCTCGCCGCTACTTCTTCTTGCCGCGCTTCTCGCGCACGCGAACGGAGATATGGATCGGCGTGCCCTCGAAGCCGAACTCCTCGCGCAGCCGGCGTTCGATGAAGCGGCGGTAGCCCGCCTCGATGAAACCGGAGGCGAAGAGCACGAACCGCGGGGGCTTGGTGCCGGCCTGGGTGCCGAACAGGATGCGCGGCTGCTTGCCGCCCCGGATCGGGTGGGGGTGGGCGGCGACCAGCTCGCCGAGGAAGGCGTTCAGGCGGCCCGTCGGAACGCGGGTCTCCCAGCCGGCGAGGGCGGTCTCGATCGCGGGGACCAGCTTCTCCATGTGCCGGCCGGTGCGCGCGGAGACGTTGACCCGGGGCGCCCAGGCGACCTGCCCGAACTCGGTCTCGATCTCCCGCTCCAGGTAGTAGCGACGCTCCTCGTCGAGGGTGTCCCACTTGTTGTAGGCGATGACCATCGCGCGCCCGGCCTCGACGGCCATCGTCACGATCCGCTGGTCCTGGACCGAGATGGACTCGGCGGCGTCGATCAGGATGACCGCCACCTCGGCCTTCTCGACGGCGGCGGCGGTGCGCAGCGAGGCGTAGTAGTCGGCCCCCTGCTGGAGGTGGACGCGCTTGCGGATGCCCGCCGTGTCGACGAACTTCCAGGTGACGCCGCCGAGTTCGATGAGCTCGTCGACCGGGTCACGGGTGGTGCCCGCGAGCTCGTTGACGACGACCCGCTCCTCGTTCGCCACCTTGTTCAGCAGAGAGGACTTGCCGACGTTCGGGCGGCCGATCAGGGCGATGCGGCGCGGGCCGCCCATCGCCGCGCCGCCGAAGGTCTGCGCGGGCGCGGTGGGCAGCACCTCCAGGACGGCGTCCAGCATGTCGCCGGTGCCGCGGCCGTGCAGCGCGGAGACCGGGTGCGGCTCGCCGAGCCCGAGGGCCCACAGATACGCCGCGTCGGCCTCACCGCTCGGGCCGTCCACCTTGTTGGCGGCCAGCACCACGGGCTTGCCGGCCTTGCGCAGCAGTCGTACGACCGCCTCGTCGGTGTCGGTGGCGCCGACCTTGGCGTCGACGACGAACACGACGGCGTCGGCGGCCTCGATGGCGTACTCGGCCTGCGCGGCCACGGAGGCGTCGATACCGAGGACGTCCTGCTCCCAGCCGCCGGTGTCGACGACCTTGAAGCGGCGCCCGGCCCACTCGGCCTCGTAGGTCACGCGGTCGCGGGTGACGCCGGGCTTGTCCTCGACGACGGCCTCGCGGCGCCCGATGATGCGGTTGACGAGAGTCGACTTGCCGACATTGGGCCGCCCGACGACGGCGAGGACGGGAAGCGGACCGTGACCGGCCGCTTCGATCGCCCCCTCGACGTCCTCGAGGTCGAAGCCCTCTTCCGCGGCGAGCTCCATGAACTCCGCGTACTCGGCATCGCCAAGCTCTCCGTGGTCGTGCTCTTCGAGCGAGCCCTCGGAGTGGATGTGGTCGTTCATGAAGTCCGTACCTCGTCGTTCATCGTGGTGATCGGTGGAGCACCGGGTGTCCCCCGGCTGATCCACTACTCAGTCAGTTCAGTGTCGCCTGGCGACCGGTCAGCCGCCTGGCGTTTTCCAGGTGCGCGGTGAGCTGCTTCTGGATGCGCTCGGTCGCCTCGTCCAGCGCCTTGCGCGTACGTCGTCCGCTGCCGTCGCCCGCCTCGAAGGGGTCCCCGAAGACGACGTCGATACGGCTGCGCAGCGGAGGCAGCCCCTTCATCAACCGTCCGCGTCGCTCGGAACTTCCCAGCACGGCGACCGGCACGACCGGGGCCCCGCTGCGCACCGCGAAATAGGCGAGCCCGGCACGCAGGGAGGCGAAGTCGCCTTCGCCGCGGGTGCCCTCCGGGAAGATCCCGAGGACTCCCCCGGCCGACAGGACGTCGAGGGCCCGCGTGATCGCCGTACGGTCGGTGGTCTCGCGGTCCACCTTCAGCTGGCCGATCCCGGTCAGGAACGGGTCCAGCGGCCCGATGAACGCCTCCTTCTTGATCAGGAAGTGCGTCGGCCGGGGCGCCACGCCCATGACCATCGGGCCGTCTATGTTGTGCGAGTGGTTGACGGCGAAGATCACCGGACCACTCGCGGGCACCTTCCAGGCGCCGAGCACGCGCGGCTTCCACAGCCCGTACATCAGGCCGACGCCGATCCGCCGCCCGACCTCGGCACCCCGCTCCGAAGCCTGCGTCACTGCCCGGCCCGCTTCTCCTCGACGAGCGTGACGACGCACTCGATGACCTGCGACAGCGTGAGCTCGGTGGTGTCCACCTCGACCGCGTCGCCGGCCTTGGCGAGCGGCGAGGTCTTGCGGCTGGAGTCCGCCGCGTCGCGCTTGATGAGCGCCTCCCGGGTCGCGTTGACGTCGGCGCCCTTCAGCTCACCGCTGCGGCGGGCGGCGCGGGCCTCCGGGGAGGCGGTGAGGAAGATCTTCAGGTCGGCGTCGGGGAGCACGGTCGTACCGATGTCACGGCCCTCGACGACGATCCCGGTCTCCGCGGACTTGGCCAGGGAGCGCTGTAGCTCGGTGATCCGCGCCCGCACCTCCGGCACGGCACTGACCGCGCTGACCTTGGAGGTGACCTCCTGGGTGCGGATCGGCCCGGCCACGTCGGTACCGTCCACGGTGATCGTCGGGTTGCCCGGCTCGGTACCGGAGACGATCTCGGGCTTGCCTGCCACGGCGGCGATGGCGGACGGGTCCTCGATGTCGATCCCGTTGGCCACCATCCACCAGGTGATCGCCCGGTACTGGGCACCGGTGTCGAGGTAGCTCAGCCCGAGCTGCGCGGCAACGGCCTTCGACGTGCTCGACTTGCCCGTGCCGGAGGGGCCGTCGATGGCGACAATCACGGGCTTGGCGGCACCGTTTTCCACGGGGGGACACCTTCCAGATGCGGTGTGACGGGAGTACGGGGACGCGAGGGCGCCCCGCACAAGGTTACTGGGTGCGCGTCACTCGTCCGGCCGCCCTCCTGGAGCGAGAAGCCGCTACTGCCGGATCGCCCAGCCCCGCTCCCGCAACGACGCCGACAGGACCGGCGCCGCCTTGGGCTCCACCATCAGCTGCACCAGACCCGCCTGCTGCCCCGTCGCATGCTCGATCCGCACGTCCTCGATGTTGACCCCGGCCCGCCCCGCGTCCGCGAAGATCCGGGCCAGCTGCCCCGGCTGGTCGTCGATGAGCACGGCCACGACCTCGTAGACCCGCGGAGCGGCCCCGTGCTTGCCGGGCACCCGCACCTGCCCCGCGTTCCCCCGCCGCAGCACACTCTCGATACCGACCGTGCCCTCCACCCGCTTGTCCTCGTCGGACGACTGCAACGCCCGCAGCGCCCGCACCGTCTCCTCCAGATCGGCGGCGACGTCCGTGAGCAGATCGACGACGGGCCCGGGGTTCGCGGAGAGGATGTCGATCCACATCCCGGGATCGGACGCGGCGATCCGCGTCACATCACGGATGCCCTGACCACACAGCCGTACGGCCGCCTCCTCGGCGTTCTCCAGCCGCGCGGCGACCATGCTGGACATCAGGTGCGGCATGTGGGACACGAGCGCGACCGCACGGTCGTGGGCGTCGGCATCCATCACCACCGGCACCGCGCGGCAGTGCGAGACCAGCTCCAGGGCGAGGTTCAGCACCTCGGTGTCGGTGTCCCGGGTCGGCGTGAGCACCCAGGGCCGCCCCTCGAAGAGGTCGCCGGTCGCGGCCAGCGGCCCGGACTTCTCCCGGCCGGACATGGGGTGCGTACCGATGTACGGCGACAGGTCGAGCCCGAGCGCCTCCAGCTCACGCCGCGGCCCGCCCTTGACGCTGGCGACGTCGAGGTAGCCGCGGGCCACGCCCCGGCGCATGACGTCGGCGAGGACGCCGGCCACGTGCGCGGGCGGGGCGGCGACGATCGCGAGGTCCACGGGGCTCTCGGGGGCCTCGTCCGTTCCGGCGCCGAGCGCGGCCGCGGTCCGGGCCTGCTCGGGGTCGTGGTCGGCGAGGTGGACGGTGACCCCCCGCCCGGCCAGCGCGAGGGCGGCGGACGTACCGATGAGACCGGTGCCGATGACGAGTGCGGTTCTCACTGGGCGATGTCCTTGCGCAGGGCGGCCGCGGCGCCGAGGTAGACGTGCGCGATGTCGGCGCGGGACTTGTCGGACTCGATGTGCGCGAGGACCCGTACGACACGGGGCATGGCGCCCTCGATGTCCAGTTCCTGGGCGCAGATCAGCGGGACGTCCGCGAAGCCGCTGCCGAGCTTGCGGGCGGCGGCGGCCGGGAAGTCGCTGTGCAGATCGGGCGTGGCCGTGAACCAGACGCTGATCAGGTCGTCCGCGGTGAGGCCGTTCCGCTCCAGGATCGCGGTGAGCAGTGCTCCGACCTGCTCGTCCATGTGGCCGGCCTCGTCCCGCTCCAGTTGGACGGCCCCCCGGACCGCTCGTACCGCCACGGCGCTGCTCCTTGCTGACGTACGGATCGCTCTTCGGCTGTCCAGCCTAGTCAGCCAGGGTGCGACGAACGCATCCCGCCCGCCCGCTGAGACAGCCGGTCTCCGCAGGGCCGGCCGGTCGGGCCGGCGCCATCCCTGACGTACGAAACACGCGTTTTCCTCCGCTATGCCCCAGGTTGCTTCTTCATGGATGCTTTCAGTGCGAAGATGCTGTTGCTCCGCTCGGAGCGACTTCCGCACTTTCGGAGTGACGACATGACCTACCGTCCGACGCGGCGCACGATCCTCATCGCGACGGGCGCGACAGGCGCGACGGCGCTCGTCGCGGGCTGTGGCGATTCCGACGGCAACGGCGACTCGACATCGACCTCCACCACCTCCCCCGGCCAGGACGGCCAGACGGGCCAGGAAGGCAAGGAGCTGGCCACCACGTCCGAGATCCCGGTGGGCGGCGGCACGATCTTCGCGGACGACAAGGTGGTGGTGACCCAGCCGGAGACCGGCCAGTTCAAGGCCTTCACCGCCATCTGCACGCATCAGCGGTGCACGGTCGCGACGGTCGCGGACGGCACGATCAACTGCCCGTGCCACGGCAGCAAGTTCAACATCACGGACGGCTCCGTGGCCCACCCTCCGGCGACGCGGCCGCTGCCCGAGAAGAAGATCACCGTGGACGGAAATTCGATCCGCCTGGTCTGATCCGCCACGTACGCTCCGGGCATGCGCCCCGAGACCCTGGTCCGCGACCACACGATCTACGCCTGTGTGATGGGTTCGCGCGCCTTCGGTCTGGCGACGGACGGCAGCGACACCGACCGCCGCGGCGTGTTCCTCGCCCCGACGCCCCTCTTCTGGCGCTTCGAGAAGCCGCCGACGCATGTCGACGGCCCGCTGGAGGAACAGTTCAGCTGGGAACTGGAACGCTTCTGCGAGCTGGCCCTGCGGGCCAACCCGAACATCCTGGAGTGCCTGCACTCCCCGCTCGTGGAGTACGTCGACGACACCGGCCGCGAGCTGCTCGCCCTGCGCGAGGCGTTCCTGTCCCGCCAGGCCCTGGAGACGTTCACGCGTTACGCGCTGGGCCAGCGCAAGAAGCTGGAGGCGGACGTCCGCTCGCACGGCGCCCCGCGCTGGAAGCACGCGATGCACCTCCTCCGTCTCCTGACGAGCGCCCGCGACCTGCTGCGCACCGGCCGCCTCACGATCGACGTCGGCGACCAGCGCGAGCCGCTGCTGGAGGTCAAGCGCGGCGAGGTCCCGTGGCCGGAGGTGGAGTCCCGGATGAGCCGTCTGGCGAGGGAGGCGGAGGAGGCCTCGCACCGCAGCCCGCTCCCGGCCGAGCCGGACCGCCGCCGGGTCGAGGACTTCCTGATCGGCGTCCGCCGCGCGTCAGCTCTCCAGCCGGGTCCGTACGACGAAGGCGTGCAGGGCGTCGTAGGCGCTCGGGGCGTCGGGCAGCGCTGAGGCGGTCTGCGCCTCGTCCAGCACACCGTGCAGCCGCTCTATGTCGGCCGCCACGCGCGCGTGGTCGACATCGGCGCCCCCGTGCTCCCGCTCCGCCTTCGCCGCGATCAGCTCCGGCAGATAGGTGGGAGCACCGACCCCCGCGATCAGCGTCGGCAGATGCGGCTGCACCTCACCACTGCGCATCAGATGGATGCCGGTGAGCAGCACCCGGAAGGTGTAGAGCAGCGGCTTGAGCTCCCCGGTCTTCTCGAACAGCCGCCACTGGGTGGTGGCGAACCCGCGGTAGTGATGAGCGTGATGGCTGGTGAGCACGCCGGGCGCGAGTTCAGCCAGCTCCCGGTGGGCGTCCGTGGTGTGCACGACGAGCGGCGACAGGAGCTGCTCCAGGACATAGCCGTTGCGCCGCAGCATCAGCCGTACGAACTTGCGCAGGTCGTGGGTGACCAGGTCCATCTCGACGCCGTCCCGCACCCACATCCGCGACCGCGTCTCGTCCGGCTCCCGCAGTCCGACGAGGTCGGCGGTCGGCAGCAGGTGGACGCCGCGCAGGTCGACGTCCGAGTCGCGCGACGGGAAGCCGTAGAGGTGCGCGCCGGAGACCGTCGCGAACAGCACCGGGTCGGGCTGCTCGGCGACGACGGGCGTGAGGTCGATGTCCGGGGCGTCGATCATCCGTCAAGCGTCCCAGAGCGCTCCGAGGGTCAGCAGGTCACCCCGGTACTCGATCCGGTCCGCCCACTTGGTCGGCCACGCGTCGGCGCCCAGGTGGGCGCCCGCGAACGCACCGGCCAGGCAGGCGATCGAGTCCGAGTCCCCGGCGGTGCAGGCGGCCCGCCGCAGGGCCGTCAGCGGCTCGTCGACGAACCACAGGAAGCAGAGCAGGCCCGTGGCCATGGCCTCCTCGGCGATCCAGCCCTCACCGGTCGCCAGGCACGGGTCGGTCTCGGGCGAGACGGTGCGCACGGCCTCCTGAAGGCGGTCCAGGACGCCCAGGCACTCGTCCCAGCCGCGCGCGACGAAGTGCTCGGGGCTGGGGTCCTGACTGCGGGTCCACAGGTCGCCGAGCCAGCGCTCGTGGTAGCGGCCGCGGTTCTCGTAGGCGTACGACCGCAGCAGCCCGACCAGCCCGGTCGGCTCGGCGCCCTGCGCGAGGAGGCGTACGGCGTGCGCGGTCAGGTCGGACGCGGCGAGCGCCGTCGGATGCCCGTGGGTGAGCGCTGACTGCAACTGGGCGGCGCCCGCCCGCTGTTCGTCGCTGAGGCCGGGGACGAGCCCGACCGGCGCGACGCGCATGTTGGCGCCGCAGCCCTTGGAGCCGATCTGGCTGGCGTCCTGCCAGGGCAGGTCCGCGCGCTCCAGCAGGTCGCAGGCCCTCAGGCAGGTGTTGCCGGGGGCGCGGTTGTTCTCCGGTGAGCGGCTCCACGCGACGAACTCGGCACGCACCGGCTCGGCCATCGACTCGGGCCCGAGCACGCCCAGGTCCATCGCCGTGCGCAGCCCCTTCCCCAGCGCCAGCGTCATCTGCGTGTCGTCGGTGACGATCGCCGGCGTCGGCAGCTCCATCTCGGCCCACGGCCCGCACTTGGCGAGGATCGACGGCACGTCGTCGAACTCGGTCGGGAAGCCGAGGGCGTCCCCGAGGGCGAGGCCGAGCAGGGAGCCGGTGGCGGCGCGCTTGCGGACGGTGGTCGTGGTCATGCGGGGCGTCCTTCCGGGGTGGGCCGCAGCAGGGGCGGGTGGAGGGCGGCGGCGGTGCCCGCGCGGTAGAGGGCGGCCGGTTTGCCGCGGCCGCCGGTCAGCCGGGCGGCACCGGGCACGGCTTCGACGAAGCCCGGTGTGGCGAGGACCTTGCGGCGGAAGTTGGGCCGGTCGAGGGCGGTGCCCCACACCGTCTCGTAGACCTGTTGCAGCTCGCCGAGGGTGAACTCGGGCGGGCAGAAGGCGGTGGCGAGGCCGGTGTACTCCAGCTTGGCGCCGACGCGGTCGTGGGCGTCGGCCAGGATCCGGTCGTGGTCGAAGGCGAGGGGTCCGGCCGTGTCGTACGGCACCCAGCGCGCCTGGGCCGCGTCGCTGCCGCCGTGCGGTTCGGGCGGATGGGGCAGCAGGGCGGTGAAGGCGACCGTGACGACTCGCATCCGGGGGTCGCGGTCGGGCTCGCTGTAGGTCCGCAACTGCTCGAGGTGCAGGCCGGAGACGTCCGACAGGCCCGTCTCCTCGGCGAGTTCACGCCGGGCCGCCGTCTCCGCCGACTCGTCCGGCTGCACGAATCCGCCGGGCAGGGCCCAGTGGCCCTTGTAGGGCTCCTGCCCGCGCTCCACGAGCAGGACGTGCAGGACGCCGGCCCGGATGGTGAGGACGGCCAGGTCGGCGGTGACGGCGAAGGGTTCGTGTGCGTACTTGTCGTAGTCCATGCGAACCCCACCCCCTGGAATTATTAATAGTCACTACGACTATAAATGGGTGGGGGTAACGGCACAACCCCGGTCAGGCAAAGGACTCGCGACGACCCAGGAAGCCCAGCAGCCGGACGTCGGCACGCGCGCGTGGCCGCACCTCGACCGGCGGCGCGAACCGCACGCCCCGGTCCTCCTCGGTGACCACACAGCGGGCGACGTTGAGCAGCTCGGCCGCGAGCGACACCGGAATGGGCCTGGGCCGACCGCAGGCCTGGGCGACGTCCCACCCGTGCACGGCGATCTCGACGGCACCGACAGCGCCCAGCACCCGTACGTCCAGCGGCCGTTCCCCGACCAGCACCCGCTGCCCGGCGGGCCCCGCCGCCCAGGCACCGAGCACGGCGCACGCGCGCGTACGGAAGCCACAGGCCCGGTCGGCCCGCGGGAACGGCCCGATCCGCCCGCCCGTCAGCCCTTCGTACAGCGCGTCCAGGGAGTCGTCGAGATGCCCGAGCAGCTGCCCCAGGTCCCACCGGCCGCACGGCGTCCGGCGCCCGAGGCTCCCCGCCGCCACGTCGGCGACGCTCCCCAGCGCGTAGGCGAGCGAACGCTCCAGCAGCTCCCCGGAGCTCATGACAGCCCCCGCACGCCCGTCAGCGGCCGCTCAGGCGCCGTCTGAGGCGCCTCCTGGCCGGCCGTGTGCATCCCCACCGCCCCCGCTGTCCCCGCTGTCCCCGCTGTCCCCGCTGTCCCCGCTGTCGAGTTCATCCCCGCTCCCTCCGTCACGGATACAGACCGGCGGAGCGGCGAAAACGAATCGGCCGGTCCTGGACGAATCCAGAACCGGCCGACACTGGAGGCGACCTACAGATCGACTTCCTTCATCAGCATGCCGACCTCGGTGTTCGACAGCCGCCGCAGCCAGCCCGACTTCTGGTCGCCGAGGGTGATCGGCCCGAAAGAGGTGCGCACCAGCTTCTCGACGGGGAAGCCCGCCTCCGCCAGCATGCGGCGCACGATGTGCTTGCGGCCCTCGTGCAGGGTGACCTCGACCAGGTAGTTCTTGCCGGTCTGCTCGACGACCCGGAAGTGGTCCGCGCGCGCGTAGCCGTCCTCCAGCTGGATGCCGTCCTTCAGCTTCTTGCCCAGGTCGCGCGGGATCGGGCCCACGATCGCGGCGAGGTAGGTCTTCTTGACGCCGTACTTGGGGTGGGTGAGGCGGTGGGCCAGCTCGCCGTGGTTGGTGAGCAGGATGACGCCCTCGGTCTCGGTGTCGAGCCGGCCGACATGGAAGAGGCGGGTCTCGCGGTTGGTGACGTAGTCGCCGAGGCACTGACGGCCCTCGGGGTCCTCCATCGTCGAGACGACACCGGCGGGCTTGTTGAGCGAGAAGAACTGGTACGACTGCGTGGCGACCGTCAGGCCGTCGACCTTGACCTCGTCCTTCTCGGTGTCGACCCGCTTGCCCTGCTCCAGCACGATCTCGCCGTTGACCTCGACCCGCGCCTGCTCGATGAGCTCCTCACAGGCGCGCCGGGAGCCGTAACCGGCCCGCGCGAGCACCTTCTGGAGCCGCTCGCCCTCCTGCTCGGCGCCCGGGAAGGTCTTGGGCAGCTTGACGTCCTTCTTGCCCGCGTAGCGCTCCCGGTTGCGCTCCTCGGCCCTGGCGTCGTACTCGCGGGAGGTCGCCGGAGCCGAACGGCCCCGCCCGGTGCCCTGGCCCTGCCTGGGCCCGCCCTTGGCGCCGCCGCGCGCGGAGGCGCCGCGCCCCGACTTCGGGCCGTCCTGGGTGGCGCCGGGGCCTACGTCGTAGCGCCGCTCCTCCGGGCGCGGCTTCTTCGGCCGGCCGCCCTGTTTGTCGTCGCGGTTGTTACCGGCGCCACGGTAGTTACCGCGGCCACCGCTGCTCCCGCCGCGGCCGCCGCTGTTGCCACCACGGCTCCCGCCGTTGTTTCCGCTGCTGTTCCTGCCGCTGCTGCTTCGCATCAAAGTTCCGTCTTGTCGTCTGCGTCCTCGGAATCCGGAGCGTCCGGATCGAACGACGGGACTCCTTCCTGCGTCTCGGCCTCGATCGCCTCCGCCTCCGGGAGGAAGGGCGCGAGCTCCGGGAGCTCGTCCAGACCGCGCAGGCCCATCCGCTCCAGGAAGTAGTTCGTCGTCGTGTACAGGATCGCACCTGTTTCGGGTTCCGTGCCCGCCTCCTCGACCAGCCCGCGCTGAAGGAGGGTGCGCATGACCCCGTCGCAGTTCACTCCGCGCACGGCCGAGACGCGGCTGCGGCTGACCGGCTGGCGGTACGCGACGACCGCGAGCGTCTCGAGTGCGGCCTGGGTGAGCCGGGCGGTCTGCCCGTCCAGCACCAGCCGCTCGACGGCGGCCGCGTACTCGGGGCGGGTGTAGAAACGCCAGCCGCCCGCGACGAACCGCAGCTCGAAGCCGCGCCCCTGCATGACGTAGTCGTCGGCCAGCTCCCGCAGGGCGTCGGCGATCTGCCGGCGCGGCCGCTCCAGGAGCTTCGCGAGTCGCTCCTCGGTCGCGGGCTCGTCCACGACCATGAGCATCGCCTCCAGGGCGGGCTTGAGGTCGAGGTCCGCGACGGTACGCAGCCCGGCCGGAAGCTCGGTGGTCTGCTCACTCACGCCTTCTTCTCCTCCTTCGGCGGCTCGGGCGGCCGGTCGAACTCGTCGGTCACCGTGGGCGTCTCGTCCCCGTCCCCACCGGTCCAGCGCACGGTGAGCTCCCCCAGCGCGGTCTCCTGGTCCAGGGCCACGGCCTTCTCCCGGTAGAGCTCCAGCAGGGCCAGAAACCGCGCGACGACGGTGAGGGTGTCGTCGGTGTCCTCGACGAGCGACCGGAAGCTGGCCTCGCCGAGTTCCTTCAGCCGCGCGACGACGATCCCGGCCTGTTCCTGCACGCTGACCAGCGGCGCGTGGATGTGATCGACGTAGACCTGCGGCTTGGGCCTGGGCTGCATCGCCTTGACCGCGAGCTTGGCGAATCCTTCCGCCCCGATGCTGATGACGACCTCGGGCAACAGCTCGGCGTGCTGCGGCTCCAGCCCGACGGTCCGCGGATAGCGCCGCGCCTCGTCGTCGAGCCGGCGGCTGAAGATGTCCGCGATCTGTTTGTACGCCCGGTACTGGAGCAGCCGTGCGAACAGCAGGTCCCGCGCCTCCAGCAGCGCGAGGTCGGCCTCGTCCTCCACCTCGGCGGCGGGCAGCAGCCGGGCCGCCTTCAGATCGAGCAGCGTGGCCGCGACGACCAGGAACTCGGTCGTCTCGTCCAGATCCCAGTCCGGCCCCATGGCCCTGATGTGCGCCATGAACTCGTCGGTCACCTTGGACAGCGCGACCTCGGTGACATCGAGCTTGTGCTTGGAGATCAGCTGGAGGAGGAGATCGAAGGGGCCCTCGAAGTTGGAGAGCCGGACCTTGAAGACACCGTCGTCGGGCTCCCCGGGATCCTGGGTTCGGTCTGACTCCTGGGCATCGCCCGTGTCCTGGGCATCGCCCGCGTCCTGGGCATCGCCCGCGTCCCGGGTTCCGCCCGTGTCCTGGGCTTCGCCGTGCGCGGGTTCTTCCGGTTCGACCGCTTGCGGCTCGGTATCGGGCCGGCCGCCGCCGTTGTGGGCAGGCGTTCCGCCGGGGGTCCCCCCAGGCCCTTCAGGCACTGGGGGAGGAACGGGTGGGCACGACGGCCCACCGGGCTCAGCCGGAGACTCGACCTCGGCCGCCGACAAGCTCTCCGCAGGAGGCAGAGAAAACGACTCGGCCGACGGAACCACAGGTGCCGCCCCGGGGCCCCGCCCCAGCACACGCCGACGCCCGCCGGAGGCACCGGCGCCGGAGGCGGGAACGTCGTTCGAGGTCATGGCCCCCGCAGGCTACCGCTACCGCCCGCGCAGCCGTCGTACGAGGATGCTCGCGTCCCCGCGGGACTCCAGATCGGCCAGCACCACGGCCACCGCCTCCCGGACGATCCGCCCGCGGTCCACGGCCAGTCCGTGCTCACCCCGCAGCACCAGACGCGCGTGCTCCAGATCCATGAGCTCCTCGGCGGAGACGTACACGGTGATCTTCTCGTCGTGCCGTTCGCGACCACTGGGCCGACGCGAGGCCGACCGCCCGCGCTTGCGCGGCGCGGCGGCGGAGGCGGCTGCACCGGAAGCGGCGGAACCGCCGGAGGCACCCGCCCCGGCAGAACCTTCCTGCGCCCCCTGACGTCGCGCGGAGCGCTCCGCGGCCGCGGTACGGATGCGCGACTCACCGGCGTCGACCGACTCCGTGTCGGCCGCCATGTGCTCCGCACCGTCCCCGTCGCCGCCCTGCACGGGCACCGACTGCGGCGCGTCCTCAGCGGCGGCAGCGGGATCGCTCTCCCCCGTGGGAGCCGGCACCCGGGCCTCGCCGTTGGCCGGGCGCCGGGGAGTGGACGGCTGGAGTGCCATACCCCCTGTCGTACGGAACAGTTCGTCGGCCCCCGGCAGACTCACTCGGCGTGACACCGGGCGAGCACCTCCCTGGCGAGCTGACGATAGGCGGCGGCACCGACGGAGTTGGAGGCGTACGTGGTGATCGGCTCACCGGCGACCGTGGTCTCCGGGAAGCGGACCGTGCGCCCGATGACCGTGTGGTAGACGTGGTCGTCGAACGCCTCGACCACACGGGCCAGCACCTCACGGCTGTGGACCGTGCGCGAGTCGTACATCGTGGCCAGGATGCCGTCGAGCTCCAGCTCCGGGTTGAGCCGCTCCTGGACCTTCTCGATGGTCTCGGTCAGCAGGGCCACGCCTCGGAGGGCGAAGAACTCGCACTCCAGGGGCACGATCACCTTGTGGGCGGCGGTCAGCGCGTTCACCGTGAGCAGGCCCAGCGAGGGCTGGCAGTCGATCACGATGAAGTCGTAGTCGGGCAGCAGCGGCTTCAGGGCGCGCTGGAGCGTCGACTCGCGCGCGACCTCGCTGACCAGCTGGACCTCGGCGGCGGACAGGTCGATGTTGCTCGGGAGGAGGTCCATGTTGGGGACCGCCGTCTTCAGGAGCACCTCGTCGGCCGACATGCCCCGCTCCATGAGCAGGTTGTAGACCGTGAGGTCGAGCTCCATCGGATTGACGCCGAGTCCGACCGAGAGCGCGCCCTGGGGGTCGAAGTCGACGAGCAGGACCCGGCGTCCGTATTCCGCGAGAGCCGCACCCAGGTTGATGGTCGACGTCGTCTTGCCGACGCCGCCCTTCTGGTTGCACATCGCGATGATCTTCGCGGGGCCGTGGTCGGTCAGCGGACCCGGGATCGGGAAGTACGGCAGCGGACGCCCGGTCGGGCCGATGCGCTCACGGCGCTGACGGGCAGCGTCGGGCGCGAGGGTGGCCGCGTACTCGGGGTCGGGCTCGTACTCCGCGTCGGGGTCGTAGAAGTGCCCGTCGGGCAGTTCGTCGTAGTCGGCGAATTGGTTGTGGGGCGCGCCACTTCCGTCGCCGGCCATGGCGTTCACGTGATGGCCATCCATGCTCTGGTGTGCTGTCTGAGTCAACCCTGAGATCTGGTGACTCTGGTGGGCTGCGAAGGTGCGCACCGCAACGGAGCCGACAGCCTCGAATCCCGCGGGACCCTGGCCCCGTACCGGCATTCCTGGTTGACCACCCCCGGGAGAAAATGTCGACTCATTCACAAGTCGTCTTACCTCCTTGGTGACCAGGAAACTTCTAGACAGGTCAGCGTGGCACCATGCCGACAGTCGGCGACTCTATGGCGTGTCGGTGGTCCGCAGCAACACAATCCGCCGGACCGAGCAGATGTGTCGACAATGAAACATCCCGCTGTCAAGGGCGTACGGCCGTCGCACAGCAGGTTTCACGGGTGTGCGAATCGGGCGAAGGGTTGCGTTCGAGGCGAGTTGACCGAGAGACGCAAAGTGACCATACACACATCCGGCCGGACCTTTTTGGGCAAGGTCCGGCCGGGTGCGTTCGGTTGACGACTCGTGTTGACGTATCGCCTTTACCAGAAAGTGACTTAGCCGATCGGGCTTCCGAACGGCTCAGCCGAGCAGCGTCTCGAGCTCCACGTGCTCCAGGCCGTGCGCCTCCGCGACCTCCCGGTAAACCACCTTGCCGTCATGCGTGTTGAGGCCCTTGGCCAGCGCGGCGTCACGGCGCAGCGCCTCCACCCAGCCCCGGTTGGCGAGTTCCAGGATGTAGGGCAGCGTGGCGTTGGTGAGCGCGTAGGTGGAGGTGTTGGGCACCGCACCCGGCATGTTGGCGACGCAGTAGAAGACCGAGTTGTGGACGGGGAAGGTCGGCTCGGCGTGCGTGGTGGGGTGCGAGTCCTCGAAGCATCCGCCCTGGTCGATCGCGATGTCGACAAGGACACTTCCCGGCTTCATCCGGGAGACCAGCTCATTGGTGACCAGCTTCGGGGCCTTGGCGCCCGGGATGAGGACGGCGCCGATGACGAGGTCGGCCTCGAGGCAGGCCTTCTCCAGCTCCAGGGCGTTGGAGACGACGGTCTGGATCTTCGTGCCGAAGATCTTGTCCGCCTCCTTGAGCTTGTTGATGTCCTTGTCGAGCAGGGTCACGTGGAAGCCCATGCCGATGGCGATCTGCGCGGCGTTCCAGCCGGAGACGCCACCGCCGATGACGACGGCCTTGCCGGCCGGCACGCCCGGGACGCCGCCGGGCAGCACACCGCGGCCGCCGCCGGCGCGCATCAGGTGGTAGGCGCCGACCTGCGGGGCGAGCCGGCCGGCCACCTCGGACATGGGGGCGAGCAGCGGCAGGGCCCGGGAGGGCAGCTCGACCGTCTCGTAGGCGATCGCCGTGGTGCCGGACTCGACGAGGGCGTCCGTGCACTCCTTGGAGGCGGCCAGGTGCAGGTAGGTGAAGAGCGTCTGGTCCTTGCGGAGACGGTGGTACTCCTCGGCGATGGGCTCCTTGACCTTCAGCAGCAGGTCCGCGGCGGCCCACACCTCGTCGGCGGTCGGCAGGATCTGGGCGCCTGCGGCGACGTACTCGCTGTCCGGGATCGACGAGCCGACACCGGCGCCCTGCTCGATGACGACCTGGTGGCCGTGGCGCACCAGCTCGTGCACGCCTGCGGGGGTGATGGCCACCCGGAACTCGTTGTTCTTGACCTCGCGGGGGATGCCGACCTTCACGTCGATCACGGTCCTTGGCTCAGAGGGTGTGGGGCATTGCATGACATTCCCAGGCATGCGGGGGCACACCGGGGTACACCGCAGGAGAAGGTGCGGCAGAGCCAGTCTAATGAAGGTGTTCCCGCTGTCTAGCCTTTCATTGCATCAATCTTCAGTGGATGTACTACGGATTTCGCAGGCGTTAGCGTCATGTTCCGGCTCGAAAGCGTCTTGCCCGGGCTCAGGCACGGCCGCATCGGACTCCCGAGGCTCCTCTCCCAGCATCCGCTCGGCCGCGCCCCGGTGCAGCTGCGCCGCCGATGAGTCCCCGAGATGGTCCAGCGTGTCGGCGAGCCGCAGATGCAGGGCACCCTGGAGCCGTACGTCCTCCGCGCGCCGTGCCCACTCCACCGCCTCCTGGCAGGTACGCAGCGACTCCTCGGGCCGGCCGGCGTACTCCTGGACCCGGGCCAGCTCGCTCAACGCCCGTGCGTGCCCGGCGACATCGCCGTTCTTGCGGTGCCCGGCGATGGCCGCCCGCCAGTTGCGCAGCGCGTCGCCGTACCGGCCCGCATAGGTGTGCGCCTCGCCGATACGGCCGTACAGCCGGGCCGCGTCCGCCCGCTCCCCCCGGGCCAGCCGCTGGGCGAGCGCGCGGCCGAACCAGTCGGCGGCCCGGTCGTAGTCCCCGAGCTCCAGATGGGCACCACCTACGGATTCCATCGCACGGCCGGTCGCATACGGGTCGTTCGCCTCCCATCCGGCGTCCAGTGCGGCCCGGTACCGCACCAGCGCCTCGCGCGTACGCCCCGTCCGGGCGTCGAGATCGCCGAGGTTCAGCAGCGCGGCGGCCTTCTCGCGGGGCAGTTTCCGGCGCTCGGCGACGTCGAGGACGAGGCTGTGGATGCCGTACAGGTCGGCGGCGGCCTCCTGGGTGCCGAAGTGCGCGACCATCGCCCGGACCAGCTGGGACATCAGACGGCGGGCGAGGGTGTCCAGCTCGCCGTCGGCGACCGCGGCACGGGCCGAGGCCAGCAGGGCGGGCCTGCGGATGCCCAGCCACTCGGCGGCGGCCCGCGGGTTGGGGAAGCGCAGGGCCTGGGGCATGCCGAGGAGCTTCTGACGGGTCTCGGGGCTGTCCGTCTCGGTGATCGCCCGGCAGGACTGGAGCAGCCGTACGGTCCGCTCCAGCATCCGGGCGCGGGCGAGCTGGAGCTCGGCGGGACGGTCCTGGGTCTCGGTGAGGGCCTTCAGCAACGGGTACAGACACGCCGGGACCTCGTACTGCGGCAGCGGCGAGTCCACGGCGTGCAGCAGGCCGAGGGCGACGATGTCGTCCAGGGTGGCGCGGGCGCCGTCCACCGAGCAGCCGGCCAGCGCGGAGGCGGTGTGCGGGTCGACGACGCCGCCCGGGGCGAGGGTGAGCAGCCGCAGTATCCGGGCCGCGGGCGTCGACAGGGCGCCGTGGACGAGGCGGAAGACCCGGCTGAGCGGTGTGCCCTCCTCGCCCTCGGCCCGCAGCTGCTTGGCCAGGTCGGAGACGGCCACCTTGGGGCGGGCGGCGAGCCAGCGGCCGGCCAGCGTCAGCGCGGCCGGCTGGCCCTGACACACCTCGACGAGTCCCTCGGCGGCCCGCGGGTCGACGGTGATGCGGACCGAGCCGGCGTGCCGGGACAGCAGCTCCACCGCCGACTTGGTGTCCAGGCCGCCGAGCGTGCAGGGCCGCACGTCCGAGATCCCGGTCAGCGGACCGTGCGAGACGGCGACGGCCAGGCACTCCGGGCTGTCCGGCAGCAGCGAGTCGACCTGCTCGGACTCGGCCGCGTCGTCGAGCAGCAACAGGACCTTGCGCTCGGCGAGGGTCTCGCGGAGCTCCGCCGTCAGGTCGTCCTCGGCGGCGCCGGCCGGGGCGGGCCGGTCCAGGGCGGTGAGCAGTTCGCGGGCGGTGCGCTCGACGGGGACGGGGGTGCCGTCGGGCTCGCTCAGACGGGCGCGCAGCACACCGTCGGCGTAACGGTCCGCCACCTGCCGTACAAGCTCCTCGGCGAGCGCCGTGCGGCCCGAGCCGGGACGCCCCGCGATGAGCAGCACGCGCGCGCGTGGCGCCTTGCGGCCCGAGAGGGTGTCCAGGCCCGCGCGCTCGATGTCGGCGCGGAGCTCCTTCAATTCGCGGGTACGGCCCAGGAATTGGTGCGCGGCGGAAGCCTGGGCGAACACCTGCACGCCGCCTGTGTCCACGACCTGATCCGTCACGGGGCCACACTCCCGTCCCACCGCACGCGCAAGCCCGCCGGGACTCCGGTTCGGGCGTGTCCCGAGCCTAGTTCACGCTCTGCGACGATCCGGGCGCAGCACGGCGGACACATCCCCCGACCGGATCAGCAGATGGTAGGACCGGCACTCTCCAGCAGGTGGCGGGACCGGCACTCTCCAACGGGCGTCACGGCAACGCCCCAGGGCCGCGGGGCTGTGTCGGTATGCGGCTCCGCCGCGTGGGCGCGACCAGCCACGACGGCGCGGCAGCCGGCAAGATCACCGCACCCACGGCGCGCACCCGCATGGCTCCCCAGCGGGGCGCTCACTCCTCGAAGGGCCTCGCAGGCCAAGCCGCCTCAGCCGGCCGCAACCCGTCCACCCCGCCGGAGGCCCTCGCCGCGACCAGCGACAGCACGCCCACGACAAGGCAGTTGTTGTGCAGCTCCCCCGCGAGCACCGCCCGCACCAGCTCATCGACCGGCACGCGCGCGTGCTCCATGTCGGCCTCCTCGTCCTCGACCTCGAAGCGGTCGCCGTCCGCCTCGGACAGATGACGGGCGAGGAAGATCCGTACGGCCTCGTCGCAGCCGCCGGGGGTGGTGTAGACGTCCGTCAGCACCCGCCAGTCCTCGGCCTTGACGTGGGCCTCCTCGTACAGCTCGCGCTGCGCGGCGTGCAGCGGGTTCTCGCCGGGGATGTCGAGCAGCCCGGCCGGGATCTCCCACAGCTTCTGCCGCACCGGGTGACGGTACTGCTTGATGAGCAGGACGCGGTCCTCGGCGTCCAGGGCGAGGACGGCCACCGAGCCCGGGTGGACCTGGTAGTCGCGTCGCACCACCGAGCCGTCGGGCATGACCACGTCGTCCGTGCGGACGGAGGTCTTGTTGCCCACGAAGGGGGTCTCCGTCGCCCGGATCTCCCACTCCTCGGGGGTGTCCTTGATCGTCATGCCCTGCCCTTCCACGTGCGCAAAGAAAACCGGGGTGCCCACCTTTGAAGGTTTGCACCCCGGCCACCGTACAACTGTCGTGTTACTTCGAATTCTTGCCTGCGCCGTCGCCCTGCTGGCGTTCGACGGCTGCCTTCACCAGCCCGGCGAACAGCGGGTGCGGGCGCGTCGGGCGCGAGCGCAGCTCGGGGTGGGCCTGCGTGGCCACCAGGTAAGGGTGGACCTCGCGCGGGTACTCCACGTACTCCACGAGCTTGCCGTCGGGCGACGTACCGGAGAACAGGATGCCGGCCTTCTTCTCCAGCTCCGCCCGGTAGGCGTTGTTGACCTCGTACCGGTGACGGTGCCGCTCCTCGACGTACTCCTTGCCGTCGTACACCTCGCGCACGATCGAGCCCTCGGCCAGCTTCGCCGGGTACATGCCGAGCCGCATGGTGCCGCCCATGTCGCCCTCACCGGCGACGATGTCGAGCTGCTCGGCCATGGTGGAGATGACCGGGTGGCCGGTCGCCGGGTCGAACTCGGTGGAGTTGGCGTCGCCGATGTCGGCGAGGTTGCGGGCCGCCTCGATCACGATGCACTGGAGGCCCAGGCACAGGCCGAGCAGCGGGATCCGGTTCTCGCGGGCGTACTTGATCGCGCCGACCTTGCCGAGCACGCCGCGGTCGCCGAAGCCGCCCGGGATGCAGATGCCGTCGACGTCGGAGAGCTGCTGCCTGGCGCCGGCCGGGGTCTTGCAGTCGTCGGAGGTGACCCACTTGATCTTCACGCGGGCCTTGTTGGCGAAGCCGCCCGCGCGCAGCGCCTCAGTGACCGAGAGGTAGGCGTCGGGCAGGTCGATGTACTTGCCGACCAGGGCGAGGGTGATCTCGTGGTCGGGGTTGTGGACGCGGTCGAGCAGGTCGTCCCAGGTCGTCCAGTCCACGTCGCGGAACGGCAGGTCCAGCTTGCGGACGACATAGGCGTCCAGGCCCTCGCCGTGCACGGTCTTCGGGATGTCGTAGATCGAGCGGGCGTCGGGGCAGGCGACCACGGCCGCCTCGTCGACGTCGCACATCAGGCTGATCTTGCGCTTGATCGCGGTCGGCACCTCACGGTCGCAGCGCAGCACGATCGCGTCTGGCTGGATACCGATGTTGCGCAGCGCCGCAACCGAGTGCTGGGTCGGCTTCGTCTTCAGCTCTCCCGAGGGGCCGATGTACGGCAGGAGCGAGATGTGGACGACGAAGACGTTGTCACGACCGACCTCGTGACGGACCTGGCGGACGGTCTCCAGGAACGGCAGCGACTCGATGTCGCCGACCGTGCCGCCGACCTCCGTGATGACGACGTCGACCTCGTCGGTCGCCATGCGGCGGATGCGGTGCTTGATCTCGTTGGTGATGTGCGGGATGACCTGCACGGTGTCGCCGAGGTACTCGCCGCGCCGCTCCTTGGCGATCACGGTGTTGTACACCTGGCCGGTGGTGACGTTCGCCGAGCCGTCCAGGTCACGGTCGAGGAAGCGCTCGTAGTGGCCGATGTCCAGGTCGGTCTCGGCACCGTCGTTGGTGACGAACACCTCGCCGTGCTGGAAGGGGTTCATCGTGCCAGGGTCGACATTGAGGTACGGGTCGAGCTTCTGCATCACGACGCGCAGACCCCGCGCCTTGAGGAGCATGCCGAGGCTGGAGGCCGTCAGGCCCTTGCCGAGCGAGGAGGCGACACCCCCGGTGACGAAGATGTGCTTGGTCGTCGTGGATTTTGGCATGGCCAAGAGGGGGCTCCCGTGGTCGCGATCTTGAAGTGCGGTTCGGGGGTCTTCACGCCCACCGGTCCACGGGCTACCAGGGTATCAGCGACTAGGACCGATGGCTTCCGGCCACGCTCCGCACACGAGTCGGCACGGATCCGCACGCCGCACCGGTTTCCCACCCATCGCTCACCCCCTGCTCACCCGTTCGGCCGACCCGGGTTGCCCGGAGCGGCACGCAGATCATCTGCGTGCGTCGTATCCTGCTCGGACATTCGCTGCCGGGCCCGGCCGGTAACACGGCACCACCCCTCGCCCGTAACCACCGGAACAACGAGAGCTCGTCAGTTCGTTGAGCAGAGATCGTCGAGAAGAGACTGTCGTTTTGCCTCACGGCCGAGACGACTGCTTTGCTTCATCGCTCAACGACGCATGACAAAACCCACCCCTTGACCGCACCAAGCGAGAGCCCCCTTGCCAGAGAAGGGGGTGACGTGGCCGTTCGACTGGAGTTGCACGTGGCCGGGCGCATCGAAGACTACGCACTCATCGGAGACATGCAGACCGCGGCACTGGTCTGCCGGGACGGCACAGTCGACTGGCTGTGCCTGCCCCGCTTCGACTCGCATGCCATCTTCGCCGGGCTGCTGGGCACCGAGGAACACGGCTTCTGGCGGCTCGGCCCCGCCCATGCCTCCGACGCCCCGCCGCCCACCGCGGCCCGGCGCAGCTACCGTGGCGACTCCCTGATCCTGGAGTCCGAGTGGGACACGCCACGCGGCACGGTCCGGGTGATCGACTTCATGCCCCCGCGTGACGGCGCGCCCCAGCTGATCCGGATCGTGGAGGGCGTCTCGGGCCGCGTGCCGATGCGCTCGGCGCTGCGGATGCGTTTCTCGTACGGCCGGGTCGTGCCGTGGGTGCACAAGCACGAGGGCCGTACGGTCGCCGTCGCCGGTCCGGACTCGGTGTGGTTCGACGCGGAGACCGAGACCTACGGCAAGTCGCTGACGACGTACTCGGACTTCACGGTCGCCCCCGGTGAGCGGATCGCGTTCACCATCTCCTGGGAGCCCTCGCACAAGCAGCCGCCCGCGCTGCCGGAGCCGGAGCAGTCGCTGGAGGCGACGGAGGACTTCTGGCGGGAGTGGGTCGAGCACTGCACGTACCACGGCCCCTACCGCGAGGCGGTCATCCGCTCGCTGATCACGCTGAAGGCGCTGACGTACGCCCCGACCGGCGGCATCGTCGCCGCGCCGACGACCTCCCTGCCGGAGGACATCGGCGGCGTCCGCAACTGGGACTACCGCTACACCTGGCTGCGCGACGCGGCCATCACCCTGTCCTCGCTGCTGCGCACCGGCTACCGCGAGGAGGCCCGCGCCTGGCGCGAATGGCTGCTGCGGGCGGTCGCGGGCGACCCGGAGAACCTCCAGATCATGTACGGCATCGCCGGCGAGCGCGAGCTGGGCGAGGCCGAGCTGGACTGGCTGCCCGGCTATGAGGCCTCCGCGCCGGTCCGGGTCGGCAACGGCGCCGCGCACCAGCTCCAGCTGGACGTCTACGGAGAGGTCACCGAGGCCCTGCACCTGGCCCATATGACGGGCCTGGCCCGCAACGACTACGCCTCGCTGCTCCAGCTCAAGCTCATCCGCTACCTGGAGGACCACTGGGACGAGCCGGACGAGGGCATCTGGGAGGTGCGCGGACCGCGCCGCCACTTCGTGCACTCCAAGGTGATGGCCTGGGTCGCCGTCGACCGCACCATCAAGCTCATCGAGTCCGGCGACGCCGACGGCCCGCTGGAGCGGTGGCGCGAGCTGCGCGACGACATCCACCGGGACGTGTGCGAGAAGGGCTACGACAAGGAGCGCAACACCTTCACGCAGTCGTACGGCTCGAAGGAGCTGGACGCCTCGCTGCTGCTGATCCCGCAGATGGGCTTCCTGCCGCCCGACGACAAGCGCGTCATCGGCACCATCGAGGCGATCCAGCGCGAGCTGTCCACCTCGGACGGGTTCATCCTGCGCTACCCGACGCAGGGCGACGACGAGGGCGTCGACGGCCTCCCCGGCGACGAGGGCGCCTTCCTCGCCTGCTCGTTCTGGATGGCGGACGACCTGGCGATGATCGGCCGGGTCGACGAGGCCCGCAAGCTGTTCGAGAAGCTGCTGTCGCTGCGCAACGACCTCGGTCTGCTGGCCGAGGAGTGGGACCCGCGCCTCCGGCGCCAGGTCGGCAACTTCCCGCAGGCCTTCAGCCACGTTCCGCTGATCGACACGGCGCTGCGGCTGACGGCGTCCGGGGCGTACGGGGGCTGAGCCGAGCGGCCGCCGCAGCGCTCGACAGGACGCCCGTATCGCGCCCGCCTAACCTGGAAGCAAGCGATTGCCGCTTGTCTTGCCCCTTGTCGGAAGGGGGCGGCCATGGCTACCCACTCCAAGGCGGGCGCGGCCCTCGCCGCGCTGCGCGAGGATCTCGCCGGTGATGTGTTCGCGCCGGGGGACTTCGGTTACGACGACGCGCGGGTCGTCTTCAACACCATGATCGACCGGCGGCCCGCGGTGATCGCGCAGTGCGTGGACGAGGACGACGTCGTCCGGGCCGTGCGGTTCGCCAGGGACCTGGACCTGCACATCGCGGTGCGCGGCGGCGGGCACAGCGTGGCGGGCATGGCGCTCAACGACAACGGTCTGGTGATCGACCTGCGCCATATGCGCGCGGTCACCGTCGACCCCGCGGCCGAGGCGGTACGGGTCTCGGGCGGGGCCACGATGAGCGACCTGGACCGCGCCACCCAGGTGTACGGCCTCGCCACGACCGGTGGCCGGGCGTCGACCACCGGCGTCGGCGGCTTCGTCCTCGGCGGCGGCACGGGCTGGCTGGACCGCTGGTGCGGCCTCGCCGTGGACAATCTGCTCGGCGTGGAGCTGGTCACCGCCGACGGCGGCCGGGTCCACGCCAACGCGGACGAGAACCCGGACCTGTTCTGGGCCCTGCACGGGGGCGGCGGCAACTTCGGCATCGCCACCGCGATCACGCTGGAGCTGCACGAGCTGCCCGAGTTCGCCATCGCGCTGGTGCTGTACCGGCCCGAGTTCGCGCCGGACGCCGTGCGCACCTTCCGCGACGTGATCGAGTCCGGCCCGGACGAGGTGGGCGGCGGCATCATCCACTTCACCGGCCCGCCCGAGGAGTTCGTACCGCCCTCCCTCGTCGGCGATCTGGTGTGCGGTGCGCTCCTGACGTACGCCGGCGCCGAGCAGGACATGCGCAAGTACGCCGAGCCGCTGCTGGCGCTGCCGCACGAGGCGGAGATCGTCGGCGCGATGCCGTACGCCGACGTGCAGTGCATGATCGACGATCCGCCCGGCATGCGGCACTACTGGTCGGCGGAGTACCTGACGGGCGCACCGGACGACCTCGTCGACGTCTACTGCGCGGCCGGGCGGTCCATGCCCGTGCCGACCGGCACCCAGCACGTCCTCCTGCCGCAGGGCGGGGCGATCTCCGCCGGTCCGCACGAGTACCCGGTGCCGTACCGGGACGCCCCCTGGGCGGTGCACCCGTACGGCATGTGGCAGGACCCGGCGGACGACGAGCGGTGCAGGCAGTGGGTGCGGGACGTCCGCGCGGAGGTACGGCCGTGGAGCAGCGGCGCGGTCTATCTGAACTTCATCGGCGACGAGGGCGCGGAGCGTGTGGTGGCCGGTCTGGGCGCCGGGAACACCCGTCGGCTGGCGGAGCTGAAGCGGCGCTACGACCCGGACAACGTCTTCCGGTTCAATCACAACATCCGGCCGGCCTGAGCACGCTCACCAGGCTCGCCGGAACGCCGTCAGCGTCCGTTCCCCGCCCGGGTCTCCGGCCGTCGCCGGCACGAGGGCGATCTCGTCGAGGCCGGCGTCGGCGTACTCCGCCACCCGCGCGCGTACGGCGTCCAGGTCGCCCACCAGACCGACCGTGCCGGCCGCCGCGGCGGGCAGTGCCCGCACCAGCGTGCCGGAGTCGGCGCCGGTACGGGCCAGCTCCACCGCCTCCCCGAAGCCGGCCGCCTCGAACATGTCGCTGTAGCCGGGCACCGTCAGATACCCGGCGACGCTGCGCAGGACCTGCGCGAGGGACTCCGGGTCCGGATCGACGGCGGCCGGCAGCCAGGAGGCCAGCGTCGGCGGCGTACGGCCCGCGCGTTCGGCGGCCGCCGTCAGCTTGGCCCGCAGCGTCCGCACCTGGTCCGGCGAGACGAGGTCGAGCAGCATCCGGTCGGAGTGCGTCGCGGCCGTGGCGATGGCACGGTCACCGAACGCCGCCACCGTGAGCGGGCCGCCGGGCGGTGGGAGGCGGCGCGGGAAGACGCTGCCGGGGACGATCGGCTCACCGGGCTCGCCGTACAGGAAGACGCGCAGGGCCGCCGCGGAGGCCTCCATCGCCGCCGCGGGCCGCACCCTCGGCACCCCGTGCACGCCCTCGACGACCCGCTTGCTGGACGTCCCCAGCGCCACCCCGACCGGCCGCCCCGTGACGGCGGCGACCGAGGCGGCGCCCCGCGCGATCCCGAACGGCTCGCGCACCGACACCGCCACGGGACCGGCCGTCAGCGCGACCCGCTCGGTGGCCCGCCCGATGGCCGCGGCGAGGACGAAGGAGTCCCAGGTCGGCCCCTCCCCCGCCCACACCTCTCGGTACCCGAGCCGGTCGGCGGCCACCGCCACCCGCAGCGGCTCCTCGACCGGACTGTCGTCCTCCCGTGCCACGGCAACCACGCTGAAGTCCATGCCGACGCCGCTACCCCGACGGGCGCACCCCAATCCGGCGCGGTGATCACTTCGTCAAGGCGCGCATCCGGCTGGATATGCCGCGGAGCCGTGCCCACAGGTAGCGTCCGCCTCATGGACAGCGGTACGGGCGGGATGAGCAGCGGATTCGACACGCACAGCGCCGGGATCACCGTGCGCCGGGCGCTGGAGCTGCCCGGCCTGCGCAGCGGGCTTCCGGAGGTCCTCGCGGGCGCCGACCGGCTGGGGCGGACCGTGCGCTGGGTGCACGCGGGCGAGGCGCCCAACATCGCCTCGCTGCTCAAGGGCGGGGAACTGCTGCTGACCACGGGCTACGGCATCGGCACCCGCCCCGCCGACCAGCGCGCGTTCGTGCGCACCCTGGCCGAGCGCGGCATCGCGGCCCTGGTCATCGAGCTCGGCACCCGCTTCACCCGGCTGCCCGCCACGCTGGTCGACACGGCCCGTGCGGCCGGTCTGCCGCTGGTCCAGCTGCATCGCGAGGTGCCGTTCGTGACGGTCACCGAGGAGATCCACACCGAGATCGTCAACGGCCACTACGCGCTGCTGCAACGCGCGGAGGAGGTGCACCGCCGCTGCACAAAAGCCCTGCTCGGCGGCGGTGGAGTGCCCCAAGTGCTCGGCATCCTGGCCGACTTCAGCGGCAACCCGGTCTTCCTGGAGACGACGGACGGGCAGCTGCTGTACGCCGCCGGGGCCGGTCCGGAGGGCGCGGATCCGCTTCAGGTGTGGGAGGGGCTGCGGGGGCAGCACAAGGAGGGGCCGCCGCCCGCCGGTTCGGTGCTGGTGGATGTTCCCGGGGGCGGCCCGGGAACGGTGTCGGTCCGGGCCCGTCTGGTTCTGCTCCCCGTACGGAACCCTCTGGCCCCGGTGCACCGGATCGCCGCCGAGCGGGCCGCGGGCATCCTGGCCGTGGTGCTGATGCAGGCACGGCAGGAGGATGAGCTGGCGGCGCGCGGGCGCGGCGACTTCCTGACCGACCTCGCGGAGGGCCGTGTCGCCGCCGAGGACGCCCCGGCACAGGCGCGCGTGCTGGGCTTCAAGCCGGGTGAGGGCCCGTTGCTGCCGGTCGTGATGCGGCTGGGGGACGCGCCGTCCCCCGGCGGAGGCTGGGCGGTGCTGGCCCGCGCGGTCGGCGAAGAACTGGCCTCGGTGGGGGTGCCGGTGCTGTTGGGCGTACGGCCGGTGGAGGGCCGGGTGCCGCTGCTGCTGGGCCTGCGTGCGGAGGCGGACCGGTCGGCGGTCGCGGACCGGGTCGCGGTGGCGCTGCGGGCGGGCGTGGAGCGGGCCGGGGTGCAGCGGCCCGGGGCGCCGCCGCCGGTCGTGGTCGTCGGCGTGGCCGGCGGCTGGGCGGCGGCCTCGGCGGGCCTCAGACACGCGGCGGAGACGGCGACGGCGGCGCAGGGCCTGACCGACCGCCCCTGGTACGACGCCCGGCGCCTGGACATCGACCTGCTGCTGTGGCGGCTGCGTGACCACCCGGACCTCGCGGCCTTCGTGGACCGCGCGATCGGCCCGCTCCGCGAGCACGACAACCGCTCGAAGCCGCCCCTGCTGCCCACCCTGGAGACGTACTTGGCCCACGCGGGCCGCAAGGCGGAGACCGCCCGTGAGCTGCACCTCAACCGGCAGACCCTCTACAACCGCCTCGCCCGCATCGGCGAGTTGCTCGGCACCGACCTCGACGACCCGCAGACGGTGCTGGCGTTGAGCCTGGCACTCCGGGCGCGAAGGCATGCGGGATAGCCGGAGGCAGCTGGGGTCGGACGCGCGTGCCGGGGCCGAGGCGTCTAGATCACGAACCGGGGCTGGGTCAACTCGTCGTACACGCTGAGGACTTGGGCCACCGTCTCGTCCTCGGTCGGCCAGGTGGCCGTCTGCCGCACGCCGCGCTCCCTGAGCAGCTCCCGCCGCTCGGGGTCGCCGAGCAGCCGGACGACGGCGTCGGCGAGGGCCTTCGCATCGCCGTACGGGACGAGTTCGGCCGCGTCGCCGACGAGTTCCGGTACGCCACCCACCTCGGTGGCGACGAGCGGCACGCGTGCGTGCAGGGCCTCCTGGGCGAGGACGGACCGGGACTCCCAACTGCTGGGCAGGAGCGCCACATCGGCGGCGGCGAGCAGCTCGGAGACGTCGTCGCGCCGCCCGATCAGCCGCACGGGCAGCTCCTCGTCCTCGATCCGACGCTGGAGCTCGGCCCGCTGCGTCCCCTCCCCCGCGATCACGACCAACGGCACGGGGTCGAGCCGCAGCCACGCGCGCGAGGCGTCCAGCAGCACGTCGTACCCGCGGTGCCGCTCCAGTGAGCCGACGGCAATCAGCAACGGCCGTCCGGTGGCCCCGAGTTCGGCCCGGACCTTGGGCCGCAGCCGGTCGGGGTCGTCGTGCTCGACGGCGCGGAGGGGGCCGGGCATGGCGACAGCGGCCAGGCGCGCGTCCCGGGCGCCGGTCCGGCGGGCCCGGTCCACGAGCGCCGAGGTGGTCCCGAGCACGACGGAGGCGGCTTTGACGACCCGCCGCTCCAACAGCCGTACGAGATGGGCGCGGGCTCCCTCGGCATGTGCCCGGTCGTGCCAGGTGACGACGAGCGGGGTGCGCCGCCCGCTCAGCGCGAGCACCGCGCGGAAGGAGGCGTGCAGCCCGTGCGCGTGCACCAGGTCGGCCTCCGCGCACGCCGCCCGCAGGGCCGCCACCGAGCCGGGATCGCTGCTGCGCGGCACATGCACATGGTCGGCGCCGGCCCCCGTGAAGTCATAGAGCTGATCGGCCTCGACGGGGGCACACACGGTGACCCGCACGCCCCGCGCGACCAGCCCCGAGGCCAGTGATCGCACATGCGCGCTACTGCCGGCGTTGCCACCGCCCAGCACCTGCACGGTGCGCAGCGAGGACTGGCCGTGCGGTGCATGGCTGCTGGCGGGGGTCACGTGGCCAGGGCTCCTGCTTCGGGTCGGGCGGTCACGAAGAACGTACAGAAGGATCGGGCGGACGGGGTGCACCGCGAGAATCCCTACGCGTACGACGTGTTTACGCCAAGGATGCCAGGACGTACGGCCGTTCCGGGAACGCCGGCAGGCCCCGGGCGGCCCGGGTGCCGGGCAACTCGGTGGCCGGAGTCACCTGCACGAGTGATCCGGGGTGGGGATGGTGGCCGAACATGCGCGCGTGGAGCACGTTTCGGCGGCGACCGGCGTGCACCGGTGTGGCGCACCGAGCCCCACTGACCTCACGGCGCGTCGGCGCCTCGTGCGAACGCGCTCACCTTGTCGCCGTACACCGCGGCGGCCACGACAGCGGCGGCATGAGCGACCAGCCCGGCCCGCCCGTTCCCGGCGACGACAGCCGCACCCAGGGCCGCGCCCAGGGCATGGGCGCCGGAGTCGCCGATCATCGCCCGCTCCCCGAGGTCGTCGGGCAGGACGGCCGCGGCTGCTCCCATGGCACCGGCGGCCAACGCGCCACCGTGTCCGGAGCGCAGCAGCCCCGGCGCACCGAGCGCGAGCACCGCGGCGGCGGCCCGACCGGGCCGTACGTCGACGAGGTTCACGAAGTGCGCGGCGCCGGCGATCACGACCCCGGCGAGCAGCTTGTCCAGGAGCCGTTCCTTCAGGACCGCCCCCGCGACGAGCCCGGCGGCGGATATCCCGAACAACTTGACGGCCCCGCTGGTGACTTCACCGTCCCGAAGCGCACCGAGGTGCGCCCGGAACCCACGCCGGGGGTCATCGGCACCCGCCACGTCGTCGTATCCCCCGCAGACCCCCGCGACCGCCACGGCGGCCCCTGCCGCCGGCGAGAGCCGCCCGGCTCCGACCGCGGCCGCCAGGGCGGAGGCGGGCCCGGCGTACAACTCCACCGTCCGCCCGGCGCAGTTCTTCCGCTCCCAGCGGTCATGGCCGCCGGGTGCCTTGGCGCGCAGGGCGGCGACGGCGGCGCGGGTGAGGGCCGCGGAGAGGCCGAAGGCGGTGGTCCGAGAGGCACGTTCGCTCATTCGGCCACCCTACGGTCCACCACTGACAGCCCGGCCCTGCGCGGGGCCCGCCCAGGCGATCGGAGCCGCCCACGCGGGAAGCCCCGCCCTCCTACGCGTCCGCGCGAGCCGTAGCCAGCAACTCCTCCGCATGGGCCCGCGCTGTCTCCGAGTCCTCCTGCCCGGCGAGCATCCGGGACAGCTCCCGGATCCGCTCCTCGCCCTCCAGGACCTTCACGCCGGACCGGGTGACCGACCCGTCGTTGGTCTTCTCGACGAGCAACTGGCGGTCGGCGAAGGCGGCGACCTGCGGCAGGTGGGTCACCACGACGACCTGCGCGCTCTTGGCCAGCCGGGCCAGGCGCCGCCCGATCTCCACGGCCGCCTTGCCACCGACACCCGCGTCGACCTCGTCGAAGAGATACGTCGGCACGGGATCGGTCCCCGCGAACACGACCTCCACGGCGAGCATCACGCGCGAGAGCTCACCGCCGGACGCGCCCTTGGCGATCGGCCGGGGCGGCGCTCCCGGGTGCGGGGCGAGCAGCAGCTCGACCTCGTCCGCACCGGACGGCCCGTAGGCGACCGTACGCCCGCCGACCTCCACGCCCTCCGGGTCCTCGGTCTGCCGGATGTCGAAGGACACGCGCGCGTGCGGCATCGCGAGCGAGGCCAGCTCGGCGGTCACCGCGGCGGCGAACCGCTCGGCGGCGTCCGTCCGCGCGTCGGTCAGCGCCTGTGCCAGCCCGCCCAGCTCGACCCGCAACGCGTCCCGTTCGGCGGTCAGCTCCCCGATCCGCTCGTCGTCTCCGTCCAGCTCGGTCAGCCGGGCGGCGCTCTCCTCGGCCCAGGCGAGCACGGCGGCGACGTTCTCGCCGTACTTCCGCGTGAGCGCGGTCAGCGCGGCCCGCCGCTCCTCGACGGCCGCGAGCCGCAGGGGATCGGCGTCCAGGTCGTCGGCGTACCCCGCCAGCTCCCCGGCGACATCGCCCAGCAGGATCCCGATCTCACCGATCCGGTCGGTCAGCGCGGCCAGCGCCGGATCGTGCGACCGCACGGCGTCCAGGGCCCGCTGCGCGCCCGCGACGAGCGTCGCCGCGTCGATGCCCTCGGGGTCCTCCGGATTGCCTGCGAGCGCCGCGTGAGCGGCCGTGGCGGCCGACGACAGCGCCTCCGCGTGCCCCAGCCGCTCGGCCTCCTCCGCGAGCTCCACGTCCTCCCCGGCCCGCGGCTCGACCCCGGCGATCTCGTCGAGCCCGAACCGCAGCATGTCGGCTTCCTGGGCCCGCTCACGCGCGCGTGTGACGATCTCGTCCAGCTCGACGGAGACGGCCCGCAGCCGCCGGTACGCCTCGCCGTACTTGGCGAGCGGCACGGCGACGGAATCCCCCGCGTACCGGTCGAGCGCCTGCCGCTGCCGGGCCAGCTTCAGCAGCCCCTGCTGATCGGTCTGCCCGTGCACGGCCACCAGCTCGTCGGCGAGCTCGGCCAGCATCCCCACGGGCACACTGCGCCCGCCCAGATGCGCCCGCGACCGCCCCTCGGCGGAAACGGTACGGCTGATCAGCAACGCCCCGTCGTCGAGCTCCGCCCCGGCCTCCTCGACCCGTACGACGACCGGCGCGCCCGAGGACACGGCGATCCGCCCCTCCACGACCGCCTTCTCGGCCCCGATCCGCACGAGCGCCGGGTCCGCCCGCCCACCGAGCAACAGACCCAGGCTCGTGACCACCATGGTCTTGCCCGCACCCGTCTCACCCGTGACAGCGGTGAACCCCGGCGACAGCTCGACGACCGCGTCATCGATGACTCCGAGCGACCGTATCCGCATCTCCTCCAACACGGACACGACCTTACGAGGTCGGGTACCGGGAGTGCGACGCCCCCCGGCCCCAGTCATGTGAAGGTCCAGGTGACGAATGCATATCGGCAGCACATTGTCACCCGGGCGAGTGCAACGCCTTAAGGGGCGCGGGGAACTGCGCGACCAGCCACAACGGACCCGCAGCCGCCAAACGCACCCCTCACCCCACTGCGAATGGGCTAATGAGGCGCCCCACGCCACCCGGAAACCGGCAACGCGAACTTCGCCACCAACCGATCCGTGAACGACGCATGATGCAGCCGAGCAAGCCGCACCGGCACAGCCCCCCGCCGCACCTCCACCCGCGCCCCCGGCGGCAACTCCACGGTCCGCCGCCCGTCACACCACAAAACCCCCGGCGGGACATGCGGCAGAACCTCCACCGCAAGCACGGAATCCGGCGAGGTCACCAACGGCTTCGCGAACAACGCATGCGCACTGATCGGCACCATCAGCAACGCCTCGACCTCGGGCCACACCACAGGCCCACCCGCGGAGAACGCGTAAGCCGTAGACCCGGTAGGCGTGGACAGCACGATCCCGTCGCACCCGAACCCCGTCACCGGCCGCCCGTCGATCTCCAGCACGACCTCGAGCAGCTTCTCGGCCCCGGCCTTCTGCACGGCCGCCTCGTTCAGCGCCCAGTCCGTGTGCACGATGTCGCCGTTCTGATGCACGACGACGTCGACCGTCATCCGCTCCTCGACCTCGTACGCCTTGGTCACGACCCGGTCGACAACCTTGTCGAGATCGTCCCGCTCGGCCTCCGCGAGGAACCCGACGCGCCCGAGGTTGACACCCAGCATCGGCACCCCGGACGCCCGGGCGAACTCGGCGCCGCGCAGCAGCGTCCCGTCGCCGCCCAGCACGATCAGCAGCTCGCACCCGTCGAGGCACTGCGGAGTCGCCTCCTTGACGAGCTCCACCTCGGGCGGCAGCGGCAGGTCGGCCGCCTCGTACTCCAGGACCCGCACACCGATCCCCGACCTCAGCAGCCCCTTGACCACCAGCTCGGCGCTGCGAATCGCCGCGGGCCGCCCCGTGTGGGCGAGCAGAAAAACAGTACGAGCTCGGTTCGGTGTCAACGCGGCCCCTCCGCAACTGCACGGTCAACGTCGGCCGGGTCCAGGGCGGGCGCCCCGGCACGCAGCCACAGAAAGTACTCGACATTCCCGGAGGGGCCGGGCAACGGACTCGCCGTGACGCCCTTCACTCCGAGCCCGAGTTCCCACGCCTTCCCGGCGACTCCCCGCACGGCCTCCGCCCGCAGCTGCGGACTCCGTACGACTCCCCCGCTGCCCAGCCGTTCCTTCCCCACCTCGAACTGCGGCTTGACCATCATCACCAGATCGGCGTCCGGCTTCACGCACCGCACCAGGGCGGGCAGTACCAGTCCGAGCGGGATGAAGGACAGATCCCCCACGACAAGATCCACTGGTTCCCCATCGATCGCTTCGAGCGTCAACTCGCGTACGTTCGTACGGTCCTTGACGGTGACGCGTTCATCGCTTTGGAGAGTCCAGGCGAGTTGTCCGTATCCGACGTCCACAGCGACGACATGGACGGCCCCCGATCGCAGCAGGACGTCGGTGAAACCCCCGGTGGACGCGCCGGCGTCCAGTGCTCGCCGCCCCTTCACCACGAGCCCCTGGGGCACGAAGGCCTCCAGCGCGCCCGCGAGTTTGTGCCCGCCGCGCGAGACGTACTCGGGCTCGCTGTCGTCGGTGGACACCACGATCGCCGCCGCGGTCTCCACCTGCGTGGCCGGCTTGGTCGCGACGGTCTTGCCGACGGTGACCCGCCCGGCGGCGATCAGCTGGCTGGCGTGCTCGCGCGAGCGCGCGAGCTTCCGGCGGACCAGCTCCGCGTCGAGACGGCGGCGTGCGACTCCTGCCACGTTCGGTTCAGCTCCTCATCCCAGGCATCGACGGGGGCGCCGGAGGTCCCGGGCGGGCGTCGAGCGCGGTGAGCGCGTCGCGCAGCCCCCGGTGTACATCCTCGTACACCTCGACATGCCCGTCGGTGGCGAGGTGGTCGGCATCACCCAGCCGCTCCAGCTGGGCGTCGACGTCGGCGTTGCCGGTGAGGGTGCGGGGGATGTTCAGCGGGGCGGGGGCGGCCGGGTCGTACTCGGGTTCGACCGCCTCGGCCGTCTCGACCGCTGCGACCGGTTCGACTGGTTCGACTGGTTCGACCGCGAGCTCGGCCTTCGCTCCGGCCTCCGCCTCGGCCGCCTCCTGCGGGATCTCCGGGATCTCCGTCTCCGGAACCGTGTCGCTCATGCCCAGACGCTACCCCGAACCGCTGGGGTACCGTCGATCGCGATGGCCACGACTGAGGAGTGCCGCGCAGCACTCGAAAAGCTCTCGGACAACATGCAGCGCGCCGAAGGGGACGCCCGCACGGCCGCGGCCCTGGACCGCTCGGTGAGCTGCCACATCACCGACCTGGACGTCACCTTCGCCGGCCGCATGTCGGGCGGCCGGATCCATGTCCACGAGACGATCCAGGGCCCGCCCCGCGAGAAGGCCCAGATCAGACTGAGCATGACCGGCGACGACCTGGTCGCCCTGGTCGGCGGCGAGCTGCACTTCGCCAAGGCCTGGGGCTCGGGCCGGGTGAAGCTGCACGCGGGTGTGCGCGACCTGCTGACGCTCAGAAAGCTTCTGTAGCCGCCACCTTCTCGGCCTGCCCGCCCTGGTCGACCGGCTCCTTCCTGACCTGCTCGCGCGCCTTCCGCGCCGCCGGCACCACCAGCGGCGTCCCCGTCTCCGGGTCGTCGATGACCTGGCACCGCAGCCCGAACACGTCCTCGACCAGCTCGGCCGTGACGATGTCGCTGGGCGCGCCCTCGGCGATCACGGCCCCGCCGCGCAGGGCGATGAGGTGGGTGGCGTACCGGGCGGCGTGGTTGAGGTCGTGCAGGACGGCGACCAGCGTGCGCCCCTGCTCCTCGTGCAGCTGGGCGCACAGGTCGAGGACGTCGATCTGGTGCTGGATGTCGAGGTAGGTGGTCGGCTCGTCGAGCAGCAGCAGCGGTGTCTGCTGGGCGAGCGCCATCGCGATCCATACGCGTTGGCGCTGACCGCCGGACAGTTCGTCGACATAGCGATCCGCGAGCTCGGCGACCCCGGTCTGCTCCATGGACTCCTGTACGACCCGCTCGTCCTCGGTCGACCACTGGCGCAGGATGCCCTGGTGCGGGTACCGGCCGCGGCCCACCAGGTCGGCGACGGTGATCCCGTCGGGCGCGATCGACGACTGGGGCAGCAGGCCCAGTGTGCGGGCGACCTTCTTCGCCGGCATCGACTGGATGATCTGCCCGTCCAGCAGGACGTGGCCCTGGCTGGGCTTGAGCATCCGTGACAGGGCCCGCAGCAGCGTGGACTTGCCGCACGCGTTCGGGCCGACGATCACGGTGAAGGAGTTGTCGGGTATCTCCACCGACAGCTGCTCGGCGATGACCCGCTGGTCGTAGGCGAGGGTGACGTTGTCGGCGGACAGGCGGTTCACGGTGCTCCTTCGGTTGTTCAGCCCACTGCTGTTCTCGTTGCTCCTACCGGCGCTCATATCCGGCCCGCCTTGCGCTCGGTGACCAGCAGCCACAGCAGATACACGCCGCCGAGCACGCCCGTGACCACGCCCACGGGCAGCTGGTCGGCGCCGAAGACCCGCTGGGAGATCCAGTCGGCGGTGACGAGAAGGGCGGCGCCCATGCAGAGCGAGGGCAGCAGGTTCGGCCCGGGCGAGCGGGTCAGGCGCCGGGCGAGCTGCGGGGCGGTGAGCGCCACGAAGCTGACGGGTCCCGCGGCGGCGGTGGCGGCCGCGGTGAGCAGCACGGCGGACAGCATCATCAGCAGCCGTACGCGTTCGACGCGCACCCCGAGGGCGTACGAGACGTCGTCGCCCATCTCCATCATCCGCAGCCCGCGCGCGTTGGCGAGGACGAGCGGTACGAGGACGGCGCAGAGCGCGAGCAGCGGCCAGACCTGGGCCCAGTCACGGCCGCTGAGGGAGCCGGTCATCCACACGAGCGCGCGGGCCGCGTCGACCAGGTCGGCCTTGGTCAGCAGATAGCCGTTGACCGCTGTCATGATCGCGGACATGCCGATACCGACCAGGACCAGTCGATAGCCGTGCACGCCCCGCTTCCAGGCGAGCAGATAGATGGCGAGCCCGGTCGCGAGTCCGCCCACGAGCGCACCGATGGTGACCTGGCCGGCGTCCCCGGAGAACAGCACGATCATCACGAGCGCGCCGGCCGTGGCCCCCTGTCCGAGGCCGAGGATGTCGGGGCTGCCCAACGGGTTGCGTGACAGCGCCTGGAACAGCGCACCGCCGAGGCCGAGCGCGGCCCCGACGAGGAGCCCGACGAGGACCCGCGGCAGCCGCAGCTCGTTGACGATGAACTCCTGCCCCGCGTTGCCGTCGCCGACCAGCGTCCTGAGTACGTCGCCCGCCGAGATCGGGAAGTCGCCGGTGCCGATCAGCACCACGGTCGCGGCGAGCGCGGCCAGCAGCAACAGCACGACGACGGTCAGCGCCCGGACGTCCAGCCGGACGGAGAGCCCGCCCGGGGCCCGCACGGCACGGCTGGCCCGGGACGCCCGGGCCGGCTTCACCGCACTCCTCGCCGCCCCCCGCGCGTCGCTCTTCTCTTCGCTCGTCGCTTCCTTCTTCAGTGCGGTCTTCACAGCTGGGCCGTCCTCCGCCGTCGTACGAGAAAGATGAAGACCGGTCCGCCGAGGATCGCGGTGACGATGCCGACCTGGAGCTCCGACGGTCGGGCCACGATCCGGCCGAGGACATCGGCGCCGAGCAGCAGCACCGGCGACAGGACGGCCGCGTACGGCAGGATCCAGCGCAGGTCGGGCCCGGTGAAGGAGCGCACGACGTGCGGCACCATCAGGCCGACGAACACGATCGGCCCGCAGGCGGCGGTCGCGGCCCCGCACAACACGGTCGCGGCGAGCATCGACAGCACCCGGGTGCGGTTCAGATGCGCGCCAAGGGCCTTGGCGGTGTCGTCACCCATCTCCATGGCGTTGAGCGGCCGGGCGAGGGCGAGCGCGAGGACCATGCCGACGACGAGGAACGGCAACACCTGCTTGATGGTCGAGTCCGTGGCCGAGGTCAGCGAACCGACCGTCCAGAAGCGCATCTTGTTCAGCGCCGCATCGTCCATGATCATCACGGCTTGGAGATAGCCGTACAGCGCGGCGCTGATCGCCGTACCGGCGAGCGCGAGCCGCACCGGCGTGGCACCCCGACTGCCGCCGAGGAACCAGACCACCGCGCCGACCGCGGCAGCGCCGACGAAGGCGAACCAGACGTAGCCGCTCAGGCTGGTGACGCCGAAGAAGGTGATGGCGGTGACGACCGCGGCGGACGCGCCCGCGTTGATGCCGAGCAGACCGGGATCGGCGAGCGGATTACGGGTGAGCGCCTGTAGCACGGCACCGGCGAGGCCGAGTGCGGCACCGGCGAGCAGCCCGAGGACCGTACGCGAGATCCGGTCGTCGACCACGACGTCCCCGTAGGTCCCGGAACTCTCGAACAGTCCGTGCCAGACCTCCCCCAGGGACAGCTGTTTCGCCCCGATCGCGATGCTCGCCAACGCGACGACCACCAGAATCAGGACAGAGACGAGCAGCCCAACGGTACGTATCGCCCATCGGGTTGGAGGCGCGGACGGGGACTCCGCGCGCTGTTCGGGAGGACTGTCGACCAACACGCGGTTAGGTTAGCCTACCCTCCCATTCAGCCACGATCCCACCGTACGACGTCACAACCCCGGCTCCGGCCCCTCGCCTCGGCGTCACAACCCCAGCCGCGCCAGCTCCTTACCCGCGTCCAGCGTGCACGAGCCGTCCCCGGCCGCGGTCCAGGCCGCCGCGCACAGCGCCCGCAGCCCGTCCAAGGCCGCACCGTCACCGTCGAGTTCCAGCCGCTCTGCCCTGGCGGTCGCCGTCCAGCCACCGCACCGGAAACCCTCCCCGGCCGCGGAGACCTCCGGCTGTCCGCCGAGCAACCCCCGCAGATCGGCGTCGACATACGTCGGCCGGTGCTGCGGCGGCGCCGCGAGCAGCAGGGCGCCGTCGGTCACGCCGGTCAGCACGAGCAGCGAGTCGACCTCCCCGTTGAACGCGCCCTCGATGTCCGTGTCCAGCCGGTCCCCCACCACCAGCGGCCGCTCGGCACCCGTCCGCAGGATCGTCTCCCGGTGCATGGGAGGCAACGGCTTGCCCGCCACCTGCGGCTCGGCACCGGTGGCGATCCTTACGACCTCCACCGCGGCACCATTGCCCGGCGCTATGCCCCGCCCGCTCGGAATCGTCAGATCGGTGTTGGACGCGAACCACGGCACACCGCGCGCGACGGCGTACGAAGCCTCCGCGAAGCGCCCCCACGGCAGCTCCGGCCCGCCGAACCCCTGCACAACCGCCGCCGGATCGTCGTCCGCCGACTCGACGGGTTCCAGACCACGCTCCCGCAGCGCCACCCGCAGCCCCTCCCCGCCGATCACCAGCACCCGCGCCCCCGCCGGCACCTGCTCACTGATCAGCCGCGCCACCGCCTGCGCCGAGGTGATGACATCGCCCGCCCCGGTCGGTATGCCGAGCTCCGTCAGATGCGCGGCCACGGTGTCCGGAGTCCGCAGAGCGTTGTTGGTGACGTACGCGAGACGCATCCCGCCGGCCCGGGCCGAGGCGAGCGACTCGACGGCATGCACGATCGCGTCACCGCCCGCGTACACCACTCCGTCGAGGTCGAGCAGCGCCGTGTCATACGCCTCGCTCAGGGCCTGGCCACTGCCCTCGGGCCTCGTCCTGACGCTCTGGCTCATTCCGCATCGCTCCTCGTTCGACGGCTTTCCCCCGATCATCCCCCATGCCACTGACACCCGTACGATGCCGGGATGAACACAGCAGGTCACCCGGAAGCAACGGAGCGCCGAGGCCTCGAACTGAACCCGTTCCGAGGACTTCGCTACGACCCCGACCGGGTCGGCGGCCTGGCCGCCGTGACATCCCCTCCGTACGACGTCGTCGTCCGCCCCGACGGCCTGCACCACCTCCAGGACGCCGACCCGCACAACATCGTCCGCCTGATCCTCCCCCAGGCCGCCACCCCCGACGCCCGCAACGAACAAGCGGCCAAGACCCTCCGCCGCTGGCTCTCCGAAGGCGTCCTGGCCGCCGACCCCGAGCCTGGCCTCTACGTCTACGAACAGCGCGACGGCGACGGCATGCTCCAGCGCGGCGTCATCGGCGCCCTGCGTGTGACGGAGCCCGCGGAGGGCCTGGTCCTGCCGCACGAGGACGTCATGCCGCACGTGGTCGCCGACCGAGCGGACCTGATGCGCGCCACCTCGGCGAACCTCGAACCCCTGCTCCTGACCTACCGCGGCACCGGCACGGCCACCGACACGACCGCTCTCATCGAGCGCACGGTCGAACGCCCGCCGCTCTTCTCGACCACCACCGAGGACGGCTTCAGCCACCGCCTGTGGTCGATCACCGACCCGGCCGACCTGGCCCACGTCCAGTCCGATCTGACCCGCCACCAGGCCCTGATCGCCGACGGCCACCACCGCTGGGCGACCTACCGCCGACTCCGCGCGGAACACCCCTCACCCAGCGCCTGGGACTACGGCCTCGTCCTCCTGGTCGACACGGCCCGCTACCCCCTTCGCGTCCGCGCCATCCACCGCCTCCTGCACGACCTGCCCGTACCGGACGCCCTGGCCGCCCTCGACGGCCTCTTCCGCGTACGCCGCCTCGAAGTCCCGCTCGCAGAGGCCCTGGAGGCCCTGGCCGACGCGGCCTGCGCGGGCAACGCCTATCTCCTCGCCGGAGACGGCGCCTTCCACCTCCTCGACCACCCGGACCCGGCCCTCCTCGACCGCACGGTCCCCACCGACCGCCCCGCCGCCTGGCGCACCCTCGACGCGACGGTCCTGCACGCCACACTCCTCGCCCACGTCTGGCACATCCCCGAGGACGACCCCAGCCGCATCGCCTACATCCACGACACCGCCGCCACCGTCGGCAAGGCGGAACGCGACGGCGGTACGGCCGTCCTGATGCACCCGGTCCGCGAGGACGTCGTACGCGACCTCGCCCGCCAGGGCGTCACGATGCCCCGCAAGTCGACGTCCTTCGGCCCGAAACCGGCCTCGGGCCTGGTGCTGCGCGCACTGGACCTCTGAAACGCCGAAGGGCGGGACCCCTGTCCGGAATCCCGCCCTTCACTTCACGCGCGCCTACTCCTTGTCGCCCTCGTCGGAGTCGGACCCAGCCGGGGCCTGCCCGTCCCCGCTGCCCTCGGTCTCGTTCTCGCCCTCGTCCTCATCGAGGGCGTCGACGAACTCGACACCGTCCAGCTCGGCGAGCCGGTCGGACGCGTCCGTGCTGCCGTCCTTGTCGGCCTCGACAGCCTTGGCGAACCACTCACGCGCCTCGCCCCGCCGACCGGCGGCCAGCAGCGCATCGGCGTACGCATACCGCAGCCGCGCGGTCCACGGCTGCACGGAGTTGGAGGCGAGCTCGGGGCTCTGAAGCGTCACGATGGCCGCGTCCACCTGCCCCATGTCACGCCGAGCGCCGGCCGCGACGAGCCGCATCTCCACCTGCCCGGCCTTGTCCAGCTTGTGCACCTCGGGCGCCCCGGCCATGTCCAGCGCCTTCTCCGGCCGCCCGAGCCCACGCTCGCAGTCGGCCATGAGCGGCCACAGGTCCACGGTCCCGGTCATCCGCCGCGCGGCCCTGAACTCGGCAAGCGCCTCGGAGTACTTCTGGTTCGCGTACGCCGCGAACCCGGCCGCCTCACGTACGGCCGCCACCCGCGACGCCAGCCGCAGGGCCACCCTGGAGTAGCCGTAAGCGCCTTCGGGGTCCTCGTCGATGAGCCGCGCGACCATCACCAGGTTCCTGGCGACGTCGTCCGCGAGCGTCTTCGGCAGACTCTGAAGCTCCTGCCGTACGTCCTTGTCGATCTCCTCGCCCGTGACGTCCTCGGGGATCGGAAGCCGCTTGATCGGCTCGCGGTCGCCACGGTCCCGATCCCGCTCATCACGGAACCGGCCACCACCACGCCGGTCGTCACCACCGCGCCGGTCGTCCCGCCCACGGAAGCCACCCGGCCGCCCACCGCGGTCGTCCCTGCGGGGGCCGCGCCCGCCGCGATCGTCCCTGCGGTCGTCCCGCCCACGGAACCCACCGCGCTCGCCCCGGTTGTCATCGCGTCGGAAGCCACCGCGGTCCCCGCGATCACCGCCATCGCGGCGGTCGTCACGCCGGAACCCACCGCGGTCGTCGCCCCGGCGATCATCACGACGCTCGTAGCTGCCACGGTTGTCATCACGCCGGAACCCACCGCGGTCGTCGCCCCGGCGATCATCACGGCGCTCATAGCTGCCGCGGTTGTCGTCGCGACGGAAGCCCCCACGATCACCACGGTCGCCGCGATCGTCACGCCGGAAACCACGGTCACGGTCGTCACGGCGGCCGTATCCACCACGATCGCCGCGGTCACCACCGTCGCGGCGGTCGTCACGGCGCTCGTAGCTGCCGCGGTTGTCATCACGCCGGAACCCACCGCGGTCGTCGCCGCGACGGTCATCACGGCGGTCATCGCGGCGCCCATAGCTGCCGCGGTTGTCATCACGCCGGAAGCCACCGCGGTCGTCGTCCCGCCTCACCCCACGATCGCCGCGTTCGCCACGGTCGTCCCGGCGGAAGGCAGGCCGGTCACCGTCGCGCCGGAAACCACGGTCGCGATCGTCGCGACGGGGCCCAGCGGGCCGGTCATCACGCCGGAACGGCGGCCGAGCCCCGCGGTCGTCGCCGCCCCGGCGGTCGTCGCGGCGCCCATAGCTGCCGCGGTTGTCATCACGCCGGAAGCCGCCCCTGTCGCCCCGATCACCGCGGTCATCGCCCCGACGGTCGTCACGTCGGTCATCGCCCCGACGGTCGTCACGTCGGTCATCCCGTCGGACGTACCCGCCACGGCCGGCGCCGCTGCCACCACGGTCATTGTCACGACGGAACCCGCCGCGCTCCCCCCGGCTACCACGATCGCCACGGTCACTACTGTCCCGTCGCCGCTGGTCGCGCTCCGGTCGCTCGTCGGGGGAGTTGGTGGACATCGGTGACTCCTGTCTTCGGTACTACAAGCATTGTAAAAACGAAAGGACCCCTGGTCCCAGCTGAACGCTGGTGACCAGGGGTCCTTCCCAAAGATTGTTCGGCGGCGTCCTACTCTCCCACAGGGTCCCCCCTGCAGTACCATCGGCGCTGTAAGGCTTAGCTTCCGGGTTCGGAATGTAACCGGGCGTTTC
>NZ_JAGMUL010000041.1 GCF_019049285.1 Streptomyces sp. AC550_RSS872
CCCCGGCCCCGAGAACCCCCTCCCCGCCCTCCGGCGGCACCGGCCTCCGGGCCCTGCGCGCCGCCGTCACCGCGGTCGGCGGTGATTTCGAGGCCGGCCCACACCCGGACGGCTTCCGCGTGCGGGCGTACGTCCCCGACCAGCCCGCCGCCCCGGCCGTACGGCCGTCCCCGGCGCCGTACGCCCCCTTCACCCACGCCCGCCGTCGCGTCGCCCTGGCTGCCGTGGCCGCCGTGGGCGCGGGCGTCGTACTCGTCGGCGGAGCCTTCGCCTGGTACGCGTACACGGAGACCCACTCGGTGCTGTCGCCGGCCGCGTACGCCGAGCTGCGGCTGGGGATGTCGGACCACGACATCGCCGGCGTCCTGCCGGACCGCACCGTCCGTGACGCGCCCGTGGAGCGCGCCCCCGCGCCGCCCCCGCCCGGCAGCGACTGCCGCTACTACCGGGCGAGCGGCGAACTCCTCGTCTCCGTCGACCACTTCAGGCTGTGCTTCGACGACGAGGGACGGCTCGTCGCCAAGGACGTGATCCCGAGGGCGGGCCTGTCTCAACATCCCTCTCCACACGAGGAGTTCGCACAGTGATCCGGGTACTGCTGGCCGACGACGAGGCGATGGTGCGGGCCGGTGTGCGCGCGATCCTGACGAGCGGCGGGGAGACCGAGGTCGTCGCCGAGGCGGGTGACGGGCGCGAGGCGGTCGAACTGGCCCGGGCCCACCGCCCTGACGTGGCCCTGCTGGACATCCGTATGCCCCGCCTGGACGGGCTCGCCGCGGCCGAGGAGATCGTACGGACCGTCCCCGGCACGGCCGTGGCGATGCTCACCACCTTCTCCGAACAGGCTTACGTGGCCCGGGCGCTCGGCGGTGGCGCCACCGGTTTTCTGTTGAAGTCCGGGGACCCGTACGAACTGATCGCGGGAGTACGGGCGGTGGCGGGCGGCGCCGCCTTTCTGTCGCCGAGGGTGGCCCGCTACGTCATCGACGGGCTGGGCGGCAGCGACGGCCGACTCGGCCGCGAGGCCGCCGCACGCGCGCGCGTGGCCGAGCTCAGCCCACGCGAGCGCGAGGTGCTCGGCCTCGTGGGCACCGGCCTGTCCAACCCGGAGATCGCCGCCCGGCTGCACCTCGTCGAGGGCACGGTGAAGGCGTATGTGAGCGCGGTGCTCGACCGGTTGGGCGTGCGCAACCGGGTGCAGGCGGCGATCGTGGCGTACGAGGCGGGGCTGGTGGAGTAGCCGTACCCAGCGGCCGTGCCGATCAGCGGCGATACGGCAGCCGGGACTCCTCCGGCCCCGTCAGCCATCGTACGAACGCCGGTGCCGAGGCCGTACGCATCGCCTCGGTCAGCCGGGTCGCCGGGCGCGTGGTCAGTCGTACGGCCGCCACCGCGACCAGCGCGCCGAAGGCGAGGCCCGCGGCCACGTCGTGCGGGTAGTGGACGCCGACGAACACGCGGGAGAAGGCCATCAGCAGGGCCAGGGGAGCCGTCAGCCACAGGAGGGTGGGCCTGGCCAGCGCCAGGGTGAGCGCCGCGGCGCCCGCGATGGTGGCGTGGTTGCTGGGGAAGGACCAGTCGCCGGGCGGCGGGCAGGCGGCGAGTGAGGCGGTCGCTCCCGGCACGGCCCGGCACGGACGCTCCTGCGTGACAACCGACTTGAGGAGCTCACTGCAGAGATACGCCACAGCCGTGGCCAGAGGTGCAAGGGCCGCTATCGCGAATGCCCGGGAGGTGCTCCGCCTGGCCCGCCACCAGGTGGTGACGAACAACGCGGCGAACAGCAGCAGTCCGGCCTCCGTCCATATCTCGGCCGTGTGTCGTACCCACGTTGGGGTGTCGCGGGCGAAGTCGGTGATGTCGCGGTAGAGCTCGGCGTCCTCGAAGTCCATGGTCACGGACCGTAGGCGGCGGGCCGATCCCGTCACATCCTGCGATCGGCAGGTGGTGCACCTGACGGAAGACAGGGGTGGCGCGGGCCTCGCGGGGCGCTTTCCGGGATGATGATCCGGAAAAGTTGCGGCCCGGGGCGGCGGGTGGAGCCTGTTGGCGCACCGATCTCTCGTACAGTTTGCGCCGTGGGATCTCTGCGCAATCCGGTCGGGCCGCTTCCCTCCACCATCTACTGGCGACGGAGGGCCGTACTGCTGTCTGTGGTCGCCCTGTTGGCGCTACTGATCACCTGGGTACTCACCTCGGGCGACGGTGGCGGCAAGAACAACGCGGGCGGGTCCGACGGCAAGAATCCCGCGCCCTCGACGATCACACCGGGACCGTCGGATTCGGGCCCGGCGATCAGTCAGGCACCGGGCGGGCGCGACGAGTCGCCCGGTGACTCCGGCGGCTCGGGCTCCGGTGACGGCTCCGGGTCGGGCACGGGGTCCGGTGACGACAGCGGGTCCGGGGACGGCTCCGGGGACTCCGGCGGGTCGGACGGCTCGGGCAACGGATCCGCGGGCGGCGGCTCGGGCAGTGGCGTCGGGGTCGATGACACGGTCGACGCCGCATCCGCGCTGCCCGACTGTGTCGCGGGCGCGGTGAAGGTGACGGTGAAGAGCCTCCGCAACGCGTACGAGCCCGGCGAGAAGCCCGCCCTGCTGCTGACCGCGACGAACTCCTCCAGCTACGACTGCAAGGTCGATCTCGGACCGAAGAACACCGTGGTGACGGTCACGCAGGCAGGGTCCGAGGACGACTTCTGGTCCTCCGCCGACTGCCCGCAGGTGGCCGGCAGCCTGAAGTTCCGGGTGCCCGCCGGGGAGAGCATCACCTACACCGTGAAGTGGGACCGCAGGCCGAGCGCCCCGCAGTGCGCGACACCGCCCGCGGGGACCGCCGCCGCGGGCACGTATCTGGTGGAGGCGAAGGCGCCGGGGTTCGGGACGGCACAGACGTCGTTCGTGCTGGAGAACGACTGAGCGCGTCGCCGGGAGGCGGCGCCCCCCAAGGGGCGCGGGGCTGTACTGAACATGCGGCTCCGCCGCGCGGGCGCGACCGGCCACGACGGCGCCGCACCCGAGCAACGACATATCGCGGCGCTTCCCGCGGAGCGCTCAGACGTACCGCTCAGACGTACCGCTCCAAGATCGAGCTCTCCGCCAGCCGCGACAACCCTTCCCGCACGCTGCGCGCCCGCGCCTCGCCGACGCCGTCCACCGTCTGGAGGTCGTCCACGCTGGCGGCGAGCAGCTTCTGTAGGCCGCCGAAGTGCTCCACCAGACGGTCGATGATCGCGCCCGGCAGCCTCGGCACCTTGGCCAGCAGGCGGAAGCCGCGCGGGGAGACCGCCGAGTCCAGCGCCTCCGGGGAGCCGGTGTAGCCCAACGCCTTTGCCACCGTGGGGAGTTCCAGGAGTTCGGCGTGGGTGAGGGCGTCCAGCTCGTACAGCGCCTCGTCGACCGTGCGGGAGCGCTTGGCCGTCGGCTCCGGGACATAGTCCCGCACCACGAGCTCGCGCTCGGGCTCCACGCCCGCGATCAACTCGTCCAGCTGGAGCGCGAGGAGACGGCCGTCGGTGCCCAGTTCCACCACGTACTCGGCGATCTCGGTCGCGATACGGCGCACCATCTCCAGCCGCTGGGCCACCGCCGAGACGTCGCGGACCGTCACCAGGTCCTCGATCTCCAGCGCTGACAACGTTCCCGCGACCTCGTCGAGGCGGAGCTTGTAGCGCTCCAGGGTCGCCAGGGCCTGGTTGGCGCGGGAGAGGATCGCCGCCGAGTCCTCCAGGACGCGGCGCTGACCGTCGACGTAGAGCGCGATGAGCCGCATCGACTGGGAGACGGACACCACGGGGAAGCCGACCTGCTTGCTGACCCGGTCCGCCGTGCGGTGCCGGGTGCCGGTCTCCTCGGTGGGGATCGTCGGGTCCGGGACCAGCTGGACGCCGGCGCGCAGGATCTTCGACAGGTCCGACGACAGGACGATGCCGCCGTCGAGCTTGCACAGCTCCCGCAGCCGCGTCGCCGTGAACTCGACATCCAGGACAAATCCGCCCGTGCACATCGCCTCGACGGTCTTGTCGGAGCCGAGCACGATGAGTCCGCCGGTGTTGCCGCGGAGGATCCGCTCCAAGCCGTCGCGCAGGGCCGTGCCGGGTGCCACGGCGCTCAGTGAGGCGCGCATCAGGCCATCGGCACCGGAGCTCCCACCGGACTTTCCGGGAGCTGCTGCCCGGTCGTTGGCTGCCACTGCACTCCTCCGGTCGCAGGTTCTGGGGCGCTCCCGTTTCGCACACTCGGTTCGTACGCACGGGCGAGACCAGGGCAAAGTCTACCGGCGCTCCTCCTCGTCCCGTGGGGCCTCTCGCCGACGCGACCGCGGAAGGACCCGGAGCGCGTCCCCTATGTCGGCCACTTCCAGCACCTTCATGCCCGCGGGGATCTTGCCGGGGTCGCCTGGAACCAGGGCGTGCGTGAAGCCCAGCCGGTGCGCTTCGGCCAGTCTGCGCTGCACGCCCGTGACCCGTCTGACCTCGCCCGCGAGGCCTACCTCGCCGATCGCGACGAGGTTCTTGGGGAGAGGTGTGTCACTGGCGGCGGAGGCCAGCGCGAGGGCGACGGCGAGGTCCGCGGCGGGCTCCGAGAGCTTCACCCCGCCGACCGTCGCGGAGTAGATGTCCCGCTTGCCGAGGGCGCTGATCCGGCCGCGCTGTTCGAGTACGGCCAGCATCATCGAGACGCGTGAGGTCTCCAGGCCGGACGTCGTGCGGCGGGGCGAGGGGATCTGTGAGTCGACGGTGAGTGCCTGGACTTCGGCGACCAGGGGGCGGCGGCCCTCCAGGGTGACCGTCAGACAGGTGCCGGGGACCGGTTCATCACGACGAGTCAGGAAAAGTCCGCTTGGGTCGGCAAGGCCCGTGATGCCCTCGTCGTGCAGTTCGAAGCAGCCGACCTCGTCCGTCGCGCCGTAGCGGTTCTTGACGCCCCGGACGAGGCGCAGGCGAGCATGCCGGTCGCCCTCGAAGCTGAGCACCACGTCCACGAGGTGCTCCAGCAGCCGGGGTCCCGCGATGGCGCCGTCCTTCGTGACGTGTCCCACAAGGAGTGTGGACATGCCGCGCTCCTTGGAGGCGCGGATGAGCGCACCGGCCACCTCCCGGACCTGGGCCATGCCGCCGGGCGCCCCGTCGATCTCCGGGGAGGCCACCGTCTGTACGGAGTCGAGGATCAGCAGCGACGGCTTCACCGCGTCCAAGTGGCCCAGCACGGCTGCCAGATCGGTCTCGGCGGCCAGATAGAGGTGGTCGTCGATGGCGCCGATCCGGTCGGCGCGCAGCCGGACCTGGCTCGCCGACTCCTCACCGGTGACATAGAGGGTGCGGTGCTCGTCGCTCGCCGACTTGGCCGCCACGTCCAGCAGCAGCGTGGACTTGCCGACGCCGGGCTCGCCCGCGAGGAGGACCACGGCGCCCGGCACCAGACCGCCGCCGAGGACACGGTCCAGCTCGGGTACCCCGGTGGGCCGCGCGGTCGCCTGCCGCCCGTCGACCTGCCCGATGGGCAGCGCGGAGTTCGTCACCCGGCCCGGTGTCGTCGTACGGACCGCGGGCGCGCCGTACTCCTCGACCGTCCCCCATGCCTGGCACTCGGGGCAGCGGCCGAGCCACTTGGCCGTCTGCCAGCCGCACTCCGTGCAGCGGTAGGACGGGCGGTCCTTCGTGGTCTTGGTACGGGCAGCCATGCGAAGAACCGTAACCGAGCCCACTGACAACGCCGCACGGTCGCGCACACGGCGCCGCCTCGGGCCGGTCCAGGCGCTGCTCACCGGGCTTCCGCACAGCCCATTCGTCATGCACAAGCCATGAAATCCGGGGTTCCTGTACCCCATTGAGGGATCGTTTCACCCGTACGGATTAAAACTGCTCAAGCGGGCGGAAGGCGCCACCCCGGGCCCCCTACGGTCCACGAATGATGAGCAGCAGCCCGGAGACCCCGACCCGCACCGCCGGCGCGCATCGGGCGCATCGCGAGGCGCGTGATCGTGCGGCGGCGCGCACCTTGGCGCAGCGGACGCCCGCGCGCTACGAGCCGTATCTGGACGGGCTGTTCACCTACTGCCTGTCCGTGCTGTGCGACCACGACACCGCGACCGCGGCCCTCGGCGACGTCCTCGCGCTCGCCGAGCGGCGCGGACAGCGGGTGCCGGAGACCGCCGCGGACCGCAGGCCCTGGCTGTACGCGCTGGCCCGCTGGGCGTGTCTGCGCAAGCTGGCCGAGGCCAAGCAGAAACGTCAGGGCAGCCATGCGGCGGGCCGTCCCGGCGCCCCTCGGCAGGCCGGGGCGCAGTCCGCCCGGCCGGGCGTCTCCGAGGAGGTCCAGGAGCAACGGCGCCGCGAACTCGCCCTGCTCGCCTGGCCGGAGGCCGCCGGGACCACCCCGGAACAGCGCGAGGCGCTCGAACTCGCCGTGCGCCACCACCTGGCCACCCACGAGGTCGCCGCCGTCCTCGGCACGGACCTGGCCGCCGCACGCGAGCTGCTCGCCTCCGCCGCCTGCGAGGTCGAGCGCACACGCGCGGCCCTCGCCGTCGTCGAGACCGGCGCCTGTCCGAGCGTCACCCGCCTCACCGGCGACAACCAGGTCGTTCTCGGCACCGCCCTGCGCCGCGAGCTCGTCCGGCACGTCGACGACTGCCCCCGCTGCCGTCGCACCGCCGAGCGCGCCATCCCCGGCCGGTGGCCCGGCGTGGCCGCCACCCCCGCCGAGCTGCCCGTCCTCCAGGCACCCCGCGCGGCCCTCCACATGGCCCTCGCACACCACCCACGCGCGCGGGGAACCGCCGTACCGCGGTTCGACCGGCGTGGCTTCCCGATGGACCCGAAGGACCGTGCCGCCCGCAGGGACCGGCTACGCGCGCGTGCCGTCACCACGACCGTCGTCGCCACGGTGGTCGCTGCCCCGGTCCTCGCCCTGTGGGCCTCCTACCGGGGCACTACGACCGGCGAGGGCGTCGACGGCCACTCGGCCAGCGCCAGCGAGGCACACGGCCCGGGCGCCCTCGACGGCGACGCCGCGGGCGACGGCTACGAGAACGCCGGAAACGCGAGCGCCAGGCGGGGGGAACGTCTCGGCGAGCGCGGCACACCGGACGTCTCCGTGGAGGTCATCAGCGTCAGCGGCGCGCACGAGGCGGGGGCCGGGCGGCTGGCGGTCTCGGCCGGCCACAGCGGTGACACGACGTACGTCACCCTCACGGCGACCGGGCGGGTGCCGGTGCGCTGGTCCGCGAGCACCGGTGCGCACTGGCTCTATCTGAGCCGGTCGGCGGGAACGCTGGCGCCCGGTGAGACGTTGACGATCAAGGTGTACGTCGACCCTCTGCGGGAGCCGTCCGGGCACTGGAGCGCGCGCGTGGCGATCTCACCGGCCGGTGCCCTCGTCTCCATCGAGGGTTACGGCACCGCCCCGAGCCCCTCCGACCCCGGCCACGGCCACGGCCATGGCCCGGACCCGTACCCCACGGATCCGACCGACCCGGCAACGCCCAGCGAGCCGCCGCCCTCGTCCTCCGGACCTGATCCGACGCCGACGTCCCCGGCTCCGACCGACCCCGGGACGCCGAGCGACCCGCCGCCCTCGTCTCCGGGCCCCGATCCGTCGCCCACGGCCGGCGATCCGTCGCCGTCCGGTCCGACCGGCCCGTCGGATCCGTCCGGTCCGGGGAGCTCGACTCCGCCGCCGAGCGGGAGCGGCGAGCCGAGCCCGTCGGGGTCGTAGGGGCCGGGCCGCCCCGTTGTCAGCCGACGGGATCCGCCGGGTGCGGGGCCACCATCGGCAGCTGCGAGGCCAGCCGCTGCTCGCACAGCTCGACCAGACGGTCGTACCCCGCCTTGCCCATCAGCTCCGTCAGCTCCGGCCGGTAGGACACGTACACCGGGTCGCCCGCGCCGTGCGCCGAGGTCGCCGACGTGCACCACCAGTGCAGGTCGTGGCCGCCCGGGCCCCAGCCGCGGCGGTCGTACTCACCGATCGACACCTGGAGCACACGGGTGTCGTCGGGCCGGTCGATCCAGTCGTACGTCCGCCGGACCGGCAGTTGCCAGCAGACGTCCGGCTTGGTCTCCAGCGGCTCGCGGCCCTCCTTCAGGGCGAGGATGTGCAGCGAGCAGCCCGCGCCGCCCGGGAAGCCGGGGCGGTTCTGGAAGATGCACGAGCCGTTGAAGGGGCGGGTCTGGCGGTCGCCGTCCTCGTCCTCCGAGATCCAGCCGTGCTCCATGCCCTCGTCATGGTGCTGCCAGATCTCCGGCGTGAGCCTCGCCACATGTTCGGCGACCCGCTTCTCGTCGTCCTCGTCGGAGAAGTGCGCGCCCAGCGTGCAGCAGCCGTCGTCGGCGCGGCCCGCCTGGATGCCCTGGCAGCCGCTGCCGAAGATGCAGTTCCAACGGGAGGTCAGCCATGTCAGATCGCACCGGAAGACCTGCTCGTCGTCCGCCGGATCAGGGAACTCCACCCATGCGCGCGCGAAGTCGAGGCCCTTCTCGTCCGGTTCCGGGGAGTCCTTCTTGGGCTTCTTCGACTTCGTGGCCGCCTTCGCCTGCGAAGAACCCTTGGCTGATTTGGCCGTCTTGTCAGTCTTCGCCTTTTTCGTCTTTGGCACGGGTCCAGGGTACGGCGTCCGTACCTGCGGCTCCGAGGACCTTGAGGGTCGGAGGAACGCCCGGTGGCAGTAGCGTTCCGTACATGAGACTCGGTGTCCTCGACGTGGGATCTAACACGGTGCATCTGCTGGTGGTGGATGCGCACCCGGGCGCGCGCCCGTTGCCCGCGCACTCGCACAAGGTGGAACTGCGCCTTGCCCAACTTCTCGATGACAGCGGCGCCATCGGTCCCGAGGGGGTCGACAAGCTGATCGGCGTCGTCCACGAGGCGCTCCAGGCAGCCGAGGACAAGGGCGTCGAGGAAGTGCTGCCGTTCGCCACGTCCGCGGTGCGGGAGGCCAGCAACGCCGATTTCGTGCTCGCGCGCGTGAAGGCCGAAACCGGCGTTGAGCTACAGGTTCTCACCGGCGCTGAGGAGGCTCGGCTGACCTTTCTCGCGGCGCGGCGATGGTTCGGGTGGTCCGCCGGGAAGCTGCTCGTGCTGGACATCGGGGGCGGGTCGCTGGAGATCGCGTACGGCATCGACGAGGAGCCGGACGCGGCGGTGTCGCTGCCGCTCGGGGCGGGGCGGCTGACGGCGGGGTGGCTGCCGGGGGATCCGCCCGAGGCGGAGGACATACGCGGGCTGCGGCGGCACGTGCGGGCGCAGATCGCTCGTACGGTCGGCGAGTTCAGCCGCTTCGGTGCGCCGGACCACGTGGTCGCGACGTCCAAGACCTTCAAGCAACTGGCCCGCATCGCCGGCGCCGCCCGCTCCGCGGAGGGCCTGTACACCCAGCGCGAGCTGAAGCGGGAGTCCCTGGAGGCGTGGGTCCCGCGACTGGCGGGGATGACGGTGGCGCAGCGCGCGGAACTTCCCGGGGTCTCGGAAGGGCGGGCGGCGCAGTTGCTCGCGGGGGCGTTGGTGGCTGAGGGGGCGATGGATCTGTTCGGGGTGGAGACCCTGGAGGTCTGCCCCTGGGCGTTGCGGGAGGGTGTGATCCTGCGGAAGCTGGATCACTTGTCGGTGGATTGACACCTGCGGCGGCAGGCATCTCTTCAGCCTGTCCGGCGTTAGAGGACGAGCCATTGCCGTCCCGAACCCCCGCTCACCGGCAGGGCGCGTTGCCTCACGGCCGGAGGCGGCCTCTCTCGGTGCCGCCCCGGACATCTTTAGCCCGTCCGGCGTTTGAGGACGAGGCCCTTCGGGCCGAAGCGGGGGTCCAGGGGGCGGCAGCCCCTTGGCGGGGTGGAAGGGGCGGAGCCCCTTCAAGGGATGGGACGGGTAGGGGCGGCGGGGGCGAGGAAAGCGGGGCCCGCGAGGGGCGCGTGAGGCCCGCCACACGCCCACCCGCACCGCTCCACCCCCACCCCCGCCATAACCCCAGTTCGCACCCCTGGCCGATTGCAACCCCTCCCCAAGGCCACGCAGCCATCGGTTCCCCCGCCCCCAGCCCCGCCCCGTACGCTGTCCCCGTGGCAGAACCAGTGGTGCGCATCCCGGATGCGAAGGTCGCCCTGTCGACGGCCTCCGTCTATCCGGAGTCGACGGCGACGGCCTTCGAGATCGCGGCGCGCCTCGGATACGACGGCGTCGAGGTCATGGTGTGGACCGACCCGGTCAGCCAGGACATGGAAGCCCTGCGCCGCCTCAGCGACTACCACCGGATCCCGATCCTCGCCGTCCACGCCCCGTGCCTGCTGATCACCCAGCGCGTCTGGTCCACCGACCCCTGGACCAAGCTCCAGCGCGCCCAGGCGGCCGCCGAGAAACTCGGGGCCGGCACGGTCGTCGTACACCCCCCGTTCCGCTGGCAGCGCCAGTACGCCCGTGACTTCGTCGAGGGAATCTGGCGGATGGCGAACGAGACGGATGTGCGGTTCGCCGTCGAGAACATGTACCCCTGGCGCTACCGCGACCGCGAGATGCTCGCCTACGCCCCCGACTGGGATGTCACGAAGGACGACTACCGGCACTTCACGATCGATCTCAGTCATACGGCGACCGCCCGCAGCGACGCGCTCCAGATGGTCGACCGCATGGGCGACCGGCTCGGGCACGTCCACCTCGCCGACGGCAGGGGATCGGCCAAGGACGAGCACCTTGTTCCCGGCCGCGGCACCCAGCCCTGCGCCGAGGTGCTGGAGCGTCTCGCCCTGACCGGGTTCGACGGGCACGTCGTCATCGAGGTCAACACCCGCCGCGCGATGTCCGGCGCCGAACGCGAGGCCGACCTCGCCGAGGCCCTCGCCTTCACGCGGCTGCATCTGGCCTCCGCGGTGAAGGTGCCCCGGCCGTGACCGACACCACCTCGGGGCCGGGCGGGGTGAGCGCCCGACGCCGCGGCCGACCCCCTCGTACGGAATCCGCCGACACCCGCGACCGCATCCTGGACGCGGCCCGTGAGGAGTTCTCCGAGCGGGGCTACGAGAAGACGTCCGTGCGGGGGATCGCCAAGGCGGCCGGGGTGGACTCGGCGCTCGTGCATCACTACTTCGGCACCAAGGAGCAGGTCTTCGAGGCGTCGGTGGAAGTCGCCTTCGCGCCCGCCCTGAAGGTGCGGGACGTGGTGCTGGAAGGACCCCTCGACGATGTCGGGGAGCGTATGACCCGCGTCATCTTCGGGCTCTGGGAGAACCCCGTCACCCGCAAGCCGCTGCTTGCGATCGTGCGGTCCGCGGTCAACAACGACGCCGCGGCCGCCGTGTTCCGGCGGCTCGTCTCCGCGCAGCTGCTGCGCCGTATCGCCGGTGAGATCGACGCGCCGGACGCGGAGCTGCGCGCCGAGCTGGCGGCCGCGCAGCTGGTGGGGATCGCGATGATGCGGTACGTCATCAGGATCGAGCCGATCGCCTCGGCGGATGTGGAGCAGATCATCGGGCGGGTGGCGCCCGTGGTGCAGGGGCATCTCACCGGGCCGTGACGCCCGGGGGTCTGGGCGTGATCGGTGCCGCCGGGCGGCCCGCTCGCCGTCCGCCGCCCCGGGGCAGCTGCTCCGCGAGACATTCATCCCGTATTGCGGACAGCTCGTCCCGCTCTCTGGATGACCGGCGTACGCTCATTAACAGTCAGAAGTCTCTGATCGCAGTCTCTGAAGGAGCGAGCGACGATGCCCGAGCTGAGGTCCCGCACAGTCACCCACGGCCGCAACATGGCGGGCGCCCGCGCCCTTATGCGCGCCTCCGGTGTACCCGGTGCGGACATCGGCCGGAAGCCGATCATCGCGGTGGCGAACTCGTTCACCGAGTTCGTGCCCGGCCACACCCACCTCCAGCCCGTCGGCCGGATCGTCAGTGAGGCGATCAGGGAGGCCGGCGGCATCCCGCGCGAGTTCAACACCATCGCCGTCGACGACGGCATCGCCATGGGCCACGGCGGCATGCTCTACTCCCTGCCGTCCCGCGATCTCATCGCCGACAGCGTGGAGTACATGGTCGAGGCCCACTGCGCCGACGCCCTGATCTGCATCTCCAACTGCGACAAGATCACCCCGGGCATGCTGAACGCCGCCCTGCGGCTCAACATCCCGACCGTCTTCGTCTCCGGCGGCCCCATGGAGTCCGGCCGCGCCACGCTCGTCGACGGCACCGTCCGTACGCTCGACCTGGTCGACGCGATCTCCGACGCCGTGAACGACAAGATCTCGGACGAGGACATTCTCCGTATCGAGGAGAACGCCTGTCCGACCTGCGGCTCCTGCTCCGGCATGTTCACCGCCAACTCGATGAACTGCCTGACCGAGGCCATCGGCCTCTCCCTCCCCGGCAACGGCTCGGTTCTCGCCACGCACACCGCCCGCAAGGCCCTGTACGAGGACGCGGCCCGCACGGTGATGGACATCACCCGCCGCTACTACGAGCAGGACGACGAGACGGTCCTCCCGCGCAACGTCGCCACCTTCGCGGCCTTCGAGAACGCCATGGCCCTCGACATCGCGATGGGCGGCTCCACCAACACGATCCTGCACCTGCTGGCCGCGGCCCAGGAGGCGGGTGTCCCCTTCGGGCTGAACGAGATCGACGCCGTCTCGCGCCGGGTTCCCTGCCTGGCGAAGGTCGCCCCTAACGTCGCCAAGAACCGCACGTACTACATGGAGGACGTGCACCGCGCCGGCGGCATCCCCGCCCTGTTGGGCGAGCTGCACCGCGCCGGGCTGCTGAACGAGGACGTGCACGCCGTGCACAGCCCCTCCCTGGCGGACTGGCTGAAGACCTGGGACGTGCGCGGCGGCTCGCCCTCGCCGGAGGCCCTGGAGCTGTGGCACGCCGCCCCCGGCTGTGTCCGGTCCGCGGAGGCCTTCTCGCAGTCCGAGCGCTGGGAGGCCCTCGACGAGGACGCAGAGGGCGGCTGCATCCGCAGCGCCGAGCACGCGTACTCCAAGGACGGCGGCCTCGCGGTCCTCAAGGGCAACCTCGCCGTGGACGGCTGCGTCGTGAAGACGGCCGGTGTCGACGAGTCCATCTGGACCTTCGAGGGGCCCGCGGTCGTCTGCGAGTCACAGGAAGAGGCCGTCGAGAAGATCCTCAACAAGCAGGTGACGGACGGTGATGTCGTCGTCATCCGGTACGAGGGCCCCAAGGGCGGCCCCGGCATGCAGGAGATGCTCTACCCGACGTCCTTCCTCAAGGGCCGCGGCCTCGGCAAGACCTGCGCCCTGATCACCGACGGCCGCTTCTCCGGCGGCACCTCCGGTCTGTCCATCGGCCACGCCTCCCCGGAGGCCGCGTCCGGCGGCACGATCGCCCTCGTCGAGGACGGCGACCGTATCCGCATCGACATCCCGAATCGCTCGATCGAGTTGCTGGTCGACGACGCGGAACTCGCCCGCCGTGAGCAGGCGTTGAACGGGGCGTACGCCCCGAAGGGCCGCGAGCGGAAGGTGTCGGCGGCGCTGCGGGCCTACGCCGCGATGGCGACCAGCGCGGACAAGGGCGCGGTCCGGGACGTGACCAAGCTGGGCTGACGTACGGCGGTGGCGCGTGGCCATCACCCACGCACCACCGCCGTACATGCCGTCGACGCACGTATCGCGGGGGCCGTCTCCTCAGGGGGCGGCCCCCGCGCCTGTCACCAGGCCGACGGGTCCCGGGCGTCGGCGGCGAAGACGGTGCCGTCGGGGGCGGCGGCGTAGACGTGGCCGCCGGCGAGCACGGGCTCGGGCAGATCGGCCGCCAGCTGGTCCGAGCTCGCGCCGAGCCGCGGCGGCGTCTGGCCCACGAGCCGGCCGTCGCCGGCGTCCACGGCGAGCAGCCGGCCGTCGGGGGCACTGACGTACACATGACGGCCGTCGCTGACGGGCGACGACGTACGCAGCACGGACGTCTCCAGACTCCAGAGCTGCCCCCGCGCCTCCATGTCGACGGCGCTCACCTTCCCGTCGCCGCCCACAAGATAGACGACGTCCCCGCGCACGGTGCCGTGCGCACGCGAGAGCGGAACGGGCAGCGGCACGCGGCGCGAGGTCCGGTCGGCGGGGGAGTAGCGGACCAGGGCCCGCGCATCGCTGTAGATGCCCTCGATGGAGACGAAGAAGACCGATCCGTCCGAGGTGCCGACGGGCTTCAGCGTCCCCTTCAGCCGGGCGTCCCAGCGCACGTCACCCGTGGCCGGGTCCAGCGCGACGACCCGCGTGCTCGAACCGTCGAGCGACGGGCTCGTCGCGTACGCCAGAGAATCTCCGGCGAACGAGACGAACCTCGGCGCCTGGAGGCCCGTTACGCGTCGGCTCCACTTCGTGTCCCCCGACCCGGCGTCCACGCCGGTGACCGTGCCGTCGGTGCCGGTGAGCAGCAGCATGCCTGCGGCGGTCACCGACTCGCCGTACGCGGGCACGTTCCGCTGCCAACGCGCCCTGCCCGTGGCCGGATCGAGCGCCTCCAGCCGCCGGCCCTCCCCGGGCCACGGGTGGACGAGGCCGCCCGCCACGGCCGGCGGTCCGCCCCTCTGCGACGTGTCGACGGGGTGCCGCCACAGCAGCCGGCCGTCGAGCGGGTCGAGCGCGAACACGAGCCCCTCCTGGGCGCACACCACCTTTCCCGCCCCGTGGGAGCACAGCGGCGTGTCCTTCTCGGGCCCCGGTGTCGCCCACCCGCTGAACCCGGCCGACGTACTCCGCGGGTTCCGGGGCTCCGGCGTCGGCTCCAGACCGTCGAGCAACTGTACGCAGACCAGTGCGGCGACGGCGGCGAGAGCGACGCTCCCGGCGCCGAGGGCCAGCAGCCTTCTCCGGCGGCGGCGTCCGCCGGGCAGCCGTCCGGCCTTCCCTCCGACACGCGGTTCCCGCTCGGCCTGCGCCCCCGCCTTCGCCCCGGCCCTCGGATCGGCCCTCGACTCGGCCTCCGATACGGCCTCCGATCCGCCCCCCGGGTCGGGCGGCTCCTCGGTGCTCCGCTGCGCCGGTATGAACGCCTGAGTGTCGTACGACGCCGCCACCGACCGCAGTTCCCGCATCAACTCGTCGGGCGTGGGCCGGTCCTCGGGCTCCTTGGCGAGACAGCGCGAGATGAGCGGGGCGAGATTCGCCGGTACGTCGGTCAGGTCCGGCTCGTCATGGACGACCTGGTAGGCGACGACGTACGGACTGTCCGAGTCGAACGGCCCTCGCCCCGTTGCCGCGTGGACCATCACGGAGCCGAGCGCGAAGACGTCGGCGGCGGGCCCGACCTCGCGCGGCCGCCGGAACTGCTCGGGCGCCATGAACGGCGGCGTACCGATCAACTTCCCGGTCTCGGTGCGCAGTTCGCTGTCCTTTGGCCGAGAGATACCGAAGTCGATGACCTTCGGCCCGTCGTCGGCGAGCAGGACGTTGCTCGGCTTCAGGTCCCGGTGCACGACACCGACCCGGTGGATGTCGCGCAGCGCCTCCGCCAGTCCGGCCATCAACCGCCGCAACTGCGCGGGGTCCATCGGCCCGTTCCGCTTCACATGGTCGGAGAGCGTCGGGCCGGGGATGAACAGCGTGGCCATCCAGGGCCGTTCGTCCTCGGGATCGGCGTCCACGACCGGCGCGGTGAAAGCCCCGCTGACCCTGCGTGCCGCCCCCACCTCCTGCCGGAACCGCCCCCTGAACTCGGGATCCTTGGCGAACTCGGCATGTACGACCTTCACCGCGAGCTGCATGCCCGAAGTGCTCCGGGCCAGATGGACGATGCCCATGCCGCCGGACCCCAGGCGCGACTCCAGGCGGTAGTGACCGGCGTACTCGGGAAGTTCCGCTTCCGCTCCCGCTCCGGCGTTCTGCTGTGGCGCCATGGGACCACCCCCGTGCTGTTCGTCCGCTCGCGCGACGCACGGAGCCTAGTCGATGACTCGTACGAGACAGAGGCGGCTTGCTAGCCTCCGTGTTCCCAACCCGCACATGTGTGCGTGGCGTGATTTAGGGGAATCAACGGGACCCCATGGCAGTCATGGGGATCAACGGGGGAGGTTTTGCCATGTCCGCAGATCGCGTTGAAGGTGCCGAAAGAGCCGAAGAAGTCGGGGGCGTCGGCACGGACGAGGCCGCGACGACGATGACGGCCACCGCGAGCGCCTCGGCGCTGCGCTACTACTCGGTCGCCCCGGGCGTCCGCCTGAACGTCCGCCGGGGCCCCGGCACCGGCTACGCCCTCGTCCGCGTCCTGCCCGAGGGCGCCCGGATCCAGATCTTGTGCCAGACGCCGGGCACCAACGTGACCGGCCCGTACGGCACCTCGAACATCTGGGACAACATCGACGACGGCGAGTTCGTCTCGGACGCCTACGTGAACACGGGCAGCGACGGCTACGTCCGCCCGCGCTGCTCCTTCTGACCCCGAACCCGACCCGGGTCACGATCAGGATCCCGGCCGGGGGCGCGATCAGGATCCCGGCCGGGGGCACGATCAGGGTTTCGACCCGGATCCCGATCCAGGTCCCTATCCAGGTCTGGGTCCCGGCTCGCCGGAACCCAGCCGGAACCCAGCCGGAACCCGTAGGGAACACGTACGGATCCCGCAAGGAGCCCGCGGACACGCCGGAGCCATAATCGACGCGTGAGCGAGAAGAACGGCAACCCGGCCACCCCCGCGGGCTCCACGGCCCCCCGCCCCGAGCCCCTCCGCTTCTTCGGCACGACCTGGGTCGACCACGACAACGGCTACGCCGCCCGCCGCATCGCGGTGTCCGTCGGCTCCCTCGCCACCGCCGCCGTCTCCTGCTTGGTGCTGCGCTTCGCCTACGAGGGGCTCCAGCTCTCCGATATCGGCAGCTTCGTCACCGTACTGATGGTCGTGATGTTCGCGGTCTCCAGCGCGCTCGCCTACCGCCACACATGGGACAGCTTCAGCAAGCGCCCCGACCCGGACCGCCAGGCCTCCCTCCGTGGCCTACTGGCCATCGGCTTCGTCGGCTCCCTCCTCGCCTACTTCTTCCGCTCCCTCACCGAGGCCCCCGGCGAGAGCCTCCACCGCGACGAATTCGAGACGGCACGCAAACAACACGACATCCGCACCACCCGTCGCACAGGCAACCCCTCGAAGAAGCGCCGCCGCGGATAGCGTCGACGCCCCGACCTGTCCCCAGGTCCTGTCGTCAGATCCAGCCTGCCGCGCGGCGCCGGTGCACGCTCCCCCAGAGGGGGGCACCCCCATCGCCACACCCGCCGCCCACCACCGAACCCACCTCCCGCCAAACTCGGTGCACCCCGCACCAACCAGGGCCACCATGGCCCTATGACGGCCCCTTCCCACACCGACCGCGCCCGCTCCTTCAACGCTGCCGCAGCCCAGTACGCAGCGAACCGCCCCTCCTACCCACCCGCCCTCTTCGACGCGATCGAGGAACTTGCGGGCCGCCGCCTCACCGGCGCGCGTGTCGTCGACGTCGGTGCGGGCACCGGCATCGGCACCGCCCTCCTGCGCGGGCGCGGCGCCGAGGTACTCGCCGTGGAGCCCGGCGACGGCATGGCAGCCCAGTTCCGTCTCCATCACCCCGACATACCGATCGTCCGCGGCAACGGCAACGCCCTCCCCCTGGCCGCCGCCTCCGCCGACTTCATCACCTACGCCCAGGCCTGGCACTGGACCGACCCCACCCACTCGGCGCCGGAGGCCCTCCGCGTACTGCGCCCCGGCGGCGCACTGGCCCTGTGGTGGAACACCACACCGCTCGACATCCCCTGGCACATCGAGCAGGCGAAGCGCATCGAGCGCCGCTTCGGCAACCACCCCGCCGTCGAACAGAACGGCAGCGGCGCCCGAGCCGCCCTGGCCGACCCCACCGGCCGCCTCGACTTCACCCGCCGCAAGGTCCGCTGGAGCCGCCGCGTCCCCATCGGCACGCACCTGGCGAACATCGGCAGCCACTCGATCTTCCTGGTCCACGGCACCGAGGCGAGCACCGCCTTCCTCACCGAGGAGAAGCAACACCTCCTCAACGCCTTCCCCGACGGAATCATCGAAGAGACCTACGACGTCGACCTCCTGATCGCCACCACCTCCTGACACTGTCGCGCTTCCTCGACCACCGACACCGACCACCGAGCCTCGCGCCGCTCCGTCGTCCGTCTTCCCTCCTCCCCCTCCTTCCTCCCGCCTCCGCCCGCCCCGCCCAGACCGGCGAGGGCGGGCGAGCCATGTCGCCCCATGGGCGCCACCGCCACGCCACCCCGCCGCTTGACGCCGCACACTCACCGGAGGATTATTCATCACATGATGAATTACTCGTCCGTCCGATCAGACCCTCCCGACGCCGCCGCCATCCGAGCAGAGACCCTGAACGTCGTACGCGGCACGCGCCAGGTCCTCCGCGACCTCGACTTCACCGTCCCGCGCGGCCAGATCACCGGCCTCCTCGGCCCGTCGGGCTGCGGCAAGACGACCCTTATGCGGGCCATCGTCGGCACCCAGGCCAAGGTCACCGGCACCCTCGACGTCCTCGGCAGCCCCGCCGGCCACCCCACCCTGCGCACCCGCATCGGCTACGTCACCCAAGCTCCCTCCGTCTACGACGACCTGACGATCCGCCAGAACCTCGCCTACTTCGCCGCGATCCTCGACCCCGGCCGCGCGGCCGCCGACCGGCGCCACGAGAACGTCACCCGCGCCATCGCCGACGTCGACCTCACCAGCCACGCCGACGCCCTGGCCGGCAACCTCTCCGGAGGCCAGCGCAGCCGCGTCTCCCTGGCAGTCGCCCTCCTCGGCACCCCCGAACTCCTCGTCCTGGACGAACCGACCGTCGGACTGGACCCCGTCCTGCGCCGCGACCTCTGGAACCTCTTCCACGACATCGCCGCCTCCCGCAGCGCCACCCTCCTCATCTCCTCCCACGTCATGGACGAGGCCGAGCGCTGCCACCGCCTCCTCCTCATGCGCGAGGGCCGGATCCTCGCCGACGACACCCCGGACGCCCTCCGCACGCGTACGGACTCAGAGACGGTCGAAGCGGCCTTCCTGCACCTGGTCGACGAGGCCACCGCGGCCGCCCGCGCGAAGGAGACCACGCGATGACCACGACGACGAGCCCCAGCACCACGCTCCGGCCCGCCCCCACCGGCGCTCTGAACCCGGCCCGCACGACCGCCACCGCCGCCCGGGTCCTGCGCCAGCTCCGCCACGACCCGCGCACCATCGCGCTCATGCTCCTCGTCCCCTGCGTGATGCTGTTTCTCCTGCGCTACGTCTTCGACGGCAGCCCGCGCACCTTCGACAACATCGGCGCCTCCCTCCTCGGGATCTTCCCGCTGATCACGATGTTCCTGGTCACCTCCATCGCCACCCTGCGCGAACGCACCTCGGGCACCCTCGAACGCCTCCTCGCCATGCCCCTCGGTAAGGGCGACCTGATCGCCGGCTACGCCCTCGCCTTCGGCACCCTCGCGATCATCCAGTCCGCCCTGGCAACCGGACTCGCCCTCTGGTTCCTCGGCCTGGACGTCACCGGCAGCCCCTGGCTGCTCCTGCTCGTGGCCCTGCTCGACGCACTGCTCGGCACCGCGCTCGGTCTCTTCGTCTCGGCGTTCGCGGCCTCCGAATTCCAGGCCGTCCAGTTCATGCCGGCCGTGATCTTCCCCCAGCTCCTCCTCTGCGGCCTCTTCACCCCCCGAAACAACATGCACCCCGCCCTCGAGGCCATCTCCAACGTCCTCCCCATGTCGTACGCGGTCGACGGCATGAACGAAGTCCTCAAGCACACCGACATGACCGCCAACTTCGTCCGCGACGCCCTGATCGTGGCGGGCTGCGCCCTGCTGGTCCTCGGCCTCGGCGCGGCGACCCTGCGCCGCAGGACGTCATGACCACCCCGGTACCGTGCTCGTCCGCCCACCGGACACGGCCCCTCCAAAGCCGCCCCCAGTGCGAGGATGAACCCGGACGACGCAACCCCCGGAGGGCACCCCAGCCATGACCCAGAAAGTCGCAGTCCTTGGCACCGGCAAGATCGGCGAAGCCCTGCTCAGCGGAATGATCCGCGGCGGCTGGGCCCCGGCCGACCTCCTGGTGACGGCCCGCCGCGCGGAACGAGCCGAAGAACTCCGCACCCGCTACGGAGTCACCCCGGTCACCAACGCGGAAGCCGCCAAGACCGCCGACACCCTGATCCTCACGGTCAAGCCGCAGGACATGGGCACCCTCCTCGACGAACTCGCCCCGCACGTCCCCGCCGACCGCCTGGTCATCAGCGGAGCCGCAGGTATCCCCACCTCCTTCTTCGAGTCCCGCCTGGCCGCAGGCACGCCCGTCGTCCGCGTCATGACGAACACCCCCGCCCTCGTGGACGAGGCCATGTCCGTCATCTCCGCCGGCAGCCACGCCAGCGAAGCCGACCTCGCCCACGCCGAAGAGATCTTCGGCGCCGTGGGCAAGACGCTCCGAGTCCCCGAGGGACAGCAGGACGCCTGCACCGCTCTCTCCGGCTCCGGCCCGGCGTACTTCTTCTACCTGGTCGAAGCCATGACCGACGCCGGCATCCTGCTGGGCCTGCCCCGAGACAAGGCGCACGACCTGATCGTCCAGTCCGCGATCGGCGCCGCGACGATGCTCCGCGACAGCGGCGAACACCCCGTCAAGCTCCGCGAGAACGTGACGTCCCCCGCCGGCACCACCATCAACGCCATCCGCGAACTCGAGAACCACGGCGTACGAGCCGCCCTCATCGCCGCCCTCGAAGCAGCCCGCGACCGCAGCCGCGAACTGGCCTCCGGCAGCAACATCAAGTGACGCCCAGGGCCGCCCCAGCCCAGGGGCGGCCCAAGCACCCCTAGACGGTCACTCCGATATCGGCAGTCTCAGCCGCACCCGAGCCGCCCACTGCCGCGGGCAGCAACCCGATCGCCCGATACGCGGCATCCACGGTCGGCCGAGCCATCGCCCGAGCTCGCTCCGCACCATCCCGCAGCACCCCCTCCACATAGCCAGGATCCGCGCACAGCTCCCTGTGCCTCTCCTGTACGGGTCTGAGAGTCTCGACCACGGCCTCCGCGGTGGCCGACTTCAAAGAGCCGTACGACTCATATACACCGCTCAGCTCCGATGGGTTCCCACCCGTACAGGCAGCCAGGATCTCCAGCAGATTCGCCACCCCCGGCTGCGCGGCCCGGTCGTACACCACGTCCCGCCCGCTGTCGGTCACAGCCCGCATGACCTTCTTCCGCACCACGTCCGGTTCATCGAGCAGATAGACGATCCCGGGCCCGGAGTCATCGCTCTTACCCATCTTCGAAGCCGGATCCTGCAGACTCATCACCCGGGCCGCGACCTGCGGAGGCGTCGCCCGAGGCACCACGAACGTATGCCCGTACCGCTGGTTGAACCGCACCGCCAGATCCCGCGCGAGCTCCACATGCTGCGTCTGATCGTCCCCGACCGGTACGTCATCGGTCCCGTACGCCAGGATGTCCGCCGCCATCAGCACCGGATACGTCAGCAGCGACAGCCGCACACTCCCCCCGCGCTCCCGCTCCCGCGCGGCCTTCTCCTTGTACTGGATCATCCGCCGCATCTCACCGTCCGTGGCCACGCACTCCAGCACATACGACAGCCGCGCGTGCTCATCCACCTGACTCTGTACGAACACGGTGCACAGCTCCGGATCCAGCCCCGACGCCAGCAACAACGTCGCCGCCTGTCGACTGAGCCTGCGCACCCGCGCCGGATCGTGGTCCACGGTCAGCGCGTGCAGATCGACGATGCAGAACAGCGCATCGGCCTGGTGCTGATCGACGGTTGCCCACCGCCGCATAGCCCCCAGGTAGTTCCCCAGCGTCAGATGCCCGGTCGGCTTGACCCCACTGAAAACCCGCTTCATCTCTCTCCACCTCCTGGTCGAGGCCGCCGACCCCGGCCGGCCGACCCTCAGGAACTCTGGAGGGAGAAACGAGAACGGCCGCCGAAGCGGCGGCCGTTGAGTGCATACGTGACTACGGCCGCCGTCAGGCGGCCCACCACAGTTGGGTGCACGTACGCGTCGTCATGCGTCCCAGAGTACGCCCCGAGGGTGCCGTCCGGAGTGAAGTTGACACGCCCTGACCCGGTCCGTAGTGTTCTCCGAGTTGTCCGACGTGAGCGCCGACTCCGGTCGGTCCCCGGACAGCCACTCCGCAAGTACCAACCATCATTCGACGACAGTCGATCTGTCTGCCGTCGTTGCATTGGCATGTGTATTTACGGAATAAGGAATCCGCGTTCGACAGAACGCAGCCCCCGATTAGCTCGGGTGCAAGGAATCCGCTAAAGTCTCACTCGTCGGAACGGCCCAACGGCCGCGAAGACAAGCCCCGCTGACTGGGAGTCAGGCCCGAAAGGATCTGATAGAGTCGGAAACGCCGGAAAGGGAAACGCGAGAGCGGGAACCTTGAAAGCACCGAGTAAATCGGATCGGAAAAGGATCTGATAGAGTCGGAAACGCAAGACCGAAGGGAAGCGCCCGGAGGAAAGCCCGAGAGGGTGAGTACAAAGGAAGCGTCCGTTCCTTGAGAACTCAACAGCGTGCCAAAAATCAACGCCAGATATGTTGATACCCCGTCTCCAGCGTTCGGCTGGGGCGAGGTTCCTTTGAAAAAACACAGCGAGGACGCTGTGAACGGCCGGGCTTATTCCGCCTGGCTGTTCCGCTCTCGTGTGTGTTGTCCC
>NZ_JAGMUL010000042.1 GCF_019049285.1 Streptomyces sp. AC550_RSS872
GCTGGGGCGGGGTGGGTGGTCATGGGGGTTGGGCTCCCGGGGGTGGAGGGGCGAGGGCGGTCCGGTGGGCGGGTCAGCGTTGGGCCGTGACCCAGGCCGCGATCTGGCTGCGGCTGCTGAAGCCGAGCTTGCCGAGGATGCGTTCGACGTGGCCCTCGGCGGTGCGGCGGGCGATGATCAGGCGGTCGGCGATCTGCTGGTTGGCGAGGCCCTGGGCGACGAGTTCGGCGACCTCGGTCTCGCGGCGGGTGAGGTGGACGCCGGTCGTGGCGTGGGGGGATCTGGGCCGGGTGGCGTTCGCGTCGCGGGTGACGGTGTCGTGGACGGCGTAGTCGACGGTGTCCGCGAGGTCGGTGCCGAGGACGCGGCCGCGTTCGTGGGCGCGCCGGAAGTCGGGTGCGCCCAGCGCCGCGCGGGACCGGGTCTCGCTGTCGCTGCGGGCGGACTTGAGGGTCGCCGAGCCCCAGCGGTCGCGGTCGATGCCGGTCCAGATGTGGTCGGCGGCGCCCAGTAGGACGGCCGCGCGTTCGTGGGCGCCCGTCTCCGTGGCGACACGGGCCAGCAGGTCGAGGGTGAGGGCGATGCCGGTGACGTCGTGGACGGCGAGTTTGAGACGCAGGGCGTGACGGGCGTGGTGTTCGGCCTGCTGCCAGTCGCGCTGCACGGTGTGGGCGAGGGCCAGCATCCGCAGGACGTACGAGTGCACCCACTCCTCGCCGTGCCGTTCGCACATCCGGCGGGCCCGTTCGCAGACCTCGACGGCCCGGTCGGCCTCGCCCAGGAAGCCCAGGGCGCAGGCGAGTTCGACCTGGTCGAGGCCGTACAGGCTGAGGTGCTGGCCGGGGACGGGGCCGCGGGCGACGCTCGTCTCGAAGTGCTTCAGGGCGGTCGGCAGGTCGTCCATGAACAGGGTGATGACGCCGATGACGTACTGTGCGTGCGCCGCCTCCGCCTCGTCGCCCAGGTCGAGGGCGAGCGCGTGGGCGTCCCGGGCGAGGGCGAGGCCCGCGGTGAGGTCCTTGGTGGCGGCGGCGAGGAGCCCCGCGATCCACAGGCCGCGGGCCCGTTCCCGGGTCGGGTCCGGGTTGGCGGCGAGGGCACGGTCGAGCCAGTGACGGCCCTCGCGGGGGGCGCCGCAGGCGTGCCAGTAGAACCACAGGGTGCCGGCCAGGCGCAGGCCTTCGAGGCGTTCGTCCGGGGCGGTGAGGCTGAAGTCGAGGGCGGCGCGGAGGTTGTCCTGGTCGGCGCGCAGCCGGGCGACGATCTCCCGCTGCCCGGGCCCGAACCAGGCCCGCTCGCAGGCGGTGGCCCGGCTCAGCATCCGGTCCCGCTGGCGGCGGCGGGCCGCGGGCTCCTCGTCGGGCAGCCGGCGCAGGCGGTCCAGGCCGTAGTGGCGGAGGGTGTCGAGGAGGCGGTAGCGGATGCCGTCGGGGCCGGACTCCCGGGAGAGTACGGACTTGTCGACGAGGCCGGTGACGGCGTCGAGGACGTCGTCACCGGTGAGCGCCGCCGCACCCCCCGAGGAGGCCTCCCCTGCGCACACCGCCTCCGCCGTCTCCAGATCGAAGCTCCCCGCCAGCACCGACAGCCGCGCCCACACCAACTGTTCCCGTTCGGTGCACAGTTCGTGGCTCCAGTCGACCGCCGCCCGCAGGGTCTGATGGCGGGGCAGGGCCGCGGGGCTGCCGCCGGTGAGGAGGCGGTAGCGGTCGTCCAGGCGGTCGAGGAGCTGCTCCACGTCGAGCACGCGCATGCGGACCGCCGCGAGTTCGATGGCGAGCGGAAGTCCGTCGAGGCGGCGGCAGAGACGGGCGACGGCCCCACGGTTGGCGGCGGTCAGCCGGAAGCCGGGGACCACGGCGGCGGCCCGGTCGGCGAAGAGGGCCAGGGCCGGGTAGCCCTCGGGGCTGGTGAGGTCGCCGTCCGGGTCGGGGACCGGCAGGGGCGTTACGTCGAGGAGGTGTTCCTCGGTGAGACCGAGGCGGTGGCGGCTGGTGGCGAGGATCCGTACGCCGGTGGTGCCGTGCAGCAGTGCCGCGGCGAGTTCGGCGCAGGCCGGCAGCAGGTGTTCGCAGTTGTCGATCAGCAACAGCAGCCTGCGGTCCCGCAACCGTTCCACCAGCGCGTGCAGCGGCGGTCGTGCGGAGTGGTCGTGCAGATCGAGCGCGTCGGCGGCGGCGAGCGGGACGAGTGCCGGATCGTCCAGGCCGGAGAGGTGCACGAAGCGCACGCCGTCGGGGAAGGTGCGCCGTACCGCGGCCGCGATGCGCGCGGCGAGGCGGGTCTTGCCGACGCCGCCCGGACCGGTCAGCGTGACCAGCCGTGTCCTGGCCAGCAGCTCGCGTCCGGCGGCGAGTTCGCCGCGCCGGTCGACGAAGCTGGTCGTCTCGACCGGCAGCCGGTGGTCCCGTCGTGGCGCTGATCCGCCCATGATCAGCCGTTCCTCTGGGGGTGGTGGTGTCGAAGGGGGGTCGGGGAGTCGGAGGGTGCGCCGGTCCCCGCCTAAGCCGTCGCTCCCACCGCTCCCCCCCTTGCGCGGTTCCTCACCCTTCCCGCCCCCCGCGCCGGTCCGCACGCCCGAATCACACCCTCGGGTGGACTTCGCCCGGGACCGCTCCGCACGGAGGCGGCACGCGTACACTGCGCGGCTGATTTTCGAATGATTCACGCCGCCACCAACGGCTCGCTCTTGACCTGCTCATGCCAGCAGCCCACGATGAGCGCCACACCCGCACCACGCAGTACGTCGCACTGAACCCCACCCCCCGCTCCCACAAGGAGACTTCATGCGACTTCGCATACGCGGCTCCGGCACCCGTAGCGGCAGACGTACCGCCGCGCTCGCCGCACTGCTCGCCCTCGCCCTCGCGGCACCCCTCTCCGCGAACGTGTCCGCGAACGCCGACAGCGCCGCAAAGGCGGCTCCCTCGACGGACGACATCCGGCAGTACGAGGTCCACATGCACTCGACCGCCAAGGACCGCACGGCACTTCAGCGGACCGGCGTGACCGTGGACGAGGCCCATGGCCACGGCGTCGTCGTCTCCGGCCGCGCGGACCAGATCAAGAAGCTGAAGACCCTCGGCTACGACGTCACCCCGCTCGGCGCGGTCCCCGACCGGTCCGCAGGCGAGGACGACGTCCGGCTCTACGACTTCCCGTCCGGCGACTCGCGGTACCACAACTACGCGGAGATGACGAGCGAGATCAACTCACTGGTCTCGGCCAACTCCTCGATCGCGAGCCAGCGTGTCATCGGTACGTCGCACCAGGGCCGGAACATCGTGGCGATCAAGATCAGCGACAACGTCGGGACGGACGAGTCGGAGCCGGAGGTCCTGTTCACCCACCACCAGCACGCCCGCGAGCATCTCACCGTCGAGATGGCGCTCTATCTGCTGCGCGAGCTGACCTCCGACTACGGCAGCGACTCCCGGGTCACCAGCATGGTGAACAACCGTGAGATCTGGATCGTCCCCGACCTCAACCCGGACGGCGGCGAGTACGACATCGCCACCGGCTCCTACCGGTCGTGGCGCAAGAACCGGCAGCCCAACTCCGGTTCGTCGGCGGTCGGGACCGACCTCAACCGGAACTGGGCCCATCGGTGGGGCTGCTGCGGCGGTTCCTCGGGGTCGGCGTCCTCGGACACCTACCGGGGCGCGTCCGCCGAGTCGGCGCCGGAGGTCAAGGTCGTCGCCAACTTCGTGCGCAGCCGTGTCGTCGGCGGGGTCCAGCAGATCAGGGCCGGCGTCGACTTCCACACGTACAGCGAGCTGGTGTTGTGGCCGTTCGGGTACACGTACTCCGACACGACGACCGGGATGACCGCCGACGACCGCAACGCCTTCGCCGCGGTCGGGCAGAAGATGGCGGCCAGCAACGGCTACACGGCGGAGCAGGCCAGCGACCTGTACATCACCGACGGATCGATCGACGACTGGCTGTGGGGCAGCCAGAAGATCTTCGCGTACACCTTCGAGATGTACCCGTCGTCCAGCGGCGGTGGGGGCTTCTACCCGCCCGACGAGGTGATCGAGCGGGAGACGTCCCGGAACCGGGATGCGGTGTTGCAGCTGCTGGAGAACGCCGACTGTATGTACCGGTCGATCGGCAAGGAAGCCCAGTACTGTAGCTAGCGCGCCGCTACGAGGCGTCGGACTCCTCGACGGCTTCGGCACCCTCGGTGGCCTCGGCACCGTCTTCGAAGTAGGCGTCGAGGACCGCGTCCAACTGCTCGTCCCACTCCGTGAACCGGCTCCTGGCCGTCGCCTCGATCTCGATCGGGTACCAACGGCGGTCAGGAGTGTGCACGGTGACGGTGTACCGCTTCCCGAAGCGCGGCGCCTCGGTCTCCACGGCACCGATCTCGTCCCAGCGGAACTCGCACTCCTGGTCGTCCAGGGAGAGCCGTACGCCGGAGTGGTCGGCGACGATCCGGGCGCGGCGGTCGGAGGCCTCGAAGACGGGACCGTCGGCGGGCGGCTCGTCGACGTCACGATCCCCCTCGACGTCGGTGTCGGTCCCCTCGACGTCGGTGTCGGTCTCCTCGCCGCCCTCGTCATCGACCTTCGCCTCGGGCTCCTCGGCGTCCTCCTTCTTCGCGCCCTCCGGCGCGGGGGACGCGGGTGAGGGGAGCCCGGGGATGAAGGCCGGATCGAACCCGGCGCCCTCCAGGGGCTGGCTGCCTGAACCTATGCGCTGCTCCACAGCCGAGCAGTATGGTCGACAACCCTGTGTCCCGCACAACCAGCCCCCGCATCGTTACACGAAGATTCACAGACACCGACGTGATCAGGCACCGCTCCGGGCGTTTTCAGCCTGTCCGGCGTTCGAGGACGAGGCCCTTCGGACCGAAGGCGGGGGGGCGGCCCCGGCCGGGCCGCCGCTACACGAACAGGCTCAGCACCGCCGCCACCACGAACCCGGCCACCGACAGCACACTCTCCAGCACCGTCCACGTCTTCAGCGTGTCCCGCTCACTGATGCCGAAGTACTTGGCCACGATCCAGAAGCCACCGTCGTTGACATGGGAGGCGAAGATCGAGCCGGCCGAGATGGCCATGATGACGAGGGCGACGAAGGGCTGGGAGTGGTCGCCCTCGGTGAGGAGCGGGGCGACGATGCCGGCCGTCGTGACGATGGCGACCGTGGCCGAGCCCTGGGCGACGCGGAGGACCACCGAGATCAGGTAGGAAAGGACGATGACCGGGAGGCCCACGTCGTTGAAGGTGTCGGACAGGGCCTGAGCGACACCGCTGGCCTTGAGGACGGCGCCGAAGACACCGCCCGCACCGACCACCAGCAGAATGTTGCCGACGGGCTTCAGGGACGAGGTCGACACCGTCTCCAGGGACTTGCGGGACCAGCCACGCCGGATGCCCAGCAGGTAGTACGCCAGCAACAGGGCGATCGTGAGCGCCACGAACGGGTTGCCGAAGAACTCGACCACCGAACGAGTGGTGGAGGGGTCCAGCGCGATCGACGAGAAGGTCGCGGCGAGGATCAGCACCAGCGGCGTGCCGATGATGCCGAGGACCGTGCCGAGCGGGACGGGCGTCTCCTGGGGCTCGACTCCGGCCTTGCGCTGCTCGTCGATGACCGCCCGCTTCGCCTCGTCCGCCGCCTCCACCATGTCCTGCGGCACGGCCACGAAGATCCGCTTGCCGATCCAGGCGGAGAACGCCCACGCGGCCAGCACCGCCGGGATACCGCAGACGATGCCCATGAGGATGACCCAGCCCAGCTCGACATGGAGCAGACCGGCCGCCGCGACCGGACCCGGGTGCGGGGGCAGGAAGGCGTGCGTCATCGACAGGCCCGCCAGCAGCGGCAGGCAGTACAGCAGGACGGACTTGCCCGAGCGCTTGGCGGCGGCGTACACGAGCGGCGCGAGGACGAAGATGCCGACGTCGAAGAAGACCGGGATGCCGAAGATCAGGCCGGTGAGGCCCATGGCCAGGGGCGCTCTCTTCTCGCCGAAGAGGTTCAGCAGCCGCGACGCCAGCACCTCGGCGCCCCCGCTGACTTCGAGGATCGCGCCGAGCATGGTGCCCAGGCCGATGATGATCGCGACATGGCCGAGGATGCCGCCCATGCCGGACTCGATGGTCGACACGGCGTCGGACCGCTGGACGGTGCCGAAGAGTTCGGTGACGGACAGGCCGGCCATGAGGCCGACGGCTATGGAGACCGCGAGCAGGGCAACGAAGGGCTGGAGGCGCGTCTTGATGATCAGGAAGAGCAGCAGCGCGATGCCGATGGCGGCGACCGTGAGCAGTCCGGCCGTACCGTCGATGAGGAGGAGCAGTCCGCCGGTGTGGGGTGGTGTTCCGGCTGGGGCGGATGCGGCGAGCGTGAGGGACAAGGGGGACATCAGGGGGTCCTCTGGGTAAGTACATGCGGCTTTCGGGCAGGGTGGATCGCGGCATGGCGTCCCAGGGGTGACGGACACCATGCCGTGTACGGCGTGCGGGGGTTGAGGAGGCGGTGGCGTCAGCCGAGTACGGCCAGCGCGTCGATCTCGATGAGGAGGCCGGCCGGCAGCCCGACGTACACGGTCGTGCGCGCGGCGGGCGGCTGGGTCAACCCCTGCTCCTCGAAGTAGGTGTTGTAGAGGTCGTTCATCTCGGCGAAGTGGGCGACGTCCGTGAGATAGACGCGGATCATCATCACGTCGTCCCAGGAGGCGCCGCCCTCCTCCAGGATCGCCTTGACGTTGGCGAGGGTCTGGAGGGTCTGCTCACGCAGGGTGGGGCCGGCGGGCGTCGGGGGCTGCCCCTCGACCGCGGGGAGGAAGCCGACCTGGCCCGCGACCTGGAGGATGTTCCCCTTCTTCACACCGTGCGAGAACTTGGCGGGCGGGGTGGTGTGGGTCTTGGGGGTGAGCGCGATCTTCTCGGTCATGCGGGCCCTTTCACTGTTTCACTGTGTTCCTGCCGGAGTACTCGCCGCTGATGTCGTCCGCGGTACGGCGCACCAGGGGGAGCAGGGTGAGGAGTTCGTCGGCGGTGACGACGACGTTCGGCGCGGAGACCGACATGGCGGCGACGACCCGGCCGTCGGCACCGCGGATCGGCGCGGCGACGCAGTTGATGGACTCCTCGTGGCCACCGAGGTCGGTGGCCCAGCCCTGGTCGCGCACCTTGGCCAGCTCCCTGAGGAAGGCATCCGGACTCGGTGTCGAACGGGCCGTGTACATGGGGTAGTCGAGCTTCTCGGCGAGGACACGGCGCTCGTGCTCGGGCCGGTCGGCGAGCAGCAGCTTCGCGACGGCGGCGACGGTGATGGCCACCGGCTTCCCGATCCGCGAGTACATCCGCACCGGGTACCGGCTCTCCACCTTGTCGATGTACAGCACCTCGTCCTCCTCGTACACGGCGAGGTGCACGGTGTGCCCGCACTGCTCGTTCAGCCGCACGAGATGGGGGTGGGCGATCTCGCGGATGTCGAGGTTCTCCATCGCCTCCTGGGCGAGGGCGATGAGGCGGGCGCCGAGGCGGTAGCGCTGGTCGGACTGGCGGTAGACGAGCCCGTGTTCGTGCAGCGTACGCAGCAGCCGCAGGGCGGTGGACTTGTGCACCCCCAGCCGCTCGGCGACCTGGCCCAGGTCGGCGGGGCCCTCCGCGAGCAGCGGCAGGATGCTGAGCGCGCGGTCGACGGTCTGACTCATGGCGTACGTCCCTCCTCGTCGGCCCTCTCAGCGGCTTGCGTCCAGCCGGGGCCGAGTCGAAGTTTCTCCCACGCGGCGTCGTCGAGGGCGACCAGACGGTCGGCGATGTCGCGGGACGGGGGTGCGGCGAGGTCACCGGGGGCGGTGAGGGTGGCTGCCGCCCAGAGGTGCCCGTGCCGCAGCCGCTCCCGTACGGGCAACCCACGGAGGGTGGCGGAAAGGAACCCGGCCGCGAAGGCGTCACCGGCACCTGTCGCTGCCGCGATGTGGACGTGGGGGGACGGCACGAACGCCGTGGGCTGTGGGGCGCCCGGCGTCGCGCCTGAGCGGGGGTGAGCCGCGCAGCCCGGCGCTGACGGCGTGCCGCCTCTCTGCGGGACGGGCGCCGCCCCAGCGGCACGACTGCCCGCAGGCTGGCTGGGACGGCTGCCCCCAGGCTGGATGGGACGGCCGTCCGCAGGCTGGGCGGGGCGACCATCCGCATGCAGCGCGGGACGACTACCAAAAGGCTGCGCGGAACCGCCGTCCGCAGGCAACGCGAGACCGCCGTCCCCAGGCTGGGCGGGACGACCATCCACAGGCAGCGCGGGACGACTACCAAAAGGCTGCGCGGAACCGCCGTCCGCAGGCAGCACGAGACCGCCGTCCCCAGGCTGAGCGGGACGACCACCCGCAGGCAGGACGGGACGAGCGGCCGAAGGCTGCGGTTGACGACTGCTCGCAGGCTGAGCGGGCCGACCATCCACAGGCAGGACGGGGCGAACGGCCGAAGGCTGCGGTTGACGACTGCTCGCAGGCTGAGCGGGCCGACCATCCACAGGCAGGACGGGACGAGCGGCCGAAGGCTGCGGTTGACGACTGCTCGCAGGCTGAGCGGGCCGACCACCCGCAGGCAGGGCGGAGCGAGCGGCCGAAGGCTGCGGTTGACGACTGCTCGCAGGCTGAGCGGGCCGACCATCCACAGGCAGCGAGAGACCGCCGTCTCCAGGCTGGGTGGGGCGAGCGGCCGCGTCATGCGTCGTCGGGGCGCCGGACAGCCCAAGGGATGCGGGCCTGTGACACTTGCGGCTCCCCCGCGTGGGCGCGACCAGCCCACCGTCACCCGCGGCCGACACGAATGCCGTAGCCCCCGCTCCCCCCTGCTTCACCACCAACACCCCCGGCTCCGGCAACGCGGCCCGCACCGCCTCCGGTCCGCCCGAGATTCCCCACGCCTGCTCCGCCTCGTCCTCCCCCACGAACACCACATCAGCCCGGCGCGCCAACTCCAGCAGTACGCGAGGTCCCTCGCCGTCTCCCCACAGCCCCGGCCGGTAGTTGACGTCGAACGAGATCAGCGGGCGCCCCTCGTAGGGAGCCGTCAGCTCGCGCAGCAGCTCCAGGCACCCCTCCGACAACGCCGCCGTGATCCCCGACAGATGCAGCACCCGCCCCGAACGCACGGCGTCCAGGTCCACGTCGGCCACGGACATCGCCGACGCCGCCGACCCCGCCCGGTAGTACGCCACCTCATGCGCGTCCGTGCCCCTGTCCCCGGCCGTGCGGAAGTACACGCCCGTGGGACGGCTCGGATCCCGCCGCACGGACACGACGTCGACGCCGTACCTCCCGATCGCCTCGACGAGATGGTCGCCGAACCCGTCGGCGCCGACTCGGCTGACCCACCTCGTGCGGTAGCCGGCGGCAGCCAGTGCGCAGGCGACGTTGGACTCCGCGCCGCCGATCGCCCGCTCGAACGACGGCACGTCGGCGAGGCGCCCCGGCCGCGTGGGCAGGAACGTGACCATGGACTCGCCGAGCGCGACGACGTCCACGACGTCGGGGGCGTTGCAGGGTCCGGTGAGGGTCACGATGGTCGTAGCTCCAGGGCTTGTGCGGGTGGATCGGCGGCTCCGTTGACCCGCGGTTGGCCGAGATGTTAGACAGCGGTAAGCGATATACGCAATGGTCGTTGCAAGATGTGCAACAGGCTCGATCAGGGAGGCCCCATGACAGCCGACAGCCCCGCGGACGCCCTCGCCCGCCTCGGAGAGGAACGCGTCGACCACCGCTTCAAGGGCCTCCCCCCGGACGCCGACGGCCTGACCGTCGCCGAGCTCGCCGCCCAGCGCCGCAATCTCTTCACCGACGGTTTCGCCACCCCCGTGCTCGCCCTCTCCGCCGAGCGTCTGGAGCACAACCTCGACCTCATGGAGACGTACGCCGTCCGCCATGGCCTCGCCTTCGCCCCGCACGGCAAGACCTCCATGGCGCCCCAGCTGTTCCAGCGGCAGATCGAGCACGGTGCCTGGGGCATCACCCTCGCGGTGCCGCACCAGGTGCGGGTGGCGCGGGCGTACGGCATCCAGCGGATCTTCCTCGCGAACGAACTGGTCGACGCGGCCGCGCTGCGCTGGATCGCGACCGAGCTGGCCGCCGACAAGGACTTCCGCCTCATCACCTACGTCGACTCCGTGCGCGGCGTGGAACTGATGGACGCGGCCCTGCGCGACGCCGGTGCCACCCGCCCGGTGGACGTCGTCGTCGAGCTGGCGGCCGGCGACGGCGCCCGTACCGGCGTCCGTACGGAGGCGGAGTGCGCGGCCGTAGCGGACGCGGTGGCCGCCGTGGCGACGCTGCGGCTGGTCGGCGTCGCCGGGTACGAGGGCGAGGTCCCGCAGGCGGACCCCGAGCGGGTGCGCGCCTGGCTGCGGCGGCTGCTCGCGCTGGCCGCCGAGTTCGACAAGGCGGGGCGTTTCGCGGGGCTGGACGAGATCGTCGTCAGCGCGGGCGGCAGCGCCTGGTTCGACGCGGTGGCGGACGTGTTCGCCGAGATCCCCGAACTGTCCGCCCCCGTACTGAAGTTGCTGCGCTCGGGCGCGTACGTCTCGCACGACGACGGCCACTACCGCAAGCTGACCCCGTTCAACCGGGTCCCCGAGGAGGGCGCCCTCGAACCCGCCTTCCGCCTCTGGACCCAGGTCGTCTCCCGCCCCTCCCCCGACCAGGCCTTCGTCAACGCGGGCAAGCGCGACGCGGCCTACGACCTCGATCTGCCCTTCGCCCAGGTGGTCCGCCGCGACGGCGCCGAGCGCCCGGCCACCGGTGTCTCGGTGACCGCCCTGTCCGACCAGCACGCGTGGCTGCGGACGACCGGGGAGGCGGACCTGGAGGTCGGGGACTGGCTCGGCCTGGGGCTGTCGCACCCGTGCACGTCGTTCGACAAGTGGCAGCTGATTCCGGTCGCGGAGGCGGACGGGACGGTCGTCGCATACATCCGCACGTTCTTCTAGGGGACACGGGGTAGAGGGGAGGCGGGTCATGGAAGAGCTGGTGATCAGGGACGCGGACGTAGTGGACGGCAGCGGCGGTCCCTCCTACCGCGCCGACGTGGTGGTGGACGGCGGCAGGATCGTGACGATCGTCCAGGAGGCGGCCGCCGCGGGCTGTCAACGCCCCAGGGCCCGCCGGGAGCTGGATGCCGAGGGCCTCGTCCTCTCCCCCGGCTTCATCGACATGCACGCCCACAGCGACCTGGAGCTGCTGCGCGACCCCGACCACAGCGCGAAGGCCGCGCAGGGGGTCACCCTTGAGGTCATCGGGCAGGACGGGCTGTCGTACGCCCCCGTCGACGACCGCACCCTCGCCGAGGTCCGCCGCGCGATCACCGGCTGGAACGGCTCCGGCGACGACATCGACTTCGACTGGCGGACGGTGGGCGAGTACCTGGACCGCCTCGACGCCGGTTTCGACGGTCAGGGCATCGCCGTGAACGCGGCGTACCTCGTCCCGCAGGGCACGATCCGCGCGCTCGCCGTCGGCTGGGAGGACCGCGAGGCGACGCCGGACGAGCTGGACCGGATGCGGCAGCTGGTCGCGGAGGGCATGGCGCAGGGAGCGGTCGGCATGTCGTCCGGCCTGACGTACACGCCGGGCATGTACGCCGAGGACGCCGAGCTGACGGAGCTGTGCCGGGTGGTGGCGTCGTACGGCGGCTACTACTGCCCGCACCACCGCTCCTACGGGGCCGGGGCCCTGGAGGCGTACGAGGAGATGGTGGCCCTGACGAGACAGGCGGGCTGCGCGCTGCATCTCGCCCACGCCACCATGAACTTCGGTGTGAACAAGGGCCGTGCGCCGGAGCTGCTGTCCCTGCTGGACAAGGCACTCGACGACGGGGCCGACATCAGCCTGGACACGTACCCCTACACCCCCGGCTGCACGACCCTCGTCGCCATGCTGCCGAGCTGGGCGAGCGAGGGCGGCCCCGAGGCGATCCTGGCCCGGCTGTCGGACGACGACACCGCCGGGCGGATCCGCCACCACATGGAGGTCCTCGGCGCGGACGGCTGCCACGGCGTGCCCATCGAGTGGGACACGATCGAGATCTCGGGCGTGAGCGACCCGGCGCTCGCGGACTTCGTCGGCCGTACGGTCCGGCAGTCGGCGGACGCGCGGGGCGAGGCCCCCTGGGTGACGGCCCGGCGGCTGCTCCTGGAGGACCGGCTGGGCTCGACGATCCTCCAGCACGTCGGCCACGAGGAGAACGTACGGACGATCATGCGGCACCGCGTCCACACGGGCGGCTCGGACGGCATCCTGCGCGGCACGAAGCCGCATCCGCGGGCGTACGGCACGTTCCCGCACTATCTCGGCCGGTACGTACGGGAGTTGGGGGTGCTGTCCCTGGAGGAGTGCGTGGCCCATCTGACCGGGCGGCCGGCGGCGCGGCTGCGGCTGGCGGACCGGGGGCTGGTCCGCGAGGGACATCGGGCGGACCTGGTGCTGTTCGACCCGGCGACGGTAGCGGCGGGCTCCACTTTCGAGGAGCCGCGCACGCTACCGACGGGCATCCCGCACGTCCTGATCGACGGCCGTTTCGTGGTCGAGGACGGCCGCCGCACGGACGTACTGGCGGGACGGGCGGTCCGTAGAACCTCCTAGGCCGTGTCCAGGACCTGGCACCTGTCCCAGCCGGTCACGGCTTGGGCAGCACGCACCCGCTCGCGCTCAGGTCGAGCTTGTTGTCGACGCCGAAGCAGGCGTGGATCTGGTAGATCTGCTGGGCGTAGTTGATGCCCTGGCGGACGGTGACGTTGCCGCTCTCGTCGACCTCGCACGGGTTGTTGACCGTGCAGCGCTCGCCGCTTTCGTTGCCGGTGTTGTTGACGGCGACGACCTGGTTGGTGGCCTGGTCGATGACGGGGGAGCCGGACGTGCCGCCGATGGTGTTGCAGGCGGACGTGTAGCGGACCGAGTCCTTGAAGGTCCAGTCGCCTTCCTTGAGCTGGTACGCGAACCCGTCGATGTTGCAGTTGTACAGCCGCTTCCAGTAACCGGAGGCGACGGTGATGGCGGTGCCCTTGACCGGGTGGGTGTCGGCCACCGTCAGCGGGTTGATGCTGTACGAGCTCTTGATCTGCCCGTACGTGGTGGTGAGTTGGTAGAAGGCGACGTCCGTGTCGGTCATCGTCCCGTAAGCGATCTTGCTGGCCCGCAGCGTGGCTACCCGGCTGCCCGAGGCATTGAGCAGACTGAACGTACGGCTGGAGGCCCGGTCGACCACGACCTCGCCGGGGCCCGGCATGCCGGTCTCCAGACAGTGGCCGTTGGTCATGACCAGGGCCGGGTCGTTGTCCTCCGAGTCCGGGAAGCGGACGACAGAGCCGGAACAGTTGCTGAGCGCGACGGTGCCGGCGAAGTTCACGGCCTTGGCCTTGGGACCGTTCAGGACCTGGCCGAGGGTGTCCGCGGTGGTGGCGACGGTGTCATTGACCACCGACGTGACCGAGCCCGTGTCCACGCCCTTGCCGAAGGAAGCGGCCGAGTCCACGGGAGCCGCGACCGCGGGTGCGGCGCCGGCCCCGGCTATCGCCAGGGCGAGGAGGGCGGCGCCGAGAGGTTTTCTCATGTGGGGGTCCCCTCATACGAGGAGGGTGACCGGAAAATCTCCGGTCACCCGCACTTTTGTCATGCGCATTCTCACGCAGGAGGGGGGTGGGGACAAGGACTTGATTACCGACGGGTTCAGTCCGTAGGGCTTTCCCTATCACGGGGGACGAGAAGTGCCGGGCCGACGGCGCAGGACGCCCACGGAGAAGTTGACAAGGTCACCTCATAGGCACCCGACGGTCGTGATATCTTCACAGCTCTGTCGGCAAATCTCCCCGCAAATGGTGCCTTACCGCATCCAATCGGCCAATCTATGAGCCATCCAGGAAAAACGGGGTGTGCCCCGCAATTCATGGAGATCGTGACGATGACTGGCCCTGCCGTTTCGGTAATTGTCGCCGCGTACAATGCAATGCCGTATCTGACGCGTTGCATCACCTCGGTCACGGAACAGACCATCGGTCGGGACCAGTTGGAGATCCTGGTCGTCGACGACGGCTCCACCGACGGGACGGCCGAGGAACTCGACCGGCTGGCCGGCCTCTACCCGCGGCTGCTGCGCGTCTTCCGGCAGGAGAACTCCGGCGGCCCCTCAGCACCCCGCAACCTCGGACTCGACCACGCGCGCGGACGGTTCGTGTTCTTCCTGGACGCCGACGACCACCTGGGGCCCGAGGCCCTGGAGCGCATGGTGGCGATGGCCGAGGAGAACGGCACCGACGTCGTGCTCGGCAAGATGGTCGGCGAGGGCGGGCGCGGGGCACCGACCTCGATGTTCCGGCGCGACCAGCCGAAGACCGACGTCTTCTCCTCCCGGGTGTACTGGACGCTCAACCCCATGAAGCTCTTCCGCCGGGAGCTGCTGGAGCGCCATCGCCTGCGCTTCCCCACCGACCTCTCCATCGGCGAGGACCAGCTCTTCGTGGGCCCCGCCTATCTGCACGCGGCGGGCATCTCCGTCCTGGCCTCCTACGACTGCCTGTACTGGGTGCGCCGGGAGGACGCGGGCAACATCACCCTGCGCACGGGCGGGACCGAGCCCCGGCTGCGTTTCCTGCCGCGTGTGGTCGACATGATCCTGGAGAACGTCCCGCCCGGCCCCGGTCGCGACCACCTGGCACACCGGCACCTCACCGTCGAGGTCCAGCAGCTCCTCGGCCACCTGGCCCGCGAGCCGCGTACCGAGCAGGACAAGGCCCTCGCCCGTCTCGCGGAGAGCATCGAACCGCTCTGGCACGAAGGGCTGAACGACCAGCTCTCGGCCATGGCCCGCCTGCGGCTCCACCTCGTACGCCACCGGATGCTCGACGAGCTGCTCGACCTGGTGCGGTTCGAGCGGGAGCTGGCGCGCGGCAAGGTGGCGACGCCCGTGCTCGTCGACGCGGGCCGGGCCCTCGCCCGCTACCCCTTCCTCCGTGATCCCGCCCGCGCGATCCCCGACGACTGCTACGACGTCACCGCCCAGCTCGGCGTGCGCCACCGCGTCACCCGCGCCGACCTGCGCGGCACCGTGCTGCACCTCGCCGGGCACGGCTATCTGCACCGCGTCGAGACGCGTGACGTCACCACCGAGCTGGTCCTGCGCGAGCGCGACAGCAAGGTGGAGTTCCGGCTGCCCGTCACGCACACCGCGACCCCCGGTGCGGGCGCCGGCGAGGACGAGGGGAGCTACACCTACGACCGGGCGGGGTTCGAGGCCGCCGTCGACATCACCACGGCCGCCGACGGCAGCGCGCTGGGCGACGGGCTGTGGGACATCTCGCTCGCCATCGGCGCCCAGGGCATCACCCGCGAGGTCCGTGTCGGCAGCAAGCGGGCCGACGACGTGTCCGGCAAGGCCGCGACACATGTCGTGGACACCGCCGAGGGCCTGCGCGCCGTCACCCTCTACACCACCCACCCGCACGGCAACTTCACGCTCGACATCGGCGAACGCAAGCACACGGTGGCGTCGCGGCTCCGCCTCGACGGCGCGGTCCGGTGGGCCCCGGACGCCCCCACGGAGCTGGAGTTCACCGGCCGCTGCACGCTCGCCGGCCACCCGGAGGGCGCCCCTGCCCTCACCGTGACCCTGACGGACGGGCAGGGAGGCTCGGTGTCCCACCGGCCGGCCCGGCGTCCCGAGGCCGGCGGCGCGTTCGTCATCCGCGTCCCCGTCTCCGAACTCCCGCTCGGCGTCTGGCGCGGCGAACTCCGGCTGGGCAGCTGGTCCGTACCGCTGCCGGCGCTCCCGAAGAACATGCCGCCCGCCAAGTGGCGCCACCGGGCCCTGCCCCGGTACGCCAAGCCTGCCCCGGGCAGCGGCGGTGGGTTCGCGCTCCAGGTCGCCAAAACCGACCTCGTCCGGGCGGTCGCCCGGCGCGTCAAGGGCTGACAGACGTACGGCTTCGGCGGGGTGACCGCCAAAGCCGCCTGCGCACTACCGGGGGCCCTTCGTCTTCCCCGGCCCTCGCCCCGGCGGGTCGTCCCGTCCGCTGCCGCCCGGTGCGACCGTGCTCGCCGTGGCGGTCGGGGTCGAGGGCGCAGCACCCGTGGCGGAGGGCGTCGAGGGCGTCGCTGAGGGTGCACTGCCGGTCCTGTCGTCCTCGTCGGTGGCGGCGGCGCTCGGCGAGGTGCCCGGAGCGTCCGCGCGGGGCGAGGCGGTGGCGCCGGACGAGCGGGGCGTGGCCGGTTCGGCGTGCGGGGCGCCGGTCGGGTCCGTCGAAGCTCCCGCCGTCGGGCTCGTACCGTCACCGCTCTGCTTGCCGCGCGAGGCGCCCTCCGGCGACGACCCGGACAGGGAGAGCCCCGCGATCAGCGCCGCCGCCGAGACCGCGCCCACCACGCCGGCCGTGATCACCAGGCGGCGCGAGCCCCGGGCCCGCGCCTTGCGGCGCGCTCCTCGGCCCGCGCCCCCGGCCCTACGCCCACTTCGCGCACCCGCGCCCCCGGCCCTACGCCCACCTCGCGCACCCGCGCCCTCGGCCGTCCCGGCATCGTCCACCCGAGGCAGTTCCGCCGTCTCGTCGTACGCGTTCTCCCAGCCGTGCGCGGCCGCCGGGTCCGGGTACGCCTCGTAGGCCGGGGGCGGCGCCGACCGCGGGTGGTACACGTTCGGCGGCCCCTGGGGCGTCCCGTTCTCGCGCTCAGGTGGCATGGACATGGGGGCGCATTGTAGGGACGGCGGGCGGCCTCGGGACAGCTACCGGCGATAACGGCCCAAACCGCCGCGTCTCACGTGTCGGAAAACACGGCCCACCGGACGTTACGCAGCCGTAAGCTCCTTGACATGCAGGTGATCCAGTCGACCAAGCTCGCCAACGTCTGTTACGAGATCCGGGGCCCGGTGCTCGAGGAGGCGATGCGGCTCGAGTCGGCGGGGCATCGGATCCTCAAGCTGAACACCGGCAACCCGGCCGCGTTCGGCTTCGAGTGCCCGCCCGAGATCCTGGAGGACGTCCTCCGCAACGTGTCGACGGCCCATGGGTACGGCGACGCGAAGGGCCTGCTGGCCGCGCGCCGGGCCGTCGTCATGCACAACCAGACCCTCGGCATCGAGACCGACGTCGAGCACGTCTTCATCGGCAACGGCGTCTCCGAGCTGATCGTCATGGCGATGCAGGGCCTGCTCGACGACGGGGACGAGGTGCTGGTTCCGGCGCCCGACTACCCGCTGTGGACCGCCGCGGTCTCCCTGTCCGGCGGCACCGCCGTCCACTACCGGTGCGACGAGCAGTCCGACTGGATGCCCGACCTCGCCGACGTCGAGCGCAAGGTCACCGACCGCACCAAGGCCATCGTCATCATCAACCCCAACAACCCGACGGGGGCCGTGTACGACGAGGCCGTGCTCCGGGGGCTGACGGACATCGCCCGCCGGCACAACCTCCTCGTCTGCTCCGACGAGATCTACGACAAGATCCTCTACGACGGCGCCACGCACACCCCGACCGCCGCCGTCGCCCCCGACCTGCTCACCCTCACCTTCAACGGCATGTCGAAGGCGTACCGGGTCGCCGGGTACCGGGTCGGCTGGATGTCGATCTCGGGCCCGCGCGCCCACGCCGACTCCTACATCGAGGGTCTCACCATCCTCGCGAACATGCGGCTGTGCGCGAACATGCCCGGTCAGCACGGTGTCGTCGCCGCGCTCAGCGGGCGGCAGTCCATCAATGACCTGGTGCTGCCGGGGGGGCGGCTGAAGGAGCAGATGGATGTCGCGTACGAGTTGCTGACCCAGATCCCCGGGGTCAGCTGTGTGCGGCCGAAGGGGGCGCTGTATCTCTTCCCGCGCCTCGACCCCAAGGTCTTCAAGATCAAGGACGACCGGCGCATGGTCCTGGACCTGCTGCGCAGCGAGAAGATCATGGTCGTCCAGGGCAGTGGCTTCAACTGGCCGGAGTCGGACCACTTCCGCGTGGTCACCCTGCCGACGGTCACGGATCTGCGGGACGCGGTGGGCCGGATCGGGCGCTTCCTCGACGGATACAGCCAGCCCTGACGCTCACTCTGTGTGCAAGAGACGGTCCGGTCTTGTGAACGGCTCAACTTTAGACGAAATCTAAGCTAGGATGGCTTCCTGTCAGCGCACAGGAGGCCATCCCCATGTACGAACCGATCCGAACCAAGTCGGTCCACAGCACGATGGCCGGCAACACCACCGACTTCCCTCACCGCTCGCGCGAGGAGGAGTTGGACATCCAGCTCGCCGGCCACCTCGCCGCACTGCTCGCCGTCACGGACGAGCTGCGCGAGGCGGCCCCTTCCACCGACCTCGACGCGGCCGCCGAGCGGCTCGCCGAGCAGGTGGCCCGACTGCGGGGCGGCCCCGCGCCGGCCCGCGCGGGTGCCTCCGGCGGTCAGGCGAAGCTCGCGGCACTGCACCGCCGTGCGCATGCCCTCGCCGGGCGGGCGCTGGTCGTCGCCGCGTCTCGTGCGGATACGGCGGTGGCGATTCTGGCCGCGGAGCGTATGGACGCGCATGCTGCCGCGCAGGCCGAGCCGCAGGAGTTGACCGGCGTCGGCTGATCCCCCCTGAACGGCCCCGGTCCGCGTGCACCCGCAGCGACGCGCGGACCGGGTGCCATGGCACTGCGTTGGCTGAGCCGGGTGTCTTGCTCACGCCGGGTTGTGTGGTGCTGTCGGCTGCCGTGCGATTCGCCGTAGGTGGTTCTGTTCGCGGGCGGCTGCGGGTTCGTCGTGGCTTGTCGCGCAGTTCCCCGCGCCCCTAGAAGCTGAAAGACAGGGGCGTTGCAGTCTCCCCGTGCTGTAACGGGACCGGCATGACACCCGCCGTTCATCCCCGTTGACGGGGAACGTTGGATTCCGCGAGCACTCTCCCCTGCGTGAGACGAATCGCAGGAATAGTCCTCGCGGTGCTGCTGATCGGTGGCGTGGTGGCTGCCGTCGTCGCGGGCCGCAGTGATGAGGACAAGGGCACGGCAACGAAGACCGTGCGCGCGGTGATCGGGTCGGAGAAGGCGGAGTTCTTCGCCGATCCCGATGTGGTGGAAGCCCTCGCCGCCAAGGGCTACACCGTGAAGGCCGAGACCTCCGGGTCGTGGGCCATGGAGGGGCTGGACCTCAAGGGGTACGACCTCGCGCTGCCGTCGAGCCGGGCGCCGGCCGACGAACTCGCCGCCAAGTACAAGGTGACGGGGACCCTTCCCCGGCCCTTCTACTCGCCCCTCGTCGTCGTGGCGCACAAGAACGCCGCCGAGGTGCTCGAGGGGAACGGTCTCGCGACGCTGGACGAGTCCCACCGGGGCACGCTGAAGATGACGGCCTATCTGGACGCGGCCCGCGCCGACCGCACCTGGCAGCAGCTCAAGGGCACCGGGAAGTACGGGGAGTTGACGGGCACGCTCTACCTGTCGAGCACCGACCCCGAGACGTCGAACTCCGGCGCCCTGTACCTCGCCGCCGCCTCCTACGTCGCGAACGGCGGCAAGGTCGTCGCCACCGACGCCGAGGTGGACCGCACCGCTCCGCTGCTGCACAAGCTGGTCAGCGTCCAGGGCGCCCAGCAGTCCAGCAGTGACGCCGCCTTCCGGGACTTCGTCAGCGGGGCCGGAAATCCGCTGGTCGTGGTCTACGAGTCGCAGGTCGCCTCCCTCCTGACGGACGGACAGCAGCCCGACGACCTGGTCGTCCTCTACCCCGACACCACGGTCAACAGCGACCACACCGTCGTACCGCTCACCGAGGACGGCAAGGCCGTCGCCGGACTCCTCTCCCAGGACGCGAAGTTGCGTGCGCTTCAGGTGCGGCACGGGTTCCGTCCGCAGGGCGAGGACGCCGAGTTCGCCTCGGACACCACCTACCTCAAGCAGAAGCTGACCGGCGTCCGCCAGGCGCCCGTGCCCACCTCGAAGGTGCTGCACGAACTGGCGCGACGGGCGCGCGGATAAGGGGGACAGCAACGCAATGAACAGCAGTGACGACACCTTCGTCCTCACCCCGCCCGAGCCCGTGGCCACCGTGCCGCGGGAGAAGGCCGGCGGGCTCGTCCCGGTCGACGACGCCGTCCGTACCGACATGGCCAAGAAGGCCTCCGCCTACGTCGAGGGGCTCGCGGCGCTCGACGCCCGCTCCCCCGAGTTCGCCGGCAAGGTCGGTGAGATCACCGCGCTGGGCGCCGGCGAGATGCGTACCGCCGCCGCCCAGTCCAACCGCATGCTGGAGCGGACCATCCGGAGCCTGCCCGACCGCGGCGGCGACGCCCAGGCGCAGGTCGCGGGCTCGCTGGTAGAGCTGCGGCGGGTCGTCGAGGACCTGGATCCGCGGGATCTGCCCGCCGCCAAGGGGCGCAAGTTCCTGTCCCGGCTCCCCGGCGGCAACAAGCTGCGCGACCACGTCGCAAAGTACGCCTCCGCGCAGGGGACCCTCAACAAGATCGTGGGGGCGCTGCGGGGCGGGCAGGACGAGCTGCGGCGGGACAACGCGGCGCTCCAGACCGAGCGGGTGCGGCTCTGGGAGTCCATGGGCAAGCTCCAGGAGTACGTCGTGCTGACGGAGGCGCTGGACAGCGCCGTCGAGCAGCACATCGCCGGGGTGGACGCGAGCGACCCCCAGCAGGCGGACTCGCTCCGGGCCGACGTCCTCTTCCCCGTCCGGCAGAAGCACCAGGACCTGCTCACCCAGCTCGCGGTGTGCGCGCAGGGCTACCTCGCCATGGACGTCGTACGACGCAACAACGAGGAGTTGATCAAGGGCGTCGACCGGGCCGCGACCACGACCGTCTCGGCGCTGCGGATCTCGGTGATGCTGGCTTCCGCGCTCGACAACCAGAAGAAGGTCATCGAGCAGGTCAACGCCCTGCGCGGGACGACCGAGGACCTCATCCGGGGCAATGCCGAGATGCTGGCGGGCCAGAGCGGGGAGATCCAGCGCATCGCCGCCGACCCGGCGGTGGGTGCGGAGACCCTGCGAAGCGCCTTCCAGCAGATCTACCGCACCCTCGACGCCATCGACACCTACAAGGTCCAGGCGACCGAGGCGATGGCGACGACGGTGGAGAGCCTGACCGCCGAACTGGAGCACGCGAGCGCCTACCTGGAGCGCAGTCGTGCACAGGGCGCGCTGGAGGGTGGGCTCGGATGAGAGCACGGCTTCTCGCGCCCGCGCTCGCCGCGCTGGCCCTGCTGACGGCCTGCACCTCGCAGAAGGCCGCCGACGCTCCGGACCAGAACGCCCCGCAGCCGGGCACCCTGCGCGTCCTCGCCTCCAGCGAACTCGGTGACATGGCCCCGGTCCTCGACCGGATCGCCGACGACACCGGCATCAAGGTCCGGCCCACCTACATGGGCACCCTCGACGCCGTGGAACTGCTGGCGAAGGGCAAGGCGGACGGGCGGTACGACGCCCTGTGGCTGTCCTCCAACGACTATCTGCGGCTGCGCCCCGACGCGGCGAGGAAGGTCGTGTCGGAGACGCCGGTCATGTCGAGCCCGGTCGCCATCGGGGTCAGGTCGACGACGCTCGGCTCGCTGGGCTGGAAGCCCGAGGACGTCACCTGGTCGCGGATCGAGCAGGCCGTCCAGGACGGCAGGCTGACCTACGGCATGACCGACCCCGCCCGCTCCAACTCCGGCTTCGCCACCCTCGTCTCCGTCGCCTCGGCTTTGTCCGGCGCCCAGTCCGCGCTCACCGACACCGACGTCGACAAGGCCACGCCCCGCCTCAAGGAGTTCTTCAAGGGGCAGAAGCTGACATCGGGCTCCTCGGGCTGGCTGGCGGCGGCGTACGGCCGGCGCGGCAACGTCGACGCCCTGCTCAACTACGAGTCCGTCCTCAAGGGCATCCCGGGCCTGACCGTGATCCGCCCCAAGGACGGCGTCGTGACCGCCGACTACCCGCTCTCCTCCCTCGCCTCGACGAACGCCGCGACCCGCGAGGACGTCCGCCGCCTCACCGAGGCCCTGCGCACCGAGGGCATCCAGCGGCTGATCACCGAGCGCACCCATCGCCGCCCGGTCGTCGCCTCCGTCCCTCCCGCGCCCGGCCTCGACCCCGGCAGGCGGCGCGAACTGCCCTTCCCGGGCACCCGTTCCGTCGCCGACGGCCTGCTCGACTCGTACGAGAACGAGCTGCGCCGCCCGTCCAGGACCGTCTACGTCCTCGACACCTCGGGCTCGATGGAGGGCGACCGGCTGGAACAGCTGAAGAAGGCGCTCGCCGACCTCACCGGAGACTTCCGCGAGCGCGAGGAGGTCACGTTGATGCCCTTCGGGTCGGACGTGAAGAGCGTGCGCACGCATGTCGTGGAGCCCGCCCGCCCGAAGACCGGGCTGGACGCCATCCGCGAGGACACCGACGCGCTCAGCGCCGAGGGCGACACCGCGATCTACACCTCGCTGGAGAAGGCGTACGAGCATCTGGGCGCCGGACGCTCCGAGGACACGTTCACCTCGATCGTGCTGATGACGGACGGCGAGAACACCACCGGCGCCGAGGCGGGCGACTTCGACGCCTTCTACGCGGGGCTCGACCGCGACCGGCGGGAGACGCCCGTCTTCCCCATCCTCTTCGGCGACTCCGACCGGTCCGAACTGGAGCACATCGCCGAGCTGACCGGCGGCCGTCTCTTCGACGCCCAGGAGGGCTCGCTGGACGGCGCCTTCGAGGAGATCCGTGGCTACCAGTAAGGCAGTGGCGTATCTGGAGTCCCGCAAGAACATCGCCGGGAGCGCGTGCGGGCTGGTCGGCGTCGTGCTGACCTTCACGGGAGTGGCCGGCCCCTACTGGCCCGTGGTGGTCGCGGGACTGTACGGCGCGGGCGCGCTGATCGCCCCGCCGGAGCGGCCCGCGCCCCCCGACTTCCCGGACCCGTCGGCCCAGCTCGACGAGGTGCGGGGCGACTTCGAGAAGCTGCGCGGCTATCTGGGGGACGTCGAGCTGTCGGTCACGGCCGCGGCAAGGCTCCGCGAACTCACCGAGCTACTGGCCGCGTTGCTCGACCGCGGCTGGGTCGCCGAGCTGCTGGCGCACGACCCGGAGGGCGTGCACGTGCTCTCCCGGATCGTGCGGCGCGATCTTCCGGAGGCCGTCGACAGCTTCGTACGGACACGGTGGTGGACGCGGATGACGCCGGGCACGGAGTCGCCGGAGCTGCATCTGGAGCGACAGCTGGGTCTGCTGAAGAAGGAGGCGGAGCAGCTGGCGGCGGGGCTACGCGAGACGGAGGCAAGGCGACAGGAGTCACACACCCGCTACTTGGAAGACCGTTCACAGTAGCCCACCCAGGGGCGCAAAAACTGCGCGACCAGCCACGACGCGACCCGCACACGACACCCACCAACGGCGAGCATCCGCACAGACGAAGGCCTGTCGTCGTGAACCCCGTCGGGGCGGACGGGGTTCACGACGACAGGCCCAGAGCCACGCACGCCGTTGTACGCGGCTTCGCCGTATCTCACCGCGGCCGGCCGTGACGATCACTGGTCAGGGCGCATCCCAACCGGCCGCGGAGCTCATAGGAGGGCCTCAGCCCAGGCGCCGCACCAGCGCCTCGTACTCGTCCCACAGCTCCTTCGGCGTGTGCTCACCGAAGGTGTTGAGGTGGTCGGGGACGAGCGCGGCCTCCTCGCGCCAGATCTCCTTGTCGACGGTGAGCAGGAAGTCGAGGTCGGAGTCGGCCAGCTCGAGACCGTTGGTGTCCAGGGCGTCCTTCGTCGGCAGGATGCCGATCGGGGTCTCGACGCCCTCGGCCTTGCCCTCCAGGCGCTCGACGATCCACTTCAGGACGCGGCTGTTCTCGCCGAAACCGGGCCAGACGAACTTGCCCTCGTCGTTCTTGCGGAACCAGTTGACGTAGTAGATCTTCGGCAGCTTGGACTGGTCCTTGTCCTTGGCGACGTCGACCCAGTGGGCCATGTAGTCGCCCATGTTGTAGCCGCAGAAGGGGAGCATGGCGAAGGGGTCGCGGCGCAGTTCGCCGACCTTGCCCTCGGCGGCGGCGGTCTTCTCGGAGGCCACGTTGGCACCGAGGAACACGCCGTGGTTCCAGTCGAAGGACTCGGTTACAAGCGGTACGGCGGTGGCGCGGCGGCCGCCGAAGAGGATCGCGGAGATCGGCACGCCCTTGGGGTCCTCCCACTCGGGCGCGATGATCGGGCACTGCGAGGCGGGGACGGTGAAGCGGGCGTTGGGGTGGGCGGCCGGGGCGTCCGAGGAGGGCGTCCAGTCGTTGCCCTTCCAGTCGGTCAGGTGGGCCGGAGTCTCCTCCGTCATGCCCTCCCACCAGATGTCGTTGTCGTCGGTCAGCGCCACGTTGGTGAAGACCGAGTTGCCCCACAGGGTCTTCATCGCGTTGGCGTTGGTGTGCTCACCGGTGCCGGGTGCGACGCCGAAGAAGCCGGCCTCGGGGTTGATGGCGTAGAGGCGGCCGTCCTCGCCGAAGCGCATCCAGGCGATGTCGTCGCCGATGGTCTCGACGGTCCAGCCGGAGATAGTGGGCTCCAGCATGGCGAGGTTGGTCTTGCCGCAGGCGGAGGGGAAGGCCGCCGCCACGTACTTGGACTCGCCCTGCGGCGGGGTCAGTTTCAGGATCAGCATGTGCTCGGCGAGCCAGCCCTCGTCGCGGGCCATGACGGAGGCGATCCGCAGGGCGTAGCACTTCTTGCCGAGCAGGGCGTTGCCGCCGTAGCCGGAGCCGTAGGACCAGATCTCGCGGCTCTCCGGGAAGTGGGAGATGTACTTGGTCTGGTTGCAGGGCCACGGGACGTCCTGCTCGCCGGGCTCCAGCGGGGCGCCGACGGAGTGCACGGCCTTCACGAAGAAGCCGTCCTCCCCGAGCTCGTCGAGCACGGCCTGGCCCATGCGGGTCATGGTGCGCATGGAGACGGCGACGTAGGCGGAGTCGGTGATCTCGACGCCGATCGCGGAGAGCTTGGAGCCGAGGGGGCCCATGCAGAACGGGACGACGTACATCGTCCGGCCGCGCATCGAGCCGCGGAAGACGCCCTTCTCACCGGAGAAGACCTCGCGCATCTCGGCGGGGTCCATCCAGTGGTTCGTCGGGCCGGCGTCCTCCTCCTTCTCGGAGCAGATGAAGGTCCGGTCCTCGACGCGGGCGACGTCGGTCGGGTCGGAGGCGGCGTAGTACGAGTTGGGGCGCTTGATCGGGTCGAGCTTCCTGAAGGTGCCCTTCGCGACGAGCTCCTCGGACAGACGCTCGTACTCGGCCTCGGATCCGTCACACCAGACCACGTTGTCCGGCTGCGTGAGTTCTGCGATCTCGTTCACCCACGAGACCAGCTCCCGGTGGTGGGTGGGGACGACGGGGGGAGCCGCGATGTCGCGCGCCACGGTTGCTCCTAAGAGAGGGATTTTGTCGTGAATATGCCCTTGTATGCCCCGTGGGGGCCGCGACCCGGATGCTTCGCGAACGGGATGGACTGGATCCGCCGTCCCGATCTTTCGCGCTCATCCGGTGTCGACCGCACTCATTTGATCATCCGACGGGTCCGCCCATATGTCCAGAGGGCGTCACAGGTGAGCGGCGTGAGCATCGCCACTCATCCAGATGTTTTCGATGCGTCACCACGGCTTCACCCCAGGTGCGCCCCGCGCGGGCACCCCATGAGAGGATGGCCACTTCCGGGCTCTCATCTCGCCGCGCTGATACGTAACTTACGGTTCCGTAGGTACGATGCCCCCCATGACTGCGCCCGTCCCCGACGCGCAACCGGACACGGCGGCCGCCGGCCGCGCTTCCGGCGCGCCCTCCCTGCCCCACCAGATCGCACACCACGCCCAGCAGCTCACGGACGAGATCAAGCCCAAGCTCCGCGGCTGGCTGCACCTCGGGATGTTCCCCGCCGCGCTCGTCTCGGGCCTCGTGCTCACCGCCCTCGCGGACTCGACCAGAGGCCGGATCGCCTGCGGGATCTTCGCTCTCACCGCCTGTCTGCTGTTCGGCGTGAGCGCGCTGTACCACCGGGGCAACTGGAGCCCCCGGATGGACGGCATCCTGCGCCGACTGGATCACGCCAACATCTTCCTGATCATCGCGGGCACCTACACACCGCTGACGATGCTGCTCCTGCCGGGGGCCAAGGGTCAGTGGCTGCTGTGGGGCATCTGGGCCGCCGCCGCGGCCGGCATCGTCTTCCGGGTCTTCTGGGTCGGCGCCCCGCGCTGGCTCTACACCCCCTGCTACATCGCGATGGGCTGGGCGGCCGTCTTCTTCCTGCCGGACTTCATGCGCTCCGGCGGCATCGCGGTGCTGGTCCTGGTGATCGTCGGCGGTCTCCTCTACAGCGCGGGCGGCGTGATCTACGGCATCAAGCGCCCGAACCCGTCACCGCGCTGGTTCGGCTTCCACGAGGTCTTCCACACCTTGACGCTGGCGGCGTTCATCACGCACTACGTCGGCATCTCACTGGTGGCCTACCAGCACGCGTAGCCCAGCGCAGGGCTCCCCCGAGGGCCACGGCTTCCGAGCCGTGGCCCTTTTCGCGCCCCGGAACACCGGGGACGTCGTCGGGCCCCCACGGACGTCGGCGCGGCGCTGGTCACGCCGCCTCCGCGCTCACATGGCTGTCGAGGGGGCCGGTGCCCGACAATGATCCCCATGACCCCCGCACAGTCCTCTCCCCTGACCGACCGCCCCCAGCTGGGGCTTCGCGAGCGGAAGAAGATCAAGACCCGGACAGCGATCCGCGACGCGACGTACGCGCTGATCAAGGAGCAGGGCTACGACGCCACGACGATCGAGCAGATCGCCGAGCGCGCCGAGGTGTCGCCGTCCACGGTCTTCCGCTACTTCCCGACGAAGGAGGACATCGTCCTCACGGACGAGTACGACCCGATCCTGCTGGACGAGCTGCGCAGGCGGCCGGCGGACGAGCCGTGGGGGGAGTCGCTGCGGTACGTCATGCGGCTGGCGATCAGCGCCGGGACGGCGGAGGGGCCCGAGGCCGCCCGGCTGCGGTCGCATCTCATGGTCCAGGTCCCGGCGGTGCGGTCCCGGATGCTGGAGAGCATGTCGGTCACCGGCCGGATGCTCGCCGAGGCCGTCGCCGTCCGCAACGGGCTCGACCGGAACAGCCTGGAGGCACGGGTCTACACGATGTCCCTGATCGGCGGCCTTGCGGAGATCCCCCTGTACTGGGCCGAGAACGACTTCAAGGACGACCTCCTCGACCTTCTCGACCGCACCCTGGACGTCATCGAGCACGGTCTTCCCGCGGAAATCACCTGAGGCGCGAGCTGTCCGCCGTGACATCCTGACCAGGTGAACGGTCCCGAGATCCACGTCGAGTTCGCCCCCGAACTGCGCCTGTTCCTGCCCAACGGACGGCGCGCGGGCGCCGGCGCAGTCACCACCGACGGCGTCTCGACCCTCGGCCATGTCGTCGAGTCCCTCGGCGTCCCGCTGACCGAGGTCGGCACCCTGGTCGTGGACGGCCACGAGGTGCCGGTGTCGCACATCCCGACGGCGGGCGAGTCCGTGACCGTACGCCCCGTCCAGCGCCCCCAGCGGGTGCCCGACGCTCCCCTGCGCTTCCTGCTCGACGTCCACCTCGGCACCCTCGCCCGCCGTCTGCGTCTGCTCGGCGTGGACACCGCGTACGAGTCGACGGACATCGGCGACCCGGCGCTCGCCGCGCTCTCGGCCGCCGAGCAGCGGGTCATGCTGAGCCGTGACCGGGGGCTGCTGCGGCGCCGAGAGCTGTGGGCCGGGGCGTATGTCTACAGCACACGGCCCGACGACCAACTCCGCGATGTACTCGACCGGTTCCGCCCCGAACTACGCCCCTGGACCCGCTGCTCCGCCTGCAACGGCCTGCTCAAGGCGGCCACCAAGGACGAGGTGGCGGACCAGCTGGAGGGCGGGACGCAGCGGTCGTACGACGTGTTCGCGCAGTGCACCGCGTGCAAGCGCGCGTACTGGAAGGGCGCGCACCACGAGCAACTGGTGGCCATCGTGGAGCGCGCGATGTCGCTCCGCTCGGAGCGCCGTTGATGGTTGAGCGCCGCGGGGAACTGCGGGCCGTCTGTGGCTGGCCGCGCCCAGGCGGCGGAGCCGCATATCGATACGGCCCCGCGCGCCTCAGGGCGTCTAACGCCTCATTGGATCCGCCTTACCGCAGGCGATACCGTCCCGGTTCGGGTCCAGCCGTAGCGGGTCGTCCTTGCCGTTGACCTCCAGGCGGCCGTAGTCGTTCTTCTTCAGCCAGTCGCAGCGGGCCTTCGTCGTCGCCTTCACGGCCGGCGGGAAGTCCGTCGGCACGCAGACGTTGGCGGAGCCGTAGTGCCGGTCGCAGCCGGAGACGGTCGGGCTGACCTTCTGGGACTTCCGCTTCTTGCCGGGGCCCGTGACCTTGCCTTCGAGGCTGTCGGCGAAATCGTGGACGTGGGCGGAGGCGTCCGTCGCGCTCAGGGCCTGCGGGCCCTGGAGGTGGACCCACTTGGCGACCGACGGCACCCCGTTGGCATCGACCGCGAAGAGCATGTACCAGCCGGGCGGGGCCAGGTTGGGGTTGCTCGTCACGTTCAGGTCGACGTTGTCGCCGTCCACCGACAGGGGCAGATCCACGAACCGCTGGTTGGGGTCCGAGGAGTGGGTGACGGCGGCCGGACGGATCAGCTCGGCCTTGGCGATGGGCCGGTCGACGGTGATCCGCTGGGTGTCGCCGTACGTCCACTCCGTGTCGATGACCGACGTGATCGTCGGGCGCTCGCCCTTGAGGAGATAGGGCGGGGTGTAGATCGACACGTCGTGGTTCCAGGAGCCGTTGCCCGGGTTGTCACCCGTGGCCATCACACGGCCGTCGGGCAGCAGGAACGCCGAGGAATGGTAGCCGCGCTCCTCCGGGTCCGCCGCCACCGGGTCGAAGGTGTTGGTCGCCGGGTCGTAGAGCGACGACTCGAACACCGGGTTGGCCCGGTTGTGCAGCGCGCCGCCCGTCTCCAGGACCTTGCCGTCGGGAAGGAGTACGACGGAGGGGTACATCTTGCCCTGGTTGCCGGTCTGCGGGACCTTGCCGCCTCCGAGGTCGACGGTGCCCTGCGGGAGCGGCGGTCCTGCGACGTAGGACGGGTTGGGCTGCTTGAGGTCGATGACGTCGGTGAGACGGTTCGCGTCCGGGTTGGAGTCGATGTTGCCGCCGCCGACGGTGAGGACCTTCTGGTCCTGGGCCGGGGGCAGCAGCACGCTTGCGGACTGGTCGCGCTCGTCCTTGTTCTGCAGGCCCGGCACCTGGGTGATCGTGTTGGCGTCGTAGTCGTAGATCGCCGATCCGGTGCCCGGGATGTTGTTGCCGAAGACATGGCTGCCGGAGTAGAAGAGGCGGCCGTCCTGCATCAGGATCATCGACGGGTACAGGCCCCAGTACGACCAGGTCTGGTTGACCTTCCAGAGCTCCAGCCACTTCTGCTCGGCGTCCGACCACAGCTCGGCGGTGACCGAACCGGACGAGTCCTCCTTCAGACCGCCGAAGGAGATCACGTCACCGTTGCCGAGAATGGTGGCCGACGGGTACCAGTGGCCGTCGTTCATGTCGTTGGTCTTGCTGTAGGTCTCGGTGACCGGGTCGAAGAGGTACGAGTCCTTGTAGCCCTGGTAGCCGACCGTGCCGTCGGCCGACGGATAGCCCTTGTTGCCGCTCATCACGAGCACCCGGCCGTCGTCGAGCTGGACGTGCCCGGCGCAGAACATGTCCTTGGGCGTGGGGATCTGCTTGTACGTGCCGTTCTCGGGGTCGTAGACCGCGCTGGTGAACGTGCCCGCCTCGAACCTCTCCGGGTCGTTGCCGGAGCCCGCGATCAGCAGCACCTTGCCGTTGTTCAGGACGACGGAGTGCATGGAGCGGACCGGGTTCTGGGTGGGCAGCACGTCCCAGCGGCCGTTCGCGCACTCGTCCGCGGTGCCCGTGCACACCGGGTCCGGGACGGGGTCGGCGACCTGGTCCATCGTGTAGTCGTCGGTGGTGACCGAGCCGGTGCCGTAGACGGAGACGCCCCAGGCGATCCGGTCCGTGCCGGTGGGCACCTCGGGCGTACGGACCGTGGCCTCGGTCCAACCGGCCGCCATGTCCAGCGTCTTGAGGTCGGTCCAGTACTGCCAGCCCGCCGTCGGGTCGTGCCGGAACAGGGTGACCGAGGCGTCCGGGGTGGTCGACTTGTACCAGAGGCCCAGGTCGTACTGCTTGCCCGGCGTGACGACCGGCGCGCACTCGGCGGACTCGGTGATGAGGGCCTTTCGGTCGCCCTCGACACGGCGGGTGAGCTCGACCTTCATGGCCTTGGTGCCGCTGTGGGCGTCCGTGGTCGTGGTGAAGGTGAAGTCGTTGTCGCCCCAGCCGGACTTCTTCCAGCAGTAGGGCATGTCGTCGGTGCCGGCGGTCTCGAAGCCGGGGTTCTTGATGAGGTTGGCGGCGGAGGCGGGCTGGGGCGCGGTGAGGAGGAGACCTCCGGTGAGGCCCAACACGGCCAGCAAGGCCGTTCTCGGTCTCGATCTCATGCAGTGCTCCTTGCTGTGCGGCTCCTGCGCGGCAGATAGACCAGCGCCTCGGTACCGACGAAGCGCAGGACGAACGTGATGACCAGGGCCAGCGCGGTGGCCGGCAGGACGGCCAGCCCGAACTGGCCGACGAGCAGCGCGATCAGCGGGATGCGCAGCACCAGGTCGGCGTTGGCGAGGAGCGCGAACCGGGTGGTGCGGTCGGCCCAGTGGCGGTGGACGCGTCGGTCGCGGAACAGCAGCTTCTCGATGAGCAGGAAGTTCCAGGCCACGCCGAACTGGTTGGCGACTATCTCCGCCGGGAGATAGTGCAGGCCCGCCTGTGTCAGCGCCCACAGGGCGGCCAGGTTCGGCACGAAGCCCGTCAGCCCGATCAGCCCGAACACCACCATCCGCGACAGCGGGTCGGCCGTACGCAGCCCGGCGAGGTGCCGCAGGAAGCGCCGCCCCTCCGCCGCCGTGGACTTGGACTCCCCCGCGAACCGCTCCTGGAAGACGAACGGCACCTCGGTGACCGTGCGCGGACGGCTGCGGACCGCCAGCTCCAGCAGGATCTTGTAGCCGAGCGGCTTGAGCGCCTCGGCCGTGATGTCGCTGCGGCGGATGGCGAAGAAGCCGCTCATCGGGTCGCTGATGCCGTGCAGCCGGCGAGGGAAGAGGGCTTTGGTCAGCCAGGTGGCGCCCCGTGAGACGGCGATCCGGTAGCTGCCCGCGAGCCCGGCCCGGCTGCCGCCCTTGATGTACCGGGAGGCGACGACGAGCCCGGCGCTCGCACGCTCGCCCGTGGCCACCAACTCCGGGACCAGGGACGGCGGATGCTGGCAGTCACCGTCCATGACGACGATCCAGTCCGACCCGGCCGCCTTCACCCCCTCGACCACCGCGCCGCCGAGCCCGCCGACGGGTTCGTCCCGGTGGATGACGGTCACCGGGAACGGGCAGTCCTGGGCCGCCTCCGTGATGACCTGCGGGGTGTCGTCGGTGGAGTCGTCCACGAAGACGACCTCGCAGGGCAGCCGGGACGGCACCGATTCGGTGATCTGGTGCAGCAACTGCCCTACGTTCTCCGACTCGTTGAAGGTCGGTACGACGATGGTGACGGCGCCGGGTTCGGGAACCTCGGCGGCGTCCACCGACGGATCGCCCAGCTCTCCGGGGGCGGTGTACTCGTGAGTCATCGAACCCCTCCGGATGCTGTCTGGATCCGCCGGATCTCGATCCGGTCCTCGCCGGTGCCGAAGACGGCGACCGGCGTCGAGTGCTCCATCGCCGCCCTGACGTTGGGCAGGTCCGCCGCGTCCCGCCGTACCGTCGGCGAGGCGACCACGTAGTCGAGGTCCTTCCAGCCGCGCGGCATCGTCTTCGTCACGGCCGGGTCGAGGTCGGCCTTGTAGAACCAGATGGCCCCGAGCCCGGGCTCGTACCCGGCGTGCACCAGGTCCAGCCACAGCGCGTCGTCGACGAGCACCCGGGTGTCCTGCGGGTCGGCCACCTCCGAGGCCAGCCACTTCGAGGCCGCCTGGTAGGGCGCGTTGGCGTCGGCGGTAACGGCGGTGCGGGCGCCGTCGTACCAGCGCGGCACGACATAGGCGCAGGCGGCGAGCGCGAGGACGGCCGCGAGGGCGTACCGCGCGCCGGTGACGTACCGCTTCTCGGCCTCGGACCGCCGGCGCCGCAGGACGGCGTGGGCGACTGAGGCCGTTCCTCCGGCGAGGACGAGGGCGAGGAAGGGCAGGACCTGGATGACGTACATGGCGGGCAGGTAGCCGGTGGGGCGCATGGCGACCAGGGCGAGGATGACGACCGCGCACGAGGGTCCGGCCAGGGCGCGGGCGGTGACCGACCAGCGCCAGGTGACCAGGAGCAGCAGGCCGCCCGCGAGGCCGCCGACGATGAGGACACGATCGTAGTAGAGCCACGACTGGAGGACGCCCCAGGAGCCGGAGCCCTGGTCGAGGATGAAGCCCGAACCGGGCCTGGTCATCTGGTACTTGATGCCGTCCCACAGCGAGACGTGCCCGCTGCCGGCGAACAGCTCGCCCTTCAGCAGGGCGAAGAGCGGATACGACAGGCCGATCAGCGCGCAGGCGGTGACGGCGCCGGTGAGGGCGAACTTACGGGTGTCGCGGTGGCTGTGCCGCCACATGGTGACGAAGACCGCGGGGAGGACGAAGAGCATCGTCTCCTTGGTCAGTACGGCCGTGGCGGCCGCGATGCCTGCGCCGAAGTGGTGCCAGAGATGACGGCTCGGGGAAGCGGCGAGCGCGAAGGCGAGCAGCGTCCACATCACCGCGAGGTTGTCGAGGAAGATCTCCCGCTGGAGGACGACCGACAGCGGCGAGAGGCCGAACATGACCATGCCGAGCCCGGCCGCCCAGCGCGGCAGCGACAGCCGCCGGCCGAGCACGTAGACGAGGACCGCGCTGATCGCGCTGATGACGAGCATCGCGGCACGCATGGTGCCGACCGTCATCGAGTCGGGGCTGAGGGCGGCGGGTATCCAGGTCAGCAGGGCTATCTGGATCCAGCCGAGGGGCGGGTGGTCGTACCAGTAGGTGTAGTGGGCCAGGCCCCGGCCCTCCTGCACGGCCCAGGCCTGGGCCAGGTACGTGCCCTCGTCGTCGCTGAGGGTCGGGTAGTCGGCGATGTTCCAGCCCTGCACGACGAGGATCGCGAGGAGGAGTACGCCGCACAGGATCAAGTCGGGGCGGGAGGAGCGAAGCCGTCTCGGCGGCTCCGTTCGGCCGGTCGAACGCTGCGTAGGGACAGGTTGTCTCTGCGCGGGGACCTTCGGAGTGGTCACCGCGGGAAGGGTGGAGGTCACGCGGTGACGTCCTCTCGGATGTCTCGGGTCGTTCCGGCACGGGTCTCGGCGTGATTGAGATGCGCGCCGACGTGAGTGGTCAGCTCCCAGTCGTTACGGCCGCGCTGCTCACGCCATACGGCGCGGACGGCGGCACCGGCGAGGAGGACCTGGTAGAAGGGACCGCCCACGATGAGCTTCAGATAGTGGACGAAGCGGACGCGCAGTCCGTACTGCTTGCCGAAGTCGTGCAGTCCGACGACCTCGAAGACGAAGGTGACCAGTGCGGTGACGGCCGGCAGGAAGGTGACGAAGGCGACGGACACCGGCACGTCGAGGAATACGGCGATCACGATGTTGAGCGGGATGATGAGCCCGGTGAAGGCCTGCATGAACGGCGTCATGAGCGTGTACCGGGCGAGCAACCGCTGCCCGAGGGTGGGCAGTTGCTTCCAGTCCTTCTTCCGGTAGACCTGGAGGAAGCCCTGGTTCCAGCGGGTGCGCTGCTTCAGCAGCGACATCAGGCTGCCGGGCGTCTCCTCCTTGGTCACCATGTCGGAGTCGTAGGCGACGACGACCTTCTTGCCGACACTGGACAGCCTGACGCCCAGGTCGCAGTCCTCGGCGAGGCAGTTCGGGTCCCAGCCGTCGGCTTCCCGCAGCACGTCGGTGCGGACGAAGACGGTGTTGCCGCCGAGCGGGATGAACCCCTTCTGCGCGTGCAGATGCAGCCGGGAGCGGAACCAGAAGAAGTACTCCAGGCAGTTGCGCAGGCTGTACCAGCTGGAGTGGAAGTTGATCAGCTGGACGCCGCCCTGGACGACGTCCGCCCCGGTGGTGCGGAAGGCGTGGTCGACGTGGGCGAGGAGCTCCGGGTGGACCTGGTCCTCGGCGTCGAAGACCCCGACGACGTCGCCGCGGCAGTGCGGCAGCGCCGTGTTCATGGCCTTCGGCTTGTTCTTCTTCTCGTGGGTGTCGACGACGACGCGGACGCGCGGATCACGCGAGGCGGCCTTCTCGGCCACCTGAGTGGTCTCCGGGTCGTCGTGCCCGACGATGACGATGATCTCGAAGTCGGCGTGTGTGGACTCCAGCAGCCGCTGGATGGTGTGGTCCAGCACGGCCTGTTCGTGCCGGGCCGGCAACAGCAGCGAGAACGACACGTGCTCGCCGCCGTCCGGTCTGCTGAACCGGGTGGAGGCGAGCACTTCGGGCGTACGCCACGCGTGCATCTGCCACCACAGAGTGAAAGCCGCCATCCAGAACAAGGCCAGCGAGACGACGGCTATGAAGACAGACGTCAGCAACAGATCCCCCCAGATCCCCAATGCCCCCTGTCGCGACGATGAGTTACACCTGTCGCGCCACTGTGCAGACATTAGGGGGGATCTGTGAAGCGCGCAGGCCCTTTCGGTGAAGAGCGCGTTTCATCACAACGAGCCGCGAGAGTGAACAATTCGAACACAGGTCGCGTAACCGCCCCGCGCCGACTGCTGTATTACTGCCGTTTCAGCTGCTCAGCGCGGTTCGCAGGCGGTCCGGATCGGTGGTCGGGGCATCGCAGGTGAAGTTGCGGCAGACGTAGGCGGCGGGTTGTCCCTGCTGTAGAGGACGGTCGGCGAGGAGGGGAAACTCGTCACTCTCCGGAGTACCCACGGCCACGACCGCGCCCGGAGCGGTGCCCAGAAGTGCCGTACGGTGCAGGGTCCTTGTGCCCTCGTCCGTGAGGGACGGACCGACGACGGCGACCTCACGCGGTCCGTCGAGGTTGGCCTCGGCGACGGCCAGCCCCCAGCCGATGAACCGGGGCACACGCGGGCCGAGGGCCTTGACGACGCCCAACGCCTTCTCGGCGGCGGCACGATGGGGCTCCGCACCGGTCTGCGCGGCATAGCTCAGCAGGGCGCCGGCGGCCGCGCTCCAGCCCGAGGGGGCGGCGTTGTCGGTGGGGTCCTGGGGGCGGCGGATCAGCTGCTCGGCGTCGGCGGCGGTGTCGTAGAGCGCGCCGGACTCCGCGTCGGCGAAGCGGGCCAGCACGTGGTCGAGCAGGAACCCGGCGAACTCCAGCCAGACCCCCTCACCGGTGACGGAAGCGAGCGCGAGGAAGCCCTCGGCCACGTCGGCGTAGTCCTCCAGCACACCCGCGTTGGCGCCGGCCCTGCCGTCCTTGCTGGTGCGGGCGAGGCGGACGTGGTCGTCGAGGTGCAGCCGTACGAGGAGGTCACCGGCCCCGAGCGCGGCCTCCACCAGGTCGGGGCGGTCGAAGTAGGCGCCGGTCTCGGCTAGGGCCGCGACCGCGAGGCCGTTCCAGGCGGCCACGATCTTGTCGTCCCGGCCGGGTGCGGGGCGCGTGCCGCGCTGCCGGAGCAGCCGCTCACGGATCGAGGCGACCTTCTCGGCGTCGAACAGCCCGTCCTGCTGCGGGAGTTGCAGCACGGACGCCCCCTCCTCGAAGGTGCCCTCCTCGGTGACGCCGAAGTACCGGGCGGCGAGCTCGGCGTCCTCCTCGCCCAGCACCTCGCGCAGCTGCTCCGGCGTCCACACGTAGTACGCGCCCTCGACGTGCCGGCCGGTCCCGTCGTCGCTGTCGGCGTCCAGCGCGGAGGCGAACCCGCCCTCGTCGGTGCGCAGTTCCCGCACCATGAAGTCGGCGGTCTCCAGGGCGACACGGCGCGCGAGCTCGGAGCCGGTGGCGCGCCACAGGTGGGCGTAGACGCGGCACAGCAGGGCGTTGTCGTACAGCATCTTCTCGAAGTGCGGCACGATCCAGTCACGGTCGACGGAGTACCGCGCGAACCCACCGCCCAGCTGGTCGTAGATACCGCCCCGGGCCATCCGCTCGCAGGTGTCCTGAGCCATTTGCAGCGCACCCTCGGCCCCGGTGCGGGCATGGTGCCGCAGCAGGAACTCGATCACCATGGACGGCGGGAACTTGGGCGCGCCCCCGAACCCGCCGCGCTGTGGGTCGTACTCCCGCGTCAGCCCGAGGAGCGCCTGGGCGAGCTCCTCCTCGCCGGGTGCCTCGGTACCGCCGTAGGAGATCTCCCGCTCGGCGAGATCCCGGGTGATCTTCCCGGCGACGTCGGCGACCTCGTCCCGCCGGTCCACCCAGGCACTGCGCACGCCCTCCAGCACCTGCCGGAAGGACGGCATGCCCTGCCGGGGGGCGGGCGGGAAGTAGGTGCCGAAGTAGAAGGGCTCGGCGTCCGGGGTGAGGAACACGGTCATGGGCCAGCCGCCCTGGCCGGTGGCCGCCTGGACGGCCTCCATGTAGACGGCGTCCACGTCGGGGCGTTCCTCGCGGTCGACCTTGACGCTGATGTAGTGGGCGTTGAGGTAGTCGGCGGTCTCCTGGTCCTCGAAGGACTCGTGGGCCATGACGTGGCACCAGTGACAGGCGGAGTAGCCGACCGACAACAATACGGGTACGTCGCGCCGCCGCGCCTCCTCGAACGCCTCTGGCGACCACGGCCACCAGTCGACCGGGTTGTCGGCGTGCTGCCGGAGGTAGGGCGACTGGGACTGGGCGAGTCGGTTGGCCATGTGCTCAGCCTCCCACAAGGCCCCCACCGACCTGTGCAAAGACCAGCACCCATCCGCTGACCGCACACGATCAGCACGAAGGTGCGGACATCTCGAAGCGCCGAGCACTCCGTGAGTGATCAGACTCCGGCCGACCGGGACCGGCGCACCTACGGCTCGGGCGACTGCCCTCCAGTGCTCTGCACGCCCTGATCCAGCGAGGCCGCACTCTCAAGGCGCGCCCTCAGGACCGTACGTACCGGAGCCGGATCGGCATCCGGGCAAAACCGCGCACGCTGTAGCTCTCCCGCCGCTCCGCGGGCGCGGCCGACTCGATGACAAGGCCGCGCTCCCGCAGCCGCTCCAGGAAGATCTGGATGTCCAGCCGGGCCATATACGCGCCGAGGCAGAAGTGAATACCGGACGCGAACGACAGGTGCGGGTTGTCTGCCCGGTCGAAGAGCAGCTCGTCCGGCTTACGGAAGCGTTCCGGGTCCCGGTTGGCGGCTCCGAGGATCATGATGACCGTCTGCTCAGGTTCCAGCTTGGCCCCCGCGAACTCCACGGGTTCCAGCACGGTCCGGGCATCGAACTGGAGGGGCGGGTCGTAGCGGATCAGTTCGTCCACCGCGGTCCCCAGGCTGCCGGGCGCACGGACGGCGACGCCGGCGTACATCCGGTCCAGCCGGCCGGGTTCGGCGAGCAGCGCGTGGAGGATGTTACCGAGCTGGTTGCTGGTGGTATCGATGCCGGCACCGAGCAACAGCTGTGCGGTGGAGACAAGTTCGAGCTCGGTCAGCGCGGTCTCGGTGGCCAGGCGGGTCAGGAGATCGTCCGCCTGATGGCGGCGCTTGTGCCGGAGCAGATCGGCGAAGTACGAGGCGAGCCGCGCCTCGGCCTCGATGGCGATGTCCAATACGTCCGGGTCAACGGTCGGTTCGCCGATCGCGGCGAAGCTGTCCACGTCGTTCGCAATCGCCTCGCGGTCGCTCTCCGGGATGCCCAGCAGGTCGGAGATCACCTGGATGGGCAAGGGGTAGGCGAAGCCGCTCATGAAGTCGGCTGCGGGCTCGCCGAACATCCCGTCCAGCAACTGGTCTACCCGTGCGGTGATCTGCGGGCGCAGGGCCTCGACATGGCGACCGGAGAAGGCCGAGTTGACGCCTCGGCGCAGCCGGGTGTGATCCGGCGGATTGGCGTACAGCATGCTGCACTGAAGCCGCTCGGTGACCTGGCTCAGCCGCTCCTGCGGCACCTGGATGAAGTCGAGCGCCTTGAGCTCGGTGCTCTTCCCCAACGAGCGGTGCCGCAACGCCTGATCGCACTCCGCGTGCCGACTGAGCACCAGTGCGTCGTAGGTGGTGAGCAGCACCGGTGCCCTGCTGCGCAGTCGCGCGTACTCGGGGTACGGATCCTCACTCATCGGGTTGAGGGTTATGGACTCGAAGAGTTCCTCGGCGTCTGTGTCGGTACCGGCCTGCGGCAGCGCGCCCATCCGTCCCCTCCCGTCCCAGCCATGCCTGAACAGGCCGAACGTACGTAGCGCGTGCATGGCGAACGCATCGCCTGCCGCATTCGCCACTCGTCATGCGTTCGACATGCCCTCGGCTGTTTGTCTCGGGCTGTCCGTCACGTTCACCGGCGCTCGCCCTGTGAGGGAGCGCCGAAACACAGAGAGGAGAGGGATATGTCACCCGCTACGACGACTGTCTCTGAGCAGAACCTTGACGACCTCGTCGCGCAGATCCAGGCCGAGGAGTCGGCCGCGGACGCCACCACGTCGGACGAGGCGTTCAGCGAGCTGGCCGGCGTCTCCCCCGAGGAGCTTCAGCAGTTCCTGGAGGAGAAGGTCGGCATGTCCCCGGACGAGGGTGTCCAGGGCTCCTTCATCTCGGTCGTGGTCACCGCGGCAACTCACTGCTGAGACCGAATGATTCACAATCCAGGGGCTGAGGAGCTCCTGCGCGCCCGGACGCTGGGGTTCTACACCCCGCGTCCGGGGCGGCGCCCCGCTCCCCGGCAGACGCAGGAGATCACCTACGACATCGGCGAGCTCGCCACGACGCTCAACGGACTGGGTATCGACCCCGATTCCGTCGTACGCATGACCAAGTGCATCTCACGTCGGCTGGTCCTGCTGGTGGAGCTGGCCGACGGCAGCGCACAGTTGCTGAAGTGGCCGGACAGCGACACGGAGCTCGACAACGACTACGAGTACGTGATGCTGAGTCTCTTCGACCGCCTCGATTTCCCCGCCCAGACCCGGGCGGCGCTGCCCCGGCTCCTCGCCGGCGGCCCGGAGACCCGGGTGATCGCGCTGGACGTGGTGCGGGACTGCGACCCGCTCAGCGATCTGATCCGCGGTCGGCAGCCGGTGGACACCGGCCATCTGGTCCGGCTGGCGGCGGTCTTCGCGGGTCTGCACCGTACGCCGATCGCGGAAGCGTACGCCGAGTACCCGGAGTGGCTGCTCTGGCCGCCGGTGCCGAAGACCACGGACCTCTCGCCGTATGAGTACGCCCATGGCTGCGGCATGGAGTTCGACGTCTACATCCGGACGATGCAGGACCTGGCACCCGACTTCCGGGAGCTGCATGACGATTGGCGCCCAGACTCCCTGGTCCACTTCGACATGCGCGACGACAACATCCTGATCGCCCGTGACCCGGACTCGCCCCTGCCGCTGCGGATCATCGACTGGGAGCTCGCCGGCTTCGGCGACCCGCGCTACGACATCGGCTATCTGGTGGGCCAGTTCATGATGGGCGCGCTGCGCCGCCACGGTGACATGAACGCCTCCACCTCGGCCCAGCGCAACATACGAACCTTCCTCACCGCCTACCGCCGGCTCTCCACACTCGAACGCGCAGACGAGGAACGGATCTTCCAGTATGCGGGCATCACCCTGCTGCTCCAGGCGTCGATGCGCCTCCAGCAGCTTGGCGCCCTCAACAGAGTCGGCCACCTCTGCCTGCTGTACGGGAGGCGGCTGATCCAGAACCCCTCGCCAGAGGTGATCTTGCGATGACGGCCGACCGGGACAACAGCTATCTGCGGCTTTTCCAGGAGATCGCGGAAGAGGTGGTGATCCAGGACGCCCGTACCTTCACCCACCCACGTTTCGGCACCCTGGAACCGCCACGGGACATGGAGACCAACACCCAGTTCCCCGTGGTCACCTACCTGTCCAAGCTGATCTATCTGACGTACTACGCGGGCGACGAAGTCGCAGCGCGGATGCTCGTCGAAGGCGGCAAGGCCGTGGCCGCCATCCCGGACCACGAGGATTACGCCTTCGCCGAGCGTCTGCACGCGCACAACACCGGCCGAGGCCATCTGGTACCCGGCTGGCAGGTCACTGGCAGACGCGGCAACGCCTGGCTCGTACAGCGCGACGGCCTCACCCTGAGCGCCCCGTCGAGCGACTTGGTGCCCGACGAGCCGACTGAGCCGGCACCTTCGGGCGGTACGGCGAACAGCGAGCTCCAGGTCGGCGGGCAGGTCTCGGTACGTTTCCCACCGTGCCAGCGGTACAGCGTGCTCGGCTGGTACATGGCCATTGGCGACCACGGCGCACCCAGCCGGGACGAAGGGCTGGTACGCCTCTACTTCTCGCTGGACGGACCCGAAGGCGCCCCGTCCCTGATGCGCACACTCACCTCGGCGCTCAACCGGCTGGAACTCCCCTTCCAGTTCAAGATGGCGAACCATCCGTCCGCCTACACCAGGCGCGACTCCGGAGTCCTCTACCTCAGCCGCCAGGCCTGGTCCACGCATCGGCAGACGTTGCTCGAGGTGTGCGACGAGGCCGACGCCGTACTGCGGAACGACTATCCGCGGCTGGCCCTGCCACTGCGCCCCGGAGTCTCCTTCGCGGTGGAGCCGCAGGTCGCAGGCCACCGGCTGAGCTTCGGTGAGCACCGCTGTCTGCTGGTGGCCGAGGCGCTGGTGACGGCGTACGAGCAGGGCGTACGCGACCTGGACGGCCGGGTGGCCGCGATCCGCGAACGCTACGCGCGGGAGGGCCTGGACCTCGAGGCCCCTTACGCCGACCCGATGGTGGTGGCGTGACCGCTGCCACCAGCGCCGACACGGTGCGTCGTATGGAGGGCCCGTTCGTGCTTCGTCTGTGCGTACGGACCCCGTCCGGCTTCCGCTGGGCAGAGCGGGACAAGGTTCCCCAAGGCGCGGCAGGAGACACGCCGGAGGGGTCATTCCCCGGGCGACCCGGCTATCTGAACGCCGTTCAGCTTGCTGCGCTGCGTGCCGTGGTACCGGCGACGGGGACCGTACGTGCCGCGTTTCCCACGCTCTCCGCCCAGGATGGAGCCGAGGTCGCGACGTGGCCCGCCCTGCCGACCCCGGCTTTGCTGTGCGACCGGGTCTACGCCATCGAGCGGCGCGGAGTCGAGCACACCTGCCGGGAACTGGGCCGTTTCCTCGGCCGGTTGCATTCCGGGCCGCCGCCCGAGTTGCCCCGACGGCACGGGTCACCTTGGTTGCCCGAGGGCTCGCCGACCGCCACGGCCGTGGCGAACGCCCGCGACCGGCTCCCTCACGGGAAACTCGCCCGCAGCGCGGCCCGGCTGCGCCCGTACACCGGAGATTTGACGATCGTCCATGGCCGCTTCTCCACCGGTGTCTGCGCCGACACCGACCGGCCGGTGGTACTGGGCTGGCGGGAGGCAGGGCTGGGCGACCCGCTACGTGATGTGGCCTTCTTCCTCAGCGAGTTGATCGAGGCGGCGGCAGTCATGAGCGTGATGGACGACCCGGCGCCGGCGGCGTTCCTCGACGGCTACGGCCAGGTGGCCGACCCGGACCGGTTGAGGTCGCTGATCGCCGACCGGTTGCTGGAGCACTGCGCGCAGAGCGCCCTGCTCGCGCCGACGCCCGCCGGCGACCTGGACCGGACGTTGCGGGTGCTGGAAGACCAATGGGAGCGATGCACAAGGGGGCTGGGATGGGATGACCGAAGCGACTGAATCAGCGAGCACGACAGACGCGGCGGCCGACGCCGAAGGACGTATCGATCTCTCCGGCGTCCGGCTGCTGGTCTGCGTCTCCGGATCGGTGGCCGCCCTCGGTGTGCCGCACATCCTGCTTTGGCTCAAGAGCCGCCTAGGCCTGACCCAGATACGAGTCATGCTCACCCCGATGGCACTGCGCCTGGTCACCAAGGACTCGTTCAAACGGGTCGTCGGCTGCGAGGTGCTCTGCGACTGGGACGACCTTCCGGACGACGCCCGCTCGCATGTCTCCGTCGCCCAATGGGCTCAGGTGGCACTGGTGTTGCCCACTACAGCGGACCTGGCGGGCAAGCTCGCGCACGGTATTGGCGACAACCTCGTCAGCTCCACGCTCATGGCCGTGTCCTGTCCGACCATCGTGGTGCCCTCCACCAACGAGACGACCTGGAACAAGCCCGCCATGCGGCGCAACATCGACCAGCTCAAATCCGACGGCTACCAGGTGGTCGAGCCGAAACTCGGCCCGTCACTCGCCACCGGCGCCGACGAGACCGGCTCGATGGGCGACTACCGCGCACCGCTGGTCGCCGCGCTGACGCAGGCCGCGGGCCACCACGCACGCAACGAGAACAGGAGAGACCGTTGACCCTTGCCCTCGATGCGACACTGCGTCGCGTTCCGGAGCTTCTGGTCGAGGTGGACAGCGCTCATCAGGTCCGGGTGCACCACGATCGCCGCATTCTGGAGTTCGGACCCCACGCGCTGTCCCTGCTGGACGTCTTCTACGAGCCCACGACCGTCGGTGACGCGATCCATCGACTCCGCCCAAGGCTCAAGGGCCGTAGGGCGGTTGACGAGCTGGTCGCCACCCTCGCCACCATGGTCAGCGCCGGTCTGCTGACCACGGAGCCGGCCGCCGGCCACTCCGAGCTGATGTTCCCGGTCGGTGGCTACGGCCAGGCGTACATGGACATCGCGATGCTCCAGGACCCGATCCGCAAGAGCCTGTTCATCAAGGCGATCGACGAGGTGGTCGGCCCGGACGACGTGGTCCTGGACCTCGGGACGGGTTCCGGCATACTAGCGGTCGCCTCGGCCAGGGCCGGAGCCCGCCGGGTGTACGCGGTCGAGCCGGCCCGAACCGGAGACATCGCGTCCCGGATCGTGGAGCGCAACGGGTTCAAGGACCGGGTCACCATGGTGCGGGGCTGGTCCACGGCCACCGAGCTGCCGGAGAAGGCGACGGTTCTCACCACCGACATCGTCGGCAACGACTGCCTGGACATGGTGATCTGGGAGAACCTCCAGGACGCCAGGAGACGCCTGCTCACCGAGGACGCCCGGCTCATCCCCGGCTCGCTGCGCAGCCATGCCTATCTCGCACATATGCCCGAGGAGTTCCGCCTCCGGCACCGGATCCTCGACTCCCACATCCGGACCTGGCAGGACCGCTACGGCATCGACTTCACCCCGATGCTGGAGGACGACCTCCCCCGCTCGGCCGGCTTCTACGAACGGCCCGAACACGTAAGGAACTGGGAGCGACTCTCCGATCCCGCGCCACTCTTCACCGTCGATCTCCGCACGGATGTACGGCACTTCGAGAACCAGGTGACCGTCCCCGTCACCACCTCAGGCGTCTTCAACACCGCGATCGTCTTCTTCGAGGCGCGGCTCGGCCCCACCACCACGCTCTCCACCGCGCCGTGGAACGGCGGCGAACTGAGCCACTGGTACTGCGCCGGCTGGACCTTCGCCAAGGACCGGAAGGTGACCCCCGGAGACGCGATCACGCTGAGCTACCAGTACCAGGGCGATGGCCGGGCCCGTGTGGACCTGGTCGAGGAGTGAGGGAAGCATGAAACTACGTACCAGCGTTCCCAAGATCAACGGCGGTGGCGTCCACCGGGAGATCACCGCAGCCGAGACCTTCGCCAAGGTGCAGCCGCATCTGCTGCGAGCGGGCATCACCCGAGTCGCCGACATCACCTGGCTGGATCGCATCGGCATCCCGGTCTACAACGCGGTCTCACCGAGGTCCAACGACATCATCTCCGTCTATAACGGCAAGGGCACGACCCCGCTCCAGGCGAAGACCTCAGCCGTGATGGAGGCGATCGAGCGGTTCGCGGCCTGGCTGCCCCGCCGTCCGGACGCCATCGCCTCGTACGCCGAACTCCTCGCGGCCGGCCGGAAGGTCATGCACCCCGCCGAGTACGTCCTGGAGCTCGCCCCGCACTACTCCGACGACCTGCCCCTCTCCTGGGCCGAGGGATACGACCTGCTCAGCGACGAGCGGGTGCTGATACCCCAGGACGCGGCCTGCTATGTGGCCAAACTGCACGAGGCGCCCTGCTATCGGATCACCACCACCAACGGGCTCGCCTCAGGGAACAGCCTGGAGGAGGCCATCTGCCACGCACTGTGCGAGGTGATCGAGCGGGACGCGATCACCATCTCCGAAGTGCTGTGCACCCAACTCTGTCGCGCCCTGGAACGCGGTGCCCTGGCCTCGGAGCACTCGGCGGCGATCACCGGCTGGCTCAAGGAGAAGCACCCGCATGTGGACACCGCCACCCTGCCGGCAGCCGCCCAGGAACTGATCGCCAAGATCCGCGCGGCGGGGCTGGAGATCCGGGTGCTCCAGCTCACCAACGACATCGGAGTACCGACCTTCATGGCAGCGATCTCCGAAGGCCTGACCGCCACCTCGGCACAGAGCCATGCCGGCTTCGGCACTCACCCCGACGCCGAGGTGGCGATCATTCGCGCGATCACCGAATGCGCCCAGGGACGGGCGGTCGACATCCAGGCGATGCGCGAGGACATCTCGCTGCCGGGCGCCGATATACCGAAGCATCTGATGCACGTGCACCGCTCGTCGGCCGTCGACAAGACCGGCTGGATCTGGCAGCCGATGAAGAAGATCGTCGACGCCCGGGGGATCGACACCCACCAGCACGGCGACCTCATGGACGATGTGCGCTTCATGCTCGACCGGCTGCGCACGATCGGGATGAAGCGCGCCATCGTCGTCGACCTCTCACCACCCGAAGTCCCCGTCTCCGTAGTCCGGTTGCTGGTGCCCGGCCTGGAGTCCTGGGGCGTCGACCACTGCAAGCTCGGGACTCGCGCCAGCACCGAGTGGAACCGCGCGGTGCGCACCGTGGCGGAACTCAACCGCCGCCTGACAGCTTCCCACGCCGGCTGAGCTCCCCTCGTGTCGATCACGGTGCCGTGGTGCTCGCCCTTGCCCGCGCCCGGCCAGTCCTCTCCAGCCACCCACGAAGAAAGGTATGAAACACAATGCGCGCTGTGGTCTTTCTGGGACCAAGTCTTTCCCCCGCCCAGGCCGCAGAGGTGCTGGACGCGGAGTATCTGCCCCCCGTCCAGCGGGGGGACATCGACGCGCTGCTACGCCGCCCTGAGCCGCCCGAGGTGATCGGCATCGTGGACGGCAAGTTCCTGTCCTCGCTGTCGATTTCACCGAAGGAGGTGCTCAACGCGGTCGACCGGGGCACCCGCGTCTACGGCTCCTCCAGCATGGGTGCCCTCCGTGCCGCGGAGTGCGCCCCCTGGGGGATGGTCGGCATCGGCAGGATCTTCGAGGCGTACGCCACCGGGGCGGTCGACGCCGATGACGAGGTGGCTATCGTCTTCGACGAGGAGAGCGGCGCGGCCTTCTCGGACCCGATGGTCAACCTCAGGTTCGCCATCGAGGCGGCGACCGAGCGCCAGGTCATCAGCCCCGACAGCGCGGAGGTCTTCCTCACCGCTGCCAAGGGCCTCTACTTCCCCGAGCGCACGGTGCGCAACACACTGCGGGTCATCATCGGGGAGGTCAGCCCGGCCGAACACGAGGCACTCACCCGCTTCTTCGCCGACGGGGCCCCCGACACCAAGGCCGACGACGCCCGGTTGCTGCTCACAGCCATCCGGGAGTACCTCGACCGCGCCGCCGCCAACCCGGCCGCCTCGGCCGCGTGACAAGAGAGGCGATCCGCGATGACCACTCGACACCCGCTGCTGAGTGAGGACCAGCTCTCCCGGTTCCGGGCCGACGGCTTCCTCTGCCCCATCGACCTGCTGGAGCGTGGGACGGCGGAGTCCTATGCCGCGCAGGTGCGCACCTACAAGGAAGTCACTCGTCGCGCGGGTGGGTTCCTGTGGCAGCGGTGGAACTACCCCAAGATCCATCTGCTCACCCGCTGGGCGGACGAGCTGGTGCACAACGAGGCGGTACTCGACCTCGCCGAGAGCCTGATCGGCCCGGACCTGATGGTGTGGTCCACCAACATCTTCGAACGTTCCGGCTACAGCGACGCCCGCCTGGCCTGGCACCAGGACGGCCCATACTACGGATGGCACGATTTCAACGGACGCGCGGTGCGGATCTGGATCGCCCTGACACAAACCGACGAGGCGAATGGCACCATGCGTTACTGCCGCGGCTCGCACGCCGAGGGCCTGGTCCCGCACCATTTCACCGGCCGGACGGTGGCCGACCTGACTCAAGGGGAGAAAGCCGACTATCTCGTCGCGGACGAGAACACCGTCAGCGTGAACCTCGAGCCCGGGCAGTGCGCGATCCACACACCGGCCACGGTGCACAGCTCCGGCCCCAGCACCAGCGAGGCCGAACGCCTCTGCTTCGCGATCGACTATATAAGTCCCGCGATACGTCCCACGGTTGGCGAGGATTCGGCCCTACTGGTCCGAGGTGAGGACCGCCACGGCCACCACACATACGAGAGGCGTCCCGACACGGACTTCTCCGCCGAGGCGCTCCGTGGCTTCCGGGCCGCGGTGTCGCTGCGGGACGCACGTCTGCTCAGGGTGATGCGAGAGGTACACGAGGGGAAGACCGCGTGCTGAACAACTGGCAGGTCATCATCAACGACGGCTTTGTGAACAGCACTTCGGCCATCTCTCCGCCCTGGTCACCGCTGAGCACGGCCGAGGTGAAGCCTCCTCCCGCCGTCGAAGACACCGAAAAGTGGTACCCCAAGGTGATCAACCAGTGGGCCCTGCCGCTCTGCACCTCCGCAGTGATCACTGCGATGGCCTCGTACTACCAGCACCGGGCAACCGGCCGGCCGAGCGACCCTTCGCTGCTCTTCAACTACCGTCTCTCCCGCCGGCTCGGCGGCGACCCCGACCGCAACGGCTCCCATGTCCTCTTCAGCATGGCCGCGTGGGAGCGGTACGGCCTGGCCGACGAGGCGCGGTGGCCGTTCGACCTGGACCGGATCAACGAAGATCCGCCGGAGGCTGCCTACCCCTCGCGCCGGCCCAAGCTCCACTGCCGCAAGCTGGACCGCGGCGCCCTCTCACCAGAGGAGCAACTCGCGGCACTCCAGGTGCCGCTCGCGGTGGGGCTTCCGGTCATCGTCGAGTTCACGCTGCATATTTCGACCGCGAAGTCCTTTCCGACGGGCGTCCTCCCGGTGCCGCACCCCCGAGAGCGGCTGCTGGGTGATCATGTGGCGCTGCTCATCGGCTACGACGAGAACAAGGAATGTGGGCCCGGACTCAAAGGCGCGTTCCGGGTGCGGAACAGTTGGGGAGAAACCTGGGGAGAAGGCGGCTACGGTTGGCTACCTTTCGCCTACGCTCACCGAAGGTTGCTATGCGATAGTTGGATCGTAGCCGAGACAGATTGGGTTGTAACGTCCACATGATCCAACGCCTGACGCCATTCATCAAATGGGCAGCACTTTTAACAATCCTAGCAGAAATCCTCCTGGTGTGGACCGGGAAGGTCTCTTTCACGGACGCTGCGATCGTCGTGGTGATTATCGAGGGCCTGCTTCTCTGCCTGCTGCTCCTCGGCGCATGGCAGATCAGAAACATATACCGGGAGCAGCGGGACACCGCTCCCGACCGTTTCACCGCGGCAATGCGTGCGGTGGAGGAAGTCCTGCCCAAGCCGTTGGGAAAGCTGATCGCATTCGAATTGACCTTGCAGCGTTCCACTCTGCTCCTCGCCACCCGCCGCCGTGATGTCCCCAAAGGCGGGACAGGCGTGCCGTACTACCGCGCGCTCAGCGGAATCCTGTGGGTCATGCTCGCCGTTACAATCGTCGAGATCGTGGTCGTACATCTCGCCATTCCTTGGCCCACCGTGCGCATCATTCTGCTCGTCGTCTCGGTTATCGGACTGTGGTGGCTCGTCGCTTTCTTCGCCTCGCTCGTCGCATATCCGACGACGCTGCACAACGGAAAGCTGCGTATCCGCTTCTCCGACATGGTCGATGTGACCGTGCCGCTGGAAGGAGTGGAGCGGGTGCGTCTGCACCGGCAGTCGCGCTCCCAGCGGCGCATCGCGATGTTCGCCGACGACGCGCTTTACGTGGAGGTCTACGGCAGCACCAACGTCGCCATCCGGCTTCGCGAGCCGGTGCTCATCTCGCTCCCCAAGGAAGGCGAGCGGTTCGTCAGCGAAGTACACCTGTGGGCCGACGACCCCGACCGGCTGCTGGCCCTGCTCACCGAGGCCGCATACGACAAGTGACGCACGAGGGGCTACCGGGTACGGATGACGCGTCACACGGCGAAGCGATCCGGCTCCGGCAGGATCAGCCGGCGAGCCTGTGTGTCGTCCCGCGCCAGGATCGCCTGGTGGAGCCTGCCCACTTCCTGCCCCGGCTCCACCCCCAGCTCCTCGTCCAGCACCTTCCGCAGCTCGAGGTAGGTGCGCAGGGCAGCCTCGATGTCGCCGCAGCAGTAGTACGCGTACATCAGCTGTCCCCAGGAGACCTCGCGGTACGGGTGGTCGGCGAGCAGGGCCCGTACCTGCGGGACGACCAGCCGATGCTCCCCCCTCACCAGCCGCGCCGAGATCAGGTCCTCCCGAGCGATCAGGCGGAGATGGTTGAACGAGTCGAGCTGGGTGAGCAGTCGGCTGGAGCCCGCGACATCGGCACCACCCGCCGTGCCACGCCATAAGGCCAGTGCTCGCTCCAGATTCACTATGGCCCTGTCATTGTTGCCATTTCTCGTCTCGGTCTGCGCCCGGGATACCAGGCGGACGAATATATCGGCGTCCAGGTCCATTTCCGTCACGCTGAGCGAGTAACCTCCGCCGCCACTCCGGGCGGAGCCTCTCACCGATTCGAGTCGCTTTGTCGCGGGATCCGCAGCACGTAGGCACCGGCGCAGCCGAGACGCATAGGTGCGCAGGTTAGAGCGGTAGGTAGCGGGGGTTTTATCCCATAAGAGTTCGGCTAGTGCCGCCTGCGTTACAAATCTGTTCGGCCGCAGCAGCAACGATGCCAATAACCCCCGTACGCGATGTTCGGACAGGTTCACCTCGATGAGTTTACTGTCACAGCACTGCGGACCCATAACCGTTACGGAGCCGAGTATCCCAAAGATCATCAGCAGTCCCCTCAGTCATGCGCGCTCTCAGTGGAGGCCGTCACTTTAGCGAGTGACCTATCCATTGTAACGTGAAGGTGGAATTCCTGAGCCCGGTGCCGCCCGTTTCCCCCCTGAGCGTCAAGACACGAGAGGAATTATTCGTTCCATTTTGCGTACCCTCCTGCACTGGCAGCGCGATGTGGCCCACGCGAGCCGGTTGAGCAGGCGGCGGAACTCCTTGGCGACAGGCATGGCCGGGACGGGCAACTGACCGGTTTTATCGCGTTGTTCGAGATTGCGGGTCCGGCTGCTTGTCGTCGGCGGGCATGGCCGAGGACCGGCGCGTGGGTCGGGTGCTCCAGGGTTCCTCGGGTCGTGCCCGGTGCCACGCGGTCGCAGCCGGCGGCCTACCTCACCCTCAACGTCCATCTCGCTCACGGCATGCGGCAGTTCGGCGCCCGGCAGGACTGATTCCGTCCTGCCGCAGTACCCCACGGGTCACGCGTCAGACCGCTCCCAGACGGTGACGTCGAGCTGTCCGCCGCCGCTGTCCGGCGCGGTGACGACCTTCAGGTAGGCGATCCGGCTCTCACCGGTCTGCAGGCAGTAGGTCTCGCCGGGCTTCACGTTCGCGCTGTAGCCGCTGTTGCGCCCGACGCTCTCCACGCACTCCTCGGGCGTCGGGGCGGTACCGGGGTCGGCCCACTGGGCCAGGGTGGTGGCGGAATCCGGTACGAACAGGCTCGGGTCGCCGGTTTCGGATCCGAAGATGATGTCCGCACCGTCGGTGCCGGCACTCATCACGAGCGGCTTCGGCGTGTCCAGCTCGATGTACGACCCGGTGATGGACGCTTCGGCGTCCACCTTGTCCGGCCCGAACACCTTCCGGTACTGCTGCCCGTCGGCCGTGGGCGGCGCGCTGCTCGGCTCCTGGCCGCCGCCCTGTCCCTCACCGCCGCCGGACCGCGCGGACGCGGTGGGCGCCGACTCCGCAGGCCGGTCGCCGTCGTCGCCGGACGAGCCCGGCCTGGCCACCAGGATCGTGATCAGGATGCCCACGACCGGGATGACGATCCCGATGACCCACCACGCCCAGCGGGGCTGCTGGGGACCCTGCGGGGGCGGGGTCTGCGGCGGCCCGTACGGCTGCCCCTGCGGTGGACCCGCCGGCCCGTTGTTCGCCCAGCTCATGTTCTCCCCCGATGGTTCCCGTTCGTGTGCGCGATCACCATAGCCAAAACCTCCTCGCGGCCCCAGAAGAACCCGGCCCCCTCCCCAACCACACCCCATCCACCGCACACTTGACCAAGAACGCCGTTGCCGCCGGAGGAGGACGTGACATGCGGGACAGTCATCGGGCCGATGCCGAGCGGCTGTTGGCCCGGGCCGTGGAGGAGGAAGTGCGGCGCTCGGGCGGGCGGGTCGACGGGCAGGTGCTGCTGTCGCGGGCGCGCGGGGCGCTGGACGCGATGGCGCAGGCGGCGGCCGAGGAGTACGAGGCGTATGCGCGGGCGCTGGACGAGGCGGAGGCCGGCCGGCTGACGTTCGGGCAGCGGTTCGCGCGGGAGGGCGGCGCCACGCCGCTGATGGTGGCGGGCGTCGCGGCGGTCGCGGCCGTCGTGTCCGACCTGGCGCTCGGCACCGGCACGGGGACGGCCGTGGGCGCGGGCGTGACCGTCGGTGTCGTGGGCGCGGCGGCGACGGTCGTGAAGGTGGCCGGCACGCATCTGCCCGCCGCCCACCACCGGGCGGGCGCCGTCGGCCAGCCCGGCGGCCCGCAGCAGCTGCGGCTCCAGTGGCTGACGGCGTTGGAGGTGCGGGGCATCCGTCCGTTCCTCGACCAGCAGCGGGTGCTGAGCGCGTCCACCGGCCCGAAGCAGACCGGGCCGCGGCTGCGGGGCGCGGACAAGAGCGCGGCGGCCCGCGGCCGGAGCGTGCTGGAGCAGTCGTTCGGTCAACTCCCGGAGCCGATGGGCCCGTTCGCGGGGCGCAGGCAGGAGATGGCCCGGATCCGGCAGTGGGTGCAGGCGGCGCGGGCGAGCACGGAGACGAAGCCGACGGTGGTCGTCCTGCACGGGGCGCCCGGCGGCGGCCGTACGGCACTGGCGATCCGTGCCGCCCATGATCTGAGGGACCAGTTCCGCGGGGCGTGCGTGGTGGATCTGCGCGGCGACACGACGGAGGAGGCGCCGCTGTCGACGAGGGACGCGCTGCTGCATCTGCTGAACCGTTTGGGCGCCCCGCGTGAGCAGCTCCTCTTCCGTGAGCGTTCGTCCGCGGATCAGCAGGTCAAGCGGCTGGGCGAGCTCTACCACCAGCACCTGGCCGGCCTGCCGGTCACGGTCGTACTGGACGACGCCTCGGACGCGGCGCAGGTCCGCACCCTCGTGCCCGAGCGCTCCGACAGCCTGGTCCTGGTCACCGCCCGCGAGCCCCTCGACCTGCCCGCCGATCTCGCCGCCCGGGTGCACCAGCTGCCGGTCGAGCCGCTGGACGCGGCCGGCGCCGAGGAGCTGCTGAGTGCGGCGGCAGAGGATTCCTCGGCGCCCTACGACGCCGAATCCGCCGACCTGATCCGGCGGCTGTGCGGCGGGCTGCCGCTGGCACTGCGCATCGCGGGCTCGTCGCTGGGCCCGCGTTCACCGCGCACGCTGGCGACGGACCTCGGCGCGTACGGCCCGGTGGAGCCGGTCGAGCGGGTGCTGTGGCTGCGCTACACCGACCAGTCGGAGGCGGCCCGGCGGCTGCTGCGCAGACTGGCCCTGGCGGGCCGCGCCTCGCTGGGCGCGGCAGCGGCGGCGGCGCTGCTGGCCACGGACGAGGCCGAGGCGACACGCAACCTGGAGGCCCTGTCCCGGTCCGGTCTGATCGACCATGTGCGCGGCAACCGCTACCGCCTGCACGACCTGGTCCGTGCCTTCGCCCACGCCCGTCTCCTCGACGAGGAGGAGGCGGCGGAGCGTACGGCGGCGCAGGAGCGGCTGATCGTGAACTATGCCGACCTCGCGGAGTCCGTGCTGCGGCTGGTCGACGGCAACATGTCGACCCGCTCGGACCGCTTCAGCCCGCACGGGTTCACCTCGCTGGACGACGCGCTGCGCTGGCTCGACGACGAGTCCAGCTTCATCACGGCGGCGCTCCGGCACGCGGAGGACGCCAACCAGGCGGCCGTCCTGAACCTGCTGGGCGCCCTGTGCGACTACTGCCTGCTGCGCGGCGACCTCTACCGCCTCGGCGAGATCAGCGAGCTGGCCCAGGCCGTGGACCAGGGTCTGCTGGTGCGCTCGGTGCAATGGCGTACGGGCATCGCGGCTCGCCAGCTCGGCGAGCTGGACAAGGCCCGTACGACCCTGTCGTCGGTGGTCGACCTCTATATGGAGGCCCACCACGACGCGGGCGCGGCCCGCGCGCTGTGCTCCCTCGGCATCACCCTGCACCACCAGGGCAACCTCACCGAGGCGGTGGCCAGGCTCCGGGAGGCGCTGGACCTTCAGTCGCCGCCCCAGCTGGCCACGGACCGCGCCTGGACGATGCACGCGCTGGCCGCGGTGGAACGGGACCGGGGCCGGGTGCCGGAGGCGATGGACCTGCTGACCGAGTCCCTGGACCTGCACCGCGCCGGCGAGTCCGTGCACGGCGAGGCGTGGGCCCACTTCCAGCTGGGCCAGCTGATCCTGCGCATGGGCGACGTGCCGCGCGCGGAGTCCGAGCTGCGCGAGGCCCTCGAACTGTACGGCCGTACCCGCGACGCCCGTGGGGAGGCCTGGGCGATGACCCAGCTGGCCCGCGCCCGCCTGGTCGCCGGGGACCCCTCCGCGGCGGTGGACGGGCTGCGGCAGGCGGCCGCCCGGCATCGCGACAACGAGGACGCGCGCGGCGAGGCCTGGTCCGTCTACTACCTGGGGCAGGCCCTGGAGGAGACGGGCAACCTGGACGTCGCGGTGCGCGAGCTGGAGCGTTCCCGCACGATGTTCTCCCGTATGCAGGACGTCTACGGTCTCGCCTGCGCCCGGCACCACTCGGCGCGCGTGACGCGGGACCAGCGGGCCGCCCAGACCGGCTCCCTGAAGAACTCCGGCTTCGCCCGCCAGCTCCTCGTGGACGCCCGCGCCAACTTCCAGCGCATCGGGGTCGCCCACGGGGAGGCGTGGACCTGCCTGGAGCTGGCGGTGGTGGACGCCGGGAACGCCCGCACCCAGCAGGCGCTGGCGCTGTGCGACGACGCCGTGGCGTTGTTCACGTCGTACGGCGACCGCAGAGGCGAGGACTGGGCCCGTTTCCTGCGCTGCACCTTGCTGCCGTACGCGGCGCCGGGCGGCGTCGAGGTCGGATCGGCTGTGGCGCAGGAGGAACTGGCGCAGTTGGGCCGGGGCGGGCACGCGCTGCGGGACGGGAAGCTGGGCGACTACGTGGAGGCGTACCAGCTGCTGCTCGAACGCGGCGTGGACCTGGAGGCAGGCTGGCAGGCCTGGCGGCTCGGCATGGTGCCGAACCGCCACGCACGGGAGGTCATGGGGGTGCCGGTGGCGGCATCACCGAGGTGAGGTCGGCCGATCCGGTGGCCGGACGGCCGGGTTCCTGGCAGCTTGGATGCGGGTAACTGCGGTCGACGGTCGACGAGTTGGGGGCTTCGGTGAACGATGCGCTGCGCGCACCCACACCGCCGCCGGGGATTCCGGTGCCGTTCGTGGGGCGGGACCAGGAGGTCGAGGAGCTCGCCGCGCTCCTGGCCGACCAGTCGCCGCGTGTCCTGGTCCTGCACGGTCTCGCCGGCGTGGGGAAGTCGGCGCTGGCCGCCGCGCTGGTGGAGCGTCTCAGGTTCGGTCGGCGGCCGGTGCACTGGCTGTCGCTCGACGGGAACGCGACCGAGGAGACGGTACTGCTGCGGCTCCTGGCGGAGCACGGGGCGCCGCGGCGCCCGATCCTCACCGCGGCGGTGCGCGCCGAGAACGCGGGCGAGGATCTGCTGTTCGCCCGTCTGCTGTCCGAACAAGTCCAGAAGTACGTCAGGGACTCCGTCCTCGTCCTCGACGGTGCGCACGCCGCGCTGCTGCGCCGCCTTCTGCGCGGGCTGCTGCCGGGCCAGAGCGGTCCCCGCCTGGTGATCGCCACTTCGCGGGTGGCGATATCGCGTGCGCCGCGGATGCACGTCCACGAGGTGCGGCCACTCGACACCCCGGACGCCGTCCGGCTGATCGAAGGCGTGGCGCGACCCGGCGAGCCGGCCCAGGCTGTCGATCCGTCTCGACATGCGCGCGCCGCACAGGGGCTGCCGGTCTGGCTGAGGGTGGCGGGTGCCCTGCCGCCCGGACCGCACGACACTCCGCCCGACCACGTCACCACCCCCGACGCCCTCCTCGCGCTCGCCACCCGCCGGCTGGACCCCGCCGCTCGCGGCGTTCTCCAGCGCCTGGCCCTGCGGGTGTCGAACACCGCGCCCTTCTCCGTCCGCACCGTCGAGGCCCTGCTGCCCGATTTCGGGGGGCCATACGACGCGCCGGACATCCTGAGCAGCCTCAGGGCGTACGAGCTGGTCGGCACGGTGCGGGAGGGGCTCTGGGCTCTTCCCTCGTGTGTCGCCGACGCGGTCCAGCGCGACATAAGGCCGGGAGACCGCTACTCCCTGCGCGAACTGGTGGTCGAGCAGCAGCGGAACGCGGCGCTGAACAGTGCCTGGCACGCCGTGCATCCACTGGACGGCCGGCCCAAGTGGTTCAGGTCCGACCTCGCGCCGATGGATGTGCCCACGCACATCGACGAGTTCATGGCGTTGCTCGATCCGCACCGTTCCCCTGAAACGCTCCCGGAGACGCTGGCCGCCTTCTTGGCCGTACGCGGCGACGCCCACCGCCTGATCGCCGTCCACCGGCAGTCGGGGGGCCGCGCACGCCGATTGACGGACCAGACGCCGATCGACGCGCAGACCGTACGGGACCGCCGACGACGTTTCGGCGACGGCAGCCCCTTCCAGCCGTTCGTCGTGCTCAACGCCTGCCACGCGGGGGTACCCGCAGGCGGCGGCGACCTCGCGTTCCTCGGTCGCGAGCTGATCCATGCGGGTGCCCGCGGTGTGCTCGGCCCGCAGATCGAGATGCCCCAGGTCTTCGCCGCCGAGTACGCGCTGGAGTTCGTGACCCGCTATCTGCACGGCGCGGAGACGGCCGGCGCGATCGCTCACGCCGTCGCCCGCCGCTTCGCCGACGAACTGTGCAACCCGCTCGGCCTCGCCTACGCCCTGCACCACGGCATGGAAACCCGCCTGGAGCGGGCTGCGGGCGACCCCGCCGACGGCACGGGCAGCGGGCAGGCGGTCACCGTATGACGGCGTCCGGCACCTACGGCGTACGCACCGTCGACCTGGACGCGGAGGGCCGCATCCTCGAACACACCGTGCGCGGCCCGCGTCCCGTCCCCGCCGACCGGCTCGAGGACCACTTCGCCGAGGAACTCGCCCCACCCGGCGGGGCCACCGACCTGCTGGTCTACGTCCATGGCTGGCAGACCAAGCCGGACTCCGCGCTCACCGCGGCCCGCCGGCTCCTCGCGCTCGCGGCGCAGAGACACGGTTCCCCGTCCTCGCCGTACGCACGACTGGCTCCCTGGCACCCCTGGCTCGTCCTGATCCGCTGGCCCTCGCGCTCCCTGCCCTCCCTTCGCGGTTACCGCCGCATACGGGAGCGGGCCCATGCGATGAGTACGCAGGGACACGCGGCCCACGTCATCGGCCGGCTCCTCGGTTACCTGGACACCCAGCGCGCCGATCCGGCAGTCCCGCCCGTGCTCGCCAACCAGGAGGGGCAGTATCTGCATCTGGTCGGCCACTCCTTCGGCTGCCGCTTCCTGTGCGAGGCGGTGCAGTGGGCTGCGGGAGAGGAGCCGCTCACCTTGGGGTGGAGCACGCCGCGGCCGCATGGGCGGCCCTTCACCGTCGACTCGATGCTGCTGTTCCAGATGGCAGCCCCGCGGGACGCCTTCGCCGCCACCTTCACCGCGCTCGCCGAGGCGCCCCTGCGCGGGCCGGTCGTCGCCACGTACTCACAGCACGACCGTGCGACCGGCTTCTGGCACGTGCGGGCCGAGCGGCGGGCCGGCATCGGCCATGCGGGCATCGGGACCGCGCCCGTACCGGTCTCGTCGATCCGGATGCTGCCGCCGGACGAGCCGTATCCGCTCTCCGCCCTCGACCACCGGTTCGTCAGCGTCGACGCCAGTGATGTCTTCGTCCGTGGGGCCGGCCCCGCCGGCGCGCACTCGGACCATCTGCGGCCGGAGTCCGCCCATCTGCTGTTGTCCCTGGCCGACCACTGCCGGTGAGTTCCGGGAGCGGCGGTCCTCAGTCCTCGTACGGATCCACGAGCCGGATCGGCTGCCGCACCGCCTCCAGCACGTCCGTCGGGAAGTGCGGACCCGGCACGTAGTAACGCGCCTTGGTGTTGCCCACGGCTTCGAGGAGGCCCGCCTCGGCCAGGGCGCGAACGTCCCGTACCGCCTGCTGGTTGCTGAGGTTCTCGGCGCGCTGATAGCGGGCGCGGCGGACGCGGCCGGACAGGGCTGCGTCGTGGAGTGCGGTGACCTGGCGTTCGTCGATGCCGTGGTGCTCCGCGTACTCGGTGAGGTCGATCCAGCAGCGGTTGGAACGGGTGATGCGGTGCTGGACCGACTGGGACTGCTGGTGGTAGGCGAGGAGGTTGAAGCGGATCCACGGGGCGGTGTCGCGGTCGGGGGTCCACTCCTTGCCGCCCACGCGGCTGAGGATCTTGTAGTACTCCCAGGTGTTGACCGGCGCCCCCAGCCAGGACTCGATGGACGAGAACTCGGGGGCGAGAACACCGCCACGCGCGATGAGGAGCGTCTGGAGCGAGCGTGACATACGGCCGTTGCCGTCCCCCCAAGGGTGGATCTTGACAAGGTTGAGATGAGCCATGGCGGCGCGGACCAGCACATGGCCGTTCAGATCGCCCTCGTTGAGCCAGGTGACCAGCTCATCCATCAGCGCGGGGAGCTGATCCGCGTCGGGAGCGACATACGCGGCCTCCTGCGGCCTGCCCGGCTCGTTGATCCACACCCCGCTCTTGCGCCACTGGCCCGCGAGCTTGCGAGGGTGGTGATGCCCTTGGAGCATCCAGTGCAGGGCGTTCAGCAGCGACTTGGAGTACGTGAAGTCCGCGACGTCGTGGAGCGACTGGACGTACGTCATGGCGTGCTGGTACGCCAGCGTCTCCGCCTTGTTCTCCTCCGACGCGGACACTTCCAGCTCGCCGTCCAGAAGATCCTCGGCGTCGACAGAGTCGACCTTGTAACCCTCGATGGTGTTGGAGCCGGCGATGGCCTCGGCGGTCAGCGTCTTACGCAGCCCCGCCGTCCACTTCGTGGGCGTCTGAAGGACCTGGTGCCGCAGCTCATGGCGCATCTTGTCGATGCTCTCCAGCACTTCGCGGTCCTTCGGAGTGAGGGCAGGGGTGCGATACAGCATGACCCCATGATACCCAAAAGGCATCACAGAATCATGCCGTCATCGCATCGCCTCGCTGTCAGCCCTTCGCGGCCGCGTCCCCGGACACGCCGGATTCCGCCTTCGAGTCCGGAGCCTCCTTGAAGTCGACCTTGCTCATGTGGCGGTTCATCGACTTCATCAGGCCCCAGACCGCCAGGGCCATCACCGCGAAGACGATGAAGCCGAGGACGCCGGGAGTGACCTTGTCCTCGTCCACCTCCTTGGCGAAGGTGACGAGCTGTGTCATTGCCAGGCTTGCGCTTGCGCTCATGTCAGGCATTGTCGCGGATGCCCGCAAAGAGGTCGTCCTCGGGGAGGGAGGTATCGACGAGGGACTTCGCCAGCTCGTACTCCTCCGTCGGCCAGACCTCCTTCTGGAGCTCCAGCGGGACGCGGAACCAGCCGCCGTCGGGGTCGATCTGCGTGGCGTGCGCGATCAGGGCCTTGTCGCGGATCTCGTAGAAGTCACCGCACGGAACGTGCGTGGTCAGCGTGCGCTGCTTCATCCCGAACTCGTCCCATCGCTTCAGCCAGTCCCCGTACGGGGACTCCAGGCCGCGGTCGAGCATGGCCTGGTGCAGCGCCTCGGTGCGGGGACGGTTGAAGCCCTGGTTGTAGTAGAGCTTCCGCGGCTGGTACGCGGACCCGTACTCCGCCTCCGGGTACTTCTCGGTGTCCGCCGCGCCCTCGAACGCCACCATCGAGATCTTGTGGGTCATGATGTGGTCGGGGTGCGGGTAGCCGCCGTTCTCGTCATAGGTGGTGATCACCTGCGGACGGAACGAGCGGATATGCTTCACCAGCTCACCGGCCGCCTTGTCGACGTCCTCCAGGGCGAAGCAGCCCTCGGGGAGCGGCGGCAGCGGGTCGCCCTCGGGCAGTCCGGAGTCGACGAAGCCGAGCCACTCCTGCTTGACCCCGAGGATCTCGCGGGCCTCGTCCATCTCCTTCTTGCGTACCTCGTGGATGTGCTCCTCGATGTACTTGTCGCCCTGTAGCTTCGGATTGAGGATGGAGCCGCGCTCCCCGCCCGTGCAGGTCACGACCAGCACGTCCACCCCCTCGGACACGTACTTCGCCATGGTCGCCGCGCCCTTGCTCGACTCGTCGTCGGGGTGGGCGTGCACGGCCATCAGTCGCAGCTGGTCAGTCAAGACTCAATCCTCGTAAGTCGGCGCCCCGGTGTCTTCGAGGGCGAACGGCGGCTTCTATAGTGACCGAATCGGGGGGCGGATAATTCCGGGGTACGACCCTCAGGCCCCGTTTCGGGACATCCGTCCCGCCCCGGCCGAGAGGACGATCATGAGCACGGCGAGCACGCGGCTGCCAGAGAGCCGCTACGGCCGCTCCTCGGACGACCGCGCCGACCGCACACTCAAGGTCGTCGGCGCCGTCCTCGGAACCGTCCTGCTGGCGGTGGTCGGCTACTTCGGCTATCACTACGTCGCCCAGAACAAGATCAGCGCCGAGGTGATCGAGTTCGACGCCGGCAAGGACGCGGTGAAGGTGCATCTGGAGGTCCGCAAGGACTCCGGCGCCTCCGGCTACTGCACCCTGCGCTCCCAGGCGGAGAGCGGCGCCGAGGTGGGCCGGGCCGACTTCCGCTTCGACGGTGACGCCACCCGGATCGACAAGGTCGTCACACTGCGTACGACGTCCCAGGGAACGACGGCCGAACTGCTCGGCTGCCACGCCGACTGACCGCACCGCGCACCGCCGACCGCGCCACCGATCATGCCGGCAAAAACGACCGGCCTTGATCGACACCGACCGGCCGTGTCCGGATTGCATAGGCGCTGACCTGCGTTGACGCGATTCTGATGGCTTATGTCCTCCCCCTTCGGCCATTGAATTGTTAGGCTCGTGGTTTCGCCCATCCGTGAAGGAACATCCTTCTGGGTAGGGCGATGCTTTGTATTCCCAGTACCTACGAGGAGCACCTGTGACCCAGACCAGCGAGAACGTCACCTGGCTGACCCAGGAGGCGTACAACCAGCTCAAGGCCGAGCTGGAGTACCTGTCTGGTCCTGCGCGCACGGAGATCGCCGCCAAGATCGCGGCCGCGCGCGAGGAGGGCGACCTGCGCGAGAACGGCGGGTACCACGCGGCCAAGGAGGAGCAGGGCAAGCAGGAGCTCCGAGTGCGCCAGCTGACCCAGCTCCTGGAGAACGCCAAGGTCGGCGAGGCGCCGGCGTCGGCGGACGGCGCGGTGGCGCCCGGCATGGTCGTGACGATCGCCTTCGACGGCGACGAGGACGACACGATGACCTTCCTGCTCGCCTCGCGCGAGTACGCGAGCTCCGACATCGAGACGTACTCGCCCCAGTCCCCACTGGGCTCCGGCGTGATCGGCCACAAGGTCGGCGAGGACGCCGAGTACGAGCTGCCGAACGGCAAGACGGCCTCGGTGCGGATCCTCAAGGCCGAGCCCTACAACGGCTGACCCCGCCCTCAGGACCTCCAGAACCGGTCTTCCACGAGCCCCCGGCCGCCTCCCGGCGCCGGGGGCCTCGTCATGCGGTCATGCGGTCATGCGGTCATGCGGTCGCCGAGCGGTACTTCCGTACCGCGAGGTGCGGAACACGATGATGATCAGGACCGAGTAGATCAGCGAGGCCCAGACCGGATGCTGCATGGGCCAGGCGTCCGACGGTGACTGTCCCGGATTGGCGAACAGCACACGGCACGCCCGCACGGTCGCGCTGAACGGATTCCACTCGGCGATGTGCCGCAGCCACGGGGTCATATGGCAACCGGTCAGTCAACATCGTGTCGCTCAACCTCGTGTGCTGCCCGAACCGCCACCACCCTGACCTCACATGCCCGCTTACATGAACAGGCTCCGAACAGGCCGAGTACTCAACCGTCTGCCCGGCGGTACTTGCGGACTGCAAGAGTTCGGAAAATCACGACGATCACGATCGAGTAGATCAACGACGCCCACACCGGGTGCTGCATAGGCCAGGCACTGGACTGGGACAAGCCGGGGTCACCAAAAAGCTGGCGGCACGCCTGAACGGTGGCACTGAAGGGGTTCCAGTCCGCGACGTGCCGAAGCCAGGGAGTCATCTGGCTGGAATCCACGAAGGCGATCGAAATGAACGTCACCGGGAAGAGCCAGATCAGTCCGCCGGAGGTGGCCGCCTCCGGGGTACGGACGCTCAGGCCGATCAGAGCGCCGATCCAGGTGAACGCGTACCCGAGCAGGAGCAGCAGGCCGAAGGCGCCCAGGATCTTCCCGAAGTTGGTCGGCTCCGCGGAGCCAGGCCGCCAGCCCACGATCAAGGCGACGATCGCGAGGACGAGCAACGTGACGCCCGTCTGCACCAGGTCAGCCACGGTGCGACCGGTGAGCACAGCGCCGCGCGCCATGGGCAGTGAGCGGAAGCGATCGATGAGCCCCTTGTGCATGTCGTCCGCGATACCAGCTCCCGCCCCTGCGGTGGCGAAGGTGACGGTCTGGGCGAAGATGCCCGCCATCAGGAAGTTCTTGTAGACCTCCGGGTCCGTGGTGTTGCCGATCTTCATCGAGCCGCCGAAGACGTACGTGAAGAGGACCACGAACATCACTGGCTGGATGACCCCAAAAAGGATCATCTCGGGAATCCGGGTCATCCGAATCAAGTTCCGGCGGGCGATGACCAGGGAATCGTTCACGGCACTCACTTCGGCTGCCCCTTCCCGCCACTCACTCGCCGGCCATGGGCTGGCGGCGAGCTGAGTCGAATCGAAGCTCCGTGAACAGGATTCGGGATCCGGGACATCCGGATCAGATTGCGCTTCGCGACGACCATCGAGTCCCGGACGGACTGGCTGAAGGGGTTCGTGGCCGGCGCGACCCGCACGGCGTCGGTGACGGCGCTCACTTCGCGGCCTCCTTCTTGTCGGTCTCCTCGTTCCCGACCTCCGCGAGGTGGCCCGTCAGTGACAGGAACACATCGTCGAGGGTCGGGCGGCGCAGGCCGATGTCGTCGATCTCGATGCCGCGGGTGTCGAGCTCGCGGATGACCTCGGCGAGGAGCTTCGCGCCTCCGGTCACGGGGACGGTGAGCTTGCGCATGTGCTCCTCGACCGTCGTGTCCCCCTTGCCGAAGCCGCGCAACACCTCCGATGCGGGCGGGATGTCGTCGCGCTCGTGCACCACGACCTCGACCCGCTCGCCGCCGGTGCGGGCCTTGAGCTGGTCGGAGGTGCCGGTGGCGATGACATGGCCGTGGTCGACGACCGCGATGTCGTGCGCGAGATGGTCGGCCTCTTCGAGGTACTGGGTGGTCAGCAGCAGGGTCGTGCCGCCGGAGACCAGCTGCTTGATGACCTCCCAGAGCATCTGGCGGTTGCGGGGGTCGAGGCCCGTCGTCGGTTCGTCCATGAACATCACGGGCGGGGAGACGACCAGGGCGGCGGCCAGGTCCAGGCGGCGGCGCATGCCGCCGGAGTAGGTCTTGGTGGGGCGGTCGGCGGCGTCGGCGAGGTCGAACTGGGCCAGCAGTTCGTCCGCGCGGGCCTTCGCCGCCTTCGCCTTCATCTGGTAGAGCTGGCCGACCATCTGAAGGTTCTCGCGGCCGGTGAGGTACTCGTCGACTGCCGCGAACTGGCCGGACAGGCCGATGGAGCGGCGGACGGCGTCGGGATGCTTCAGGACGTCGATGCCTGCGACGACCGCCGAGCCGCTGTCGGGGCGCAGCAGGGTCGTGAGGCAGCGGACGGCCGTCGTCTTGCCCGCGCCGTTAGGCCCGAGCAGGCCGAGGACCGTGCCCTCGGGGACATCGAGGTCGACGCCGTCCAGAGCCCTTACGTCACCGAAGGTCTTCACCAGGCCTTCGGCATAGATGGCACCTGGCATATGAATCTCCACCTCGTCGGGGAAACTTCGGAAAGCCTAGGTTTGCACTTTTCGTTCCGCCGGGTGACGGAATCACGAGACACGCCATAACGCGATGTATCGCGTCTCACAATGCACTTACCCGAATGAGTGACACGGGAGCTTCGACCTGCGCTTTCGCGTACTTTTGCGCACCACACCGCACCACACCGCACCGCACCTCAGCGCGGCGCCGCCTCAGCCGATGACGGTGTAGCCCGCCTCGCGCAGGGCCTGGCCGACCTCGACGCAGTGCGTGCGGCCCTTCGTCTCCAGGTGGAGCTCGACCTCCGCCTCCGTGAGCCCGAGCCGTGGGTCGGTCCGTACATGGCTCACATCGAGGACGTTGGCGTCGACCCCTGACAACACCCCGAGCAGCGTGGCGAGCGCGCCCGGCCGGTCGGTCAGCCGCAGCCGTACGGCCAGGTAGCGGCCCTGCGCGGCCATGCCGTGCCGCAGGACGCGCTGGAGCAGCACCGGGTCGACGTTGCCGCCGGACAGCAGCGCGACGACCGGCCCCTCGAAGGCCCCGGGGTCGCTGAGCAGCGCCGCGACGGGGCTCGCGCCCGCCGGTTCGACGACCAGCTTGGCCCGCTCCAGGCACAGCAGCAGGGCGGTGGCGATCTCGTCCTCGGTGACGGTCCGGACCTCGTCGACCAGGTCGCGGACGAGTTGGAACGGCACGTCACCGGGCCGGCCGACCTTGATGCCGTCGGCCATCGTCACCGGGTTGTCGACCGCGACCGGGTGCCCGGCCGCCAGCGAGGGCGGGTACGCCGCCGCGCCCGCCGCCTGCACGCCCACGATCCGCACGTCGGGCCGCAGCGTCTTCACCGCCATCGCGATGCCCGCCGCGAGCCCGCCCCCGCCCACACCGACGACGATGGTCCGCACCTCGGGGCACTGTTCGAGGATCTCGAGGCCGACCGTGCCCTGGCCCGCGATGATGTCGGGGTGGTCGAAGGGGTGGATGAAGACCGCGCCCGTCTCGGCGGCGTACTCCTGCGCCGCGGCGAGCGTCTCGTCGACCACCTGACCGTGCAGCCGCACCTCGGCCCCGTAGTCCCGGGTGGCGCTGATCTTCGGCAGCGGGGCGCCCTGCGGCATGAACACCGTCGAGCCCACGCCGAGCAGCGACGACGCCAGCGCGACGCCCTGCGCGTGATTGCCGGCGCTGGCGGCCACGACCCCCGCGGCCCGCTCCTCCGGCAGCAGCCCGGCGATCCGCACGTACGCGCCGCGCAGCTTGAACGATCCCGTCCGCTGGAGGTTCTCGCACTTGAAGTGCACCGGCGCGCCCACCAGCTGGGACAGGTGCCTGCTGCCTTCCATCGCCGTCACCCGCGCCACGCCCGTCAGCATCTTCTGGGCGCCCCGTACGTCGTCGAGCGTGACGGGAGGCAAGGAGTCAGCCGTGCTGTAGCTCATGACACAAGTCTCGCAGTTCACAGGCGCAAGGCCCTGTTGTGACCAAGCACCGAGATGGGTTTGCGCAGCGCCGGTACACCCCGCGTCCGGGCCGCGTACCCTGTCCCCCAACCCAGCACCCCCTTCATGAAGTGAGCCCCCGGCCATGCCCACAACACCTGAAATGTCGATGGACATGACGACCGTCTCCGACAGCGGTCTCCTCGACACGCTGCAACACGAGGTGGCGGTCTTCGCCCGCCGTGCCGAACAGACCCGGCTCGGTGGCGTGGGTCAGGTGCGCAACTCCATGGACCGCGCCGCATACCTGCTGCTCAACCGCCTCGACAAAGAGGGCCCCATGGGCGTCAAGGCGCTGGCCGCGAGCATGGGGATCGACTCGTCGACGGTCACCCGGCAGGTGGCACCGCTCGTCGACACGGGCCTCGTCAAGCGCACCTCGCACCCCGAGGACGGCCGGGCAGTCGTGCTTCAGCTGTCCCCGCGCGGGCAGTCGCGGCTGGAGGAAGTCCGCTCGTCCCGACGTCAGTTGATGGCCGAGCTGACGCATGACTGGGCCCCGGAGGAGCGCGAGGCGTTCTGCTCGCTCCTCACCCGCTTCAACACGGCGCTCTCCTCCCGGATGGCGGCGCAGGGAATCCCCGGCGCGGAGACGCCCACCGCGTCCTGAGGGGTGATCCGGTCCCGGCTCTTGACCCAGGCCGACAGCTGGCCTCATATGAAACCGGGTCCTCCTGGCGTGGGCCCGGTTCCTCAGGGTCGGTCAGGCAGGAGGGGCGGTGGGACGACGACGTGTGGTCCAGGACGCCCGCCGGGACCGCGAGTTCGAGGCGTTCGTCGCGGGCGCGGCCGGACGGCTGATGCATGCCGCCACGCTGCTCACCGCGGAGCCTCCCGATCACAACCCACACGCGCGGCGCCTGCTGACGCTGTCCCTGGCGCACACGTACGCGTGCTGGGACGGACTGCGCGGCGAGGACCCGTACGACCGCACGCGCGGCGACCTGGCCACCCGCTTCTCCCGTTCCACCTGGCGCCGCCCCCACCCGCACCCCGACAGCCCGCTGGCCCGGCTCTCCCCGCAGGAACGTCTGGTCCTGGTCCTGCGGCTGTACGAGGGGGTCGCCGAGGAACAGGCGGCGGCGCTGCTCGGCCTGCCCCGGGAACGCGTCCGGACGATCTGCGACCGAGCGGCAGCGCACCTGCTGCATCCGCGCAGCACCCCGCCGGTCGCGAAGGCGGTGTCGCCGTGAACCGCGCCCAACGCGAAGCGGCCGCACGCCAGATCATGGAGCGCACGCCGACCCCGGTCCCGCCGGATCTGTACCCGGAGGTCCTGCGGCGCGGCGCCCGCATGCTGCGCCGGAGAAGGGCCACCGCACGACTGATGTGGCTGCTCCTGCTCGGGGCGACAGCGGCATTCGTGATCTGGGCACTGACGGCCCGACCATGGGTGGAGCCGCCGTCGGAGACGACCCCACCCCTGACGGGCTGGTGAGCCGGGAGGGCTACCCGAGCGCCTGCTGAAGGTCCTCGATGAGGTCCTCGACGTTCTCGATGCCCACGGAGAGCCGCACGAGGTCGGCGGGAACCTCCAGGGCAGAGCCGGCCACGGAGGCGTGGGTCATCCGCCCGGGGTGCTCGATCAGCGACTCGACACCGCCCAGTGACTCGCCGAGCGTGAACACCTTGGCGCGGTTGCAGACCTCGACGGCCGCCTCCTCTCCGCCCTCGACCCGGAAGGAGACCATGCCGCCGAACGCCTTCATCTGCTTGGCGGCGACCTCGTGACCGGGGTGGTCGGGCAGGCCCGGGTACAGCACACGCGTCACGCGCGCGTGCCGGGTGAGCATGTCGGCGATCTTCGTGGCGTTCTCGCTGTGCCGGTCCATGCGCACCGACAGCGTCTTGGTCCCCCGCAGCACCAGCCAGGAGTCGAAAGGCCCGGCCACGGCCCCCATGGCGTTCTGGTGGAAGGCCAGCTCGTCACCCAGGTCCGGGTCACCGACGATCAGCGCACCACCCACGACATCGGAGTGGCCGCCCATGTACTTGGTCAGCGAGTGCACCACGATGTCCGCGCCCAACGACAGGGGCTGCTGGAGATACGGCGTGGCGAAGGTGTTGTCGACGACGAGCTTCGCACCCGCGTCCCGGGCGATCTGCGCTACGGCGGCGATGTCGGTGATCCCCAGCAGCGGGTTGGAGGGGGTCTCCACCCACACCACCTTGGTCTTCGGGGTGATGGCGGCCCGCACGGCACCCGGATCACCGGTGTCGGCGACCGACCACTCCACCCCCCACCGCGCGACGACCTTCGCGAACAGCCGGAACGTGCCGCCGTACGCGTCGTTGGGGATGACCACGTGGTCGCCGGGGCTGAGCAGCGTACGCAACAGGCAGTCCTCGGCCGCCAGTCCGGACGCGAACGCAAGCCCGCGGCGACCGCCCTCCAGGGCGGCGAGGTTCTCTTCCAGGGCGGTCCTGGTCGGGTTGGCGCTACGGCTGTACTCGTAACCGCCGCGCAGCCCGCCGACGCCGTCCTGCTTGTAGGTCGAGACCTGGTAGATCGGCGGGACGACCGCGCCGGTGAGGGGATCGGCGGTGTTGCCCGCGTGGATCGCCAGGGTCTCGAAGTGCTGACTGATGTGCCTGTCACTCATGGGCACCGAGCGTAGTCCGCGAACGACGGGGATGCGCCCACGGCAGGACTCGCGCCCACACCCACTCCCGGGCCCACCGCAACGGGCCGCCGCGGGTGTCCCGACCGACCGTCGGCGGCACCCGTTGGCCAATTGTCAGGCCTGTCTGGAACGCTGGAGGCATGGAGATTCTCTGGGTCCTGATAGCGCTGGTCATGCTCGGCTTCGTGGTGCTGCCGTTCATGCGGCGCAGGCGGGGCATGATCGAGCAGGTCCCCGCGGGGCACCCCGACGCCGCGGACCCGGCGAACTACGGCTTCGTGCGCCAGGAGGAGCTGGACGTCCGCATGCCCGGGCCCGACCAGGACCTGCTGGACGTCCTGGACCTGGTGCAGCGCACGCAGGACTACAAGGCGGCGTCCCAGCTCCTCGCGGGCACCGAGGCGGAGGGCGAGCTGCGCTGGCAGCGTGTGCAGGCCTTCGCCGGAGCCGCGTCGCTGGAGCTGCAACAGCGCCCCGGCGGGGTCGGTGAGTCGCCGGGCGGCCAGTGGCTGCGGGTGTGGCGCACCGAGCAGCCCAAGGACGCGGGCGGCGCGGCCGTGCACGCGGAGTTCCTGGTGCAGCAGGCGTGGCGGACGGCGACGCCGGGCACGGACGAGTTCCGGATCATCATGGAGGAGGCCAAGTCGGCGTGCGGCGACGCGGCGTTGCTGGCCCCGGGTGACCCGATCCCGTACATCGTCGAGCTGTCGGTGGCTCGCGGGCTGGCCTACCCCCGGCCGGAGTTCGAGCAGCTCTGGCTGAAGATCCTGGACCGGGCCCCGGCCCACATGGGCGCTCATCTGGCGGCCCTGCACTACTGGTGCGAGAAGTGGCACGGCTCGCGCCGGCTGGCGTACGACTTCGCGGAAGCGGCGGCGGCCCGCGCACCCCAGGGCTCCCTCCTCGCCGCGATGCCGCTGTTCGCGGTCTTCGAGCACCTGCCCGAGGTGAACCTGGTCAGCGGCTTCTACCAGAGCGAGGTCGTGACGAAGGCGATCCACGGCGCGCTGTTCGCGGTGCACGCGGCCCGCCACGACGACCCGATGCTGGCGCACGTACGCCACCTGCTGGTCTTCTTCCTGGTCCGCGGCGAGCGCTGGGCGGAGGCCATGGACCAGCTGATCCACGTCGACGGCCACGTCGGCGCGCTGCCGTGGACGCTCTCCCCGGACCCGGCGGCGGAGTTCGCGGTCTACCGAGCGCTGGCGGTGGCGGGCTACGAGGCCAACGGCGGGAGCCCGGCGCCCCTCCCGCACTGAGCCCCGCGACCGCCGCGACGCCGGGAAGGCGCGGCGCGGAATCTGCGGACCCGGCCGTACGTTGAAGGGGGTACCGCCCGGTTGGGAGGTGCCCCGCGAGGAAGGAACCCTCATGCTCTTCGGCCGTACGCCCGTCCTGCCCACCCCCGAGCAGGCACTGCATGGCCGTCCGGAACCGATCTTCACGGTCCCCGACCGCCACACGGTCCTCGGCAACCCGCTGCTCGGCCCCTACCCCGAGGGCCTGGAGACCGCCGACTTCGGACTGGGCTGCTTCTGGGGCGCCGAGCGCAAGTTCTGGCAACTCCCGGAGGGCGTGTGGACGACCCTGGTCGGCTACCAGGGCGGCTACACCGAGCATCCCACCTACGAGGAGGTCTGCTCGGGTCTGACCGGCCACACGGAGGCCGTCCGCGTGGTCTTCGACCCGAGCGTGATCTCGTACGAGCGTCTGCTGAAGACCTTCTGGGAGGCCCACGACCCCACCCAGGGCTTCCGCCAGGGCAACGACGTGGGCACGCAGTACCGCTCGGCGATCTACACCCACACCCCGGAACAGGCGAAGGCCGCCGAGGCCTCCCGAGCGTCGTACCAGAAGGTCCTCACGGGCTCCGGCCACGGCACGATCAGCACGGAGATCCTCCCGGCGGAGGGCCGGACCTTCTACCCGGCCGAGGCGTACCACCAGCAGTACCTGGACAAGAACCCGGCGGGCTACTGCGGGATCGGCGGCACCGGCGTCTCGTGCCCGATCGGCGTCGCCAGGGCCGACGGGTGAGCGACGGTGTCACACCGACGCGGTTGGCGCAGTTGTGGCGGGCCGCACGGCCGTCGGGCCCGCCTGTCGCCCACACCTTCCGCGCCATGTACACGGACACCTGGGTGCGCTTGCACAGCCTCCCCGGCTCCAAGCGGTACCCGGAGACCGAGGACGAGTACCGCATCGTGCTGGAGCGGTACAACACGGTCCTCGACGAGTTGTTCAGGGACCTGGACGTGTTCGTCGTGACCATGGACTGGTCGTACGCGCCGGACGGCCCCGCCGGTTGGCCGAGTCCACGCCAGGAGCTCCACCCCGGCAGCGTCCGCTGGTGGATCGAGTCGGAGCAGGACGACCCCGACCCGGCGTTCCACACTCACACCCGCCTCTACGCCGACCGGCGTCGCTGGCGGCACGGCTGTGCCGACGACCTGCTGCGTGCCGTCGCCGACGAGACGCTCGTGGAGGTCTTCTTCACCGACACGGAACTACGCCGGATCCACCATCCGTACGACGGTGGCGCGGACGTCGTCCTCGCGACGGCCGCCGAGCGCGACGAGCTGCGTGAGCGGCACGCCGCCTGGCTCCCCAGCCACACCGCCGGCCTCTGACACGCGGGAACGTCGCGGCGCCACCGCGGCACCGCGTCACCGGACCAGGCCCGGTCATCGGGCGGCGGTCGGTCCCGGCTGCTTTCATGGAGGGCATGACCAGCAGAAGCGTCGTCGTGGAGCGGCGCATCGCCGCAGGCCAGGGGCCCGTGTGGGAGTCCTTGACCGATCTGCGGGGCATGGCGCAGGTGCTCAGTGGGGTCACCAGCGTCGACGTGCTCACGGCCGGGGTCTTCGGTGTCGGCACGCGGTGGCGGGAGACGCGGCGCATGTTCGGCAAGGAAGCCACCGAGGAGATGTGGGTGACGGCCTGCGAAGCGCCCGAGCGCTATGTGGTGGAGGCCGAGTCGCACGGCACCCACTACATCTCGGAATGGCAGCTGCTGGCGGACGGCCCGACGGCGACGACGGTCCGTATGACGTTCACGGGCGTGCCCTCCGGCGGGGTCACGGGCCTGCTCGCCAGGCTTCTGGGCGGCGTGGGCGCCCGGGCGGTGAGCAAGGCCGTCGCGAAGGACCTGGAGGACGTCGCCGCAGCGGTCGAGGGCCGCAGACGCTGACCGCCCGGCCGGAGACCCCGGACCCCGCGCACCCGGCACCCGGCACCCGGCACCCGGCACCCGGCACCCGCGCAGGCTCGCCCGGCCCCAGCTCACACCTACGCCCCCGAAGCCCCGGCCCCCGGCCCCGACCCGGTCCCCGCCTTCGTCGCGTCCGCCCCCCAGCTGGCCAGCAGCCGCAAGGCCTCCGCCGACGCCGACCCCGGCTCCGCGTGGTACGTGATCAGGACCTGTTCCGTGCCGTCGGCGAGGCGGAACGACTCGAAGTTCAAGGTCAGCTCGCCCACCAGCGGATGCCGCAGATGCTTGACGCCGTAAGTCTTCTCCTTGACGTCGTGCGTGGCCCACAGCCGGCGGAACTCCTCGCTCTTCAGGGAGAGTTCGCCGACGAGGGCCGACAGACGCGGGTCGTCGGAGTGGCAGCCCGCGTCCATCCGCAGATAGCTGACCATGTCGGACGCCTTCTGGTCCCACTCCACGAACAGCTCGCGGTACTCGGGCCGCAGGAACACCAGTCGCGCCCAGTTCCGCTCCTGCGCCGGCAGCTCCGACCAGTCGCCGAAGAGCGCCGCCGCCATCCGGTTCCAGGCGAGGATGTCCGAGCGCCGGCCCGAGATGTACGCGGGCACACCGTCGATCGAGTCCAGCAGCTGCCGCAGCGCCGGCCGTACCTGCTCGGGCCGCGCGACCTGCTTCTTCTTGTGCTGCTTCGGCTTCGCGAGGTGCGTGAGGTGCGCGTGCTCGGCGTCGCTCAGCCGCAGCGCCCGGGCGATGGCGTCGAGGACCTCCGCCGAGACGTTGCGCCCGTTGCCCTGCTCCAGGCGCGTGTAGTACGCCACGGAAACCCCGGCCAGCTGCGCCAGCTCCTCCCGTCGCAGCCCCGGCACCCTGCGGTGCCGCCCGAAGTCCGGCATCCCGACGTCCTCCGGCTTCAGCCGGGCACGCCGGGTGCGCAGGAACTCGCTGAGCTCGGCACGCCGGTCGAGGCCGGCGCCGGTGTCGGCGGATCCGGATGCGGATGCGGGGGCTTCGTCCATGCCTCAAGTATTCCCGGTCGTACGCCCACGAGCCTGACCCCGCCAGTGGTAGGACCGGCGAACGTACGCAAAGCCGTGGTCTGGGTGGCCTCCGAAGCCTCCGGCAGGCTGGACACCGCGCCCAGGTCAGAAGGCAGCCGGGCGCGAAACCCCCTGCTAGGAGAACCCCGGCATGACCACTGTCGCTGCGTACGCCGCACCCGCCGCCAAGGCTCCGCTGGAGCGCACCACCATCGAGCGCCGTGCCGTCCGCGAGCACGACGTGCTGATCGACATCAAGTTCGCGGGCATCTGCCACTCCGACATCCACCAGGCCCGGGAGGGCTGGGGCGAGGCCATCTTCCCGATGGTCCCCGGCCACGAGATCGCCGGCGTCGTCTCCGAGGTCGGCCCGGGCGTCACGAAGTACCAGGTCGGCGACCGCGTGGGCGTCGGCTGCCTGGTCGACTCCTGCCGTGAGTGCGACAACTGCAAGGCCGGCGCTGAGCAGCACTGCACGGGCGGCTCGGTGGGCACGTACAACGCCGTCGGCAAGGACGGCGAGCCCACCTACGGCGGCTACTCGGAGAAGGTCGTCGTCGACGAGAACTTCGTCGTCCGTATCCCCGACGGCCTGTCCCTGGACGTCGCCGCGCCCCTGCTGTGCGCGGGCATCACAACGTACTCGCCGCTCAAGCACTGGGGCGCGGGCCCGGGCAAGAAGGTCGCCGTGATCGGCCTGGGCGGTCTCGGGCACATGGGCGTCAAGATCGCGCACGCGCTCGGCGCCGAGGTCACCGTCCTCTCCCAGTCGCTGCGCAAGAAGGACGACGGCCTGAAGCTGGGCGCCGACCACTACTACGCGACCAGCGACCCGAAGACGTTCGAGGAGCTCGCCGGCTCCTTCGACCTGATCGTCTCCACGGTGTCGGCGCCGCTGGACTTCGGCGCGTACCTCAGCCTGCTCAGGACGGGCGGCGCCCTGGTGAACGTGGGCGCCCCGGAGGAGCCCGTCGCGCTGAACCTGTTCTCGCTCATCGGCGGCAACAAGACCCTCGCCGGCTCCATGATCGGCGGCATCGCCGAGACCCAGGAGATGCTGGACTTCTGTGCCGAGCACGGCCTCGGCGCCGAGATCGAGCTGATCGACGCCGACCGGATCAACGAGGCGTACGAGCGGGTGCTCAGCAGCGATGTGCGGTACCGGTTCGTGATCGACACGGCGACGATCTGACAACCCGCCGCAGACCGGGGGCCCCGGAGCCGCACCGCTCCGGGGCCTCGGCAGTACGGGTGAGCCGCCGTGCCGGGCCTCCCCTGCCGGTCCTGGTGCGGGCGAGGCCGAGTACCTGAGGAGTAGGCCCACCCCCTTCTCAGGACCGATGTGCCGTGCTGCGGCCCCTGCCTAGCGTGAGATCAGGAGCCCGTCAGAACCGTGCACACGAGGAGGCAGCCCCCGATGACCGTCCAGCTCAACCACACCATCGTCGCCGCGCACGACAAGCAGGCCTCGGCCCGGTTTCTCGCCGACATCCTGGGCCTGGAAGTGAGCCCGCAGTACGGACCGTTCGTCCCGGTCGAGATCCCCAACGGTGTGACCCTGGACTACGCGGACTCCCCCGACGCCATCACGCCGCAGCACTACGCGTTCCTGGTGTCGGAGGACGACTTCGACACGATCTTCCACCGGATCCGCGAGGCCGGCCTGACGTACTGGGCCGACCCGTACCACCGCCGCGCCGGCGAGATCAACCACAACGACGGCGGCCGCGGCACGTACTTCGAGGACCCGAACGGCCACAACCTGGAGATCCTGACAAGGCCGTACGGCAGCGGTGGCTGACGCGGCCCGTCATCCCTGGTACGGCGGTGCCGCCCCCCAGTTCCACCGCGGCACCGGCTGCTCCGCCGGCGGCACCGCGTCCGGCCCCGAGAAGTACACGGCCAGCCGCGTCCCCCACTCCAGATAAGCCAGGAACGCCGAGCGGAACTCCGCGTCCGTCGGCAGGCCCGCCTCGTCCGCCGCGTCCTGGATGAGGTTGACCCAGCGGCGGCGCTGGGGCTCGGTGATGCCACGGCCCATGTGCTTGGCGACCATGTGACCATGACCGCCCTGGGTCTCGGAGTAGGCGGGCGGCCCCCCGAAGACCTCGCCGAGCCAGAGGGCCACGTGTTCCGCATGGGCGGGGTCCAGGCCGGCGAAGAGCGGGGCCAGGAGGTCGTCCTTGAGCACCTTGTCGTAGAAGACCGACGTCAGGCGGGCGAAGGCCTCCGCGCCGCCCGCCCAGGCGTACAGCGTCGGCACCGACGCGCCCGCACCGCGTACCGTCGTCGGCTTGTAGTGCCGCATCTCCTGGATGTACGGGATGTACGGGCGGATCTCGGCGAGGAAGCCGGGGAACAGCTCCGACGCGCGAAAACCCTCCATGTGGTCCTGTGTCGAGGTCCACGTGATGCGCAGGACGTAGTGCTCGAAGTCCTCCTCACAGCGGGCGAGTTCGTAGTCGACACAGTGCGGGGACGCGGCCAGCTGGGCCGCGGCGCGGGTGTAGGCGGCCAGGAACTCCGCCGACTGCTGCTCGGGGATGCGGTACCGGATGTATTCCACCGTGTGAGCCGTCATGGCCTCACGGAAACACGAAGGCCCGCCGGAAGCTGCACTTCCGGCGGGCGGTTCGCTGAGGGCCTACTTCCGGCCTACTTCCCGTAGTACGCGTTGTAGATCGAGATCGTCGACTTGTTGCCCTTCTTGTCGGCGATCTTGGCGTGGAAGGAGACGCCCTTGCCCTTCGCCGGGTTCTTCACGGTGATCTTGCCGTCCCTGACGTCGAGCTTCTTCCAGGTCTGGCCGTAGTCGTACGACACGTACACGTGCAGCGACTTCAGGTTGCTGCCCGCGGCCGCACCCACGACGGTGACCGGGAAGGTCTGGGTCCTGTCGGCCTCGACCCGGCTGTCCAGGCCCGTCTTGGCGTTGAAGCGGACGGTGGAGGCCGGGAGCCTGACCTGGTCGTCGGACGACCTCTTGGAGCGGAAGGTCCAGCTCGCGTCGATCCGTGTGGAGGCCGCCGCGACCTTGACGCTCCGCTTGGCGGAGGTCGTCAGCCTGTACTCGGCGTCCCCTGCCGGGACCTTGAACGTGCCTCCGCCGAACACCGTGTCGTCGTAGGAGCCGATCTTGGTGCCGTTGCGGTACAGGCTCGTGTTCGCCGAGGTGAAAGGCGACCAGCCGGCGTGCTTGCCGCCGTCGGCGAACACCGGCAGCTCGCCGTAGATCTCGTCGCCCTCACGGAACAGGCCGTAGTACTTGTCGAGGTGCGGGCCGATGACCGCCGTGTTGAAGGTGTTCGAGTAGCTCTGACCCGCCTTGTAGGCCTGCTCGTCGCCCAGGGAGTAGGTCAGGTCGACCACCGGACGGCCCTGGGCGTCCCGGCCGGCGAACTGCTCGAATTCCAACGACCACTTGATCTTGTCGGACGTGGACAGGTACATCGTCCGCGAGCCCGGCAGCTTCTGCTCGATCGGCTCGCTCATCACGCCGGTGTCGGGGAAGTTGCCGATGGCGAGCAGCGCGCCGGTCTTGCCGGATGCCGAGGCACCGAGGCCGTTCTTCACCTTGGCGAGTTCACTGGCCTTGAAGTGGCGGACCTTGTCGCCCTGGATCTTCTTGGCCTCGGCCAGCGTCGCCACGTTGTACTCGGTGTCGGCGCCCTTGGTCCACTGGCCGTTCCAGGTCTGGTTCAGGCCGCTCGCGACCTGCGGGCCGACGTGCGCCATGCGCAGGTTGGCGAAGGTGTCGACACTCATGGAGGAGCTGGCGCCCGCCGTGTCGTAGGAGTAGTCGATGGTTGCGGCCACCTGCTTGGCCCGCGTGTCCGGCACGGTGATGTCCGCCGGCTTGGTGGTGCGGGCGTCGAGCGTCACGGAGGTGTTCTTGGTGAGGTCCAGCTTCGGCTGCACCAGCCAGTCGAGCCCGCCCGCCGGGGACTCCGGGTCCTTGTCGATCACGGCGTCCAGCACATAGGAGCCCTTGGGCAGCCGCATCTTGGTGACCCCGGACTCGGTGACCGGCACGCGGTGTTCCGTGTTCGTCGACAGACCCGTGTACCCGAACAGGCGGGTGTTGTACTCGGGTGCCGGCCTGCCGTCCCGGCCGATGTGCTTGACGGTGAGGTCGTACGACTCCACCTCGCGCTGCACCCCGGCGGCCGTACGGACGCTCTGCCCGCCGCCCATCGCCGTGACGTACGCGGAGTAGGCGCCGTCGACCGTGCCGCCCAGCTTGGTGTTGACGGTCAGGGCGACGGAGGCCTTCCCGCCCGCCGGGACCTTCACGTTGGTCGCGCCCAGCTTGAAGAAGCCCGCGGGGGCCGGCCGGCCCTTGGGGTCGAAGCCCGTGGCGGAGAGGGTGAGCGTGACGTCCTCGGTACCGAAGTTGCGGTACGTCAGCTGCTTGGCGACCGGCTTGTCGTCGGTGTGCGGCCACTGCTGCACACCGAAGTTCACCGACGCCGGGTCGGCGATCACGGTCTGCTTGATGGCCTTGTCGACCTGGATACGGCCCGTACCCTGCTGGAACGGCGTGTACTTGCCACCCTTGGTGGAACCGGCCAGCGCGCCCTTGAGCTCGGCGTACGTCCAGTCCGGGTGCTGCTGCTTGAGGATGGCCGCCGCGCCCGCGACATGCGGGGTGGCCATGGACGTGCCCTCGATGGTCAGGTAGCCGGGCGGGTTCTCGCCTTCCTCCTGCTCGATGACACTGCCCTTGGCGGAGGCGGCCGTGATGTCCACGCCGGGCGCGGTCACGTCCGGCTTGATGCCGCCGTCGCCGATCCGCGGGCCGGTGCTGGAGAAGGGCGCGAGGACGTCCCTGTCGTCGACGGCGCCGACGGTGAGGGCGGCCTCGGCGCTGCCGGGCGAACCGACCGACTCCGGGCCGGAGTTGCCGGCCGCGATGGCGAAGAGCACTCCCTTTTCGGCGGAAAGCTTGTTGACCGCCGCCTCCATCGGGTCGATCTCGGGTGTGTCCCGTCCGCCGAGGCTGAGGTTGACGATGTCGGCGCCCTGCTCGACCGCCCACTCCATGCCCGCCACGATGCCGGAGTCGTCACCTTCGCCATTGTCGTTGAGGACCTTGCCGTTGAGGAGGTCGGCGCCGGGCGCCACGCCCTTGTACTTGCCGGCAGACCCCGCGGGAGATGCAGCGCCGGTGCCCGCCGCGATGGACGCGACGTGCGTGCCGTGACCGAACTTGTCGGTGGCGTCGGCGGCCGGGGTGAAGTTCTTCGACGCGATCACCTGGTCCTTGAGGTCCGGGTGGGTGGCGTCGACGCCGGTGTCCAGGACGGCGATCTTGACGCCCTTGCCGTCGTAGCCGGCCGACCACGCCTTGGGGGTGCCGATCTGGGCGACGGACTTGTCGAGGCTGGCCTTGCGCACGCCGTCGAGCCAGACGTGCGCGATGCCGGAGGCCGCCTTGTCGCCGTTGGTGAGCGCGTCCCACAGCTCGGGCGTGTCCTGGTGCGGGATCTGCACGGCGTCCGCGTTCAGGGACTTCAGGGCCCTGCGGAGCTTGCCCGAGTCCCGGACGTCCGCCTTGGTCCCGGCGGCGGCGCCCTGGTAGCCGACGATGACCTTCGGGCCCTTGGCCTGGGAGGCGCGGGTCGCGGACTTGTTCAGCTCGGTGACGTCGAAGAGACGCTGGTCGAGCTTGCCGGCGGCGATCAGCCGGGCCGCGTCGGCCGGGATCACCAGGGTGTGGCCGTCGGCCTTGCGAATCTGTACGGGTATGTGCCCGCGCCCCTTCGCCCGCTCCAGGCCCACCACCTGGCCCTTGGAGCCGACGGCGACCCGGTCACCCGTGATCAGGGTGATCCGGTGCGTGGACGCGGGCCCGGCGCCGGCCGGGCGCCGCTCCGGTTCGGCCGACGCCGGGCTGGTCATTCCCGAGGCGAGGGCCACGGCGGCCGCCATGGCGACGGAGGCCGCACATACGCTCTTGAGTTGTCTGCGCAAGATTCCCCCTTGCAGATGGTCCGGGTGAATTCCCCTTCACCCGGCCGGGAGAGATCATGTGCGCATACACGCCGCCCCCCGGAACACGCAGTATGCCGAGGGGTGATCAGGCGCCTCAAGAGATGAGAAGAAGGCGAGAGGCCCACCGGTCAACTGTTACGTGGCGGCGAGAACTCCGTTACGCAGTGCTCAAGTTACGCTCCCGCATTGCCCTTGACACTCACCTGTGCGCACGTGGTGGAGGCCGCTGAGCAGGGCCCCGGCAGGCAGGTGCGACTCGTCTTCCCCCATCTGCCGAACCAGCCCGAGGTGACCGGGGTGGTACTGGCCGACCGGTGGCGGGCATCGGCGAAGGAGGACATCGCTGTCGTACGGCTGGACCGTGTCCTGCGGGGTGCCGTGCCGTTGCCGATGAGGTCGGCGCAGGGGCGTCAGGGCCCCTGATGGCGGCCTCCAACATGGTCATGGCTTTCCCCGACGCACCCCCGCTGGTTTACACGGAGGCGTCCTACAGCGGGGACACCATCGACGATCCGGCCCTCGTGAAGCAGTACCGCAAGGCATACGATCGGCTCAGGGCCGTCGCGCTGTCACCAGACACGTCCCTCGCCATGATCAAGGCTGCGGCAGAGGATTACCGAAATGGCAAGCAACCGGATCGACTTGAGTGACGCTCTCTGGTTCAAGAGCAGCTACAGCAACGAAAGCGGCGGCGACTGCGTCGAGATCGCCGACAACATCCCCGGCCTCGTCCCCGTACGCGACTCCAAGGCCCCCGACGGCCCGGCCCTGCTCCTCACCGCCCACGCCTGGGCCCCCTTCATCACCGCACTCAAGCACGACGTGCAGCCCCTCTGAACTCCTGGCCGCCCCCTGCTCGACGGGTCCCGGTGCATGTGGCCGAGTCGGGCTTGCGGCGAGTGCCGACGGTGTACTTTCCTAGTAGCAGAAAAGCCCCCGCCACGGCGGGCAAGGCCGCGACAGGGGCTTCAGCTCAACAGGCGCTTTGGTGGAAGGCCCCTAAATCCTCTGGGGGCCTCCCGCTACCTGGCGAGCAGCCACAGCCACCACCTCCTCACGTGCCTGGCCCACCTTTCCGGCAGGCACCGGATGGTCCGGCACACGAGAGTCGGCTTTGGCTTGGCATGACGTCTCACTGGGCGCGCCTCCCTTTGCATAGGGAGGCGGCCTTTTTCATTGCCCGGAACCGCCCCGCTCGGGCCGGGCCCCGATGGGGAGGGGCCCGGAACAAGGGAGGCGCACCCGAAGGCGCGTCACATGCCGGACTTTACCGGTAACTCCCTTATGCGAAGCGAAACTTGAAGGCGGCCACCCGATCGGGTGACCGCCTTCATCAACTCACGTCAGTCGCACAGTGCGCTCACTGCCCAAGCATCCGTCAGACCGCCGAACCGGCCTTCCACTGCGCCCAGTCCATGTTCCAGCCGTTGAGGCCGTTGTCCGGGGCGATGGTCTTGTCGCCGGTGTTCTGGACGACCACGACGTCGCCGACGATCGAGTTGTTGTAGAACCAGTAGCCCGCGGTGCCCTTGTCGTTGGCGCCCTCGGTGTCGGACAGGCCCACGCAGCCGTGGCTGGTGTTCACGCTGCCGAAGATGGACTTGGCACCCCAGTAGTTGCCGTGGATGAAGGTGCCGGAGGTGGACAGGCGGATGGCGTGCGGCACGTTCTTGATGTCGTACTCGCCCTTGCCGTCGTCGTCCGTGAAGCCCACGGTCGCGCCGTTCATGCGCGTCTCCTTGAACTTCTCGGACATCACCATGATGCCTTGGTAGGTCTTGTTCTCCGGCGAACCGGCCGAGATCGGGATGGTCTTGATGGTCTTGCCGTCCTGCGTGACCTTCATCTGCTTGGTCTTCGCGTCGACGTAACTGATCTGGTTGCGGCCGATCTTGAAGGTGACCGTCTTCTCCTGGACGCCGTAGACACCGTCGGCGCCCTCGACGCCGTCCAGGGCCATCTTCAGGGTGACGGTCGAGCCGCCCTTCCAGTACTCGTCGGGCCGGCAGTCCATGCGGGTGTCGTTGAACCAGTGGCAGACGACTTCCTGGCCGCTGGTCGAGGTGACGGTGACGCCCTTCTGGACGGCCGCCTTGTTGGTGATCGACTTGTCGAAGTTGATCGAGACCGGCATGCCCACGCCGACCGTGGAGCCGTCCTCCGGCGTGAAGTAGCCGAGGAAGCTGTTCTTCGGGGAGACCGTGGTGAAGGAGGCGTTCTCGTGGGCCTCCAGGCCCTTGGCGTCCTTCGCGGTCACGGTGACCTTGTAGGTCGTGGAGCGCTCCAGCTGGGCGCTGGGCTTCCAGCTGGTCTTGTCCGCGGATATCTCGCCCTCGACCGCGGCCCCCTCGGCGGTCGTCATCGCCACCTCGGTGAGCGTGCCCTTGCTCACGGTGACGGCGGCGGAGTTGTTGATGGAGGCGTTGTCGGTGCCGTCCTTGGGCGTGATCTTGATCTGCGCCGCGGAGGTCTTCTTGGCCGCCGCCTCGTCGACCTTGGACTGCGAGCTGTCGCCGCCGTCGCTGCCGGAGGCGTTGTCGTCGCCGCCGGAGCAGGCCGAGAGCACCAGGACACCGCCGAGCAGTGCGGACGCGACCGTCAGGCCCTTGCGCCGCTTACTGTTCGTCATCACACGCTTCTCCATTGTTCCCGAATCCCCAAAACGCCCGAGAGTCCCCGTTAAGAATCTTCAACGCTACGACCGGTTCGGCCCGTTCCACATCCCTTGTATGTGTGGGGCGCACCACGCCCTTCACAGGCGGGTGGTACGGATGTCGGCCAGTGCGCCCCCTGAGACGACGAAACCCCGGGCGGCGGTTGCCGCCCGGGGTCACGATTTCCCCAAGAAGCCTCAGCCGGCCCGCCCGGCGTCTTCGCCGTCGAAGTCCTCGTCGCCATCATCCTCGTCGAGGTCCCACTCGGGCGAATCCGGGTCGTACTCGACGTGCTCGCTGGACCAGGATGCCTGCGCGAGATCGACCCCGGGCACCTCGCTGACCAGGTCGAACGGATCAACGAGATACGCGAGGGCCTCCGCAGTGTCTTCCGTCACAGCAGCTTCGGCGTGGGTCCGCTCGTCGGCCGGCATGGTCGTGTCGTCGGCGATCCGCCGCAGCGCGGCCTTGGTGACGGCGTCCTGGTCGTCCACTTCGAGGACGAGTTCCACGCGAAGCCGTACAAAACGTGATGTTTCTGGAGTGCTCATGCCCGGAGCGTACGGCTCTTTTCGCCCGTGACTTTCCCGTGACCCGCGACTTTCACTAACATCGCCCCACACGGCCAATTCGCCAGCACCACAAGGGGATCGATATTCCGTGTCCGCCGCTCACCGATCGTCGTCCACCGCACGCCGATCGCTGCTGACCGCCACCGCCGCGGGAGCCCTGCTGGGCGCCCTGTGGTTCGTGCCCTCCGCGAACGCGACGGGCGACGATCCGGCCGGAGCGGAGCCTTCGGCGACCCCCACGTCGCAGGTCACCCAGCAGGCGCGGGCCACGTCCGAGAGCGCGCAGGACACCACCGCGAACGGCACCCGGCTCGCCGACACCGGCGGCTTCGACACCACGCCGTACATCGTCGGCGGGACCGTCTCCCTCGCGCTGGGCGCGGGCTTCGTCGCGTATTCGGTTCGCCGGGAACGTCTGGGTTTTTGAATTCACTTGACGCCCCTTTGACCTGGGCTTCATAGTCCGCCCATGAAGAGATCATCGGGCGTGCGTGTAGCCGCCACGGCTGCCGTGAGCGCGCTGTCGCTCGCCCTTGTCACGGGTTGCGGGGGTGACTCCGGCGGTTCTGACGCGAAGGCGCTCACGGCCGCGGAGTTGAAGAAGTCGATCATCGCGCAGGGCGATGTCGACGGTTACAAGGTGGACGCCTCCGGCAAGCAGCTGCCGAAGTCCAAGGACCAGATCAAGAGCAGCGAGGCGAAGTGCCAGCCGCTCGCCTACGCCATGGGCGGTCTGGCGCCGGGGGACGCGGCCTCGAGCACGGCCGTGATGACCACGCAGGAGAAGAACCCCACCGACAGTGCCTCCAAGTCGCTGGAGGACCTGAGCAAGGGCGAGATCGAGGACTCGCTCACCGACGCGATGAGCCTCAACATGACGGTCGTGGGCCTGTCGTCGTACGACGGTGCCGGCGCCGAGGAGACCTTCAAGTCCGTGTCGGACGCGGTGGAGAGCTGCTCCGGCGGCTTCCCCGTCGTCATGCAGGGCACCGACCAGAAGCTCACCAAGATCACCTCGGAGAAGGCGTCCGGGGCCGGTGACGAGTCGGTGGCGTTCGCCGCGGTGAGCGAGGACGACGGCGACGAGGGCACCACGCACGTCGAGGTGGTGCGGCACGGCAGCACCATCGCCACGTACTACACGATCAACCTCGGTCTGATGATGACCGACAAGGCGTACGACGTCCCGGCCGCCGTCATCGACGCGCAGGCCGCCAAGCTGAAGTAACCCGCTCCCGACCGCATCGGGGCCCTGTCGGTCGTACGACAGGGCCCTCACGCGTCACTGAAGCGGCCCGGTGACCTTCTCCGCCGCGGCGACCAACTCCCCGGCGCGCACGAACGCGTCGGCCGCCGCGAGGTCGGGCGCCAGGAACCGGTCCGGACCGGCGCCCTGGACCCCGGAGGCCCGTACGGCGTCGATGACGGCCTGCGAGGCCGGCGCCGGGGTGAGTCCCTCCCGCAGCTCGATGGCCCGGGTGGCGGCGTACAACTCGACCGCCAGCACACGCGTGAGGTTGTCGACGGCCGTACGCAGCTTGCGGGCGGCGGACCAGCCCATGGAGACGTGGTCCTCCTGCATGGCGGAGGACGGAATGGAGTCGGCGGAGGCGGGCACGGCCAGCCGCTTCAACTCGCTGACCAGGGCGGCCTGCGTGTACTGGGCGATCATCAGCCCCGAGTCGACGCCCGCGTCGTCGGCCAGGAACGGCGGCAGCCCGTGACTGCGGTTCTTGTCCAGCAGCCGGTCCGTGCGCCGCTCGGCGATGGAGGCGAGGTCGGCGACGGCGATGGCGAGGAAGTCGAGGACGTAGGCGACGGGCGCACCATGGAAGTTCCCGTTGGACTCGACGCGCCCGTCGGGCAGAACGACGGGATTGTCGACCGCCGAGGCCAGCTCCCGCTCGGCGACGAGCCGGGCATGCGCCATGGTGTCCCGCCCGGCCCCGGCGACCTGCGGAGCACACCGCACCGAGTACGCGTCCTGCACGCGCGGCGCGTCGTCCTGGTGATGCCCGGTCAGCCCCGAACCCTTCAGCACGGCCAGCATGTTGGCGGCGGAGGCGCCCTGCCCGGGGTGCGGCCGGATGGCGTGCAGTTCGGGCGCGAGCACCTTGTCGGTCCCGAGGAGCCCTTCGAGGCTCAGCGCGGCGGTGACATCGGCGGACTTGTAGAGGACGTCAAGATCGGCGAGGGCCATGACGAGCATTCCGAGCATGCCGTCGGTGCCGTTGAGGAGGGCGAGGCCCTCCTTCTCGCGCAGCTCGACAGGTGCGATGCCCTGCGCGGCGAGCAGTTCCCCGGCGGGCCGCACGGTCCCGTCCGGCCCCTCGGCGTCCCCCTCCCCCATCAGCGTGAGGGCGCAGTGCGACAGGGGAGCGAGGTCACCGGAGCAGCCCAGCGAGCCGTACTCGTGGACGACGGGCGTGATACCGGCGTTGAGGATGTCGGCCATGGTCTGCGCGACCTCGGGCCGTACGCCCGTGTGCCCCGAGCAGACGGTCTTGAGCCGCAGGAACATCAGCGCCCGTACGACCTCCCGCTCCACCCGTGGCCCCATCCCGGCGGCGTGCGAACGGACGATGTTGCGCTGCAACTGGGCCCGCAGCTCCTGGCTGATGTGCCGGGTCGCCAGGGCCCCGAAGCCGGTGGAGACGCCGTAGACGGGGTCGGGCTTGGCCGCCAGCGCCTCCACGATCTCGCGGGCCGCGGTGAGCGCCGTGACCGCCTCTGTCGACAGCTCGACGCGGGCCCCGCCCCGCGCCACGGCAAGAACGTCGGACGCGGTGACCCCGGAGGTCCCCACCACCACAGTGTGCATATCCATATTCAGGAGCGTACGCAGTGAAGACGAAGATGTCACTAGCGGGTGGGCGGTACGACCCTTACTGATTGCGGCTGCGGCACCGTCGTGGCTGGTCGCGCCGGAGGGGCTGAGTTTTCAGCCGCGGCGGGGCGCGAAACTCACGGCAGCCGGCCCCGGAACCGCCGCCGCTCCCCGCCCCCCTCCCCGAAGGGCTCGTCGGCAAGACGTACGACAGGATCGTCCGGCCCCTCCCGGCCCGCCACCACAGGCCGCCCCGCCCGCACCGCCTTGGCCCGGTACTGCGCGGCATCAGCCAACCGGAACAGCCGCCGCGCAGAGCGCACGACCCCGATCGCGTCCTCGGTGGAAGCCACCCCACAGGCGACCCCCTCCCCCAGCTCCAACTCTCCTGCCCGCCGGCACAGTTCATCAGCGGCCTTCACCACCTCATCCGCAGCGGGCCCGACAGCCAGCAGACAGAACTCGTCACCCCCGAGCCGCGCCGCCAGCGCCCCCGGCAGCATGGCCCCGCACACCGACAGCACCGATCCGAACCGCTCCAGAAGCCGATCCCCGACCGCGTGCCCCTGGGTGTCGTTGACCCGCTTGAGCCCGTTGAGGTCACAGACGACAAGGCTGACCACGACCCCCTCACTGCGATGCCGCTCGACGGCCTCCTCCAACCGCACATCCACGGCCCGCCGATTCGCCAGCCCGGTCAGCGCATCGGTGAACGCCAGCCGCCGGGCCTCCTCCAGCCGCTCACTCTGCGCGAGCCCGGCCGCCACGACGGAGGCGAGCACGGTGGCGAAGTCGGCGTCCCCCCGGTCGAAGACGGGCGCACCGGCGGGACGGGCGACATAGAGCTCCCCCCAGGCCCGCCCGTGCAGCACGAGCGGCGCGACCACACAGCACCCGCGCCCACGCCGCCGAAGAGCGGCGACCCGCTGATGGCAGTACCCGGGATGCCCGGTCGCGGGCCCCTCGGCCGTCTCCACCCAGGCGTTGGGCTCGCCCCCGGCAGCCCACCGCTCGTGCAGGAACTCGGCGATCTCCGGGAACTGATGCACCGGATAGGCCTCGTCCCCCGGGAACTCCTCCTCCCCCTCGGCGCGGTCCCCCACATTCACGAGCACCCGCAACCGCCCGAGCTCCCGCTCCCACACCGACAGCGCGGCAAAACTCCCGGCCAGCGCCCGACACGCCCCGAGCGCCGCCGCCCGCCAGGACTCACGCGGGGTGTGCGCCGCCGCCATCCCCTGCGCCAACGCCACCACGGCCGCGAGCCGTCTGTCCTCACCCATCACTCCAGGCTAGGGAGTTTTACCCCGATTCGGGACGTTTGGCGTGGCGAACGGGGAGGTCACCGGGCACAGACACCACACCCGGCGCGACGGCAGGGCGATCCTCACTCCCCCGGCCACTGCGGCCTGCGCTTCTCGTTGAACGCCGCGACGCCCTCCGCCCGGTCCCCGGAGAACGCCGTGGCCCGCCAGGCCGAGTCCTCGACCTCCAGCCCGGCCCGCAGATCCAGCCCGTGCCCCAGGCGCAGCGCCCGCTTGGCGTTGCGCAACCCCACCGGCGAGTTCACGGCGATCTGGGCCCCCAGCGCCAGCGCCTCCTCCCGGTCCCGCCCCTCCTCGACCAGCTCGTCGACCAGCCCCAGCTCCCGCGCCTCGACGGCCTCGACCCGTCGCGCCGTGAAGATCAGCTCGGCCGCCCGGGCCGCCCCCACCCGCCGCGGCAGCAGCTGCGTCCCCCCGCCGCCCGGAATCACCCCGACCGACACCTCGGGCAGCCCCACCACGGCCGTACGGTCCGCCACGATCACATCGCACGACAGGGCCAGCTCGAAGCCACCCCCCAGCGCGAATCCGTGCACCGCCGCGATCGTCGGCACCGGCAGCTCCAGCACCCCCGTGTAGGCCCCCCGCGCCACGGGCCGCTGCCGCACCAGGTCGGCGTCACTGAACGAGTTCCGCTCCTTCAGATCCGCCCCGACGCAGAACGCCCGCTCATGAGTCGAGGTCAGCACCACCACCCGTACGTCACGGTCCGCGCCCAGCGCCGCACACGCCCCCGCGATCGAACGGGCCATGTCCGTCGACACGGCGTTCATGGCCTTGGGGCGGTCGAGGGCGAGCTCCGCGACATGCCCCTCCCCGTGCCGCCGCACCAGCACGAACTCCCCGTACCGCTCCTCGCTCATGACACCCTCCGGTTAACGCGGGTTAACAACATCACCCCGATCATCGCAGCCGGGACCCTCCGGGGAAAGAGCCACAAGCGGCCCTCGAGTCGAGCCCCGACACCCCGTTCGAGTGACATCCCGCCCAACTCCCGCCGTACCGCCAACGACAGCGCATAGCGTGCGCGAGCCACGGCGCATCGGGGGCGCGAGCGGGCGGGGAGGGGTTGTGATGAGCGGGACGACGAGAACAGCGACGGAAACCGTGACGGTCGGTGAGGACGGACAGACCGGCGCCCGGCTCTTCGGCTCCCGCGGCCGCCACCGACGCCCCCGCCCCCGCAAGGTCCTCCTGGCAGCGGGCGGCCTCGCCCTGGCGGCCGGCGCGCTGAGCCTCGTACGCCTGACGCCCGAGGCGGAGGTGGCGGGCCTGGGCGCAGCGGGAACAGAGCCCACCCCGGACTCCGCCACCAGCCCGGACACAGCCACGACCACGGAAGCGGACACGGACCGCTCGGCCAACACCGCCGCCACAGTCCCGACAGCGAGCCCCTCCGCAACCTCCGCCATGGGCGGCCTGAACGCCACACCGACAACGACGACGATCGTCGTACCGACGACGAACCCGACCACGCCACCAAGCCCCGCCACGACACCGGCCGACACCCCGGCCGCACCCCGCCCACCAGCGCCGACCGAGCAGGCACCCCGGCCGACCCCAACCCCGCCCCCCAGTCGACCGACGGCGAACCCCCCGACCCTCCAGCCGGATCACCCCGCCGAGGACTCGGTCTGCGTACCGATCATCGCCCTGTGCGTAGACCGCGTGACGAACGGCGACTAAAAAGGCCGAGCACAGCAACGCCCTTCAAGGGGCGCGGGACTGTATCGATTTGCGGCTCCGCCGCGTGGGCGCGACAAGCCACAACGCACCCGCACCCGACGAAGCAACCGCACCCCCACGGCGCTCACTCGCCCCCGGCGGCAGCCCTCCGCGTCAACAACCAGGGCTCCACCACGCCCAATCCCCGCACCGGCCGCTGCCACATCGGCTGCAACGCAAACCGATACACCGGCGCCTCCTCCCCCTCCTTCTCCGCAGCGGCAGCGGCCTCCGCCGCCTCCGCCTCGGACGCCGGTGCCTCACCCGTTCGGATGAGTTCCTCAGCGAACGCACTGTCGACGAGCACGGCGTCCCGCGGGGCTATCGACGTCAGCCGGGAGGCGAGATTCACGGTTGTACCGAACACATCGCCCATACGGGTGGTCACCGTGCCGAACGCGATGCCGACGCGCAGTTCGGGCATCGTCGCGTCGCCCGCCATCGTCTCGATGAGCCGCAGGGCGATCTCCGCCGCGACCCCAGCGTCGTCGGCCGCGTACAGGACCTCGTCGCCGAGCGTCTTGACCAGCCGTCCCCCGCGCGCGGCCACCAGGTCCGCCGCCGTGGTCTCGAAGGCCTCGACGAGTTCGCCGAGTTCCTCCTCCTCCATCCGGCGGGTCAGCCGGGTGAAGCCGACGAGGTCGGCGAAGCCGACGGCCAGCCTGCGGTCGACCATCTCCTCGTCGTCGGCAGCCTGGATGACCCGGCCGGCCGAGGCGGCGAGCTGGCGGCGCCAGACGTAGACGAGGAACTCCTCCAGCTCGGGCAGGAGCAGCTCGATGATCGGATACGTCACCTCGGTGCGCGTCATGCCGGGTTCCGGGGGCTCGGTCAGGCCCTCCAGGAAGGAGTCGATCTGCCACTCGGCCAGCCGGGCGGTGGTCTGCCCGGTGGACCTGGCCACCTGCACGGCCATGGCCTCGCTGAGCAGCCCCGCCTCGACGAGACCGGCGAGGCGCCGCAGCGCCAGGACATCGGCCTCGGTCAGCGCCTTGGCCTGCCCGATGTCGGCGAAGCCCATGGCCCGCCAGAAGCGGGACGCCAGCTCCATGGAGACACCGGCGCTGCGGGCCGCCTGAAACGGGGTGTAGCGCCGCTCGGCGCCGAGGATGAGGCCTTCGAGGCGCAGGGCGAGCGGATCCTCGCCGGGGTCGGCGGCGTGGGGGTCCACCCGGCCGTCCGCGCCCGTGCCGGAGCCCGAATCGTCGACGGTCACGCCTGCTGCCCTTCCGATCTGCCGCGGTCAGTAATCGACCGGCCTTCACTTTACGGCAGGTGTGGGCCACCTCACTCCGGAAAGCCGGGGAGCCGAACTCACGCCATCCGCAGGTGCACGATGTCCCCCGCGCCCACGGGCTCCTGCACGCCTTCCTCGGTGGCCAGCACCAGCCGCCCGTCGCCGTCGATCGCGACGGCCTCGCCCGTGATCGACCGGTCGCCCGGGAGTTCGGCCCGCACCTCCCTCCCCAGCGTCGCGCAGCCCGCCGCGTACGTCTCCTGGAGCTCGCTCACGACGGGATCACCCGCCGCGGCCCGCCAGCGCCCGTACCACTCCTCCAGCGAGCGCAGGATGCCCCGCAGCAGGGGATCGCGGTCCGTGCTCACGGCGCCGGCAAGGGCCAGCGAGCCCGCCTGGGGCACCGGCAGCTCGTCCTCGCGCAGGGTGACGTTGATGCCGACTCCGACGACCACGCCCTCGTTCCCGGCGCGCTCCGCCAGGATGCCGCCGGCCTTGCGTTCCTGGCCGCCGACGGTCACCAGCAGGTCGTTGGGCCACTTGAGTGCCGTGTCGACGCCCGCGGCCCGGGACAGTCCCGTCGCCACGGCGACGCCCGTGAGCAGCGGGAGCCAGCCCCAGCGGGCGGCCGGGACCTCGGCCGGGTTCAGGAGCACGGAGAAGAACAGCCCGGAGCGGGCCGGGGCCGTCCACTGGCGGTCCAGGCGCCCCTTGCCGGCCGTCTGCTCCTCGGCGACCAGGACCGCGCCCTCGGCCGCCTTGCCCGCGGTGGCCAAGGCCACCAGGTCGGTGTTGGTGGAGCCGGTGCTCCGCACGACCTCCACCTCGCGCCACAGCCCGCCCTCCCGCACGAGCCCGCGCCGCAGCGCGGCGGCGTTCAGCGGCGGACGGTCCAGGTCGGACCAACGGCTGTCGTCTGATGCATCTCGCGGCGTCATGCAAGCCACCCTAGGTGTGTGAAACGCCGCACTGCTGATTCGTAGGCCCCCCACTACTCTACGGATGAGTAACCGTCCCCCCTTTTGAGCAGGCAGGGAGCGCCATCCCGATGTCCGAGCCGGAAGAGCGTCACGAGATCCAAGAGCCCCAAGGGATCGACATCCACACCACCGCGGGCAAGCTCGCGGATCTCCAGCGCCGTATCGAGGAAGCGACGCACGCCGGCTCCGCTCGCGCCGTCGAAAAGCAGCACGCCAAGGGCAAGTTGACGGCCCGTGAGCGCATCGACCTCCTCCTCGACGAGGACTCCTTCGTCGAGCTCGACGAGTTCGCCCGGCACCGCTCCACCAACTTCGGTCTGGAGAAGAACCGCCCGTACGGCGACGGTGTCGTCACCGGGTACGGGACGGTGGACGGCCGGCCCGTCGCCGTCTTCTCGCAGGACTTCACCGTCTTCGGCGGTGCGCTGGGCGAGGTCTACGGCCAGAAGATCGTCAAGGTCATGGACTTCGCGCTGAAGACCGGCTGTCCGGTCATCGGCATCAACGACTCCGGCGGCGCCCGCATCCAGGAGGGCGTGGCCTCGCTGGGCGCGTACGGCGAGATCTTCCGCCGCAACACGCACGCGAGCGGTGTGATCCCCCAGATCTCGCTGGTCGTCGGCCCGTGCGCGGGCGGAGCGGTCTACTCGCCCGCCATCACCGACTTCACGATCATGGTCGACCAGACCTCGCACATGTTCATCACCGGCCCGGACGTCATCAAGACGGTCACCGGCGAGGACGTCGGCTTCGAGGAGCTGGGCGGCGCCCGCACCCACAACTCCGCCTCCGGCGTGGCCCACCACATGGCCGGTGACGAGAAGGACGCCATCGAGTACGTCAAGCAGCTGCTGTCGTACCTGCCGTCCAACAACCTGTCCGAGCCCCCGGCCTTCCCGGAGGAGGCCGACCTCGCCGTCAACGACGAGGACCGCGAGCTGGACACGATCGTGCCGGACAGCGCGAACCAGCCGTACGACATGCACACGGTGATCGAACACGTCCTGGACGACGCCGAGTTCTTCGAGACGCAGCCGCTGTTCGCGCCGAACATCCTCACCGGGTTCGGGCGGGTCGAGGGCCGTCCCGTCGGGATCGTCGCCAACCAGCCGATGCAGTTCGCCGGCTGCCTCGACATCCAGGCCAGCGAGAAGGCCGCCCGCTTCGTGCGGACCTGCGACGCCTTCAACGTCCCGGTCATCACCTTCGTCGACGTCCCCGGCTTCCTCCCGGGTGTCGACCAGGAGCACGACGGCATCATCCGCCGCGGCGCCAAGCTGATCTACGCCTACGCGGAGGCCACGGTCCCGCTGATCACGGTCATCACCCGCAAGGCCTTCGGCGGCGCCTACGACGTCATGGGCTCCAAGCACCTCGGCGCGGACATCAACCTCGCCTGGCCCACCGCCCAGATCGCCGTCATGGGCGCGCAGGGCGCCGTCAACATCCTGCACCGGCGCACCATCGCCGAGGCGGAGGCGAACGGCGACGACCTGGAGGCGGTGCGCGCCCGGCTGATCCAGGAGTACGAGGACACGCTCCTCAACCCCTACATCGCGGCCGAGCGCGGCTACATCGACTCGGTGATCATGCCGTCCGACACCCGCCGCCATGTCGTCCGCGGCCTGCGTCAGCTGCGTACGAAGCGGGAATCCCTGCCTCCGAAGAAGCACGGCAACATCCCCCTCTAGGCCTGCTGGGAGCCGTCATGAACATCAAGGTCCTACGGGGCAACCCGACACCGGAGGAGCTGGCCGCCGCACTGGCGGTGGTCCGCGCCCGCGCCGCGGCGGCGAGTACCCTCCCGCCCGGCGCACCGACCCCCCGCGACTCCTGGTCCGACCCGGCGCGCATCGCGGCCCAGAGGGTGCCACAGCCGGGCCCGACGACATGGGCCCGCACTTATTGGCCAAGCTAGCGGGAGCGCCCCTCAAGGTGCGGGGCTGTATCGATATGCGGCTCCGCCGCGTGGGCGCGACAAGCCCCCACCGGCCCGCAGCTACAAACGGCGAGCCACGACCTCGGCCATCACTTGGTACCCCACATCATTGGGGTGCAGGTGATCGCCGAAGTCGTACGACGGACGCAGCCGATCCGGATCCCCCGGATCGGCCAGCGCCCGCCCAAGGTCCACCACCGCGTCGTACTCCCCCGCGCTCCGAATCCACTCGTTCAGCTCGTGGCTCACCTTGGCCGCACGCTCACCCCAGTGGTCCGACCCCCCGAACGGCAGCAAGGTCGACCCGATCACCCTCAGCCCCGCCGCCCTGCCCTGCCGTATCAACTCCCGGTGCCCGGCGATGAGTTCCCCGGCCTCCACCACCGGCGCCGGCTTGTACGTGGGCTGCTCGTCCGTCTCGCTGAAGCCGATGTCGTTCAGCCCGAGGAGCACGACGAGCGTGTCCACGCCGGGCCGGTCGAGAACGTCCCGGCGCAACCGGCGAACGCCCCCCTCGCCGTACCAGGCGGAGTCGTTGAGCAGCAGGTTCCCGCCGATACCCGCGTTCAGCACGGGCCGTCCCGTGCACTCGGCGAGCGCGTCCGACCAGCGCCGGTTCGCGCCCACCGTGGAACCGAACCCGTCCGTGATCGAGTCGCCGAAGAGGGCGACGGCGTCCGTGCGCCCGGCGTCGACCTCGACCGCCGACAGGAAGTACCAGGACTCCGTCACCGCGTCGAAGCCCTCGCCGCCCGCGTCCGCCGACAGATCGCCCTCGCCCCGGTAGCCGGCCGTGAAGGCCTGGGCGTGGAAGGTCGCGGGCCCGGTGGTGGCGTCGAAGTACAGGGTGACGGTCACCGATTCCCCGGCGGCGACGGCAAGCGGGACGTCGTCGCTGACCAGCTCCCCGCGCGCCGGTATCGCGGCACCGTCCGCACCCCCGAAGGTGAGCCGCACGAGCGACCCCGGCTCCACGGCGGCCCCCGCGGCCGTGCGCCCCACGCTCGCGGCCGCGACCCGGACGGGCGAGGCGCCGTGGGCGTGGGTCAGCCGCACCCGCACCCGGTCACCCCCCGCCGACAGCCGTACCACCTGCCGCAGTGACTGGCGCCAGAAGCCCTCGCGGGACCAGTTGGGCGTGAAGCCCTCGCTGGGCAGCTGCGGTGACGCGATCCAGGAAGCGGTGAACATGACACATCCCCCAAACGGAACCGAAGAACCTTTAGCTAATGGAACGGTAGCACTGTTTAGGGGAAAGTTGAGTATGCGTACTCAGGCGCCGCCGCCGACCCCCGGCCGACGATGGAAGGCATGCTGTGGTCCGACCCCGAGAACGAGCCGCCCAAAGAACTGCGCGACATGCAGGAGATGTTGCGGCGACTGGGCGTTCTCCTGGCGCTGGCCATGGTGCTCACGCTGATCGTGCTCGGGCTGAGGTGAGCCGGGCCGGGCTCGCCGATACGCTGGCCGCATGACTGATCAGCCCCGCCGCCGACTCGTCCTGGCCTCCCAGTCCCCCGCCCGGCTCAATCTGCTGCGCCAGGCCGGCCTGGACCCCGAGGTCATCGTGAGCGGTGTCGACGAGGAAGCCGTCACCGCACCCACCCCCGCCGAACTGGCGCTGGCCCTCGCCGAGGCGAAGGCCTCCGTCGTGGCGGCGAAGCCCGAGGTCAAGGGCGCGATCGTGATCGGCTGCGACTCGGTCCTCGACCTGGACGGCCAGCCCCTGGGCAAGCCGGCCGACGCCGAGGAGGCCACGGCACGCTGGAAGTCGATGCGCGGACGGGCGGGCACGCTCCAGACCGGCCACTGCATCTACGACACCGTGACCGGCCGGTACGCCTCCGCCACCGCCTCCACTGTCGTCCGCTTCGGCGAGCCGACCGACGAGGAGATCGCCGCGTACGTCGCCTCCGGCGAACCGCTCTACGTCGCCGGGGCGTTCACCCTCGACGGCCGCTCGGCCCCGTTCATCGACGGCATCGACGGCGACCACGGCAATGTGATCGGCATCAGCCTGCCGCTGGTACGGCGGCTGCTGGGGCAACTGGGCATCGGCATCACGGAGTTGTGGGCGCCGGCGGAGGACTGACCGGGGAGCCGCCGGCCGGGGAACCGCCCGCCGGGGAGCCACCGCCGCCGGTGCTCCCGTCGGGCGCGGTGTCGGCGGGCTCCGCGGAGCCGGGCGCCGCCTCGGCGTCATACGTCATGAGCAGCAGCACGATCAGGCCGAGTACGACGACCATGAACAAAAACGCCGTCCAGCCCACCAGCCCCCAGGCGAACGCGCCCAGCAGCGCGTGCACCACGGCCGCGCTGATCAGCAGAACGCGGCCGAAGCCGGCCGGGGCGCGGTCGCGCAGGGCCACGAGCAGGGCGACCAGGCCGCACAGCGCGAAGTAGGCGCCGAAGACGACACCGCCGATCTTCGAGGACAGCGACATCACGTCCGGGTCGAGGCCCGCCAGGGACATGTCCTGGCGGTCGACGACGACACCGAGGAACCACTGAAGCGCCGCGATACCGAGCCCCTCGACGAAGAGCACGACCGCCACCACCCACGCCACCGGCCTGCGTACCACCGGTCCCCACCTGCTTCCGAGCGCTCTGTTACTCCAAGTACGGACGAGACATCGCGAACGCTACTAACGGGTAAACCCCGGGACAAGGGTTCGGGTGCGGGCAAAGAATCATTGGGCCATTCGTAGGGATTCGACAAAGAAACCGAGTGGCCCGCAGCACGTGATGACAGAGACCTTGACCACAGCGGAGAGCTAGGGTTTTCCGGGAGAGACCTGCGTGCCGGGGCGCGACATGGGATTTCGCAGGTCGAGCGAGCCTGGAATCACGCTCCGTGTGGGCAAGCTCACCACTGGGGACGGGTCGATGTGGCGTGTCGGCAGTCCCTAAACTCGGCTTGTTTCAAGGAGGGAGCCTCAATCGTGCGCAAGGTGCTCATCGCCAACCGTGGCGAAATCGCTGTCCGCGTGGCCCGGGCCTGCCGGGATGCCGGCATCGCGAGCGTGGCCGTATACGCCGACCCGGACCGGGACGCTCTGCATGTCCGCGCCGCGGATGAGGCGTTCGCCCTGGGTGGTGACACTCCGGCGACCAGTTACCTGGACATGGACAAGGTGCTGAACGCCGCGCGCGAGTCGGGCGCGGACGCCATCCACCCCGGCTACGGCTTCCTGTCGGAGAACGCCGACTTCGCCCAGGCCGTCCTCGACGCCGGCCTCATCTGGATCGGCCCGCCGCCGCAGGCCATCCGCGACCTCGGCGACAAGGTCGCCGCCCGCCACATCGCCCAGCGCGCCGGCGCCCCGCTCGTCGCCGGTACGCCCGACCCGGTGTCCGGCGCGGACGAGGTCGTGGCGTTCGCCGAGGAGCACGGCCTGCCGATCGCCATCAAGGCCGCGTTCGGCGGTGGCGGCCGCGGTCTGAAGGTGGCGCGGACGCTTCAAGAGGTCCCCGAACTGTACGACTCGGCCGTCCGCGAGGCGGTCGCCGCCTTCGGCCGCGGCGAGTGCTTCGTCGAGCGCTACCTGGACAAGCCGCGTCACGTCGAGACCCAGTGCCTCGCCGACACCCACGGCAACGTGGTCGTCGTCTCCACCCGTGACTGCTCCCTTCAGCGCCGCCACCAGAAGCTGGTCGAGGAGGCCCCCGCGCCCTTCCTCTCCGAGGCCCAGGTCGCCGAGCTGTACTCCGCCTCCAAGGCGATCCTGAAGGAGGCCGGCTATGTCGGCGCCGGCACGGTCGAGTTCCTGGTCGGCATGGACGGCACGATCTCCTTCCTGGAGGTCAACACCCGTCTCCAGGTCGAGCACCCGGTCACCGAGGAGGTCACCGGCATCGACCTCGTGCGCGAGATGTTCCGCATCGCCGACGGCGAGGAACTCGGCTACGACGACCCGGTGCTGCGCGGCCACTCCTTCGAGTTCCGCATCAACGGCGAGGACCCGGGCCGTAACTTCCTGCCCGCCCCCGGCACGGTGACCACCTTCGCCCCGCCGACCGGCCCCGGCGTCCGCCTGGACGCGGGCGTCGAGTCCGGCAGCGTGATCGGCCCGGCCTGGGACTCCCTCCTCGCCAAGCTCATCGTCACCGGCGCCACCCGCGAGCAGGCCCTCCAGCGCGCCGCCCGCGCCCTGGCCGAGTTCCAGGTCGAGGGCATGGCCACCGCCATCCCCTTCCACCGCGCGGTCGTCAAGGACCCGGCCTTCGCACCGGAACTGACCGGCTCCGCCGACCCGTTCACGGTCCACACCCGCTGGATCGAGACCGAGTTCGTCAACGACATCAAGCCCTTCGCGGCCCCCGCCGACACCGAGTCGGACGAGGACCCGGACCGCGAGACGATCGTCGTCGAGGTCGGCGGCAAGCGCCTGGAGGTCTCCCTCCCGTCCTCGCTCGGCATGTCGCTGGCCCGCACCGGCCTCGCCGCAGGAGCCAAGCCCAAGCGGCGCGCGGCCAAGAAGTCCGGCCCCGCGGCCTCCGGCGACACCCTCGCCTCCCCGATGCAGGGCACCATCGTCAAGGTCGCCGTCGAGGAGGGCCAGGAGGTCAAGGAAGGCGACCTGATCGTCGTCCTCGAGGCGATGAAGATGGAACAGCCGCTCAACGCGCACAAGTCCGGCACCGTCAAGGGCCTGTCCGCCGAGGTCGGCGCCTCCCTCACCTCCGGCGCCCCCATCTGCGAGATCAAGGACTGAGTCGTACGACATCCTGAGGCGCCCGGCGGACTGATCGATCAGTCCATCGGGCGCTTCTCAGTGAGGAAGGGCAGGTGAACCCGATGGTCCGGCCGCCCGCAGGGATGCGCGCCGACGCCCGCCGCAATCACGAGCGCCTGGTCACCGAGGCCCGCTCCGCCTTCGCCGAACACGGCACGGCAGCGTCGCTGGAGGACGTGGCCCGCCGCGCGGGCGTCGGCATCGGCACGCTGTACCGCCACTTCCCCAACCGCGACGCCTTGCTGAGCGCGGTCTTCGAGGACGCGGTCGGCGACCTGCTGACCCGCTCCCGCGAACTGCTCGACGCCCCCGAGCCCTGTGCGGCCCTGGTGACCTGGCTGCGCGAGATGGTCACGCACGCCGGGGAGTACCGGGGCCTGGCCAGATCCCTGATGTCCGTCTCCACCGACACCACCTCAGCCCTGTCCCGATGCAGCGGCCCGATCAGAGAAGCGGGCGGCGCACTGCTGGCACGGGCGCAGGAGGCGGGCACGGTCCGGCAGGACGTGGCGATCACCGACCTCCTCCAGCTCACCCACGCAATCGCATTGGCGGCGGAGGAAACCCCGGGAGACCCGGACCTGGCGAACAGACTGCTGCACTTGACGTTGCGAGGACTCAAGCCCACCTAAGGGGCGCGGGGCTGTATCGATATGCGGCTCCGCCGCGTGGGCGCGACAAGCCACAACCAGCCGGCACTCGCGCACCACCACAACCTCCTACGGCGAACAGGCGAACGGCGACCCTAACGCCGCCGCAAGTCCGCAACCCGGGCCCGCTCCCGCTCCCTCTCCGCCCCTTGCTCCCCGAGCACCGCGGCAGCGGACCGCAGCCCCTGCCCTCGCCTAGGCCCCGGCAGGGAACGACGCCGCGCCGGGACCTCGTCACCCCCCGGGCTCCCGCTCGCCCCGGCCACGGCGATCTGCACCCCCTGGTCGGCGAGGGCCTGGAGTTCGGTGTGGGCACGGTCGTCGTGGACCGGCGGCTCGTCGGTGACCAGCCGTGTGATGACATCGGTGGGCACCGTCTGGAACATCGTGTCCGTACCGAGCTTCGTGTGGTCGGCGAGGACGACGACCTCCGCGGCCGCCTGCACCAACGCCCGGTCGACGGACGCCGAGAGCATGTTGGACGTGGACAGCCCACGCTCGGCGGTGAGGCCGCTCCCGGAGATGAAGGCCCGCGACACCCGCAGTCCCTGGAGGGACTGTTCGGCACCGCTGCCGACCAGCGCGTAGTTCGACCCGCGGAGCGTGCCGCCGGTCATCACGACCTCGACCCGGTTGGCATGGGCCAACGCCTGCGCCACCAGGAGGGAGTTGGTGACGACGGTCAGTCCGGGGACGCGAGCGAGCCGGCGTGCCAGCTCCTGCGTGGTGGTCCCCGCCCCGACGACGATCGCCTCGCCCTCTTCCACGAAATTCGCGGCGAGGTCGGCGATGGCCGTCTTCTCGGCGGTCGCGAGATGTGATTTCTGCGGAAAGCCGGACTCCCGCGTGAACCCGCCCGGCAATACCGCACCGCCATGCCGGCGGTCGAGGAGTCCTTCTGCCTCCAGTGCGCGCACGTCCCGCCGTACGGTCACTTCGGAGGTCTGGACGACGCGGGCGAGCTCACGGAGCGACACGGCCCCGTTCGCTCGCACCATTTCGAGGATCAATTGGCGACGTTCTGCAGCGAACACGAAACTGACAGTAACCCCAACGACCGTCTGGTTTCAGCAGTTTGCGCCGAATAACAGAAGTTGTTCGTACGCAAGGGCGAGAAGTGGTATAGGGCCTAGTCCCGCCGCCTATGCCGCACGCATGCTCGACAACTCCCCGTGACCAGCGGGGAGTTGCTTCCGGTCATCAGAGTTCGCCGCCGGACTTCCGGGTGTGCAACTGCCGTGCCACCTCGGCGATCGAGCCCGAAAGGGAGGGGTACACGGTGAAGGCGTTCGCGATCTGTTCGACCGTCAGATTGTTGTCGACCGCGATCGAGATCGGATGGATCAGTTCCGAGGCGCGCGGCGACACGACCACACCGCCGACCACGATGCCCGTGCCCGGACGGCAGAAGATCTTGACGAAGCCGTCCCGGATGCCCTGCATCTTGGCGCGCGGGTTGCGCAGCAGCGGCAGTTTGACGACCCGGGCGTCGATCTTCCCTGCGTCCACGTCGGCCTGGGAGTAGCCGACGGTGGCGATCTCGGGGTCGGTGAAGACGTTGGAGGACACGGTCTTCAGGTTCAGCGGGGCCACCGCGTCGCCGAGGAAGTGGTACATGGCGATACGTCCCTGCATGGCGGCCACCGACGCGAGGGCGAAGACACCGGTCACGTCACCGGCGGCGTACACGCCGGGAGCGGTGGTCCTCGACACCTTGTCGGTCCAGATGTGCCCGGACTCGCGCAGCTTGACGCCGGCCTCCTCCAGGCCCATGCCCTCGGAGTTCGGGATGGCGCCGACGGCCATCAGACAGTGGCTGCCGCTGATGACACGCCCGTCGGCGAGGGTGACCTCGACCCGGTCGCCGACGCGCTTGGCGGCGGCGGCGCGCGAGCGGGCCATGACGTTCATGCCACGGCGCCGGAAGACGTCCTCGAGGACCGCGGCGGCGTCGGGGTCCTCGCCCGGGAGCACGCGATCCCGCGACGAGACGAGGGTGACCCGCGATCCGAGCGCCTGGTAGGCACCGGCGAACTCGGCACCCGTCACACCCGACCCGACCACGATGAGTTCCTCGGGCAGCTCGGTCAGGTCGTAGACCTGGGTCCAGTTGAGGATGCGCTCGCCGTCGGGCTGGGCGTCGGGCAGCTCGCGCGGGTGACCGCCGGTGGCGATCAGGACGGCGTCGGCGGTGAGGGTCTCCTCGGTGCCGTCGGCGGCGCGGACGACGACCTTGCGCGACCCGTCGAGGCCCTGCATGCCCTCCAGCCGGCCGCGGCCGCGCAGGACCCGGGCGCCGGCGCGCGTGACGGAGGCCGTGATGTCGTGGGACTGGGCGAGCGCGAGGCGCTTCACACGCCGGTTGACCTTGCCCAGGTCGACGCCCACCACCCGGGCGGGCGTGTCGATGTGCGGCGTGTCGTCGGCGACGATGATGCCCAGCTCCTCGTACGAGGAGTCGAAGGTGGTCATCACCTCGGCCGTGGCGATGAGAGTCTTCGACGGCACGCAGTCGGTGAGCACCGACGCCCCGCCCAGACCGTCGCAGTCGACGACGGTCACCTCCGCGCCGAGCTGGGCGGCCACCAGGGCCGCCTCGTATCCGCCGGGTCCGCCACCGATGATCACGATCCGAGTCACGTACTCCATTGTCCCGCACGCCACGGAGTGGCACGGCCCGGGGGCCCGCCCGAGACACCACTGTTACGGGCGGGGTGGACGATTCGACTGCCGTACCCTCTCTCCATGTCGCTCTACGCCGCGTACGCCGGCAATCTCGACGCGCGGCTGATGACCCGCCGCGCCCCCCACTCGCCGCTGCGCGCCACCGGCTGGCTCAACGGATGGCGGCTGACGTTCGGGGGCGAGCAGCTCGGCTGGGACGGCGCGCTGGCGACGCTCGTCGAGGAGCCGGGGGAGCAGGTCTTCGTCGCGCTGTACGACATCGCCCCGATGGACGAGGAGTCCCTGGACCGCTGGGAGGGCGTCGGCCTCGGCATCTACCGCCGGCTTCGGGTCCGGGTGGACACGCTGGAGGGCGAGGAGCCTGCGTGGGTGTACGTGCTGAACGCCTACGAGGGCGGGCTGCCCGCGGCACGCTACCTGGGCGAGATCGCGGACGCGGCGGAGTCCGCCGGGGCGCCACACGATTACGTGATGGAGCTGCGGAAGCGGCCGTGCTGAAGGTGGGCGACTCCTAGACTTGGGGGATCGACGCACCAACGGGAGATCGCATGGCCCCCACCACGTACGACGTCTACTACACGGTGCAGGCCGCCGAAGCCCGCGACAGGCTCGACGACAGGCAGCGCACCGCGTTCGACAAAGGCATCGCCCTGCTGGCCCGCGACCCCTTCCTCTCGGTGTCACGGCCCATAAGCTCGACGGGCGACGATCGCACGATCCGGCTCACACAGAACGTCCTCGTGGAGTACACGGTCAGTCGCGGCCGTCTGTTGATCTTCATCGTCGAGGTCTTCAACGACAAGGACATCCTCGTCACGGACGAGTGAGCGGTCCGGACCCGGGCGAGCTGTTCGTTGGAAACGACAAGACAACGATCGCCATCCCGTGAGCTCTGTCATCTACGCGCGTAGGCCCAAACCGGCTACCCTCAGTCGCGTGAACGCATCTCTTCTTCCGGACGACATCCAGGGCGACCCCCACGCCGCCGCCGACGCCGCCGCCGCGCGCCTGCGCGAACTCACCGGCGCCGAGACCCACGACGTCGCCCTCGTGATGGGCTCCGGCTGGGCACCGGCCGTGGACGCCCTGGGCGCACCCGAGGCCGAGTTCCAGGTCACCGAGCTGCCCGGTTTCCCGCCGCCTGCGGTGGAGGGGCACGGCGGCAAGATCCGCTCCTACCGGATCGGCAACAAGCGCGCCCTCGTCTTCCTGGGCCGCACCCACTACTACGAGGGTCGCGGCGTGGCGGCGGTGGCCCACGGCGTCCGCACCGCGGTGGCGGCCGGCTGCAAGACGATCGTCCTCACCAACGGCTGCGGTGGCCTGCGCGAGGGCATGCGGCCCGGTCAGCCGGTCCTGATCAGCGACCACATCAACCTCACGGCGACGTCCCCGATCATCGGCGCGAACTTCGTCGACCTGACGGACCTGTACTCGCCGCGGCTGCGTGCCCTGTGCAAGGAGATCGACCCCACGCTGGAGGAGGGCGTCTACGCCCAGTTCCCCGGCCCGCACTACGAGACGCCGGCGGAGATCCGGATGGCGCGGGTCATCGGGGCGGACCTGGTGGGCATGTCGACGGTGCTCGAGGCCATCGCGGCGCGTGAGGCGGGTGCGGAGGTGCTGGGCATCTCCCTGGTGACGAACCTCGCGGCCGGTATGACGGGTGAGCCCCTCAACCACGAGGAAGTCCTTCAGGCCGGGCGCGACTCGGCCACGCGGATGGGGTCGCTGCTGGCGCAGGTGCTCGGGCGCCTGTAAACCGTTCCTCGCCCCCGCCGCCCCTACCCGTCCCATCCTTCCGGGGCTCCGCCCCGGACCCCGCTCCTCAAACGCCGGAGAGGCTGAGTTCTTCAGCCCGTCCGGCGTTCGAGGACAAGGCCCGCAGGGCCGATGCGGGGGGTCTGGGGGCGCAGCCCCCAGGGATGGGACGGGTAGGGGCGGCGGGGGCGAGAAGATCCGCCCGTATCCGACCCGCTCCCGAACGACACGAACGAGAGGTTGACCGACGTGCACGACGATCTCATCGCCCGGGCCCAGGCCTGGCTCACCGAGGACCCGGACCCGGAGACCCGCGACGAGCTCGCCAAGCTCATCGAAGCAGCCGACATCGAAGAGCTCACCGCACGCTTCAGCGGCACCCTCCAGTTCGGCACCGCAGGACTGCGAGGCGAACTCGGCGCCGGCCCGATGCGCATGAACCGCACGGTCGTCATCCGCGCCGCCGCCGGCCTCGCCGCGTACCTCAGGAAGCAGGGCCACGAGAACGGCCTCGTCGTCATCGGCTACGACGCCCGCCACAAGTCGGAGGACTTCGCCCGCGACACCGCCGCGGTGATGACCGGCGCGGGCCTCCGCGCCGCCGTTCTCCCCCGCCCCCTCCCCACCCCGGTCCTCGCGTACGCCATAAGGCACCTCGGCGCGGTCGCCGGAGTCGAGGTCACCGCCAGCCACAACCCGCCCCGCGACAACGGCTACAAGGTCTACCTCGGCGACGGCTCCCAGATCGTCCCGCCCGCGGACGTCGAGATCGCGGAAGAGATCGCCGCCGTACCGTCCCTGACGGTCGTCCCCCGCCCCACGGAGGGCTGGGAAACCCTCGACGACAGCGTCCTGGACGCCTACCTCGCCCGCACGGACGTGGTCCTCGCCGCCGACTCCCCGCGCACCGCCCGCACCGTCTACACGGCGATGCACGGCGTCGGCAAGGACGTCCTCCTCGCCGCCTTCGAGCGCACCGGCTTCCCCGCCCCCGCCCTCGTCGCCGAGCAGGCCGAGCCGGACCCGGACTTCCCTACCGTCGCCTTCCCCAACCCGGAAGAGCCCGGCGCGATGGACCTGGCCTTCGCCAAGGCCCGCGAGACCGACCCCGACCTGATCATCGCCAACGACCCGGACGCCGACCGCTGCGCCGCCGCCGTCAAGGACGGGGACGCTTGGCGGATGCTGCGCGGCGACGAGGTGGGCGCGCTGCTCGCCGCGCACCTCGTCCGCCGCGGAGCGCAGGGCACCTTCGCCGAGTCGATCGTCTCCTCCTCCCTCCTCGGCCGTATCGCCGAGAAGGCGGGCCTGCCCTACGAGGAGACCCTCACCGGCTTCAAGTGGATCGCCCGCGTCGACGGCCTGCGCTACGGCTACGAGGAGGCCCTCGGCTACTGCGTCGACCCCGAGGGCGTACGCGACAAGGACGGCATCACGGCCGCCCTGCTGATCACCGAGCTGGCCTCCGTCCTCAAGGCCGAGGGCCGCACGCTCCTCGATCTGCTCGACGACCTCGCGGTGGAACACGGCCTGCACGCCACCGACCAGCTCTCGGTCCGCGTCCAGGACCTGTCGGTCATCGCGAACGCCATGCGCCGGTTGCGCGAGCAGCCGCCGACCGAGCTCGCCGGTCTGGCCATCACCCGCGCCGAGGACCTCACCCAGGGCACCGACACCCTGCCGCCCACCGACGGCCTGCGCTACACCCTGGAGGGTGCCCGCGTCATCGTCCGCCCCAGCGGCACGGAGCCCAAGCTCAAGTGCTACCTGGAGGTCGTCGTCCCGGTCGCCGCGCACGCCGGACTGGCGGCTGCCCGCGCCAAGGCGGCCGACCTGCTCGCGACGATCAAGCGGGACCTGTCGGCGGCGGCCGGCATCTGAGCCGTACGCGGCCGGCTCGAAGTCCTACGACGGCTCACTGGTCCTTCCCGAAAGGGTGCCCCCATCCGGAGGCACCCTTTCGGGCGATTTCCGCACGGCGGTTGACCCGCGCTCCACTCCCCGCCAGGCCCCCCGGGCAACGGTGGACGGGAAACGCACCACCGATCCGCCTGGAGCCGCGCCGTGTCAACGACCGCATCCCGGCCGACCCCCCGCACCACCACCGCCCCCGGCTCCCGCCCCCCACCACGGGCCCGCCCCGCTCTCCTCCCCGCCCTGCGCCGCGCGGCCCCCGCCCTCCTCGCCTACCTCGCCGTACGCGGCACGGGCCTGCTGTTCCTCACCCTCTGGGCGCACCGGCAGCGGCACGGCGTCTGGCCGATCCTGGCGACGCAGTGGGACACCGACTGGTATCTCGGCATCGCCGACCACGGCTACGCGCACGAGCTCGGCACCGCGCACAACGCCAACAACCTGGCGTTCTTCCCGCTCTACCCCGCCCTCGTGAAGGCGCTCTCGGCACTCACGCCGGGCACCCGCGCGAGCACCGGCCTCGGCCTCGCCGTCATCGCCTCCCTCGTCGCCGCGTGGGGAGTCTTCGCGGTCGGCGACCGGCTGTACGGGCGCCGGACCGGCGTCCTCCTGACCACTCTCTGGGCCGCGCTCCCGGTCGGCCTGGTGCAGTGGATGGGCTACACCGAGTCCCTGTTCACAGCGCTCGCCGCCTGGTCCCTGTACGCCGTGCTCACCGGCCGGCTCCTCACCGCGGCCTGGCTCGCCGCGCTCGCGGGCCTGACCCGTCCGACCGGGGTCGCGGTGGCGGCGGCGGTCACGACCGCGGCCCTGCTCACGCTGCGCCGCCGCTTCGGCCTCCGTACCCTCGCGGCCGCCGTGACCGCGCCACTCGGCTGGTGCGGATATGTCGGCTGGGTGGGCCTGCGCGTGGGGCGCTGGGACGGCTACTTCGCCGTACAGCGGCTGTGGCACAACGAGCTGGACGGCGGCCTCGAAACGCTGCGTCAGATGCGGCGGCTGCTGATCTACGCCCCGAAGCCGGAGCTGTTCCTGGTGATGGTGACGCTCACGCTGATCGCGTCGGTCGTGCTGTTCGGGCTGGCCGTGGCGGACCGGCAGCCGGTTTCGCTGCTGGTCTTCACGGCCGTACTGCTCGCGATCGTCCTGGGCAGCGGCGGCGTCTACTTCCCCCGCGCCCGCTTCCTGCTCCCCGCCTTCCCGCTCCTGCTCCCGCTCGCCCTGCACCTGTCCCGCGCGAGCCGTCGCCACCGGGCGCTCGCCCTCGCGGGGGCGGTCATCGGCTCGGCGTACTGCGGTGCGTACATGGCGCTGGTGTATCCGGGCGCGCCCTGATCGCCGAGTGCACGGGCACCCTCAGGCAGTCCCGCCGTCTCTCAGCCCACCGCCAGCAGAATCAGCAGCAGCACGGCTCCCGCGATCGCGGGGCCCACGACCTCATAGGCCCACCGCACGGTCACCTCGCCCTGTGCGGACTCGGCCTCCCCGTGGTTCTCCAGCAGTTCCCGCAGGTCGTCCATGATCTTGTCGGTCTCGGCCCGCATCGGACCGTGCGCGTCGGCCGCCCCGTGCGACGCCGCGAACCCGCGCCCGCGTCCTCCGGGTGCCCTGTCGCCGCCCCCTCGGCCTGCGGCGTTCGTCTTCGCCGCCGTACGGTCCGCGTGCTGCGCCGCCTTCTTGCGGGCCCGCAGCGAGACGGGGATCGCCCAGAGCTGGTACTTGGTGCCGGACGTCGCGACGACCTCGTTCGAGTAGCCGGACCGCAGCGAGGCGATCTGTCCCCAGGGGAGCACGATGACACGCAGCGGGTTGCGGATGCGCAGGCGCTCCTCGTTGGCGTACACGGCGGGACGGAGCGTGAACGCCGACGCCAGCGGGACGATCAGGATCATCGCGGCGAGCGCGAGCCACTGCGTGCGGCTCTCACCGCGCACCAGGGCGTCGATGCCGAGCCAGAACACGATGGCGAGCAGCGCGACGCCGCCGAGGATGCCCAGGGGGGAGCGGTAGATCCGGTCCCTCGACGCGGGGTCCGGGGTGGAGGGCTGGTGCTCGTGGTCGGGGGTCGTCATGGGGCCGATTGTGCCGCATGCCTGCCGGCGGCCTGGCGGGGTGCCGGTCCGGCCGGGGGCGGGGTGGTTTGTGGGCGCGTGCGGGTGCCCGGGGGGAGGGGGGCGAGCGCCCGATCGCTGTGGGGGGTGCGGTGTGCGTGGGCGGGTGCGGGCCGGATGGGGCTGGTCGCGCAGTTCCCCACGCCCCTGGGGCGTGCGGCCGGCCGGCGTCGACGGATCCCGCGTCCTGTGGGCATCCGGCCACCCGGCGATTCACAGATCCGGCCCCACGGGGTGTACAGCCGCTACGCGCGTAGATATGCTCGTCTGGTGACCATGCCCACCAATGCATCTGCCGCAGCTCACGCACTCACGGACGTCACCGCGTCCGACAGCACGCTGCGCCGCTTCCTTCACGGGCTGCCCGGCGTCGACGCGGTCGGCCTGGAGGGGCGTGCGGCGTCCCTCGGTACCCGTTCCATCAAGACGACCGCCAAGGCGTACGCCATCGACCTCGCCATCTCGATGGTCGACCTGACGACGCTGGAAGGCGCGGACACCCCGGGCAAGGTCCGGGCGCTCGGCGCCAAGGCGGTCCACCCCGACCCCACCGACCGGACGACCCCGGCGACCGCGGCCGTCTGCGTCTATCCCGACATGGTGGCCACCGCCAAGGAGGCCGTCGCGGGCTCGACCGTGAAGGTCGCCTCGGTCGCGACCGCGTTCCCGGCGGGCCGCGCCCCCCTCACCGTCAAGCTGGCGGACGTGCGCGAGGCCGTGGCGGCGGGCGCCGACGAGATCGACATGGTCATCGACCGCGGGGCGTTCCTCGCGGGCAACTACATGAAGGTGTACGACGAGATCGTCGCCGTGAAGTCGGCCTGCGGGACGAGCGCCCGCCTCAAGGTCATCTTCGAGACCGGCGAGCTGTCGACGTACGACAACATCCGGCGGGCCAGCTGGCTCGGCATGCTGGGCGGCGCCGACTTCATCAAGACGTCCACCGGCAAGGTCGCCGTCAACGCCACCCCCGCGAACACCCTCCTTATGCTGGAAGCGGTGCGCGACTTCCGCGCCCAGACCGGCATCCAGGTCGGCGTGAAGCCGGCCGGCGGCATCAGGACGACCAAGGACGCCATCAAGTTCCTCGTCCTGGTCAACGAGACCGCGGGCGAGGACTGGCTGGACAACCACTGGTTCCGCTTCGGCGCCTCCTCGCTCCTGAACGACCTGCTGATGCAGCGTCAGAAGCTGGCCACCGGCCGCTACTCCGGCCCCGACTACGTGACGGTGGACTGATCACCATGGCATCCGCATTCGAATACGCACCGGCGCCTGAGTCCCGCTCGATCGTCGACATCGCGCCCTCGTACGGTCTGTTCATCGACGGCGAGTTCACCGAGGCCGCCGACGGCAAGGTCTTCAAGACCGTCTCACCGTCCACCGAGGAGGTCCTCGCCGAGATCGCCCAGGCCGGCGAGGCGGACGTGGACCGCGCGGTGAAGGCCGCCCGCAAAGCCTTCGAGAAGTGGTCGGCGCTGCCCGGCGCCGAGCGCGCCAAGTACCTGTTCCGCATCGCGCGGATCATCCAGGAGCGCTCGCGCGAGCTGGCCGTCCTCGAGACCCTGGACAACGGCAAGCCGATCAAGGAGACCCGCGACGCCGACCTGCCCCTGGTCGCCGCGCACTTCTTCTACTACGCGGGCTGGGCCGACAAGCTCGACCACGCGGGCTTCGGGTCGAGCCCCCGGCCGCTCGGCGTCGCGGGCCAGGTCATCCCCTGGAACTTCCCGCTGCTGATGCTGGCCTGGAAGATCGCCCCGGCCCTCGCCACCGGCAACACGGTCGTCCTCAAGCCCGCCGAGACGACCCCCCTCTCCGCCCTCTTCTTCGCGGACATCTGCCGCCAGGCGGGCCTGCCCAAGGGCGTCGTCAACATCCTTCCCGGATACGGCGACGCGGGCGCCTCGGTCGTCGCGCACCCCGACGTGAACAAGGTCGCCTTCACCGGCTCCACGGCCGTCGGCAAGGAGATCGCGCGGACCGTCGCCGGCACCCGCAAGAAGGTCACCCTGGAGCTGGGCGGCAAGGGCGCCAACATCGTCTTCGACGACGCCCCGATCGACCAGGCCGTCGAGGGGATCGTCAACGGGATCTTCTTCAACCAGGGCCAGGTCTGCTGCGCCGGCAGCCGCCTCCTCGTCCAGGAGTCCATCCAGGACGAGCTGCTGGACTCCCTGAAGCGCCGCCTGTCGACCCTCCGTCTCGGCGACCCGCTGGACAAGAACACCGACATCGGCGCGATCAACTCCGAGGAGCAGCTCACCCGCATCACCTCGCTCGTCGAGCAGGGCGAGGCGGAGGGCGCCGAGCGCTGGTCGCCGGCCTGCGAACTGCCGGAGAGCGGCTACTGGTTCGCCCCGACACTCTTCACGAACGTCACCCAGGCGCACACCGTCGCCCGCGACGAGATCTTCGGCCCGGTGCTGTCGGTCCTCACCTTCCGCACGCCGGACGAGGCCGTCGCCAAGGCGAACAACACGCCGTACGGCCTGTCGGCGGGCATCTGGACGGAGAAGGGGTCACGGATCCTCGCCGTCGCGAACAAGCTCCGCGCCGGCGTCGTCTGGTCCAACACGTTCAACAAGTTCGACCCGACCTCGCCGTTCGGCGGCTACAAGGAGTCGGGCTTCGGCCGCGAGGGCGGCCGCCACGGCCTGGAGGCGTACCTCGATGTCTGACAGAAACGACAAGACCGAGCGCGCCGAGCGGCTCTCCGTCTTCAAGACCTACAAGCTGTACGTCGGCGGGAAGTTCCCGCGTTCCGAGAGCGGCCGGGTGTACGAGGTGACGGACTCCAAGGGCAACTGGCTGGCGAACGTGCCCCTGTCGTCCCGCAAGGACGCCCGTGACGCGGTCGTGGCCGCCCGCAAGGCGTTCGGCGGGTGGTCCGGCGCGACGGCGTACAACCGCGGCCAGATCCTCTACCGCATCGCCGAGATGCTGGAGGCCCGGCGCGAGCAGTACGTCCGTGAGGTGGCGGACTCGGAGGGTCTGTCGAAGTCGAAGGCCGCCGCCCAGGTGGACGCCGCGATCGACCGCTGGGTCTGGTACGCGGGCTGGACCGACAAGATCGCCCAGGTGGTCGGCGGCGGAAACCCGGTCGCGGGCCCGTTCTTCAACCTCTCCTCCCCGGAGCCCACGGGCGTCGTCGTCGTCCTGGCCCCGCAGGAGTCGTCGTTCCTGGGCCTGGTCTCGGTCGTCGCCCCGGTGATCGCCACCGGCAACACGGCGATCGTGGTGGCGTCCGAGAAGTCCCCGCTCCCCGCCCTCTCCCTCGGCGAGGTCCTGGCCACCTCCGACCTGCCCGGCGGCGTCGTCAACATCCTCTCCGGCCGTACGGCGGAGATCGCCACGCCGCTGGCCGCGCACCAGGACGTCAACGCGATCGACCTCGCGGGCGCAGACGACGTCCTGGCCAAGGAACTGGAGATCGCCGCGGCGGACAACCTCAAGCGCGTCCTGCGTCCACAGCCTGTGGACGAGGTCGACTGGTCGGCCGACCCCGGCATCGACCGCATGACGGCGTTCCTGGAGACCAAGACGGTCTGGCACCCGACGGGTTCCCTCGGCGCCTCGGGCTCGTCCTACTGACCCGCCCCGCGAACCAGAGGGCCGTGCCTCCTCTCCGTCCGGAGGAGACACGGCCCTCTTCCTCTGAATGTGACGCGCGTTTCAATCTCCGTCCACCGGGTCGTTCCCGGGCCGGGCCATGCCTCAGACTGGTGTCCCGTGAGTTCCCATCCGTCCATACCGACGCGAGTCGTGCTGCTCTGCGGCCCTTCCGGCTCCGGCAAGTCCCTTCTCGCCGCTCGTTCCGGGCTTCCGGTGCTGCGGCTCGACGACTTCTACAAGGAGGGCGACGACCCGACCCTGCCGCAGGTCCCCGGGAGCGCCGACATCGACTGGGACCACCCCGACTCGTGGGACGCCGACACGGCCGTCGCGGCCATCGCGGAGCTGTGCCGCACGGGCCGTACGAACGTGCCGCTGTACGACATCTCGCTCAGCGCCCGTACCGGCGAGGAGACCGTCGAGATCGGGCGTACGCCGCTGTTCATCGCGGAGGGCATCTTCGCCGCCGAGATCGTGACGCGCTGCCGGGAGCTCGGGGTGCTGGCCGACGCGCTGTGCCTGAGCCGTGGCCCGGTGACGACCTTTCGCCGCCGGTTCCTGCGCGACCTGAAGGAGGGCCGCAAGTCGGCGCCCTTCCTGCTGCGCCGCGGCTGGCGCCTGATGCGACTGGAGCAGTCGATCATCGCCCACCAGACGTCCCTGGGCGCCTACGCCTGCGACCGCGACGAGGCCCTCGGCCGCCTCACCGCAGCCGCGGCGGGCCGCCGCCCGGCGGCGACGCCGGCCGGCTGAACGAAGTCGGCGCCCGCCACGTCTTAGGACCGGGTGAACGGTCCGCGTGGGAAGGAAGCCGATGACGACTGCCCTCCGGGCCGGCCGACGGCTGCTCATGACGTCCCTGCTCCTCGCGGCTGCGGCCGCCGGCTGTGCGGGGCCGGACGGTGCGGGGCCGGACGGTGCGGGGCCGGACGGTGCGGGCGTTACGGCCGAGGCCTCGTGCGCGTACGTGGTCACCTATGACGGACGCACCTACCTCGACGTCGTGAACGTCGACTTCACCGTCGGCGAAAAGCTGGGCACGGCCACGGTCCAGGAGTGCGACGACACCCCTGACGACGCCGGGGACGAGGTCCCCGAGCGCAGGGTCGCCGCGTACGAGGTCGAGGGGGCGGACCCGGCCGTCACCATCGCCGTGGGCGACACACGCGCCTCAGCGACCCTCATGAAGGTCCGCAAGGCCCGCTGACCGACCCCACAGCGAAGCGGGACTGGACGGACCCCCCGGCCCTCCAGCCCCGCTGTCGTTGTGCTCCACCGCTTCCCCCGTGGTGGAGCACCCCCCGTTTCCCCGTTGGTCCCCCGTGGGCCCCCCGGCCCCCGTGGGTCCCCCCACTTCTCACCGCTCCCCCGTTGTACCCCCCGGATGCGGTCCCCCCGGACCTTCAGGCGACGAGCTCCCCGAAGGCATCCTCCTCGTCACGGCCGAAGCTGAGGACCTCGTCCTCGCGCAGCCGACGGAGCGACCGCCAGATGCTGGACTTCACCGTGCCGACACTGATGTCGAGGATCTCCGCGATCTCCGGGTCGGTGCGGCCCTCGTAGTAGCGCAGGACCAGCATCGTGCGCTGGAGTTCGGGGAGCCGGGCGAGCGCCTGCCACAGGACCGCGCGCAGTTCCGTGCCACGCATCGCGTCCGTGTCGCCGGGCGTCTCCGGCAGCTCCTCGGTCGGGTATTCGTTCAGCTTGCGGCGGCGCCACGCGCTGATGTGCAGGTTCGTCATCGTCCGCCGCAGATAGCCACCCACCGCGGCCTTGTCACTGATCCGGTCCCACGCCCGGTACGTCGAGAACAGCGCGCTCTGGAGCAGGTCCTCGGCCTCGAAACGGTCGCCGGTCAGGTGGTAGGCGGTTGCGTACAGGGAGGCGCGGCGCTCCTGGACGTAGGCGGTGAACTCCGCCTCCGACAGCGAGCGACGACGCTCCCCCGAGTCCTCCCTGTACGCGGCTCCCCCGTGCGTCTCCCCCGTGAGACCGTCAACCACCGTCATGTACGCGGTGTGCTGACGCCCGGCGCCGCGAGCGCACCCCCGCCCGCTCACGGCACCGGACTTCTCCGAACCCCGGCCCCCGTTCACGTCGTGCAGACGCGTGATCACTGCGCTGTTGCTGGTGCCGTGCAGCGTGTTCATCTCGCGCCCCCCGTCGTGGACTTCCGGTGTTCTGCTCGTTCGTCATGCTGCCTTGCTCGTGTCGAAAAGCTTGCCCGGGCACCTTCATGGCCGTGTCCGCCGACTGTCACAGACCTGTCACAGGGGCCTGTGTCAGACGTGGCCCCCAGGCGCACGACAGCCCGGACACAGTCATGAGCGCTACGTGCGCGTAGCCGTACAGCTCGTACAGGTGTCGAAAGACCGCCTCTCATGGGCCAGAATGACCCCCGTGCCTTCCCTGTTGCTGATCGAGGACGACGACGCCATCCGTACGGCCCTGGAGCTCTCACTGACGCGCCAGGGACACCGGGTGGCCACCGCTGCCACCGGCGAGGACGGTCTGAAACTGCTGCGTGAGCAGCGGCCGGACCTGATCGTGCTGGACGTGATGCTGCCCGGCATCGACGGCTTCGAGGTGTGCCGGCGCATCCGGCGCACGGACCAGCTGCCGATCATCCTGCTGACCGCGCGCAGCGACGACATCGACGTCGTGGTCGGACTGGAGTCCGGCGCGGACGACTACGTCGTCAAACCCGTGCAGGGGCGCGTCCTCGACGCCCGGATCCGGGCCGTGCTGCGACGCGGCGAACGCGAGTCGAACGACGCGGCGAGCTTCGGCAGCCTGGTCATCGACCGCGCGGCGATGACCGTGACGAAGAACGGCGAGGACCTCCAGCTCACCCCGACCGAGCTGCGCCTGCTGCTGGAGCTGAGCCGCCGTCCGGGCCAGGCCCTGTCCCGCCAGCAACTCCTGCGCCTGGTCTGGGAGCACGACTACCTCGGCGACTCACGCCTGGTCGACGCCTGCGTGCAGCGCCTGCGCGCCAAGGTCGAGGACGTCCCGTCCTCCCCCACCCTCATCCGCACCGTCCGTGGTGTGGGCTACCGCCTGGACACGCCTCAGTGACAAAAACGCAAGGCGTCCGCGGCTGGTTCGCGGCTCGTAAGGGAGTGTGGTCAAGGCTGCGCTTCACCAGTCTTCGGCTGCGCCTGGTCGTCGTCTTCGGCCTGGTCGCGCTGACCGCGGCCGTGTCCGCGTCCGGCATCGCGTACTGGCTCAACCGCGAGGCGGTCCTCACCCGCACCCAGGACGCGGTGCTGCGCGACTTCCAGCAGGAGATGCAGAACCGCGCGGGCCTGCTGCCCACGGAGCCGACGCAGGACGAGCTCCAGCACACGGCCGGTCAGATGGCCAACAGCAGCCAGCGCTTCAGCGTCCTCCTCGTCGCCCAGGACGCCGAGGGCAAGCCGGCCTACGGCAGTTCCGGCGGCCTGGACGGCTTCACCGTGGCGGACGTGCCCAAGTCACTGCGCACGGCCGTGAACGAGAAGCAGGAGCTCGACTCCTCCAACAAGGCCGAGTACCACCTGTACTGGCAGCGGATCGTGGAGGACGACACCCCGTATCTGATCGCCGGTACGAAGGTGATCGGCGGCGGTCCGACCGGCTACATGATGAAGTCCCTGGAGCAGGAGGCCAAGGACCTCAACTCCCTGGCCTGGTCCCTCGGTATCGCCACGGGCCTCGCGCTGATCGGCTCCGCGCTGCTCGCACAGGCGGCCGCCACTACTGTGCTGAAGCCCGTACAGCGCCTCGGGGTGGCCGCACGCCGCCTCGGCGAGGGCAAGCTGGACACGCGCCTGAGAGTCTCCGGCACGGACGAACTGGCCGACCTCTCCCGGACCTTCAACAACGCCGCCGAGGCGCTGGAGAAGCGGGTCGCCGACATGGCCTCGCGTGACGAGGCGTCACGGCGATTCGTGGCCGACATGTCCCACGAACTGCGCACGCCCCTGACCGCGATCACCGCCGTCACCGAAGTCCTGGAGGAGGAGCTGGAGGCGGACTCCGGGTCCATGGACCCCATGATCGAACCCGCCGTACGCCTCGTCGTCAGCGAGACCCGCCGCCTCAACGACCTGGTCGAGAACCTGATGGAGGTCACCCGCTTCGACGCGGGCACCGCACGCCTGGTCCTCGACCACGTCGACATCGCCGACCAGATCACCGCCTGCATCGACGCCCGCGCCTGGCTGGACGCGGTGGACCTCGACGCCGAGCGCGGCATCATGGCCCGCCTGGACCCCCGCCGCCTCGACGTCATCCTGGCCAACCTCATCGGCAACGCGCTCAAGCACGGCGGCTCACCGGTACGCGTCTCGGTCCGCGACACGCCCGACTCGCTGGTGATCCAGGTCCAGGACCACGGCCCCGGCATCCCCGAGGATGTCCTCCCCCACGTCTTCGACCGCTTCTACAAGGCCAGCGCCTCCCGCCCCCGCTCCGAGGGAAGCGGCCTCGGCCTGTCCATCGCCCTGGAGAACGCCCACATCCACGGCGGCGACATCACCGCCGCCAACTCCCCCGAGGGAGGCGCGGTGTTCACCCTGCGCCTGCCCCGGGACGCCTCGGAACTGGCGGAACAGACCAACGGCCAGGACACGAAGAAGGGGGACGCCTGATGAACGTACGCCACCTGCTGGCGCTCTCCGCGACGGGCGCCGCCCTGCTGACCGGATGCGGCATACGGCCCACGGAGGTCCCCACCAACTTCGGCCCCGCCCCCTCCCGCGTGCACTGCTCGCTCTCCGAACCGAACGTGTCGACGCAGGCAGCGCGCGGCCTCCCGGTCCAGGTGTTCCTCCTGTGCGGCTCCCAACTGGTGGCGGTCGACCGCACCGTACGGGTCCCCGACGGAACGGCGGACTCGGCCCGCCGCGTCCTGGTCGCCCAGGGCCTCCTCGACGAGTTGGAGGCAACCCCCTCGACCGCCGAAAAAGAGGCCGGCTACACCACGGACGTCCGAGGCGCCATGGGCGTAACGGGCCCACGCCTCGGCGACCCCGACGAGACCCTCCGCCTGAGCACAGCCCCGAGCGACCTCACCTCTTACGCCCTGGCCCAGATCGTCTGCACCTTCTCCGACTCCACGGCCGCGGAAGGCGACGGCTCGGTCATCCTGGGCGGCCCCACCACCACTCCCCCACGCCGCTACGAGTGCACGGACGAGGTCCGCACCAGACCGGGCAGCAACGAGCCCCCGTCCACAGACGTATAGGACGCCTGACACCCCACGGCGCAGCACCCGCGCACGGCGGCAAGGGGCCGTGCCGGGGGGTGTCCGCCCGCAGCGGCGGGCGTCAACGCAGAGCACATCTCGAACCCACCGAGCCGCCCGACCGAGGACGGACACCCCCCGGCGCGGCCCCGCCCCCCAACGCACCGCAAGGCGCTACGCGAACCCCCACCGAACACCAGCAGGCCGCCGCAGGCATCCCGGCCCAACCGCCGGAGGCAACCCGCAGGCATCCCGGTCCAACCGCCGGAGGCACGGCACCTGTGGTGCACGCCTCACCCCATCACCCCCACCCCCGGAACCGATCCCGCCGGACAACGCGTCTAGGGAGGCGTGCAGCGTCAAGGCTCCATCGGCGGCAGCGCCGCGATCCGCATCCGTGCGACTGGGGGTGTCCTCCTGGTCGCGCACCTCGCGTTCGTCGCCTGGCTCACGCTGCGCCCCCTGGACGTCCCCTGGGTGATGCCCGCCAACCTCCAGCCCTTCGCCGGCATCAGAGCCGACCTGGCCCTCGGCTGGCAGGAGGCGGCCCGCCGCATCATCGAAGGCCTCGCGCTTCTCGCCCCCCTGGGCGTGCTGATCCCGATGGCACACGGCAGAACGGACGCCTCCCCTCTCGGCTCCCTGGTCCGTACGATCGCCGCCGGCGCCCTGATCTCCCTGGCCATCGAACTGCTCCAGACCGGTGTCCCCGGCCAGATGGTCGACGTCGACTCACTGCTGCTGAACACCGTGGGTGTGGGCCTCGCCCACGTCACGATCGTCCCCGCCACCCGAGCCTGGCTCCGCCGCAGGTCCGAGCGCGCGCACCGGTCGACCGTCCCCCAGGAGGAGCCCACTCAGGGTCGGACCCCGACGATTCCCAGGGTCGGGATAGCCCCATAGAGTGACGCTTTGCCCGGTTCGCCGCCGTAGCGTTGATGTCAGTTGAGGAACCTCCTCACGAGGCCCCACAAGGAGCCTCAGACCGACGCTCGCGAAGGAGCCGCACCATGACCGCGCTCGCCCGACCCACCCACGGCCGCATGATCGGCGGAGTGTGCGCCGCGCTGGCACGGCGCTTCGGCACCTCCGCGACGACGATGCGCGTGATCTTCCTGATCTCCTGCCTGCTCCCGGGCCCGCAGTTTCTCCTCTACATAGCCCTCTGGGCCCTGTTGCCCTCGGAGGACAAGGCGAAGACACGCGCAGCCTGGTAACCCACGAAAAACAAGTGCGCCCCGCCATCCCGGCGGGGCGCACTGTCGTTCCGGCTCCTCAGGCAGCCGCAGCCAGCTCCCGCCGCCGCACCCGGGCCGCCCGCGTCCCGAACACCGTGATCGTCACGACGCCGAGCACCGCCAGCAGACCCACCCCGACGGTCCCGGCCCAGCCGCCCGCGTGGAAGGCGACGGCACCGACGGTGCTGCCCGCGCTGGAGCCGATGTAGTAGGCGGACTGGTAGAGAGCCGAGGCCTGGGCGCGGCCCTGTGTGGCCGTCTTGCTGACGGCCGAGGACGCCACCGCGTGCCCCGCGAAGAAGCCGCCGGTGATCAGGACCAGGCCGAGCAGGACCAGCGGAAGGGACCCCGCCAGGGAGAGCAGCAGCCCCGCGGCCGTCGTGCCGCCGGCCGCGTACAGCGCCCCGCGCCGGCCCAGGCGGCCCACCAGCCGGCCGGCCGTCGACGCCGACACCGTGCCGACCAGGTACACGAGGAAGACCGAGCCGATGATGCCCTGCGGCAGCGAGAACGGCGCCTCCGCCAGGCGGTAGCCGATCACCGTGTACACGCCGCCGAAGACCGTCATGAACAGGGCGCCGATGGCGTACAGACGGCACAGCAGCGGGTTGCCCAGGTGGTCACGGACCGTACGCGCGAGCACCCGCGGCCGCAGCGAGCCCGGCTTGAAGTGGCGCGGCGCGGGGAGCAGCAGGCGGAAGGCCACCGCGCACGCGACCGCGATCACGCCGATGACACCGAGGGCGACCCGCCAGCCCCACTCCTGCGCGACCCAGCCGGTGATGACCCGGCCGCTCATGCCGCCGACGCTGTTGCCCGCGACGAACAGGCCGATCGCCGTGACCAGCGCCTTCGGCCGGACCTCCTCGGCGAGGTAGGCCGTCGCAGACGCCGGAAGACCCGCCAGAGCAGCCCCCTGGACCGCCCGTAGCACGACCAGGGCGGTCAGGTTGGGGGCGAGCGGGACCAGCAGCCCCACGATCACCGCGACCGCCAGCGAGCCCGTCATGACCGTACGCCGCCCGTACCGCTCCGACAGCGCGCTCATCGGGAGGACGAACAGCGCCAGACCGCCCGTCGCGGCCGCCACCGTCCAGCTCGCCTCGCTCGCCGCCACCCCGAACTCACCTGAGATCAGCGGCAGAAGGGCCTGTGTGGAGTAGAGAAGCGCGAAGGTCGCGACACCGGCGAGGAAGAGGGCGAAGCTCATCCGGCGGTAGCCGGGGCCGCCCGGGGCCATGCGGGAGTCGACGACAGGGACTGCGGGTGCGGCGCCCACGAGGGTGGACGCCCCGGTACTTGCGGGAGACATGCTTCGAAGCTACGTACGCCCCCACTGTTCCGTCCAATGCATGGACTGGCCATAATCGTTCCCATGTCGCATCAGTACAGCTCACAGCCTTGGCTGTCACCGTCCAGTGACACAGAAGACATGACGATGTTGCTCGCCCCCCGCCTCGCCCACTTCGCCGGCGTGGCCCGTACCGAGCACGTCACCCGGGCCGCCCAGGAGATGCGGGTCCCGCAGTCCACGCTCTCGCGGGCCATGGTCCGTCTGGAGCACGACCTCGGCGTCGACCTGTTCGCCCGCCACGGCCGTACGGTCTCCCTCACCCCCGCCGGCCGCACCTTCCTCACCTCGGTCGAACGCGCCCTCGCCGAGATCGCGCGCGCCGCCGACGAGGTCCGCGCCGACGCCGACCCGGCCACCGGCAAGGTCGCCTTCGGCTTCCTGCACACCATGGGCGCCGAAACGGTCCCCGGCCTCCTGCACGCCTTCCGCGCCGATCACCCCCGCGTCCGCTTCAGCCTCGTCCAGAACTACGGCGAGGCCATGCTCGAACGCCTGCGAGCGGGCGAGCTCGACCTGTGCCTGACGTCCCCCGTCCCGGACGCCCCCGACCTGGTCGCCCGCCGCCTGGACGAACAAAAACTCCGCCTCGTCGTCCCCGCCGACCACCGCCTGGCAGCCCGCAAACGCATCCGCCTGGCGGAGGCCTCCGACGAGATCTTCGTGACCCTGGAACCCGGCTACGGCCTCCGCCGCATCACCGACGACCTCTGCCAGGAAGCCGGCTTCAAGCCCCGCATCGCCTTCGAGGGCGAGGAGGCGGAGACCCTGAGGGGTTTGGTGGCGGCGGGCCTGGGAGTCGCTCTCCTACCGCCACCGGCGGTGCCTCGCCCGGGCGTCGCGGAACTGACGGTGACAGCCCCGAGAGCGGCACGAGAAATCGGCGTGGCATGGATGGCGGACCGCCCGGACACCCCGCCGGTGGCAGCCTTCAAGAAGTTCCTGCTCTCAAGAAGGGGAAGCCTGTTGCCCTAAGGGGCGCGGGGCTGTATCGATATGCGGCTCCGCCGCGTGGGCGCGAGCAACCACACACCACCCGCACCCGGAAACAAGCGCACCCCCTACGGCGCTACCGCCTCCGCCCGAAGCCGGAGGCCAACGGCATCCGAAGCCCCAGAGGCGGCGGAGCCGCAAACGCGTCCCGGACAGGCCGCGAAAGCACCCTGCCGAACAGCACCCCCATCACGAAGTCCTCGGCCAACGCCAGTACTTCCTCCCGATGCTGCTGCAACCCGTGCCGATCGGAGTGCACTTCGAACCGGCACACATCCCGGTTCGCCTTCTTCGCCCGCGCCGCCAACCGGAACGACAACTCGGGATCGGTCCGCTCGTCGTTCGTGCCGTGCACGATCATCACCCGCCGCCCTCCGAGCTGCTTCACCGGTTCGGGCGACGCCGCCACGTCCTCCTCCGGCAGCCAGGGCGCGATCGCCAGCACGGAGTTGACGGCCTCGTGACCACCCGCCCGCAGGGCCGCCCGCCCGCCCATGTCGACGCCGGCGAGGCACACGGGAACGTCCCCATAGCGCCGTACGACCTCGTCCGCGGCCCACAAAGCGTCGCTCACCTGGTTCGCGTCGCTGCCGTTCCACCCACGGAACCGGTAGTGGACGACATGCGCGGCGAGCCCCTCCCCGCGCCCGGCGCGCGTCAGCCGGCGCCCCAGGGTCCGCAGGTAGGAGGGCGCCAACAGCGCCGTCGGCTTGCGATGTGATACTTCGTCACCTCCGGGGAGCAGAAGGACCACTCCGCTCACCGCCGTCGGCTCCGACCCGATCGCCTTGCCCAGCCGGACCCTGCGCACCGGCGTCGCTTGCTGTGCCATGACAGAACAGTGTCAGAAGCGACGGTGTACGCGACCCGTCCGTGGGGTCACCGTTACGTATCGACGGATGCGTAAAGCAGAAAACGAGACGAGCGGGAAACGAACGACGGCCGAAGGACCGACAAGCGACGGACGAGCGGCTGACGAGCGAGGAAGCGAGCTCTCTACGCGCGTGGACGTTAGAGTGCGGAAATGACGAGCCAGACTGCCCAGAAGGCGAACATCCCGAGCTCGGACCAGATCCGCCGGGCGCCGAAGGTTCTGCTGCACGACCATCTCGACGGCGGGCTCCGCCCCGGCACGATCGTCGAGCTCGCCCGCGCGTCGGGCTACTCCCAACTCCCCGAGACCGACCCGGACAAGCTCGGCGTGTGGTTCCACGAGGCCGCCGACTCCGGCTCCCTGGAGCGGTACCTGGAGACGTTCTCGCACACCGTCGGCGTGATGCAGACCCGCGACTCCCTGGTCCGGGTCGCGCGCGAGTGCGCCGAGGACCTCGCCGAGGACGGGGTCGTCTACGCCGAGGTGCGGTACGCGCCCGAGCAGCATCTCGAAGGCGGGCTCAGCCTCGAAGAGGTCGTCGAGGCCGTCAACGAGGGCTTCCGGGAGGGCGAGCGGATCGCGCGGGACAACGGCCAGCGCATCCGGGTGGGCGCGCTGCTCACCGCGATGCGGCACGCCGCCCGCGCGCTGGAGATCGCCGAACTCGCCAACCGTTACCGCGACCTGGGCGTCGTCGGCTTCGACATCGCGGGCGCCGAGGCAGGCCATCCGCCGACCCGGCATCTGGACGCGTTCGAGTACCTCAAGCGGGAGAACAACCACTTCACCATCCACGCGGGTGAGGCGTTCGGCCTGCCGTCGATCTGGCAGGCCCTTCAGTGGTGCGGCGCCGACCGGCTCGGGCACGGGGTGCGCATCATCGACGACATCCAGGTGCACGCCGACGGCTCGGTGAAGCTCGGCCGGCTCGCCTCGTACGTACGGGACAAGCGCATCCCGCTGGAGCTGTGCCCCAGCTCCAATCTCCAGACGGGCGCCGCCGAGTCCTACGCGGACCACCCCATCGGCCTGCTGCGCCGTCTGCACTTCAGGGCCACCGTGAACACCGACAACCGCCTCATGTCCCACACCAGCATGAGTCGGGAATTCGAGCACCTTGTCGACGCATTCGGCTACACGCTCGACGACATGCAGTGGTTCTCCGTCAATGCGATGAAATCATCGTTCATCCCTTTCGATGAACGACTGGCGATGATCAATGACGTGATCAAGCCCGGATTTGCCGAACTCAAGTCCGAATGGCTGTTCCGGCAGGCCACCTCTACCAGCGATTCTGAGGCCGAGGAGGGCTGACCGGGGATCCCCTGTGCACACGGAATGCGGACGGCATTCACAATCCGTCCGCATTTCGATGTTTGCGGTGGCATGCGGGGCGTGTTTACGGTCGAGAACCGCTCACAACCCCGTAACGAATTTCGAGGACTTACTTTCATGAAGCAGTCTGCTGCCAAGACCCTCGGTGTCGCCGCCCTCGGTGCCGCCTTCGCCGCCGCGGGCGCGGGTGCCGCGAACGCCGCACCGGTCTCCCCGGACGCCGCAGGCGCGGCGCTGGGCACCGTCACCAGTGCGCTCCCGGCCGAGCAGCTCTCCCAGGCGGGCCCCGCCGCCGGTGCGGGCCTTGCCCAGGGTGGTGCGGGGCTGGCCCAGGGTCAGGAAGCGCTCGGTGCCGGACTGACCGCCGCGCAGCCGGCTGCGGAGCAGGCGCTGGCCGGCGGCCCGGCCGTGCTGGCCGGGGGTCCGGCCGCCGGGGCCGAGGGCCTGCTCGGTGGTCTGCCGGTGCAGGGTCTGCCCACCCAGGGTCTGCCCGTGAACGGCCTTCCGGGCGCCTGATCCGCCTCGCCCGCATCGCGCCGCTGGGGCGCACCCTTGGGACACGGGTGCGCCCCAGCGGCGTGTCCGTCCCGTGGCCGGCATTTCTGACCTGCTGCTTTGCCCGCTCCGGGGGCCATTGTCAGTGGGCTGCGGTAGCTTCCGAGGTGTTGGGCGCGATGAGGCGCGCGACGGGAGATACGGCCACAGGGGTGGGTGGACGATGAGCGACGGCACGGCGACGACGACGGACCTCGACATCAGGCTGGAGAAACACCGCGTCGAACTGACGGGGTACTGCTACCGCATGCTGGGTTCGTCCTTCGAGGCCGAGGACGCGGTGCAGGACACGATGGTGCGCGCCTGGCGGAGTTACGACAAGTTCGAGGGGCGCTCCAGTCTCCGGTCGTGGCTCTACCGGATCGCGACGAACGTGTGCCTGGACATGCTGACCGCGGGCAACAAACGGGCGCGGCCCATGGACCTCACGGAGTCGACGCCGCTCGCGCAGGCGGCGCTCTCGCCCCGGCCGGACAACACCTGGCTGGAGCCGATGCCGGACAGCCGGGTGCTGCCCACCACGGAGGACCCGGCGGAGGCGGCGGTCGCCAAGGAGTCGGTGCGGCTCGCCTTCATGGCGGCCCTCCAGCAGTTGCCGCCCAAGCAGCGCGCGGTGCTGATCCTGCGCGAGGTGCTGGCCTGGAAGGCGAGCGAGGTCGCCGAGCTGCTCGGTACGACGGTCGCGTCGGTCAACAGCGCCCTTCAGCGGGCGCGCGCGACGCTCGCCGAGCAGCAGCAGCCGGGCAGTGACGCCGCCGCCTCCGATCCGCTGGACGAGGAGCAGCAGAAGCTCCTGGAGCGGTATGTCGCGGCCTTCGAGGGCTATGACATGACGGCGCTGACGGCCCTGCTGCACGAGGACGCCGTCATGACGATGCCGCCGTTCGACCTGTGGCTGACCGGCGTCCGGGACATCACGGGCTTCATGACGACCCTCGGCGCCCCCTGTGCGGGATCGCGTCTGGTGCCGGTCCAGGTCAACGGGCTGCCGGGCTTCGCCCAGTACAAGCCGGATCCGGAGGCGGGCGGCTTCAGCCCGTGGGCGGTGCAGGTGCTGGAGATCTCAGACGGCCGGATCACCGGGTTCCACTGCTTCCTCGACACCAAGCGCTGGTTCCCGCTGTTCGACCTCCCCCTCCACCTCGAAGCGGAGGCCGACCAGGTCGAGGAGGGCGTGTAGCGCGGGGTCCGGGTCGCGCAGCCGTATCCGGCCCCCGGCCCGCCGGGCGGCGAGCTGGAGGCGCGCCAGCAGGTCCACGACGCCCAGTCCCGGCGGACCGAGACCACCCACATCGCACACCACGACTCTCGTCCCGGTGGCCTCCAGCCGTGCCCGCACGTCGTCGCACAGCCCGGCCACCTCTTCCCGGGTGACGGGGCCGGCCAGCATGAGTACAGCGGGTGTCATGTGATCCACGATCGGTAGACCGAACGGGCGGGCGTAACTCATCGGGCCGGGCGCCGGTCGCCGGTTTCCGCTGTTCATCGTGCTTGCGCGGGTGTCCGCCGACTTGGATCACAGTGACCCGCTCCCCTCCTCCCCCGGAGGGTTTGCTGTACGCCCCACGTATCAGCGCCTCCCGGACAGCCTGCCTCCCGCCCGTGAAGGGGCGCCGTGCAGGGGGCTGACAGGGTTCGCTGTGATCGCGGTCGTCATCGGGGTCGGTTACGCGATCGGCCGCCTCGGCCACCTCGGCGTCCACGGCCGTGAGGTCCTCACCAACCTGGCCTTCCATGTGGCGTCCCCGGCCCTGCTGTTCACCACCCACGAGGCCGACATGATCCGCCGGACAGGCCCTGGCCGTGGTGGCGGCCTTGATGAGTCGCTGCGGGTCAGCTCAGCGGGAAGATGCCGGTGTCGAGGACCAGCTTGAACGGTGCGGGTAGCGTGAGTTCTTCGCCGTACTCCACCGAAGCGAGGACCCGGTAAGTGCCGCTCTGCGGTTCTCCGTAAAGCGTCGCTGTGGGACGCCCCGACTGCCAGGCGTCCAAGAGCAGGTAGAGCGGCACGCCCGCCACGGCGTAGCCATGGGCCTTCTTGATGCGGTCGTGGTTCGCGTTGCTCTTCGACGTGACCTCGACGACAAGTTCGGCTTCGCCGGCATGCACGCGCGTGCCGCGGCGCAGGGCAGCCCGCGGCACCACACACAGGTCGGGCATGAAGAGACCGCCCGTCTCCGGGCACGTGAGGCCGAGTGTCTGATAGATGCCCCAGTCGTCTGGAATCGCTGTGTACAGGCGACGCTGAACCAGCTCAGCAGTGTCATTGTGCTCTTCGGACGGCGGCGGCGACACGGTGACGATCCCTTCGATGATCTCCACCTTGCTGCCCTCGGGGGCGTCCGTCTCCTCCCAGACACGGACGATCTCGTCCCAGTCCGTGTTCTCGGGAGAGCCGGACTCGGCAGCGAGTGCGCTCATGGCGGTCTCCAATCGGTCGTCACCGATCCCAGCATGCCGAACGGGACCGGCGACGGTCCACCGATCCCGTTCACCCGTACGAGGAAACCCCTGGTCAGGCGATACGTTCCAGCACCACCGGCGAAGCCGTGAAGTCCGTCCCCGCCCCGGCGATGTCGTACGAGCCCTCCACCGACTGGAGCGCGTACTCGAAGCGCTCCGGGGTGTCCGTGTGCAGGGTCAGCAGGGGCTGGCCCTCGGTCACCGTGTCGCCCGGCTTGGCGTGCATCTCGATGCCCGCGCCGGCCTGCACCGGGTCCTCCTTGCGGGCGCGTCCGGCACCCAGGCGCCAGGCGGCGACGCCGATGTCGTAGGCGTCGAGGCGGGTCAGGACGCCGGAGGAGGGGGCCGTGATCACGTGCTGTTCGCGGGCGACCGGCAGCTCCGCGTCCGGGTCGCCGCCCTGGGCCGCGATCATGCGGCGCCAGACGTCCATGGCCGAGCCGTCGGCCAGGGCCTTCGCCGGGTCGGCGTCACGCACACCGGCCGCTTCCAGCATTTCCCTGGCCAGGGCGATGGTCAGTTCCACCACGTCCGCCGGGCCGCCGCCCGCCAGGACCTCGACCGACTCGCGGACCTCCAGCGCGTTGCCGGCCGTGAGGCCCAGCGGGGTGGACATGTCCGTGAGGAGCGCGACCGTCCTGACGCCGTGGTCCGTGCCCAGGCCGACCATCGTGGACGCCAGCTCACGTGCGTCCTCGATGGTCTTCATGAAGGCGCCCGTGCCGACCTTCACGTCCAGGACGAGGGAGCCGGTGCCCTCCGCGATCTTCTTCGACATGATCGAGGACGCGATCAGCGGGATCGCCTCGACCGTGCCGGTGACGTCCCGGAGCGCGTACAGCTTCTTGTCCGCGGGGGCCAGGCCGTCGCCGGCCGCGCAGATCACCGCGCCCGTCCCCTCCAGTACCGACAGCATCTCCTCGTTGGAGAGGAGGGCGCGCCAGCCGGGGATCGACTCCAGCTTGTCCAGCGTGCCGCCCGTGTGGCCGAGGCCGCGGCCCGACAGCTGGGGGACGGCTGCGCCGCAGGCCGCCACGAGGGGGGCCAGCGGGAGGGTGATCTTGTCGCCGACGCCGCCCGTGGAGTGCTTGTCGGCCGTCGGGCGGGACAGGGACGAGAAGTCCATGCGCTCGCCCGAGGCGATCATCGCGGCCGTCCAGCGGGCGATCTCACGGCGGTTCATGCCGTTGAGCAGGATCGCCATGGCGAGCGCGGACATCTGCTCGTCGGCGACCTCCCCGCGGGTGTACGCGTCGATGACCCAGTCGATCTGTTCGTCGCTGAGCTCACCGCGGTCCCGCTTGGTGCGGATGACGGAGATGGCGTCCATGGCCATGGCTTGGCTTCCTTCCGAGGGTTCCAGAAGCCGTACGGCCCCTCCGAGCCGGTCGCGTGAGCAACTCGGAGGGGCCGCACGGGGGTTACGACTTACTTGCGGAGGTGGCCCGGCCCGAAGGCCTGGGGCAGCATCTCCGAGAGCGGCAGGATGCCCGCCGGGGTCTCCAGCAGCAGATCCGGGCCGCCGAACTCGTACAGCAGCTGGCGGCAGCGGCCGCACGGGACGAGGATGTCGCCCTTGCCGTCGACGCACGTGAAGTGCGTCAGTCGGCCGCCTCCCGAGTTCTGCAACTCGGAGACCAGTCCGCACTCGGCGCACAGGCCGATGCCGTACGACGCGTTCTCGACGTTGCAGCCGGTGATCGTACGGCCGTCGTCGACGAGGGCCGCGACGCCGACCGGGTAGCCGGAGTACGGGGCGTAGGCGCGGGACATGGCGTCCCGGGCCGCCGCGCGCAGCTTGTCCCAGTCGACGTCGTGGGAGGCGGCCGACGTCACTTGCCCTCGCCCTTCTTGTACGGCAGGCCGTCCGCCTTCGGCATCCGCAGGCGTTGCGCGGACAGGACGAGGACGACCAGCGTGATGACGTACGGCGTGGCGGACACGACCTGGTTCGGGACCTCGTTGGTGGTGGCGTACCAGGCGAACACCAGGGCGCCGATCACCGCGGTGATCATCGACGGGGCGTACTTCTTGCGGATCACCAGCCAGATGGCGCCGATGATCAGCAGGAGCGCGCCGAGCAGCAGCAGGGCGTGGACGTTCTCCGAGCCGCCGCGCAGGTTGAGGCTGTCGGTGTAGCCGAACAGGCCGGCGCCGAGGGCGAGGCCGCCCGGCATCCAGTTGCCGAAGATCATCGCCGCGAGGCCGATGAAGCCACGGCCGCTGACCTGGCCCTCCAGATAGAAGGGGTTGGCGACGATGGACAGGAAGACGCCGCCGAGGCCGGCGAGGCCGCCGGAGATGACCACCGCGATGTACTTGTACTTGTAGACGTTGACGCCGAGGGACTCGGCGGCGACCGGGTTCTCACCACAGGAGCGCAGCCGCAGACCGAAGGCGGTGCGCCACAGGATCCACCAGGTGGCGGGGATCAGCGCCACGGCGATCAGGGTCAGCCACGAGACGTTGGTGACCAGACCGCCGAGCAGACCGGCGATGTCCGAGATGAAGAACCAGCCCTGGTTGTTCAGGTCCCGCAGCCCGTCCGACAGACCCGGCACGGTGAAGTGACCGAGGGAGTCGATCGCCGGGGACTGCTTGGCGGAGCCGCCCGCGTGGCCCTCGAAGGCGAGGGGCGCGAGGTAGCGGGTGATGCCGAGGGCGAGGATGTTGATCGCCACACCGGAGACGATGTGGTTGACCCGGAAGGTGACGGTCGCGATGGCGTGCAGGATGCCGCCGATGCAGCCGCCGATGATGCCGACGACGACACCGGTCCACGGGCCCCACTGGAAGCCGGCCCAGGCGCCGAACCAGGTGCCGAGGATCATCATGCCCTCGAGGCCGATGTTGACGACGCCCGCCCGCTCGGCCCACAAGCCGCCGAGACCGGCGAGACCGATCGGCACGGCGAGCTGGAGCGCGGTGGACATCTGGCTGACGTTGGTGATGCCGTCGGCGCCGGTGATGATGCGGACGATCGAGGTCAGCGCCAGGGCTCCGGCGATGACCAGCAGCAGGACGGACCACGACAGGCGGCGGCCCGTCGGTGCCGCGGGCTGGAGCGTGGGCTGGTTGACGTCGACCGCTGAGGTCTGGGGGGTGGTCATCGGCCGGCCACCTCCTTCGTGGTGTTGTTGTCGGCGCCGAGCACGTGACCGGCGGCCAGTTCCGCGCCGACCCGCCGCTGCTGGCGGCGCAGGCCCCACTCGCGTACGGCCTCGTAGGAGACGACGACCGAGAGCACGATCAGGCCCTGCATGATGACCGCGATCTCCTTGTCGTAGCCGTGGAAGTCCAGCTCGGGCGAGGCCTTGTCGAGCCAGGCCCACAGCAGGGCGGCGAACGCGATGCCGACCGGGCTGTTGCGGCCGAGCAGGGCGATGCCGATGCCCAGGAAGCCGATGCCGGTGGGGAAGTTCAGGCTGTACGTGTGAGTGTCGCCGAGCAGGATCGGCAGGCCCGCGAGACCGGCGATGCCACCGGAGAGCAGCATCGCGGTGAGCACCATGCGCTTGGGGTCGACACCGGAGGCCGCGGCGGCGCTCTCCGAGGCGCCGGAGGCGCGCAGGTCGAAGCCGAAGCGGGTGCGGTTGAGGACGACCCAGTAGGCGATGCCGAGCAGGACGGCGAGGAAGACCAGGCCGTAGATCTCGCCGGCGTCGCCCATGTCGATGCCGGGGACCCAGCCGGACTCGTGCATCTCGCCGGTGGTGTTGTTGTTGCCGACCTTGACGCCGAAGACGCTCGGCAGCCACAGGTAGGCGATGACCGAGGTGGCGATGGCGTTCAGCATGATCGTCGCGACGACCTCGCTGACGCCGCGGGTGACCTTGAGGACACCGGCGATACCGGACCAGAAGGCGCCGGTGCAGACCGCGGTGAGGAGCAGCAGCGGGATCTGGATCGCGGCGGGCAGGTCCATGTGGGCGCCGACGACGGCGGCCATCATGGCGGCGAGCTGGTACTGGCCGTCGACGCCGATGTTGAACAGGTTCATCCGGAAGCCGATGGCCACCGCGAGGGCCGCGATGTAGTACATCGAGGCCTGGTTGATGACCAGCACCTGGATGTCGGAGAAGCCGATCTGCTCGAACATCAGGGTGTACGGCTCGACCGGGCTCTTGCCGGAGGCGAGCAGCACGATCGCGCTGAGCACGAAGGCCACGGCGAGCGCGATGACCGGTCCGGCCACCGCGAGGAGCACGCGCTCCTTGTCGAACTTCTTCATCAGCGGGCCTCGTCTTCCGGAGCCTCGGGAGACTTGCGGATCTCGGGGGTGTCTGCGCCGGGCTCGGCGTTCTCGTCGTGTTCCAGGTGGCCGGTCGCGGCACCGGTCATGGCCGAACCCAGTTCCTCGGGCGTGATGGTGGCCGGGTCGGCGTCCGCGACCAGCTTGCCGTTGTAGATCACGCGGAGGGTGTCGGACAGGCCGATCAGCTCGTCCAGGTCGGCGGAGATCAGCAGCACGGCCAGGCCCTCGCGGCGGGCCTCGCGGATGTGGTCCCAGATCGCCGCCTGGGCGCCGACGTCCACACCACGGGTCGGGTGGGCGGCGATCAGGAAGCGCGGCTTGTGGCTCATCTCGCGGCCGACGATCAGCTTCTGCTGGTTGCCGCCGGACAGGGAGGCGGCGGTGACGTCGATGCCGGGGGTACGGACGTCGTACGCCTCGACGATGCGGCGCGTGTCCGCCTGCGCGGCCTTCGGGGCGAGCCACACGCCCTTGGCGTTGGGCTTCTCGGTGACGTGGCCGAGGATGCGGTTCTCCCAGAGGGGGGCCTCCAGGAGCAGGCCGTGGCGGTGGCGGTCCTCGGGGATGTAGCCGATGCCCTGCTCGCGGCGCTTGCGGGTGACCCAGCCGGTGATCTCCTCGTCGACCAGCTTGATCGTGCCGGAGTCGGCGTGCTTGAGGCCGATGAGCGCGTCGACCAGCTCGGTCTGGCCGTTGCCCTCGACGCCGGCGATGCCCAGGACCTCGCCCGCGTGGATGGTGAAGGTGATGTCGTCCAGCAGGGCCTTGCCGCCGGCGGCCTCCAGGCGCAGCTTGTCCACCGTGATGACGGGGCGGTCGGTGACCGTGGACTCGGCGGTCTCCGGCGTCGGCAGCTCGCTGCCGACCATCATCTCGGCGAGCTGGCGCGGGGTCGTCTCGGCGGGGACGGCCGTACCGACCGTCGTACCGCGGCGGATGACGGTGATCTCGTCGGCGACGGAGAGCACCTCGCCCAGCTTGTGGGAGATGAAGATGACCGACAGGCCCTCCGCCTTGAGCTCGCGCAGGTTGTCGAAGAGCGCGTCGACCTCCTGCGGCACCAGGACGGCCGTGGGCTCGTCGAGGATCAGCGTGGTGGCGCCGCGGTAGAGGACCTTGAGGATCTCGACGCGCTGGCGGGCGGCGACACCGAGCTCCTCGACGAGGCGGTCGGGCTGCACGCCCAGGCCGTAGCGCTCGGAGATCTCCTTGATCTTGCGGCGGGCCTTGGCGCCGATGCCGTACAGCTTCTCGCTGCCCAGCACGACGTTCTCGAGGACCGTCAGATTGTCCGCGAGCATGAAGTGCTGGTGGACCATGCCGATGCCGCGGACGATGGCGTCGGCCGGGGACGAGAAGGTGACCTTCTCGCCGTCGATCGCGATGGTGCCCTCGTCCGGCTTCTGCATGCCGTAGAGGATCTTCATCAGCGTCGACTTGCCGGCGCCGTTCTCGCCGACGAGGGCGTGGACGGTGCCCTTGCGGACGGTGAGGTGGATGTCGTGGTTGGCGACGACACCGGGGAATCGCTTGGTGATCCCGGCGAGTTCGACGGCGGTCGCCTGACCGTTGACCGCCGCGCCGGCCGGAGGGCTGCTGGACGCGTTGATGGCGCACTCTCCTGGGGACGGGGGTCGTCTACGCGCGTAGCGCCCCTATGGCCTGAAAGGGGCCGACGCACCGCGACCAACGGGGTACGGGGAGGGCCCTGGGAAAGCCTCCCCGTACCCCGTTGAGCGGACGTAACCCCGGGGTTACCGCTGCTCAGGGTGTAGCTGTACTCAGCTGGACTTGACCTTGATCTCGCCGCTGATGATCTTCTCCTTGGCCGTCTTGATGGCGTCCTGGAGCTCGGTGTCGTCCGCGAACTTCGGGTTGGAGTTCGACAGGCTCACCTCACCCGTCTTCAGATCGCCACGAACGATACCGGTCTCGGGCTTGCCGTCCTCGACCGACTGCGCCAGGTTGTACACCGCCTTGGCGACGTCCTTCATCGCCGAGGTCAGGATGGAGTCCTTGTACTTGGCAAGGGCTTCCTGCTTGTACTGGTCGGAGTCGACGCCGATGGCCCACACCTTGTTGGCTGCGGCGGCCTCGATGACACCCTGGCCGGACAGACCGGCGGCCGCGTAGACGACGTCGGCCTTCTTCTCGATCTGGCCCTCGGCGGCCGACTTGCCCTTGTCCGGGCTGGAGAAGCCACCCTCCTCCGCGGTCTGCGTGAGGTACTGGGTGAGGACCTTGACCTTGGGGTTCGTGTCCTTGACGCCCTGCTCGAAGCCGGCCTGGAACTTGTGGATCAGCGGGATGTCCACGCCGCCCACGAAGCCCACGGTGTTCGTCTTGGTGCTCTTGGCGGCGGCGACGCCGGCCAGGTACGAGGCCTGCTCCTCGGAGAAGACCAGGTCGGCCACGTTCTTCGACTCGACGGTGGAGTCGTCCACGATGCCGAAGGTGGTCTTGGGGAACTTCTCCGCGGCACCCTTCACGGCGGCGGCGTACGCGTAGCCGACGCCGATCACCGGGTTGTAGCCCTGCTTGGCCAGCGACACCAGTCGCTGCTCCTTGTCCGCGTCCGTCTCACCCTCGGTGGGCTCGACGTCGGCGGTGTCGTACTGGAACTCCTTCTTCGCCTGCTCCAGACCGGCGTACGCGGCGTCGTTGAAGGACTGGTCGCCCTTGCCGCCGACGTCGTACGCGATGGCGAGGCCCTTGTCGCCCTTCGAGTCCGACGACGAGGCCGAAGTCGAGGTGCCGCCGCAGGCGGAGAGAGCGAGGGCCAGAGAGGCGGTCGCTGCGCCTGCGACCGTGATCCGGGAAATCCGGCGCATGTGTAGAGCTCCTGTCGTACGAGCGCCGGACGGTACTGCTACACAGGTACTGCTTCACAGAACAGGTTCACAGCTACGGCGCTGGCTTTCGTCGCAGATTAACGCGCGTAGACAAGCCTGAAAACCCCTTCTGTCCACCTTGTTATCCGGCCGTGGCCAACCGCACGTCAGGTCTTGACCTGGAGGCGGGAACGCCACAGCGGGCGGGCATCCTCGGATGCCCGCCCGCTGTACCAGGTGTACGACCGTGACTACTCGGTCTTGACCTTGATCGAGCCGTCGATGATGCCTTCCTTGGCCTTGGCCACGGCCTCGGAGAGGCCGGCGATCTTCGTGAACTCCGGGTTGGACTCGGACAGGCCGACGCCGTTGACCTTCAGGTCGAAGGTCTGGGTGCCGGTCAGGGGCTTGCCGTCCTCGACGGACTTGGCGAGCGCGTAGACGGCGCCGCCGACGTCCTTGAGGGCGGAGGTCAGGATGTACTGCTTGTAGTTGGCGAGCGCGGCCTGCTTGTACTGGTCGGAGTCGACGCCGATCGCCCACACCTTGGCCTTCGCGGCGGCCTCGATGACGCCCTGGCCCGACAGACCGGCCGCCTGGTAGATGACGTCGGCCTTCTTCTCGATCTGGCCCTCGGCGGCGGCCTTGCCCTTGTCGGGGCTGGAGAAGCCGCCCTCCTCGGCGGTCTGCGTCAGGTACTGCGAGACGACCTTGACCTTGCCGCCGCTGGTGTCCTGGACACCCTGCTTGTAGCCGGCCTCGAACTTGTGGATCAGCGGGATGTCCACGCCGCCCACGAAGCCCACGGTGTTCGTCTTGGTGGCCTTGGCCGCGGCGACGCCGGCCAGGTACGAGGCCTGCTCCTCGGCGAAGACGAGGGAGGCGACGTTGTCGCCCTCGACGACCGAGTCGACGATGCCGAAGGTGGTCTTCGGGTACTTCTTGGCCACGGCCTCCATCGCGGGACCGTAGGCGAAGCCGACGCCGATCACCGGGTTGTAGCCCTGCTTGGCGAGGGACGCCAGGCGCTGCTCCTTGTCGGCGTCCGTCTCGCCCTCGGTGGGCTCGATGTCGGCCGTCTTGTAGTTGAACTCCTTCTGGGCCTTCTGTAGGCCCGCGTACGCGGCGTCGTTGAAGGACTGGTCGCCCTTGCCGCCGATGTCGTACGCGATGGCGAGACCCTTGGTGTCGCCGCCGCCGTCGCTGCCGCCGCCGTTTTCGCTGCTGGTACCACCGCACGCCGTGGCAGCGAGCGCGATCGACGCGACCCCCACCGCGACACGGGTCAGTTTGGATGTCCGACGCATCGTGAAGTCCCCATTCTCCAAGCCCCGCAGTGGGTGCTGAGTTCGGCGCACATTAACGCGCGTAGACACTCCTGGGAACGGGGTTTCGTCTTGCCGTTATCCATTCGTGCCGATGGCCGGTTACGTCCTTGTGAACCATCGGATCGAACGGCACGCATGGGGGCAACCGCACCAACCATGGGGCCAGACTCCCCCCGCGGCGGGGGGTGCCGCAAGCGGAGGCAGGCGGAGGAATGAACGACGGCCCCATTCAATGCCGTGCGGGCATCCCCTGGGGCGGGCGTCCCCTAAGGCGAGACCGCTCCTGCCGGCTGCTGAGCCGCGCCGTCGAGCAACGCGGCCGCCGTGAACAGCTCCACGCCCACCGTGATGGCCGATTCGTCCACGTCGAAGTCGCCCTGGTGCAGGTCCCGGCCGATGCGGTCACCCGGGTGGCGGGTGCCGAGGCGGGCCATGGCGCCGGAGACCTGCTCCAGGTACCACGAGAAGTCCTCGCCGCCGAGGCTCTGCTCGGTGCCCTCGACGGAGTCGGCACCGCGGCGGGCGGTCATGGCGCCGCGCAGCAGTTCGGTCGATTCCGGGTCGTTGACGACGGGCGGGACGCCACGGACGTAGTTGATCTCCGACTTGGCGCGGTGGAGGTTGGCGATCTCGTCGATGGCGGCGACGACGAGGTCGGGCGCCTGCCGCCAGGTGTCGAGGTTCAGGCAGCGCACGGTCCCGGAGAGCTCGGCGCGCTGCGGGATGACGTTGGGCGCGTGACCGGACTCGATGCGGCCCCAGGTCACGGAGAGGCCGCTGCGGGCGTCGGCGCGCCGGGCGACGATCGCGGGCACGTCGGTGACGACGCGGGCGGCGGCGGTGACCAGGTCGGTGGTCAGGTGAGGGCGGGCGGTGTGACCACCGGGGCCGTCCAGGGCGATTTCGAGCCGGTCACAGGCGGACGTGATCGGGCCCTGCCGCAGGCCGATCTTCCCGGCGTCCACCTTGGGGTCGCAGTGCACGGCGAGGATCCGGCCCACGCCTTCGAGTCCCCCGCACTTGATGACGTCGAGGGCGCCGCCGGGGAGCACCTCCTCGGCGGGCTGGAAGAGCAGCCGGACGGGCCGGGGCAGCCGGCCCTGCTTGTGCAGCTCGGCGAGGACCAGGCCCGCGCCCAGCACGACGGTCGTGTGGACGTCGTGTCCGCAGGCGTGCGCCCGGTCCGGCACGGTGGAGCTGTACGGGCACTCACTCTTCGTGTCCGGGATGGGCAGGCCGTCGATGTCGGCGCGCAGGGCGAGCATGGGCCGCTCGCCGTCCTGCTCCCCGATCTCCCCGATGTCGCAGACGAGCCCGGTTCCGGAGTCGAGCACGCGGGGCTGAAGGCCGGCCTTCTCCAGGCGGCCCTTGATCGCGGCGGTCGTACGGAACTCCTGGTTGCCGAGCTCCGGGTGCATGTGCAAGTCGCGTCGGAACTCGACGAGTTCCGCACGGAGCGCCTCCGGCAGGGTGCCGGGAAGTGCGGCTTCCCCGGTGCGATCGACCTCGGACTCTTGGGACATCAGTTGGCTCACCCTCTACAGGGTAGGACGCCGGGGTGGCCAACTCCCCCTCGATCAACAAAAGTTCAACCCCTCAGGGGAAGAAAATCTGGCCGCTCGACGCATAGGTGCGGATGGAGATGGGTAGGTAGTTCTTTTCTCTACGCATACCACGTCCCGCGCTCCCTCGGCGGTTCTGTCCACCGGACGGGATCGCGCCCGGAGGGGCGCGGCCAGGGAAGAGCCTCGGATCCGGGCATCTTCACCCCTTGGCGGCGGCTGGTCACGCTGCGCACACGCCCCCCTCGCGCCGACCCGGCCGCGGCGGGGCGATTGAGCTCCGCGCGCATGGGGGATTGAGCTTGGACAGGCCTCACCCGGCGGGGAGTTGGCCTCGTCATGGACGTGCGCGAGAGTCGGTGGGGGTGTGCATGGCTGGTTCGCGTACCACTCCGGAGCCGGGGAACCTGCTGGAGCGCTGGGACCAGCGGGGGCTGGCCATCGCCTGTGTCGTCGCCGTCGGCGCATCCGCGGCCGCCGCGCTCTTCGGGCTGCCCGCCGCCTGGCAGATGCCGTTTCTCTTCAGCGCCCTGTACGCGATCCTGCGCACCCTCGTCCCGCTGACCGAGTCGCGCCGGGAACTGGCCGGCCTTCGCACCGAGGTCGAAAAGCTGCGGGCTGACTTCGACCAGGTGAACTCTTCACGCATCGAGCATTATCCGGATGCGACGGCGTTCTATCAGGCGGAAATCGACTATCTCCGCAATCGTCGGCCCAGCCATATGGACGCCTGGTATATGCGGCTCGAAACTCCGGATGACTTCAGCGCGTCGACTCCGGCCTTTTCCGAATATTTCCAGGCGGTACTCGACTGGACGCACAACGGCGGATCGGTGCGGCGGCTGTTCTGTCTGGGCTCGTCCCGGGGGTACGCGGGCTGGACGGCACAGCACCGGGAGGAGACCCACCATCTGCGCAGTTACAGCATTCGCGAGGTGACCTGGCCGATCAAGGCCGACCTGATGAGCATGGCCATCATGGACACGAGCGCGGTGTTCCTCGCGTTCACCGTCGGCGACCGGGTCCAGGGCATGCGGATCGAGGACAGTGAGGCCGCGGCGTACTTCAAGTCGTACTTCGACCGGCACTGGGAGAACGCCAGAGAGGTGCCACGCGCCCCGGCAAGGTGACGTTAGGGTGCAGTCCGTGAGCGCCGAGAACCCGGAATTCATACGGGCCACCCGAATCTCGTACGACACGATCGCCGACGCCTATGCCGAGCGGTTCTCGGACTGGCTCGGCGTCCATCCGACGGACAGAGCCCTGCTCGGCGCCTTCGCGGAGCTGGTGACGGCGCGGGGCGGCGGCCCGGTGGCCGACATCGGCTGTGGGCCGGGGCAGGTGAGCGCCGCGCTGGACGTGCTGGGGGTGCCCGTGTTCGGGGTGGATCTGTCGCCCCGCATGGTGGAGCTGGCCCGGCGGGCCCATCCCGGGCTGCGGTTCCATGTGGGGTCGATGACGTCCCTGGACCTGCCGAACGAGACGCTGGGCGGGATCGTCGCCCTCTACTCGGTCATCCACGTCCCGGACGGCCACCTGCCGACGGTGTTCGCCGAGTTCCACCGTGTCCTGGTGCCCGGCGGCCACGTACTCCTCGGGTTCCAGTCCGGCTCGCCCGAGGGCGACGAGGAGCACCTCCACCTCACGGAACGCTTCGGCCACGAGATCTCGCTCGACTACTTCTGGCACACCCCGGACGCGGTCGCCGCCCACCTCGCCAAGGCGGACCTCCAGCTCCAGACCCGCGTCCTGCGCGAGCCGGCCGGCGAGGAGAAGCGGCCACGTGCGTTCGTCCTGGCCCGCAAGCGGCCGTGAGCTACGTGGCCGGTTCGCACCAGACGTACTCGCCCCGGTTGCCGTGCCGGGTCAACCTCGGCGGCTCGGGGTCGGCATCCCAGGCCCCGATCCGCAGGCACCTTCAGCCAAGTGATCACGCCATCCGCTGCCGCCGATAGTGCCGAGCCGCCCGAGCTCGGTTGCCGCACGACGGCTTGCACCACTCCTGTCGGCCATGGCTCTTGACGAAGTAGCGCACGCAGCGGGGCGCGGTGCAGGCGCGCAGTTGCTCGCGCTGCGGGCCGCTCAGGAAGTCGATGGCGGCGCGGGCCAGGGCTGACACGAGGCGGACGTCGGGGTCGCTCTCCGCCGACAGCAGGCGGGCCGTGGGGGCACCGTCCGAGGGCCAGTCCAGCTGCGGGGCGACCGTTTCGCGGGCGGCCACCGTGTTGAGGTGGGCCAGCGCCTGGTCGGCCGGCATCAGTCGGCGGGCGTCCGCCGGGCTGGGGGGTGCGGGGCTGACCGCTCGGGCGAACAGGGCCCGGACCGCACGCCGTAGCTCGATGATCTCCGTCCTCAGGGCGTCGTCGGCTGTCATGGCCCCGGCCGGGACATGGCCGGCCAGCAGGTCGGACTGCGCCTGGATCCAGCGGGTCACTCCGTCTGCCGTGGCGAGGTCGTCGGTGACGCCGCCGTTCCCGTCGTGGCGAATCGTGCTCGCCAGTTCCAGTGCCGGCCAGCGCTCCATCCGGCGTCTCCTTTCCTGCCCGGTCGTCGACCTCTTGATCACACTCGCACGTACAGCCTAAAGTCCTAACGGAAAAGTTGGATTTACCGTTAGACGCGAAGGATCGGTACGAGAGATCGAGGTGGGGGACAGCCCTGCCTGGAGGGGGACTGAACATGACGGTGCTGCTTGCCCAGATCAGTGACCTGCACCTGGACGGCAGTGAGAGGGCCACCCGGCGCGCCGAACGCGTCATGGACCATCTGCGAGCCTTGCCTCGTCCGGTCGATGCGCTCCTGGTCACGGGGGACATCGCCGATCACGGAGCGGAAGCCGAGTACGAGGAGGCCGCCCGCATTCTGACGGCTCCCTTCCCGGTACTCACCTGCCCCGGCAACCACGACGTGCGTCCCGCCTACCGCAAGGCCCTGCTCGCAGAGGCACCCGGCCACGGCCCCGTCAACCGGATCCACCACATCGCCGGGGCCGCCGTCCTGATGTGCGACTCCACCATCCCCGGCCGTGACGAGGGGCGCCTCGACGCCCGGACGCTCGACTGGATCGACACCCAGCTCACTGGGCTGCCGCAGGACACCCCGGCACTGATCGCCTTCCATCAGCCCCCGGTCGAGCTCCACCACCCTCTGCCCGACTCCGGAATGCTCGAACAGCCCGAGCAACTGGCCGCCCTGCTCGACGCCCACCCCCAGGTCGTCGCCGTCCTGACCGGTCACGCCCACACCGCGGCCGTCTCGACCTTCGCCGCCCGTCCCCTGATCGTCGGGCCGGCCGTCACCTGGACCCTGCGCATGCCCTGGGAGGGTGACCGCCCCGCGGACCGCGACCAGCCGCCCGGCCTCGCCTTCCACATCCTGGGCGACGACCGGCGCCTGACCACCCACTACCGCGTCGTGCTCTGATCCGACGTCACCGCCCGACCGCCTGGACCTTCCTCGCCCGGCGTGCCTCACGCACCCTGCCGCGGCGACGCAGGCCTACACCGCACTGACCGCCGCCAGCCGATGCACATCGCGAGCCGACCCCGTCACCCCCGACAGGAACCCCTGCGCCCGAGGCGACGCGTTCTCCGTCAGCCATGCCGGGTCGATGTCGCAGACGGCGACGCGGACCTCCGTGCCGGACAGGGCCAGCGGCAGGGTGTGTACGACCGTCGACGGGAAGCTGAGGATCGTGCGGCCGATGGGGCCGCGGCGGGCGATCAGCTCCAGGGGGAGGTCGGGGCGTACGACCTCCAGGCCCGTCTCGACCGCCAGCCGGTGCAGTTTCTCCGTGCTCTCGCGGCGGTGGGCGAAGTAGCGGGTGGCGCCGTGGGCCTTGGCCAGGGTGCGCACGGCCTCCAGGTAGCGGTCGCCGTCCACCACGCCCGTCTCGACCAACGACGTACCGACCATGTCCGCGCCCTTGGTGATGCGGGGCGGGCCGAAACGGTCGCGGGTCCAGGCGAAGGTGTTGGCGGTGACGGTCACGCCGTGCGGCGTCTCCTCCATCGGCATGGACGAGAAGATCTCGACCGTCCGACGCTCACTCGGGGTGAGGCGCTTGCGTGCCGCCGACGACACCGGGGCGAAGACCAGGTCCCGTGGGCCGGGGCGGCCGCCCTTGCGGTGCCAGCGGACCAGGCGTTCACCGCGGGCGAGTTGGGCCACGAACTCCATCGTGGCCGTGCCGTCGTCGACGACGACGATGTCACGGGCCTTGGTGATCGTCAGCAGGAGCTGCACATAGCGGGAGAAGGGGTCACCCAGGACCACGCGGCCGGCCCGGCGGAGCAGGCCGGTGAGGCCGCCGATCGTCTGGAAGGGAGCTGCCGCGCCGCCCCGCGCCTCCTCCCAGCGGACCTCGTGCCCGTCGTTGCGTGCCAGCTCGGCCATCCGGCGCAGCTGGCCGCGGGTCATGGGGTCGATCGGGGACAGGACGACGAGCGTGAGGCCCGCCCCGACGGCGGGCTCGCGGGCGTGCGCCCACTCCAGCACGTTCAGGAGCTGTACCGGGCTCTCGACGAAGGCGAGAGTGTGAGGGCCGGTGTTCCCGGCGCGGGGGCTCATCGACGTACGACCGTCCCGTCGTAAGGCGCTCATGCGGCGCTCGTATTCAGCTCGTGCTCAGTCGGGTTCGGCACAGGAACTCGAAGGGCGCCGAGTCCGAGCACTCCTGCTCGGAGCACTCGGACGTCGGCGCGCGTTCGGACTCGGTGCGTTCCGGATCAGACCTGGACCGGCTCGCCCGCCGCCGCGGCGATCTCCGCCTCGGCGACCACACCGGCGACCCGGCGCAGCTTCTTCATCGGGCCGAGCTCGGAGTCGTAGACCTTCTTGACGCCGTCACCGAGGGAGGCCTCGATGGTGCGGATGTCGCGGACGAGGCGGGTCAGGCCCTGCGGCTCGACCGAGGCGGCCTGGTCGGAGCCCCACATCGCGCGGTCCAGGGTGATGTGACGCTCGACGAAGACGGCGCCGAGGGCGACCGCGGCCAGCGTGGTCTGCAAGCCCGTCTCGTGGCCGGAGTAGCCGATCGGGACGTTCGGGAACTCCTTCTCCAGCGTGTTGATCGCGCGGAGGTTGAGCTCCTCGGCCTTCGCCGGGTAGGTGGAGGTGGCGTGGCACATGAGGATGTTGTCCGAGCCGAGGACCTCGACGGCGTGGCGGATCTGCTTCGGCGTCGACATGCCGGTGGAGAGGATCACGGCGCGGCCCGTCGCACGCAGGGCGCGCAGCAGCTCGTCGTCGGTCAGGGAGGCGGAGGCGACCTTGTGGGCGGGGACGTCGAACTTCTCCAGGAAGGCGACCGCCTCGGTGTCCCACGGGGAGGCGAACCAGTCGATGTTCTTGCTCTTGCAGTACTCGTCGATCTGGCGGTACTCGTCCTCACCGAACTCCACGCGGTGGCGGTAGTCGATGTAGGTCATCCGGCCCCAGGGGGTGTCGCGCTCGATGTCCCACTGGTCGCGCGGGGTGCAGATCTCCGGGGTGCGCTTCTGGAACTTGACGGCGTCGCAGCCGGCCTCGGCGGCCACGTCGATGAGCTTGAAGGCGTTCTCCAGCTCACCGTTGTGGTTGATGCCGATCTCGCCGCAGATGTAGACGGGCTTGCCCGGGCCGACCTCACGCGAACCGAACGAGCGCAGACGGGAGTTGGTGCTCATGGCAGAGATGTCCTTACTTGGTGAGGGAGTCGAGAGAGGGGCCGAGGATCCAGCTGGCGATCTCTCGGATGGCGCCGTCGCCACCGGGGGTGGTGGTGACCGCGCGTGCGGCGCCGCGCACGACGTCGTGGGCGCTCGCGACCGCCACGGGCCAGCCCACGAGGGCGAAGCACGGGAGGTCGTTGACGTCGTTGCCGACGTAGAGCACGCGCTCAGGCGCGATGCCCTGCTCCTCGCACCACTGCTTGAGTGCGAGGTCCTTCCGGTCGATGCCGTGCAGCACGGGAATCTTGAGCTTCCGTGCGCGGGCGGCGACGACCGGGTTCTGCTCCGTGGACAGGATCAGCATCTTCAGCCCGCTCTTGCGCAGGGCGGCGATGCCGAGTCCGTCTCCGCGGTGCACGGAGACGAACTCCTTTCCATCGGCATCGATCAGCACCCGGTCGTCGGTCTGGGTGCCGTCGAAGTCCAGTACGACCGCGTCGATGTCGTCCGTGGTCGGGAGGGCGCCGGGCCGGTCCGCGTCGAACAGCGGCGCCAGCGCGCGGGCGCGGGCCAGGTCGTGCGGATCGTCGATCTCCAGGACCCGGGCGGGGTCGGTGCGCACCAGCTCGGTGCGGCCGAAGAAGCGGTGCTTGTGCTCGCGGAAGCCCGCGGCGTTCATCGCGTAGGCGGCGCCGGTCTCCAGGAAGTCCTGGGGGCGGTCCTGGCGGCGCGGGCGGAAGGACTTGTCGTGGTTGACGCCGTAGCCGCCGCCGGAGGCGGTGGTGGTGGTGGTGCGGGTGGCCACGGTGTCGGCGCCGGCCTCGGCCGCCTGGCGCTCGGCGCGTACGGCCGCCGTGGGCTCGTCGTCGCCGTGCCGCCACACGAAGCCGTGGAAGGGCGCGACGGTCAGGGAGGTGTCGGCGCCGTTGGCGACGATCGCCTTGACCACGCCGTCGATGTCCTCGCGGACGATGAACGGGCTGGTGCACTGCACGAGCAGGACCACGTCCACCGGCGCGCCGTGCAGCGCCTCGTGCGCGTCCATGGCGTGCAGCACGGCCGCCTCGGAGGTGGCGGTGTCGCCGGCGATGGCGGCGGGGCGCAGCACGACCTCGGCGCCGGCCTGGCGGGCGGCGGCCGCGATGCCCTGGTCGTCGGTGGAGACGACGACGTCCGTGACGAGTCTGGAGGCCCGGCACTCCCGCACGGCACGCGAGACCAGCGGTACGCCGCCGACGGGGGCGAGGTTCTTCGCGGGCACGCCCTTGGAGCCGCCGCGTGCGGGGATGACCGCGAGCACGCGTCGCACCGAAGCACCCTCGTGTGCCGGGGAGTCAGACATGGATTGCACTCCTTGCGCAGAGTTCGCAGAGCTTTGGAGGGCGGCGAAGCCGCCCGCTCGAGGACCCGAAGCGGCGCTTCCCGAGGCGCTCACAGCTCCCCCATCCGCCGGATCACCGGGGCCACCCGCTGCACCCCGTGGCGGTAGGCGCCGCGTGCCGCCCTGCGGACGATCTGGCGGACCGGTCCGGGTTCCTTGTCGGCCGTGGGTGCCCCCGGCAATACGCTGCCGTCGGGGCCGAGGTGGTGGCGGGCGAGGATGCCGGGCAGATAGCCGGGGGCGGTGGCCGGCGTGTAGTACGGCGTGAGGGCGGGCAGTCCGCCGGGCCGCTGAAGCAGCTTGGCGATGCGCTCACGGGCCGCGTCGAAGGCGCTGGCGTACGAGCCGTCGGCGCAGACGCCCTGCCGGGACACCCACTCCTCGTCGGGCGTCGGGCGGTGTCCCTCGTCGAGCTGGTCCCAGGAGGCGAGGCAGCCGGAGCCCACGAAGTGGTGGTTGCCGAGCGTCTCGCGCACGCCGAGGTCGGTGAGGACGACGGTGGGGACACGGCGGTGCAGCGACTCCAGCGCCGCCGTGGAGCTGATGGTGACCAGCAGGTCGGTGCGGTCGAGGACCTCGCCCATGTTGCCGTACACCAGTTTGAAGTTGGCCGGCGGTTCGAGCCGCTGCACCAGCTTCTGGTACGGCAACTCCTCGATGTGCGTGGTGTGTTCGCCCGGCTTGGAGCGCAGCTTGAGCAGCACCTCGCGCTCGGGGTGCTTGCGGGCGTGCTGGATCAGCCGGTTCAGCAGGTACGTGCGGTCCCTGCGGCTGTCCGGCACCGAGGGCTGCGCGGCGAAGACGACCGTGTACGGGTCGCGCTCGCCGGCGTAGGGCTCGCCGCCGAGGAACGGCAGCGCCACCTCGGTCACCGCCGAGGCGTCGGCGCCGACCCCCTCGTACACCGCGCGGAACCGCTCGGCGTCCTGCCGGGAGTTGGCGAGGACGAGGTCCGCGCCGTGCCGCAGCAGCAGGCCGTCGGCGAGCTTCTCGTATACGACGCCGACATAGCCGGTGACGACCACGGGCCGCTGTGCCTGCCCCTCCCAGACCCGCTTGAGGCCGTGCAGCACGGCCTGCACTCCGCCGCCCACGAGGGCGAGGACCAGCACGTCGTACGACCCCTGCGCCATGGCGCGCAGGAACTCGACCGCGGTGACCTCACGGAGGGAGTCGGCGTGGACGCCGACTTCCTGGAGCTGGCGGGGGGTGGGGGTGGCCCGGCCACGCAGAAGATATCCGTCCAAACGGATGTCCGAATTCTCCGGGGCGATACGGTTCGCGGTGAGCGCGCCCCATTTCCACCGGGTATCGGAATCCGCGAGTACGGCAACTCGCCGGGTATTCGTCGCACTTGCTGGCACATCGAAGACGCTAGGAAGCGATTCCGAGGTTCTGCCCAACCCGAATGCAACAAACGGTTAACAGCAGATCGACGAACGGCGAATCGAGCCTCATATGGCCCAGGAAAAGGCCTGGTTCACGGTATCGCCACGTGCCGTTCACCCAGCATCAAGCAGATGGTCAAGACGAAAGCCGGACCGCCGCCTAACGTCATCTGCGTGGTCAAGCTCTCCGTCATCGTGCCGTTCTACAACGTGCAGCAATACGCCCCGGACGCCATCAGATCCCTCCGCGCGAACGCCCGCGAGGATTTCGAGTTCATTCTTGTCGACGACTGTTCGACGGACGGGACCAAGGAAATCCTCGAACAAGCCGAACGCGACCTGCCGGGCGCGGTGCTCATCAGGCGCAGCGAGAACGGCGTGGCGGCCGCTCGCAACACCGGCATCGACGCGGCGCGGGGCGAGTATCTGACCTTCATGGACGGCGACGACTGGGCGGCGCCCGGATACTTCGCCCAGCTCCTCGACAGCATCGAACACCTGGGCTGCGACTTCGTCCGCACCGACCACGTGCGGTGCACGGGTGCGCAGCGCACGGTGCACCGCGTGCCCTTCGGCCCGCGGAACGTCGTGGTCCCGCCGCGCAGCGTGATCCTTCCGGCGGAGCGCTCCACACCGGTCGACTACCCGTACTCCTGGGCCGGCGCCTACCACCGCAGGCTGGTCGACGAGGGGCTGCTGCACATGCCCGAGGACCTGCGCACGGCCGAGGACCGGCCGTGGATCTGGGCGCTGCACCGCAAGGCCAAGTCGTTCGCGGTGCCGGACCTGCTCGGCATCTTCTACCGCCGGGGAGTGACCTCCTCGCTCACCCAGATCGGCGACACGAGGCAGCTCGACTTCATCCGCTCGTTCGACCGGGTGCTGGCGGAGACCGCCGAGGACCCCGAGGCCGACCGGTTCCTGCCCAAGGCGGTGCGCACCTACTGCGCGATCATCACCCACCACCTGGCGACCATCGAGAAGTTCGAGCCCCAGGTGGCCCGCAAACTCCGCTCGATGAGCGCCGCCGCCCTGCGGCGGATGCCCCAGGACCTGCTCAACGACACCCTGAACTCCATGGACCTCGCTCGCGCCTCCCAGCTGCGCCGGCTGCGCCGGAGGCCCTCCACGGCCGGGGAGGCCGCCGCCTGATGACCGCGACCACCACGCCCGCCGCGGGCGGCGTCCGCCGCACCACACAGATCTTCTGTGCGTCCACTCTCTACGGCGCTGCCACGCTGGCCGCCGCGATCGACGCCGACTGCTTCGGCCCCGCGGACCGGCGGCTGCTGCTGATCAGCAACAACAGCTCGGCGCCGGAGCTGTCCCGGGCCTTCGACCAGTCCCCCGGCTTCGAGCTGCTGCGCGACCGGTTCGACGGGGTGCTGTCGTGGAACGACGCCATCTCCCCCTTCCATCCCGGTGGCTGGGCCCCGCGTCCGGACGACCAGCTGCTGTTCGAGCGTTATCTGCGGCTGCTGTGGGACCTGGGCGAGGACCGCGTGGAGCTGGCGGTGGAGTCCATCCAGGTCAACCCCTCGCTCGCCATCTGCCAGATCTTCGGCGGCGCCCCGGTCGACGTGTACGCGGACGGGCTGATGAGCTACGGCCCGACCCGCTTCAAGATCGACCCGCTGGTCGGCACCCGGGTGCGGCGCGTGCTCCACCTCGACCTCGTGCCGGGTCTGAAGCCGCTGCTGCTCACCGAGTTCGACGTCGAGCCGGAGATCGTGCCGACGGATGCCTTCCTGAAGGTGCTCACGGAACTCGGCGCGACGGGGGGTGCGTTGCCGGAGATCGACGCCCCTGCCCTGCTGCTGGGCCAGTACCTGTCCGCGCTCGGCATCCTGACGCCCGAGGAGGAGGAGGACCTCCACGTGCGCATGCTGCGGGGGGCGGTCGCACTCGGCCATCGCCGAGTCGTGTTCAAGCCGCACCCCTCGGCGCCGCACGGCTGGTCCCGACTGCTGGAGCAGGAGGCCCGGAAACTGGACGCGGACCTCACCGTCGTCGACACGCCGGTCCTCGCCGAGGTGCTCTACCAGCGGATGCAACCCGCGCTGGTCGTCGGCTGCTTCTCCACCGCCCTGTTCACCGCCTCGGCGCTGTACGAGCTGCCGGTCGCCCGCATCGGCACCGGCACCCTCCTGGAGCGGCTGACCCCCTACGAGAACAGCAACCGCGTGCCGGTGACCATCGTCGACGCGCTGCTGCCCGACCTCGGGGACCGAGCCGCGGTCACCGACCAACGGCGCGGCATGGATGTGGAGATGCTCACCCAGCTGATCCGGGCCGTCGGCTACGCCATGCAGTCGAAGATCTACCCCGATCTGCGCTCGGCGGCCGAGCAGTACCTGAGCAGCCATCTCGACCAGCACACCTGGCGCTATTTCAAGCGCCGCCGCCTCACCTCGCTGGCGCTGCCCGGAGCGGTCCCGGCGCAGCTCGCCTTCATTCCCCGCAACGCGACGGTTCGCCGGGTGGCCCGGCGGGCGCGCTCGCTGCGGCGGGCGGTGGGCCGTTGAGGCGCAGGTGACGGGACCCGAGGCGTCCGTACGCGAGAGCGACGTCCAGGTGAACGCGTACGGACGGCCGGGCAAAGCCTTTATTCGGCGAGCGAAGTCGCCTTCGGATTCGGACTAGTGTGCTGTGATCCTGCTGCGTCACAGCGAGGAGAACTCTGTGATCGACACGCCCGAGGGCACCCCTGTGACCTCCACGGGCACCCTTGTCCGCGCCGCTCTGCCGCCCGCCGCCGAGGCATCGCCTCCGCAGGCGCCGAAAGCAGCGAAGCCCCGGGGGGCCCGGCTGCGCGCCCTGGACGGCCTGCGCCTGCTGGCCGCACTGATGGTGGCGGCGTACCACTACGGCGGCCGGGACGGCGACGTCGCCCAGGCCTGGGGCTCCTCCCCGCGCGTGCAGTTCCCCACGCTGTCGCCGTACTTCGCCTACGGCTGCCTGGGCGTGCAGGTGTTCTTCGTGATCAGCGGGTTCGTCATATGCATGAGCGGCTGGGGCCGTCCGCTGCGCTCCTTCTTCGCCTCGCGCGCGTCCCGGCTGCTGCCCGCCTACTGGGCGGCGATCCTCATCGTGACGGCGGTGTTCGCACTGCCGGTGGTCGCCTACAAGACGGTGTCGCCGAGCGACACGCTGGTGAACCTGACGATGCTGCAAATGCCCCTCGGCGTGGACCGCGTGCTGGGCGTGTGCTGGACACTGTGGGCGGAGATCCGCTTCTACGCCCTGTTCGCGCTGTGCATCGTGCTGCCCGGCGCCAGCCGTCGGCGCGTGATCCTGTTCTGCGCGTGCTGGACGCTGGCGGCGGCGATCGCGCAGGGCGCCGACCAGCCGCTCCTCGACATCGTCCTGATGCCCGAGTACGCGCCGTTCTTCATCGGCGGCGTCGGCCTGTACCTGGTCCACCGCGACCGGCGTGACGCCTACGCGTGGGGCATCGTGGTCGTCAGCTGGCTCATCGGCCAGCACACCGCGGTCGAAAGCCTGTGGCATCCACGGAACGTGGACGCCTTCTCGTACCGCACCACGTTCGGCATCGTCCTGGTCGTCACCCTCGGCTTCCTGGCCGTCGCCGCGATCGCACTGGGCTGGCTGAGCCGGGCCGACTGGCGCTGGCTGACGGTGGCCGGCGCGCTGACGTACCCGTTCTACCTCGTGCACGAGCACCTGGGCTGGGTCGTCATCGAGGGCCTGCACCGCGGTCTGGGCATCCCGTCGTACGGCACCTTCCTGCTGACTGTCGCCGCCATGCTGCTGCTGGCGTGGCTGCTGAACCGGTTCGTGGAGGAGCGGTTCACGCCGAAGCTGCGCGCGGCGCTGTCACGGCCACGAGCGCAGCCGGAGCCGTAGCCGTGGCAACCGCTCAGAAGACATCGCTCGGCACGTAAGACCCCCAAACCCCCCGCAACGCATCACACACCTCCCCCACCGTCGCCCGAGCCCGCAGCGCCTCCTTCATCGGGTACAGGACGTTGTCCTGACCCTCGGCGGCCTTCTTCAGGGCCGCCAATGCCGAGTCCACCGCTCCGCGGTCCCGTTCCGCACGCAGTTTGGCGAGGCGTTCCGCCTGTCGGGCCTCGATGGCGGGGTCGACGCGGAGCGGCTCGTACGGCTCCTCCTCGTGCAGCTGGAAGCGGTTGACACCGACGACGACCCGTTCGCCGGCGTCCGTCTCCTGGGCGATCCGGTAGGCGCTGCGCTCGATCTCGCCCTTCTGGAAGCCGTGCTCGATGGCCGCCACCGCGCCGCCCAGGTCCTCGACCCGCCGCATCAGCTCGACGGCCGCCGCCTCGACGTCGTCGGTCATCCTCTCGATGACGTAGGAGCCGGCGAAGGGGTCCACGGTCGCGGTCACGTCCGTCTCGTACGCGAGGACCTGCTGGGTCCGCAACGCCAGCCGCGCGCTCTTGTCCGTCGGCAGGGCGATGGCCTCGTCGAAGGAGTTGGTGTGCAGGGACTGGGTGCCGCCGAGGACCGCCGCAAGGCCCTGCACGGCGACCCGGACCAGGTTCACCTCCGGCTGCTGGGCCGTCAGCTGCACGCCGGCCGTCTGGGTGTGGAAGCGCAGCATCAGGGACTTGGGGTTCTTCGCGCCGAACTCGTCCCGCATCACCCGGGCCCAGATGCGGCGGGCGGCGCGGAACTTGGCGACCTCCTCCAGGATCGTCGTACGGGCGACGAAGAAGAAGGAGAGGCGGGGCGCGAAGTCGTCCACGTCCATGCCGGCCGCGACCGCTGTACGGACGTACTCGATGCCGTCGGCGAGGGTGAAAGCGATCTCCTGCGCGGGGGACGCGCCCGCCTCGGCCATGTGGTACCCGGAGATCGAGATGGTGTTCCACTTCGGGATCTCGGCCCGGCAGTACTGGAAGATGTCGGCGGTCAGCCGCAGGGACGGCTTCGGCGGGAAGATGTACGTGCCGCGCGCGATGTACTCCTTCAGCACGTCGTTCTGGATCGTGCCGGTGAGCCGGTCGGCGCCGACTCCCTGTTCCTCCGCCACCAGTTGGTACAGCAGGAGCAGCAGCGCTGCCGGGGCGTTGATCGTCATCGACGTCGACACCTGGTCCAGCGGGATCCCGCCGAACAGCACCCGCATGTCCTCGATCGAGTCGATGGCCACGCCCACCTTGCCGACCTCGCCGTGCGCGATCGGCGCGTCGGAGTCGTGGCCCATCTGGGTGGGGAGATCGAAGGCGACGGAGAGCCCGGTCGTGCCGTGGGCGATCAGATCGCGATAGCGGGCGTTGGACTCCGTGGCCGTACCGAAACCGGCGTACTGGCGCATCGTCCAGGGGCGGCCGGTGTACATGGAGGGGTACACGCCCCGGGTGAAGGGGTAGGCGCCCGGCTCGCCCAGCTTCTCGGCCGGGTCCCAGCCCTCCAGCGCGTCCGGCCCGTAGACCGGCTCGATGGGCAGTCCGGACTCCGACTGACGCGCCATGGTGTTCCTCCGTGTCCCGGTTCACTTCTGTCTCCCACCATGCCGCCTGGTTCGCAACCGGTCACTCGCGGGGAACATCTCAGGTGACATCAGGGCCGCCGGGGCGGCCGCGGTGAGACGCCGGGGGTCGGGATGCGTACCAGGGGCATGGGGAGATCTACCGCCGTACTCGCCTCGGGAGCCGCGGGCGCCGCGCTCGCGGTCCTGTGCGGCTGCACGGTGCAGGCGTCCGGGGACGACCGGCACTCGCCGGTGCGCATAGAGCTGCCGAGCGGCACGCCGTCCGCGAAGTCCGCGCCGCCCGAGGACGATGGCGATGGCGATGGCGATGGCGATGGCGATGGCGATGACAAGGGCGACGGCAACGACGACAAGCCGGGCGGGACCCCCACGGCCGCGCCCGCGGCGCCCGCCGCCGTGCTGTGGTCGCGGGGCGACGAGGGCCGTGACATACGCGAGCTCCAGGCCAGGCTGCGGCAGATCGCCTGGCTCTTCGACGGCCCGACCGGGGCCTACGACGATCTGACCGAGCAGGCGGTGCGGGGCTTCCAGGGCAAACGCGGGCTGCCGAAGACGGGGAAGACCGACGAGGTCACCTGGGAGCGGCTGCTGAAGATGACCCGCGAACCCGGCAAGTGGGATCTGTACCTGATGGGCGGCCAGCCGGCCGACGCGCCGGACGCGCGGTGTCTGACCGGCCGGGTGCTCTGCATCAGCAAGTCGAGCCGGACCCTGCGCTGGATGATCGACGGGCGGACCGTCGTGACGGCGCCGGTGCGGTTCGGGTCGCAGTACACACCGACCCGGGAGGGTGTGTTCAGCGTCTACTGGAAGTCCCGTCACCATGTGTCGACGCTCTACGACTCACCCATGCCGTACGCCATGTTCTTCAGCGGCGGCCAGGCGGTGCACTACTCGTCCGACTTCGCGGCCACCGGATACGCCGGTGCCTCGCACGGCTGCGTCAACGTACGGGACGAGCGGGCGATCTCGGAGATGTTCGCCCAGGTGCGGACCGGCGACAAGGTCGTCGTCCACTGGTGAGGCGCGGGGCGCGCAGTGAGAGGTGGGTGTGGGGCGCGGGCGGGACCGGGGGAACGTGTCCCGCCCGCGCCAATGCACGAGCCGCAGGTACGGGGGGAACCCCGGCTCTGTGCGACGGCCGATGACCAGTCGGCTCACTCAGATCAGCGCCGTGGCGGCCGAAAGTGTCACTCCTGCCGCGAAGAAATTTCCACGGATCACAAAACCGCAGGTCATCGACGTGCGAGCGGAGTGAGCGGAGTGAGGACCCGGTCCGGCAGAAGGCCGGCCATGGCCGACGGGGCGACCGCGGTGCCGTCCATGCGATGGTCGTTGCCGTTGCCGTGACGGGTGCCGTGGTCGCCGCCGTACCGGCCACCTCGGCCGTCACGGAGCCAGTCGGCCCCGTCGCCCTCGTCGTCCTGCTCCCGGCCCTCGTCCTCGTCCCGGTGCCCGCCCTGGTCCTTGTCCTTGCCGGTGCCCGGCTTGCTCCAGGTGCCGTCGCCGGACGCGTTCAGGACGTTCTTGCAGTACTTCCGCACGCCGTCGGAGCCACCGGCCGCGCCCTCCAGGGTGCGGCGGTGGTCGTTCGACAGCCGCTTGCCCTCGCGCAGGTCGCGGCAGTACGAGGTGACGGCCTTCCACCAGCCGGCGGAGGGGTCGACCCGGTCGTCGCCCGCGGACTCACGGTCCGTGGCCGGGCCACCGGGTGCCGTGTCGTGGGTGGCGTCGGGGTCGGCGGAGGCTTCCGTGTCGTCGTCCGGCGTGGGTTCGCCCTGCACCCGGCTCTCCGGGGAGGGCGAGACGAACGGGCGGTCCGACGGTGCCGGCGCCGAGACCGAGGCGGCCGGGCGGCCCTCCTCGTCCCCGTCGAACGGCGTCGGCAGGAATCCGGTTCCGGCCGCGACGGCGACCCCGCCGACCATGCCGACGGCCAACGCGGCGGCGAGAGAGAGCCGTACCGGACGGGCCCAGCGGGGGCGACGGGCGGCGCGGGCGGGACCGCCGATCCGGACGAGCCCCACGTCGGTGACGCGGTCGGTGTGGGGTCCGGCGCCGGGGCCGACGCTCACGGGGGCGTCGCCCCGGTCGGCGCGGGCCGCGCGGAAGGCCGCCAGTGCGGCGGCCTCTCCGGGGAGTTCCGCGCTGCTCAGCGGGGGTTCGGCGGTCAGTGCCTCAAGGGTCTTGGCGAGGCGTTCGGCCTGATCGCGGTCGGCCGTGTCGACAGCTTCGAGTGACTCTCCGCGCAGCAAACGCTCCGCCGTTTCGCGGTCCAGCCACCTGTACTGCTCGTCGGCCATCACACATCCTTCTGCGTCCGCGAACGCATATGCGTCACACTCGCGGACGTCACCGCACGGCCCCGCGGTTCTCGCTGGGGAGGCAGGGCGTCGAGCACCCCGGCCGATTCCGGATCGTCGCCGAGCAGCTCGGCCAGCCGCTTCAGACCCCGGTGAGCGGCGGTCCGTACGGCACCCGGACGCTTGCCCAGCGTCTCCGCGGCCGTCTTGGCGTCGAGCCCCACCACCACGCGCAGGACGACGGCCTCGGCCTGGTCCTGCGGCAGCCGCGCGATGAGGGAGAGGGTGCCGTCGGTGGCCAGGGCCTCCATGGCCTCGCCCGCCGTGTCGGACTCGGCGGCCTTCCCGGTCAGCTCCGTCTCGTCACCGCCGATCGCGGGGCGGCGGCCGCGCATGCGTATGTGGTCCAGCGCCCTGTTCCGGGCTATCCGGGCGGCCCAGCCACGGAAGCGGTCCGCGTCGCCGCTGAAGCGGCCCAGGTCACGGGCTATCTGAAGCCATGCCTCCGAGGCGACGTCCTCGGCGTCCGGGTCGCCGACCAGCGTCCGTACGTACCCGAGCAGCCGCGGGTGCACGGAGCGGTACACAGTCCGGAACGCACTCTCGTCCCCGTCCTGTGCGGCAAGCACCGCGGCGGTCAACTCCGCGTCGTCCCCCAGCACTGGTACCTCAATTGGTGGTTGCGGTTCCGAGACCGCAGGTCGTTGCGGTGGTCATTAGCCCTCCGCGTCCGGCGCGAAAGGCACGTTACGGCCTGAAAGCGCTGCTCGTCCATGTCCGTACAGCATGCAACTACCCGGGATTCCGCGAATGTGTCCACCCAGGTGTGACAGAAAACGCAGTCATGACGCTGTAGAAAGTACGGGCCGCCGCGCGGCCCGTGCCGCGCGGCGGCCGGGGCCTCTCCTGTGGGGGGTGGCGGCCCCGGTCGTCTCCGCGGTTCAGCCCCTGCCGACGGGTACGGCACGGGAACTCGAGCCGCTGCCGCTCACCGCCCAACCGTTCGGCACCGCCCACGGCCGGCCCGTCCTCGCGGTGCGCCGGAGCCTCTGGAGAAGGTGGCAGGGCGGCCGGACGTCTGACCTCTCGGGCGGGAAGCTCAGCCTGTCTTCTCGCCCTTCTCGGGCCTCTCGGCGCTCTCGCCGGACGTGTTCTTCCCGCTCGGGCCCTGGCCGCTGCCGGTGGCACCGTCCCCGGCCGTCTTCGTCGGTTCGGAATTCGTCGGCTCGGACCTCGTCGGCTCGGACCTCGTCGGCTCGGACCTCGTCGGCTCGGACCTCGTCGGTTCGGTCTGCGCCGGCCCGGTCCTCGCCGCCCGCGCCAGCTGCTCGGCGCAGTACGCGGTCACCTTGTCCTCGCCGCCCGCCGCCGTGACGAGCCGCTGCCAGGACGTGGAGTCCAGGGCCTTGCCGTTGCCCTCGACCTGGTCATAGGCGCGGCACTTGGCCTCGGCGTCCTGGGCGGTGGAGGGGTGGCCGGGCCGTCCGGCGGTGCCGGGCTCGGCGGCGGACGGCCCGGTGGACGGCCGGTCGGGGGCACCGGCCGTCGGGGTGGAGCCGACCTTGTCGTCGGCGGGGTGGTCGGAGGAACCGGACGAGCCGATCGCGGCGACCGCGACGCCGCCCAGGGCGAGGCTCGTGACGAAGAGGGAGAGCGTGGTCTTCACGGACAGCGCCAGTCGCCGCGGCTCGCGGGGCCGCCAGTCGTCCCGGCGCCGGGTGCGCGCCCGGTGCGCCCCCGCGGCACGGGCGGCCCGGTACGCGGCCACGGCACGCTGCTCGCCGTCGAGGTCCGCGCGGTGCCCGCGCAGTACGGCCGCGGAGAGCAGCGCCTCCAGCGCGGCCTCGTCGAGCGTCATCTGCGGGCCGGTCGCCCGGCCGGGGACGAGGCCGCCAGGGTGCGCACGCCGACGGCCGGAGGTCCCACCGCCGCTCTGCTGTTCACCCATGTCCGTGTCCTGTTCCTGTCCGACCTGGCCTGTACCCGGTCCGCGTGACGCACGTGTCGTACGTGGTCTACGTGACCTTCGTGACGGCTGTGACTCACCAGCTCGTAGAGCCTGTACGTCCCTCACGCCCCGTACGACTCACCGAACACTCACCGTTTCGCCTCATCGAGGCGCCGGTGTGCCGCTCCGGTCGCCGCCGTCACGTTCACTGTTCATTTCGATTCCCCCAGCGTCCTGGGGCCGTCATCCGTCACACCTGAGACGCCGAGCTGCTGGGCCAGACGCTTCAGACCCCGGTACGCGGCCGTCCGCACCGCGCCCGGGCGCTTGCCGAGGACGCGTGCGGCGGCGGGGCCGTCGAGACCGACGACGACCCGCAGCAGCACCGCCTCGGCCTGGTCCCGCGGCAGCCCGCCGACCAGTGCCAGGGCACGCTCCGTGGAGATCGACTCCAGCGCCTGGTCGTGCGTGCTGTGCGGCCCGGGCAGGTCCAGTACGTCGCTCTCCAGCGCCGACGCCCGGGGCCGTACCTTCTGCCGGCGCAGATGGTCCAGCGCCCGGTGTCTGGCGATGGTCGCGGTCCAGCCCCGGAACCCGGCGCCGTCGCCCTGGAACCGGCCGAGGTCGCGGGCGATCTCCAGCCAGGCATCGGACGCCACGTCCTCCGCGTCGTCCCCGACCAGTCCGCGCAGGTACCCGAGGAGTCCCGGCTGCACCAGCCGGTACGCCACCGCGAAGGCGGCCTCGTCACCTTCCTGAGCCCGCGCGACGGCCGCGCTCAGCTCCCCGTCGTGCGCGCGCACGCGGCGGGTTTCCCCTCCCTGGCCCAAGAACTGTCCTCGTCCGTACCGGTTCGCGGCGAATCCGCACCTCGCGATGCGGCCCCCTTTCGCACGCCCCTCCACGGTCAACAGCGCCCGGCCTCGCAGAAGTGTCACAGGGCGGCCGGGATGGACCGGGGATACAACCCTTGCGGCTCATCGGGAGTCACACAGACGCCGCGACCAGGCAAGAGCCTTGGCACAGCGACACCCCAGGGATGGCATACGATGCGCGCGCCCCTCATAAAGATCACATAAGAGGATGTACACGCCATGTCGATCGTTCGACCTTCCCGTCCCCTTCGTGGCATAACCGCCGCCGTCGCCCTGCTCGCGCTCGGTGCGGCCGGGTGCTCGGACGTCTCGGACGCCGTGGACAGCGCCAAGGACGGCGCGAAGAAGGTGGCCCGCCAGCGCTCGGTGTTCTCGCTGGCCGTCGGCGACTGCTACAACCCCAACACCAAGGGCGAGGGCGAGGAGATCCTCGTCGAGATCGTGCCGTGCGCCGAGGCGCACACGGGTCAGGTCGTCGCCGACTTCAAGATCGACGAAGGCAGCTCGTACCCGGGCGACGACGCGATCACGGCCATCGCCGACAAGCGGTGCCCGGTCGAGGCGGGGAAGTTCGCCCCGGACACCTGGGCGCTGCCCAAGGGTGTCTCGGTCTTCTACTACACCCCGACCAAGGAGAGCTGGGCGACCGGCGACCGTGCCGTCACCTGCACCTACAACAAGGAGTCGGGCAAGTTCACGGGCACGCTGAAGGCCGACGCGAACACGTTGAAGCCCGCGCAGAGCACGTACCTGAAGGGTTCGAACGCCGTCTACGACGCGCTGTGGGCGAACCAGTCCGAGAAGGACACCGTCGAGGAGGACCTGGCCGGCTACAAGGCGCAGGCCAAGGCCGTCGCGGCCGCCCTCGAGGCACATCTCACGGGCCTGAAGGGCATCGAGGGCGCGGAGGTCGGCAAGCTCCGTGAGCAGCTGACGAAGACGGCCGAGCACTGGAAGACGGCCGCGAACGCCGCCGACGCCGACGCGTTCTACATCGCCTACGACCCGGCCTTCACCGGCATCGACCCGAACAAGACGGTCGCCGCCCGCAAGGAACTGGCCCTGGCCACCACCGTCCCGGCCGACGAGGCCGAGGTCTGGGCGAGCTGACGCCTCGTCGGGCAACGGCACAGCACGGGGCTGGACTTCAGCCGGACGGCGATCCGCAGCCGGACACCGCTGGGCACGCCCGCGGCCGCCCACCCGGGCCGGACACCGACGCCGTCACCGCCGACAGCACCTGACCCGGCCGGGACCCCGCCCATTCACGGGGTCCCGGCCGGGTCATGTCCACGCCGTCGCCCTACCGCCGCGACTGCCCGCTCGTCGCGTCCCGGCACAGCAACCGCAGCGACCCGTCGCCCGCGAAACACCGCCGGGCCTCGTCGATCGGATCCCACAGCCGTCCGTCGGGCGTGCGGATCCAGTGGTCGCCGCCCGACGCCCACCACTCGGCGCCGCTCTGACGGGCGATCACCTCACCGGCGTACGCGCCGAGACCGCGCAGGGTGTTCTCCACGGCGGCGTACGGCGTCCGTTCGCGGCGCAGTTCCTCGATCATCCGGTCGACCCGCCACAGGCTCTGCGCCGAGTAGTCGAGTCGCAGCCGCGCCCCCTCGCGCATCGTCGCCACCGCGTCCGCCGCCCACCGCACCGGCTTGCTCGCGGCCGAGGGCCTGGTCTCCGCTTGAGTCGTCACATCCTGGAGAGCGTGGTCGAACAGCGTTTCGTCACGCGGATCCGGGGGCTGCCCGGGACCGGCGCAGGACCGCCCCACGTCCACCTCATGACAGTCACAGGACTCCCTCAGACATCGGGTTTACGCGGGAGTGACGCTTCGCCGCTCCCGTGCGCTCCAGTCACTGATGAGCATGTACCTCCATCTCCGAGCGGTGCCGCCCCCGGCACTGCGCAACAGCGCGACCTGGTTCCAGCGCCTGTTCGAGGACGACTGGGACACCGTGCGGGAGCGGATCGGCCGGCATCGCGAGGAGGTGCTCGACCGGCAGTACGGCGATGTCGAGCTCCTCTACTCCGGCATCCCCCCGAACCACGCACCGGACGGCCCCCGCACCCATGTGGTCCTCGGCGGCCGCCCGGTCTTCCACCCCGAGACGCCCTTGCCGCCGTTCCTGCTGCTCACGGCGGCCCAGGTGACCGGGGTCGCCGGGTACCTCAAGGCGGCCGACTTCGACGACCTGTGGCGCGACGCACGCACGAACCTGCTGCGGCCGTACGCCGCGACGGACGCGGAGAACGAGGTGCGCGGCCTGTTCGCGGCGACCCACCGCGACCTGACCGCGTTCTACGCGCAGACGGCCGAGTACGGCGACGCGGTGGTGAAGTGGCTGATGATCTGACGGCCCGGGTGCCGGGGCCGTCAGGCCGGTCAGCCCCTGCCCCGCGCCCGCCGCGACACCACCGCCCGCAGCACCCGGCGCCCCTCCGTCGACACCTCCAGCGCCCGGCGCAGGCCGCCCGCGCCATGCCCGGAGAGGATCTCCAGGACACTGATCTGACGCCGCAGTTCGGCGGCGACGAGCGGCGACATGCCCGCCGTGCGGCCCTCGACGGGGGCGGGCCCTTCCGCGCGCGCCGAGCTGAGGGCCTCGGGGAGGGCGCCGGCCGAGGTGACGTCGTCCTCCGCGGGGTCCAGGAGCCGGTGTATCTGGAGCGAGGCGACGGAGCAGGCGTCTGCCCAGACCCGCGCCTCGGCGGCGGACCGTACGGCGGGGGCGGCGGCGAGCATCCGCCGGGCGAGCAGGGCGGCCTCGTCCTCGACGTCCTCGTCGTCCACGATCTCGGCGACGCCCAGCTTCCCGCGTACCTGCTCCAGCAGTTCACCCCACGCGGTCGGCTCCCCGCCCGCCGCGAGGTTCGCCCACAGCGGCCGCAGGACCTCGTCGTCACCGCCCAGCAGCGGCACACACCGATCCAAACAAGCCAACCCGCTGGCGGCCAGTCCGCGTTCGTCGGCCTGAGCGATCAGTTCCACCAGGCTCATCCACGCCTCCCTAAGCGGGTAAGTCATGAGGGTCGGGGTCCCCGCACAGGCCCCTGGAGGGCTCCTCCCTTAACGGAGCCCGCACCTCCCCTTACTGCGCGCAACGGCCCCCGAGTGTCACAGGGGTACGACACCGAGCCGGTCGAGCAGCCGAAAGAAGAGGTTTTCGGCCAAAGGATCCGCTTCGGAGGTGAGTACGTCGATCACGGACTCGGTGTTCACCTCGTGCCCGGCCTCAAAGGCCCAGGCGACGGCCCGTTCGGCGGCGTCGGAGGGTTCGAGGAAGTAGTCCTCCAGCGTGAGCCCCTCGTCGCCGGCGCCGAGGTACCCGGCCATCGCGGCCCGCGCAAGACAGGTCGTCCACGCCCCGCTCTCCGGCGCCGCCGCCTCCACCACCACGGAGGCGCTGTCCATGACGTACCCGAAGAGCGCGGGCGCCCCGGTCTCGCCGGCCAGGGCGTTCATGCTCCCGACGTCACCGTCCCCGCTCGGGTACTCCCACACCTGCCAGCCGCCCGGCGCCGCCTCGCGCAGGGTCATCCCCTCGGCCCCGGCCAGCGCGTCCAGCTCCGCCAACGGCCGCTCCCCGCGGCCCACGACGAAGTACCCCCAGTAGCCCATTCCGATTCCCCCTGGCTGTTCGGTACGGCTAGGCCCGAATACACCACATTCGCACGGGGGTTCGCAGCCGTATCGGCCAATCCACAGCTCAGTTCAGCCGGTCCGCGAGCGTGCTGAACTCGGCCCAGGACAGCTCCGGCTCACCCGCGTCCCACAGCTTCTGCACGGTCGCCCGCAGCGGCATCCGGATCCCGGCCGCGACCTGGTCCTGCGTCTGCGAGTCCGCCAGGTCGCACCAGACCGCGAAGGACCCGCCCAGGATCTGGTCGTCGTACGTGGCCGGCACGGCCGTCGTCCCGCGCAGGACCCGCGGCGTCCACTGCGCGTAGATGCGCTCACCGGTCGGATAGACGAAGGTCTGCGGCTCGCCGAGCACGTAGTAGAGGAACTCGTCGTTGTAGTTGACGACCTTCCGCCCCTCCCTCAGGTACTCCAGCGGCACCCGCGCGCCGATCTCCTTGCCCGTCCAGTACGCCACCTGGATGTCCTTGTCCGGCTGGACGGAGGTGTTCCGGAAGAACCCGTCGTTCCAGGCCCGCGGCGTGCGGTCGTGAGCGCGGACGGTGGCGGCGCGGTCATTGAGCCACTTGGTGGCGAGGTCGGCGACGGTGGCGCCGGATCCGTAGGCCTCCCGGGCGGCGGCGGCGAGCTGCGGGTAGGACGCCTCGGGATTCGAGACGACCAGCGCCTGGTACTCGTCGGCGCCCAGGTGCCACTGGTTTCCCGGGAAGAGCCCGGCGAACTCGTTCAGCAGGTCGTCGACGATCTCGGCGGACTCGGGCTTGGAGATGTCGACGGCACCTCGCGTGGCGACACCGTTCACATTGCGCAACTTCAGATCCGGGTGCGCGGCGATGACGGCCCCCAGATGCCCGGGCGAGTCGATCTCGGGCACGACGGTGATGTGCCGGCTCTCGGCCAGCTCGACGATCTTCCTGACCTGCGCCTTGGTGAGGTGCTGCTGGGACACGATCTCGGGATGCGAGGTGGACTCGATCCGGAACCCCTGGTCGTCGGAGAAGTGCAGACCCAGCTGGTTGAACTTCAGGTCCCCCAGCTCCCGCACCCGGTCCTCGATCCAGTCCGCGGTGAAGTGCTTGCGCGCGATGTCGAGCATGAACCCGCGCACCGGCTTGGCCGGCTCGTCCCGCACGACCCCCTCCGGCGCCGTACCCCCGTCGTGGACCTCCTGCTTGAGCGTCCGGGTCCCGTAGAAGACCCCCGCCTCACCGGGCCCGGATATGGTCACCCGTCCACCGCGCACGGTCATCGAGTACGACTCCGGATCCGCGCCCTGGTCGTCGTTCAGCGCCAGCCGCACATCCCCGGCCCGCACGTCGTCCTTCTCGCCCGCGTACGTCAGCCCCAGCTCACCGGCGATGAGCCGCCCCTCGTCGGCGAGCTCCTTGTCGTTCACGACGACCCGCTCGCCCTTCGCCGGACGCCAGCCCGGACCACGGGCGGCGGTGTGCGACGTGACCGCCGGGATGGTCCGCGGCGCCTTCGAGAGCGGATACGACCGAGTGGGTGACGGGGTCGGAGTGGGCGCTTGTCTCGGTGCGGAGGGAGAGGCGGCCTCGGACATCCCCGGTGCCGACCGACGCTGCTCCGATCCGGCCGGCGATCCGTCGTCGCCGGTGGCCAGGAGCCCGAGGCTCACCCCGGCCGCGACCGTCACGACGACCACGGCGACGATCAGCACCCACGTCTGCTTCAGCGCCCTCATGGCCGGGGCCCGGCGCCTGTGCTTGTGCTGGCTCACATCGCCAACCTAGGCCCTGCGAGCTCAGCCCGCCGTCCAGGGAACGTTCTGAAACTCTCCCGTTCGACTGAAATTCGGGCATCCGTCGGACACGTCACGTCCACACTCGGTAACGTGGCGCCACTCCTGCCCCAGAATCCCCTGTCGAAACCACGTGACGCCCACACACCTTCCTGGCCGAGTCGCCATACCGTCCTTGCCCACCGTCCTGGACGCCTTCAACAGCGCGCCTGCCCACGAGGCCCGCGCGCTCCTCTTCGACTGCCTGCGCAGCCCCCGCTGGGTCGAGCGCCTCGCGAGCCACCGCCCGTACCCGGACGTCGACTCCCTGCTGGCCGCATCCGACGAGGCGGCATACGACCTGACGCCGGGGGATCTGGCGGAGGCGCTGGCGGCAGAAACGTTGCCGGTTCTGCCGGAGGGGATCTACGGAGCCGCCCATACAGCTCTCAATGCGGCGAATGCCGCATACGAGGCCAAGTTCGGGCACGTATTCGTCATCTGCCTGGACGATCTGGCGCCGGCCGAGGCCCTGGACCACGTGCTGCACGCCATCCGGTCTCGATTGGCAAACGATCCGGACGACGAACGAGTCCTGACGGCAGAGGAACTCCGGCGCCTGGCAAAGGGCCGGCTGGTTCGCGCCCTGAGGGGCGCGGGGAACTGCGCGACCAGCGCAAACGGCGCCGCACCCGGCAACAAACAGGCCAGCCCACCCCATTAGCCGCACATCACCCATCCGCGTGCCACTTTGATCACATACCCACACCCCCGCTAAGCCGCGCAGCGCAACGTGGATACGATGCTGAGGGCCGGTGGACCGTACCCGGCCGGGCCCGACCGACAGCACAAGCCGGCTGGCCCCAATCCCCGCTCCCGGAGGAACTTCCGTGCCGGCTGGAACGCTGTACCGCGGCCGGGAAGGAATGTGGTCCTGGGTGGCTCATCGAGTCACCGGCGTCCTCATTTTCTTCTTCCTGTTCGTTCACGTGCTGGACACCGCCCTCGTCCGTGTCTCCCCCGAGGACTACGACAAGGTCGTAGCCACGTACAAGACGCCGATCGTCGCGCTGCTGGAGTACGGCCTCGTCGCCGCCATCCTCTTCCACGCGCTCAACGGCCTGCGCGTCATCGCCGTCGACTTCTGGTCGAAGGGCCCGCGCTACCAGAAGCAGATGCTCTGGTCCGTCGTCGGGCTCTGGCTGGTGCTGATGCTCGGGGCGATCTACCCCGTCCTCGGCCACGCCGCTCAGGAACTGTTCGGGAGCTGACGCGTAAGCATGTCAAACAACACAGTCACCACTGAGAAGACCGCCACCGGTATCGGCCCGGTCGAGGGCGAGTCCCTCTACAACGTCGACAACCCGGCCCCCTACATCGAGGCGCCCCGCAAGCGCACCAAGAAGACGCCCCGGTCCACCCGGGGCAACTTCGAGATGGCCGCCTGGCTGTTCATGCGTCTGTCCGGCGTCGTCCTGGTCGTCCTGGTCATCGGCCACCTGCTGATCCAGCTGGTGCTGGACGGCGGCGTCTCCAAGATCGGCTTCGCGTTCGTCGCCGGCCGCTGGGCGTCCCCGTTCTGGCAGGTCTGGGACCTGCTGATGCTGTGGCTCGCGATGCTGCACGGCGCCAACGGCCTGCGCACGGTCATCAACGACTACGCGGAGCGCGCGAACACCCGCCTGTGGCTGAAGGGCCTGCTCTACACCGCCACGGTGTTCACCATCCTGCTGGGCACGCTGGTGATCTTCACCTTCGACCCGAACATCCGCTAGGCACGGGGCTGAGGCAACCACCATGAAGATCCACAAGTACGACACCGTCATCGTCGGCGCCGGTGGCGCCGGTATGCGCGCGGCCATCGAGTCCACGAAGCGCAGCCGTACCGCCGTGCTGACCAAGCTGTACCCCACCCGCTCCCACACGGGCGCCGCGCAGGGCGGCATGGCCGCCGCGCTGGCCAACGTGGAGGAGGACAACTGGGAGTGGCACACCTTCGACACGGTCAAGGGCGGTGACTACCTGGTCGACCAGGACGCCGCCGAGATCCTGGCGAAGGAGGCCATCGACTCCGTTCTCGACCTGGAGAAGATGGGCCTGCCGTTCAACCGCACCCCGAACGGCACCATCGACCAGCGCCGCTTCGGCGGTCACAGCCGTAACCACGGCGAGGCGCCGGTGCGCCGGTCCTGCTACGCCGCGGACCGCACCGGCCACATGATCCTCCAGACGCTGTACCAGAACTGCGTCAAGGAGGGCGTGGAGTTCTTCAACGAGTTCTACGTCCTCGACCAGCTGATCACCGAGGTCGACGGCGTCAAGAAGTCCGCCGGTGTCGTGGCCTACGAGCTGGCGACCGGCGAGATCCACGTCTTCCAGGCGAAGGCCGTCATCTACGCGTCCGGCGGCTGCGGCAAGTTCTTCAAGGTGACGTCGAACGCGCACACGCTCACCGGTGACGGCCAGGCGGCCGTGTACCGCCGGGGTCTGCCGCTGGAGGACATGGAGTTCTTCCAGTTCCACCCGACGGGCATCTGGCGCATGGGCATCCTGCTGACGGAGGGCGCCCGTGGTGAGGGCGGCATCCTGCGCAACAAGGACGGCGAGCGCTTCATGGAGAAGTACGCGCCGGTCATGAAGGACCTCGCGTCCCGTGACGTCGTGTCCCGCTCCATCTACACGGAGATCCGCGAGGGCCGGGGCTGTGGCCCCGAGGGTGACCACGTCTACCTGGATCTGACGCACCTTCCGCCGGAGCAGCTGGACGCCAAGCTGCCCGACATCACGGAGTTCGCGCGGACGTACCTCGGGATCGAGCCCTACACGGACCCGATCCCGATCCAGCCCACCGCGCACTACGCCATGGGCGGCATCCCGACGAACGTCGAGGGTGAGGTCCTCAGCGACAACACGACCGTGGTCCCGGGCCTGTACGCGGCCGGCGAGGTCGCCTGTGTGTCCGTGCACGGCGCCAACCGCCTCGGCACCAACTCGCTGCTGGACATCAACGTCTTCGGCCGTCGGGCCGGCATCGCGGCCGCGGAGTACAGCCAGAAGGCCGATTACGTGGAGCTGCCGGAGAACCCGGCGGAGCTGGTGATCGAGCAGGTCGAGCGGCTGCGCACCTCCACCGGCACCGAGCGCGTGGCGGCCCTGCGCAAGGAGCTCCAGGAGACCATGGACGCCAACGTCATGGTGTTCCGCACGGAGCAGACCATCAAGACGGCGGTCGAGAAGATCGCGGAGCTGCGCGAGCGCTACCGGAACGTCTCGATCCAGGACAAGGGCAAGCGGTTCAACACGGACCTGCTCGAGGCCATCGAGCTGGGCAACCTGCTCGACCTGGCCGAGGTCATGGCCGTGTCCGCGCTGGCCCGCAAGGAGTCCCGCGGCGGCCACTACCGCGAGGACTACCCGAACCGCGACGACGTCAACTTCATGCGCCACACCATGGCGTACCGCGAGGTCGGCGACGACGGCACGGAGTCCATTCGTCTCGACTACAAGCCGGTCGTCCAGACCCGCTACCAGCCGATGGAGCGTAAGTACTGATGGCTACCCCCGTTATGGACAAGGTGGAGGCCGAGTCCGCCGCGTCTCCCTACATCACGGTCACCTTCCGGGTCCGCCGCTTCAACCCGGAGATCTCGGCCGAGGCGACCTGGGAAGACTTCCAGCTGGAGATCGACCCGAAGGAGCGCGTCCTCGACGGCCTCCACAAGATCAAGTGGGACCTGGACGGCACGCTGACCTTCCGCCGCTCCTGCGCCCACGGCATCTGCGGCTCGGACGCGATGCGGATCAACGGCAAGAACCGCCTCGCCTGCAAGACGCTGATCAAGGACATCAACCCCGAGAAGCCGATCACGGTCGAGCCCATCAAGGGCCTCACGGTCCTGAAGGACCTCGTGGTCGACATGGAGCCGTTCTTCCAGGCGTACCGCGACGTCATGCCCTTCCTCATCACGAAGGACACGAACGAGCCGACGCGTGAGCGTTTCCAGACGGCCGAGGACCGCGAGCGCTTCGACGACACGACGAAGTGCATCCTGTGCGCCGCCTGCACCTCCTCGTGCCCGGTCTTCTGGAACGACGGCCAGTACTTCGGCCCGGCGGCCATCGTCAACGCGCACCGCTTCATCTTCGACTCGCGTGACGAGGCCGGCGAGCAGCGGCTGGAGATCCTCAACGACAAGGACGGCGTCTGGCGCTGCCGCACGACCTTCAACTGCACGGACGCCTGCCCGCGCGGTATCGAGGTCACGAAGGCGATCGCCGAGGTCAAGAAGGCGCTGATCACGCGCCGCTTCTGAGGTCGGCTCAGGTACGGGTTCCCGTACCACGGCTGTGAGGGCCCTGTCTCCCGGTTCGGCACCGGGGGCGGGGCCTCTCGCCTTTCTCAACGCGGCCGCGGCCGCCCGCTGGAGTTGCGTGGAGTTCCACCTGGACGCCACCGACAACCGCGTCACGGTCTACTTCGACGGCGTCGAGCAGCCCGACCTGACCGTCTCCACGCACCAGCACGGCGGCACGTCGGACCCCTTCGCCTTGCCCGGCCTTCGACAGAGCTGAAGCTGGGCCGGCAGCTGTACCAGGCCGACCCGGCGCCGTCGTCGTACGACATCCGGATGGACGACATCGCGGTGAGCACGCGACGGGTCGGCGGCTGCGGGAGCTGACGGTTCAGCGGCGACCCGGCGTGTACTCGAACAAGGCGGGCAGCCCCTCGTGGTGCGTCGACGTCTCCATCGTCATGACGACCCGCCGGCCGCACGCGTCGCCCACCCGCCGCATGAAGTCCTCCACGACCTCGACCTCCGGCGGGCCCACGACATCCACGGGATCGAAGGTGAACTCGATCTCCGACCAGTCGAAGAAGTAGCTGGTGAACCAGATGCCGTCGATGCGCACGGAGAGGCTCGCCGAGTCGCCGCTCCGCTCCAGCGCCGCGAACAGCGCCGCGGCGCCGGAGTGGAGCAGCGCGTCCCCGAGGGGATGCGTGGTCGAGAACTCGACCTCCCACTGCGGCTCCGCCGCCTCCGGCTCCCTCAGCGCGGAGATCACCCGGTCCCAGTCCCCGGCCTCGGCGGAGAGGACACATACGTCGCGGAGCGCGCCGTCCGCCTCGAAGATCTCCTCGTCGGCCAGCGGGACGCCCCGCTTGACGGGCCCGTTCACAGCTGGCTCAGGATCGTCGGGTCCGTGATCCTCGTGTCGTCGGCCAGCATCATCGCCTTGCTGAGGATCACCGCCAGCATCCGGTCGCCCTCGTAGGGCAGGTAACCCGCCTGCGGGGCGGCCGGGTTGGACTTGGGGACGATGCACAGGTACTGGTCGTTCGGGGTCATCAGGATGTTGCCCGAGCCGAGGTGGATCTTGTACGTGTGCCGCTCGCCCTTCACCTGTAGGAAACGGCCCTCGATCGTGCAGCGGTCGGCGATCGTCAGCCGCGGTATCAGGCATTCGAGCAGGCCCCGGCGGGTCTGAGCGCTCGCGCCCAGTTCGCCGAAGCCGTACGACGTCCAGTACTCCCGGAAGCGTCCGTCGGGGCCCCCGTCCTGCCACGTCGGGTCGTTGCCGACGCTCGCCACGCCGACGAACAGGTCCACGTCGCGCAGGACTTCCGACAGGACCAGGGGCGGGACGTCCGTCAGCGGCACCGGTTCGACCGGGTCGGCGCCGTCGCGCAGCCACATGCGGTACTCACCGCCGCAGCAGTGCGCCGAGTTGTGCGGTGCGTCGACCGGGTAGAAGCGGACCTGGTCGGTGCGCAGGCGCAGAAAGCTGCCGGAGTCGGTGACCTCGTCGTAGTCCTCGCCGCCGTCGCCCGCGATCCAGTACTCGGCGCGCAGACCCCACTGGGGCAGCTCCCGTACGGCGGGCGGCGCCTCGTCGTCGACGGCCAGGCGCAGCTTGTTGTGCCAGCCCCGGATCGCGGCCAGGGAGTGGAACTGGTGCTGACGCAGGACATGCGCCGCGAAGCGGTTCGAGTACGTCCCCGTCGCCCGCTCGGCGTCCGTCAGCAGGTACACCTCGCGGTGGGCCTGCTTGAAGGGCTGGGTCACTCCGTGCCGCTCCAGCCAGTCGCGCCAGGCGACGATCTCGGCGGGTTCCCGGCCGACCGAGTGCCAGAGCTCGACTCGGGTTCCTTCTCTCACCGGTGCGTCGGCCAGCGTCCGCAGCTCACCGTCCGCGTACCCGGCCGTCGTGCCGTCGACCGTCCAGAGCAGACGGCGGGCCAGGGTGCCGACCAGGGGGTGGTCGAGGTAGCGCTCGCGCCAGGCGGCATACGGCCAGTCGCGGCGGGCCAGGAACTGGCGGTCCAGACGCTCGCTCTGGGCCGGGAGCATCTTGTCGATGTCCTTGACCGCCGCCTTCAGCTCCTTCAGCTCGTCGGCGTGGTCGCGCCGTACGGCGGAGGGGACGCTCTTCACCATCCTGCCGCTCGCGTTGCGCCAGCTCAGCACGGCCTTGGTGCCCCGCACCTCGATCAGCGCGCTGACCTCGCCGAGCCGGTGCTCCGCCCGGCCCACCTCCGTCAGGCCGTAGGCCGGTACGGCCAGTTCCTCGATCTCCTCGCGGCTGAGGCCCATCTCCTGCGCGCGGGCGTCCAGCGCGGTGTCGAGGAGCTTGAGCGTGCCCTTGAAGGTCACGCGGGTGGTGAGACGGGCCAGTTCGGCGAGGGCCGCCTCGCTGTCGATGCGGGCCAGGGCGTTGACCGCGGCGTTGGCGACCTTGGGGTTCACCGGTCCGAGGCCCGGGACCTTGCGCAGGGAGGTCTCGGCGAGTGCGCCCAGGGTGCGGGCGGTCTCGGGGTGCGCGGGCAGGAGGGAGAGCAACCAGGCCAGGCCGCGCAGCGCGTAGGCGTTGTACGGGTCGAAGGTGGCGTTGGGGTCGGGCCCGTAGCGCGGGGCGAGCAGCGGGCGGGTGCGTGGCCGTCCCACCAGCCGGAGCCAGGAGAGCAACCGCTCCCGCACCTCGTCGGCATCGAGTGACCCGATCAGGGCGCGACCGGTCCTGTCCCATTTCGCGGAGGGACGGGCGGCGGTCGCGGTGGCCGCGTGGGCGAGGAGCCGCCGCCAGTCGCCGCCGAGCTCGGCCACCTCGGCGAGAGCCCTGTCGGACCATGCCTCGCCCGGGTTCACCGCAGGCTCGTCGAGCTGGGCGACCAGTGCCGCCAGTGTCTTCCTGCCGTTCCACAGCGTCAGGTACGAGCGGCGGACGACGGCGACGAACTCGCCGGGCAGCTCACGCCCGTCGGCCTGCTCCAGTTCGGTGAGCCGGATCAGCTGACCGGGGTCGTAGTGCACGTCCTGCTCCGCGGCCAGGCCGATCAGCGCGGCCCTGGTGTCGGGCGGCTGCCCTTCGACGGCGGACCCCATCGTCCTCAGGCAGGTCAGCACGCTCACGATGTGGCGACGCGGGCGGGTGCCCGGCTCCAGTTCGTGATAGCGGGCGGCCAGCCGGTGCACGAGCTCCTTCTGGAACCCGTCGGTCGCGGCGAGGATCGCGTGGAAGACGTTCTGGCGGTCGCCGCTCCAGTGTCCGTCGGTCATCTCGGCGAGCCTGAGCAGTTCCGGGACGAGCCGTCCGATGTCCTCGGCGGCGACGAGGTCGACGACCTCCCGGACCAGCTCGGCTCGTTCGGACTTCGAAGAGGTCATCAGCCACCCACCAGCGCGACGAGCTTCAGGAACGTGATCTCGGTGCCGAGCGCGAGCTCGACCTCGTCGTCGAGGTCGGTGGCCTGGCGGTCCCCCACGAGCACGAGGAAGCCGTTGCCCGCGAAGGCCCTCAGCGCGAGCTCGGTCTGTGTCTCGGGGTCCAGCCGGCGGGCCGTGCGCATCGCGTACCCGTTCAGCACGCGCTCGGCGTCCTGCGGCTGCACGAGCCCCTGGAAGACCTCCGGCGTACGCGCGTTGTACTCGGCGACCTCCTCGAAGACCCGACGCCGGATCAGCTCGCGCACGGTGAGCCGCTCCTCGGCGATCTCCAGCCCCCAGCCGTCACTTCGGCGCCCGCTTGTCGTCTCGTCGACGAACGTCACGATTCCCATGACGACGACAGTACGAGCCGCCACTGACAATCACCGGATCCGGCCGATCATCGCCTTACTCTGACGGCATGTCAGATGACGAGTCGTACGAACTGCTCGGGTTCGACCATGTGCTGCTGCCGGTCGGCGACCTGGGTGAGGCCGTCCGTTTCTACGAGCGCGCCGGGTTCGCGGTCGGGTTCCGGCTCGACGAGGCCGGGATCGCGCTGCTGAAGGTCGGGGGCGAGACACCCGGGATCCTGCTGCGCGCCGAGGACGCGATGGGGCACCGGCCGCCGCCCTGGCCCTCCCCTCGCGTATGGCTGGAGGTGCCGGACGCGAGGGCGGCGGCGCGGACGTTGCGCGACGCGGGCGTCGAGCCGCTCGACGAGCCCTTCTCCGGCGCCACCGGCTGGACCGTCGAGATCGCCGACCCCTGGGGGAACGTCACCGGGTTCACGGACTACTCCAAACGGCCGGAGCTCGGGCGCCGGCCGTGACGCCGCCCCGGCCGGGGGGGGCGTGACGGAGACCTCACCCCCTTGAGTTGAACATGTTCAAAGACTGGGCCTACAGTCTCCCTGTCAGCGTTTTGAACGCGTTCAAGGAGGGGGCGTCATGGACCGCACGGTCATCGCCTACGTCATCTACCTGGTCGTCAGCATCGCCCTGACCGTCTGGGTGGCCCGCACGCTCAGCCGTAACGGACGGATCTTCCTCGCCGACGTGCTGCGCGGGAACGAGAAGCTCGCCGACGCCGTGAACCATCTGCTCGTGGTGGGCTTCTACCTCGTCAACCTCGGCTTCGTCGCGCTGTATCTGGGCGACGACGACACCGTCCTCGACACGCGCGGAATCTTCGAGGCCCTGTCGACCAAGCTCGGCGTGGTGCTGCTCGTGCTCGGCGTGATGCATCTGGGCAACGTCTATGTGCTCAACAAGATCCGGCGGCGCGGCGTGATGGAGCGCGAACAGGTGCCACCGGTCGCACCGCAGGGCTGGGTCGCTCCCTCGGCCGGGGTGTGAGCGGGTGTCCGGCACGACAGCGGGCAGGGCGGCCGACGTGACGGTCGGGGCGGGAGCCTGCGGGGTGAGCGGCACGGGAGCCGACGGGGCGGTCGGCACGGGAGCCGACGGGGCGGTCGGCGTGGCAGCCGACAAGGGGGCCCGTGCCGTGGTCCGGCGGCTCACCGTCCTTTACGACGCCCGGTGCTCCCTGTGCGCCTTCCTGCGCGACTGGCTCGTACGGCAGCCGCAGTTGGTGCCGCTGGAGCTGGTCCCGGCCGGGTCCGACGAGGCCCGGCGACGCCACCCCGACCTCGACCACGCGTCCACGTTCGACGAGATCACCGTCGTCGGCGACGCGGGGCAGGTCTACCGGGGCGGCGCCGCCTGGATCGTCACGCTGTGGGCGCTGCGCGAGCACCGGGGACTCGCGCATCGCCTCAGCACCCCGGCCGGAGTGCGGCTCGCCAAGGGGGCGGCGCTCGCCGCCGCCAAGTGGCGCGGGGCGCAGTCGAGCGGGGCATGGCCGGGCGGGGCGCAGTGGAGTGCGGCGCAGTCGAGCCGCGCACAGTGGGGCGGTCGGGCCTATCGGCGCGGGGACGGGTGGTCGTACGACCCGAGTCGGGGCTGGACGTACAACGCGCCGGGCTGCGAGAGCGGTTCCTGCGCCACACAGTGAGGCCGCGTCAATCGGCCGTCCGGGCGGAGCCGGGGCGGCCGATTCGCCCTGAACAGCCCGCTTTGGAACCGCGTTTTGGCATGCGCCCTTCCAAAACGGTGCTCGGGTTGGCACGCTGCCTCCCGGTTCTCCACTCCGCACTCGCATCGGCTGTCTGTCGTCAGCCGGGCGGCGCACGCATGGTCGCCCGGTCCCCCCATCGCAGAAGGAGTACGCGTGAGAGGCATACCCGGCGTCATCCGCATACCCCGCCCTCTCCTCGGCACCCTGATCGGCGTCACCGCGCTGCTCACCGCGGGCGCCCTCGCCACACCCGCGGGCGCCGCGCCGAGGTCCGACACCTCGACCGGCGTCACCTCGACCGGCGTCAGCTCGGTCTCGGCCGACGCACAGCGGCAGGCCCGCGCGTTCTGGACACCGGAACGGATGCGCGCGGCGACCCCGCTCGACCTGGTGTCCGTCGACGGCCACGTCGACGGCGGTTCGGCACCCCTCAAGGGCATCGCGACCAAGGTCGCGCCCAGCGCCCCGGCGGCCGGAGCCGTCGGAGACGTCGGGGCGGCAGGAAAGGCCGTCTCCGACGTCAGCCTGCTGGCCTTCCCGAACAGCGGCGGTCAGTGGACCGGCGGCGGTGCGGTCGTCTCCACGGCCGGCCGCGTGTTCTTCACCTACCAGGGGCGCACGGCGTCCTGTTCCGGCAACGCCGTCACCAGCTCCAACAAGAGCACCGTCATCACGGCGGGCCACTGCGTGAAACTGGAGGGCGCCTGGCACACCGACTGGGTCTTCGTGCCCGGCTACCACGACGGACAGGCCCCCTACGGCCGCTGGACCGCGTCGAAGACCCTGTCCACCCCGCAGTGGACGGCGAGCGAGGACATTAACTACGACGTCGGCGCCGCGGTCGTCGCCCCGCTGGACGGCAAACTGCTGACGGACGTCGTGGGCGGGCAGGGGCTGGCCTTCAACACCGGCTACAACCTGCGCATGTACTCGTTCGGCTTCCCGGCCGCCGCCCCGTACGACGGCGAGAAGTTCATCTACTGCTCCGGCACCACCAACCGGGACTTCCTGCTGTCCGACGACCACGGCATGAACTGCAACATGACCGGCGGCTCCAGCGGCGGCCCCTGGTTCACACAGTTCGACGAGGCCTCCGGCAAGGGCCTGCTGTCCTCGGTGAACAGCTTCAAGTACAACTTCCTGCCGAACCGGATGTACGGCCCGTACTTCGGCGCCGACGCCCAGAACCTGTACCAGACGGCACAGACCTCCTGACCGTCGGCCGAATCAGCACTCGTTAGGCTCTCGTTCCGTGCCCTCGAAGAACGACAGCCCTGAGCAGGGCGACGCGCCCAGCAAGTCCGAGCAGACCCGCGCGCTGATCCTGGAGACCGCCATGCGGCTCTTCCAGGAGCGCGGCTACGACAAGACGACGATGCGGGCCATCGCCCAGGAGGCCGGGGTCTCCGTAGGAAACGCGTACTACTACTTCGAGGGCAAGGAACACCTGATCCAGGGCTTCTACGACCGGATCGCCGCCGAGCACCAGGCGGCGATCCGGGAGGTCCTGGCCCGCGAGACCGACCTGGAGGCGCGTCTCGCGGGCGTGCTGAAGGTGTGGCTGGACATCGCGACTCCGTACCACGAGTTCGCCGTGCAGTTCTTCAAGAACGCCGCCGACCCCGACAGCCCGCTCAGCCCCTTCTCGGCCGAGTCCGAGCACGCGCGCGTGGAGGCCATCAACGTCCATCGGCAGGTGCTGGCGGGCGCGACGAAGACGAAGGTGCCCGAGGAACTCCGGGATGTGCTGCCGGAGTTGATGTGGCTCTCCCAGATGGGGCTCGTCCTGTACTGGATCTTCGACCGTACCGAGGGCCGCGAGCGCAGCTATCGGCTGGCCGAGCGGGGCGCCCGACTGACGGCGCGGGGTGTCGCGCTGGCGCGGTTCCGGGTGCTGCGGCCGCTGGTGCGCGAGGTGCACGAGCTGTTCACGGACTTCCTGCCCGGGATGACGAACGCGTTGCCGGATCCGGCGAAGGAGAAGGCGAGCAAGAAGGCGAGCGGCAGGTCAGGCGGGAAGACGGGCGCTCGGGGGGACGGGTAACGGGACGAGTAAGGGGACGGCTAAGGGGCGCCCGCCGAGAGCGGGTGCCCCTGAAACGCCTCCAGTGACCGTCAGTTGACAGCGTCCACCTCACCGTCGGCCAGCTCGACGTCGTACACGAGCGGCCCGACCGCCACGACCACCTGCACCGCCCTGGACCCGTACGACTCGGCGGTGGCCGCCAGCAGATACGTCCCCGGCGCAGGCACCGAGACGATGTACGAGCCGTCGGCCAGGGACGACACCCGGTCCAGCCGGCGACCGCCCTTCGTCAGCAATGTCACCGCCGCGCCGTCGACCGGAACGCCGTCGGCGCTGCGGATGAACCCGTGGACGACCGACGCGCGGCCCGTCACGACCGGCTCCTCCTCGGCCCCCGTCACCTCCTCCTTGGGCTCGACCGCGAGATGCGGCAGCCGCTTCTCCAGCCAGTCCGGCAGCCACCAGTTCGACCTGCCGAGCAGGTGCATCGCGGCCGGCACCAGCGCCGTACGCAGGATGAACGCGTCCAGGGCGACGGCCGCCGCGAGGCCGATGCCCGCCATCGCGCCCTCCATGTCGCCGCTCAGCACGAACGCGCTGAACACACAGATCATGATCAGGGCCGCGGAGTTGATGACGCGGCTGGTCTCCGCGAGGCCGACGCGCACCGCGCGCGCGTTGTCCTTCGTGTGGACCCACTCCTCGTGCATCCGGCTCACCAGGAACACCTGGTAGTCCATGGAGAGGCCGAACAGCAGGGACAACATGATGACCGGCAGGAACGACGTGATCGGCCCCTCCTTGCCGATCCCGAGCAGTTCGGCCCCCCAGCCCCACTGGAAGACCGCCACCAGGACGCCGAAGGACGCGGCCGCCGCGACGAGGTTCATCAGGGCCGCCGTCAGCGGCACCACCAGCGAGCGGAAGGCCACCAGCAGAAGCAGGAAACCGAGCGCGATGATCGTCGCCACGAAGTACGGCAGCCGGTCGCCGGTCACCGAGGCGAAGTCCTTGAAGACCGCCGTCACCCCGCCGACATGGGCCTCGGCACCCGACTGCGGGATCACGTCGTCGCGCAGCCGGTCGATCAGCCGGTCCGTCTCCTCGGACTGGGGTGAGGTCGTCGGTACGACCTGGATGACCGTCACGCCGTTGGCGGGCGGGACGGCGGCCACCTGGGCTACGCCCTCGGTGGCGCGGATGCCGTCCACCAGACCCGCGGGGGCGTCGCCGTCGACGACGACCTGGAGCGGGCCGTTGACGCCGGGCCCGAAGCCCTCGGCGAGCAGGTCGTAGGCCTGCCGGGTGGTGGCCGACTCCTGGTGGTTGCCCTGGTCGGTGGCGCCGAGACGCAGCGACAGCACGGGGATGGCGAGGGCCGCCATGACGACGAGGGCGAGCGCCGCGATCGGACGCGGGCGCCGTTGGACGTACGTCGACCAGCGCGCGGCGAGTCCGCTCGCCTCCGCCGGTTCCGGTCCCGCCGCCGCGAGCCGCCGCCGCTGCCGACGGCTGAGCACCCGCACACCGAGCAGGCCGAGGAGGGCGGGCAGCAGGGTGATCGCGGCGAGCACGCTCAGGACGACCGTGAGCGAGGTCGCGACGACGACGCCGTCCAGGAAGCGCATGTTCATCACCAGCATCCCGGCGAGCGCGATACAGACCGTGCCGCCCGCGAACAGCACAGCGCGGCCCGAGGTGTTGAGGGCGGTCACGGCCGCCTCCTCGGGCTGCATCCCACGCAGGATGCCGCGCCGGTGCCGGGTCACGATGAACAGGGCGTAGTCGATGCCGACGCCCAGGCCGATCAACGAGCCGAGCAGCGGGGCCACTTCGGGAACGTCCGTGACATGGCTCATCAGCATCGTGGCGATCATGCCGGTGCCGACGCCCGCGACCGCCACGACGATCGGCAGCAGCATCGCGAAGAGCGACCCGAAGGCCAGGAACAGCACGACCGCCGCCGCCAGGATGCCGACCGCCTCCGCCGTGCCCTGCGGCGGCTCCTGGGTGCGGGCGACGGCCTGACCGCCCAGCTCGACCTGGAGTCCGTCGCGTTCGGCGGCCTGCGCCGTGCCGACGACGTCCTCGATCAGCTCCATGGGGACGGCGTTCGCCTGCTCGGTGAACGTGATCTGGGAGTACGCGACCCGCCCGTCCTCGCTGATCTGCGCGGCCCCTTGTGCCGCGTACGGGTCGGTGACCTCGCCGACCCCCTGTATCCGCCCGATCTCCTCCAGCACGGGCTCGATCCGGGACCGTACGGAGTCGTCCCGTACCGATGCCCCGTCTTTGCCGTTCACCTTCCACACCACCGTGTCGGTGTCGCCCGCGCGCTCCGGGAAGGCCTTCTCCATCAGGTCGTACGCGGTCGCGGAGTCCGTGTCCGGGAGGGAGAAGACGTTCGCGTAGTTCGTGCCGGCGGCGGTACTCGCCGCGCCCAGGCCGAACAGTGCCCCCAACCACAGCAACAGGACCACCAGCCGGTGCCGATAGCACCACCGTGCCAATGCCGCCACGCTCAACGCTCCTTATTCGGTTCGGTCGGTCCCCCAGGTCCTGGGCAACAGGATTGGCGGCGGCACGCGTGCGTGGCAGGCGACGGCCATGACTCTCAAGGAACTCCAAAGGGCGAACCCGCCCGACTGTCAGTGGCCCCGCCGATACTGGGGGCATGACGACGGGTTCTGGCACCGTGCTGGTCGTGGAGGACGAGGAGAGCATCGCCGACGTCCTCGCCATCGCCCTGCGCTACCACCGGTTCGAGGTCATGATCGCGGGCACGGTCCGCGAGGCGCTCGCCCTCGCCGAGCGCACCCGGCCGGACGTGGCGCTGCTCGACGTCATGCTCCCGGACGGGGACGGCCGGGCGCTGGGGCGTGAACTGCGCGAGCGGCGGCCCGGCCTGGCGCTCGTCTTCCTCACCGCACGCGACTCGCCCGCCGAGATCGTCGGCGCCCTCGGCTTCGGCGACGACTACATCACCAAGCCGTTCAACATCGACGAGGTCGTCGCCCGCATCACCGCGGTACTGCGCCGCACCCTCCCCGCCGACGTCCTGCCGCAGCGGCCGCCCCTGCGGTACGGCGACCTGGAGCTGGACGAGTCGACGTACTCGGTGCGCCGCGCCGGCCGCACCGTCGAACTCACCCCCACCGAGTACGCGCTGCTGCGCTTCCTGGTGCGCAACGGCGGCCGGATCGTGCCCAAGGAGCAACTCCTGCGCCACGTCTGGCAGTACGAGCACACGCCGCCCGAGTCGACCGTCGTGGAGACCTACATCAGCTATCTGCGGCGCAAGCTGGACGCCCTGGGACCGCCGGTGATCACCACGCGGCGGGGCGTCGGATACGGGCTGGCATGAGGATCCCTCGGGTCTTCGGCCACTTCCGTCGCCGGCGCGGCATCCACTCGCTGCGCGGCAAGCTGACACTGACGAACGTGGCGCTGCTGGCCGTCGGCATCGTCGTCGCCACCGCGGTCAGTCTGATGACGGCGCGGTTCTTTCTGCTCGACAAGGTCGACAGCGAGCTGAAGAGCGCGCGCACCACGCTGGGGAAGGCCGGGTTCGCCCTGCGGCAGATCGAGTCACTGAGCGAACTGGGCATCGCCCTGGACAGGTTCAACGACGGCGGAAGCACGGACACCGACCCGCTGCCGAGCCCGACCATGGTGTACGTCGCGGTCGACTCCGCCGGGAGGCCGGTGGCCCTGGGCCCGCTGAAGCCGACGCCCCGCCAGCACGCGCTCGCCGCTGCCGCGCGGGACCCGGTCGCCCTCGCCGCAGACGAGGAGCCGCGGGACGTACGGGTCGAGGGGGACCGCCACCGGATGGTCGGCGCACGGCTGCCGGACGGCACGATCGTGCTGATCGCCATGCCGACCGAGGGTCTGCACGAGGGGATGGGCAAGGCGCTGCGGATGGACCTGGCCGTCGGGACGCTGCTGCTGGCGCTGCTCGGCTGGCTGACGATGTTCAGCGTGCGCCGGAGGATGCGGCCGCTGGAGGACATGGTGGAGACCTCGTCGGCCATCGCCGAGGGCGATCTTGCCCGGCGCGTCCCCTCCAGCCGCGACCCGACCCTGGAGGTCGAACAGCTGCGGGTGGCCCTCAACTCCATGCTCCACCAGGTGGAGTCGGCGTACCGCACGCGCGAGCGCAGCACGGCCCAGCTGCGCCGCTTCGTCGGCGACGCCTCGCACGAGCTGCGCACACCGCTGTCCGCGATACGCGGGTATCTCCAGCTGTACGACAAGGGGATGCTGACGGAACCGGCCGAGCGCAAGCGTGCCTGGGACCGGATGAACGGCGAGGTCGACCGCATGGGCCGCCTCGTCGACGAACTGCTCACCCTCGCCCGGCTCGACCAGCGGCCCGAGCTGCGGTTCCGCAACGTCGACCTGAGCCGTCTGGTGCGCGAGGCGGCCGAGGATCTGCGGGTCCAGCAGCCGGAGCGGCCGATCACGGTCGGCGCCGACGGCGCGCTGCTCGTGCACGCCGACGAGTCGGGGCTGCGCCAGGTGCTGGGCAATCTGCTGAGCAACGTCCGCACGCACACGCCCGCCGACGTGCCGGTGCGGCTGGGGGTGGAGCGGGCGAACGGCTTCGTCCGGCTGTGTGTCGCGGACGAGGGGCCGGGGCTGTGCGAGGAGGACGCGGCAAGAGTCTTCGACCGCTTCTTCCGCGCAGGCGGGGGCGCGGGCAGCGGTCTGGGGATGGCGATCGTGCAGGGCGTGGTGGAGGCACACGGCGGTGAGGTGACGGTGGACTCGGCACCGGGTGACGGCCTGCGGGTGACGGTGACGCTGCCCGCCCAAGGGGCGCGGGGAACTGCGCGCGTACCCACACCCCACCCGCAGCCGCGATCCAACCGGAACCCACCGCCCCGGAGCGAATAGTCAGATCCAGGTAAGCCGCCAAAGCCGAAAGACGCCCGTACCGTCGGACAGATACTGCCCCCCACCCACCTCCTCGCTGGCGACCACGTACTCCTTGGCCTGCCACAGCGGGATCAGCGGAACGTCGCGGGCGACGGCCTCCTGGAGCAGACGGAAGTCCTTCGTGGCCTCGCTGCGGTCGGCGTACTGCTGACTGGCCGTGATCAGCCGGTCCACGGTCTTGTCGCTGTACCCGGTGTTCATGGTGCCGTCCGTGCCGACGAGCGGGCCGCCGTAGGTGTCCGGGTCGGGGAAGTCGGCGACCCAGCCGACGGCGTACGCGTCGAGCTCGCCGCTCGCCCAGCGCTTCTGGAAGTCGGTCCACTCGTATCCCTTGACGGTCACCTTGAACAGGCCGGTCGCCTCCAGTTGCCGCTTGATCTCCGCGGCCTCCTCGGCCCCGGCGCCGCGGCCGGCGCCATAGCCGTAGGTGAAGCTGACGGGCAGGCTCACGCCGGCCTCGCTCAGCAGGACGCGCGCCTTGGCGGCGCTCAGCCTGGGGTAGGTGTCGAAGAACGACGTGGTGTGGCCGGTGATGCCCGTCGGGATCAGCGAGAACAGCGGATCGACGGTCCCCTTGTACACCGTGGCCGCCAGCCGCTCACGGTCGATCAGCCAGGCCATGGCCTGCCGGACCCGCACGTCGTGCAGCGGTGAGCCCTTGCGGGTGTTGAAGTAGAGGCTGCGGATCTCGGAGCTGTCGGCCTCGGAGACGCGCTGGCCCGGGTCGGCGGCGTTCAGTCCGGCGAGGACCTGGGGCGGCAGCGTGCGGGTGGCGACGTCGATCCGCTTCGCCTTCCAGGCGCTGTCGAGGGCGTCCGCGTCGGCGTAGTAGCGCAGTTCGACGGGGCGGCCGGTTTGCTTGAGGGCGCCCTTGTAGTGCGTGTTGGGGGTGAGGACGGCCTCCTTCTCCTTGGTGTACGCGGTCAGGGTGTACGGGCCGGTGCCGTCGACAGCGTTGTCGGTGCGCAGCGCGTCGGCCGGATACTTCTCCCGGTCCACGATGGCGCCCGCCCCGGTGGCCACCTTGAGCGGGAACGTGGCGTCGGGCGACGACAGCCGGAAGGTGACCGTACGGCCGCTCGCGCTCACCGAGGCGAGGGTGCTCAGCAGGGAGGACGGGCCGACATCCGACTTGATCCGCTTGACGCGGTCGAAGGAGTACTTGACGTCCTGCGCGGTCATGGCACGCCCGCTCGGGAAGGTGAGGCCCTCGCGCAGTTCACAGCGGTACGTCTTCAGATCGGTGCCGGCGAAGCCGCAGCTCTGGGCCGCGTCCGGCTCGGGTGCGACGCCACCCGGCTCGAAGGTCAGCAGTGACTGGTAGACGTTGTTGAACAGCGCCCAGGAGCCTGCGTCGTAGGCGCCGGCCGGATCGAGCGACGTGACGGCGTCCGTCGTGCCGACCGTGATGGTCCTGTTCTCGTCCCGCTGCGACGGCACCAACTGCCAGCCGCCTACCCCCACGGCCGCCAGCACGAGCAGCGTCGCGAGAATCCGCATGCGAACCGAACGCATGGGTGTGCCCTCTCCCCGGCCCTTCACGGGCCCCCACATGAGCAGTGAATAGGTGAATTTCCGCCACTCCCCTAAGTGGCGGGCACACCTAATCACACGTCTTTCACCAGGGGGAAGGGCTTTCTGGCGACATGGGAAAGAACTTACCTACGGGCGTTTCCAGCAGGTTTCACAGGCTGTTCCCAGCCATGGGACGGTCCAGGCCTCTCAGACCGGCCTGACCGGCCTGACCGGTCAAGCCTGACGGGACGCCAGCTCGATCACCGTGATGTCCGACGGGGCACCCACGCGCGTGGGTGGGCCCCAGGCGCCGGCGCCCCGGCTGACGTACAGCTGGGTGTCGCCGTAGCGGTCCAGTCCGGCCAGGGTGGGGTTGGCCATGCCCGCGACGAGGTTGCCCGGCCAGAGCTGGCCGCCGTGGGTGTGGCCGGAGAGCTGGAGGTCGACGCCGTGGTCGACGGCGTCGTGGATCTGCACCGGCTGGTGGGCGAGGAGCACACACGCGCGCGCCTTGTCCCGGTCACCGAGGGCCTTGGCGAAGTCGGGGCCCTGGCCCTCGCTCTCGCCCGCGATGTCGTTGACGCCGGCCAGGTCGAAGTGGGGCAGGTCGGTCCGGGCGTTCTCCAGCGGGCGCAGGCCCAGGCGGCGTACCTCGTCGACCCACTGCTCGGCGCCGGAGAAGTACTCGTGGTTGCCGGTGACGAAGAACGCGCCGTGTCTCGCCCGGAGCTGGGCGAGCGGGGCCGCCGCCGGGCCGAGGTCCTTCACGCTGCCGTCCACCAGGTCGCCGACGACCGCGATGAGGTCGGGCTGGGTGCCGTTGATGGTGTCGACGACCTTCTGCGCGAACCCGCGGCCCAGGACCGGGCCCAGGTGGATGTCGCTGACGACCGCGATCCGGTAACCGTGCGCCGCGCGCGGGAGCTTGGCCAGCGGGACGGTGACCCGCTTGACCTTGGGGCCTCTGACGACGCCGTAGGTGCCGTAGCCGACGGTGCCCACGGCGGCCGCGGCGGCGGCACCGGCGACGACCCGGGAGACGAAGAGGCGGCGGGTGGGGGTGGCGAGGGGACGGGACGCGTCGGAGGGGGCGGGCTCCGGGGTGGTGCCGGTCGAGGTCGCCGGGGACGAGTCGGTCCCGGGTGCCGGGAGCGGGTCGGCGGTGAGGGCCGAGACCGAGCCGGCGGACGCCGACACCGAGCCGGTCGTGGACGCCGAGATCGAGCCGGTCTTGGGTGCCGAGGCCAAAACGGTCGCGGTCGCCGCCGTCACTTCCGCCGGCTCCGGCCGCTCCTGTGCCTCTCCCCGGGCACGCGCCCGCCGCTCGACCCATCGTCTGAGCAGCGGCCGTACGACCTCACCCGCCAGCACGCCCACCATCAGGTACATCGACAGGGCCAGCCACAGGAAGCCCGGCCAGGCCAGGACCTGCTGGAGCCAGAAGGGTGCGCCCGAGCGCTCGGCGACGAGGGCACCGACCGTCAGGGCCCAGCCGCCTGCGATCACCACCACGCCCGCGCGGCGCACGAACCCGGGGCCACGGGTCGTGTCGCGGAACAGGCGGCGCCACATCCACCAGTTGCCCGCCACCAGGACGGACACCACGAGCAGTGCGACAAGCGCGAAGACGATGACCACGCCGACGTTCCCTTTCCCTTGCGTGCCGAGTGAACGTCCCGGGTCCTGGCCGAGTTCCTATGACGTCCGGCGCAGTGCGCGCACTCCACGCAACCCGATGACCCCGACGACCGTCCCCAATACGAAGGAGACGACGGCGAGCAGCAGGTGCACCCAGAAGTACGCCGTCGGATGGCCGTCGTCGAACGCGAGCCCGCTGCTGTCCTTGATCAGATTTTTGACGAAAGTGACCCAGATGACCCAGCTCCACACCCCGAAGGCGAGCAGGAACCAGGAGACGGGGCGGCTGAGCTTCATGCGTTCAGTATCACCGTCCCGGGTCCGGTCCTCCGAGCGGGGTGGGGGCAGAAGCGGGACTTCCATGGGTACGGCATGTACGTTCTCCGTCGTGCCCGCACCCAAGAAGACCGCCAGGCGCGCCCTGCTGGTCACTTCCGCCGTCGTGTCCTCCCTCGCGCTGACCGCGCCCGTCTCCTTCGCGGCCCCCAAGCCGTCACCGAGTACGAGCCCGTCGGCCACTCCCCCGGCGAACATGTCGACCGTGGGCGGCACGCGGCTGGGACAGGCCGGCACCCAGGTGAACCTCGCGGCCGGTGTCCCGGTGCTGCCCAAGGACCTGACCGCCCGCTCCTGGATCGTCGCCGACGCCGAGTCCGGCGACGTGCTCGCCGCGCACAACGCGCACTGGCGGCTGCCGCCCGCGAGCACCATGAAGATGCTGTTCGCCGACACGGTGCTGCCGAGGTTCCCCAAGACCATGAAGCACGAGGTCGTCCCCTCCGACCTGGCGGACCTCGGGTCCGGCTCCAGCCTCGTCGGGATAAAGGAGGGCGAGACCTACACCGTCCACGACCTGTGGCTCGGGGTGTTCCTGCGCTCCGGCAACGACGCCGTGCACGTGCTGTCGAAGATGAACAACGGGATCGACAACACCGTCAAGGAGATGAACGAGCACGCCGAGGAGCTCCAGGCCCTCGACACGAACGTGGTGTCGCCCGACGGCTACGACGCTCCCCGCCAGGTGTCGTCGGCGTACGACCTGACGCTGATCGCGCGTTCCGGGCTACAGAAGAAGGACTTCCGCGAGTACAGCTCGACCGTCACCGCCAAGTTCCCGGGCGCGACGACGAAGAACAAGAAGGGCAAGTCGGTCCGCGAGTCCTTCGAGATCCAGAACACCAACCGGCTGCTGTCCGGCGACAGCGACGTCCCCGTCTACCAGGGCATCGCGGGCGTCAAGAACGGCAACACGACCAACGCCGGTGCCACCTTCACGGGCGTCGCCGAGCGGAACGGCAAGGTGCTGCTCGTCACGGTGATGAACCCGGAGAAGAGCGAGCACAACGAGGTCTACAAGGAGACCGCGCGGCTCTTCGACTGGGGCTTCCAGGCGGCCGGCAAGGTGCAGCCGGTGGGTGAGCTGGTCGCGCCGAAGAGCGCCGCGCAGGCCAGCGCGCAGCCGGGTGCGAACGACGCCGGGGAGGCGGGTGGCGCCGGGGAGGCCGAGAAGTCCTCGAAGTCGGCGGTGGGCGCGTCGGCCGCGAGCGGTTCGAGTGGCATGGGCATCGCGCTCGGGATCGCCGGCGGGCTGCTGGTGCTGCTCGCGGGGGGCGCGTTCCTGATCAACCGCCGGTGGCCGCTGCCCGACCTGGTGCGCCGTCGGGGCCGTTCCTGAGTCCGGGCTTCTCGGGCCGGACTTCGCCCTCGGACTCGTCGGCCGCGTCCCCGGACCCCTCGGAATCGTCGGCGAGTTCGGTCTCCTTGCCCTGCGTCGCCGTCCAGGCGGCGCAGAACACGACCAGCTTCGAGGTGAAGTTGATCCACAGCAGCAGGGCGACCGGCACGCCGAACGCGCCGTACATGCTCTTCGTGGCCACGCCCTGCATATAGCCGCTGAGCAGCAGCTTCAGCAGTTCGAACCCGACCGCGCCGATCAGCGCGGCCACGATCAGCCGGCGGCGCGCCGGTTCGACCCCGGGCAGCAGGGTCAGGACGTACAGCAGGAGCAGGAAGTCGGCGAGTACGGCGATGAGGAAGGCGGCGATCTGCAACAGGATCCCGCCCCAGCCGTCCTCGTCGATGCCCATCTGCCGGGTGATCCAGCCGACCATGGCGGAGGCGACGGTGGAGGCGACGAGCGTGACGAGTACGGCGCCGCCGAAGCCGACCAGGACGCCCGCGTCCTTGGCCTTGCGCAGGACGGGGTTCTCCTCGTCGTCGGGCAGCTCCCACACCGCGCGCAGGCACTCGCGCATGGAGCCGACCCAGCCGATGCCAGTGAACAGCAGGACGGCGCCGGCGATGAGGCCGACGGTGCCGGCGTTCTGGACCAGCGCGTCGATGTCGAGCTGGTCGGAGATGCCGGGCACCTGGTCGGCGAGCTTGTCCTCCAGCTTGTTCTGCTGTTCCTTGCTGAGAGTCGCGGCGGCGATCGCGGCGGCCACGGTGAGCAGTGGGAACAGCGCGACGAAGCTGGTGAACGTCATCGCGGCGGCCAGCCGTGTCCACTTCACCCGGTCCATACGTTCGTACGACCGCCACGCGTGCGTGGTCATCAGCCGGGTCACGGTGGACCCGACGACGGGGAGTTTCTTCAGCCAGTCCATGATCCGACTCTGCCCTCCACGCGGAAGACCAATGTCCGAGTGCCCCAAAACCGCAGCACGGTAGCCAGCGCCATGCCGATTCCGGCTCCGGAGACGGTGTCCGCCCGCTGGGAGGTGAGGCCGAGGCCGTAGTGGCTCACGGTGAGGCAGAGGAGTTGTACGACGGCTCCGGCGACGTTCACCGCGCAGAAGACGGCGTAGGGGCGCAGGCCCCTGCGGTGGGTGTGGCGGTAGGGGCCGAGGGCGTTCCCGGCGTAGGCGACCGTACAGCCGGCGACGAAGGAGAGGGCCTTGGCCGTGAGGGGGCCGAGGGCGGCCGGGCCGCGGAGCCAGGTGAACAGGGCGAGGTCGACGGCGTAGGCGAGGAGGCCGACGGTGGCGAAGCCGAGGAGCTCGCGTCGGTCGCCCCACGCGCGTGTGCCGGCCGCTTCCCGTCGGCTGCGCCACGCGCGCGTGGCTACCAATTGGCCACCGCCAGCCCGTACATCGCCAGCCACACCAGGCCGATGACGGCGAGTGCGCGGTCGTGCAGGACGACGTCCTCGGGTTCGCCAGCGGTGCCGCGGTCGGCGAAGACGGCGTAGCGAAGGACCGCGAGGGTGAAGGCGACCATGGACAGCTGTCGCCAGGGCAGCACGCCGGTGTGGGGGTCGCCTCCCTCCTCCAGGGCCCACAGGCAGTACCCGAGGACGGCGACTGCGGCCGCCAGTTGCCAGACGAAGCGCAGATAGCCGGTGGTGTACTCGGTGAGCAACGCCCGCGTGGCGCCCGCTTTCCCGGCCATCTGCACGGCTTCGGAGTAACGCTTGGCGGACACCATGAACAGCGCCCCGAACCCGGTGGTGATCAGGAACCAGCGTGACAGCGGGATGCCGAGCGCGAGCCCGCCGACCATCGCCCGCATCAGGAAGCCGGTCGTGACGACGGCGAGGTCGACGACCAGGACGTGCTTGAGGCTGACGCAGTACGCGAGTTGCATGCCGATGTACGCGGTGAGCAGGACCGTGACGGCGGGTGCGGACAGCCAGGCCGCGGCGGCGGGCGCGAGGACGGCGAGCGCGCCTCCGACGGCGTACGCGACCGGTACGGGGACCTGTCCGGCGGCGACCGGGCGGCGGCGTTTGACGGGATGCGCGCGGTCCGCTTCGGCGTCACGGGCGTCGTTGATCAGATAGACGGCGGCGGCGCAAGCGGTGAAGAGGGCGAAGACGAGGGCGAGTTGGGTCAGGGCGTGGGCCGAGAAGAGCCGGCCGGCGGCGGCCGGGGCGGCGATGACCAGGATGTTCTTGACCCACTGTTTGGGACGTGCGGTCTTGATGAGACCTTTCAGCAGCGCGCCGGGGCCGCCTTTGCGGGGTGGCGGTACGGCCCGTTGCGGGGGCGTGCGCTGCGCATGCAGCGCCGCTTCCCTGATGCGCGCGGCACTCGTCAGGGGTGCGGTCTCAGCCATGGGCGCCCCCCTTCCTCATCCAGCGCGCCCCGACGCGCGCGGTGAGTGCCCCGAGCACCGCGCCCGCCGCCACGTCGGAGGGGTAGTGCACGCCGACGACAAGGCGCGAGAGGCACATCGCGGCGGCGAGCGGCGGGATCGCGTACGCGCCGAGCGCGCCGAAGGCGACGGCGGCAGCAGTGGCGGAGGCCGCGTGGGAGCTGGGGAAGGAGTGCCGGCCGAGGGTGCGCACCAGGGGCTGGACGTGCGCCGGGCGCGGGCGGCGCACCACCCTCTTCACCCCCATGCTGACGAGGTGCGCACCGGCGGTGAGCGCCGTGCCGCGCAACCATGCGCCGCGTCGCCCGCCGTCCACGGCGGCCCCCGCGAGCCCCGCCGCCAGCCAGAGCGTGCCGTGCTCGCCCGCCCAGGAGAGGGCGCGCGCGGCGGTGGCGACGCGTGGGTCTGCGCCACGGGCATGGAACGCGGAAAGGACTCGGCGGTCCGCACCCCGGAGGCTTCGGTGATCGATGTCGTCGAGGTGGTCCATGTGGACTCACTGTTCACGCCGACACAGCCAGAATTACGGCAATATTGAGCGACATCCCATTAATCACCCATTTCGGGGAGAGCAGGGATGTTTCATAACCAATCGCTCACAAACGGGCGCTACGGTCGCCGACATGCCTGCCGACACCGTCTCCGTCACGGGATGGGGCCGCACCGCCCCCACCGTCGCCCGTCTGATCCGTCCCAGGACGTACGAGGAGGCCGCGGCCGCCGTCCGGGGCTGCGGGGCCCGCGGAGCCATCCCGAGGGGCCTGGGACGGGCGTACGGGGACGCGGCGCAGAACGCCGGGGGCGCGGTGTTCGACATGACCGGCCTGGACCGCATCCACGCGATCGACGCCGACGGCGGCACCGTCTCGTGCGACGCGGGCGTCTCGCTGCACCGGCTGATGCGGGTGCTGCTCCCGCTCGGCTGGTTCGTGCCGGTGACGCCCGGCACCCGCCAGGTGACGGTCGGCGGCGCGATCGGCGCCGACATCCACGGCAAGAACCACCATGTCTCGGGCGCCTTCTCGCGCCATGTCCTGTCGCTGGAACTCCTCACCGCCGACGGCGAGATCCGCACCGTCCGCCGTGGCACGCCCCTGTTCGACGCGACCACCGGCGGCATGGGCCTGACCGGCGTCATCCTCACCGCCACGGTCCAACTCCAGCCGGTGCAGACGTCGCTGATGTCGGTCGACACCGAACGCGCGCGGGACCTCGACGACCTCATGGCCCGCCTGGCCGCCACCGACGACCGCTACCGCTACTCGGTGGCCTGGATCGACCTGGTGGCGCGCGGCGCGGCGACGGGACGCGCGGTGCTCACCCGCGGCGACCACGCGCCCCTGGAGGCCCTGCGCGAAGGCACGCGTGCGCGTAGGGACCCGCTCGCCTTCCGCCCCTCCCGTCTGCCGGCCCCGCCCGCCTTCCTGCCGGAAGGCCTGCTGAACCGCCGTACCGTGGCCTGCTTCAACGAGCTCTGGTACCGCAGGTCGCCACGTGCGCGTACCGGCGAACTACAGAAGCTCACCGCCTTCTTCCACCCCCTGGACGGCGTGCCGCACTGGAACCGGATCTACGGCCGGGGCGGCTTCGTGCAGTACCAGTTCGTCGTCGGACACGGCCAGGAGGAGACGCTGCACCGCGTGGTGCGGCACATCTCCGAGCACCGCTGCCCGTCCTTCCTGGCCGTCCTCAAGCGCTTCGGGGACGCAGACCCCGGCTGGCTCTCCTTCCCCGTCCCCGGCTGGACGCTGGCCCTGGACATCCCGGCCGCTCTGCCCGGCCTCGGCGCGCTCCTCGACACGTTGGACGAGGAGGTGGCCGCGGCCGGCGGGCGCGTCTACCTCGCCAAGGACTCCCGGCTGCGGCCCGAGCTGCTCGCCGCTATGTACCCACGCCTGGACGCCTTCCGCTCGTTGCGGGCGGGACTGGACCCCCGCGGGGTCTTCATGTCGGACCTGGCCCGCCGCCTCGCCCTGTAGAACCCATCAGATCTCTAGGAGCTGTCGTGAAGGACGCCTTCGGCCTCCCCCAGTCCCTGCTCGTCCTCGGCGGTACGTCCGAGATCGCGCTGGCCACCGCCCGTCGCATGATCGCGCGCCGTACCCGCACCGTGTGGCTCGCGGGCCGCCCGTCGCCCGCGCTGGAGCAGTCCGCCGCCGAGTTGCGCGCGCTCGGCGCCGACGTGCACACGGTCGCCTTCGACGCCCTCGCCCCCGAGTCCCACGAGACGGTGCTCGGCAAGGTCTTCGCCGAGGGCGACATCGACATGGTGCTGCTCGCCTTCGGCATCCTCGGCGACCAGGCGCGCGACGAGCGTGAGCCGATGAGCGCGGTACGGGTCGCCCAGACCAACTACACGGGCGCCGTCTCGGCGACCCTGGTCAGCGCGAGCGCGCTCCAGACCCAGGGCCACGGCTCCCTCGTCGTCCTCTCCTCCGTCGCCGCCGAACGCGCCCGCCGCGCCAACTTCATCTACGGCTCCAGCAAGGCCGGCCTCGACGCCTTCACCCAGGGCCTCGGCGACGCCCTGCACGGCACCGGCGTCCACGTCATGCTCGTACGCCCCGGTTTCGTCCGCACCAAGATGACCGCCGCCCTGGAGGAGGCTCCTCTGGCGACCACTCCCGAGGCGGTCGCGACAGCGATCGAGGTGGGCCTGCGGCGCCGCTCGGAGACGGTGTGGGTGCCCGGCGCCCTCCGACTGGTGATGTCAGCGCTACGACACGCACCGCGGTCACTCTTCCGAAGGCTGCCGGTCTGAAACGCAGTAGCCCCAGTGGGGCACGGGCCGCGACCCAGGGGCGCGAGGAACTGCGCGACCGGCCACAACGCACCGGCACACGACGACCAACCCCCGCGGCACCCCCTCCCGGCCCAACCGGCGGAGCTAATTCGCCGGGATGGACCCGCGTTCCACCGCCCCCGCCTGAGACGGCACCACCGGCCCCCCGAAGGCGAAGTCCCGCAGCTTGCGCCAGACGCCGTCCGGGCCCTGCTCGTAGAGGGCGAAGCCGGTGCAGGGCCACTCGGCGCGGTAGTCGGCGAGTTCCTCGAACGCGCGGTCCATCGACTCCTCGTCGATGCCATGGGCGACCGTGACATGCGGGTGGTACGGGAACTGAAGCTCGCGTGCGACCGGCCCGGAGGCGTCACGCACCTGCTTCTGGAGCCAGGTGCAGGCCTCGGCACCGTCGACGACCTGGACGAAGACGACCGGCGAGAGGGGCCGGAAGGTGCCCGTGCCGGAGAGCCGCATCGGGAAGGGGCGCCCGGCGGCCGCGACCTCGAGGAGGTGTGCCTCGATCGCCGGCAGCAGCTCGGCGTCGACCTCCGTCGGCGGCAGCAGCGTGACGTGCGTGGGGATGCCGTGAGCCGCGGCGTCGCCGAAGCCCGCGCGCCGCTCCTGGAGCAGGCTGCCGTGAGGCTCCGGGACCGCGATCGACACGCCGATCGTTACGGTCCCCACGTCGTCTCCTGTCGTCTGTCGGTGAGCTCGCCCGTCGAGCGGCTCGTCCTGTTGTGAGCTCATGCCCTGTTGGTGAGCGTGAATGGCCGCTGATACGGCCATTCGGCTATCGACTGTACGGCTACGGACGGGCTGCGGGCAGGCGCAACCGTAGTGATGTGCAGCGCTGTGCGGTGGTACGCCCGTGTTCCGGCCGTGTGCCGTGGTGCGGGCTCAGTGCTTGGCGGGCAGGAAGCCCACCTTGTCGTACGCCTGGGAGAGAGTCTCCGCGGCGACGGCACGCGCCTTCTCCGCGCCCTTGGCCAGCACCGAGTCCAGCGTCTCCGGGTCGTCCAGATACTGCTGGGTGCGCTCCCGGAAGGGCGTCACGAACTCGACCATGACCTCGGCGAGGTCCGTCTTGAGCGCACCGTAGCCCTTGCCGTCGTACTTCTGCTCCAGTTCCGCGATTCCCGTACCCGTGAGGGTCGAGTAGATCGTGAGCAGGTTGCTGACGCCCGGCTTGTTCTCGGCGTCGTAGCGGATGACGGTGTCGGTGTCGGTGACCGCGCTCTTGACCTTCTTGGCGGTGGCCTTGGGCTCGTCGAGCAGGTTAATGAGGCCCTTCGGCGTGGACGCCGACTTGCTCATCTTGATCGCCGGGTCCTGAAGGTCGTAGATCTTCGCCGTCTCCTTGAGGATGTACGGCTTCGGGAGTGTGAAGGTCTCGCCGAAGCGACCGTTGAAGCGCGTGGCGAGGTCTCGGGTGAGCTCGATGTGCTGGCGCTGGTCCTCGCCGACCGGGACCTCGTTGGCCTGGTACAGCAGGATGTCCGCGACCTGGAGGATCGGGTACGTGAACAGGCCGACCGAGGCACGGTCCGCGCCCTGCTTGGCCGACTTGTCCTTGAACTGGGTCATGCGGGACGCCTCGCCGAAGCCGGTGAGGCAGTTCATGACCCAGGCGAGCTGGGCGTGCTCGGGGACATGGCTCTGGACGAAGAGCGTGCAGCGCTCGGCGTCGAGTCCGGCCGCGAGGAGCTGGGCGGCGGCGAGACGGGTGTTGGCGCGCAGGTCGGCGGGGTCCTGCGGGAGCGTGATCGCGTGCAGGTCGACGACCATGTAGAACGCGTCGTGGGACTCCTGGAGGGCAACCCACTGGCGGACGGCGCCGAGGTAGTTGCCGAGGTGGAACGAGCCTGCGGTGGGCTGGATTCCGGAGAGCACGCGGGGTCGGTCAGAGGCCATGCTCACCATTCTCTCAGGTCTCGGGGGCCGGACTGGAACTGGTCGGAAACAGATGGGAACCGATCCGCCTGCCGCGGTGTAACAAGAGTGTGAGAACGCGGGAGGGGGGCCGCATCGTCGATGAGGCCGCGGTGATCGCACGTGTACGCGCCGGAGAGCCGGAGGCATACGCGCAGCTGGTGCGGGCCCATACGGGCATCGCGCTCAGGGCGGCCGCCGCGCTCGGGGCGGGTGCGGACGCGGAGGACGTGGTGCAGCAGGCCTTCGTCAAGGCGTACTGCTCGCTGGGCCGGTTCAAGGACGGCTCGGCGTTCAAGCCCTGGCTGCTGGCGATCGTCGCCAATGAGACGAGGAACACAGTGCGTACGGCGGCCCGTCAGCGCACGCTCGCCGGGCGTGAGGCGGCCTTCGTGGAGGCCGAGCCACTGATACCGGAATCGGCGGACCCGGCGATGGCCGCGCTGGAGATAGAGCGCCGCGCCGCGCTCCAGGCCGCCCTGGAGAAACTGAGCGAGGAGCATCGCCTGGTCGTCACCTACCGCTATCTCCTCGAGATGGACGAGTCCGAGACCGCCCAGGCCCTGGGCTGGCCCCGGGGCACGGTGAAGTCCCGGCTGAACCGCGCGCTGCGGAAACTGGGGCGGTTGCTGCCGGATTTTCAGCCTCGGGAAGGAGGTGATGAGCATGAGTGACGCTCGCGAGCCGTACGACGGCAACGGCAACGGGCAGGAGGCGTACGGGAGCGAGGGAGGGCGTGCCTACGGACAGGACGGCGCCGGGGGCGATGGAGGCGCCGGTGCCCGGGGCCCCGGTGATCGCGGTCGGCCCGGCGAGGCGCCCCGGCTGCCCGAAGAGCTGCGGGCGCTCGGGCGGTCCCTGGACGCTCCGGGCGCGGCGGACGGCGCCGAGACGATGGTCGAGCGGGTGCTGGGGCAGTTGCTCGCCGAGCACGTGCCGGTTCCGGTGGCCGAGCCGCCGGGCGCCGCTGAGCGGCTGCGGGCGGTGCGGCGCTGGACGCGGGTGCGGTGGCGTTCGCTGACCGCGGCGCTGTGCGGCCTGCTGGGGGTGCTGGTGCTCACGCCTCCGGTGCGGGCGGCGGTCTTCGACTGGTTCGACTTCGCCGGGGTCGAGGTGCGGTACGACCCCTCGGCGGTCCCCTCCCCCGGCGCCGAGGTCCCGGGCTGCGGCCGCTCGGTGTCGCTCGCCGAGGCAGAGCGCCGGGCCGGCTTCGAGCCGCTGGTCCCGAAGGAGCTCGGCATGCCGGACACGGTCGCGGTGACGGGTGAGCCACGGGGGCGGTTCGTGGTGAGCCTGTGCTGGCGGGATGACGGACGCACGATACGGCTGGAGGAGCGGCGGGCGAGCCTGGACATCGGCTTCACCAAGACGGTGCGCGAGCAGCCGGAGTGGATCTCGCTGGGCCCGGACACGCCGAACGGCACCGGATCCGACCCGGCTCTGTGGTTCCCCCGACCGCACCTGCTGACGATCTGGCTGGTGGACGCGAGCGGGGAGCACTACACACGCGAGGAGCGGACGGCCGGCCCGACGCTGCTGTGGACCCACAGGGCCGACGGGGCCGACGGGGCCGACCGCGAGACCGTGACGCTGCGACTGGAAGGCGTGGCGTCGAAGGAGCGGGCGGTGGGGGTCGCGCGGTCGCTCGGCCTGCCGTCCGCGGGGTCTTCGAAATAGAGGGATCTTCGACATAGGTGGTTCGGGGTGGGAACCCAGTCGGGTCGGGCGGTGTACCAGAAGTGACACGCGGCTCGGGGACGGGCCGGATGGGGATCGCTCGGGTTGGGGGTTCGGATGTGGGGACATGAGGTCGGCAGCCGGGGAGTCCGGTCGCGCACGCTCGGGGCACAGAGGGGGCGGTGTCGTGAACTCACGTCGCTGACCGGGGCGTTGACGGCAGCCCTCGCCCTGCTGCTGTGGGGCGCCGCGTCCCCTGCGTCGGCCGGAGGTCCGACGAGCGTGCTCCTGGTCTCCCCGGAGAGCACGGAGACGGCGGCGCTGTACTACTCGGACGTTCCCAACGTGGCGATGGTCGTCGCGGGCGGCACGGGAGCCACGACGGCGACGCGCTCGGGCGAGCAGCCCTTCGCCCGTCTCTGGCAGCTGTTGCAGCCGGCCTACGTCGGCACGGAACGGGTGCCGGAGGACTGGGTCGAGGGGCATCATCCGCCGATACGGATCACGGTGATCTGGGGACTGACCGGGGTCGGAGGCTGGCCGCAGACGAACCGGCCGCCCGGAGGCGATGTCGCCGTTCAGCGGCAGGATCAGCTGTTCGTGGCCGGGGACGGCACACCCTGGGTGCGGTCGGATCTCGCGCCGGAGCTGGAGGACGACGACATCCGCTGGCATCGGGCACCGCGTTCGGTCTTCGAGCGGCTGGATCTGGAAGAGCTGGTCGGCGTGTCGGAGGACAAGCTCACGGGGGCCACGACGGTCGAGGACCGGCCCGGCCCGGTGATCGGGGACGCGGGATGGGCGGTGGCGGGGCTGGCCTTCGGATTCGCGACCGGCGTCGGTGGGACGCTGCTGATACGCCGCGCGGCGGCCCGGCCGGGAGCCGGACCGCCGCGGGAGGAACCACGTCAGGAGTTGATCGACCTGGACCTGTGAGGCCCGCGGTGGATCGGCGCGGGCGTCAGCCCAGGTCGATCTCCGGGTACAGCGGGAAGCCCGCCACGAGGTCGGTGGCGCGACGGGAGATCTCGTCGGCGATCTTCGGGTCGAGGACGTGCTGGGCCTTGGAGGGGGCGCCCTTGCTGGTGGTGCCGGGCTCGGTGGTGGTGAGGACGCGGTCGATGAGGGCGGCGACCTCGTCCATCTCGGCGGTGCCCAGGCCACGGGTGGTGAGGGCGGGGGTGCCGATGCGGATGCCGGAGGTGTACCAGGCTCCGTTGGGGTCGGCCGGGATCGCGTTGCGGTTGGTGACGATGCCGGACTCGAGGAGCGCGGCCTCGGCCTGGCGGCCGGTGAGGCCGTAGGAGGAGGCGACGTCGATCAGGTTGAGGTGGTTGTCGGTGCCGCCGGTGACCAGGGTCGCGCCCCGGCGCATCAGGCCCTCGGCCAGGGCGCGGGAGTTGTCGACGATGCGCTGGGCGTAGTCCTGGAAGGCAGGCTGACGGGCCTCGGCCAGGGCGACGGCCTTGGCGGCCATGACGTGCGGGAGCGGGCCGCCGAGGACCATCGGGCAGCCGCGGTCGACCTGGTCCTTGAGGGAGTCGTCGCACAGGACCATGCCGCCGCGCGGGCCGCGCAGCGACTTGTGGGTGGTGGTGGTGACGATCTGGGCGTGCGGGACCGGGTCGAAGTCGCCGGTGAGGACCTTGCCGGCGACGAGACCCGCGAAGTGGGCCATGTCGACCATGAGCGTGGCGCCGACCTCGTCGGCGATCTCGCGCATGATCCGGAAGTTCACGAGACGGGGGTAGGCGGAGTAGCCGGCGACGATGATCAGCGGCTTGAACTCGCGGGCGGAGACGCGCAGCGCCTCGTAGTCGATGAGGCCGGTGGTGGGGTCGGTGCCGTAGGAGCGCTGGTCGAACATCTTGCCGGAGATGTTCGGGCGGAAGCCGTGGGTGAGGTGGCCGCCTGCGTCCAGGGACATGCCGAGCATGCGCTGGTTGCCGAAGGCCTGGCGGAGCTCGGCCCAGTCGGCGTCGGTGAGGTCGTTGACCTGGCGGACGCCGGCCTTCTCCAGGGCAGGGGCCTCGACGCGAGCGGCGAGGACGGACCAGAAGGCGACGAGGTTGGCGTCGATGCCGGAGTGAGGCTGGACATAGGCGTGCCGGGCGCCGAAGAGCTCCTTGGCGTGCTCTGCGGCGAGGGACTCGACGGTGTCGACGTTGCGACAGCCGGCGTAGAAGCGGCGGCCGATGGTGCCCTCGGCGTACTTGTCGCTGAACCAGTTGCCCATCGCCAGGAGGGTGGCCGGGGAGGCGTAGTTCTCGGAGGCGATCAGCTTGAGCATCTCGCGCTGGTCGGCGACCTCCTGGCCGATGGCGTCGGCCACGCGCGGCTCGACGGCGCGGATCACGTCGAGGGCGGCACGGAAGGCGGTGGACTCGGTGGAGAGGGGCTCGGCTGACATGGGGACCTCCGGACGTCGTGTGCAGCGTTCACGGTACGGCCCAGGCGCACGGCACTCGCTCTGGACGCGATCTCGCTCGCCCAGGGGCCGCTCCCCGATGGTTGGTCCATCCTCGGGCCCCTGGCCCAGCGCGCCAGTCACGGCCCGTCGATCAGCCTACCGGGCGCGCCGAGGGCGCATGGTCCCGCGTCCACCATGCGAGCAACGATAGGAAGGGGCCGCAAAGCACTCGTAAGGCCGGAAATGGACAGTGGCCGCGAGGGTCGTGACGGCCGGGACACGAGCCCTCGTGGTGGCGGAAACGGAGAGCCCCGTGAGTACGTCGAGCACCACCGCATCCCTGATCGCCGCGGTCGAGGCGCACAGCGCCCGCAACTACCACCCGTTGCCGGTCGTGGTGGCGACGGCGGACGGGGCGTGGATGACGGATGTGGAGGGGCGGCGGTATCTGGATCTGCTGGCCGGGTATTCGGCGCTCAACTTCGGGCATGGCAACCGGCGGATCCTGGACGCGGCGAAGGCGCAGCTGGAGCGGGTCACCCTGACTTCGCGGGCGTTTCATCACGACCGGTTCGCGGCGTTCTGCGAGCAGCTCGCCGAGCTGTGCGGGATGGAGATGGTGCTGCCCATGAACACGGGGGCGGAGGCGGTGGAGACGGCCGTGAAGACCGCCCGGAAGTGGGGTTACCGGGTCAAGGGGGTGCCGGCGGAGATGGCGAAGATCGTCGTCGCGGGCAACAACTTCCACGGCCGTACGACGACGATCGTCAGCTTCTCCACGGACCCGGAGGCGCGGGCGGACTTCGGGCCGTACACGCCGGGCTTCGAGATCGTGCCGTACGGGGATCTGACGGCGATGCGGGAGGCGTTGACGGAGAACACGGTGGCGGTGCTGCTGGAGCCGATCCAGGGCGAGGCGGGGGTGCTGGTCCCGCCTGCCGGCTATCTGCCGGCGGTGCGGGAGCTGACGCGGGAGCGGAACGTGCTGTTCGTCGCGGACGAGATCCAGTCGGGGCTGGGGCGCACGGGTCGTACGTTCGCGTGCGAGCACGAGGGTGTGGTGCCGGATGCGTATGTGCTCGGGAAGGCGCTCGGCGGCGGGGTGCTGCCGGTGTCGGCGGTGGTGTCGTCGGCGGAGGTGCTGGGGGTTTTCCGGCCCGGGGAGCACGGGTCGACCTTCGGCGGGAATCCGCTGGCGTGTGCGGTGGCGCTGGAAGTGATCGCGATGCTGCGGACGGGCGAGTTCCAGGAGCGGTCGGCGGAGCTCGGCGCTCATCTGCACCGGGAGCTGGGCCTGCTGGCCGGGACGGGGCGGGTGACGGCCGTCCGGGGTCGAGGGCTGTGGGCGGGGGTCGACATCGCCCGGACGGTGGGTACCGGGCGGGAGGTGTCCGAGCGGTTGGTGGACCGGGGTGTGCTGGTGAAGGACACCCATGGGCCGACGATCCGTATCGCGCCGCCCCTGGTGATCGGGAAGGAGGATCTGGACTGGGGGCTCGCGCAGTTGCGGGGCGTGCTCGGGGTGTGAGCGGCCGCCGTCCGCTGCCCGGTACCAGCGGTGTGCATCGTCGCGGCTTGGGCCACGCCGGTTTCATCGCGGACGGGCAAGGGCTGGGACGGCCGTCAAAGGATCACGTGCGGCAGGAAGCGGGCGTACTCGTCGGTGATCAGGCCGGACGACTCGCGGATGCCGAGACCCGCCGACTCGTCCTCGACGACCCATGCGCCGAGGACGACGTGGTTGCCGTCGAAGGCGGGCAGCGGGGCCAACTGCTGGTAGCAGCAGGGCTCCTCACGGAGGGGCGGCGCCTCGGTGCCGGGTTCGTGGATCGTGACGCCCGCGCCCTCGCGGCCGAGCAGGGGCTTGGCGACGTAGCCCGTGGTGCTCGCCAGTTCTCTCGGGCCGTCGAGGTGGGCGGGGAGCAGGTTCGGGTGGTCCGGGTAGAGCTCCCAGAGGATGGCCAGGAGGGCCTTGTTGCTGAGGAGCATCTTCCAGGCCGGTTCGATCCAGAGGGTGGTGCCCGTGCCGCCGCCGTTGTCGAGGGTGTCCAGGACGTGGTCGGCGAAGCGGTCGGTGGTGAGCCACTCCCAGGGGTAGAGCTTGAAGCAGCTGCGGATGAAGCGGAGTTGAGTGTCGACGAAGCGGCCGGAGAGAGGGTCCCAGCCGATCTCCTCCATGGAGATCCAGGCGGTGTCCAGGCCCGCTTGGTCGGCTGTCTCCTGAAGGTACGCGACCGTCATCAGGTCCTCGCCGAGTTCGTCGGCCGAGGAGTACGCGAAGTACAGGGGGCTGCCGGGAGGCAGCAGGGCGGACTGCTTCTTCCAGGCGGCGACGAGGCGTTCGTGGAGGGAGTTCCACTGGTCGGCGCCGGGGAAGCGCTCCTCCATCCAGAACCACTGGGGGGAGGCCGCCTCGACGAGGGACGTGGGGGTGTCGGCGTTGTACTCCAGGAGTTTCGCCGGGCCGGTGCCGTCGTAGTGGAGGTCGAAGCGGCCGTAGAGGGACGGGAGTTCGGAGCGTCGGCGCCAGGCCTCGGCGACCGCTTGCGCCACGCGCGGGTCGGTGATGCCGAGGTCGGCGAAGCGGTCGGCGGAGACGATGTGGTCCGCCGCGGCGAGGCACATGCCGTGCAGTTCCTCGACGACCTCCTCCAGCGCCTCGACCTCCGCCAGGGTGAAGACGTAGTGGGCGCTCTCGTCCCAGTACGGGCGCAGGGAGTTGTCGGGGTGGCGGGTGAGGGGGTAGATGAGGCCCTGCTCCTCGACGGTCCGCTGCCAGCCGGGGCGGGGCTCGATCGTGCGGCGCTCCATCGTTCTGCCCGCTCAGCCGCCGCTGCTGCCGGAGCCCGAGCAGCCGAAGCCGCCTCGGTCGACGGCATCGCTGCGGCTGAAGGTGCCGTAGTCGGCGCGGCCTCCGTCGGTGTCGGCGTCGTAGTACCAGGCGGCGTCGGAGCCGCCGGTCTTCTTCCTGGCACTCTTGCCGTACGAGGAGCTGGAGCTGGAGCCTGACGTGCAGTTCTTGTCCGCGATGACCTTGTAGCCCTCGTAGGTGTAGCTGTCGCGGTCGACGCAGCGGCGGTCCGGTTCCGAGCCGCACGAGGTCAGGGCCGCGGCTATGACGCCCATGCCGCCGAGGACGACCGTGCTCGAGCGCAGTCGGCGTCGAGTTTCCGCCATGTCTGTCTCCCCCGATGAACCGTTCGGTCCCGGTGATCCGTTCGGTGTTCAGCGGACAGCCTAAAGATCGCCGCGCGCCGCCACGCAAGGCCCCCCGGCTGGGCCCTCCCACCTACAGTCGCTTTGTGCTCTTCGGGATGATCTGCGCCCTTGGTGCGGCGGTCTGTTTCGGTACGGCCACCGTCCTTCAGGCCGTGGCCGCGCGGGCGGCGAGCGCGCAGGGGGGCCGGGGTGGCGAGGCGGGGGTCCTGCTGCGGGCGCTTCGGCAGTGGCGGTATCTGGCCGGGCTCGCCCTGGACGGGCTGGGGTTCGTCTTTCAGGTCGTCGCCCTGCGGTCGATTCCCATCTACGCCGTGTCGGCGGCGCTGGCGTCCAGTCTGGCGGTGACCGCGGTCGTCGCGGCGCGGTTGCTGGGGGTGCGGTTGCGGCGGAGCGAGTGGGGCGCGGTGGGGGTGGTGTGTGCGGGGCTGGCGATGCTGGGGCTTGCCTCGGGGACGGAGGGGGATCGGGAGGGGTCGGATGCGCTGAGGTTCGCGATGCTCGGGGTGGCTCTCGGAGTGCTGGGGGTGGGGCTCATG
>NZ_JAGMUL010000043.1 GCF_019049285.1 Streptomyces sp. AC550_RSS872
CCCCGTTTCCCCCGTACTCCCCCGTGTCCCCCCGCCGGACCCCCGTTCGGTCGTTCCCCCGGGTCCCCCGGTCTCGCTCCCGCCGACGCCTGGCCGGCGGAAGGAGCGGATCCGGGGTAGCTCCGTTCCGGCGCCCCGTGTCGCCGGTACCGGAGCCGAACCCCTTCTCCGTGCCTCCACTCTCTCGTTCACGCACCTCGGCCCCCATCCGCGCGCATACTCATCTCACCGGCTAGGTACGCGTACTCAGGCCTGCGCACTCATCCCCAAGCCCCTCTGTCGCCGACTGGTTACGATCACGTCCGTGTCCATACTTCCCTTGATCTTCACCAGCGCCTGGGCCAGCGGCATCAACTCCTACGCCGTGGTCCTGCTGCTCGGCGTGTTCGGCGCGACCGGGCTGAGCGAGGAGGTGCCCGAGGCGCTTCAGCGGCCGGACGTACTGATCGCGGCCGGTGTGCTGTTCCTGTGCGAGGCCGTCGCCGACAAGATCCCGTACGTGGACTCGGCCTGGGACTCGGTGCACACCGTGATCCGGCCGGTGGCCGGCGCGGTCGTCGCGGCACTGCTCGCCGGACAGAGCGGGTCGCTGCCGGAGCTGGCGGCGGGCGCGGTCGGCGGCTCCACGGCGCTGGTGAGCCACCTGGTCAAGGCCGGGACGCGGATGGCGGTCAACACCTCGCCGGAGCCGTTCAGCAACATCGTGGTGAGCATCGCCGAGGATCTCGGGGTCGGCGCCCTCATCACCCTCGCGATCTTCTACCCCGTCGCTGCGGCGGTCATCGCGGGCACCCTGCTGCTCGCCGGGCTGCTGCTGCTCCTCTTCCTGGTCTCGCGGATCCGTCGCTTCCTGCGGCGCAGGGCCGAGCGGCGGGCCGAGAAACGGCTCGGTCAGACGGTGACCCAGCGGTCCGGCTGAGCTGTCGTTCGAGGTCAGTGGGCCGTTGTCAGTGGCGGCCGATAAAGTCCCACGCATGGCACGGATTGCGGTGATCGGCGCCGGCATGGGCGCGATGGCGGCCGCTGCCCGGCTGGCCGTCGCGGGCCACCGGGTGGCGGTGTACGAGCGTACGGAGACGTACGGCGGAGCGGTGCGCGGCCTCGAGCGCGACGGCTTCGCGTTCGACACGGGCCCCGGGCTGCTCCCGCTCCCGGCCGTCTACCGCGACCTGTTCATCAAGACCGGCAAGGAGCCGCTGGAGGCGTGCGTCGAGCTGGTCCAGGTCGACCCTTCCGCGCGGCACGTCTTCGCGGACGGCACCGAGCTCTCCCTGCCGAACGCCTCGCGCGCGGGCGTCGTGGCCGCCCTCGACGAGGCGCTGGGCACCGGAACCGGCGCCCGCTGGGGCGACTTCCTGGTCCGCGCCCGCGAGGCCTGGGACCGCACGCGCAGGCCCCTGCTGGAGGAGCCCCTGTGGCCGAACTGGCAGGTGCTGGCCGACCGCGAGCCCTATCCCGCGGTCCCCCACAAGCGACTCCTGCGCACCCGCCGAGCCGGCACCCTCGCCGAGGTCGGCGCCTGGGAGCTGCGCGACCCGCGGCTCGTCGCCCTGCTGGAGAGCCACGCGCTCGGCTACGGCCTGGACCCACGCGTGGCCCCGGCGAGCGCGGCGGTGCTGCCGTACCTGGAGCACGCGTTCGGGACCTGGTATGTGCGGGGCGGCATACGGGAGTTGGCGCGGGCCGTGTACGAGCGGTGCGTGGCCAGGAAGGTCGACTTCAGCTTCGGTGCCGAGGTCGTGCGCATTCGGGACAAGGACGGCCGAGCGGCGGGGGTGGAGTTGGCCGACGGGACGGCGGCGGAGGCGGACTTCGTGGTCGCCGGGGTGACTCCCGGGGTCCTGGACCGTCTCGTCCGGGAAGCACCGGTCCGAGGCGCGGACGAGGTCGCGCCCCAGCACGGCGCAGCGAGCCGTCTGACGGTGCTGCTGGCCCTGCGAGGCGGCCGACCGGAAGGTGCGGCGCACCGCACAGTCGTGCACGCGGATAGTCGCGAGACCGAGCTGGACGCCCTGTTCGGCACCGCTCCCGGCGTGCCCGCGAGGCCCACGGTCACCGTACTGCGGCCCGACGACCCCGAACTGGTTCCGGACCCCGGCCATGAGGCGATCACGCTCAGCTCGGTGGTGCCCGCACAGACCGACCGGAGCCGGGCGGAGCCGGAGGTCTTCGACCTGCACGCCGAGAATCTGATCGCCGCCGCCGAGCGTGCCGTGCCGGGCCTGCACGGCCGCCTCCTCTGGCACGAGGTGTGTACTCCGGCCGACATCGCGGAGACGACCGGCGCGCAGGGCGGAGCGGTTCCGGCGCCTGCGCTCGCCGCGGGCGAAGGACGTCTGCTGCACCCGTCCAACAGCACAGCCATACCCGGCCTGTTCACCGTGGGCGGCTGGTCCCACCCCGGCGGCGGTCTGCCTCACGCCGGTATGTCGGGCGCGCTGGTGGCCGGGCTGATCGTGGAGGGGCCGGAATTCCGGGGCTCGCAGTGATCCCCGCGTAGGGCGTCTCGCGGAGGGCGCCCCGTCGGCCCATCGGCTCGTCCGCCGTCAGAAGCGGTACTGCTCGTCGTACCCGTTCCCCTGGCCCTGGCCCTGCTGCCGGCCGTCGCCCTGGTACGGGTACTGCTGCTCCGGCGGGAGTTCGCCGCCGTACGCCTCGTCGGTGCGCTGCTGCGGGACCCAGACGCCGCCGGGCGGGGTCTCGCCGTAGGTGCCGGTGCCGGTCGCGTACTGGTCCTGGGCGTAGCCCTGCTGGCCGTACTGCTGCTGGCCGTAGGCGTCGTAGGAGGCGTCGCCGTAGGTCTGGGTGCCGATGTACGGGTCGGAGTAGGCGGCGTACTGCTGCTGTCCGGTGGCGTCGTAGCCGTACTGCTGCTGGTCGTAGCCGGTGTAGCCGGCGTCGTACCCATAGTTCTGGTCGGCCGTCGCGTACTGGTCCTGGGGCTGACCGGCGGCCGCGTAGTTCTGGTCGGCGGCGGCGTAGGCGGGGTCGCTGTATATGCCGTACGAGCCGGTGTCCTCCGGGAGGGGCTGCGGCTCGTAGACGGAGGTCGTCTCCGCGGCCGTGGGCCGGGCCGGGCGGGAGGGGGTGAAGACGTCGTCGCGGTCGTAGTCGTCCTGGTCGTAACCGAGGTTGTCCTGGCTGTGGTTGGCGTCGTTGCCCGCGAAGCCGCCGGTCGCCTCGAGGTCGGAGACCTCCAGGGTCGGCTCCTGGCGGTCCGGTTCGCCGCGGCGGCGCTTGGCGGCGGCCAGGGGGCCGAGGGCCGGTGCGGAGACGGCCCAGCCGGCCGAGAAGCCGCGGCGGAACGACAGCGTGACGTAGGTCTGGCCGACCGCGAACGCCGCCGCGCCCAGGCCGATGACGATGACGGACGGGATCAGTACCCCGACCACGACGCCGAGGAAGCCGACGAAGGCGAGCAGCCGCCAGCGCAGCCGCGCCTTGTACTGCAACAGCACTTCGCCCAGCAGCCACAGCGCGACGATGCCGAACGCGATGTAGAGGACCGTCCAGCCCATGTACGCCCCTCTCCCAGTGGCCGCCTACGCAGTGTGACGTATATCAGGACGGCCGGTCTAGGCCTGCGGTGGGTGGTGCAGGCCCAGGTTCTCGTAGATTTCCAGCGTCGCCGTGGAGTTGTTGAGCGTGATGAAGTGCAGTCCGGGCACTCCCTCGGCCAGCAGCCGTGCGCAGAACTCCGTGGCGAACTCGATGCCAATGGAGCGTACAGCCGCCGGATCGTCCTTTGCTGTGAGGATCCGCTCTTTCAGGGCGGCCGGGAAAGAGGCGTTGGTGAGGGACGGGATCCGCTCCAGCGTCCTTACGCTGGCGATCGGCATGATCTCCGGAATGATCGGGGTGTCGCAGCCGGCGGCCGAGACACGGTCACGCAACCGCAGGTAGTCCTCGGGTTCGAAGAACATTTGCGTGATCGCGTAGTCCGCGCCGGCACGGCACTTGCCGATGAAGTGACTGACGTCCGTCTCCCAGTCGGCGGAGCGCGGGTGCATCGCCGGGAAGGCCGCGACGCCGACGCAGAAATCTCCGGACGCCTTGATCAGTTCGACGAGCTCGGCGGCGTAGGTCAGACCCTGCGGGTGCCGCACCCAGTCACCCAGCGGGTCGCCGGGCGGGTCGCCGCGCAGCGCCAGCATGTTGCGGATCCCGGCGTCGGCGTACTGGCCGATGATGTTGCGCAGGTCGGCCACCGAGTGGTCGACGGCGGTGAGGTGGGCGATCGGGGTGAGCGTGGTGTCCGAGGCGATGGCCTCGGTCGCCTTGACCGTGCCCGCGCGGGTGGAGCCGCCCGCGCCGTAGGTCACGGAGACGAAGTCGGGTCCGACCGCCTCGACCCGGCGCAGCGCGTTCCACAGGTTCCGCTCGCCCTTCGGGGTCTTGGGGGCGTAGAACTCGAAGGAGTACGTCGTCTTGCCGGTCGCGAGCATCTCGCGCACGGTACGAGCGTGGTCCGATCTGATGGATGCGGTGCCGAGGGCCATACTCGCAGGTTAACCAGGGGCCCTCGGTCCCCCAACCGGGCGCCGGACATTTGCCCGAATTGTCGGGTTGTTGTCCACGCCTTGGACAACAAGGGGTAACAGAGCAACATCACCGGGGCCGGACGGAGCCCCGGGGCCGTGAATCGCCACGGCACCGACCACTGGCTGAGACGGACCAGGGACGAAAGTGAGACGCGGATCCTTGAGGAAACGCGGCGCCGGCCTACGCCTGCCGCAGCCGCTTCGCGAACTCCGCCGCCGCCCCGGCCGGGTCGGCGGCCTCGGTGATCGCCCGTACGACGACGACGCGGCGGGCGCCCGCCTCCAGCACCTCGTCGAGGTTGGTCAGGTCGATGCCGCCGATGGCGAACCAGGGACGGTCCGTGCCCAGCGCGGCGGTACGACGGACCAGGTCGAGGCCGGGGGCGTGGCGGCCGGGCTTGGTGGGGGTGGGCCAGCAGGGGCCGGTGCAGAAGTAGTCCACGCCCTCCTGGACGGCGGCCGCGGAGGCCTCTGACTCGGCGTGCGTCGAGCGGCCGACGAGGATGTCGCCGCCGAGGATCGCGCGGGCGACGGGGACGGGGAGGTCGCCCTGGCCGAGGTGCAGGACGTCGGCGCCGGCGGCGTGGGCCACGTCGGCACGGTCGTTGACCGCGAGAAGCTTGCCGTGCCGGGCGCATGCGTCGGCGAAGACCTTCAGATGCTCCAGCTCCTCGGCCGCCTCCATGCCCTTGTCGCGCAGCTGCACGATGTCCACGCCGCCGGCCAGCACGGCGTCCAGGAACTCCGCGAGGTCGCCCTGCCGCTTACGGGCGTCGGTGCAGAGATAGAGCCGGGCGTCGGCGAGCTGAGCGCGGGCGGTGCCTGAGGCGGCGGTGTCGGACATGCGGGAGCCCCCTGTGATCGGGTTGCCGGGCGGATGCGTCGGGCCGGTGCCGGACGGTGGCACGGTATCCGGAGCGGCACGGTACCTGGGGCAGGACGCGGGGTCGCGGCCGGTGGGCGGTGGGCTTGAGGTCCGCGGGCTTGAGGTCCGCGGGCTTGAGGTCCGCGGGCTGCGGTGGGCGCGGGGCCTGCGGACTCATGGCTGCTGGCTGCTGGCTGCTGGCTGCTGGCCGCTTGCCCGGAGCCAGGGCAGCGACACCGGCCCGGCGCTGTGGCAGCACCACGGCCGGCACCCGGCCCGTCAGCACCCGGCCCTGCCCGCACGACAGACTTCGGCACCGGCACTGTGGCCGGAACCCAGGCGTGCCATGCCGGTCGCCCGCTCGTGGCCCCACGGCAAACTCGAAGCCGCAGCGCGACCAACGGCCGCCACCCGAGGGTGGGCGTGCGATGCAGGCCAGCCAGGGGTGTTGCCGCCGACCCGGGTCGGATGCCACCCCGGCGCAGGCCAAGGTGTCACCGACGTACGGTCGGGACCCGAGGGGCCCGTGCGGCAGGCACTCCGCCGACAGGCCCTCGCCAGGCGCGGCCAAGTCGCGCCCTCGGCCCCTGCGGGCCACAGCCGCAGTCACCCGCGACCGTGGCCCGCTGGGCGCCCCGGCCCGTACGCCGGACGGTGTTCGGATCTGTTGGTGGGATCAGACGGCGAGCGCCTGGGCGCGGCGCTTCACCTCCGTGCCGCGATTCTCGCTGAGGGCCTGTGCGGGGGTGCCGGGCAGACTCTCGTCGGGGGTGAAGAGCCACTCCAGCATCTCTTCGTCGGTGAAGCCGTCGTCCCGCAGGAGCGTCAGGGTCCCGGACAGGCCCTTGACGACCTTCTGCTCGGCCCCGTCGATGAAGGCGGCGGGGACGTGCAGTGCGCGGTTCTCACCACGGCGTACGGCGATGAGCTGGCCCTCCTTGACCAGCTGCCGCACACGCGTCACCTCGACATCGAGCATTTCTGCGATGTCGGGCAGCGTGAGCCAGGCGGGGACGAGAGCATCGATCTTTGCGTCAATCTCGGTCACGGAAACAAGCCTGCCATCTGCCACTGACAGTCGGAAGCCAGGCCGGGCCACCCGGGCAGGGCCGGCGCGCTACGCCGTCGCCGCCTTCATCGGCTTTGCGGGGTCCACCAGCAGCTCCGCGTTCATCGGCGTGCCCGCCTCGATCAGCCGCCGCCCCTGCGCCAGGTCCCTCGGCCGGCCCACCGCCAGCAGGGCGACGAGACGCTCGCCCTTCAGCCAGCAGACACTCCAGGCGGGCCCCGACGGGTCGCCGCGCCACAGCAGCGTGTCGGCCGCGGCGTGATGGCCGGCGTACTGAACGAAACGGCCGAACTGCTCGGACCAGAAGTACGGCACGGGGTCGTAGACCGCGGAGGTCTCACCGAGGATGTTCGCGGCGACCGTACGAGGGCCCTGGAGAGCGTTGTCCCAGTGGTGGACCAGCAGGCGCTCGCCATACCTTCCCGAAGGGAAGGAGGCGCAGTCGCCGACCGCGTAGACGTCCGGCACGGAGGTGCGCAGGCGGTCGTCGGCCACGACCTCGCCGTGCGTTCCCAGCTCGATGCCCGAGCCGGCCAGCCAGGCCGTGGCGGGCCGGGCCCCGATGCCGACCACGACGGCGCCCGCCGGAAGCCGCGAGCCGTCGTCGAGGATCACTGCCCCGGGCTCGACGCGCTCCACGCGCGCGTGCGTGCGCAGCACCGCCCCGCTGTCCTCGTACCAGGCGCTCATCGGCGCCGCCACCTCCGCGGGCAGCGCTCCCGCGAGCGGCCGGTCGGCGGCCTCCACGACGGTCACCGCGCAGCCCGCCTCGCGCGCGGCCGTGGCGAACTCCGCGCCGATCCAGCCCGCGCCGACGACCACGATGTCGTGCTGCCGCGCGAGCACCGGCCGCAGCCGCTCGGCGTCGTCCAGGGTGCGCAGCAGATGCACACCGGCCACGCCCTCCGTGCCCGGCAGCCGGATCGGTTCGGCGCCGGTGGCGAGGACGAGGGCGTCGTACGGGACCGGCCCGGCCTCGGTGTCCAGTTCGTGGTCGGCGGGGCGCACGCCCAGCACCTCGCGGCCCAGCCGCAGTTCGATGCCGAGTGCCTCGAAGTCGACGTCGAAGGCGGAGCCCTCGGCCTTTCCGAGCAGTACGGCCTTGGACAGGGGCGGCCGGTCGTACGGCTGGTGGGGCTCGGCGCCGATCAGGGTGACGGTCCCGGTGAAGCCCTGTTCCCGCAGGGCGACCGCTGTCTGCACCCCGGCCATGCCCGCACCGGCGATGACCACGCGGGACGTCGGTGACGTGCCCAGTTGCTGCGTCTGCTCGCTCACCTGATCACCATAGACAAGTGACTGTTCGTCAGTCAGGGGGCGTGCTGGGTGAGCTGCTCCACAACGCTGGTTCCCGAGCCGTCCTGCGACTCCCACTCCCAGGTCTCGTCCAGTCGCACCCGCCCGTCGGGCAGTTCGACCACCGTCGACACACAGTGCCCCGACGAGGTCGTCCCGTCCCGCTTCAGCTGTACGTACCGGAAGTCCAGCCGGTCACCGTCCCTGGTGCCCACCAGGTGCCCGCGCACGACGTCTCCGCCGCTGTACTCGGCCCAGATCTCGCCGTCCTTCTCGTGGTACGTGAACCGGGTGCGGGTACCCACCTGACCTGGGGCTTGGTCGGCCACGGGGGCGAGGACGAGACCGTCGAGAGATCTATGGGGCGGGGCGGAGCCCCTGGTTTGAGGGTGGTGGTGGGAGACGGGCGGGCGGGCCACGGGCGAAGGCTCCCTTACTGAGACTTACGGCGGACGGCTAGGGTGGCCAACGTAGAGCACTCGCGGGAGCCCGGACGCACCGGGCTGAGAGGGAGGCTGGCGGCCTCCGACCGTACGAACCTGATCCGGGTCATGCCGGCGAAGGGAGGGGCTGGACGCCCATGTCGCATACGCGAACGTCAGACGTCCTCGTCATCGGGGGCGGAATCATCGGCCTGGTCACGGCATGGCGGGCCGCGCAACACGGGTTCACGACGACCGTCGTGGACCCCGAGCCGGGCGGCGGCGCCGCCCAGGTGGCCGCGGGCATGCTGGCCGCCGTCACGGAACTGCACTACGGCGAGCAGACCCTGCTCGGCCTGAATCTCGCCTCGGCCCGCCGCTACCCGGACTTCGCGGCCGAGCTGACCGACCTCACCGGCCACGACCTCGGCTATCGCCGGTGCGGCACGCTCGCCGTGGCCCTGGACGCCGACGACCGCGCCCATCTGCGCGAACTGCACACCCTGCAACGCCGGTCGGGGTTGGAGTCCGAGTGGCTGTCGGGGCGTGAGTGCCGGCGCCTGGAGCCGATGCTCGCGCCGGGTGTGCGCGGCGGACTCCGGGTGGACGGCGACCACCAGATCGACCCGCGGCGGCTGGCCGGCGCGCTGGTGGCCGCGTGCGAGGGGGCGGGGGTCGTCTTCCACCGCACCTGGGCCGCGCGCCTCGACGTGGTACGGGACCGGGCTGCCGGTGTCACCACGACGGGCGGTACCGAGCTCGGCGCCGGGCAGGTGGTCCTCGCGGCCGGCAGCCTCAGCGGGCGGCTCGCGGGCGTCCCGGACGACGTACTGCCGCCGGTGCGTCCCGTGAAGGGGCAGGTGCTGCGGCTGACCGTGCCGAAGCGGTACGCGCCGTTCCTGAGCCGGACCGTGCGGGCCGTGGTGCGGGGCAGTCAGGTGTACCTGGTGCCGCGCGAGAGCGGGGAGCTGGTCGTCGGGGCCACGAGCGAGGAGCTGGGCTGGGACACGACGGTGACCGCGGGCGGGGTGTACGAGCTGCTGCGCGACGCCCACGAGCTGGTGCCGGGCATCACCGAGCTGCCGCTCACCGAGACCCGCGCGGGACTGCGCCCCGGCTCACCCGACAACGCGCCGCTGCTCGGGCGGACCGAGCTGGCCGGGCTGTCGCTGGCCACCGGGCACTACCGCAACGGCGTGCTGCTGACGCCGGTCACCGGCGATGCCATGGCGCAGGTCCTGACCACCGGTGAACTCCCGGACGAGGCCCGGCCGTTCACGCCCCGGCGCTTCGGCGCCGCCGCACTCACGGAGCAGCCCGCATGAACCTCCCGGTCACCCCGGTCACCATCTCGGTCAACGGCGAGCGTCGGCAGATCGAGCCCGGCACGGCTCTCGACGCGCTCGTCAAGTCCCTCACCGCGGCGCCCTCCGGAGTGGCCGCCGCCCTCAACGAAACCGTCGTCCCGCGCGCGCAGTGGCCGTCGACGTCCCTCTCCGAGGGGGACCGCGTCGAGGTCCTCACCGCCGTCCAAGGAGGCTGAACCATGGCCGACGATCCCTTTGTCATCGGCGACACGTCCTTCACGTCCCGGCTGATCATGGGCACGGGCGGGGCGCCCAGCCTGGAGGTCCTGGAGCGGGCGCTGGTGGCGTCCGGGACGGAGCTGACCACGGTCGCGATGCGGCGGGTGGATCCTTCGGTGCACGGCTCCGTGCTGTCGGTCCTGGAAAAGCTCGGGATCCGGGTGCTGCCGAACACCGCGGGGTGCTTCACGGCGGGAGAGGCCGTGCTGACGGCCCGCCTCGCGCGCGAGGCGCTCGGTACGGATCTGGTCAAGCTGGAGGTCATCGCCGACGAGCGGACGCTGCTGCCGGACCCGATCGAGCTGCTGGACGCCGCGGAGACGCTGGTGGACGACGGGTTCACCGTGCTGCCGTACACGAACGACGACCCTGTGCTGGCGCGCAAGCTGGAGGACGTCGGCTGTGCGGCGATCATGCCGCTCGGCTCCCCGATCGGGTCGGGGCTCGGCATCCGCAATCCGCACAACTTCCAGTTGATCATGGAGCACGCGCGCGTGCCGGTGATTCTGGACGCGGGCGCCGGTACGGCGTCGGACGCGGCGCTCGCGATGGAGCTGGGGTGCGCGGGCGTGATGCTCGCCTCGGCGGTGACGCGGGCGCAGGAGCCGGTGCTGATGGCCGACGCGATGCGGCACGCGGTGGAGGCGGGGCGGCTGGCGTACCGGGCGGGGCGGATTCCGAAGCGGCACTTCGCGGAGGCGTCCTCTCCGGTTGAGGGCATGGCACGGCTGGATCCGGAACGCCCCGCCTTCTGAACGCGCGTTCGACAGAAAGCCTTCGGCCCATGAGGCGTCCGTCACAGGTCGGCTTCAGTACCGGCCCGATCCCGGCCGAACCCGTCGGCGTGTCAGTGACGGCTCGTACACTCACCTGCGTGGATACGACCCTTCAGGACCCTCTGGTCGGGCAGGTGCTCGACGGCCGGTATCGCGTGGACGCGCGGATCGCCGTCGGCGGGATGGCCACGGTCTACCGGGCCGTGGACACCCGCCTGGACCGCGTGCTCGCGCTCAAGGTGATGCATCCGGCGCTGGCGGTGGACGGGGTCTTCGTCGAGCGGTTCATCCGGGAGGCGAAGTCCGTCGCCCGGCTGGCGCACCCCAACGTGGTGCAGGTCTTCGACCAGGGCACCGACGGGTCGTACGTCTATCTCGCCATGGAGTACGTCGCGGGCTGCACCCTGCGTGACGTCCTGCGCGAGCGCGGGGCGCTCCAGCCCCGGGCCGCCCTGGACATCCTGGAGCCGGTGCTCGCCGCGCTCGGCGCCGCGCACCGGGCCGGTTTCGTGCACCGGGACATGAAGCCGGAGAACGTGCTGATAGGGGACGACGGCCGGGTCAAGGTCGCCGACTTCGGGCTCGTGCGGTCCGTGGACACCGTGACCAGCACCACCGGTGCCGTGCTCGGCACCGTCTCCTATCTCGCGCCCGAGCAGATCGAGCAGCCCGGCACCGCCGACGCCCGCGTCGACGTGTACGCGTGCGGGGTCGTGCTGTACGAGATGCTCACCGGTGACAAGCCGCACGACGGCGACTCCCCCGCTGTGGTGCTCTACAAGCACCTGCACGACGACGTCCCGCCGCCCTCGGCGATCGTGCCCGGGCTGGCGTACGAGCTCGACGAGCTGGTCGCGTCGGCCACCGCACGCACCCCGGAGATCCGCCCGTACGACGCCGTGGCGCTGCTCGGGCAGGTCCGTCAGGCGCGTGCCGCGCTGAGCGAGGACCAGCTGGACGCGGTTCCGCCGCAGGCGCTCACGACGGAGCACGGCAACGCCGACGACCGTACGAGCGTGATCCCGCGCGCGCTGACGATCCAGCGGCCGCTGCCCGTGAACGAGGACGAGCCCGAGGCCGTCTTCAACCGGACCAGCCGGCTGGCGACTCCCCCGCCCCCGCCACGCCGGCGGGGGCGTACCGCGCGTGCTCCGCGCGGCCCGTTGATCATCGTCGCCGCCGTCCTGCTGGCCCTCGGCCTCGGCGTCGGCATCTGGTACATCAACTCCGGCCAGTTCACCGAGGTTCCGCCGCTGCTCTCCAAGACCGAGGCACAGGCCAAGGACCGGCTGGAGGACGCCGGGCTGGAGGTCGGCAAGGTCGAGCGCGCCTACAGTGACACCTTCGATCGTGGCACCGTCATCAGCTCGGACCCGAAGTCGGGCTCCCGCATCCGGCACAACGACTCCGTGGGTCTGGTCCTCTCACTGGGGCCGAAGACCGTGAAGGTGCCCGATCTCCAGGGCTATCCGCTGGACAAGGCGAAGAGCGAGCTGAAGGAGATCGGCCTGGAGCCGGGCAGGGTGACCCGGGAGTTCAACGACGACGTCACCAGGGGTTCAGTGATCTCCTCGGTCCCCAGAACCGACACCAAGGTCCGCTCCGGCTCCGCGATCGAGCTCACCGTCAGCAAGGGCAGCCCGGTGGACGTCCCGGACGTCACCGGCGAGAGCCCGGCCGCCGCGCGGGCCGAGCTGGAGCAGGCCGGCCTGAAGGTGAAGATCGCCCCCACGCGGGTGAACTCCGGGTTCGACGCGGGCCAGGTCGCCCAGCAGACCCCGGCAGCGGGCGGCAAGCCGGCCGCCGAGGGGGACACCGTCACCCTGACGCTGTCCAAGGGGCCCGAGATGATCGAGGTCCCGGACGTCGTCGGCGACAACGTCGACGACGCCACGGCGCAGCTGAAGGCCGCCGGCTTCGAGGTCGACGAGGACCGTGGCCTGCTCGGGCTGTTCGGCGACACCGTCAAGAAGCAGTCCGTGAAGGGCGGGAAGACGGCGCCCAAGGGGTCGACGATCACGATCACCATCCGATGACCGGGGCGGGTGGCGGCCATGACACCCTGAACAGGTGAAGAGTCAGCAGTCCGCCGCCCCGGGAACCCCTCCCGGTCCCTCCCGCAACCCCGTCGGCGGTCACGTCCCCGTGGCCGGCGGCCTCAGCTCCGTCGGGCTCACCTACGCCCACGACCTCAGGGCCGAGACGGTCCAGGTCTTCGTCGCCAACCCGCGCGGCTGGGCGACGCCGGCCGGGAACCCGCGCCAGGACGAGGAGTTCCGCGCGATCTGCGCGGCCGAGTCGATCCCGGCGTATGTGCATGCGCCGTACCTGATCAACTTCGGCTCGCACACCGAGGCGACGGTCGAGAAGTCGGTGGAGTCGCTACGGCACTCGCTGCGCCGCGGGCGTGAGATCGGGGCGCTGGGCGTGGTCGTCCACACGGGCAGCGCGACCGGCGGCCGAGAGCGTTCGGTGGCTCTGAAGCAGGTACGGGAGCACCTGCTGCCGCTGCTCGACGAGCTGACCCACGACGACGACCCGTATCTGCTCCTGGAGTCCACCGCAGGCCAAGGCGCCTCGCTCTGCTCCCGCACCTGGGACTTCGGGCCGTACTTCGAGGCGCTGGACGCCCATCCGAAGCTGGGCGTGTGCCTGGACACCTGCCACATCTTCGCCGCCGGCCATGACCTGACCGGCCCGTCCGGGATGCACCAGACGCTCGACCTGCTGGTGGAAACCGTCGGCGAGGGGCGGCTGAAGCTGATCCACGCCAATGACTCCAAGGACGTCGTCGGCGCGCACAAGGACCGGCACGAGAACATCGGCGCAGGTCATATCGGCGAGGACCCGTTCCGGGCGCTGATGACCCACCCGGCCACGGCGGGCGTACCCCTGATCATCGAGACTCCCGGAGGGAAGGAAGGACACGCGGCGGACGTGGAGCGGCTGAAGAAACTTCGGGACGCGTAAGCCGTTGGGGAATACCCCAGGGGGTATACCGTTCTCGCTCGATGCAGGAACCGTGACCTGACATTGGGGGCAGCCATGCAGCACGAGGCGCACGTGTCACACACTCACCACCAGGAGGTGGCGGCGACCAGCACCTGGGCGATGGCCGTCCGGGCCACGCTGCACTGCCTCACCGGCTGCGCCATCGGCGAGGTGCTGGGCATGGTGATCGGCACCGCACTCGGCTGGGCCGCGGCGCCCACGCTGATCCTGGCGATTGTCCTGGCCTTCTTCTTCGGCTACGCCCTGACCCTGCGCGGAGTACTGAAGGCGGGCGTCGGCCTGCGCGCCGCGCTCAAGGTGGCGCTGGCCGCGGACACCCTGTCCATCGCCGTGATGGAACTGGTCGACAACGGCGTGATCGTGCTGTGGCCGGGCGCCATGGACGCCGAACTCGCCGACCCGCTGTTCTGGTGGGTGCTGGCCATCGCGCTGGCCGTCGCCTTCGTCCTGACGACACCGGTCAACAAGTGGATGATCGGGCGCGGAAAGGGCCACGCGGTGGTGCACCAGTACCACGGCTGACCGACGACGGGAGTCAGAGCTCGGGCCCGTCCCCGGGCTCCTCCTGGTACGAGTACCGCTGTTCCTTCCAGGGGTCGCCGATGTTGTGGTAGCCGCGCTCCTCCCAGAAGCCGCGGCGATCGGCGGTCATGTACTCCACGCCCCGGACCCACTTGGGCCCCTTCCAGGCGTACAGATGGGGGACGACCAGGCGGAGCGGGAAACCGTGCTCCGCCGTGAGCAGTTCGCCGTCCTTGTGGGTGGCGAAGATCGCGCGCTCGGAGGCGAAGTCGGCGAGGCGCAGGTTGGAGCTGAAGCCGTACTCCGCCCACACCATCACATGGGTGACGGCCGGCGCCGGCGGGGCGATCTCCAGGATCGTCCGGGCCGGAATGCCGCCCCACTCCGCACCGAGCATGCTGAACTTCGTGACGCAGTGCAGATCGGCGAGGACGGTCTTGTACGGCAGGGCCGTGAACTCCTCATGGGTCCAGCAGTGCTTCTCGCCGTCGGCGGTCGCCCCGAACACCCTGAACTCCCAGCGTTCGGGCCGGAACTTGGGAACCGGTCCGTAGTGCGTGACGGGCCAGCCGCGCTGCACGCGCTGTCCCGGCGGAAGCTCGGAGTGTGCTGCTGCTCCACCTTCGCGCTCCACCGGCTGACCCATGACTCCATCCTGACAGACCCGGGGCAGTGCACCTGACCACACCCCTCCCCAATTCACCTCATAACGGACTAAGCATGCCCTAACTTACTAAGTGAAGACTTACTGGACGATCTTCCCTGCCGGTGCAATCATGCGGCGCAACCTGCCAGTTCCCCCGCGTGGAAGGAGCCTCTGCGATGCAGGGCGACCCCGAGGTCCTCGAATTCCTCAACGAGCAGCTGACCGGCGAGCTGACGGCGATCAACCAGTACTGGCTGCACTACCGGATCCAGGACAACAAAGGCTGGACGAAGCTCGCCAAGTACACGCGTGAAGAGTCCATCGATGAGATGAAGCACGCGGACAAGATCACCGAGCGCATCCTCATGCTGGACGGCCTGCCCAACTACCAGCGCCTGTTCCATGTGCGGGTCGGTCAGACGGTCACCGAGATGTTCCAGGCCGACCGGCAGGTCGAGGTCGAGGCGATCGACCGCCTCAAGCGGGGTATCGAGGTGATGCGCACCAAGGGCGACATCACGTCCGCGAACCTCTTCGAGTCGATCCTCGAGGACGAGGAGCACCACATCGACTACCTGGACACCCAGCTGGAGCTCATCGACAAGCTGGGTGAGGCGCTGTACCTCGCGCAGCAGATCGAGCAGCCGAGCTAGGGAGCCGACGAGGCGACAGGAGCTACGCCGCGTCCGCCAGGTCGGTGAGCACCGGCTTGCCCTGGTCGGCCAGCTCACGACGGGGGCACGCGGCCCGGCCCAGGATCGCCTGGATCCGGCGTACGCACGAGCCGCAGTCGGTGCCGGCCTTGCAGGCGGACGCTATCTGGCGGGGCGTACAGGCGCCGTCCTCCGCGTGCTTCTTGACCTGCTGCTCGGTGACACCGAAGCAACTACAGACGTACACGCGGACCACCTCCCGCCGGGATCGAAGTCGTGCCATCCCCTTGATCGGTGAGGCTAACCTAACCTTACCCGGCTCACCGGAACGGTAAAAGTGCTGTGGGGCGCGGATCGAATGTGATCCGCGCCCCACTCACGCTCCTGTGACAGGCGATCCCGTCACTGGTCCCGGTACATCTCCGCGACGAGGAAGGCCAGGTCGAGCGACTGGCTGCGGTTGAGCCGCGGGTCGCAGGCCGTCTCGTAGCGCTGGTGCAGATCGTCGACGAAGATCTCGTCGCCGCCGCCCACGCACTCGGTGACGTCGTCACCGGTGAGCTCCACGTGGATGCCGCCCGGGTGGGTGCCGAGCGCCTTGTGGACCTCGAAGAAGCCCTTGACCTCGTCGAGCACGTCGTCGAAGCGGCGGGTCTTGTGACCGGAGGCCGCCTCGAAGGTGTTGCCGTGCATCGGGTCGGTCACCCAGGCCACGGTCGCGGCCGAGGCGGTGACCTTCTCGACCAGCTCGGGGAGCTTGTCGCGGACCTTGTCGGCGCCCATGCGGACGATGAAGGTCAGCCGGCCCGGCTCACGGTCGGGGTCCAGGCGCTCGATGTACTTCAGCGCCTCCTCGGCCGTCGTCGACGGGCCGAGCTTGATGCCGATCGGGTTGCGAATCTTCGAGGCGAACTCGATGTGCGCGTGGTCCAGCTGCCGGGTGCGCTCACCGATCCACACCATGTGCGCCGAGACGTCGTACAGCTTGCCCGTGCGGGAGTCGACCCTGGTCAGCGCCGACTCGTAGTCGAGCAGCAGCGCCTCGTGCGAGGAGTAGAACTCGACGGTCTTGAACTCCTCCGGGTCGGCCCCGCAGGCGTGCATGAAGTTCAGCGCCTGGTCGATCTCGCGCGCCAGCTGCTCGTAGCGCTGTCCCGACGGGGACGACTTCACGAAGTCCTGGTTCCAGGCGTGCACCTGGCGCAGGTCGGCGTAACCGCCGGTGGTGAAGGCGCGCACCAGGTTGAGCGTCGAGGCGGAGGCGTTGTACATCCGCTTCAGGCGCTCGGGGTCCGGGACGCGGGCGGCCTCGTTGAAGTCGAAGCCGTTGACCGAGTCGCCGCGGTAGGTCGGCAGGGTCACGCCGTCGCGGGTCTCGGTGCCCTTGGAGCGCGGCTTGGAGTACTGGCCGGCGATACGGCCGACCTTCACGACCGGCACCGAGGCGGCGTACGTCAGCACGGCGCCCATCTGGAGCAGGGTCTTGAGCTTGTTGCGGATGTGGTCGGCGGACACCGCGTCGAAGGCCTCGGCGCAGTCGCCGCCCTGGAGGAGGAACGCCTCTCCCTTGGCGACGGCCGCCATCCGGGCACGCAGCTGGTCGCACTCGCCCGCGAAGACGAGCGGCGGATACGACTCCAGCTCCGCAACGACTGCGCGCAGAGCCTCGGTGTCGGGGTACTCGGGCTGCTGCGCCGCGGGCAGGTCTCGCCAGGTGTTGCCAGCGCTCGCGCTGGTCTTAGCGTTCACGGTCACGCACTCAACATTACGGGGTCGTGTCGGGCGTCCTGCCCCATGCCCAGCAATTGAGACACGGGGTACACGTCCCGGACACCGGGCTTTGGGGTAGGGTGCCTCGCATGTTCGCGCACTCGACCCAGAACTGGTGGTGGACCGCTCATCCGGCGGCCCACTGATCGCGCGTACGACAGACTTCGCGAAGGCCGCCCGAGGGGCGGCCTTCGGCGTTTCCCAAGTCCGTTCCTCTCCGACTGAGCACCACCGAGTCTCACTGAGAAGGAGCACGGACCCATGAACCTGCTCGGCTTGCTGGACGATCCCCGCCCGTTCGCCCTGCTGCGCCGCCGCACACCGGGCCGCGCCGTCGAAGAAAGCGCGACGGTCGAGGTCCTGATCGGCCCGGTCACCACGTACGACCGCCTGGCCGACCTCCCCGACGAGGGCCTGGCGCTCGTCCCCTTCCGGCAGATCCGCGAGCGCGGCTTCGACGTCCGCGACGACGGCACGCCCCTCACGGTGCTGGCCCCCGAGGAGACGTACGGCATCCCGCTCGCCGAAGCCCTGGAGCAGCTCCCGGCCCACGACGTGCGGGTCGAGGGCGGTGGCTTCGACGTCGCCGACGAGGAGTACCGCGAGATCGTCGGGCGGGTGCTGCGGGACGAGATCGGGCGCGGCGAGGGCGCGAACTTCGTGATCCGGCGGACGTACGAGGGGGTGATCCCGGGGTTCGGTCGGGCCGACGCGCTGGCGCTGTTCCGGCGGCTGCTGGAGGGCGAGCGGGGCGCGTACTGGACGTTCGTCGTGCACACCGGGGACCGGACGCTGGTCGGCGCGAGCCCCGAGGTGCATGTGCGGATGTCCGGCGGCACCGTCGTCATGAACCCGATCAGTGGGACGTACCGCTACCCCGCCGAGGGCCCCACCCCCGAGCATCTGCTGGACTTCCTCGCCGACGGCAAGGAGATCGAGGAGCTGTCGATGGTCGTCGACGAGGAGCTCAAGATGATGTGCACCGTCGGCGACATGGGCGGGGTGGTCGTGGGGCCCCGGCTGAAGGAGATGGCGCACCTCGCACACACCGAGTACGAGCTGCGCGGGAAGTCCTCGCTGGATGTGCGGGAGGTCCTGAAGGAGACCATGTTCGCGGCCACGGTCACCGGCTCGCCCGTGCAGAACGCCTGCCGGGTCATCGAGCGGCACGAGGTCGGCGGGCGCGGGTACTACGCCGGTGCGCTGGCCCTGATCGGCCGGGACGCCGGCGGGGCCCAGACCCTGGACTCCCCCATCCTCATCCGCACCGCCGACATCGACGCGGACGGCGGGCTGCGGGTACCGGTCGGCGCGACGCTCGTGCGCGGGTCCGAGCCGGAGAGCGAGGTCGCGGAGACGCATGCCAAGGCGGCGGGAGTGCTGGCGGCTCTTGGCGTACGGCTGTCCCGCCCGCGCGAGGAGCACGCGCGCGTACGTCTCGCCGACGACCCACGCGTGCGTGCCGCGCTCGACGGACGCCGGGCGTCGCTGGCCCCCTTCTGGCTGCGGTTGCAGGAGCGGTCCGAGGAGCTCACCGGACACGCGCTGGTCGTCGACGGCGAGGACACCTTCACGGCGATGCTGGCCCACGTGCTGCGGTCGAGCGGCCTGGAGGTGACCGTCCGGCGGTACGACGAGGACGGGGTGCGGGAAGCGGTGCGCGCGCACGACGGGCCGGTCGTGCTGGGCCCCGGCCCTGGAGATCCGTCCGATCTCACCGACCCGAAGATGCGGCTGCTACGCGGCCTCACCGCCGAGGTGATCGGCAACCACCGGCACGGCGTCCTCGGAGTCTGCCTCGGCCATGAGCTGATCGCGGCCGAGCTGGGCCTGGAGATCGTACGCAAGGAAGTGCCGTACCAGGGCGCGCAGGCGACGATCGACCTGTTCGGGCGGGCCGAGACGGTCGGCTTCTACAACAGCTTCGTGGCGCGCTGCGACGACGAGGTGGCCGAGGAGTTGGGCGCACACGGCATCGAGGTCAGCCGGGCCGACAATGCGGAGGTGCACGCCGTACGGGGGCCCGGGTTCGCCGGGGTGCAGTTCCACCCGGAGTCGGTCCTGACACTGAACGGGGCTGCCCTCGTACGGGAGTTGGTCGGTCAGCTGCGGAACACGACCGTTTAGTCGTCCGGGGGCTGCCGCCCCCGGACCTCCGCTCACGCCTGCCGTCAGCCGAAGAAGACCCCGACCTCGTCGTACAGCTTCGGGTCGACCGTCTTCAGCTTGGCCGTCGCCTCCCCGATCGGGACGCGGACGATGTCCGTGCCGCGCAGGGCGACCATCTTGCCGAAGTCGCCGTCGCGCACGGCCTCGATGGCGTGCAGGCCGAAGCGCGTGGCGAGCCAGCGGTCGAAGGCGCTCGGGGTGCCGCCGCGCTGGATGTGGCCGAGGACCGTGGTGCGGGCCTCCTTGCCCGTGCGCTTCTCGATCTCCTTGGCCAGCCATTCGCCGACGCCGGAGAGCCGGACGTGCCCGAAGGAGTCCAGCGACTCGTCCTTGAGGACCATGTCGCCGTCCTTCGGCATGGCGCCTTCGGCGACCACCACGATGGGGGCGTACGAGGCCTTGAAGCGGGAGGCGATCCAGGCACAGACCTGGTCGACGTCGAAGCGCTGCTCGGGGATGAGGATGACGTTGGCGCCGCCGGCCAGCCCGGAGTGGATGGCGATCCAGCCGGCGTGACGGCCCATCACCTCGCAGACCAGGACCCGCATATGGGACTCGGCGGTGGTGTGCAGCCGGTCGATCGCCTCGGTCGCGATGCCGACGGCGGTGTCGAAGCCGAAGGTGTAGTCGGTCGCGGACAGGTCGTTGTCGATCGTCTTGGGTACGCCGACGCAGGGCACGCCGTACTCGTCGGAGAGGCGGGCGGCGACGCCGAGGGTGTCCTCGCCGCCGATCGCGATGAGCGCCTCGACCTCCTGCTTGGCGAGGTTCTCCTTGATGCGCCGGATGCCGTCCTCCTGCTTCAGCGGGTTGGTGCGCGAGGAGCCGAGGATGGTGCCGCCGCGGGGCAGGATGCCGCGCACGGCGGGGATGTCGAGACGGACGGTGTCGTTCTCGAGCGGACCTCGCCAGCCGTCCCGGAAGCCCACGAAGTCGTAGCCGTACTCCTGCACGCCCTTGCGGACGACGGCCCGGATGACGGCGTTAAGACCGGGGCAGTCGCCGCCTCCGGTCAGTACTCCGACCCGCATGGAAATGTCCCTTCGCCGCGGTTGCCTGGTGAGGCCACGCTAATGGTGATCCAGGTCACAGCGGGATGGGTAGGAGCGGCAATTCCGGTGAACCGCCGGGTGTTCGGTTTACGCGCCGTCAACCGGACGGCCGATGGATCACTCGTCGTCGAGACCGCGCTCTATCGCGTACCGCACCAGCTCCACCCGGTTGTGCAGCTGGAGTTTGCCGAGAGTGTTCTGGACGTGGTTCTGCACCGTGCGGTGGGAGATGACCAGGCGTTCGGCGATCTGCTTGTAGCTCAGGCCCTTGGCGACGAGCCGCAGCACCTCGGTCTCGCGCTCGGTGAGCTGCGGGGCCTTCGGCTGGTCGGCGTCCGGGGCGGCGGGACCCGGGTCGGAGGCGAGACGGCGGTACTCACCGAGGACCAGACCGGCCAGGCCCGGGGTGAACACCGGGTCGCCGACGGCCGTACGGCGCACCGCGTCGAGGAGTTCCTCCGTCGAGGCCGACTTCAGCAGATAGCCGGTGGCGCCCGACTTCACGGCCTCCAGGACGTCGGCGTGCTCGCCGCTCGCGGAGAGCACCAGGACGCGGAGCGCGGGGTTGTGCGCGACCAGCTCCTTGCAGACCTGGACGCCGGGCTTGGCGGGCAGGTTGAGGTCCAGGACGAGGACGTCGGGGGCGGCGGCCTTGGCGCGGCGTACGGCCTGGTCGCCGTCGCCCGCCGTGGCGACCACGTCGAGGCCGGACTCGGCCAGGTCGCGGGCGACCGCGTCGCGCCACATGGGGTGGTCGTCGACCACCATGACCTTGATCGCGCCCTGCTGTCCGTCCTGCCCGGTCGCGGTGTCCGTCATCGCTGTCCCGCCTTCCCCCGTGAAGCGCTGTCGGCCTTCGGTACTTTCAGTTCCACTTCGGTGCCCTGGCCCGGCACCGAGATCAGCTCGGCGCTGCCGCCGAGGTCCCGCAGCCGTCCCCGGATCGACAGGGCGACCCCGAGCCGGCCCTCGCCCTCGGCCTGTGCGAGCCGGCCCTCGGGGATGCCGGGGCCGTCGTCCCGTACGGTGACGATCACCTCGTCGGGCTCGTCCTCGACGAGGATCCACGCGCGCGCGTGCTCCCCCGCGTGCTTGCGGACGTTGTCCAGGGCGGCCCCCACGGCCGCGGCCAGCTCCCGCGCGGCGGGCGGGGCCAGCGTCACGGGCGCGCCGGGCTCGGCGAGGCTGACCATGGCGCCGGCGTACGGGGCGAGCAGCGCGCGCAGATCGACGGGCCCGGTGGAGTCGTCCGGCTCCTCCACGGCCCGTACGACGGCGCCCTCGGCGATGTCCTCCGACACCCGGGACACGGGCAGCAGCCCACCCGAGACCAGCGTGCGCAGCGCGACCTCCTGCTCACCGGCCATCCGGCCCAGCTCGGCCGCCTCGCCGCCGATGACCGCGCCGCGCCGCTGCACCATCGCCAGCACCTGGAGCACGCTGTCGTGGATGTCCCGGGCGAGCCGCTCCCGCTCCCGGGTCGCCGCCTCGATCTCCAGGGCGCGGGCGAGGGTGCGCTCGGAGGCGCGGGCGACCTCGACGACGTAGCCGATGGCGATGGAGGCGATCCAGACGAGCAGCACCATGTGGACGGTGTCGCGGGTCGGTACGCCGGAGCGGTGGATCAGGTTGGCGGCGGCGACCAGCGTCGAGGCGAAGGCGGCCCAGCGCCAGCCGCCCTTGATGGCGAACGCGAGCACGGCGCCCGCGGTCCATATCGACGGCAGGGTCGGGGAACCGGCGTCGATCCGCGCGGGCGTCTCGGCGAGCCGGGTGAGCAGGATGCCGGCCAGGGCGACGGTGAGGTCCAGGACGAGGAAACGCTTGGTGCAGCTCGCGGCGTTCGCGACCCTGGGCAGGGTGGCCAGGGTCCAGACGGCCAGTACGACGAAGTAGGCGATGGCCACCCAGGGGCGGGCGACTTCGTCGTAGGCGCTGATGAAGAGGCCGATGGCGTACACCATGGTCAGCACCCGGTAACCGGCGAGCGCACGCCACAGCGGCTGCTCGACCGACATCCTCATGACCCGCTCACGCTTGGCCATCTCCCCCACCCCCGTTTTTCGAGTCGCCCGCCCGGACTGCCCTGCCCGGGCCCCGGACCGCTCCTCGTCCGCCTACTTCGGCTTCTTCGCCTGTTCCTTCTTCGACTGTTCCTTCTCGGCTTTCGCGGCATCCGCGAGCTGCCGCTTGGCGGCCGTCGCGTACATGTCCACGTACTCCTGGCCGGAGAGCTTCATGATCTCGTACATGACCTCGTCGGTCAGCGCGCGGAGCACGAAGCGGTCGTGCTCCATGCCCTGGTACCGGCTGAAGTCCAGGGGCTTGCCGATCCGGATGCCCGGCCGCATGAGCTTGGGCATGACCTGGCCGGGCGGCTGGATCTTCTCCGTGTCGATCATGGCGACCGGGATCACCGGCGCTCCGGTGGCGAGCGCCACGCGCGCGAGGCCGCCGGGCTTGCCCCGGTAGAGACGCCCGTCGGGCGAGCGCGTGCCCTCCGGATAGATGCCGAACAGCTCACCGCGCTCCAGCACCTCTATGCCGCTCTTGATGGCCGCCTCGCCCGCCCCGCGCGCCCCGGAGCGGTCCACGGGCAGCTGGCCGACGCCCTTGAAGAACGCGGCCGTCATCCGGCCTTTGACGCCGGGCGTCGTGAAGTACTCGGCCTTCGCGATGAAGGTCACCTTGCGGTCGAGGACCGCGGGCAGGAAGAACGAGTCGGAAAACGAGAGGTGGTTGCTCGCGAGGATCGCGGCGCCCTCGGCCGGAACGTTCTCCAGGCCCTCCACCCAGGGCCTGAAGGCGACCTTCAACGGTCCCCCGATGGCCACCTTCATCGCGCCGTACAACAACCGAGTGCCTCCTGTGTCTGTCGATCAGACCTTAACCCGGAGCACTGTCAATGGGTCCGGCGACCCTGGTCGGTGTCAGTGCGGTCGCGTACGGTGAACCACACCTGGCCCTTCTCACGAACAGGAGACCGTAAGGTGCCGGTCCTTCCTGGAGCCGAGCCGTACCGCCGCGAGGGCGGGGAGACCGGGGTTCTCCTCTGCCACGGCTTCACCGGCTCCCCCCAGTCGCTGCGTCCCTGGGCGGCGTATCTCGCCGAGCGCGGGCACACCGTCTCGCTGCCGCTGCTGCCGGGCCACGGCACACGCTGGGAGGACATGCGGCTCACCGGCTGGCAGGACTGGTACGCCGAGGTGGACCGCGAGCTGCGCAATCTGCGCGACCGTTGTGCCCGGGTCTTCGTGGCCGGCCTCTCCATGGGCGGCACCCTGGCCCTGCGGCTCGCCGCGAAGCACGGGGAGGGCGTCGCGGGCGTGCTGGTCGTCAACCCGGCGAACAAGGTGCACGGCCTTTCCGCGTACACCCTGCCGGTGTCCCGCCACTTCGTCCGTACGGCGCCGGGGATCGTGGGCGACATCGCCAAGGAGGGCGGCGTCGAGATCGGGTACGGCCGGGTGCCACTGCACGCGGCCCACTCGCTGCGGAACTTCTTCCGGCTGGTCGACGGCGAGTTGCCGCAGGTCACCCAGCCACTGCTGCTTCTGCGCAGCGCCCAGGACCACACGGTGCCGGCGGCGGACTCGGCCCGGATCCTGAGTCGGGTGTCGTCCACGGACGTAACGGAGATCGTGCTGGAACAGAGCTATCACGTGGCGACGTTGGACCATGACGCGGACCGGATCTTCGAGCAGAGCATCGGCTTCATCGACCGGCTCGCTACCGGCGTCGGCAGAGAAGGGACGACTGCACGTGGCTGAGCACGACTCCGACCGCGAGAAGCGTGAGGACCGCGACGATCGCGAGCCGGAAGAGCAGCACGTCCCGTTCGACGAGGACGCCGCCTGGGCCGCGATCGTCGCCGGATACGGCGAGGAGCCGCCGGACCCTCCGGGTTCCAAGCCGTTCAAGTCGGTGGAGGACCTGGCGCTGCTGGAGTCCGAGACGAACGACGGCACGAACGACGGCACGAACGGCGGGACGGGCGACGGGGCGGACGCGGACCGCAAGCCCGAGAAGGGCGAGAAGAGCGAGAAACGCGAGAACGGCGCGAAGGCCAAGCAGGCCGACGAGGCCACGGATGCCCGGGAGGACAAGCCGGTCAAGCCGCTGGGCAGCTCCGTCTCCTTCGCCCCCGGCGTCGGCCCGCGCGACTACAGCGTGCCCGAGCCGGCCGAGGACGACTTCGACGCGGACGACGAGGGCCACTTCGTCCCGCCGGAGCCGCCGCCGCTGCCCGCCGCCGACGCGACCGCGAAGTTCGCCTGGCTCGGGGTGATCGGCGGGCCGATCCTGCTGTTGCTCGCCGTCCTGCTCGGCTGGGACATGACGTGGTGGCTGGCGACGCTGGGCATCGGCGGCTTCCTGGGCGGGTTCGCCACGCTGGTGATGCGGATGAAGACGGACGACGAGGACGACGACGATCCCGGGCGGGGCGCCGTCGTCTAGGACGCTCTAGGACGCCGGAACTTTGAGGGCGGCCAGGACCGGCAGGTGGTCCGTGGCCGCCCTCAGGTCTGTCTCCGTCACACCGGGATGGCCAACGGGCACACCGCAGCCGAGCACCTCGATGCCCTTGGTGGCGAAGATCGCGTCGATGCGCTGGTGCGGGTCGGCGGGGGTCGAGGTGTACTCGGCGCCCCAGGGCGCTGTGGCCCAGCAGTCCTGGAGATCGTCGGCCATGCGGCGGAAGGTGCGCCCGGCGGGGCGTTCGTTCAGGTCGCCGCCCGCGACGGCGTGCTCCACGCCCATCCCGGCGAGCCGGTCGAGCAGCATGCCGCCCTGCTCATGGCGCTCGTCCTTCTGCAAGGAGAGGTGGCAGCTGAGGACGCCCAGGCGGGCGGCGCCGAAACGGACCACTGCCGTGGCGAAGCCGCGTCTGTGGAGTCCGGGGGTGAGGGGGAGGAGTACGTCCTCCGTGCGCTCCACGGTGGCCCTCAGGTTGCAGAGGATCGCCGGGCCGGCGGCCGTGGCGCCGCCGGTGAGGATGACGAGGTTCGCTGCGCGGGCCAGGCGGGAGAGTTTCTTGCGCCAGCGGAAGAAACGGGGAGCTTCCTGGATGAGGACCAGGTCGGGGTTGCAGGCGGTGATGACGCGGGCGAGGGCGTCGGTGTCGTCGCGCATGGAGCGGATGTTGTAGCTGAGGACTCGGAACACGGCTGAACCGTCGGGCTCCGTACGGGAATTGGGGAGCGACTCCATGGCGATCAATTTACGCCCAACAGCTCGGGGCGCGAGGTTTGTGCGCGACTACCGGTCCGTCGTGGCTTGTCGCGCAGTTCCCCGCGCCCCTGAGGGCACCGCAGCCCCGTAGGTCGAAAACCGACCCCTGGACAACCGACCCCTACATGATCGGGTCCGGCTCGCGAGCCAGGTCCGCCGCGCCCACCAGGCCCGCCTTGTTGCCCAGCTGGGCGGCGATCACGTCGGCGACCGGGCGCCAGTTGCCGCCCACCAGCCAGCGCTTGTAGGACTTGCGGATGGGGTCGAGGACGAGTTCGCCCTCGTCCGAGAGGCCGCCGCCGACGATGAAGGCGGACGGGTCGAAGAGCGAGGCCAGGTCGGCGAGGCCGGCGCCGGCCCAGCGGGCGAGTTCGCGGTAGGAGTCGACGGCGACCGGGTCGCCCTGGCGGGCGGCCATGGAGATGTGCTTGCCCTCGATGCCCTCGGGGCTGCCGTCGCCCAGGCCGAGCAGGATCTCGGCGTGCTCCGGGGTGGCGTTGGCGCGCTGCTTGGCGTATCTGACCAGGGCGCGGCCGGAGGCGTACTGCTCCCAGCAGCCCTGCGAGCCGCAGCCGCACAGCAGGCCGTCCGGCACCATGCGGATGTGGCCGAACTCGGCGGCCACGCCGTAGTGCCCGCGGCGCAGCTTGTTGCCGATGATGATGCCGCCGCCGAGGCCGGTGCCCAGCGTGATGCAGATGACGTTGCGGTGGCCCTTGCCGGCGCCGAACTTGTACTCGCCCCACGCGGCCGCGTTGGCGTCGTTCTCCACGACGACCGGGAGGCCGACGCGGGCCTCGACCTTCTCCTTGAGCGGCTCGTTGCGCCAGTGGATGTTCGGGGCGAAGTAGACCTCCGAGCGCTGGCGGTTGACGTAACCGGCCGCACCGATACCCACGCCGACGATCTCGTGCCCGGCGCGCGCGCCCTCCACCGCGGAGGCGATGGCGTCCACGATGCCCTCGGGCGTGCCCGGGGTCGGCACCTTGTGGGTCGAGAGGATGTTGCCTTCCTCGTCGACCACGCCGGCCGCGATCTTCGTGCCGCCGATGTCGACGCCGATGGTGAGTCCCATGAATCCCTCAGTTTCGGTCGAGCCCCGCTACGGCCAACCGTACCCGAGGCCCTGTCGTCGGGGCCCCGTCGTCCGCCCGGCGGACGGGGTCGGCCGACGGTTCTGGATCCGGGGGAATCAGTCCAGGTCGATGCGTTCTCCGGGACCGGCGTCGTCGCCCCGGTCGGGGCGGTCCGGGCGCTCGTCCAGGTCGTGCCCGCCGGTCTCCCGGGTGGTCCAGCGCCGTTCCTGGGCCTGGACCGCGGAGCGGTAGGCGGCGAGGAGTTCGCCGCCGGCCGCGGCGAGGTGGTCGAAGACGTCCGGGTTGCGCTCTATCACGGGCTCGACGGCCGCTTTGGCCTGCTCCACGACCTGCTTGACCACCTGCTGGGCGGCGGGTCCGGCGACCGCGCCGAGCAGCGGGGACTGGAGGGTGGACAGCTTGTCCGCGACGGCGTCGACGAGCTTGCGCAGTTCCTCGGCGGCGGCGCCGGGCTGCGGACCGTACTGGGCGCGGCGCCGCGCCTTCTCCTCGGCGAGGTCCTCGGCGCACGCCGTCGCCCAGGCGTCGGCGTCGGTCGCCCGTACCTCGTCGATCGCCTCGTGCTCCGCGGCGTCGGACGGGGGGAGCTCTTCGCTCATGACGGACTCCTGACTACGGTTCGTCTCTACGACGTTACCCGAACGGGCGTACCTGCTTCACCGTGCGCCGGGCCAGAGACCGGGGTCCGGCGCGAACCGGATCCGCAGCTCTCCGTCCCGCAGTGCGGCCCCGTCCACCCGGCACCGGCGCAGCGCGGACGGCAGCGGCACGATACGCCGGAACTGCCCCGCGGTGACGACGAGTTCGTCGCCGCGCCGGATGAGGTCGAGTTCGTCGCGTACGGCGCCGGGCAGCGGGATGTGCCAGACGAGGACGCCGTCCTCGGCGAGCCGGTCGGTGACGGGCCACTCGACCGTGGACGACGTGTCGTTGACGGTGGGCACGGCGAGATCGGCGAGGTCGTGGGCGCCGCGCGGGTCCCGCCCCAGGTGGGCGACACCCTGGATGCCGTGGCCCTCCTCCCGCCACTCCTCCAGGGTCTTGCGCTGCTGGGCGATGGGCCCGGCGAGCCAGCTGCCGGGCCCTGCCTCCGCCTCCGGCAGAACCCGGTTGGCGACCAGCAGGTCGGGGCGCAGGCCGCGCAGGGCGAGGGCGAGGCGGGCGGCCCGTACGGCGTCGGCGCCGCCCGGGCCGGGCTCGGCGACCAGCCGTACGACGGTGTCGCGGTCGGCGACGACGGCCTCGACGGCGGCGAGGTCGAGGTCCCAGCGGGCCGCGGTCTCGTACAGCCACTCCGCGGGCATCGGAACGCCGGCCAGCCGCCCCAGCACGGGCCGCAGCGCGCGGGCCGCCTGCCGCTCGGGCGGAAGCAGCCGGCGCAGGTAGCGGCGCAGTTCTTCGGGGAGGGAGAGCAGGGCGAGGGCGTGCGGGGTGGCCGGCAGGTCGACGACGAGGAGGTCGTGCGCCTCGGCCAGCGCGGCGTCCCGCAGCGCCCTCAGCAGCGCGAGTTCCTCGGCGCCGGGCAGTGGGGTGACCTCTTCCGGGTCGAGCCGGGAGGCGCCGAGCAGGTCGAGGGCGGAGGAGGCGCGCTCCTGGAAGGCGGCGAGGTCGTCCCGGAACCCGGTCGCCGCGTCGGGCCGCCACGCGGTGAGGTTCGCCGCGGCCTCGGTCGGGTCCGGCCCCGTGCTCGCGCCGAGTGCCGCGCCCAGGGTGTCGGTGCGGTCGGCGCTGAGGACGAGGGTGCGGGTGCCCTCGCGGGCGGCGGCGAGCGCGGTGGCGGCCGCGACGGTGGTACGGCCGCTGCCGCCCGGTCCGGTGATCAGGATGGTGCGCATGGGGGTGAACCGTAACGGACGTCGCGGTTCAGCCCTGTTCCGCGGTGCCCGGCGCTCTGGCTGGGCGGGGGGTGTCGCGCAATCCGGCGCTGACGGGGCGCCGCCCGCGCCCACCCGTGCCGCCCCAGGCGGCACGCATGCCCGCGGCCGAGCTGCAACGCCCTGAGGGGCGCGGGGAACTGCGCGACCAGCCACGACGGGCTCGCACCCGGCAAGGCACCGGCACCCCCACGGCGCAACCCCTACTTGGCGGACTCCACCCGCTTCTTCAGCCCCGCCAGCGCCCGGTCGATGATGACCTTCTCCGCCTTGCGCTTGATCATCCCCAGCATCGGGATCTTGACGTCGACCGTCAGCCGGTAGGTGACCTCGGTCGCCCCCGCCCCGGCCGGCTTCAGGATGTACGAGCCGTCGAGCGACCGCAGCATCTGGGACTTCACCAGCGTCCAGGACACCTCGTTCTCGCCGGTCCAGGTGTACCCCAGTACCTGGTCGTCCTTGATCGCGCCGGCGTCCATGACGAGCCGGACCTGCTCGGCACGCCCCTGGCCGTCGGTCTTGAGGACCTCCGCCTCCTTCACCTCACCGGTCCAGTCCGGGTAGCGCGCGAAGTCGGCGATCACCCCCATGACATCGGCCGGTGCCGCCTCGATCGTGATGCTCGAGCTGGTGTGTTCCGCCATCGCCGTGGCTCCTCCAGAAGCGGTCCGGTAAGAAGTCGTGGTGCGCACGCGTGCGCAGCGTGAAGGCTACCGCGCGTCCGACCAGCCGACTTCACCCCACCTCACCACTCCAGCGCCCACGGCTTCCCCGACCCGGCGAAGTGCCCCACGTTCACGCACTCCGTCGCCCCGATCCGCATCCGGCGGACCAGCGGCTGATGGACATGCCCGAACAGGGAGTAGCGGGGGCGGGTACGGCGAATCGCCTCCAGCAGCGCCTTGCTTCCCCGCTCGAAGCGCCGGGCCACCGTGTCGTACACCAACTCGGGGACCTCCGGCGGAATGTGCGTGCAGAGCACGTCCACCTCCCCCACGGCCTCGATCTTCGCGGCGTACTCCTCGTCGCTGATCTCGTAGGGGGTCCGCATCGGTGTGCGCAGGCCGCCGCCCACGAAGCCGAAGACCCACCCGCCGATCTCGACCCGCTCCCCGTCCAGCACCGTCGTGCCGGGTCCGGCGTACTCCGGCCACAGGGGCGGCATGTCGACATTGCCGTAGGTGGCGTACGTCGGTGTCGGGAACGCCGCGAACAGCTCGGCGTACTGCTTGCGCACCGCCTTCTCGATCACCACCCACCGGTCCGAGCCGATTCCGGCCCACAGCCGCGCCCCGAGCTCCCGCGCCTCCTCGAAGCGCCGGGCGGTGCGCAGCTCCACGATGCGGTCGGCGTTCTCCACGCCGAACAGGTCGGGGAAGATGCCGCGAGAGTGGTCGGCGTAGTCCAGGAACAACACAAGGTCGCCCAGGCAGATCAGGGCGTCCGCGCCGTCGCCGGCCCGGGCCAGATCGCGGGCGTTGCCGTGTACGTCGCTGACCACGTGGACGCGGGTCCTGCGGTTTCCCGTCGGTGTCGGTGCCATGACGATCAAGGGTAAGCATGTGCGGCAAACGTGAACAGTGGCGGCCGAACCGATGGTTACTGGCCAGTCGTCAGATGGCTCGACTACTGTGCGCGCAGAGGTACCAATCCGTGTGACGCAGCGAACATCTCGCCGGACCCCCCTGTCGAAGAGGCCATACCGGCGGGTAACGTCCGGTCGGTCCAGTCGTGCTCTGGATTTCAACATGTGAATCCCAGAGCACTTGCCCGAGCCATGGACCGCACCGTCGCATCGCACAACGTCGTGGCGCCGGCGCCCTATGAGGAGCAGCAGTCTTGCGCGAGTTCAGCCTTCCGGCTTTGTACGAGGTCCCTGCGGACGGCAACCTGACCGACATCGTCCGCAGAAACGCCGCGCAGCACCCGGACGTCGCCGTCATCGCCCGCAAGGTGGGCGGTGCCTGGCAGGACGTCTCGGCCACCACCTTCCTCGCCGAGGTGCACGCGGCCGCGAAGGGGCTCATCGCCGCCGGGGTCGGGCCGGGCGACCGGGTGGGTCTGATGTCCCGTACGCGCTACGAGTGGACCCTGCTCGACTTCGCGATCTGGTCGGCCGGTGCGGTCACCGTGCCGGTGTACGAGACCAGTTCGCCCGAGCAGGTGCAGTGGATCCTCGGCGACTCGGGCGCGACCGCCATGATCACGGAGCTGGACGGCCACACCGCCGCCGTCGAGTCGGTGCGCGACCGGCTGCCCGCGCTCAAGCACGTCTGGCAGATCGAGGCCGGAGGTGTGGACGAGCTGGGTCGGCTCGGGCAGGACATCAGCGACGCGACCGTCGAGGAGCGCAGCTCGCTGGCGAAGGCCGACGACCCGGCGACGATCGTGTACACGTCCGGCACGACCGGCCGCCCCAAGGGCTGCGTGCTGACCCACCGCAGCTTCTTCGCCGAGTGCGGCAACATCGTCGAGCGCCTGCGGCCCCTGTTCCGCACCGGCGAGTGCTCGGTCCTGCTCTTCCTCCCGCTGGCCCACGTCTTCGGCCGCCTGGTGCAGGTGGCGCCGATGATGGCGCCGATCAAGCTGGGCACCGTCCCGGACATCAAGAACCTCACGGACGAGCTCGCCGCGTTCCGCCCGACGCTGATCCTGGGCGTGCCGCGCGTCTTCGAGAAGGTGTACAACAGCGCACGCGCCAAGGCGCAGGCCGACGGCAAGGGCAAGATCTTCGACAAGGCGGCGGACACGGCCATCGCCTACAGCAAGGCGCTGGACACGCCGTCCGGCCCGCCGGTCGGCCTGAAGATCAAACACAAGGTCTTCGACAAGCTCGTCTTCAGCAAGCTGCGCGCGGTCCTCGGCGGCAAGGGTGAGTACGCCATCTCCGGCGGTGCCCCCCTGGGCGAGCGGCTCGGGCACTTCTTCCGCGGCATCGGCTTCACGGTCCTGGAGGGCTACGGCCTGACCGAGTCCTGCGCCGCCACCGCCTTCAACCCCTGGGACCGCCAGAAGATCGGCACGGTCGGCCAGCCCCTGCCGGGCTCGGTGATCCGTATCGCCGACGACGGTGAGGTGCTGCTGCACGGCGAGCACCTGTTCAAGGAGTACTGGAACAACCCGGGCGCGACCGAGGAGGCGCTGGCCGACGGCTGGTTCCACACCGGCGACATCGGCACGCTCGACGAGGACGGCTACCTCAGGATCACCGGCCGCAAGAAGGAGATCATCGTCACCGCGGGCGGCAAGAACGTCGCCCCGGCCGTGATCGAGGACCGCATCCGGGCGCATGCGCTTGTGGCCGAGTGCATGGTGGTGGGCGACGGGCGGCCGTTCGTGGGCGCGCTGGTCACCATCGACGAGGAGTTCCTGGGCCGCTGGTGCGCCGACCACGGCAAACCGGCGGGCTCCACCGCGGCGTCGCTGCACGAGGACCCCGACCTGCTGGCCGCGATCCAGTCGGCGGTCGACGACGGCAACGCCGCGGTGTCGAAGGCGGAATCGGTGCGGAAGTTCCGCATTCTCCCCTCCCAGTTCACGGAGGACTCGGGCCATCTGACGCCGTCGCTGAAGCTCAAGCGCAACGTCGTGGCGAAGGACTTCGCGGACGAGATCGAGGCGATCTACCAGAAGTAGGGCCCCTTCCGGAAAAGCGTCATGGCGCGGTGTCCTCCACGAGGACCCGCGCCATCGTGCGTTCGGCGAGCGCGGTGATCGTCACGAACGGGTTCACACCGATCGACCCGGGCACGAGCGAGCCGTCGGTGACGTAGAGCCGCGAGTACCCCTTCACCCGGCCGTAGTCGTCGGTCGCCTTCCCCAGCACGCACCCGCCCAGCGGGTGGTACGTGAAGTCGTCGGCGAAGACCTTGTTGCCCGAGCCGAACAGGTCGTACCGGTAGATCGTGGCGTTCGCCCGGTTGATCCGGTCGAACAGCTTCTTCGCCATCCCCACGGACACGGCACTCTGGGCGGCACTCCACCCCAGCTTCACGGCTCCGGTGGCGCTGTCGTACGAGAACGACGCGCGCTCCGGGTTCTTGGTGATCGCCAGATAGAGGCTGACCCAGTGCTCAAGGCCCGTCGGCAAGGGCGCGATCTCGGCGAAGACGGGGTTGGCTGCGTTGGCCCAGTCGTCGATGCCCATGACCGGCATGGTCGACTGGTTCGCCCCGACGGTGTCCCACAGGTGGTTGGCCCGCCCGAGCATGACGTTGCCGTTGGTCCCCCACCCGGTGCCGACGCCGGCGTCCAGGGCGGGCAGGGTGCCCGACTCCCGCGCCCGGACGAGGAGTTCGGTGGTACCGACGCTGCCGCCGCCGAGGAAGAGGTACGTACAGCCGTACTCCTTGGTCTCCACGACGGTACCGGTGTCGTCGGTCCGGTCGACGGCCAGGACGTACGTCCCGTCGGCGGACCGGCTGATCGACTTCACCCGCTCCAGCGTGTGGATGGTGACGTTCCCGGTGCCGAGCGCGGAGGCGAGGTACGTCTGGTCGAGGCTGCGCTTGCCGTGGTTGTTGCCGTAGATGACCTCGCCGGCGAGGGCGGACTTGGTGGCCGTCCCGGCCGCCTCGCGCTGCATGTACCCGAAGTCGTAGACACTGGGCACGAAGGTGGTCTTCAGACCGGCGTTGCTCGCGTGCTTACGGGAGATCCGGGTGAAGCGGTACCACTCGGTCGACTCGAACCACGCGGGGTCGACGGTGTTGACGCCGAGCATGGAGCGGGCACGCGGGAAGTAGGTGCGGTACATCTCCGCGGTGTCCACGGTCGGGAACTGCTCGGCGAAGTAGGACTGGAGCGGGGTGACGGCCATGCCGCCGTTGACCAGGGAGCCGCCGCCGACGCCCCGGCCCACGTACACGGACATGTGGTCGTAGTGCACGCGGTCCAGGACTCCCGGGTACGGGCTGATGTCCTTGTTGACGACGTCCAGCCACAGGAAGGTGGCCAGCGGGGCCTCGGTGCGGGTGCGGAACCACATGGAGCGGCGGTCGGGGGCGGCGGTGGAGCAGAAGACCTTGCCGTCGGGGCCGGCGGTGTTCCAGAGGCGGCCCATTTCGAGGACGAGGGTGCGGATGCCGGCCTGGCCGAGGCGGAGGGCGGCCACGGCGGCGCCGTAGCCGGAACCGACGACTATGGCGGGGGCGGATTCGACGGCGTCGGGCTGGGCTGCTCGGGCGGACTGGAGGCCGATGCGGGTGAAGCCGAGCGTGGCTGCGGTTTGGAGTGCCGCCATGCCGAGGATTTGACGTCTTGTCAGCTGACGCTGCATCAGGTTTGATGTCATGTGCGCAGCATGTGCGGATTATTGGGTTCCGCCTAGTGGGTGCCACGTATTCGTTGTGGGCGGGTGCGGGTTGTTTGTGGCTTGTCGCGCAGTTCCCCGCGCCCCTGAAAGACAAGGGCGTTGCGCTACAGCAGCGTTTGAAGCCTCTCCGCCAGCAGGTCCCAGCGCCACCTCTCCTCGACCCACTCCCTGCCCCGCTCCCCCATCCGAGCGCGCAGTTCGGCGTCTCCCAGGAGGGTGATGATGCGGTCGGCCGCCTCCTCCGGGGAGCCTCCCCTCACCACCCACCCCGTCTCGCCGTCCAGCACCGCGTCCGGCGCGCCGCCCGAGTCACCGGCGACGACCGGCAGGCCCGTCGCCGACGCCTCCAGGTAGACGATGCCGAGACCCTCCACATCGAGCCCCTTCCGCCTCGTCCGGCAGGGCATCGCGAAGACGTCGCCCGCGCCGTAGTGGGCGGGCAGCTCGGACCAGGGCACCGGGCCGGTGAAGTGGACGGAGTCGGCGACGCCCGTGGCGTGGGCGAGTTTGCGCAGGTCGTTCTCGTACGGCCCGCCCCCGACGATCAGCAGTACGGTCTCCGGCTCGGCGGCGAGGATCTGCGGCATGGCCTGGATCAGGGTGTCCTGGCCCTTGCGCCGGACCAGTCGGGAGACGCAGACGACCACCGGCCGGTCCGTCAGGCCCAGCCGGGCCCGGACCTCGTCGCCGCCCGACCCGGGATGGAAGGTCTTCTCGTCGACCCCCGGCGGCAGCTGCACCATCCGTGAGGCCGCGGCCGGCGTCAGGGCGGTGGCGATCCGCGAACGCGTGTACTCGCCCAGGTAGGTGATCGTGTCCGTCGACTCCCCGATCCGCCCCAGCAGCTGCCGGGCCGCGGGCAGCTGGGCCCACCCCGCCTCATGGCCGTGTGTGGTGGCCACCAGCCGCTCGGCGCCCGCCTTGCGCAGGGCCGGGGCCATCAGGCCGAGCGGGGCCGCCGCGCCGAACCACACCGATGTACAGCCGTGCTCGCGCAGCAGTCCGACCGCGCGCCGGGTCACGCCGGGCGTCGGCAGCAGCATCGTCGTACGGTCCCGTACGACCGTGAAGGGCTGCTCGGCGTCGAAGGCGGCGGTGGCCTCGACGCCCTCCCGGCTCCGCTTCCAGGTGGAGGCGTAGACGACCAGCCGCTCCGGGTCGAGGCGTAGCGCCATGTTGTGCAGGAACGCCTGGATGCCGCCGGGGCGGGGCGGGAAGTCGTTGGTCACGATCAGCGTCTGGTGCATCGCCGCCGACCCTACCGAAGCCGCTGTTTACAGGTGGGGCTCGGCCACGTGTGTGGCCCGCACACAGCTGGACACGACATCATGTTGCACTGAGACGGGCAGCGAACGGCAGGGGTTCTGGTGGAGACGACAGGCACGCGGCGATCCTTGGCGTGGCTTGTGGGCATCTGGGCGCTGACCAGGGTGGTCCTGCTGCTCTTCGTGTTCAAGGTGTACGTCTTTCCCGGCCCGGACGTCACCAGCGACGTGTCGGTGATCTACCAGGGCTGGTACGAGGTGCTGCGCACCGGAACGTTCCCGCTGGACGACGTGACCTGGCAGTATCCGCCCGCCGCGGCGCTGCCGATCCTGTCCCCCGCGCTCGTGTTCTGGCTGGACTATCCGTCGGCGTTCTTCGTCCTGTGCTTCGCCGCCGACCTGGTCGTGCTGCTGCTCCTGCTGTACGCCGGTCTGCGCCCCGGCCGGACGTTGCGCGGGGCCTGGGTGTGGGTGGTGGGCGTACCGCTGCTCGGGCCGACCGTGTACGCCCGCTACGACGTGATGGTCACCGGTGTCGCCGTGGCCGCGCTGCTCGCGGCCCCGCGGTATCCCCGGGTGATGGGGGCGCTGACGGCCCTCGGGGCGATGCTGAAGGTGTGGCCGGTGCTGCTGCTGGTGGCGGCTCGCAGGCGCGGTTCCTGGCTCTGGGCCGCGCTGACCGCCGGCGTGCTGGCGGCGCTGTTCGCCCTCGCCATGCCCGGGGCCTTCGCCTTCCTGACCTTCCAGCGCGATCGGGGCACGGAGGTGGAGTCGCTGGGTGCGCTGGTCTTCCATGTGGCCCGGCAGTTCGGCTGGGACGGGCAGGTGCTGCTGAACTACGGCTCGGTGGAGTTCCTCGGTCCGTATGTCGACGTCGTGAGTGCGGCGGCGCTCGTGCTGAGCGGGCTGGCGTTCGGCTGGCTGTTGGTGTGGCGGCTGCGGGCGCGGCGGTCTCACGTCCACACGCTCCCGGACGGGGCTTTCGTGGCGGTGCTGATGTTCGTGACGACGAGTCGGGTGATCAGTCCGCAGTACATGGTGTGGCTGGTGGGTCTCGCGGCCGTGTGCCTCTGCTTCCGGGAGAGCCGCATGAGGCTTCCCGTGGGGCTGGTGCTCGTGGCGTCCTTCGTCACGGTGCTGGAGTTCCCGGTGTGGTTCTCCCACGTGGTCGCCAGTGACGGCCTCGGTGTCACGCTCCTCTTCCTCCGCAACGGCCTGCTGGTCCTCGCCACCCTCCTCGCGGCCCGTGAGCTCTGGCGCTCCACGGTCACCAGGACGCCCCCACTCAAGATGCCGGCCCAGACCCCCCGCGCCAAGGAAACGTCCCTGCCGTCCTGACACCGAGTTTCCTCGCCCCCGCCGCCCCTACCCGTCCCATCCCTGGGGGCTGCGCCCCCAGACCCCCGCTGTCGGCCCTCCGGGCCTCGTCCTCAAACGCCGGACGGGCTGAGATATCCAGGCCCGGCGTAGCCCCCTGCGGTGGGTGGGGGTTAATCCCAGCCCCTCCGGCGTTTGAGGAGCGGGGTCTGGGGCGGAGCCCCAGAAGGACGGGACGGGTAGGGGCGGCGGGGGCGAGGAAACCGTTGTCAGCCCAGTTGCGCCCGCAGATACTCCCGCCACTCCCCCGTGAACTCCTCCAGCGACGTCCCCAGCACATCCTTCAGCGCCTCCTCCACCGCCCCTGCCCGCCCCTCATGCTCCCCCACAGCCCGATAGAACTCCGCGAGCCTGACCTCCCCCCACCGATCCGCGATCATCCGGCAGGCCATCCACCCGCTTTCGTAAGCCCGCGCCAGCCTGCCCCCGTCACCGCTGAAACCGAAGTCCGCGTCGACCGGCAACTCCTCCGGCACCCGCCCCTCCGCCACCGCGCGAGACAGCTCGGGCGCGGCCTCGGACGGGGAGCGGCCGGTGCCGAGGTAGCCGATCCAGTCGGCGTACCCCTCGGAGAGCCACAGCGGGGTGGCAGCCGTGGTGTGGGCGCGGGTGGCGACATGGGTGGTCTCGTGGGTGAGGACGACCTGCCTGCCGGTGCCGCCGAGGACGCCGTACGCATCGGGATTGACGATGATCCGGTCCGCGGGCGCACTCGCCGGGGCCCCGGTCTCCCCGGTGGTGACCGCGGCGATCCCCCGGTAGGAGGAGGCGGGCGCGCCCAGCAGCCCGGCCATCCCCTCCAGCGACCTGGGCACGAGGACGACGACACGCCGAGGCCACCGCGTGCCCCACGCCTGGGACACGGCCGGCACCGCCCGGTCCGCCAGCTCGGCGTACGAACGCAGCGCCGTGCCGGACTGCCCGACGCCCAGGACGAGACTGCCGTCCCCCCGTACGACGCTCACCTCACCCTGGTCCCACAGCTGCTCGGCGGAGCCCCTCGCGGGCCGCTCGGCGTCGACGTACCACCGGCCCTCCACGTCCAGGCTCAGGCTCAGGGTGCGGCCGACGCTGACGGGGGCCCGGTCGTAGCCCTGGACGCGGTAGCGGAGCTCGGCCTCGGCACGGGCGGTGTCGCCGGTGCGCCGCAGACCGGTCAGGCGGTAGGACCAGGCGGCGAAGGGCACCGCGCGCAGGTTGCCGTACCGGTCGCGCGCGCCCGTGCGCAGATACGCCGTCTCGTCGTGGTCGAGGATCGCGGCGGCCCGCCGGTCGAGGACCCGCTGCACCTCGGCCTTGGCACTGTCGGTGGCGGGCCGCCCGCCGCAGCCGACCAGCGACACGAGCAGCAGACAGAGCGCGATGACGACTCGCGTTCCCGACGCCCGCCTTCGACCAGCCATTTCCCGATCGTACGGCGGGGGAGGCGCGTAGGTCAGACCCGCGTCGGACCCGCGTCGGACCGTCGCCGGGACCGGCCGCGTCCCGGCTCAGACCCTGGTGACCGTCGCGCCCGGCATCATGCCCACCGGGTCGTAGCGCACCGGGGCGCCCGGGTAGGGCGCGTGGATCACCTGGCCGTTGCCGGCGTACATCCCGACATGGCTGGCGTCGGAGCGGTAGGTGACGACGTCGCCGGGCTGGGCCTCGGAGAGCGGGACCTGCCGGCCGGCGTACCGCTGGCCCTGTGAGGTGCGCGGCAGGGCGACCCCGGCCTGGGCGTACGACCACTGGATCAGGCCCGAACAGTCGAAGCCGTAGGGGCCGTTGCCGCCCCAGACGTACGGCTTGCCCAGGGCGGAGTGGGCGGCGGCGATGGCGGCGGCCGCGCGGCCCGAGGGCGCGGCGAGGCTGCCGAAGTCGGGCATGGCGTCACGGCCGGAGCGGGAGGCGCGGTCGTAGGCGGCGCGGTCGGTCGCCGTGAGGGAGTTGAGGAGCCGGCGGGCCTGGGCGAGTTTGTGCTCGACGGTCCGCTTGTGGGCGGCGACGGTCTTGCGGCTCTTCTCCAGTTCGACGAGCTTCCCGGCCGCCTCGGCCCGCTCCTGGGCGATCTCGCGCATGGCGTCCTGGAGGTCCTTGAGCTCGCCGGCCTGGTGGGCGCTGAGCCGGGCGATCCGGGCGGCCCGGTCGAGGTAGTCCTCCGGGTCGTCGGAGAGCAGCAGGGCGAGGGAGGGGTCGAGGCCGCCGGAGCGGTACTGGGCACCGGCCAGCGAACCGAGGGCGTCCCGCATGGAGTTGATGTCCTCCTGCTGCCGGGCGATCCGGTCCTGCGCGTCGTTCACCTGCTCCCGCAGCTTGTCGGCGCGCTCGTCGGCCTTGTTGTAGGCCTCGGTGGCCTTCTCGGCCTCCTCGTAGAGGCGGTCCACCTTGGCCCGGGTGTCGTCGTGCGGCGCGGCCGTGGCCGGTACGACCCCGATGGCCGCGGCGGCGGCCGACATGACGCACAGGGCTGCGTTGGCGCCCCGGTCGAACCCGGGCGATACAAGGCGGCGATGGGACCTCACGGGAAGCCGCTCTCCTTCCGCTGACGACAAGGACCTTCCCCGGCGAGGGGGAAACGCGGCAGACAGTAGCTCCGTGCCGGGGTGCCGACCAACGACCGCGCCGGGCACACAAAGTGACGCCCCGCCTCTGACGCAGGTCATGGGCGGGGCGTGGGGTCAGCATGAGTTGTCATGATTCGCCCGTTCGGGCGGCACATGGTGTTGATCTTGCAGGGGTTCGGCCGGGATCAGATCCGGACGCCGAACATGAACGGCATGTTGTTGATCGACTCGTAGCGGACGACCGTGCCGCTGCGCGGGGCGTGCAGGATCTGGCCGTTGCCCGCGTAGAAGCCGACGTGGTGCAGGTCGTCGTAGAAGATGACGAGGTCGCCGACCTTGAGCTGGCTCTGCGAGTAGATCCTCGTACCGGCGTTGGCCTGGGCCTGGGAGGTGCGCGGGATGGAGACGCCGGCCTGGGCGTAGGCCCAGGAGGTCAGGCCCGAGCAGTCGTAGGAGGCGGTGCCGGTGGCGCCGTAGACGTACGGCTTGCCGATCTGGCTCTGGGCGGCCTGGAAGGCGGCCTGGGCCCGGCCGGATGCGGAGCCGACGTTGCCGAGGTCCACGCGGTCGGCGGCGGAGCGGCTGGCGCGCTGCTCCTCGGCGGCGAGCGCGGCCTTCTCGGCGGCCGTCAGGGTGTTGAGCAGCTTCTGGGCCTCGGCGAGCTTGCCCTGGACCTGCTTCTTCTTCTTGCCCAGCTCGGTGCGGGTGGAGGCGAGGTCCTTGAGCTTGTCGGAGGCCTCGGCGCGCTGCTGGGAGAGCTGGCGCTGCTTGGCCTGGATCTCCTTCAGCGAGTCGACCTGCTGGGCGCTCAGCTGGTCCATCGTGGACGCCTTGTCCAGGTAGTCGTCCGGGTCGGACGACAGGAACAGCTGGACGGAGGAGTCGATGCTGCCCGTGCGGTACTGGGCGGCGGCCGCGAGGCCCATCGTGTCGCGCAGCTCGTTGAGCTCTTCCTGGCCGCGGGCGACGTTGTCCTGGATGGTGGAGATCTCCTTCTGGAGCTTCTCCTGCTTCTCCTTGGCCCCGTTGTACTTCTCGGTGGCCTGCTCGGCCTCCTCGTAGAGCTTGTCGACCTTGGCCTTGACCTCGTCCTTGCTCGGCTTCTCGCTGGGGGCGGCATTGGCCGCCTGAGAAGAGATGGCCACGGCAGCAGCGGCAGCGGTGGTCAGCACGGTCACGCGTGCTCGGCTCGGCTGCTTGGGTCGACGGTGGGACGCCACGGAGGTGAACTCCTTCTTCTGAGTGATCACCCGCTCGGAGGTTCGACGCCAGACCCTAGTGACCCAGTTGTGATCAGATCAAATCCTCACACGAAAATTCTCGTCACACGCGTCATTCTTTACACACAACTCACATCGTGTGACACGGGGTTGACACTACGTTGACCAGAGTTCATGCCAATTCGGGCATTGCGCCTGTACGTTGGCGTTTCAGGACAGCCGCTTGAGAAGCACCACAGAAGCCACCGGCCGCGCTCCGGCCCGGGCCACCCCGTCGGCCACCTCGCGGTCGGTCGAGGCGACGATGACCGGCCGGCCCGGCGGCTCGGCGCGCACCAGCTGGCGGATCAACTCGTCGGCGGTCACGCCCGGCTTGGAGAACAGCACCCGTACCCCGCGCGGCGGCGCGAGCAGCACCGGCGCGGCCAGCTCGGCCCCGTCGAAGACACAGGTGACCTCGGCGCCGGTCTGCGCGGCGAGCTGGGAGAGCTGGCCGAGGAGCCTGAGGCGCTGCTTCTCCAGCGGCATCTGGGGATAGCCGGTCTTGGTGACGTTGTAGCCGTCGACCACCAGATGCGCCTGCGGCAGCGCGAGGAGCTGGTCGAGGATCGCGGGGTCGTTCTCGGACAGCGCCCGGGCGGCGATGTCCTTCGGGGTCATGCGGCCCGGTTCGACCGCGTCGACGGTCTCGGCGGGCCGTACGGAGACCGGCGGCAACGCCAGTTCCCGGCGCAGCCCTTGGGCGGAGTCCAGCAGGGTGTCCAGGAGCAGCCGGACGCGCATGTCCTCGACGCTGCGCCCCTCGCGCGCGGCCTTGCGGGTGGCCTCCAGGGCCGCCTCGGCCTCGCTCAGCCGCGCCCTGAGCCGCCGTGACTCGCTCTCGGCGGCGGAGACGTGGGCGTGTCCCTCGGCGCGTACGGTCTCGATCTCGCCCTGGACCTTGCGCAGGGCGGCCTCGCCGCGCTTGACGTCACTGAGGGCGGAGCGCAGCTTCCGGTGAAGCGATTCCGCTTCCTTCTTCGCCGCGTCCAGCTCGGTGCGCAGCCGCTCGGTCTCGTGCCGGGTGTGCTCACGGGCGTGGGCGAGCTCCTCGCGCAGCCGCTCCAGTTCGGCGCGGGTCTCCTCGTCGGCCCGCTCGGCGTCGGCCCGCTGGGCCTCCTCGCCGGCCGCGGTGACCAGCTTGACCCAGCCGGTGGGCCGCAGAACATAGGCCGCGGCCGCCACGTCGAGCGGATCCGCGGCCGCGGGCACCGAACCGGAGTCGAGGGCGCCGGTGAGTTCCGGCTGGGCCTCTCTGAACTTCTCCCCGATGCGCTGACGGAACAGCGGATCGGTCTCCAGCGCCGCCGCCATCGCGTTGCCGGCGAACTTCGCCCGGCGGTTCGGGGCGAACCGGGCGTACTGCCGAAGCTGCGCGGGCAGTTCGCCGACGGTCAGTCCGCCGAACCCGTCGGACACGATCTGCACGACTCTGCGCCGTACGCCGTCGGGCAGCGGACGGTCGAGCACCTCGGCGGCGCCGTCGCCCGGCCCCCCGCCTTGTGTCTCCACCATCCGTCACACCCCAATGCTGTGCGGGGCCGGCTCCCCTCAGGAGCCGGCGCCCGGCCTGTCCACGAGTTCCACCTTGTCCACGGCGTTGCACCAGCGGCAGCGCACCGACTCGATGGTCTCACTGAGCACCTCGCGCTCCTCGACCTTGGGCTCACCGGCCAGATCGAGGTGCACGTACTCCACGACCTTGGACGAGCGCGTCACGTCGAAACGCGTGAGGTTGCCGCAGAGGGTGCAGCGCCACCGCGTGGTGTCGGTCGGCAAGGGAACCGTCATCGTGACCGTGCTCTTTCCTTCTAGGCCTCTATTGTCAGCGACGCGCCGGGCCCCCGGTGCGTGTGGCTCGTTACCCTACGGCCTGGCGGGTACTCGTCGCCCGTCCGTTCCCAGGACCTCCCCGGCGGCGAGGCGGTCTGTGCACGTGCGTCCCGTTACGTCATGCTCTGTGTTCATGATCGGCAACTGGCGCGCGGTGCGCTTCTCGGCCCGTTTCGGCAACGCGGTCCGGGGGCCGTCGGCGCCGGTGACCTATGCCCTGATCGCCGTGTGCTGCCTGGTCTTTCTGATCGGCCCGGCGGCCGGGCTCGGTCCGGCGTACGGCACCGGCGACGAGCTGCTCGCCACGCAGCGGGCCTACTTCCACCGCTGGGGCGTCGTTCCCGCGGAACTGTTCGAGGGCTCGCCCCGGGCCGCCCTGACCCCCGCCACAGCCCTCTTCGTGCACGGCAGCTGGGTGCACCTGCTCGGCAACATGCTCTTCCTCTACGTCTTCGGCGTGATGACCGAGGAACGGATGGGCCGCGTCCAGTTCACGCTCTTCTACCTGGGCTGCGGCTACCTGGCCCTGCTGGGCTACGCGGCCGCCAACGACGACTCCACCCAGTCCCTGGTCGGCGCGTCCGGGGCGATCTCGGCGGTTCTCGGCGCCTTCCTGTTCCTCTTCCCCGGGGCGCGCGTGACAAGCCTGCTGCCGTTCCTGCTCTTCCTGCCGCTGCGTTTCCCTGCGTGGGTGGTGCTGCCCTTCTGGGCGGCCCTGCAATGGGTGGCGGCGGGGCGGGCGACGCAGGGACCCGGGGTGGCCTACCTGGCGCACCTGGTGGGCTTCGGACTGGGCTTCGGCTGCGCGTGGGCCCGGTTCGGGCCTGCGACTAGAGTGAAGCCCGCCCCAGCTCCGGCCTCCGAGGGAGAGAACCAGCCGTGATCACCGCGATCGTCCTGATCAAGACCAGCGTGGACCGGATCCCCGAGATCGCGGAGCGGATCGCTTCGCTGGAGAGCGTCACCGAGGTCTTCTCGGTCACCGGTACGTACGACCTGATCGCCATGGTGCGGGTCAAGCAGCACGAGGATCTCGCCGAGGTCATTCCGGGCCGGATCAGCAAGATCCCCGGGGTGGAGGCGACGGACACGCACGTGGCGTTCCGTACGTACTCGCAGCACGACATCGAGGCCGCGTTCGCCATCGGGCTGGACAGCTGACCCGCGCGGCCCAGGATGAAGAGTTCTTCATCCTGGGCTCATCCTGACCGCCGGGTGCCGGGGGCAGGCTCGGTCACATGGTCTTCTCGCACCGGATCGCGGCGCTGGCCGCCGTAGTGGCGATTCCGCTCGGCATCGCCGCGACCAGCTTCGCCCTCACCGACAACCCGGAGTCCCCCAAGGTCCCGGCCAAGGTGGAGCTGGACAGCGGCTCCCCCACCCCGACGCCCACCCGGCCGACGCCGACGCCGAGCGACGCGGTCGTCTCCCGGCCCCCGGTGACCGACGGCTCCGCGAGTGACGACGATGACGACGACCGGGGTGAGGTCGGGGACGACGGCTGAGCGCTTCGCCGGAGAGACAGCGCGGAGCCGCACATGTCACAGCCCCGCGCCGATGAGGGGCGGTGTTTGTGACGACGTCGCCTAGCCCTGTGCGGCGGCGGATTTCCGCACGGGTTCGGATTCTGCTGTGGCTGCTGTTCGTGATGGCCGTGGGGCTCGTCTCCGTGGCGACGACCACGCGGTCGATCCTGTTGCGGGACGTCGACCACCGGGTGAACGGCCTGCTCGCTCAGGAGGCCGGTGAGTTCGCCAACTTCGAGGAGCGGGGCGTCGATCCGGAGACCGGCCGTCCGTTCACCGACCCGTCACGGCTGCTGGAGGAGTTCCTGGTACGGCAGTACGCCGACCCGGACGAGGAGCTGATCGGCCTGGTGGACCGGCCGGGCCGCGCCCCGGCGCACTTCCGCCAGCCGCGCGACATCCCCGTCGCCCTTCCCCTGTACAAGGACCGCGACGCCCTGCGCCGTATCTTCGACTCGCCCGACGCCACGGGCACGCTGCACCGGGCGTCCGGCGAGATCCGCTGGGCCAAGGTCACGGTCGCCCGGGCGGGCGGCGAGGCGGAGGCCGCGTTCGTCGTCGCCTTCCACCCCGGGCGGGAACAGAGCGCGGTGAACGAGGAGTTCCGTATCCTCCTCGCCATCTCCGGCGTCGCCCTGCTGATGACGACCGGCATCGGCTGGGCGGTCGCGGGGCGGATCCTCAAGCCCGTGCGGCTGGTGCGCACCGCGGCGGCGCAGCTCACCGAGCAGGACCTCACCCGCCGTATCCCGGTGCACGGGCGGGACGACATCGCGGCGCTCGCGGAGACCTTCAACGACATGCTCGACCGCCTTGAGCGTGCCTTCGCCGCCCAGCGCGAGTTCGTCGACGACGCGGGCCACGAGCTGCGTACCCCGATCACCATCGTGCGCGGCCATCTGGAGCTGATGGGCGACGACCCCGCCGAGCGCGAGGAGACGATACGGCTGGTCACCGACGAGCTGGACCGGATGAGCCGCATCGTCGAGGACCTGCTGCTGCTCGCCAAGGCCGAACGCCCCGACTTCGTCACCCCCGAACCGGTCCAGCTCGCCGAACTCACCGCCGACGTCTACGTCAAGGCCCGCACCCTCGGCGAACGGGACTGGCAGCTCGCCGAGGTCGCCGACGTCGAGGCCGCCCTGGACCCGCAGCGCATCACCCAGGCCATGGTCCAGCTCGCCCAGAACGCCGTGCAGCACACCGCGCCCGGCCAGACCGTCCGGATCGGCTCCCGCGCCGACGGGCCGGACATCGAGCTGTACGTCGCCGACTCCGGGTGCGGGGTCCAGCCGCAGGACGGCGAGGTGATCTTCGAACGGTTCCGGCGCGGCACGCCCCGGCGCGGCGCCGCCCGCGGCTCCGGGGCGGGGCTCGGCCTGTCGATCGTCCGGGCCATCGCGGAGGCACACGGCGGCCGGGTACGGCTGCGCGACACCGACGGCGGCGGCGCCACCTTCGTCCTGCTCCTGGGAGAGGCACACACATGAACCGCATTCTCATCGTCGAGGACGAGGACAGGATCGCCTCCTTCGTCGAGAAGGGCCTGCGCTCCAACGGCTTCACCACGACCGTCGTCGGCGACGGCGACGCGGCGTACGAGTACGCCGTCACGGGCGCCTTCGACCTGGTGGTCCTCGACATCGGTCTGCCCGGCCGGGACGGCTTCACGGTGCTGCGCGAACTGCGCGAGGCCCGGGTGACGGTCCCGGTGATCGTGCTGACCGCGCGGGACTCCGTACGGGACACGGTGGCCGGTCTGGAGGGCGGCGCCGACGACTGGATGACCAAGCCGTTCCGCTTCGAGGAACTGCTCGCCCGGGTGCGCCTGCGCTTGCGTACGGCGGCCCGGGCGCCCGAGGTGACGGTTCTGCGGTCCGGCTCGCTGACCCTGGACCTGCGCACACGGCGGGCACGGGCGGACGAGCGGACCGTGGATCTGACGGCCCGTGAATTCGTACTGCTGGAGCTGTTCCTGAGGCATCCGGGGCAGGTACTGTCCCGCGAGCAGATCCTGTCGCACGTGTGGGGCTACGACTTCGACCCGGGCTCCAACATCGTGGACGTGTACGTACGGGCGCTGCGCAAGAAGCTCGGGGCCGAACGGGTCGAGACGGTGCGGGGCGTGGGGTACCGCCTGTCCGCGTGACGTGTCCCGTCCGCGTGAAGTCTCCTTCATGTACGGCTCATCGAGGACTCACGGCCGAGGTGAACCCTCGATGACGTGACCCTGAACCTCCGACTGGGCGCGGCCCTGTGCGTGGCGCTCTCCCTGTGCGCGCTGCTCGCCGTGCCCGGCAACTTCCCAGGACTCGGCGCCGACGCCCGCCTCACCCTGGCCGTGTTCGCCCTGGCCACCTGCGCCTGGATCGCCACACCGGTCGACGACACGTACATCGCGCTCGGTGCCGGACTCGCGCTCACGGTGACCGGGGTGATCAGCAGCGACACGCTCTTCGGCACCCTCGGCGACTCCACGGTCTGGCTGCTGATCTGCGCCTTCGTGCTGGCGGCCGCGGTGACCCGGACGGGGCTCGCGGGGCGGGCGGCGGCGTTCCTGGTCGGCGGCGCCCGGACGGTACGGCAGCTCGTGCACCTGACCACGGCCGCCCTGGTCGTCACGGCGTTCGCGGTGCCGGCCACCTCCGGGCGGGCCGCGCTCGCGCTGCCGGTGTTCCTGGCGCTCGCCAAGGTGCTGGCCGACCGGCGGCGACTGGTGGTGATGCTGGCGCTGCTGTTCCCGACCGTGATCCTGCTGTCGGCGGTGGCGACCCTGATCGGGGCGGGCGCGCATCTGATCACCGTGTCGGTGCTGTGGCAGGCGACGGGTGACCGGATCGGGTTCACCGAGTGGCTGCTGCTGGGCCTGCCGCTGGCCGTGGCCTCCTCCCACCTGGCCGCCGAGGCCGTACTCCTGACGACCACGCGGCGCGCGGACCGCAAGGGCGCCGTGCACATCACGCCCGAGCAGATCCAGGAACACAGCGACGAGCCGGTCACCGGACCCTGGTCGCAGGCCGAGAAGCGGTGCGCGCTGCTGCTCGGCACGGTCGTCGTGCTGTGGTGCAGCGAGCCGCTGCACCGGGTGCCGCCGGCCGTCGTGGCCCTGATCGGCGCGGTGGTGGCGGCCTCTCCCGCGCTCGGCACCGTGCATCTGAAGGACGCGCTGAAGACGGTGCCCTGGTCGCTGCTGCTGTTCATGGCGGCGACGATGGCGATGGGCGTCGCGCTCGCCGACTCCGGGGCGGCGAAGTGGCTGGTCGACGGGCTCCCGTCGGGGGTCGGCCCGCTCGTGTTCCTGGCCGTGGTGATCGCGATCAGCACGGCGGCCCACCTCGTTCTCCAGTCCCGCTCGGCTCGCTCGTCGGTCCTGGTCCCGCTGGTGGTCGCGGCGGCGGTGGGGGCCGGGGTGAATCCGGTCGCGGCGGCGCTCGCGTCCACTGCGGCTGCCGGTTTCTGCCACACGCTTCCGGCCTCCGCGAAGCCGGTCACGCTCTTCTCCGACCTTCCCGGGACGCCGACGTATGCGCCGCGCGACCTTTTGCGGCTGTCTGCGGTGCTGGCTCCGCTGACCGCCGGGCTGGTGCTGCTGTTTGCCGTTGCGGTGTGGCCGGTGCTTGGTGTGCCGGTGACTCGATGACGCGCCGTTGGGGTGCCGCAGTTCGTCGTCTGCCGCGCCGTCGTGGCTGGTCGCGCCCACGCGGCGGAGCCGCATGTGTCACAGCCCCGCGCCCCTAAAAACCTGCTTAGGAGCCTTCTGATGCTGAGCCGCGTCGTCGTAGCCCCCAGTGGCTTCAAGGAGTCGCTGTCCGCCCAAGCCGCCGCCGAAGCCATTGCCGACGGGGTGCGGCGGGTGCTGCCGGATGCCGTGCTCGACCTGATCCCCCTCGTGGACGGTGGTGAGGGGACCGCTGCCGCGCTCGCCGACGCCACCGGTGGTCGGCTCGTCGCGCTGCCCGCCACCGGCCCCGTGGGCGAGCCGATCGGCACGCACTTCGCGTTGCTCGGCTCCCAGGACACGGCGGTCGTTGAGATGGCCGCGGTGGCCGGGCTGTCCCTGGTGCCCCGCGCCCTGCGCGACCCGGGCGCCACGACGACGTACGGCGTCGGCGAACTCCTGCGCGCCGCGCTCGACACGGGCGTACGGCGCGTCCTGATCGGCTGCGGCGACTCGGGTACGTCCGACGGGGGCGCCGGCGCGCTCCAGGCACTCGGCGCCCGACTGCTGGACGCCGACGGCTTCGAACTACCTCGCGGCGGACGGGAGTTGACGCGGCTTGCCCGGATCGACCCGTCCGGCCTGGACCCGCGCCTGCGGGACGTCGAACTGCTCGTCGCCTGCAACCCGTACAACGTGCTGTGCGGCGAGCGCGGCGTGGCCCGCGTCTTCGGCCCGCAGAAGGGGGCGACGCCCGCGCAGGTCGAGGAGTTGTCGGCTGGGCTGGAGAACTGGGCGCGTGTCCTCACCCGCGACCTGGGCGTCCTGGACACGGACCTGTACGGCGGCCCCGGCACCGGCGCGTCCGGTGGCCTGGGCGCGGGCCTCGCCGCGCTCGGGGCCCGCCTCCTCCCCCGCTTCGACGTCCTGCTGGACCACCTCGACCTGGACGCCCGCCTCGCCCGCGCCGACCTGGTCGTCACCGCCGAGGGCGCCCTGGACCACCAGACGCCCCGGGGCAAGGTCCCGGCCGAGGTGGCCCGTCGGGCCAAGCTGTACGGCCGTCCGGTGCTCGTGCTGGCGGGCACGCTCGGCGAGGGTGCCCGCGACGTGCCGGGTGTGGACGCGTTCAGCGGGATCCTGCCGGCGCCGATGGCCCTGGCGGAGGCCCTGGTGCGGGCCTCCGAGCTCCTCACGGACGCCACCGAACGCGCCCTGCGGATGATCCTGCTGGGCGCCCGGCTACCGGCTCACGCGGAGGTGTCCGGCACGCAACGCCCGTCCTCGGTGCGGTAGTTCCACCGGGCGCCGTCCGTCACGAGCTCCTTCACGGCGTTCACGAACCGCTCGACATGCTCGTCCGGCGTGCCGGCCCCGAAGCTCACCCGGATCGCGTTGAGGGACTTCTCCCCGGGCGCCGCCTCCGGGGCACCGCACTCGCCCTGGGTCTGCGGGTCGCTGCCCAGCAGCGTGCGGACCAGCGGGTGGGCGCAGAACAGGCCGTCGCGCACCCCGATGCCGTACTCGGCGGAGAGCGCGGCGGCGAAGTGGGAGCTGTTCCAGCCGTCGACGACGAAGGAGATGACACCGACGCGCGGGGCGTCGTCACCGAAGAGGGAGAGAATCCGGACCTCGGGAACGTCGGCGAGACCGGCCCGCACCTTCTCGATCAGGTACTGCTCACGCGCGACCAGCGTGTCGAAGCCCGCCTCCGTCAGCGCCTTGCAGGCGGAGGCGATGGAGTAGGCACCGATGACGTTCGGCGAACCGGCCTCGTGCCGGGCGGCGTTCTCGTGCCACTCGACGTCCACTCCCCCGTCCTCGCGCCGGGAGACCTTGCGGCTGGCGCCACCGCCCGCGAGGTACGGCTCGGCCTCGCGCAGCCAGTCGGCACGGCCGGCGAGGACGCCGGAGCCGAAGGGGGCGTACAGCTTGTGTCCGGAGAAGGCGACCCAGTCGACGTCGAGGTCCTGGACGCTCACCGGGTGGTGCGGCGCGAGCTGGGCGGCGTCGAGCACGATCCGGGCGCCGTGCGCGTGGGCCGCGGCCGCCAGCTCCCGTACGGGCCACAGCTCACCGGTGACGTTCGAGGCACCGGTGACGCAGACCAGGGCCGGGCCGTATCCCTCTTCATTCGACACCGTGCGGTCGGCGAGGGCGCGCTCCAGGGTCTCGACGGCCTGGCGCGGGGTGCGGGGCGCGTTGAGGTAGGTGACCTGCGCATTCTTCCACGGCAGCAGGGAGGCGTGGTGCTCGGTCTCGAAGACGAAGACCTGGCAGTCGGCCGGGAGGGCGGCGGCGAGGAGGTTGAGGGAGTCGGTGGTGGACCGGGTGAACACGACCTGGTCGGTGGCCCGGCAGTCGAGGAACTCGGCGACCGTCCTGCGGGCGTTCTCGAACAGGTCGGTGGAGAGCTGTGAGAGGTAGCCGGCCCCGCGGTGGACGCTGCCGTAGTACGGCGCGTAGGCGGCGACGTCGTCCCAGACGCGCTGGAGGGCCGGGGCGCTGGCGGCGTAGTCGAGCGCCGCGTAGGTGACCTCGCCGCCGGTGACGAGCGGGACGGTGACATCACGGCCGAGAACGGGCAGCGGGGCGCAAATGGTCTGGTCGAGGGCAGCGGTGGAGACAGACATGGGGAACTCCCGTGAAAGGCATGCGAGTTGACGGCATGCGGAAAGAGAAGAGGGTGCGCGGAGGCGGGGCTCGGCGGCCCTATCGCATTCGCTTGCTCACGGAAGACTCCCTCGAACGACCAGGACCCCTGGCTTCGAGAGGGGCCCGCGCTTGCCGTAGACCTCGCTGCCTACGGCCTGGTCTTCACCCGGGGCACCCCGCCACGGACGGAGGGTTGCCGGACAGTCGGCCGGGGCCTCATGACTGTCACTCATGACCTGTTCGAGAACGTACGCGAAATGATCGTGGTCCCGCAACCCATGTCCGCATCGCGGGACCACCTGCGCATCGGTTACGCGTTACTGGCAGCCACCCACCGGTCCAGCGTCCGCTTCGCCGTCCCCGAGTCGATCGACTCCGCCGCCTTCGCCATCCCGACCCGGATCTGCTCGGTGAGCGGGGCGTCCGTCGGGTTCAGCGCCACCAGTGCGGCGGCCGAATTGAGCAGTACGGCGTCCCGTACGGGCCCTGTCTCCCCGTTCAGCAGGCGCAGTGCCACGTGGGCGTTGTAGGACGCGTCCGCGCCGCGCAGCGCCTCCACCGGCACCAGCTCGATGCCGACGTCGCGCGGGTCGAAGGCCGCCTCGGTCACCTTGCCGTCGCGGACCACCCACACCTTCGACGTGGCCGTCGTCGTCAGCTCGTCGAGGCCGTCGTCGCCGCGGAACACCAGCGCGGAGGAGCCGCGCTCGGCCAGTACGCCGGCGATGAGCCCCGCCATGCGGGTGTCGAAGCAGCCGACGGCGGAGGCGGTGACGCGGGCCGGGTTGGTCAGCGGGCCGAGGAGGTTGAACGAGGTCGGGATGCCCAGGTCCCGCCGTACGCCACCGACGAAGCGCATCGAGGGGTGGAACTTGGCGGCGAAGCAGAAGGTGATGCCGGCCTCGTCCACCACCCGTGCCACGCCCTCCGGCGACAGGTCCAGGTTGATGCCGAGCTTCTCCAGAACGTCGGACGAGCCGCTCGCGGAGGACGACGCCCGGTTGCCGTGCTTGACGACCTTCGCGCCGGCGCCCGCGATCACGATGGCGGACATGGTGGAGATGTTGACCGTCTTGGCCCGGTCGCCGCCCGTGCCGACGATGTCGACGGCCGGTCCGGGGATGTCCAGCGGCTGCGCGTGGGCGTACATCGCCTCGACGAGACCGTTGATCTCCTCGACCGTCTCGCCCTTGGCCCGCAGCGCCACCATGAAGCCGGCGATCTGCGCGTCGGAGGCCTCGCCGCTCATGAAGCGGTCCATCGCCCAGGCCGTGTCGCCGGCGCTCAGGTTCTCTCCGGCGAGCAGGGCGCTCAGCACCTCGGGCCAGGAACGGACCGCCGCGGTGTCGCCTCCAGCGGGGGTCACAGCGCTCATAAGCCGCTCCTGGGTCAGTTGTGGTGTCCCGCACTACGGGACGCGAGTCTCAACGGGTCCACCCTATCCAGCGCCGGGGTACGGAGAAGGGCCCCGTCCGAAGACCGGACGGGGCCGGCGCACGGCCGAGGGCCCCGTCCGTGTGTCCGGACGGGGCCCTCGACCGTGGCGTGGCTGGCGCAGCGTCAGTGGTGACCGTGGCCGCTCGTGATCTCCTTGTACTCCTCGACGGAGGGCTTGGGGATCTGGCCGTCCTCACCGAAGTAGGACTTGCTGAGCTTGGCGCGCAGCTTCTCGGAGCCCTTCACCTTGCGCTCGACGCCGTTCTCGTCGACCGTCGGGCCGATCTCGAGCGGCTTGTACTGCTCGTGCGCGGTGAGGGTGTGCAGCGCGTCCTGGCTGAGCGGCTCGTGCACCTCGATGTACTCACCGTGCGGCAGGCGCTTGATGATGCCCGACTCGCGGCCGTGCAGCACCTTGTCCTTGTCCCGGCGCTGGAGGCCGAGGCAGATCCGCTTGGTGATGATGAACGCGAGGACCGGTCCGACGAAGAAGCCGATCCGGACGAACCAGGTGACGGCGTTGATCGACAGGTGGAAGTGGGTGGCCCACAGGTCGTTGCCACCGCCGACCAGACCGATCATGTACACCGTGACCCAGGCGACGCCGAACGCGGTACGCGTCGGGGCGTTGCGCGGGCGGTCCAGGATGTGGTGCTCGCGCTTGTCGCCGGTGACCCAGGACTCGATGAACGGGTAGACCGCGATGGCCATCAGCACCAGGCCGAAGAGGACCAGCGGGATGAACACGCCCAGGACGAGCGTGTGACCCCAGAAGTTGATCTCCCAGCCCGGCATGTACCGGACCAGACCCTCGGCGAAGCCCATGTACCAGTCGGGCTGGGCGCCCGTGGACACCTGGTCCGGCCGGTAGGGGCCCATGGCCCAGATCGGGTTGATCTGCGCGACCGCCGCGATGATCGCGATGACACCGAAGACCAGGAAGAAGAAGCCTCCGGCCTTGGCCATGTAGACCGGCAGCAGCGGCATGCCGACGACGTTCTTGTTGTTCTTTCCGGGGCCCGCGAACTGCGTGTGCTTGTGGTAGAAGACCAGGATCAGGTGGCCGACCACCAGGCCGAGCATGATGCCCGGCAGCAGCAGGATGTGGATCGAGTAGAAGCGGGCCACGAAGTCGACGCCCGGGAACTCGCCGCCGAAGAGGAAGAACGAGATGTACGTGCCGACGATCGGCATGGACAGGATCGCGCCCTGGGTGAAGCGGACACCGGTGCCGGAGAGCAGGTCGTCCGGGAGCGAGTAGCCGGTGAAACCGGTGAACATGCCCAGGACGAACAGCAGGAAGCCGAACAGCCAGTTGATCTCACGCGGCTTGCGGAACGCGCCCGTGAAGAACACGCGCATCATGTGCACGAACATGCCCGCGAGGAAGATCAGCGCGGCCCAGTGGTGGATCTGCCGGATCAGCAGACCACCGCGGACGTCGAAGGAGATGTGCAGCGTGGAGCTGAACGCCTCCGACATGAGCTGTCCCTGGAGCGGGACGTAACTGCCGTGGTACTCCACCTCGTTCATCGACGGGTGGAAGAACAGCGTCAGATACACACCCGTGAGGATGATGATGATGAAGCTGTAGAGGCAGACCTCGCCCAGCATGAACGACCAGTGGTCGGGGAAGATCTTGCGCATGTTGGCCTTGGCCAGGGAGTAGATCCCCAGCCGGCCGTCGGCCCAGTCGGCTACGCGCTCGCCGGCCGGTGCCTTCCCGCGAGAGCGGCCCGCCGCGTCAGCGGCTGATGTCCCCGTGGTGGTCTCTGTGGTGCTCATCCGCGCTCCCAGAATGCAGGACCGACGGGCTCATCGAAGTCGCCGAGCGCCTCGAGGTAGCCCTCGTCGTTCACGCCGATGCGCAGCTGCGGCAGGGCGTGACCGGCCGGGCCGAAGATCACTCGGGCACCGTCGGAGAGGTCGAAGGTGGACTGGTGGCAGGGGCAGAGCACGTGGTGCGTCTGCTGCTCGTACAGGGAGATCGGGCAACCGACGTGGGTGCAGATCTTCGAGTACGCGACGATGCCCTCGTGCGACCACTCGAGCTCGCGCTTGTCCTTGATGTCGGCGGGCTGGAGCCGGACGATCATCAGGGCGGCCTTGGCGATCTCGTTCTGGAAGTCGTGGTCGTGCTCCTCCAGGCCCTCCGGCTTGGCGAAGGTGAGGGACCCGACCGCGACGTCCGAGGGACGCAGCGGCTCGTTGGTGTTCATGTTGACGAGCAGCGCGCCCTTGCGCCACAGCGTGTGGCGGAGCTTCGTCCCGGGCAGCGGGCCGAGGTCACGCAGCAGCACGACACCGGAGAGCGGGAACAGGGCCAGCGCACCGAACATCGTGTTGCGGATCAGCTTGCGGCGACCCAGCGCGGACTCCTTGGCGCCCTGCTTGAAGTCGGCCATGACCTTGGCCTTGACCTCGGGCTCCGCCGCGATGGGGTGCCGCTCGTCGGCGACCTCCACGTCGGACATCAGGGTGCGGGCCCAGTGGACAGCGCCCGCGCCGATGCAGAACAGCGCCGCACCGAGGGTCAGGCCCAGCGCGAAGTTCAGCGCGTTGAGGTGACCGATCGGGAAGACGAAGACCGACTTGTCGTGCGGGATCGCCACGTACGAGGCGATGAAGCCGACGGTGGCCAGCATCGACACCGTGAACAGCATGGCGACCGTGCGCTCGGACCGCCTGGCGGCCCGCTCGTCGATGTCCTGGATCCGGTGCTCGTGGGGCGGCAGACCGGGGTCGGCGAACGGGTTCTTCTCGTCCGCTACCGCGACGTGGGCGTCCTGCTCAGCGGGCAGGTTCTTTTCTGGAATGTCTTGGCTACTCATGACTTCTTGGCCTTTGCGGTCCGAGCGGCGACCCAGACGGCGACCGCGATCAGTGCACCGAGCCCGAAGATCCAGGCGAAGAGGCCCTCACTGACCGGCCCGAGGCCGCCCAGCTCCAGACCACCCGGGTTGACCGTCTCGTCGCTGTTGACCGCGTGCAGGTACGCGATGATGTCCTTCTTGTTCTGCTCCGACAGCGTGGTGTCGGGGAACGACGGCATGTTCTGCGGGCCGGTCTGCATGGCCTCGTAGATGTGCTTCGGGTCGACGCCCTCGAGGGTCGGGGCGAACTTGCCCTCCGTCAGCGCGCCGCCCTTGCCCGTGAAGTTGTGGCACTGGGCGCAGTTGTTGCGGAAGAGCTCGCCGCCCTTGGCGATGTCCGCGCCCTCGGGGCCGTACTGCGCCTCGGTCGGGATGGACGGACCGGCACCCAGCGAGGCGATGTACGCCGCGAGCTGGTCGATCTGGGCCTGCGAGTAGATGTTCTTCTTCTTCGGGACCTGGGCGCCCTGGGAGGTGGCGGCCGGCATACGGCCCGTCGCGACCTGGAAGTCGACGGAGGCGGCGCCGACGCCCACCAGGCTCGGACCGTCAGAGGAGCCCTGACCATCGGTTCCGTGGCAGCTGGCGCAGCCGACGGTGTAGAGCTTCTTGCCCTCCTCGATGGTGAGGGACTGGGCGGTTTCCTCGGCCTGCGCCTTGCCCGCGGGAGCGAACACGGCGTACAGCCCCCCCGTGCACGCCAGCGCGAGGAGTAGGACGACGACTGCCGCCAGCGGATGGCGTCGTCGTGCGGAGAGCTTTTTCACGGATTACCCCGGTGTCAGGATCTTCTGCGTCGATGCTTCGGTATGTGCGTTTGTGGAACGCGCGCGGGATCGGGCCCGGCTACTTGATCATGTAGATCGTGGCGAAGAGGCCGATCCAGACGACATCGACGAAGTGCCAGTAGTAGGACACGACGATCGCGGCGGTCGCCTGCTCGTGCGTGAACCTCTTCGCCGCGTAGGTGCGGCCGAGGACCAGCAGGAAGGCGATGAGACCGCCCGTCACGTGCAGGCCGTGGAAGCCGGTGGTCAGGTAGAAGACCGAGCCGTACGGGTCGGACGAGAGCGAGAGGCCCTCGTGCTTGACCAGCTCGGTGTACTCGTACACCTGACCGCCGATGAAGATCGCGCCCATGATGAAGGTGACGATGAACCAGCCCCGGAGCTTCTTCACGTCACCGCGCTCGGCGGCGAACACGCCGAGCTGGCAGGTGAGGGAGGAGAGCACCAGGATCGTGGTGTTCGTCGCCGAGAACGGGAAGTTCAGGGCCTCGGCCTTCTCGTGCCAGAAATCGGGCCCCGTCACCGATCGCAGGGTGAAGTACATCGCGAAGAGGGCCGCGAAGAACATCAGCTCGGAACTCAACCAGATGATGGTTCCGACGCTGGTGAGGTTCGGTCGGTTGACCGACGGGTGCGCGTGACCCTTGTCTACTGTCGTTGCTGTCGCCACGACCGACATTATGTCGGTCGCTTATCCCGCCCTCACTCCGGGGGGTGCCGTTCGGAGTGTCTTCCCCGTTCATACCGGTGTTGACGTGGTGTTCAAGGGAGTAGCATCCGGCCCAACGGGCCTGTCCTTACGACGCTGACGTCACGGAGGAACAATGCAGCCGACCGCCACGGTGCTGGTCTACAGCGACGACTCCAACACCCGGGAGCAGGTGAGGTTGGCGACCGGACGCCGGCCCGCTCCGGACGTGCCTGTGGTGCAGTTCGTGGAGTGCGCGACGCCGGCCGCCGTCGTCAAGGAACTGGACAAGGGGGGCATCGACGTCTGTGTGCTGGACGGTGAGGCCGTGCCCATGGGGGGCATGGGGGTGTGCCGGCAGATCAAGGACGAGGTGTTCAACTGCCCGCCGGTGCTGCTGCTGATCGGGCGGCCGCAGGATGCGTGGCTGGCCACGTGGAGCCGGGCCGAGGCCGCGGTGACGCTGCCGGTTGAGCCGGTGGAGTTCGCGGCGGCGTTGGCGTCTTTGCTGCGGACGAAGAGGCTTCAGAGCGCCTGAGAGCTCGATTGGGCAGGTTCTACGGCGGCTGCGGGTCGTCTGTGGCTTGTCGCGCAGTTCCCCGCGCCCCTGGGCGGTGTTGCCCCTGAGGGCGTTCACACGCTCTGTGGCCTCAGCCTTGCCCTCTCCTTCGGGCTCGGGCCCTCAGGGGTGCCGCCCACCAGGGCGCTGCCGTCGCGCCAGTTCTTCCACTCCAGGTTCCAGTCGCCGAAGCCGTTGCCGAACGGTTCCATCGTGTTGCCGTACGAGTTGATGACCTTGACGATGTCGCCCTCGCGGATGTTCTCGAAGAACCAGGCGGCGTTGGCGGTGCTCATGCCGGTGCAGCCGTGGCTGACGTTGGCGTAGCCCTGGGAGCCGACCGACCAGGGGGCGGCGTGGACGTATTCGCCGCTCCAGGTCACGCGGGTGGCGTAGTAGACGGGTAGGTCGTACGACTCCGCGGAGCCCTCGGCTATGCCGATGCTCGTGCCGCGCATGCGTACGAAGTACTCCTTGCCCAGAACGACCTTGACGCCGTTACGGGTCTCGAAGCCGGGCTTGCCGGTCGTGACGGGGATCGAGCGGACCTCCTCGCCGTTGCGGTAGAGCGTCAGCTGGTGGGTCGCGGCGTCGGTGACGGCGATGACCTGGTCGCCGATGGTGATGCGCAGGGGCTTGACCTTGCCGCCCCAGAGACGGTCGCTGATCTTGATGCCGTCGAGGTTGCTGCGGGCCTGGATGGTGGCGCCGGCCGGCCAGTACTCCTGGGGGCGGTAGTGGAGTTCCTTGTCGCTCACCCAGTGCCAGGCGCCCTCGACGGCGGGGGTGGACTCGACCTTGAGGGCCCGTTCGACGATCGCCCGCTGGTTCTTGTCCGTGACGGGCCGGCTCAGTTCGGCCGTGACGGGCTGGCCCACGCCGTAGGTGCCCGCCTTGGGGCCGAAGGTCACCGTCAGGTGCTTCTTGCTGGTCGGCTTGCTGGTGTCGAAGGTGAGGACCTTGCGGCCGGGGGCGCCGTCCTCGTCCTCGGTGCTCACGCGGACCGTGTAGCGGGCGTTGGCGGCGAGCGGGGAGGTGCTGTGCCAGCGGGTGCCGTCGGCGGAGAGTTCGCCCGCGACATAGCGTCCTGCGGCGTCCCTGGCGGTGACGTCCGTGATACGGCCGTCGGAGTCCTCGGCGGTGATCTCCAGGGGCTTGTCGGGGTCGGCCTTCCGGCCGTCGCCCGTGGGGCCGTTGAAGGCGATCTGGTCGGCCGCGTCGTAGGGCTCGGCGGACAGCGGGTTGCCGTCGCTGCTGCATCCGGCGGTGCCGGCGCCTATCGCTATCAGCAGCAGCGAGCAGCCTATGACGGCGCTCTTGCGCGGTGTTTGGCTCATGGCCTCACGCTAGGAAGCCACGTCACCCACGGCGCGCCGGATAGGGCGTACGGGTGACGGACGTTGCTGCAAAAGCGGGAGCCCGGACTCTCCTGGCGGAGTGTCCGGGCCCCTGTGAGCTCAGCTCGTGTTACTGGGTGCGGTTCTCACCGCGGTAGTACTCGAAGACCCAGCCCCAGATGCCGACGAGGATCAGCGGCGCCGAGAAGTACATCAGCCACCAGCCGATCGCGATCGACAGGAAGGCGAGGGCGCCTCCGATCGCGAGGGAGAGCGGCTGCCAGCTGTGCGGGCTGAAGAACCCGACCTCGCCGGCGTCGTCCGCGACGTCCGCTTCCTTGTTGTCCTGGGCGCCCGTGTCGACCCGCCGGGCCGTGAAGCCCAGGTAGAAGCCGATCATGATGGACAGACCGAAGGCCAGGAAGAGGGCCGTCGTGCCGGCCGGCTCCTTCGACCACACGCCATAGACGACCGCCATGGCGAGGATGAAGACGCTCAGCCAGATGAACATCTTGCCCTGGATCTTCACTTGCCGGCCTCCTTGCCACCAGCGAGGGCCTTCTCACCGTGAGGGGCGTTCTCGAGCTGGTCGAGGGCGGCGATCTCAGGGTGGTGCAGGTCGAACGCCGGGGATTCGGAACGGATCCGCGGCAGGGTGAGGAAGTTGTGCCGCGGCGGCGGGCAGGACGTGGCCCACTCCAGCGAGCGGCCGTAGCCCCACGGGTCGTCGACCTCGACCTTCTTGCCGTACTTGGCGGTCTTCCAGACGTTGTAGAAGAACGGCAGGATCGAGGCGCCGAGTACGAACGAGCTGATCGTCGAGATCGTGTTCAGGGCGGTGAAGCCGTCGGCCGCGAGGTAGTCGGCGTAACGACGCGGCATGCCCTCGGCGCCCAGCCAGTGCTGGACCAGGAAGGTGCCGTGGAAGCCGATGAACAGCGTCCAGAACGTGATCTTGCCGAGGCGCTCGTCGAGCATCTTGCCGGTCATCTTCGGCCACCAGAAGTGGAAGCCGGAGAACATCGCGAAGACGACGGTGCCGAAGACGACGTAGTGGAAGTGCGCCACCACGAAGTACGAGTCGGAGACGTGGAAGTCCATCGGCGGCGAGGCGAGGATGACACCGGTCAGACCACCGAAGGTGAAGGTGATCAGGAAGCCGGTCGCCCAGAGCATCGGTGTCTCGAAGGACAACGAGCCCTTCCACATCGTTCCGATCCAGTTGAAGAACTTCACGCCTGTCGGTACGGCGATGAGGAACGTCATGAAGGAGAAGAACGGCAGGAGGACGCCTCCGGTGACGTACATGTGGTGCGCCCACACCGTCACCGACAGACCCGCGATCGCGATGGTCGCCGCGATCAGACCCATGTAGCCGAACATCGGCTTGCGGGAGAAGACCGGGATGACTTCGGAAATGATGCCGAAGAACGGCAGCGCGATGATGTACACCTCTGGATGGCCGAAGAACCAGAAGAGGTGTTGCCAGAGCAACGCTCCGCCGTTGGCGGAGTCGAAGATGTGGGAGCCGAACTTGCGGTCCGCCTCCAGGGCGAACAGCGCGGCCGCGAGGACCGGGAAGGCGAGCAGGACCAGGACCGCGGTCAGCAGCACGTTCCACACGAAGATCGGCATGCGGAACATGGTCATGCCCGGCGCGCGCATGCAGATGATCGTGGTGATGAAGTTGACCGAGCCGAGGATGGTGCCGAAGCCGGAGAAGGCCAGACCCATGATCCACATGTCGGCGCCGATGCCCGGGCTGCGGACCGCGTCCGACAGCGGGCTGTAGGCGAACCAGCCGAAGTCGGCCGCACCCTGCGGGGTGAGGAATCCGCCGACCGCGATGAGCGAGCCGAACAGGTAGAGCCAGTAGGCGAACATGTTCAGCCGCGGGAAGGCGACGTCGGGGGCGCCGATCTGGAGCGGCATGATCCAGTTCGCGAAGCCGGCGAACAGCGGCGTCGCGAACATCAGCAGCATGATCGTGCCGTGCATCGTGAACGCCTGGTTGAACTGCTCGTTCGACATGATCTGCAGACCGGGCCGGGCGAGCTCGGCGCGCATGAGCAGCGCCATCACGCCACCGATCACGAAGAACGCGAACGACGTGACGAGGTACAGCGTTCCGATCGTCTTGTGGTCGGTGGTGGTGAGCCACTTGACCACGACGTTGCCGGGTTGCCGGCGCCGGACCGGCAGCTCGTTCTCGTACGAGTCCTCAGCTGCCGCGGCACCCTGGGGTTCGTTGAGGATGCTCACAGGTTTGTCGTCTCCCGGTTCTTCTCGTGGCTCGTCTGCGCGATGCCGGCGGGAACGTAACCGGTCTGCCCCTTCTTGGCGAGGTCCTTGAGGTGCTGCTCGTAGCGCTCGGGGGAGACGACCTTCACGTTGAACAGCATCCGGGAGTGGTCGACGCCGCACAGCTCGGCGCACTTGCCCAGGAAGGTGCCCTCCTTGTTGGGGGTCACCTCGAAGGCGTTGGTGTGGCCCGGGATGACGTCCTGCTTCATCAGGAACGGCACCACCCAGAAGGAGTGGATGACGTCACGCGAGGTGAGGACGAAGCGGACCGTCTTGCCCTTGGGCAGCCACAGGGTGGGGCCCGGGTTGCCCGTCTGCGGGTTCCGGGTGCCGGGGGTGCCGGCGTCGTAGACACCGCCGGCGTTCGCCGGGAAGTCCTCCTTGAAGCGGTCCGGGATCGCGGCCAGTTCCTTGGCCGTCTTCGCGTCGCCGCTGGAACCGTCGACGGGCTCGACGTAGTTGAAGGCCCAGCTCCACTGGTAGCCGACGACGTTGATGGTGACGTCGGGCTTGTCCTTGAGCTGGAGGAGCTTCGACTCGTCGCGGGCCGTGAAGTAGAAGAGGACCGAGACGATGATGAGCGGGACCACCGTGTACAGCGCCTCGATCGGCATGTTGTACCGGGTCTGCGGGGGAACCTCGACCTTGGTGCGGCTGCGCCGGTGGAACATGGCGCTCCACAGGATCAGACCCCACACCAGCACGCCGACGGCGAGCGCAGCCGCCCAGGAACCCTGCCACAGGGAGAGGATCCGCGGAGCCTCTTCCGTGGTCGGGGTGGGCATACCAAGGCGGGGGAAGTCTTCCCAGTTGTACGAGCAACCGGTGGCTGTCGCCAGGACCAGGCCCGCGGTCATTGCCTGCAGCAGCTTCCGCCGCATCGGGCGCCGCGGCGAGCGGTCGGAGCCGTTGGGACTCACGTAGCGCCTTCCCGAGAGTCTCGCCCGCGCGGATCGGCTGCGGCCTGGCCTTCTCGCTGGTCGGTCGCCGCCCTGCGACGGGCAGGGGTTTGGATGTTTATGCGGACCAAACCCTAGCCGACGCCCTCCGGGGGTTCGCGGGGAGGGGGGCCTAGTGGGGTGGGGGGTTCGCTTGATTGGCGGCTGCGGGCTCGTTGTGGCTTGTCGCGCAGTTCCCCGCGCCCCTGAAAGGACGTTGCAGGGACCGGGCGTTTAGCGTTGCTGTGTGGCTTACTTCGACGCTGCTTCCAGTGCTCCTCTTCATCCTGTTGCCCGGCAGGCGCTACAGGCCTCGCTCGATGAAGGGTGGGCTGATCCCGCACGTCTGTACCGGGAAGGCCGTAGGGCCCGGATGCTGCTGGACGCGGCCCGGGAGGCCGCTGCCGAGGCTGTGGGATGCCGTGCCGATGAGCTGGCGTTCACCTCATCGGGGACGAGAGCCGTCCACTCGGGTGTCTCCGGAGTGCTGGCGGGGCGGCGGCGCGTTGGACGCCACCTGATCGTGTCTGCGGTCGAACACTCCTCTGTGCTCCACGCGGCTGACGCGCACGAGGCCGGCGGCGGGTCGGTCACCCAGGTCGCGGTGGACCGTGCGGGGGCCGTGAGCGTGCGGGGGTACGCGGAGGCCCTGCGTCCGGACACCGCGCTCGCCTGTCTCCAGTCGGCCAACCACGAGGTGGGGACCGAGCAGCCGGTGGCCGAGGTGGCCGGGGTGTGCCGGGAGGCCGGGGTGCCGTTGCTGGTGGACGCGGCGCAGTCGCTGGGGTGGGGGCCGGTCGAGGGCGACTGGTCGGTGCTGACCGGGAGCGCGCACAAGTGGGGCGGGCCGTCGGGGGTCGGGCTGCTCGTCGTACGGAAGGGCGTGCGGTTCGCCGCGCAAGGGCCCGTGGACGAGCGGGAGTCGGGGCGGGCGCCCGGGTTCGAGAACATCCCGGCGATCGTCGCCGCGGCGGCCTCGCTGCGGGCCGTGCGGGCCGAGGCGGCCCAAGAGGCGGTACGGCTGCGGGAGCTGACGGAGCGGATCCGGGCTCAGGTGCCGGGGTTGGTGCCGGACGTGGAGGTGGTCGGCGATCCGGTGCGCCGGCTCCCCGGCATCGTCACCTTCTCCTGTCTCTATGTCGACGGGGAGACATTGCTGCACGAGCTGGACCGTGCCGGGTTCTCGGTGTCCTCCGGTTCGTCCTGCACGAGCAGCACGCTGACGCCCAGCCATGTGCTGAGGGCGATGGGGGTGCTGAGTGAGGGGAATGTGCGGGTGTCGTTGCCGTTCGGAACGGCGGCGGAGGACGTGGAGCGGTTCCTGGAGGTGCTGCCGGGGACGGTGGCCGGGGTGCGGGAGAAGCTGGGCGCGCCGGTCGCCGAGACGGTCGTACGGGACGACGTCCTGGTCGTGGACTCCCTGGGCAAGCTGTGCCCGGTCCCGGTCATCGAGCTGGCGAAGGTCATCGGCGAGGTGCCGGTGGGCGGATTGGTGCGGGTACTGGCCGACGACGAGGCGGCCCGCCTGGACATCCCGGCGTGGTGCGAGATGCGGGGTCAGGAGTACGTGGGCGAGGAGCCGGCTGAGGAGGGGACGGCGTACGTGGTCCGCCGGTTGGCCTGAACGTCCCGTCTTTCAGGGGCGCGGGGAACTGCGCGAGCAGCCCCCACACGCCCGCAGTCGACAACGAACCCGCTGAGGCAGGCGAACGGTCGCGAGATCAGCCCAGGTGAGCCTGTACTTCCTCAGCGGCAGCGTCCCCGTACGCCTTGGCGAACCGCTCCATGAAGTGCGCCCGCCGCAGCTGGTACTCCTGCGTACCCACCGTCTCGATCACGAGTGTCGCCAGCATGCAGCCCACCTGCGCGGCCCGCCCCAGCGAGACACCCCACGCCAGCCCCGAGAGGAAACCCGCGCGGAAGGCGTCGCCGACACCCGTGGGGTCGGCCTTGCGCTCCTCCTCGGGGCAGCCGACCTCGATCGGGTCGTGGCCGGCCCGCTCGATACGGACGCCGCGCGAGCCGAGGGTCGTGACGCGGTGGCCGACCTTGGAGAGGATCTCCTCGTCCGTCCAGCCGGTCTTGGACTCGATGAGGCCCTTCTCGTACTCGTTGGAGAAGAGGTACGTCGCGCCGTCCAGCAGTATCCGGATCTCGTCGCCGTCCATCCGGGCGATCTGCTGGGAGAAGTCGGCGGCGAAGGGGATCTGGCGGGCGCGGCACTCCTCGGTGTGGCGGAGCATGCCCTCGGGGTCGTCGGCGCCGATGAGGACCAGGTCGAGACCGCCGACGCGGTCCGCGACGGTCTTCAGCTCGATCAGGCGGGCCTCGCTCATCGCACCGGTGTAGAAGGAGCCGATCTGGTTGTGGTCGGCGTCGGTGGTGCAGACGAAACGGGCGGTGTGCAGGGTCTCGGAGATACGGACCGAGCCGGTGTCGACGCCGTGCCGGTCCAGCCAGGCCCGGTACTCGTCGAAGTCGGAGCCCGCGGCGCCGACCAGGATCGGCTGCGTGCCCAGCTGGCCCATACCGAAGGCGATGTTCGCGCCTACGCCGCCCCGGCGTACGTCCAGGTTGTCGACCAGGAAGGAGAGCGAGACCGTGTGCAGCTGGTCCGCGACGAGCTGGTCGGCGAAGCGGCCGGGGAAGGTCATGAGGTGGTCGGTGGCGATGGAGCCGGTGACTGCGATGCGCACGGCGAGGAGTCTCCTGCGGGGGAGGCGGAATTGACAGTCCACGCTACCGTTCGTGACCGGCACTCTGAAGCGGCCAAAACTACCCGATAGTAGATCTTTCTTCGCGAGGTCCGGCGTGTCTACGGTGCCGCTATGACGAAATTCGAGGTCCGCGCCCCCGCTCCGGCCGACCCGGAGGTCGACCTGGCGTCACTGCTGGGCGACTGCGCGCGGATGGCTCCTCACTGGGCCGCTCCCGATCGTGTCCTTTCCCGTCCCGTCTCCCCCTCACGCATCCACGGGGTGACCGTGCCGCCGAGGTCCGCACGGCTGCTGGACGCGATGTCGGACTACGGCGACTGAGCCGACTGCGCCGTTCGGGGAACCGCGCGCTCCCCCGCTGCGTCCCATCGGCGTCCCCCGTAAAGGGGATGCGGGATACGACCCGACGGACCGACTCTTTTGACAGGGTCGGGTCAGGGTCATGGGACATGTGCGCAGCCGAAGGAGCGATGCGGTGAACACCGAGCGACCCGAGAACGACGACACGGGCGCCGACGGCTCCGCCGAGGAGCAGGTGGCCGGGCAGGAGAAGGGCGCGGACGCCGCTGGGGCCGAGGTTTCGGGCGGCGGCGCGGAGGACGGTGCGTCCTCCGTTGCCGACGCCGAGGACGACGCAAGGGACGACGCCGGGGACGGCGCTGAGGCCGGGACCGAGGACCACGCCGAGGCCGGGACCGAGGACCGGACCGGGGACGGGACCGAGGACCGGACCGGGGACAAGCATGCCGCCGAGGCCGGTGGTGCCGCAGGGCCGGATCCCGCAGGCGTTCCTGATGTCGCCGCCGCCGAGGGCGCCGATGTCTCCGATGCGCCCCGGCGCCGCTCCCCCGCGATCATCGCCTCCGTCGCCGCCGCCGTACTGCTCGTCGGGGGCGGCGGGGCCTATCTCGCCGCGAGCACGTCCGGTGGGTCGGACGGTGGTACGGCGTCCGGGGCGGCCGACGGTGGCTCTCCGCCGCCGCTGCGTCTCGACGGCTACGGCGAGCGCGGTACGGGCGGTACGGGTGGCATCGCGCCCGGGGAGCCCAACCCGTACGGCGTCACCTACAAGGTCGACGGGGAGCTGTCGGACGGGCCCGGGTCGGCGCCCGTGTACCGGGCGGGCGGCGAGGTCGGCGCGGGCGAGGTGGCTCGGCTGGCGGAGGCGCTCGGGGTGGACGGGAAGCCGGTCGCGCAGGGGGAGACCTGGCGGGTCGGGGCCACGGACGGGGCGGGGCCCAGCCTCCAGGTGAACAAGCGGGCGCCGGGGACCTGGACGTTCTCCCGGTACTCCCCCGGCACCGACAACTGTGAGAGCACCACCGTCTGCCGGCAGGATCCCACCGGGCAGACCGACGCCCCGGTGAGTGAGGCCGCCGCGAAGAAGGCCGCCGCGCCGGTGCTCAAGGCGGTGGGCCAGGGCGACGCGAAGCTCGACGCCGGCCAGCTCATGGGCGCCCAGCGGGTGGTGAACGCGAATCCGGTGGTGGGCGGTCTGCCGACGTACGGCTGGACGACCGGGGTGACCGTGAGCGCCCAGGGCGAAGTGGTCGGCGGCAGCGGTCAGTTGAAGGCGCCGGTGAAGGGGGACACGTACCCCGTGCTGGACGCCGAGAAGACGCTCGGGCTGATGAACGCGGCGCCGGGGGCCGACCACCGCATGGGCATCGGTGGCTGCGCCAGCCCCGTACCGCTGAAGGACCGGCTTGAGGCGCCCTGTGAGGCGGAGCCGTCGACGGGGGCGCCGGCGAAGGACACCCTGACGGTCGAGAAGGCGGTGTTCGGGCTGGCCGCGCACCAGGTGGAGGCGCGGCAGGCGCTGGTGCCGTCCTGGCTGTTCGAGGTGCGGTCGCCGGGTGCGCAGGACGGTTTCACGGTGACGTATCCGGCGATCGACCCGAAGTACCTGGCCTCGTCCACGCCGTCCGAGGAGCCGTCCGGGCAGCCTTCCCCGCGGCCGAGCAAGCCGAAGGACGAGCCGAGTTCGTCGCCGGTCATCCGGAACGTGGCGGCGGACGGCTACACGGCCGACGGCAAGGAGCTCACCGTGGCCTTCACGGGCGGGGTGTGCGCCGACTACAAGGTGACGGCGAGCGAGGGCGCTGACGAGGTGACGGTGCGGGTGACCGAGACGTCGCAGTCGGACCAGGTGTGCATCCAGATCGCCAAGGTGTTCCACAGGACCGTGCAGCTGGACGAGCCGCTCGGGGACCGGAAGGTCGTGGGCACGGACGGCCAGGCGGTCCCGCTGGAGAAGCCCGGGGCGCGGCTCCCGGCGACACCGCAGACGTCCGGGGCCCGGTAAGGGTCCGCGGACACGGGAAGGCGGCGGCCCCGTCGGAGGGGGTCGCCGCCTTTCCGCGTGTCAGCGGCCGGACTCAGCCGGGGACTGCCTCAGCTGAAGGAGTCGCCGCAGGCGCAGGAGCCCGTCGCGTTCGGGTTGTCGATCGTGAAGCCCTGCTTCTCGATCGTGTCCACGAAGTCGATGGACGCGCCGCCCAGGTAGGGGGCGCTCATGCGGTCGGTGACGACCTTGACCCCGCCGAAGTCCTTGACGACGTCGCCGTCGAGCGAGCGCTCGTCGAAGAAGAGCTGGTAGCGCAGGCCGGAGCAGCCACCGGGCTGAACGGCGACACGCAGCGCGAGGTCGTCGCGGCCTTCCTGGTCGAGCAGGGCCTTGACCTTGGCCGCGGCGGCGTCACTCAGGATGATGCCGTCGGTGGCGGTGCTGGTCTCGTCCGATACGGACATCTACATCTCTCCCGGGTTGTACGGAGACTGCTTGCCGACGAGTGCAACCGGCGGTGCCGCGGATTCATTCCAGGGCCGGGCGCTTGTCTTTCGGTCCTTCTTCATGCTCGCACACGGCGTGCGAAGCGGAAAACGCCTCGTTCGGGAATACGCCGACCCCTCACCGGGATTCACGTCACATCGACATGATGGCCATCGTCAAACTGACGTGAACCGGTTATGATAGATAGCGTCAAATCGACGAGAAGGTCGATGAAGGTGTCCCGCATGACCCGCCGGGTCCGGATTCTCCGGTCCCGGCGAGCCGCAGAACAGAAAGGGTGCGTGCCGTGACCACCGCCCAGACCCAGGAGCTCGACGTACAGCCGACGCCCCTCGCCCTGCTTCTCCTCGGCCGTGAGGCCGACCCGAGGAGCGAGCGCGGCGTCGAGTGTCCCGGCGACCTTCCCTCGCCGTCCGACCCGGACCTGGTCGAGCGCGCCCGCGCGGCCAAGGAGAAGCTCGGGAACAAGGTCTTCGTGCTCGGCCACCACTACCAGCGCGACGAGGTCATCCAGTTCGCGGATGTGACCGGTGACTCGTTCAAGCTGGCCCGGGACGCGGCCGCCCGCCCGGAGGCCGAGTACATCGTGTTCTGCGGCGTGCACTTCATGGCCGAGTCGGCGGACATCCTGACGTCCGACGACCAGAAGGTCGTCCTGCCCGACCTGGCCGCCGGCTGCTCGATGGCCGACATGGCGACGGCCGAGCAGGTCGCCGAGTGCTGGGACGTGCTGACCGAGGCCGGCATAGCCGAGCAGGTCGTCCCCGTCTCGTACATGAACTCGTCCGCCGACATCAAGGCGTTCACGGGCAAGCACGGCGGCACGATCTGCACCTCCTCCAATGCGAAGCGGGCCCTGGACTGGGCCTTCGAGCAGGGCGAGAAGGTCCTCTTCCTGCCCGACCAGCACCTCGGCCGCAACACCGCCGTCCGGGACATGGGCATGTCGCTGGAGGACTGCGTCGTCTACAACCCGCACAAGCCGAACGGCGGTCTGACGGCGGACGAGCTGCGCGCCGCGAAGATGATCCTGTGGCGCGGGCACTGCTCGGTGCACGGCCGCTTCAGCCTGGACTCGGTGAACGACGTCCGCGAGCGGATCCCGGGCGTGAACGTCCTGGTCCACCCCGAGTGCAAGCACGAGGTCGTGGCGGCGGCGGACTACGTCGGTTCGACGGAGTACATCATCAAGGCCCTGGAGGCCGCGCCGGCCGGCTCCAAGTGGGCCATCGGGACCGAGCTGAACCTCGTCCGGCGTCTGGCGAACCGTTTCGCGCCGGAGGGCAAGGAGATCGTCTTCCTCGACAAGACGGTCTGCTTCTGCTCGACCATGAACCGCATCGACCTCCCCCACCTGGTCTGGACGCTGGAGTCGCTGGCCGAGGGCAACCTGGTCAACCGGATCGAGGTCGACAAGGAGACGGAGGCGTTCGCGAAGCTGGCGCTGGAGCGGATGCTGGCGCTGCCGTAGCCGGGAGCGAACACCGATTGCCGTGTGCATGAGGGCGGGCCCGGCCATCCGGTCGGGCCCGCCCTCGTTCGCTGTTCGCCCGGCCCGGCACAGTGACTCAAAAAAATCTGACGGCGATGTCGAGAACCCGTGATCGGCTCCGTCCCCGAGGTGAACGCGACCAGAATGGGTCGCACAGCATCGAGGAGAGACCATCATGGCGAAGTACCTGCTGCTCAAGCACTACCGTGGTGCCCCGGCCGCCGTGAACGACGTGCCGATGGACCAGTGGACGCCGGAGGAGATCTCGGCGCATGTGCAGTACATGCGCGACTTCGCGGACCGGCTCGAGAAGACCGGTGAGTTCGTCGACGGGCAGGCGCTCGCGCCGGAGGGGTCGTGGGTCCGGTACGACGGTGAGGGGCGGCCGCCGGTCACCGACGGGCCGTTCGCCGAGACCAAGGACCTCATCGCCGGCTGGATGGTGATCGACGTCGACACCTACGAGCGGGCCGTCGAGCTGGCCGGGGAGCTGTCGGCCGCCCCGGGCGCGGGTGGCAAGCCGATCCACGAGTGGCTGGAGGTGCGTCCGTTCCTGGCCGCGAACCCCAGCGTCGACGAGTGCCATTGATGAACGAGGCCCTGCTGAGGAGCCTCACGCCGAGCGTGCTCACGATCCTCGTCCGCCGCGGAGCCGACTTCGCGGCGGCCGAGGACGCCGTGCAGGACGCGCTCGTCGAGGCGCTCCGCGTCTGGCCGGCCGACCCTCCGCGGGATCCCAAGGGCTGGCTGGTCACCGTGGCCTGGCGGAAGTTCCTCGACCAGGCCCGGGCGGACAGCGCCCGCCGCCGGCGCGAGGACCGCGTCGACGAGGAACCGGCGCCCGGGCCCACGCCCGACGTGGACGACACGCTCCAGCTCTACTTCCTGTGCGCCCACCCGTCGCTGACCCCGTCGTCCGCGGTCGCGCTCACGCTGCGTGCCGTCGGCGGGCTCACCACCCGGCAGATCGCCCAGGCCTGTCTGGTCCCCGAGGCGACCATGGCGCAGCGCATCAGCCGGGCCAAGCGCACCGTCTCCGGTGTGCGGTTCGACCAGCCCGGCGATGTCGCCACCGTGCTGCGCGTGCTCTACCTGGTCTTCAACGAGGGTTACTCCGGTGACGTCGACCTCGCCGCCGAGGCCATCCGGCTCACCCGGCAGCTCGCGGCCGCGATCGACCATCCCGAGGTGGCGGGGCTGCTCGCGCTGATGCTGCTGCACCACGCCCGGCGCGCCTCCCGGACCGCGCCCGACGGCAGTCTGGTGCCGCTCGCCGAGCAGGACCGCGGCCGGTGGGACACCGCGTCGATCGCCGAGGGAGTCCGGATCCTCCAGGCGGCCCTCGCCCGGGACCGGCTGGGCGAGTTCCAGGCCCAGGCCGCCATCGCGGCCCTGCACGCCGACGCGCTCACCGCCGAGGAGACCGACTGGGTGCAGATCGTCGAGTGGTACGACGAGCTCGCGCGCCTCACCGACAGCCCGGTCGTCCGGCTCAACCGGGCGGTGGCCGTGGGCGAGGCCGACGGACCGCGCGCCGGGCTGGCCGCGCTCGCGGCGCTGGACGACTCGCTGCCCCGGCACACCGCGGTGGCGGCGTACCTCCACGAACGCGACGGCGACCTGCCTACGGCGGCGCGGCTGTACGCCGAGGCGGCCGAGAAGGCGTCCAACCTCGCCGAGCGGGACTACCTGACCCGCCAGGCCGCCCGGCTCAACGCCCGTACCCGTCACTGACGTACCCGGTCCAGGAACGGCTCAGCCCGCCCCAGGACTGCTCCTGGGGCGGGCTGCCTCTTACTCAGAGGGTCCGCACGGTCGGACCGGACGTCAGACCCCGGCCGGTTCCGGCTCGTCGGACGCCGAGCCCGAACCCGAGGTCGGCTCGTCCGGGACGCCCGCCTTCTTCGCCCTCTTCGCCGCCCGCTTCCTCGCGCGCCGCTCCTTGCGGAGCTCCACCATCGCGTACAGCGTCGGGACGAGGAGCAGGGTCAGCAGGGTCGAGGTGATCAGACCGCCGATGACGACCACGGCCAGCGGCTGCGCGATGAAACCGCCCTCGCCGGTGACGCCCAGGGCCATGGGCAGCAGCGCGAAGATCGTCGCCAGCGCGGTCATCAGGATGGGCCGCAGACGGTGCCGGCCACCCTCGATCACCGCCTCCACGACGCCGTAACCCTGCCGCCTGTACTGGTTGATCAGGTCGATCAGCACGATCGCGTTGGTCACCACGATGCCGATCAGCATCAGCATGCCGATCATCGCGGGGACGCCCATCGGGGTGCCGGTCGCCACCAGGAGGCCGATCGCGCCGGTCGCCGCGAACGGGATCGACACGAGCAGGATCAGCGGCTGGACCAGCGAGCGGAAGGTCGCCACCAGCAGCATGAACACGATCGCGATGGCCGCCAGCATCGCCAGGCCCAGGTTGGCGAACGCCTCGTCCTGGTCCTCGGAGACACCGCCGATCGAGGCCGTCGCGCCCGCCGGGAGGGTCAGCTCGTTGATCTTGGACTGTAGGTCCGCGCTGACCGCGCCGGTGTTGTCGCCGGTCGGCTTCGCCGTGATCGTGGCGGCGCGCTGGCCGTCGATGCGGGTCATCGAGACCGGCCCGTCCACCAGCTTCACGTCGGCGATGTCGCCGAGCCTCACCGGGCCCAGGCTCAGCTCCTGAAGCTGCTTCAGCGTCGTAGCAGGCTTGGCCGACCTGAGGACGACGTCCCGCTCGGTGTCGTCGAGGGTCGCCTGGGCCGCCGTGTTGCCGCGGACCGCCTGGGCGACCGCCATGCCGAGGGTCTGGTCGTTGAAGCCCGCCGCGGCCGCCTTGTCGTTGGCCTTCACCGAGATGCGCGGCACGCTCTGCGCCAGGTCGCTGGTCACGTCCGTGACGTCGTCCAGGCCGGCCACCGCCTCGCGGACCTGCTCGGCCGCCTTGCGCAGCACGTCCCCGTCGGCCGCCTTCACGACGACGCTCAGGTCCTGGGCGCCGAAGCCGTCACCGGCCGCGATGGTGGTCGTACCGGCGCCGTCGAGCTTCTTCAGGCCCGCCTCGATACGGTCCTGCACGTCCTCGTACGACGCCGAGTCCTCCAGCATGACCTGGTACGACGCCTGGTTGGTGTCGGTGCCGCCGCCGAAGGCCGCCATGAAGCCGGACGAGCCGATCGTGACCTGGTGGTCCTTCACGCCCTCGGTGCCGGCGAGCAGCTTCTCGACCTTCGTCGCCTGCTCGTCGGTCGCGGCGAGGCTGGTGCCCGGCTTCAACTCCTGCTTGACGGTGAGGACTTCCTGCTCGCCCTGGTCGAAGAAGTTCGTCTTCAGCAGCGGCGCCATGCCGAACGTGCCGAAGAGGACGACGATCGCGAGCAGCACGCTGGTGAGACGGCGGCGGGTCGCGAAACGCAGGACGGGGACGTAGAGGCGCTGGAGCCTGCTCCTCGCCTCCTTCTCCTCCGCCTTGCGGCGCGCCTCGTCGGCGTCCGCCGGGGTGCCCTTCGGGGCGCGCAGGAACCAGTACGACAGCACCGGGACGACCGTCAGGGAGACCAGCAGCGACGCCAGCAGGGCCGCCGTCACCGTCAGGCTGAACGAGCCGAACAGCTCGCCCACCATGCCGCCGGTCAGGCCGATGGGCAGGAAGACGGCGACGGTGGTGAGGGTGGAGGAGGTGACCGCCCCGGCGACCTCGCGGACCGCCTTGAGGATGGCCTCCTCGCGCTCCTCGCCGTAGCCGAGGTGCCGCTTGATGTTCTCCAGGACCACGATCGAGTCGTCGACGACACGGCCGATGGCGATGGTCAGCGCGCCGAGCGTCAGCATGTTCAGGGAGAGGTCCCTGGTCCACAGCACGATCAGGGCCAGGACCACCGACAGCGGGATGGACACCGCGGTCACCAGCGTCGAGCGGATCGACGCCAGGAAGACCAGGATGACGAGGACCGCGAAGAGCAGGCCGAGGGCGCCTTCCGTGGTCAGGCCGTCGATGGACTTCTTGACCGCCGGACCCTGGTCGCTGACGACCGTGACCGTGGCGCCCGCACCGAGGTCGCCGCGCATCTCCGCAAGCCTGTCCTGCACCGCGTCCGAGATGGCGACCGCGCTGCCGTCGCGGTCCATGGTGACGGCGACGGCGAGGGACGGCTTGCCGTTCGTGCGCGTGATGGAGTCGGCCGCGGCCTGCTCCTGCTCGACGGCGGCGACGTCACCGAGGCGGACCGGCTTCTGCTCGGCATCGGAAGCCGAGGCGCCCTGGCCGGTGACCATGAGGTCCTCGATCTGCTGGATCGAGGTGAAGCCGCCGCCGACCTGGACGGTGCGGTTGTCGCCGCCCTCGTCGAAGGAGCCGGCCGGGACGGTGGCGCCGCCGGCCTGGAGGGCCTGGGACAGGTCCGCCGAGGTCAGGCCGGCCCTGGCCAGCTTGGCGTCGTTCGGGGTCACGGTGACCTGGAGGTCGCGTACGCCGTCGACGGTGACCTGGCCGACGCCGTCGATGTCCTTCAGGTCCGGCACCAGCGTCCGGTCGATCTGGTCGGCCAGGGCCTGCTGGTCCTTGTCGGAGCTGACGGAGAGGACGACGGTCGGGATGTCGTCCGTGGAACCGGCGATGACCTGCGGGTCGACGTCGTCCGGCAACTGCACCCGGGCACGGTTGACGGCCTGCTGGACGTCGGCGACCAACTGCTGGGTGTCGGGGCCGTAGTCGAAGGACGCCATGATCACGGCGTTGCCCTCGCTCGCAGTCGAGGTGACGCCCGTGATGCCGTCGACGGCTTCGAGGCTGTCCTCGATCGGCTCGACGACCTGCTTCTCGACCACGTCCGGCGCGGCGCCCTGGTACGGCGCGAGCACGGACACCATGGGCAGTTCGATGGACGGCAGCAGCTGCTGCTTGAGCTGAGGTATCGCGATCGCACCGAAGGCGATGGCGATGATCGACATCAGGCCTATCAGGGCACGTTGGGCAAGGCTGAATCGGGACAGCCAGGACATGGGTTCAGGGTCTCTCTTCTGTGAGCGGCAGAAGTGGGCAGGTGCGTCCGCGGCGCACAAGTGAGCGCCCGCCCTTACACCCTGAGCCATCGGGGACCCCGGTTTCGTAGGCCCCAGGTCCATTTCCTTATACGGCGCCTACTCCCGGCGCAGTATGCGGGATGGAGTTCACTCCGCCCTTGGACGTACCAGCCCCGACTCGTACGCGATCACCACGAGCTGCGCCCGGTCGCGGGCGCCCAGCTTGGACATGGCCCGGTTGACGTGCGTCTTCACGGTCAGCGGGCTGACCTCCAGGCGTTCGGCGATCTCGTCGTTGGAGTGCCCGCCGGCGACCTGGACGAGAACCTCGCGCTCCCGGCCGGTGAGGGCGTCGAGCCGCTCGGCGCGGGCCGGGTCGTGGTCGTCGTCGGCGCCCTGGGCGAGGAAACGGGCGATCAGGCCCTTGGTGGCGGCCGGGGAGAGCAGGGCCTCGCCGCCGGACGCGACGCGGATGGCGCTGAGCAGCTCGTCGGGTTCGGACCCCTTGCCGAGAAAGCCGGAGGCGCCGGCGCGCAGCGACTGCACGACGTAGTCGTCGACCTCGAAGGTGGTCAGGATGACGACGCGGACATGGGCCAGCGCCGGGTCCGCGCTGATCATGCGGGTGGCGGCGAGGCCGTCGGTGCCGGGCATCCGGATGTCCATCAGGACGACGTCCGCCCGCTCCTCCTTGGCCAGCCGCACCGCCTCCGCGCCGTCGCAGGCCTCGGCGACGACCTCCATGTCGGGCTCGGAGTCGACCAGCACCCGGAACGCGCTGCGGAGCAGGGCCTGGTCGTCGGCGAGCAGGACGCGGATGGTCATGCGGGGTCCTCGTCTGTCATGGGGCGTAGGCGTCTTCGGTGGTCGTTCCGGTGGTCGTTCCGGTGGTCGCCGCGGTGGTCATTCGGCGTCTTCCGCGGGCCGGGTGCGGCTCTTGACCGGCAGGATCGCATGGACGCGGAAGCCGCCTCCGTAGCGGGGGCCGGTGGTGAGGGTGCCGCGCAGGGCGGTGACGCGCTCGCGCATGCCGAGCAGTCCGTGGCCGCCGCCCTCGGCGGTCTCGTCGTCGCCGGCGCCGTCGTCGAGGACGGTGATCTCGATGTCCGGGCCCACGCGGACGACGCTGACTTCGGCCTTCGCCTCCGGGCCCGCGTGCTTCTGCACATTGGTGAGGGCCTCCTGGATGACCCGGTAGGCGGCCAGGTCGACGGCGGCGGGGAGCGTGGTGCCCTGGTCGGCGCGGGCGATCTCCACCTGGAGGCCGGCGCTGCGGAAGGTGCCGGCGAGTTCGTCGAGGCGGTCGAGGCCGGGGGCGGGTTCGGTGGGGGCCTCGGGGTCGCCGGACTGCCGGAGCAGGCCGACCGTCGCGCGGAGTTCGTTGAGCGCGGAGCGGCTGGCCTCGCGTACGTGGGCCAGGGCCTCCTTGGCCTGGTCGGGGCGCTTGTCCATGACATGGGAGGCGACGCCGGCCTGGACGTTGACGAGGGCGATGTGGTGGGCGACGACGTCGTGCAGGTCCCGGGCGATCCGCAGCCGCTCCTCGGCGACACGGCGGCGGGCCTCCTCCTCGCGGGTGCGTTCCGCGCGTTCGGCGCGTTCGCGGATGGCGGCGACGAAGGCGCGGCGGCTGCGGACCGCGTCGCCCGCGGTGGCGCCGATGCCGGTCCAGGCGAAGATGGCGAGGTTCTCCTGGGCGTACCAGGGCAGGGGGCCGGCGAGCGTGGCGGAGCCGGTCAGGACGGTCATGGTGAGCAGGCCGACGCGCCAGGTGGTGGGGCGGTCGGTGGTCGAGGCGACGGTGTAGAGGGCGATGACCGCGGACATGGCGACGGGGGCGCGGGGGTCGCCGGTGACGGACTCGACGACGGAGGCGGTGCCGGTGAGGGCGAGGACCGTCATGGGGGCGCGGCGGCGGAAGACCAGGGCCGCGGCGCCGAGGGCGATGAGGAGCAGGCTGAGCGCGTCCGGGGTGCGCAGGGCCCAGGTGACCTCGTTCTCCCCGTGCGGGTCCACGAAGGAGCCGGCGACCATGCAGGCCAGGACGGCCGCGGCAAGTGCCGCGTCCAGCGCCATGGGATGCGCTTTCAGATGGCGGCGGACGCGCTCGAGGGTGCTCACGGTTGATTACCGTACGGCGTCCCTGCGGGGCTTGGAACGGGGGCTGAGTGGAGGTCCGTGTGTTTGTGACCGGCGTTGTGGTCCGCGTCCCTGGGGGCTGTGCCCCGGGACCGCCGCTGTCGGCCCTTCGGGCCTCGTCCTCAAACGCCGGACGGGCTGAAGATGCGGGCCGGCTGATACAGCCCAACCCGGGGTCAGCTCAACCCGGGATCAGGTCACCCCGGGATCAGGTCACCCCGGGATCAGGCCGTCGTCGCTCAGCAACTCCCGGACCTCCTCCAACGTCGCGTCCGGCGACGGCAGGATCAGTTCCGAGGGTTCCAGGGAGTCGTCGGGCAGGGGGTCACCCAGTTCTCGGACCTTGGAGAGGAGCGCGGTGAGGGTGCGGCGGAAGCCGGGGCCGTCGCCGTTCTCCATTTCCGTCAGGAGCTCGTCGTCGAGCTTGTTCAGCTCGGGCAGGTGACTGTCGGACAGCTTCACCTGCCCCTCACCCATGATCCGGACGATCATGTCGCCCATCTCGCCTCCTCGGCGTGGGCCCCGGCCGTCGGCTACTGCTTGTCGAAGCGCGGGGTGTCCTGCGGCTGCTGCTGGGCCTGCGACTGGCCGTTGCCGCCCTCGATCGCCTGCTGCGAGGACGAGCCTCCCGCCAGCTCCGCCTTCATGCGCTGCAATTCCAGCTCTACATCCGTACCACCGGAGAGCCGGTCCAGCTCGGCCTGGATGTCGTCCTTGTGCATGCCGGACTGGTCGTCGAGGGCGCCCGAGGCGAGGAGTTCGTCGATGGCGCCGGCCCGGGCCTGGAGCTGGGCCGTCTTGTCCTCGGCGCGCTGGATCGCCAGGCCTACGTCGCCCATCTCCTCCGAGATGCCGGAGAAGGCCTCGCCGATACGGGTCTGGGCCTGGGCCGCGGTGTACGTGGCCTTGATCGTCTCCTTCTTGGTGCGGAAGGCGTCGACCTTCGCCTGGAGGCGCTGGGCCGCCAGGGTGAGCTTCTCCTCCTCGCCCTGGAGGGTCGCGTGCTGTGTCTCCAGGTCCGTCACCTGCTGCTGGAGGGCGGCGCGGCGCGACAGCGCCTCGCGGGCCAGGTCCTCGCGGCCCAGCGCGAGCGCCTTGCGGCCCTGGTCCTCCAGCTTCGACGACTGCTGCTGGAGTTGGTTGAGCTGGAGTTCCAGGCGCTTGCGCGAGGTGGCCACGTCGGCGACGCCGCGGCGGACCTTCTGGAGCAGCTCCAGCTGCTTCTGGTACGAGTAATCGAGGGTCTCGCGCGGGTCCTCGGCCCGGTCAAGGGCCTTGTTCGCCTTCGCGCGGAAGATCATCCCCATACGCTTCATGACACCGCTCATGGGCTTCGCGCGCCCCCTTCTGACGTCCAGCTCCAGCTCTGCGACAGAACCCACAGTACGGGCCCTGCATCCATTGACGCACTGTTCGGGGACTGATGCGCTCATCCCCAAGGACGACTGCTGACGCTCCCGCTCCGGCGTAAGGAGTAGGTGACTCCCGGACCGTCCGCAACGTCCCCTCTGTCCCCCTAGGACGACTGGTGTTGCCGGATCGTTCCCCATGGGGCTGGGGTCCAACCGCCGGCACCCCGTACCCTTGGGTTTTGTGTTCCGTAGCCGTGCCAAGGAAGAGAAGGCCCAGGACGCCGACAAGGCGCCGGTGACCGACTCCACTCAGACCCGCCACCCCGAGGCCCCCAAGGGCCGCCCCACGCCCAAGCGCAGTGAGGCCCAGACCCAGCGCCGCAGCGTCGCCAACACGCCGACGTCGCGCAAGGAGGCCGCCAAGCGGCAGCGCGACGAGCGCCGGGCCGCGCTGGAGAAGCAGCGCCAGGCGCTGGCCGGGGGCGACGAGCGGTACCTGCCGGCCCGTGACAAGGGTCCGGTCCGCAAGTTCGCGCGTGACTTCATCGACTCGCGCTTCAACGTCGCGGAGTTCTTCCTCCCGATGGCCGTGGTCATCCTCGTGCTGAGCATGGTGCGCGTGGCCTCGCTGCAAAACATCGCGCTGCTGCTGTGGCTGGTCGTGATCGTGCTGATCGTGCTCGACTCGGTGGTCACCGGCTTCCGTCTGAAGAAGCGGCTCGCCGAGCGCTTCCCGGACACCAACCGGCGTGGCGCGGTCGCCTACGCGCTGATGCGCTCCCTCCAGATGCGCCGGCTCCGGCTGCCGAAGCCTCAGGTCAAGCGCGGAGAGCGGCCCTGAGCACAACTGCATTTTCCGGGGGTGCGGCCGACGCCTGGCTCAGCAAACTGGGCGGGCTGCGTGATGTCGTACGGCAGGAGCTGGTGGGCCGGCAGCTCGACGAGCAGATAGCCGGACGGTTCCCGGTCGGGCAGCGGCTGCGCGTGCTCGACGTGGGGATGGGCCAGGGCACCCAGGCGCTGCGGCTGGCCCGCGCCGGGCATCAGGTGACCGGCGTCGAGCAGGACCCGAAGATGATCGCGCGGGCCCGCGAGGAGCTCGCCGGCGAGCCGGAGGGCATCCGGGAGCGGGTGCGCATCGTCCAGGGCGACGGGCGCGACACCGGCGTCCACTTTCTGCCGGGCAGCTTCGACGTCGTGCTGTGCCACGGTGTGCTGATGTACATCGAGGAGCCCGACCCGCTGCTGGCCGGGCTGGCCCGGATGCTCGCCCCGGGCGGGCTGCTGTCGCTGCTGGTGCGCAACGGCGACGCGCCGGCCATGCGGCCCGGGCTGTCCGGGGACTGGGCGGGGGCGCTGGCCGCCTTCGACACGACCGCGTACCGGAACCGGCTGGGGCTCGACGCGCGGGCCGACCGGCTGGCGGATCTGACGGCGACGCTCGCGGGGATCGCGGCGCCGCTGCACGCCTGGTACGGGGTGCGGGTGTTCACCGATACGGCGGCCGACGGGGCGGAGATCCCGGCGGACGTGGAGACGTTGCTGGCGGTCGAGGAGCGGGCCGGGAAGACGGATCCCTATCGCGGTGTCGCGGCCCTGCTGCATCTGTGCGGAGTGCGCGGCTGATCCCGTTCGGGTGAGCAGGACGCGCCTCGTCCTGGCCCCGCGGTGAGACTCGGGGCATGGATGCTCGCCGTTTCCGTGCCCGGCGCCCGGCCGTCGCGGTCGCCGTCCTCGTCTGCTGTCTCGGCCTCCTCGCAGCGTGTTCCGGCTCCTCGGCGACGCGCGAGAACGAGGACTCGACGCGGCAGGCCGCCGTACCGAAGGCGGTCGCCGCGGTCGACGACCTCCAAAACGGCTATCTGAAGGTGATCGAGGACGTCCTGCCGTCGGTCGTGCAGATCCAGGCCAGGAACGACCTGGGGTCGGGCGTGGTCTACGACGGCCGGGGGCACATCGTCACCAACGCGCACGTCGTCGGGGACGAGCGGACGTTCCGGGTGATGACCGCCAACAGCGAGGACGAACTCACCGCACGGCTCGTCTCCTCGTACCCGGAGCAGGACCTCGCCGTCGTGAAGCTGGACAAGGTGCCGGACGGACTGAAGGCGGCGGAGTTCGGGGACTCGTCGAAGGTGGCGGTCGGGCAGATCGTGCTGGCCATGGGCTCCCCGCTCGGGCTGTCGTCCAGCGTGACGCAGGGCATCGTCTCGGCGACCGGACGGACCGTCACCGAGGGCGGTGGCAACGGGGGTACGGGCGCGACGATCGCCAACATGGTGCAGACGTCGGCCGCCATCAACCCCGGCAACAGCGGTGGCGCCCTGGTGAACCTGGACAGCCGGGTCATCGGCATCCCGACCCTGGCCGCCGTCGACCCCACTCTCGGGGAGGGCGCGGCGCCCGGCATCGGGTTCGCGATCCCGGCGTCGACGGTGAAGTCGATCGCCGACCAGATCATCAGGGACGGCCGGGTCACCGACTCGGGCCGGGCGGCGCTCGGCATCACCGGCCGTACGGTCGTGGACGACGACTACCGGGCGGCGGGCGTGGCCGTCGTCGAGGTGCTGACCGGCGGGGCGGCCGACCGGGCCGGTCTGGAGCGCGGGGACATCATCACCCGGCTGGGTGACGAGGACATCACCACCATCACGTCCCTGTCCGAGGCGCTGGCGGCCGACAAGCCGGGTGAGCGGACGACGGTGACGTTCACCCGTAACGGCAGTGAGAAGACGGTGGATGTGACGCTGGGTGAGCAGTGACGTGGTGAGCCAGGTCGCGGTGAGTAAGGGTGCGGTGAGCGGGAGAGCGGGGCGAGGGCGTACGGACGCCCTCGCCCCGTGGGCTCATGCCTCGGCGTGCAGGCTCATCGGGCCGTAGATCTCGCTGGCGTCCTCGAACAGCCGCACCTGGTCCGCGCCGCCCTCCTGAAGCGCCTTCCAGTGCTCCCCGATCCATGACTCGGCGTCCCCCTGGGTGGTGAACTCCTCGGGCTGCACCGCGGGCTGGACCTCCGCCCCGTCGGCCTTCTCGAACCGCCACGTCCATGCCGCCATGTACGCCTCCAAGGTGTCAGCACGTGCAGAGCCAAGGCCGGATCGAGGTCCGGCTCCTGCCCCTGAGCCTAGTCGGATGCGCGAGACCTGCGCGGACACGCGAAAATCAGTCTGTGGAACTGACTCTCCTCGGCACCGGTGCCCCCGCGGGACTCCCCCGCCCCGACTGTCCGTGCGCGGCGTGTGCGAGCGCGCTCGGCGGTGCCGCGCGGGCGGCGACCGCGTTGCTCGTGGACGGGGCGCTGCTGCTGGATCTGACGCCCGGGGCGGCGTTCGCGGCGGCCCGGGCCGGGCGTTCTCTGGGGAACGTGCGGCAGGTGCTGCTGTCGCATCCGCACGACGGGCCCGCCGTCGAGGTGCCGGGCGGGGTGCCGCAGCCCGGGCGGGTGCCGGACGGGCGGGAGTTGGCGCTGCTGACGGGGCATCGGGTGCGGGCGGTGGCGATGGACTCGCCGGGCACGGGGTACGCGGTCACCGGGCCGGACGGGCAGCGGCTGCTGTACCTGCCGCCGGGGGGCGCGCCGGCCGGGCTGGAGAACGGGGCCGTCGGGATGTACGACATGGTGGTCGCCGATGTCGTGGGGCGTCCGGACGCGCTGGCCAAGCTGCGGGCGGTGGGGGCGCTCGGGCCGACGACGGATGTCATCGCCGTACATCTGGATCATGACGCTCCGCCGGGCGCCGAGCTGCGGCGGCGGCTGGCCGCTGCGGGGGCGCGGGCGGTGCCGGACGGGACGACGCTGGTGGTGGGGGTGTACGAGGACGTGCCGGACGTGCCGCGCCGGACGCTGGTGCTGGGCGGGGCCCGGTCGGGGAAATCGGTGGAGGCGGAGCGGCGGCTGGAGGCCTTCCCGGATGTGCTGTACGTGGCGACGGGCGGTACGCGGGGCGGGGACACCGAGTGGGCGGCGCGGGTCGCCGTGCACCGGGAGCGGCGGCCGGGGTCGTGGCGTACGGCTGAGACATGTGACCTGGTGCCGCTTCTCTCCGAGGGTGGGGCGCCGTTGTTGATCGACTGTCTGTCCTTGTGGCTGACGGATGCGATGGACTCCGCCGGGGCGTGGGACGACGCGGTGTGGGCGGAGGGTGGGGAGCGGGCGCTGCGGGAGCGGGTGCGCGAGCTTACGGAGGCGGTGCGGGCGACTCGGCGGACTGTTGTCGCCGTGTCCAATGAGGTGGGGTCGGGCATTGTGCCGGCCACGGCTTCGGGGCGGAGGTACCGGGATGAACTCGGGCGGCTGAATGCCGCGTTTGCGGGTGAATGCGAGCAGGTGGTGCTGGTGGTGGCGGGGCAGGCGGTTGTGCTTCGTGGGTGATTCGCCTACGGGGGTGCCGCGGATTGTTGTTGTGCGGCTGCGGCTGCCTCGTGGCTGGTCGCGCCCACGCGGCGGTAGCCGCACATCAAATACAGCCCCGCGCCCCTAACGGGGCGCTTCCTTGCGGGCGATGACTCTGTACGCGTTCGAGAAGCGAGTGCGGCGCAGGGCCGGGGCCAGGAGGTGGTCAAGGGCCCAGGCCACGGCTACGACGGGTGCGCACGCTCGGGACAGGAGTGAGGGCAGGAGTCGCGTCAGGGCCAGGGACGTCGTGGCTGCGATGTCGTACGGGATGTGCGCGGCTCGGTGGTCCGTCGAGACGATCGTGCAGCCCTGGAGTTCCAGTTCCTCGCAGAGGGTGTGCAGGGGCATCAGGTGGAGGTGGCCCGGGCGGCTGTGCGGGATCCACAGGCGGCCGAGGAGTACGGCGAACACGCCGCGGGGGTTGGGGAGTTCGAGGAGGAGGTGGCCGCCCGGGCGCAGGACCGTGAGGGCGGCGCGGAGTTCCGCGCGGGGGTCCGGGGCGTGTTCGAGGTGGCGGAACATGCTGACGACGTCGTAGCGGGCGCGCAGGCGGGCAGTGATGCGGGGGTCGGTGAGGTGGCCGACGTGGGCTTCCTCCACCCGCTCGGCGACGCGGGCGTCCAGGACGCGGTGGGTGAGGTCCAGGCCGTCGAACGCCGTGTACGGGAAGAGTTCCTTGGCAGCCTCCGGGAAGCGGGCGAAGCCCGTGCCGACGTCCAGCCAGCTCTCCGGCTCGGGGAAGGGGAGCGCGGCGCGGGCCGCTGCTCTCAGCCGGCGGTACGGCAGCCGGGTGAGGCGTAGGTGCCGGGGGACGAATCGCTGGTCCCGGCAGGCGGCGAGGGTGAACGCGCAGTCGGCGCGGTGTCGTTCGGAGGGTGCGGTCGCGGTCATGAGCGGCTCCCGGGCGCGAGGGCGTACGGCGGGGGCGTACGCCCGGGGGGTACGGCGGGTGGAGCGAGCATGCCCGGACCATGCCCCGACAATCCACTGCAAAACGGAACGTATGGGATGTCGATCTTGGGTGCAACGACGTCACACGGATGGGGTGGTGACGTGGCGGGATCCGCGGGGGCCATGTGGCGCCGTTCTGTTCGACCGGTGCCGGTACTGTTCGGCGAATGAGCTCGCTTAATCTCGACGACTTCACTGATCTGATCGAGCGCCCCGACGGAGGGGTACGCCGTGACGCAGAGGCGCGCCGTGAGCGTCAGATCGTGCCGCCCGGGGCGCTGGGGCGCCTCGACGACCTGGGTGAGTGGCTGGCCGCCGCGCAGTCCGCCGTGCCGGTGCGGCCGATCGAACAGCCGCGGGTCGTTCTGTTCGCCGGCGACCACGGTGTCGCCGAGCTGGGGGTGTCGGCGCGCGAGGCGGGCAGCGCCGCGGAGTTGGTGCGGGAGATCCTCGAGGGCGGCCGGCCCGTGTCGGTGCTCGCGCGGCGGCTCGGGGTTCCGGTGCGGGTCGTGGACATGGCGCTGGACTGCGACCCGGAGTCGTTGCCGGAGGCGGTCGTACGGCATCGGGTGCGGCGCGGCAGCGGGCGTATCGATGTCGAGGACGCGTTGACGCCGGAGGAGGCCGAGGCGGCCTTCCGGGCCGGGGTGGCGGTGGCCGACGAGGAGGCCGACTCCGGTACGGATCTGGTGGTGCTCGGCGATGTGAGCGTGGGCGGCACCACGGCGGCGGGGGTGCTGGTCGCCGCGCTGTGCGGGACCGACGCGTCGGTCGTCACCGGGCGGGGCGGGCTGGCCATCGACGACCTGGCGTGGATGCGCAAGTGCGCGGCGATCCGGGACGCGCTGCGCCGGGCGCGGCCCGTGCTCGGGGATCAGCTCCAGCTGCTCGCGACGGTGGGCGGCGCGGACCTCGCCGCGATCACCGGGTTCCTGCTCCAGAGCGCGGTGCGGAAGATGCCGGTCGTGCTGGACGGGGTCGTGGTCGCCGCCTGTGCGCTGGTCGGCCAGCGGGTCGCCTTCCGGGCGCCGGACTGGTGGCTGGCCGCACACGACAGCGGGGAGCCGGGCCAGGCGAAGGCCCTGGACCGCATGGCCCTGGAGCCCCTGCTCGACCCGGGCGTCAAGGTCGGCGAGGGCGCCGGCGGCCTGCTGACCCTCTCCCTGGTCCAGGCCGCGGCGGCACTGGCCGCAGAGCTCCCGGAGCAGCCGGAGCCGGAGAAGCCGGAGGACTCGCAGACGTCGGCGGAGGAGGAGCCCGAGCCTGAGCAGGAGGGCGATTCGTCCTGATTGTCGGCATATGATCCCCACTCGTGAGAGCTGACGCCCTCGGCCGTCGGGCCCGTGCCGAGTGGGGAGCGTTGTACCTCGCCGTTCGGGGGGCGTTGGCCGAGCGGCCCTGGTGGGCGGCCGCGCCGATGACCATGGGAGCCGTCTGTCTGACGGGGCTGGTGCAGGGGGTGCAGAACCAGTCCTGGGGGTATCGGGTCGTCCAGGACCTCGGGGCCGTTCGCGCCGAGGATCCACTGTGGCAGGCGCTCGCGCGGACGCCGTTGTCGCTGTTCGCACCCGCCCTCGACCTGCCGGTGTGGGGCGCGCTCGCGCAGATCCTGGTGGTGTTCGGGATCGCGGAGCTCTGTCTGGGCTGGTGGCGGACGCTCGTCATCGCCTACGTCGCGACCCTCGCCGGCACACTGTACGCGCGCGCGGGCATCGCGCTCGGCCCGGACCACCCGATCGGGCTGCCCGCCTCGGACGCGCGGGTCGTGGACACGGGGCCGTCGGCGGCCGTGGTGGGGCTGGCGGTCTTCCTCGGGTGGCGCTACGGCGCGTATGTCACCGCCGCGGTGGTGATCGTGGCGATGGTGGTCGAGGTGGTACTGGAGGACAACCTCGCCGGGAAGGAGCACCTGGCGGCCATCGCGGCGGTGCTGGTGCTGTGCGCGGTGTCGGCGGTGCGTCAGCGGCGTTCCAGGGCCCGGGACGGGTCCACGTCAGGGGCGCCGCCGATCCAGTCCTGAAGTTTGCGGCTGGGCCCGATCCAGCGCTTGTCGTGGTGGTAGGCGCGCAGCCAGGCCTTGGCGCGGGCGCGCGGGCGGCGCCGGTAGAAGCGTCTCGCCCAGGGGGAGACGGGACGGGCCAGGCGGACGGCGCCGAACAGGGCGACGAAGGGGATGACCACCCCGAAGATCGCGATACGGGCCTTGCCCTTGAAGAGGGCGATCAGAGCGACGAGGAAGTTCCCGGCGATCGTGCTGAGCACCGTCCCGCGGTTCTGGAGCTCGTCGTCGCTGAGGTCGTTGACCCCGAAAGGCGCGTAGCCGAGGAGGAACAGGCCGACCACGGCGGCGGTGAGCACGACGACCTCTACGCTCTTGCGGCCCGCCTCGGTCCAGTACACGTCGTCCAGGTGCAGGATCAACGCGAACTCGTCCAGGACGAGCCCCGCGCCGATCCCGAAGACCACCGCGGCCGCGGCGGACCCGAAGCCCCGCTGTCCGCCGGCCACCGCGCAGAAGCCGCCGATGACCGTGAGGACGATTCCGGGGACGACATGGTGGATGTGGACGGCGCCGGTCTCGATGTTGCGGAACGGTCCTTTGCCCGCGCGGATGAGACGGGTGATGATCCGGGTGACGAGGAAGGTGACCACGAAGGCGGTCAGGGCCAGGAGCAGCGGGAGCTTCCCCGGTTCGACGATGTTGCGCTGCCACCAGTCACCCATGGTTTCAGTGTCTCCGGGTCAGGGGCGGGCCGCCTGGCGGAGCGGACGTCCGGCTACTGTGCCGACGTGTCCATGACCCCGCCGCCCCTGCACGGTCTCCGTTTCGCCTTCGGCACCCTGAGCGTTCTCCCCGTCAAGGTGAGCCGCTGGGACCGGGAGGCGGCGCGCGCCGGAATGCTGTGCGCCCCGCTGGTGGGGGTCGTCCTCGGCTGCGGTGCCGCCCTTGCCGCGCTCGTGCTGCTGTTCCTGGGTGCGGGCCCGCTCCTCGCCGCCGTCGCCGGCGCCGCCGTCCCCGCCGTACTCACCCGTGGGCTGCATCTGGACGGCATCGCCGACACTGCCGACGGGCTCGGCAGCGGCAGGCCCGCCGAGGACGCGCTGCGGATCATGAAGCAGTCGGACATCGGCCCCTTCGGGGTCATCACGCTCGTCTTCGTGCTGCTCGCGCAGGTGGCCGCGCTCTCCCGGCTGTACGACGGCTCCTGGACCCGGGGCGCCCTCGCCACCGTCGTCTCGGCCGTCGCCGCCCGCCTCGCGCTCACCCTCGCCGCCCGCACCGGAGTGCCCGCGGCCCGGCCTGAGGGGCTGGGGGCCGCGGTCGCCGGCGTCGTTCCGGTACGGGCTGCTGCGGCCGCCGCCCTGGTGGTGACCGGGGTCGCCGCGGCGGCGGGGGCGCTGCTGGGGACGTACGACATCGCCCGCACCGCCCTGGCGGTCCTCGCCGCGCTCGTCGCCGCCGAGCTGCTGCTCCGGCACTGCACGCGCCGCTTCGGCGGCGTCACCGGCGACGTCTTCGGCGGCCTCGCGGAGACGGCGGCGACCACCGCGCTCGTGGTGCTGACACTGGGCTGACACCGGTCTGCCCGGCGCTCAGCACGCCCCGCGCCACACCCCGAGGATGACCCCGATGCCCTGCACCCCGCACAGCCGTACGCCCGTGCCGCCCCGCCGCTCCCGCTGCCGTGCGCGCGTGTAGGCAGAGGATCAAGAAATGACCGTGACGCCACCGACAACCGTGACGCCACCGACAGGTGAACGCGGCAGGAATGAGCGAACGCTCACACGAGCGTAGGCTCGTCCCGAGTGTTCGCCGTACCGGGGAAGGCCCCGCTGACACCGCACCCACTGAGACCGCATCTTCAGGGCGGAACTAGGGTCGGCCGTCGGGCCCGGTCGACCCACACGTTTCGGCCATCGCAAACTTCACATCGGAAGCGAGATTTCACCACCGTGACTGCTCTCACTCTCAGCACCGCCGCGGCGCCCGGCCTGCGCGCCGACGCGATCGTGATCGGTGTCGCCAAGGGCTCTGGTCCCAAGGCGGCGGGCCCGGTCGTCGCACCGGGCGCCGAGGCCGTGGACAAGGCGTACGACGGCAGGCTCGCCGGCGTCCTGGAGACCCTCGGTGCCTCGGGTGCCGAGGGCGAGGTGACGAAGCTCCCCGCGCCCGCCGGGTTCAAGGCCCCGCTCGTGGTGGCGGTGGGCCTGGGTGCCGCGCCCGAGAAGGACGCCGAGTACGACGGCGAGGCGCTGCGCAAGGCCGCCGGTGTCGCCGCCCGCGCCCTCGCCGGTTCCAAGAAGGCCGCGTTCGCGCTGCCGCTGGGCGACGCCGGTGACGTCGGCGCCGTCGCCGAAGGCGTGCTGCTCGGGGCGTACTCCTTCGACGCCTACAAGGACAACGGCAAGAACGCATCGGCGAAGAAGAACGGCAAGGCTCCGCTCGCCGAGGCCGCGCTGCTCGGCGGCAAGCCCCGCGACAAGGAGCACAAGGCCGCGCTCGAGCGTGCCACCGCCGTCGTCGAGGAGCTCAACCGCGCCCGCGACCTGGTCAACACCCCGCCCAACGACCTCACCCCCGAGTCCTTCGCCGCCATCGCCACGGCGGCCGGCAAGGAGCACGGCATCAAGGTGCAGGTGCTCGACGAGAAGGCGCTGACCAAGGGCGGCTACGGCGGCATCCTCGGCGTCGGCTCCGGCTCGGCGGCCGGTCCGCGGCTGGTGAAGCTGTCGTACACGCACTCCGAGGCGGACAAGCACCTCGCCCTCGTCGGCAAGGGCATCACCTACGACTCGGGCGGCATCTCGCTGAAGCCGGCCGGGCACAACGAGACGATGAAGTGCGACATGAGCGGTGCGGCCGCCGTGTTCGCCGCCGTGGTCGCCGCCGCTCGGCTGGGCCTTGAGGTCAACATCACCGGGTGGCTGGCACTGGCCGAGAACATGCCCTCGGGCTCCGCCGTGCGCCCCGGTGACGTGCTGCGCATGTACAGCGGCAAGACCGTCGAGGTCCTGAACACGGATGCCGAGGGCCGGCTGGTGCTGGCGGATGCCCTCTGGGCGGCGTCGCAGGAGAAGCCGGACGCGATCGTGGACGTGGCGACGCTGACGGGTGCGATGGTGCTGGCGCTGGGGAACCGGACGTTCGGTGTCATGGCCAACGACGACGCGTTCCGCTCCGCGATCGTGGAGGCGGCCGAGGAGGTCGGGGAGCCGTCGTGGCCGATGCCGCTGCCGGAGCACCTGCGCAAGGGGATGGACTCTCCTACCGCTGACATCGCCAACATGGGTGAGCGGATGGGTGGAGGGCTGGTCGCCGGGCTCTTCCTGCGGGAGTTCGTGGGCGAGGGCATCACGTGGGCGCACCTGGACATCGCGGGGCCCGCGTTCAACGAGGGCAGCCCCTTCGGGTACACGCCGAAGGGTGGCACCGGCAGCGCGGTGCGGACCCTGGTCCGGCTCGCTGAACTCACCGCGGCCGGCGACCTGGGGTGAGGTTGCTCTGAACAAAAGGGGGCTCCGCGCGCGGGTAGGGCGGGGCCCCCTCCTTCATGCGCCTCGGGCATCCGCTCAACTGAACGTGGGGCGTCTCACACACCGGCCCGGCGTCTCGTTCGGTGTGGACAAGTGCGAAGATGGGGCTCGGCAGGACAGGGCCCCACCACAGGGCCGAAGAAAGAGCGGCCGGACACCAGCCGCCGACCGGTCACCGCTGACCGGCGTAGGCGCACATGCATGGAGGACGTGACGTGGCGAACGACGCCAGCACCGTTTTCGACCTAGTGATCCTCGGCGGTGGTAGTGGCGGTTACGCCGCGGCCCTGCGCGGGGCGCAGCTGGGCCTGGACGTCGCCCTGATCGAGAAGGACAAGGTCGGCGGCACCTGCCTGCACCGGGGATGCATCCCCACCAAGGCCCTGCTGCACGCGGGCGAGATCGCCGACCAGGCCCGCGAGAGCGAGCAGTTCGGCGTGAAGGCCACCTTCGAGGGCATCGACATCGCCGGGGTCCACAAGTACAAGGACGGTGTCATCGCCGGTCTGTACAAGGGCCTCCAGGGGCTTGTCGCCTCCCGCAAGGTGACGTACATCGAGGGCGAGGGGCGTCTCTCCTCCCCGACCTCCGTCGACGTGAACGGCCGGCGCGTCCAGGGCCGCCACGTCCTGCTGGCGACCGGCTCCGTGCCGAAGTCGCTGCCGGGCCTGGAGATCGACGGCAACCGCATCATCTCCTCGGACCACGCCCTCGTCCTGGACCGCGTACCGAAGTCCGCGATCATCCTGGGCGGCGGCGTCATCGGCGTCGAGTTCGCCTCCGCCTGGAAGTCCTTCGGCGCGGACGTCACCGTCATCGAGGGCCTGAAGCACCTCGTCCCGGTCGAGGACGAGAACTCCTCGAAGCTTCTTGAGCGCGCGTTCCGCAAGCGCGGCATCAAGTTCAACCTGGGCACCTTCTTCTCGAAGGCCGAGTACACCGCCGACGGCGTCAAGGTCACCCTCGCCGACGGCAAGGAGTTCGAGGCCGAGGTCCTGCTGGTCGCGGTGGGCCGCGGGCCCGTCTCCGCCGGTCTCGGCTACGAGGAGCAGGGCGTCGCGATGGACCGCGGCTACGTCCTGGTCGACGAGTACATGCGCACCAACGTCCCGACCATCTCCGCCGTCGGTGACCTCGTCCCGACCCTCCAGCTCGCGCACGTCGGCTTCGCCGAGGGCATCCTGGTGGCGGAGCGTCTGGCCGGTCTCAAGACCGTTCCGATCGACTACGACGGTGTCCCGCGGGTGACGTACTGCCACCCGGAGGTCGCCTCCGTCGGTATCACCGAGGCCAAGGCCAAGGAGATCTACGGCGCGGACAAGGTCGTCGCTCTGAAGTACAACCTGGCGGGCAACGGCAAGAGCAAGATCCTGAACACCGCGGGCGAGATCAAGCTCGTCCAGGTCAAGGACGGTGCCGTCGTCGGCGTCCACATGGTCGGCGACCGCATGGGCGAGCAGGTCGGCGAAGCCCAGCTGATCTACAACTGGGAGGCGCTGCCGGCCGAGGTCGCCCAGCTCATCCACGCCCACCCGACGCAGAACGAGGCGCTCGGCGAGGCCCACCTGGCCCTGGCCGGCAAGCCGCTGCACGCGCACGACTGACCCTCGGTCGACGAAGCGACTCCGCGTCCTAGCGACGACACAGACTTCCGCAATTCGTAAGGAGCAACCGAAACCATGGCGGTTTCCGTAACCCTTCCGGCGCTCGGCGAGAGCGTCACCGAGGGCACTGTCACCCGCTGGCTGAAGGCCGAGGGTGAGCGCGTCGAGGCCGACGAGCCGCTGCTCGAGGTCTCCACCGACAAGGTCGACACCGAGATCCCCTCCCCCGCCGCCGGCGTCCTGGCCTCCATCAAGGTCGCCGAGGACGAGACGGTCGAGGTCGGCGCCGAGCTGGCCGTGATCGACGACGGCACCGGCGCCCCGGCGGCCGCCCCGGCCCCGACCGCCGAGCCCGCCCCGGCCGCCGAGCCGGAGCCGGCCCCGCAGGCCGCGGCCCCGTCCACCGAGCAGGCCGCCCCGGCTCCGGCGCCCACCGCCGAGGCCGCTGCCGGCGCCGGCTCCGCCGAGGGCACGGACGTCGTCCTGCCCGCGCTCGGCGAGTCCGTCACCGAGGGCACCGTCACCCGCTGGCTGAAGTCGGTCGGTGACAGCGTCGAGGCCGACGAGCCGCTGCTGGAGGTGTCGACGGACAAGGTCGACACCGAGATCCCGGCGCCCGCCTCCGGCACGCTGCTGGAGATCGTGGTCGGCGAGGACGAGACGGCCGAGGTCGGCGCCAAGCTGGCCGTCATCGGCGTCGCGGGTGCCGCTCCGGCGGCCGCCCCGGCCCCGGCTGCCCCGGCTCCCGCCGCCGCTGCCCCGGCCCCGGCTGCCCCCGCGGCACCGGCACCGGCCCCCGCCGCTCCGGCCGCGCCCGCCGCTGCCGCCCCGGCTCCGGCCCAGCCCGCGGCTCCGGCTCCCGCGCCGGCCGCCCCGGCCCCGGTCACCCCGGCTCCGGCCGCCCCGGCCGCCGCCCAGGCGACCGACGAGGGCGCCTACGTCACCCCGCTGGTGCGCAAGCTCGCCGCCGAGAACGGCGTCGACCTGGCCACCGTCAAGGGCACCGGCGTCGGCGGCCGTATCCGCAAGCAGGACGTCATCGCCGCCGCCGAGGCCGCGAAGGCCGCCGCCGCTGCTCCGGCTCCGGCCGCTGCCGCCGCTCCGGCCGCCGCTGCCAAGAAGGCGCCGTCCCTGGAGGCCTCCCCCCTCCGCGGCCAGACCGTCAAGATGCCGCGCATCCGCAAGGTCATCGGCGACAACATGGTCAAGGCGCTGCACGAGCAGGCCCAGCTGTCGTCGGTCGTCGAGGTCGACGTCACGCGTCTGATGAAGCTGCGTGCCCGGGCCAAGGACGCGTTCGCGGCCCGTGAGGGCGTCAAGCTCTCCCCGATGCCGTTCTTCGTCAAGGCCGCGGCCCAGGCGCTGAAGGCGCACGCGCCGATCAACGCCAAGATCAACGAGGCCGAGGGCACGATCACCTACTTCGACACCGAGAACATCGGTATCGCGGTGGACTCGGAGAAGGGCCTGATGACCCCGGTCATCAAGCACGCGGGCGACCTCAACATCGCCGGCATCGCGAAGGCCACGGCGGACCTGGCCGGCAAGGTCCGCGCCAACAAGATCACGCCCGACGAGCTGTCCGGCGCGACCTTCACCATCTCCAACACCGGTTCGCGCGGCGCGCTCTTCGACACGATCATCGTGCCGCCGGGCCAGGTCGCGATCCTCGGCATCGGCGCCACGGTCAAGCGTCCCGCCGTGATCGAGACCGAGGAGGGCACGGTCATCGGCGTCCGCGACATGACGTACCTGACCCTGTCCTACGACCACCGCCTGGTGGACGGCGCCGACGCCGCCCGTTACCTGACGGCGGTCAAGGCCATCCTGGAGGCGGGCGAGTTCGAGGTTGAGCTCGGTCTGTAAGGCAACACCAGGGCTTTGAGCCTGCGAGTGCGCCCCGTCCGGAACTTCTCCGGGCGGGGCGCCGCTTTTTGGGGCGCCTGAGAGCTCGGTCCGGGCTGTCGTCGGGCGGGTGCGGGTAGTCGCCGGCTGGTCGCGCAGTTCCCCGCGCCCCTGCCGGCTCCGCCGCGACAAACAACCCGCACCCGCCAATCGACAGATCACCCCACCCCATTAGGCGCCCGGCCCACCCGAACCCCGTGTAAGTCTCGTCTCACCTGCACCAAAGCACCGTTGTCGGCCCTCACAGCGGAGCGCCCCGGCCGTATTGTCTAAACGTCAACGCGCCCTAAGGAGCACTCATGACCGCCCCCGTCATCCACTCGCTGCGCGAACAGATCCGCGAGCACATCCTGGAGGGGATCATCAGCGGGCGCTGGCAGCCGGGCGAGCGAATCGTGGAGCGGCGGATCGCCACCGAGCTGGAGGTCAGCCAGACTCCGGTGCGCGAGGCGCTGCGCGAGCTGGAGTCCCTGCGCCTGATCGAGTCGGCGCCGAACAAGGGCGTACGCGTACGGAGCCTGACGGCCGCCGATCTGGAGGAGAGCTACCCGGTCCGGGCCGGCCTGGAGGCCATCGCCGCGGAACTCGCGGCCGACCGCCTCGCCGAGGACTGCTCCGCCCTGGAGCCCCATGTCTCCGCCCTGTACCAGGCCGACCGCGAGGCCGACGGCACGGCCCAGGTGCGGCACACGGTCGCCTTCCACCGCGAGCTGGTGCGCGCCGCGGGCAACTCGGTGCTGCTGCACACCTGGGAAGGCCTCGGCATCGAGGTGTTCACGGCGCTGTCCATCCGGTGGCTGGGGACGGTGCAGCAGTCGTACGCGGAGGAGCACGAGGAGCTGGTGGCAGCGTTCCAGCGCCGGGATCCGCGGATCGCCGAGATCGTCAAGGCACACGTACTCGGGTGCGCGCCGCGGCACGAGGCCTGAGCGCGGCCCCGCTCAAACGTAGCCTCACCTGCGAAAACCCCAGGGGATCGCGGCACCCGGTGCCTGCCCGAAAGGCACCGGGTGCCGACTTTCTCGCGATCAAGAGCTTTTCGCCCTCAACCCTTTGATCGATCATCGATCAGCGAGTTATTGTCGCCGACGGGCCACGCGGCAGAGCCGCAAGGTGTCACCGCACCGAGGCCCTCCGCCCTGTCCTGCCAAAGACAAAGGGCACCCCCGAACCCTTACCGATGAGGGAACCCCCTTCGACTGAGGAAGGCGGCGACATGACCGACCCCAACGCCATCCAGCCGAGCGCGCTCGACCAGCTCCCCGACCGTGACCCGGAGGAGACCGCCGAATGGCAGGCCTCCCTGGACGCGGTCGCCAAGGCAGCCGGCCCGCACCGCGCCGCATACCTGATGCGCCGCACGCTGGAGAGGGCCGAGGGCACCGGCATCGCGCTGCCCAAGCTCCTCGAGACCGACTACGTCAACACCATCCCGACCTCCGCCGAGCCGGCCGTGCCCGGTGACGAGGCGATGGAGTCCCGTATCACCGCGTGGAACCGCTGGAACGCGGCCGCCATGGTGACCCGGGGCAGCAAACACGGCGTCGGCGGCCACATCGCCACCTTCGCCTCCGCGGCCTGGCTCTACGAGACCGGCTTCAACCACTTCTTCAAGGGCAAGGACTCCGGGGAAGCGGCCGGCTCCGGCGACCAGCTGTACATCCAGGGCCACGCCTCCCCCGGCATCTACGCCCGCGCCTTCCTCGACGGCCGGCTGACCGAGGAACACCTCGACAACTTCCGTCAGGAGGCCGGCGGCAACGGACTCCCGTCCTACCCGCACCCCCGCCGGCTGCCCTGGCTGTGGGAGTTCCCGACGGTGTCCATGGGCCTCGGCCCGCTGTCGGCGATCTACCAGGCCCGCTTCAACCGCTATCTCACGGCGCGCGGCATCAAGGACGTCTCGAACTCGCACGTCTGGGCCTTCCTCGGCGACGGCGAGATGGACGAGCCGGAGTCCACGGCGGCACTCGCCCTGGCCTCCCGCGAGGGCCTGGACAACCTGACCTTCGTCATCAACTGCAACCTCCAGCGCCTCGACGGCCCGGTCCGCGCCAACTTCAAGATCGTGCAGGAGCTGGAGGCCCAGTTCCGCGGCGCCGGCTGGAACGTCGTCAAGACGCTGTGGGGTACGGCGTGGGACGAGCTGTTCCAGCTCGACACCACCGGCGCGCTCGTACGCCGCCTGCGCGAGGTACCCGACGCGCAGGTGCAGACGTACCAGACCCGCGACGCCGCCTACATCCGCCAGGACTTCTTCGGGGCCGACCCCGCGCTGGCCGAGATGGCGAAGCTGCTGAGCGACGACAAGATCCTTGAGTGCTTCCACCTCTCCCGCGGTGGCCACGAGGCCCGCAAGGTGTACGCCGCCTACAAGGCCGCCGTCGAGTTCAAGGGCGCGCCGACGGTCATCCTGGCCCAGACGGTCAAGGGCTTCACCCTCGGCGAGGGCTTCGCGTCGAAGAACGCCAACCACCAGATGAAGAAGCTGACGGTGGACGAGTTCAAGGCGATGCGCGACCTGCTGGAGCTGCCCATCAAGGACAGCGACTTCGTCGACGGGGTCGTCCCCTACGGCCACCCCGGCGCCGACTCCCCCGAGGTCCGCTACCTCCAGGAGCGCCGCGCGGCCCTCGGCGGCCCGGCCCCGGCCCGCCGCGTGCACCCGGTGGCCCCGCTGCCGGCCCCGGCGGAGAAGGCGTTCGCGTCCTTCGACAAGGGCTCCGGTTCGCAGAACGTGGCGACCACGATGGCCTTCGTCCGCCTGATCAAGGACCTGGTCCGCGACAAGGAGACGGGCAAGCGCTGGGTGCCGATCGTCCCCGACGAGGCGCGCACCTTCGGTATGGAGAGCCTGTTCCCGTCGCTGGGCATCTACTCGCCCAAGGGCCAGACGTACGAGCCGGTCGACCGCGACCAGCTGATGTACTACAAGGAGGCCAAGAACGGCCAGATCCTCAACGAGGGGATCACCGAGGCCGGTTCCATGGCCGACTTCATCGCCGCGTCCACCGCGTACTCCACGCACGGCGAAGCGATGATCCCGTTCTACATCTTCTACTCGATGTTCGGCTGGCAGCGCACGGCCGACCAGATGTGGCAGCTCGGCGACCAGCTCGGCCGCGGCTTCCTGGTGGGCGCGACGGCGGGCCGTACGACGCTGACGGGTGAGGGCTTGCAGCACGCCGACGGCCACTCGCCGGTGATCGCGGCGACGAACCCGGCGGCGCTGACGTACGACCCGGCCTTCGCGTACGAGGTCGCGACGATCGTCAAGGACGGTCTGCGCCGGATGTACGGCGAGGCGGCGCCGGGCGAGGACCCGAACGTCTTCTACTACCTGACGGTCTACAACGAGCCGCTCCCCCAGCCCGCGAAGCCGTCCGGGCTCGGCGTCGACGAGGGCATCGTCAAGGGCCTGTACCGCTTCAACACGGCGGAGTCGGCCGAGCTGTCCCCGGCGGCCAACGCCCCGCGCATCCAGCTGCTGGGCTCCGGTACCGCGATCCACTGGGTGCTTCAGGCGCAGAAGCTGCTCGCCGAGGAGTGGGGCGTGGCGGCCGACGTCTGGTCCGCGACGTCCTGGACGGAGCTGCGCCGGGACGCGCTGGAGGCGGACGCGGCGCTGCTGCGGGGCGAGGAGCGGGTGCCGTACGTCCGTCAGGCGCTCCAGGGCGCCGAGGGCCCGGTGCTGGCGGTCTCCGACTACATGCGCCAGGTTCCCGACCAGATCGCGCAGTGGGTCGAGCAGGACTACTCCTCGCTGGGCGCGGACGGCTTCGGCCTCTCCGACACCCGCGAGGCGGCCCGCCGCCACTTCGGCGTCGACGCCCAGTCGATCGTCGTCGCTGCCCTGGCCCAGCTCGTGAAGCGGGGCGAGGTCAAGGCGACGGCGGTGAAGGAGGCGCGGGAGCGCTACGGCCTGTAGTCGGCGGTTCCTCGCCCCCGCCGCCCCTACCCGTCCCATCCCTCTGGGGCTCCGCCCCAGACCCCGCTCCTCAAACGCCGGAGGGGCTGAGTTCTTTCAGCCCGTCCGGCGTTTGAGGACGAGGCCCGCAGGGCCGACAGCGGGGTCTGGGGGCGCAGCCCCCAGGGACGGGACGGGTAGGGGCGGCGGGGGCGAGGCAGTATGGGCGCATGCGTGCTGCCCGGCTCATCAAGATGGTGCTGCTCCTCCAGTCCCGGCCCTCCATGACCGCCGCCGAACTCGCGCGCGAGCTGGAGGTGTCCGAGCGGACCGTCACACGGGATGCGCAGGCGCTGTCGGAGGCGGGCGTTCCGGTGTACGCCGACCGGGGCCGGGCCGGCGGGTACCGGCTCATCGGCGGATACCGGACCCGTCTGACGGGGCTCGGACGGAGCGAGGCCGAGGCGTTGTTCCTGTCCGGGGTTCCGGGCGCGCTGCGCGAGATGGGCCTGGAGGACGCCGCCTCCGCCGCCCGGCTGAAGGTGTCGGCGGCCCTCATGCCCTCCCTGCGCGACGCCTCCCGCTCCGCCGCCCAGCGGTTCCACCTGGACGCACCGAACTGGTTCAAGGAACCGAAGGCCCCCGACCTGCTGCCGGCCGTCGCGGACGCGGTGTGGGACGACCGTCGGATCGTGGCCCGCTACCGGCGCGGGGAGCGCGAGGTCGAGCGGGAGCTGGAGCCGTACGGGCTCGTGCTGAAGGCGGGGGTCTGGTACCTGTGCGCACGGGTCGCGGAAAACGGCGGACGCGACGGTCACGGCGGTCACGGCGGTCACGGCGGTCACGGCTCGTATCGGGTGTACCGCATCGACCGCTTCACGGCAGTGGTCCCCGCCGACGGGCGGGCCGAGCGGTTCGAGCGGGACGAGGAGTTCGATCTGCCGGGTTTCTGGGACGAGCGGGCCGAGCAGTTCGCGCGTTCCCTGCTGCGGGCCGAGGTCGTGGTGCGGGTGTCGCCGGACGGGGTGCGCCGGTTGCCGTACGCCGTCGATCCGCACTCCGCGCGGGAGGCGCTCCGGGCGGCGGGCGCCCCGGACGGGGACGGCTGGGTGACACTGACGCTCCCGGTGGAGTCCGAGGAGGTCGCCCACACCCAGCTCTCGGCACTCGGCCCGGAGATCGAGGTGCTGGCGCCGGAGGAACTGCGGGAGCGTTTCGCGAGGGACGCGATACGACTGGCCGCGCTGTACGGCTCAGGTACGGCACGCCGATAACAATCCGCCTCACTCCACGTGCGTCCCACCCCCACAGGGCCGATGCTTGACCCGTGATGGACGAGACGGAGTTCTGGGAGCTGGTGGACGGCGCCCGTGAGGCGGCCGAGGGCGATCCCGAGGAGCAGGCCGACCTGCTCGTGGACCGGCTGCTCCAGCAGGACCCCGACGCGGTGCTCGACTTCGCCCGTCACTTCGAGGCCCGCTACAACCGCGCGTACACCTGGGATCTGTGGGGCGCCGCCTGGGTTCTGCTGGACGGCGCCAGCGACGACGCGTTCGACTTCTTCCGGTGCTGGCTGATCGGCCAGGGCCGCGAGATCTACGAAGGCGGTGTGCACGACCCCGACTCGCTCGCCGATCTGCTGGACGACTTCGACGAGGAGTTCGACGGCGACGCGGAGGAGCTCGGCTACGCCGCGGACGAGGCCTACGAACAGCTCACCGGCGCCGTCGCCCCCGACCTCGGCATTCCGCCGGCCCCCGCGGAACCGGAGGGCACGCCGGTCGACTTCGAGAACGAACGGGCGCTGGCGGAGCGGTATCCCAAGCTGTGGGAACGGTTCAAGGACTGAGCCGTCGCGGCTGGGCCACGGCGTGGTGCGCTCTCGCTGTTGCTTACCTGTTGCTCATGATCCCCTCCGGTCAGTGCCTGGTGACCGACATCACCGGGTGGGCCGGGAACGTTCACACCCCGTCTCTTGACCCGTTCCGTGAGCTCCGGCTTAGGGTGGCCGCCCCCGACCAGGAGCACCCCGCCCATGACCAGCCTGTTCGTGCGGGAGATACCGCGCGCGGAGCACCTCGCCCAGCTGCGGCGGTATCCCGACGCGAGCCATCTCCAGATCCCCGAGTGGGGCGACGTGAAGCCCGACTGGCTGCCGGAGAGCGTCGGCTGGTTCGAGGACGGGGAGTTGGTCGCGACGGCGCTCGTCCTGTACCGGCCACTGCCCGGGACCAGGCGCTTCCTGGCCTACCTGCCCGACGGCCCCGCGATCGACTGGCGTACGCCGCGCCTGGAGCGCTGGCTGGACCCGCTGGTCACCCACCTGAAGAAGATCGGGGCGTTCTCGGTCCGGATCGGCCCGCCCCTCGTCGTACGTCACTGGGACGCGGCGACCGTGGCGAAGGGCGTCGCCGACCCCGGCGTACGTCATCTGCGCGATCTGCCGCCGGACGGCATCGACGGCTACGCGCTCGACGTCGCGGAGCGGCTGGGGCGACTCGGGTGGCGGCGGTGCGAGGAGGACGACGGGAGCGGCTTCGGCGTCGGTCAGCCGCGCTACGGCTGTGAGATCCCGTTGGCGGGGCGCTCGGTGGACGAGCTGCGCGGGGCCCTCGCGCCGCACTGGGAGCAGTCCCTGCGTACGGCCGAGGCGGCGGGCGTCCGTGTCTCCTGGGGCTCGGCCGCCGACCTGCCCGAGTTCCACCGCCTCTACACCGCGACCGCCGCCCGCGACGGCTTCAGGGCCCGCCCGCTGGACTACTTCCGGCGCATGTGGGCGGCCCTGAACGCCGAGGACGACGACCGGCTGCGGCTCTACGTCGCCGAGTACGACGGCGAGGTGCTCTCCGCGGCACTCATGATCAGCGTCGGCTCCCGCGTCTGGCACTCGTACGCCGCGTCCGGCCGCCGGGGCCGCGAACTGCGGCCCAGCAGCGCACTGCTGTGGCGCATGCTGGGCGACGCGCGAGCCGCGGGCGCCAGGACCTACGATCTCCGCTCCATCACCCCCACCCTCACCGAGGACCGGCTGCGCGGCCGGCTCGTGTTCAAGACGGGAGCGGGCGGCCGGGCGGTGGAGTACCTCGGGGAGTGGGAGCTGCCGGTGGGGAGTCAGGGGAAGGTGCTTCAGCGGGCGTTGGGGGTCTATCTGGGGCGGCGGTGAGGGCCCTCTTGTGAGCCGGCACGGGGAGGTCATGGGGAGGGGCGCGGACCGCACTCACGGCGCTGTGCAGGTCAGCCTCTGCCCTGTAGCCGGGCCGCCGTCGCCCTGATCTCCGGGAGGCGGGCGGTGAGGGCCGCACCCGGGCAGCTCGTCATGTAGCCCTCGTTGTGGCCGGCGACGGCCGGGAGCGGGGCGGTGGCGCCGGAGGCGTAGCGGCTCTGGCTGTTGCTGGAGGTCAGCCGGACCTTCGCGCGCGGGTCCGTGTCGGAGATGCCCAGCTTCCACGCGGCCAGCGCGGCGATCGAGTCGGTCATGGCCTGGGGCACGGGCACCCCGGCTGTGAAGGTGCCGATGGCGGCGATGCCGGTGGTGCGGTGGTTGAAGCCCTGGGTGTGGGCGCCGGTGACCGGGCGGTCGATGCCGCCCGCACGGCCCTCGTAGATGGTGCCGCAGCGGTCGACGAGGAAGTTGTAGCCGATGTCGTCCCAGTCGCGGGACCCGGTCTGGCCCGCGTACACGTACCGGATGATGCGGGGCACGTCGGCGCAGTCGTAGCCGTTGGGCGAGTCGGTGTGGTGGACGAAGACGGCGACGACCCTGTCGTCGTAGCGCGGTGGTGGCTGGGCACGCCGGGTGTCGTCGTCCAGCCAGGCCGACCTCGGGACGATGGGCGGCCGGGGTGCCTGGTGCGAGGCTGCGGGACGCGCCGCGACGGGCCGCGCGGAGGCCGCGACGACGCGTTCGACCCCGCTCGCGCACAACGCCAGCGCGAGGACGGCGGCGAGGCCGGGCAGACAGCCGAGCAGCACGAGCAGAACGGGCGGAGCACGCCACCCCCGCGGGGCCCGCAACCAGCCCAGGGACTGCAACCCGGCGCTGGGCGGGCGCCGGCTCCGGGACTGCGCCCGGGCCCGGGACACCCGTCGAGCCCGGTCATGCCACCGGGCCCGAGGCCGTGGCCGACGCCGGGGCCTGGGGCGGGGCCGGGTATGGGTACCGGTACGGGTACGGGTACGAGGGCGCGGCGAAGCACCGCGCGCCGGCCCGGCCCACCCGTCCGGCACGGCCTGCTCCGCTCCCCCGCCCGGCTCCTCCCACCGAGCCGGTCGCCCGCCCTCGGCCGACCGATCCCGGACGATCCGCTCATCCGCCCGGCACACCCCGGGCCCGTGCGCACCGCCCTGCAAGGGGGCGACGTCCGGCACGCGCGGCGTCCCCTGCCCGCCACCCACGCCGCCCGGTCCCCGCGGCACCTCCCGCCCGCGGCCACCCGCACCCGGATCGCGGGAAGCCCCCGGCAAGGGGCCCTCGGCCACCCCCCGGCACGCGGTCTCAGCCCCCGGCCGCACCGGCCCGCCCCTTCGCACAGCCCACGCCGTCCCCGCAGCCCACGGTATTCGTACGACACGAGGTCCTCGTCTCCCCCGTGTTCGCCGGAAGACCCCTCGGGTGGTCCGTCGGAAGGCACGCATGGTCCTACTGTCCGACGGATCACGTCCGCCCGCGATGTGTGGTGTGACACGCCGTGGAACCATCGTCCCGGTCCGGGGCGTTTCTCCAGGTGAACGCGGCGTGGCCGGTTCCTGGCGGCATGTGTTCGTGTGCTGATCAACGGGCGCCTTACGCGCGTACTAAGGGGTCCGAGAGAAAGGCGGCTCTGTGGACCTGCTCGACATCCTGCTGTTGCTGGTGATCCTGGCCTACGCGGCGTCCGGCTACCGGCGCGGACTGGTGGCCGGATGCGTCTCGCTGGCCGGTTTCGTGGGCGGTGCGGTGATCGGCGTATGGATCCTGCCGTGGATGATGGACCTGGTCACACCGGGTACGACGCAGGCGACCGTGACCGCTGTGCTCACGGTGCTGGTCCCGGCCGTGGTGGTGCACGAGCTGGCCGGCCGGCTGGCCCTGCGGCTGCGCCGGGAGCTGGACCGCGGGCCGCTCCGGGTGGCCGACGGCGTCGGCGGGGCCGTGGCCAACTCGGTGGCCGTGCTGATCGTGGCCTGGGTGGCCGCGAGTGTCCTCGCCGCGTCCTCCTCCTCGATGCTCACCTCCGCGATCCGGGACTCCCGGCTGCTCGGCACCGTGCAGGACGCCATGCCGGACACGACACCGGCCTGGTTCTCGCGGGCCACCACCGCCCTCACCGAAGCCGGTTTCCCGCAGGTCTTCAACCCGTTCGAGAACGAGTCGACCGCCGAGGTCGCCAAGCCCTCCGGCGACAGCGTCACGGCCGCCGCGACGAACGCCGCCAAGCTCAGCACCGTCAAGATCGAGGGCGTCTCGGGCACCCAGGGCCGCGAGGGCAGCGGCTTCGTCTACGCCCCGCAGCACGTGATGACCAACGCGCATGTCGTGGCCGGCATCGACGAACCCGGCGTCCGGGTCGGCGGCGTCGGGCGGTCGTACGAGTCACGGGTGGTGCTCTTCGACCCGCAGCGGGACGTGGCCGTGCTCTACGTCCCCGATCTGCGCGCCCCCGTCCTCCGGTTCGACGACGACGCCACGCGCGGCGACTCGGCGGTCGTGGCCGGCTATCCGGAGGACGGCGACCTCAACCTCCAGGCGGCGACCGTCGCGAACCGGGTGCGGGCGACCGGCCAGAACATCTACAACGACGCGACCGTCACCCGCGAGATCTACTCGATCCGCTCCACCGTCCGCCCCGGCAACTCCGGCGGTCCGCTGCTGACCACCGACGGCAAGGTGTTCGGCGTCGTCTTCGCCCGTTCCACCTCCGACGACGAGACGGGCTACGTCCTGACGGCGGCCGAGGTCGCCTCCGACGCGAGGCGCGCGGCGAACGCGACGGCGCCGGTGGACACGGGCGACCTCGTCACGTCCTGAGGCGTCACCTCACCCACGCGTCCGCGCCGTCAGAGACCGCGCCCCATGAGCACGTCGTCCACATACGCCCCGTCCAGGAAGAACTCCTCGGGCAGAACCCCCTCCACCACGAACCCCTCGGACTCGTACAGCTTGCGGGCCGGTGTGTTGTGGCCGAGGACGCGCAGGGTGAGCCGGCGAGCGCCCCTGCGGCGGGCCTCCCCGACCGCCGCGCGGATCAGCGCCCGGCCCACGCCACGGCCACGGACCTCGTCGGCGACGGCGAGGCCCTGGATCTGCCGGACGTGCGCGTTGCAGGCGAGCGCGGTGGCAAGGGCCAGCCGGACGTAGCCGACGATGCGCCGTTCCGACTCCGCGACCAGATGGTCCTCGGGGGCGTGCCGCTCGTCGAAGAACGGCCGGTAGGGCGGCCGCGGTCGCGGCATGACCGAGTGCAGCGGGGACCACGTGACTCGGTCGAGACGGGCCAGCTCCTCCTCGTCGTCGGGCAGGGCGGCGCGTATACGGGGTACGTACGGATCGGACATGGGCGTCACCCTACGACCGGGGGCCGGGGAGCCGACCGGGATTCTGTGTGGTCAGAGGCAGGATGAGGTTATGGAACTCTCAAGAATCGCGGTGGCCGGCTCCTCCGGGCTGATCGGCGGCGCCCTGGTGCGGTCCCTGGTCGCGGACGGGCACGAGGTGGTGCGGCTGGTGCGCCGCGCGCCCCGTTCGGCGGACGAGGTCCGCTGGGATCCCGAGCGGCAGTACGTGGACGTGGCCGGGCTCGCCGGGTGCGACGCCGTGGTCAATCTCGCCGGTGCGAACGTGGGCTCGCGGCGCTGGACGGAGGCGTACAAGGCGAAGCTCCGGAGCGGCCGCGTGCTGGGCACGGCGGCGCTCGCCAAGGCGATGGCCTCGCTGGACAAGCCGCCGCGGGTCTTCGTGAACGGCAGCGCGATCGGCTACTACGGCGGGACCGGCGAGCGGACCGTCGACGAGGGCGCGCCGCCCGGGGAGGGCTTCCTGCCCTCGCTGGTCGTGGACTGGGAGGGTGCGGCGACGCCCGCGCAGGAGGCGGGCGTCCGGACGGTGTTCCCGCGCACGGGGCTGGTGGTGGCCCGGCGGGGCGGGGCCTGGGGACGGCTGTTCCCGCTGTTCAAGGCCGGGCTGGGCGGCCGCATGGGCGACGGGCGGCAGTACTGGTCGTTCGTCTCGCTGCACGACGAGGTGGCCGCGATCCGGCATCTGATCGACACCGACGGCCTGTCGGGGCCCTTCAACGTGACCGCACCGCAGCCGCTGACGAACCGTGAGATCACCGAAGTCATGGGGCGCGTGCTGCACCGACCGACCCTCTTGGCAGTCCCGGCGCCCGTCCTGCGCGCAGTCCTCGGCGAGATGGCCGGGGACGTACTGGGCAGCCAACGGGTCCTGCCGAAGCGCCTGCTGGAGTCGGGCTTCACCTTCGCGTTCCCGGACATCGAGGGGGCGATCCGGGCGGCCCTCGCGTAGCGGAGGGGGCGGCGTGGCGGCCGCACAGTGACGCCCGAGCAGGAGCGGACGTCCGTATGCGACCGTCGTGCGACCGTGCTCTGTCCATGCGCGACTGTTTCTGACCGATCACGGCCCTAACCTCGACCCGAACTCGGGTATCTCCGACGCCTGTTGGGGGCATGACGTCTCCACCGGCCGCGCAAACCTCGAGGAGGGGCACGTGCTTGAGCCCGCTTACCAGGCGGACGTCGTCATCGTGGGAGCCGGGGTCGCCGGACTCTCCGCGGCGCATCGGCTGACCAGCGCAGGAGTGAGGACCGCGGTCCTGGAGGCCGCCCCCTGTCCGGGCGGCCGCATGTCGACCGAGAAGGTCGACGGGTTCCGGCTCGACCGCATCGGACAGCTCCTGTCGACGTCGTATCCGGAACTGCGTCTGACACCCGGCCTCGACGCGCTGGCGCTGCGCACCTTCGCGCCGGGCGTACTGCTGCACAGCGACGGGCGCCGGCAGCGCGCGGGCGCGTTCGCCAAGCCACGGAGCGCGAGGGGCGCACTCCATGCGGTGCGCGCCCTGGCGAGCGCCCCCAGGACGCCCAGGACGGCTTCCGTACGCGGCATGCCCGGGCCGGCGACCCTGCCGAGGGTGCGCGCCGGCGCCCCGCTGGGCACCGCCGTCGACCAGGCCCGGCTCGGCGCCGCGCTCGCCCGTCTCGCCACCGCCCCCGTAGAACGGCTGCTGGCCCGCCCGGAGTTGCCGGCCGCGCAGGCCCTCGCGGAGCGCGGCGTCCCCACCCGCACGATCGACGGCTTCCTGCGGCCGCTGCTCGCCGCGCTGCTGTGCGACCCGGAACTGACGACCTCCAGCCGGTGCGCGGACCTGGCACTGCGCGCCTTCGCGAGCGGACGCCTGTGCGTGCCCGAGGGCGGCGCCGAGGCACTGCCGGAGCTGCTGGCCCAGGCACTGCCGCCGGGCACCGTGCACACCGGCGTACGCGTCACGTCGATCGCCACGACCTCCGTCACCACCGCCGAACACGGCGAGCTACGGTGCCGGGCCGTCCTGCTGGCGACGGACGCCCGGACCGCCGCCGAGCTCCTGCCCGGCCTGCGCGTACCCGACTTCCACCCGGTGACCGTCGTCCACCACACGACCGACGAACCGCCCACGACCGGCGCCTCGCTCCTGCTCGACGCCGACCGGGGCGGCCCGGTCGCCCACACGGCGGTGATCAGCCAGGTGGACCCGACCCGCGCACCGGCCGGCCGGGCACTCGTCTCCTCGACGGTCCTCGGCACCCCGTCGCCCGACATCGACACGGCCGTGCGCATGCACCTGTCCCGCCTCTACGGCACCTCCACCACGCGCTGGGAGACCCTCGCCGTACACCACACCCCGGAGGCCGTCCCCGCGATGCGCCCACCCCACGACCTGCGCCGCCCGGTACGCCTGCTGGCGGGCCTGTACGTCTGCGGCGACCACCGCGACACCAGCACCATCCAGGGCGCCCTGCACTCGGCCCACAGGGCCGCGGCGGCGATCCTGACGGACCTGGGGGCAGCGGGCTCACTGAACAGGGCTGAACCCTTAAAGGCGGCGGCGTAAACGCCCCAAGGGGCGCGGGGCTGTGTCGATTTGCGGCTCCGCCGCGGGCGCGACCAGCCACGACGAGAGCCGCACGCGGCACACAACCGCTCGAAGTTACGACGAGCCCCCTACAGCAACGCCGCCACCTTGTCCCGATACCCCCGCACCGGGGCCGCATCCCGATACGGCTCCAACCGACGCTCGAAGTCCCGGACATACTCAGCCGCCCGAACCGACCGCATCTCCGCGGCAGCGCCCGCAGCCTCCGCCCCCAGCACACACGCCTGATCGAGCTCACCCAGCCCCAGCCGCGCGGAGGCGAGCACGACCCGGCAGAACAGTCGACTGCGGGCATAGGCGGGGGCCCGCAGTTGCAGAGAGCGCTCGGCGTGCTGCGCCGCCGCCCGGAACTGCTGAAGATCCCGGTGGCAGTGCCCGAACTCGTCGGCGAGCTGCGCCTCGTCGAAGAACCGCGCCCAGTGCGGCACGTCGTCGCCGGGCCGCGCCGCTTCAAGGGCGCGCTCGGCCCGGACCAGGGAGGCCGTACAGGCGCGCACCTCGCCCAGTACGCCGTGCCCGCGCGCCTCGCACGCGTGCAGCAGGGCCTGCACGACCGGTGGCGCGCTGGTGCCCACGCCCTGCTGGGCCACCCGCGCGAGCTGGACGGCTTCACGGCCGTGCGCGAGGTAGACGGCCTGGCGGCTCATGGTGACCAGGACGTACGAGCCGAACGCCCGGTCCCCGGCCGCCTGCGCGAGCCGTAGCGACTGCACGAAGTAGCGCTGGGCGAGCCCGTGCGCCGCGATGTCGAACGACGTCCAGCCCGCGAGCCTCGTGAGGTCGGCGGCGGCCTGGAACAGCCGGCGGCCGGTCTGCTCGCCGTAGGTGCCGCGCAGCATCGGCTCGCACTCGTGCTCCAGGTAGCGCACGAGCGCCTGGCGGGCGTGGCCGCCGCCGTACATGTCGTCGAGGGAGCGGAACAGCTCGCCGACCGACCTCAGCGCGGCGATGTCACCGCCGGTGACCTTCTGGCCGGGGCCGCGCTCGGCCTGGCTGCGCTGGCGGGGTACGGCCGCGGGGCGGCCCTGGACCGGGATGCGGGCGAGCGGTTCGCCCCGGGCGACCTTCTCGTCGGCGCGGCCGATCAGCCAGTCCCGGCTGGGCACGACGAGGCCGGCCGGCGTGAAGGCGATCTTGCGCAGTTCGGCGTGGCTGCCGGAGTCCTTGCGCCACAGCCCGCTGACGATGTCGACGGCCTCCTCGGGGGTCGCGGCGAACTCCAGCCCGGCGTAGACGGGAGCGCAGGCGTCCAGGCCGAGGTCCTGGGCGGAGAGCCGGCGGCCGAGGCGACGGGTGAAGACCTCGGCGATGAGGGCGGGCGTCGTGCCGCGCGGCTGCTGCCCGCGCAGCCAGCGGGTGACCGATGTCTTGTCGTATCTGAGATCAAGCCCGTGTTCGAGGCCGAGCTGGTCCACCCGGCGGGCGAGACCCGCGTTGGAGAATCCCGCTTCTGCGATGAGCGCGGCGAGCTGGCGGTTGGGAGTGCGCTGCGCGGGTCGTTCCGTCATCTGCGGTGCGGTCTCCTGCCTTTGGGCCCTCGCCTGGCCGGTGCGGCCGCGGGTGCCCGGATTGCCGGTGAGCAGCCCTTTTGGCCTGCCCGAACGGCGCGAATGTAGCGGAGAGTAAGCAGTCGATCGCACATTTCGCCGCCCATTCATCCGATCGTGTGAGGATTGCCCTACTGGGCTGACGCAGACCGTGAGACGTCACCCGAACAAGCCGGTCGTACAGTGGCGTAGGCACGCTTTGTGCCTTACGACTTTCCGGTGCTTCTAGGGAGGCGCTTGCCGTGAGTGAGTTGCGGTTCGTCCGTATGGGGTTCGGCGCGGACGCCGTCGAGTACCAGGAGGCGTGGGACGAGCAGCGCCGGGTGCACGCGGCGCGGTTCGAGGACGAGCTCCCCGACACGGTCCTGCTGCTCGAACACCCCCCGGTGTACACGGCGGGCCGGCGCACGGCGGACAACGAGCGGCCCCTGGACGGCACTCCGGTCATCGACGTGGACCGCGGCGGCAAGATCACCTGGCACGGCCCGGGCCAGCTCGTCGGCTACCCCATCCAGAAGCTGCCCCGCCCCGTGGACGTCGTGGCGCACGTACGGCGTCTGGAGGAGGCCCTGATCCGCACCTGCGCGGAGTTCGGCCTGGAGACCAGCCGGGTCGAGGGCCGCAGCGGGGTCTGGGTCCTCGGCGACCCCGTGGAGCGGCGTCCGGCGCTCGGCGGCCTCGCCCTGGACTTCGACCCCCGGCTCACCGACGAGGAGTTCGACCCGCGGCTGAACGGCCCCGCGTACGCCCCCTCCAACGCCGGCCAGCGGCGCGAGGACCGCAAGATCGCGGCGATCGGGATCCGGGTGGCGAAGGGCGTCACGATGCACGGCTTCGCACTGAACGTGAACCCGGACAACAAGTGGTTCGACCGGATCATCCCGTGCGGGATCCGGGACGCGGGGGTCGCCTCGCTGGCGGGCGAGCTCGGGCGGGACGTGACGATCGACGAGGTGCTGCCGGTGATGGAGCGGCACCTGAAGGACGTACTGGAGAACGCGGACCTGAAACCCCGGGAGATCGACAAGACCCCGGCCGCATAACTCAACCCCGTTCCCTCGCCCCCGCCGCCCCTACCCGTCCCGTCCCTGGGTGCTCCGCCCCCAGACCCCCGCATCGGCCCTCCGGGCCTCGTCCTCAAACGCCGGACGGGCTGGAGAACTCAGCCCCTCCGGCGTTTGAGGAGCGGGGTCTGGGGCGGAGCCCCGGAAAGAGGCTCGGGCTGTATCGATATGCGGCTCCGCCGCGTGGGCGCGCCCCCCCACTCGCCCGCACCCGAAGAACGACCCGGGGTCGAAGGGGCGGAGCCCCTGGGGATGGGACGGGTAGGGGCGGCGGGGGCGAGGGAACGTGGGGTTCGGAGGAATGCGCCGACGTTCCGCAAGGTTGCCCAGCCCGGAGACGCAAAACGCACGGGCGTACCCTGGTGTACGCCGAAGAATCGAAGCTACAGGGAGCCGACGTGTCCGCAGTCTCACCCGACGGACGCAAGATGCTGCGCCTGGAGGTCCGCAACAGCCAGACCCCCATCGAGCGCAAGCCCGAGTGGATCAAGACCCGGGCGAAAATGGGTCCCGAGTACACGAAGATGCAGAACCTCGTGAAGAGCGAGGGCCTGCACACGGTCTGCCAGGAAGCCGGCTGCCCGAACATCTACGAGTGCTGGGAGGACCGCGAGGCGACCTTCCTCATCGGCGGCGACCAGTGCACCCGCCGCTGCGACTTCTGCCAGATCGACACCGGCAAGCCCGAGGCCCTCGACCGCGACGAGCCGCGCCGCGTCGGCGAGTCCGTGGTCACCATGGACCTGAACTACGCCACCATCACCGGCGTCGCCCGCGACGACCTCCCCGACGGCGGCGCCTGGCTGTACGCCGAGACGGTCCGCCAGATCCACCAGCAGACGGCCGAGCGCGAGGCCGGCCGTACCAAGGTCGAGCTCCTCGCCCCCGACTTCAACGCCGTACCGGAGCTCCTGGAGGAGGTCTTCGCCTCCCGCCCCGAGGTCTTCGCGCACAACGTCGAGACGGTCCCCCGGATCTTCAAGCGCATCCGCCCCGGCTTCCGCTACGAGCGCTCCCTGAAGGTCATCACCGAGGCCCGCGACTACGGCCTGGTCACCAAGTCCAACCTCATCCTCGGCATGGGCGAGACCCGCGAGGAGATCAGCGAGGCGCTCCAGCAGCTGCACGACGCCGGCTGCGAGCTGGTGACCATCACGCAGTACCTGCGCCCGTCCGTCCGCCACCACCCCGTGGAGCGCTGGGTCAAGCCGCAGGAGTTCGTGGAGCTGAAGCAGGAGGCCGACGAGATCGGCTTCTCGGGCGTCATGTCCGGGCCCCTGGTGCGCTCCTCGTACCGCGCCGGACGGCTCTACCAGATGGCCATCGAACAGCGCCGCTCAGCTGCTCCGCAGCGGGGCGGTTCCTACGTCGCCTCGCAAGCCGTCTGATGGCACGGAGTGCCACTGCGTGCGTGTGAATCTGCGCACAAGCAACTACCCCTCGGTAGCCGCCGATTGACGCGGTCCTGGACGTCCCCGCAGATAGGGGGCCCATCAGGGCCGCGTCAAGCATTTCGGGCCACACATCAAGGCTTCATTGGTGTTTGACCGGTCGGTCACGCCCTGGTAACACCAATCAGTGACCCTGGTTGTACACCCCGTGCACCACTCACCGAAGCCGCCATTCCCGAGGGGGGACCTCCACCATGCAGGCCGCGCCCGTTCGCGCCACCGCCATCCCGTCGTTCACCACTGCACTGCGTGCCGTCGAGTCGCTGCTCATGAGCAGCGGTCAGCGCACCGCCCGTCGCAACGCCTGGACGTCCGTGCTGGAGGACCGCCGTCGCGCCAAGGACCGGGTCGAGGCACAGCGCGTCCTGGACCAGGTCACCGTCGTCCGCCCCTGACCCCTCCCCCCTCCGTCACGGCACCGCCGTCGTCGGTGCTCCCCGGGCCACGTAGACTTCGTGGCATGGCGAGGAAGGACACGGCAGCGGACGCTGCGAACCCCGGGCGACTCAAGCAGATCGCTCTGACCTACAAGATGACCCGCAGGGCCGACAAGAAGATCGGTCTTGTACTCGCGGCTGTCGGAATCGTCACCTTCGGTGTCTTCCTCGCGATCGGTTTCTTGATCGGTCACCCCATCTATCTCGGCATCCTGGGCCTGCTGCTCGCCTTCCTCGCGTCGGCGATCGTGTTCGGGCGCCGGGCCGAGCGGGCGGCCTTCGGGCAGATGGAGGGCCAGCCGGGCGCGGCGGCCGCCGTACTGGACAACATCGGCCGCGGCTGGACGACGACCCCAGCGGTGGCGATGAACCGCAGCCAGGACGTGGTGCACCGGGCCGTCGGCAAGGCCGGCATCGTCCTGGTCGCCGAGGGCAACCCGAACCGGGTGAAGAGCCTGCTGGCCGCCGAGAAGAAGAAGATGAACCGCATCGTCGCGGACGTGCCGGTGCACGATCTGATCGTCGGCGTCGGCGAGGGCCAGGTCTCGCTGAAGAAGCTGCGGACCACCATGCTGAAGCTGCCCCGCGTACTGACCGGCCCCCAGGTGACCGCCACCAACGACCGGCTGAAGGCCATGGGCGACCTGATGAGCAACATGCCGTTGCCGAAGGGGCCCATGCCCAAGGGCATGAAGCTGCCGAAGGGCGGACCGAAGGCCCGTTGATCTCCCTCGCACGAGAAAGCTCGTACGAGGAAGGGGGCGCCCGGATCACTCCGGGCGCCCCCTTCCTCGTGCTCTCGTACGACTGCTAGATGCGCACTTCCACGGTCCGCGCCAGCCGGTCGTGCAGGCCGCGCCCGTCGCGGTCCCAGATCAGGGCCGGGATCGCCACGCACAGCAGGGCCGTGCGCACCAGGGCGCGCAGCGGGTTGACCGTGCCGGTCTCCAGGGTGACCACGCGGAGGCCGAAGAGGCGCTTGCCCGGGGTGAAGCCGACGGTGCCGACGGTCAGGACGCCCATCAGGAAGAAGAGGAGCAGCGCCCAGTTGCTGGTCGCCTGGCCGTAGCCGTCGGTGATGAGACCGTATGCGATCAACAGGCTGATGCCCCAGTCGACGGCCAGCGCTCCGAGCCGCCGTCCCGGGCGGGCGATGGAGCCCGGCCCCTCCTGCGGAAGGCCGAGTTGCTGACCCCGGTATCCGAAGTCGACACCCGCGTCCTCGGCGGCCGCGCGGGGGCCCGAGAGCCAGGATCCGATTGCTTGCCTCTTGTCCACGCATCCACGGTACTGGGCGCGTTTTGCGATACGGACAGGTGGGGTGCGGTACGGGATGTCCGGTTAACGTATGCGAAACAAATGGGTCACGCCCGAGAAATCACCCGTCCCTAGGGTCGAGGACAGCGTGTGCCACCGCACTGGCCGCACGAACGAACTACCACCCCGGTCGGACGGTCGGGAGTAGGAGGAGCTGGATGTTCCAGAACGCCGACGAGGCCAAGAAGTTCATCGCGGACAAGGACGTCAAGTTCGTCGACGTCCGTTTCTGCGACCTGCCGGGCGTCATGCAGCACTTCACGGTGCCCGTCGAGGCGTTCGACCCGGACGAGGAGCTCGCCTTCGACGGATCGTCGATCCGTGGTTTCCAGGCGATCCACGAGTCCGACATGGCGCTGCGCGCGGACCTGTCGACCGCCCGGGTCGACCCGTTCCGCCGCGACAAGACCCTCAACATCAACTTCTTCATCCACGACCCGATCACGGGCGAGCAGTACTCCCGTGACCCGCGCAACGTGGCGAAGAAGGCCGAGGCCTACCTCGCCTCCACCGGTATCGCGGACACCGCGTACTTCGGTCCGGAGGCCGAGTTCTACGTCTTCGACAGCGTGCGTTTCGCCACCACGTCGAACGAGTCCTTCTACCACATCGACTCCGAGGCGGGCGCCTGGAACACCGGCGCCCTCGAGGACAACCGTGGTTACAAGGTCCGCTACAAGGGCGGCTACTTCCCGGTCCCGCCGGTCGACCACTTCGCCGACCTGCGTGCCGAGATCTCCCTGGAGCTGGACAAGCAGGGCCTGAAGGTCGAGCGCCAGCACCACGAGGTGGGCACCGCCGGCCAGGCCGAGATCAACTACAAGTTCAACACGCTGCTCGCCGCGGCCGACGACCTTCAGCTCTTCAAGTACATCGTGAAGAACGTCGCCTGGCGCAACGGCAAGACCGCGACCTTCATGCCGAAGCCGATCTTCGGTGACAACGGCTCGGGCATGCACGTCCACCAGTCGCTGTGGACCGGCGGCCAGCCGCTGTTCTACGACGAGGCCGGCTACGCGGGCCTGTCGGACACCGCCCGTTACTACATCGGCGGCATCCTCAAGCACGCCCCGTCGCTGCTGGCCTTCACCAACCCGACGGTGAACTCGTACCACCGCCTGGTCCCGGGCTTCGAGGCGCCGATCAACCTGGTGTACTCCCAGCGCAACCGCTCCGCCGCGATGCGTATCCCGATCACGGGCTCCAACCCGAAGGCCAAGCGCGTCGAGTTCCGTGCGCCCGACTCCTCCGGCAACCCGTACCTGGCCTTCTCGGCCCTGCTGCTCGCGGGCCTGGACGGCATCAAGAACAAGATCGAGCCGGCCGAGCCGATCGACAAGGACCTCTACGAGCTGGCTCCCGAGGAGCACGCGGGCGTGGCGCAGGTCCCGACCTCGCTCCCGGCCGTCCTCGACTCGCTCGAGGCCGACCACGAGTTCCTCCTCCAGGGCGACGTCTTCACGCCGGACCTGATCGAGACGTGGATCGACTACAAGCGCACGAACGAGATCGCTCCGTTGCAGCTGCGTCCGCACCCGCACGAGTTCGAGCTGTACTTCGACGTGTGATCGACACCGTCGACACCGTCGACGCCTGATCCATGCATCGCGCCCGCGCCCCCGCTGTCGTACCGACGGCGGGGGCGCGGGCGTATGTTCTATTCTTTGGTTGAGACGACACGGGGGTGGACGGGATGCCGGAGCGCCGCGAACAGGACGACCAGGAGCGCGAGTTCGACCTGAGGTGGGCGGACGACGCCGAGCACAAGGAGCCCTCGGCGCGGGCCCGGATGCTCGCCGCCCGCTGGAAGGACAACCCGCCCGGTCCGGTGCCGTTCCGGGCCGAGCCCGATCATGTGGCGCGGCGGCAGCGCCGGTCGGGCTGGGTGTCCACGGCCATCGTGCTCGGCTGCGTCGCCGGGGTGATCGTGCTGCTGGGCTACATCAACTTCCGCACGTACTGAGACCGGGCGGCCTTTGCCGGCCCTGGGGCCGATCACGACCCGTTCATGGGGGTCACCGGGTGCACACTGGGCAGTGGGACGAGTGCCTGAGTGTGCGCGGGGTGATGCGAGATGCAGAGCCGGTTCCGGAGTGACCGGCGGTTGACCGCCCGGATGGGGATCACTCTGGTTTTGCTCGGGTTGTTGTACGTGGCGTTCATCGCCGCGTTGATCGTGCTGCTGAAGTCCTGGGTGCTGGTCGTGGTCGTGGCGGCGGCGCTGCTGGGGGCGCAGTACTGGTTCTCCGACCGGGTCGCGCTGTTCGCGATGCGGGGGCGGGTCGTGGAGCGGGAGGAGTTTCCCGAGCTGCACGGGGTCGTCGACCGGCTGTGTGCCCTCGCCGACATGCCGAAGCCGGTGGTCGCCGTGTCGGACATGGACATGCCGAACGCGTTCGCCACCGGGCGGAATCCCGATCACGCCGTGGTCTGTGTGACCACAGGGCTGCTGCGGCGGCTGGAGCCGGACGAATTGGAGGGTGTGCTCGCGCACGAGCTGTCGCATGTGGCGCACAAGGACGTCGCCGTGATCACCGTCGCCTCGTTCCTCGGGGTGATCGCCGGGCTGATCGTACGGTTCGCCTTCTACTCGCAGCTGTTCGGCGGCGGGCGCCGGGACCAGAACACCGCCGTCGTCTTCGCCGCCGTCATGGGGGTGTCCGCGGCCGTCTACGCGATCAGCTACCTGCTGATCCGGGCCCTGTCCCGCTACCGGGAGCTGGCCGCCGACCGGGCCGCGGCGCTGCTCACCGGGCGGCCCTCGGCGCTGGCCTCCGCGCTGACCAAGGTCTCCGGCGACATCGCCCGGATCCCGACCAAGGACCTGCGGACGGCGCAGGCGTTCAACGCCTTCTACTTCACGCCCGCCCTGGGCCGGGAGCCCGGCGTCGCACGGCTCTTCTCCACCCACCCCAGCCTGGAGCAGCGGCTCGACCAACTGGGGCGGATCTCCGCCGAGCTGGGCGAGGCGGCGGCTCCCGGAGGGGTGTGAGCATGGGGCTGCTGGACATCCTGTTCGGCCGTACGAAGCCGGTCGCGCCCGATCTCGACCAGCTCTTCGGGCTGCCGTCGGCCGCGGTGACCCTGGAGGCGTCGGCCGGGTTCCGGCCGACCGGAAGCGGGGCGGTGTGCTTCGCCACGGTCGAGGGCGCCGTGTTCGAGCAGACGCACCGCGAGGTGCAGGCGCTGCTCGACGCGGACGCCGAGCGCGAGGGGCGGCCGGTGCGGCTGGCCCGGGACGACTACGGCTACTCGTGGCTGGTCTCCACCCGCAAGCCCGACGATCTGCCGGAGCTGGTCAACGACCTGCACGCGGTGAACAGCGCGATGGAGGTCAACGGCTTCGGGCCGCAACTGCTGTGCTCGCTGGCCGGGTTCGAGGACGACGCGGGCAGACGGCTCGCCCTCGTCTACCTCTACAAGCGGGGCACCTTCTACCCGTTCGCGCCGCTGGCCGGCACCGCGGAACGGCGTGACAACCCGTTGGAGCTGCGGGTGAAGGCGGCCCTCACGAACGACCTGCGGATCGAGCAGGACCTGGGCCGCTGGTTCCCGCTGTGGGGCGCCCCCGGCCTGTGACCGGGGGCGCCTCGGGCTGCCGACGGGCTACCAGCGGAACTGGTCTCACTTGCTCTTCTCGCGCTCCTGACGACGGGCTTCGAGGGGGCGCTCGCGGCGGTAGCGGCGCTCCCACTTGGCCTGCATGTCACGGCGGTCGCGGTAGGAACGGTAGTCCGCGGGCGCGGAGCCTCCCGCCGAGGCCCCTCCCCCGGATCCGCCGCTCGGCGCGGAGGCGCTCCGGCCGTATTGCAGGTAGAGGAAGAGCACCGCGACGGCGGCCAGCCAGTAGAGGTGGTTGTCGAATCCTAAGATCACCAGGACGACGGTCCCGGACATGACGATGGTGCCCATCACGGGCCTCCGTGAGCGTGGATCGATGCTGGATCTTGAGCGGTGGACGATGTCCCGACGGGGCGCTGGGGAGGGGCGACGGTCCGTCGATGCGTAGAGACTAGCCCCGAGTCCGCAGGGCGACGCCTGCCCTGCGCGAAGCGGCGTGAGCTGCTCCGTTACGCGTGTCCAGCGTAGGGATCCGGTCACCGGGGGTGCATCCCCTTTTCCCGTGACCCGGGTGCCGTGCGCGGCCGCGGTGGTCAGACTCCGGGCGCGGCGCTGATCACGCCGGCGCTGACGGCCGCGCCCAGGGTCGTGTGGTCGGCGACGGTCTGGTCGGCGTAGGCCAGGGCGAACTCGGTGACCGCGCGGTCGAAGGTGTCCGCGCCGCCGAGGTAGCCGGCGATGGCGATACGGTCGCCGGAGCGGGCGTGCGCCCGGGCGAGGGCGGTGCCGCACAAGCGGGCGTAGGCGAGGAGGTCGTCCGGGCTCATCCCGGCCACGTCGGCGGACCCCTTCATGTCGCGCAGCTGACGCCAGTAGAAGGCGCGGCCCTGCGGCCCCGACATCCAGCCGAGGAAGATGTCACCGGCCGCCTGCAACAGCCGCTGCCCCGCGACCACGCGGTGGCCGGGGTGGACGTACGGTCCGCTCGGCAGATGCTCCTCCAGTACGGACGGCCGCGCCTCCTTGAGCTGGAGGAACAGCGGGTCGTCGGTGTCCCGCCCGGCGAGCAGCACGATGAAGCAGCGCAGGCCGACGCTGCCGACGCCGACGACCTTGCGGGCGGCGTCGACGAAGCGGTAGCGGTCGAGGAGCAGGCGGCGTTCCTCGCAGAGGGTCGAGCGGTAGTCGCTGAAGATCTTGCGCAGCGAGGCCATGTCGGACATGCCCGCGGGTTCCAGGAGCGGCGGGTCGTGGATGATGCGGCGGCGGCCGTCGACGACCTCGGTCAGCCGGTCGAAGGCCCGCAGGCTGGTGCGGCGGCGGGCGCGGCCCAGGCTGGCCTCCGCGCGGCGGCGGTCGCGGGCGGAGCGGACCAGGGGCAGAAGCTGCTCGGCCTGGATGCTCGTGTACCAGACGTCGAGTTCGCCGCGCCGGGCCAGTCGCCGCATGGTGGTGCGGTACGCCGCCACGGCCGCGAGGGCCGCGCGGCCGGCCTTGGCGTCCGGGTGGCCGATCTCGCGGGCGGCCACGGCGACCGAGGTGGCGAGCCGTTTGACGTCCCACTCGAACGGCCCGCAGAACGTCTCGTCGAAGTCGTTCAGGTCGAAGAGCAGGGAGCGCTCCGGGGAGGCGTACAGGCCGAAGTTGAGCAGATGGGCGTCGCCGCAGAGCTGCACGGTGAGGCCTGTGTGCGGGGCGGCGGCGAGGTCGGCGGCCATCACGGCGGCGGCGCCGCGCAGGAACGCCAAGGGGGACGCCGCCATCCGGCCGTACCGGATCGGCAGCAGCTCCGGCAGCCGGTCACGGCCCTGGCGTTCGAGTACGGCGACGGGGTCGGGGCGGTCGACGGAGGGGACCCAGGCGGCGTGTGCGGAGCGGGCGACCAGCTTGCGGGCCGTCTTGCCGCGCAGGGCCCGGTCGGCAGGGGTGGCGGGGGTCGTCATGGGCAGACGGTCCTGTGTACGGCCTCCCGGTGCGCCCGGTATGGGTACGGCCTCCCCGTTGACCGGCCTTCGTATGCCCTGCCTGCCCATCGCGCCTCCCGCCGCCACGCCCGCTCGGGGCGAGGTCCGTCGCCTCCTGATCGCAGTGAAGGCGGGGCAGGGGGTGGACGCATGCCGGGTACGGCGAACGGGTGACGGGGTGACGGTGCGGGCGGGGCCGTTGTCAGTGGGGTCGGGGAGGATGCGGTCACCGGTGCGTGACGGGTGGAGGCCGCGATGGGTGGAGGTCGGGATGGGTCGTGACGGGCTGCGGTACGTCGGGGTGGCGGAGCGACGCGCTCGGCTGGGGGTGCGGCATCGGCTGGCCGGAGCGGCGCGGGCGGGGAGCCCGCAGGAGGTCGCCGACTCGCTCGTCGCGCTGCACGGGACCGATCCGGCGACGGTGTACCTGGCCGTGGGGGCGCGGCTGGCGGAGCCCGCGAAGACCGTCGCGGAGACCGAGCGGGCGTTGTACGTGGAGCGGGCGCTGGTCCGGATGCACGGCATGCGGCACACCGTGTTCGTCTTCCCCACCCGTCTGACGGCCGTCGTGCACGCCTCGACCGGCCTCGCGGTCGCCGCGCGGGAGCGGGCCTCGCTGGTCAAGCAGATGGCGACGGCGGGGGCGCCGGACGCGGCCTGGCTGGCGGAGGTCGAGGCGTCGACGCTGACCGCGCTCGCGCGACGCGGACAGGCCACGGCGGCCGAACTCGCCGAGGACGAGCCGCGGTTGCGCGAGCAGTTCGTGTACGCGGCCGGCAAGAGCTACGAGGGGCTGCACACCGTCTCGACGCGGCTGCTGCGGGTGCTGGGCGTCGAGGGGAAGGTGGTGCGGGGGCGGCCGCTGGGCTCCTGGACGTCCTCGCAGTTCCGGTGGGCACCGGCGCCCGAACACCCCGAGCTGGACGTCGCCGGGGCACAGGCGGAGCTGCTGCGGAACTGGCTCGCGGCATGCGGGCCGGCGACCGAGGCCGATCTCAAGTGGTGGACGGGGTGGCGGGTCACCGAGGTGCGCCGCGCGCTGGCCGCGATGGGGGCACAGGCCGTCTCCCTCGACGAGGGGACGGGGTACGTCGTCGACGGCGACCTCGATGCGGT
>NZ_JAGMUL010000044.1 GCF_019049285.1 Streptomyces sp. AC550_RSS872
TCCGTGCGGTGAAGATTCGATACCTCCACCACACACGGGGGCCTTCGCCATGATCAAGCCCGGGCAGTGTTAACAACGCTCGTGATCAATACAGCTAGATCCCCAGCTGCTTCCCCTCGTGCAGCTTCGCGATGGCTTCCTTGTCGCCGTCCAGTTCGACCTTGGCGGCGCTCTGGCGGCCGTAGGCGAACAGGAGCAGTTCCGAGGGCTCGCCGGTCACCGTGACGACGGGGGTGCCCTTGTGGGCGACCGCTGTCTGGCCGTCGGGGCGGCGCAGCACCAGGCCGGTGGGCGCGGTGCGGCCCATCAGGCGGGCGGAGCGCTCCAGGCGGGACCAGAGGGCGTCCTGGAAGACCGGGTCGAGTTCGCGGGGCGTCCAGTCCGGCTGGGCGCGGCGGACGTCCTCGGTGTGGACGTAGAACTCGATCGTGTTCGACGCCTCGTCGATCTGCTTGAGCTGGAAGGGCGAGAAGCGCGGCGGGCCGGTGCGGATGAGCTGGATCAGCTCCTCGTACGGCTTCGCCGCGAACTCCTCCATCGCCTTGTCCAGCCGTGGTCCGAGCTGCTTGATCAGAATGCCGGCGGCAGCGTCCGGGCGGCGCTCGCGCACCACCACGTGCGCGGCCAGGTCACGGGTCGTCCAGCCCTCACAGAGGGTGGGGGCGTCCGGGCCCTCGGCCTCCAAGAGGTCGGCCATGAGAAGTCGTTCACGCTTGGCGAAGGTCGACATGCAGTCAGCCTACGACCGCGTATCAGGTCCGCCCACCCGTCGCCCGCATCCACGAAGTGGACATCGGACCGTCACTGTCAGTGGCAGGCGGCACAATGGCTTGCATGACCACCAGCACGCCCCGCCGGCCCAGTGGGCTGGACCCCGAGATCGCCGCACGCCTCAAGCGCAGCGCGGACGGGCTCCTGCCCGCCATCGCCCAGCAGTACGACACCGGAGAGGTGCTGATGCTGGGCTGGATGGACGACGAGGCGCTGCATCGGACGCTCACCACCGGCCGCTGCACCTACTGGTCGCGCAGCCGCCAGGAGTACTGGGTCAAGGGCGACACCTCCGGCCACTTCCAGTGGGTGAAGTCCGTCGCCCTCGACTGCGACGCCGACACCGTGCTCGTCCGGGTCGACCAGGTCGGCGCCGCCTGCCACACGGGCGCGCGGACCTGCTTCGACGAGGACGTGCTGCTCAAGGACGGCGCAGGTTCCGGCGCACCCGCCTCGGATCAGTAGGGTCAGCCGCCATGGACCTTGAGACCTTCCGCAAGCTCGCCACCGACCGGCGCGTCATCCCGGTCACACGCAAGCTCCTCGCCGACGGCGACACCCCGGTCGCCCTGTACCGCAAGCTCGCCGCCGAGCGCCCGGGCACGTTCCTGCTGGAGTCCGCGGAGAACGGCCGCTCCTGGTCCCGCTACTCGTTCGTCGGCGTCCGGTCCGCGGCGACCCTCACCGAGCGCGCCGGACAGGCCCACTGGCTCGGTACCCCGCCCGTCGGCGTCCCCGCCGAGGGCGACCCGCTCGCCGCCCTGCGCGCCACCATCGAGGCCCTGCACACCCCTCGCGACCTGGCCCACGACCTGGGCCTGCCGCCCTTCACCGGCGGCATGGTCGGCTACCTGGGCTACGACATCGTGCGCCGCCTGGAGAAGATCGGCCCCGGCGAGCGGGACGACCTGGGGCTTCCCGAGCTGACCATGCTGCTCACCAGCGACCTCGCCGTCATGGACCACTGGGAGGGCTCGGTCCTGCTGATCGCCAACGCGATCAACCACAACGACCTCGACACGGGCGTCGACGAGGCCTACGCCGACGCGATCGCCCGCCTCGACGCCATGGAGGCCGACCTCTCGCGCGCGGTCGCCCAGCCGCCCGCCGTGCTCCCGCCCTCCGAGCTCCCCGAGTACACCGCGCTGTGGGGCGGCGAGGACTTCCAGGCGGCCGTCGAGGACATCAAGGAGCGCATCCGGGCCGGCGAGGCCTTCCAGGTCGTCCCCTCCCAGCGCTTCGAAACACCGTGCACGGCAAGCGCGTTGGACGTCTACCGGGTGCTCCGGGCGACCAACCCCTCCCCGTACATGTACCTGTTCCGCTTCGACGGCTTCGACGTCGTCGGATCGTCGCCCGAGGCCCTCGTGAAGGTCGAGGACGGACAGGCGATGGTCCACCCCATCGCCGGCACCCGGTGGCGCGGCGCCACCCCGCAGGAGGACCAGGCCCTCGCCGACGAACTCCTCGCCGACCCCAAGGAGCGCGCCGAGCACCTCATGCTGGTCGACCTGGGCCGCAACGACCTGGGGCGGGTCTGCGAGCCCGGCTCGGTCGAGGTCGTCGACTTCATGTCCATCGAGCGGTACTCGCACGTGATGCACATCGTCTCGACGGTCACAGGACGCGTGGCACCAGGCCGCACGGCCTTCGACGTCCTGACGGCCTGCTTCCCGGCCGGCACCCTCTCCGGCGCGCCCAAGCCCCGGGCGATGCAGATCATCGACGAACTCGAACCGTCCCGCCGGGGGCTGTACGGCGGCTGTGTCGGCTACCTCGACTTCGCGGGCGACTCCGACACCGCCATCGCCATCCGTACGGCCCTGCTGCGCGGCGGCACGGCCTACGTCCAGGCGGGCGCGGGCATCGTCGCCGACTCCGACCCGGTCGCCGAGGACACCGAATGCCGGAACAAGGCGGCAGCGGTCCTGCGGGCCGTCCACACCGCGAACCGGCTCGAGTGAGCCCCAGGGCGTGTCCGCGCGGCCGCCTCGGGTGAACCCTCGTGGCCGCCTCAGCCGAACCCCGGGTGACCGATCGCTCGGGGGTCGGGTGATAGTGGAGTACGTGACTGCTGTTCCGCACCCCCGTTCCGAAGCCCGCGGGTCCGCCCGCGGCGGCCGTATGAGCCTCGCCGTAGCCCTGCTGTGCGGCGCGCTGGGCGCGGTCGTCGCGCTGCTCTCGACCCGGCAGCGCTGGTCGGAGGGCACCGTGACGGTGGCCGGCGGCCCGTTCCCCCTGATCGCCAAGGGCAGCGACGTCACCGGCGTCCCCGCGGCCCTGGCCATAGTGGGGCTCGCCGCGCTCGTCGCCGTCTTCGCCGTCCGCCGCGCAGGCCGTTTCATGGTCGCCGCCCTGCTCGCGCTCTCCGGCGCCGGCACCGTCGCCGCCGCCCTGCTCGGCGCCTCCGACAGCTCCGCGCTGGACGAGAAGGCCGCGCAGGCCTCCGGCGACACCTCGGCCACCGTCCAGGCCCTCACCCACACCGCCTGGCCGTACGTCGCGGCCGTCGGCGGTGCCCTGATCCTGCTCGCCGGACTGCTGGCCCTGCGCTACGGCCGGCTGTGGCCCGGCATGTCCGGCCGCTACGAGCGCAACGGCACGCCTCGGCCGCGTCGCACGGCTCCGGCCACCGCCGACCCCGACCGGCCCGAGGAACTCTGGAAGGCGCTCGATCGGGGTGAGGACCCCACGTAGCGCTCCGCGGGGGCGTGTGTTGTGTGCGGGTCGGTGGGGGCCCTTGGAGGGTTGTCCCACTCGCGTTGAATTGCTCGGCCTCTTATCGCCCCCCTCCAGCGGGCCGTGAGTTGTCTGCGGGTCGGTGGGGGCCGGTCGCGCCCACGCGGCGGAGCCGCATGCCGATACAGCCCCGCGCCCCTCGGGGCGTTGCCGTACTCGGCGTCTTATCGCTCGGACTACCCCCGATCACCACGGCCGCACGCGTGCGGGACAATGACAGCGAGCGACCGGCTCACCCACGTACAACACGTACACAGCAAGAGGAGCAAGCAATGGCGGGCAGCAGCCACGGTCACACCCCGGCCGCCTGGACCGGTGTCACGATCGCCTTCATCGGTTTCTGCGTCTCGGGCGCCTTCATGGTGATGGCCCAGCCCGCGGGCTTCTGGGCCGGCCTGGGCGTCGTGATCCTCGGCGGCGTCGTCGGCTGGATCATGCGCGGCATGGGCCTCGGCCAGCCCAAGGACTCGCACGTGCTCCTCGCGGAGAAGCGTGAGACGGCGGACGTCCAGGGCTGATCCCGCAGGGCGGTCTCCTACGACCTCACGGAGGGCGGCTACCGGTGCACGACGTACCGGTGGCCGCCCTCACGCGCGCGTGGGCGCCCGCACGAGGCACAATGCGAGGCGTGAACACCCACGGCCAGAGCGTGACGCGATCCGGCCCGGAGGGCCCGCTGAGGCGGCTGGCCGTCCCCGCCGGGGTCCTCGCGGCCGTCGCCGGCGCCTTCGCCTACGTCGGAGCCGTTGACCCGAACGAGCCCGGCCACTACCCCGCCTGTCCGCTCCTCCGGTACACCGGCATCTACTGCCCCGGCTGCGGCGGACTGCGCAGCGCACACGCCGTGGTCCACGGGGACTTCCTCGCGGCCCTCCAGGACAACGCACTGGCGGTCGCCGGCTACGCGCTCTTCGCCGTGCTGTGGACCGTGTGGGTGGTCCAAGCGGCGCGCGGACGCCCGTTCAGGATCGATCCCGGGCCCGTGCAGCTGTGGGCGGCGGGGGCGTTGCTGCTGGTCTTCACGGTTGTCCGGAACCTGCCGTTCGGTGGCTGGCTGCATCCTTGATCAAGGGTGGGGGAGGGACCGGCGTCAACCGGATGCGAAGCCTTGGCCCTCCTGCGGATACCATCGAGTGACCGTAGGTTTCGTACCGCTTTCATAGTCAACCGTCTGGAAGGGGGCCGCTCGCGTGAGTGTGCTCGACGAGATCATCGACGGAGTCCGTGCCGACCTCGCGGAGCGGCAGGCGCGCGTCAGCCTCGACGAGCTCAAGGAGCGCGCGGCCAAGGCTCCCGCGGCCAAGGACGGGGTAGCCGCACTCAAGGGCGACGGCGTCAAGGTCATCTGCGAGGTCAAGCGCTCCAGCCCCTCCAAGGGCGCGCTGGCCGCCATCGCCGACCCGGCCGGGCTCGCCGCGGACTACGAGGCGGGCGGCGCGGCCGTCATCTCGGTCCTGACTGAACAGCGCCGCTTCGGCGGCTCGCTCGCCGATCTGGAGGCCGTCCGCGCCCGCGTGGACATCCCGGTCCTGCGCAAGGACTTCATCGTCACGTCGTACCAGCTGTGGGAGGCGCGGGCATACGGCGCCGACCTCGCGCTGCTGATCGTCGCGGCCCTTGACCAGTCGGCGCTGGAGTCGCTGATCGAGCGCGCGGTGTCCATCGGCCTCACCCCGCTGGTCGAGGTGCACGACGAGGACGAGGTCGAGCGTGCCGTGGACGCCGGCGCCAAGGTCATCGGTGTCAACGCGCGCAACCTGAAGACCCTGGAAGTCGACCGCGGCACCTTCGAGCGCGTCGCCCCCGAAATCCCGTCCGGCCTCGTCAAGGTCGCCGAATCAGGCGTCCGCGGCCCCCACGACCTCATCGCCTACGCCAACGCCGGCGCCGACGCGGTCCTGGTCGGCGAGTCCCTGGTCACGGGCAAGGACCCGAAGTCCGCAGTCTCCGACCTGGTGGCGGCGGGCGAGCACCCCGCACTCCGGCACGGACGCGGTTGATCACCCGGTAGGGTTGGCCCTGATGACTCTCACTGCGACGACCCTGGACCGGCACGCCCGCCTCGCGCGCGGCTGTCGTCCCCGTGGTTGCCGTGCTCCGGCCCGCCGGGTACACGGCCGCCGGGTGAGGTACGTCATCGGTGACGAACCCGGGCAGGTGAACGGCCGTCGATGGCAGCGGGCTTTCAGGGGCGCGGGGCTCTGTTTGATTTGCGGCTACCGCCGCGCGAGCGCGACCAGCCACATTCGGCCCGCAGCCGACTGACCCCCCGCCCCACGGCGATTAGTGTCTTTTCCACGCACTCACCGTGAGGTACACGCATGCCCAGCGACTTCTTCATCCCCGACCCGGAGGGTCAGGTCCCCAGCCCCGAAGGCTACTTCGGTGCGTTCGGCGGCAAGTTCATCCCGGAGGCCCTCGTCGCCGCCGTCGACGAGGTGGCCGTCGAGTACGACAAGGCCAAGCACGACCCGGAGTTCGCCCGCGAGCTCGACGACCTCCTGGTCAACTACACCGGCCGCCCCAGCTCCCTCACCGAGGTCCCCCGTTTCGCCGCGGAAGCGGGCGGCGCCCGGATCTTCCTGAAGCGGGAAGACCTCAACCACACCGGCTCCCACAAGATCAACAATGTCCTCGGCCAGGCCCTGCTCACCAAGCGCATGGGCAAGACCCGGGTGATCGCGGAGACCGGCGCGGGCCAGCACGGCGTCGCCACGGCGACGGCCTGCGCCCTGTTCGGCCTCGACTGCACCATCTACATGGGCGAGATCGACACCCAGCGCCAGGCCCTCAACGTGGCCCGCATGCGCATGCTCGGCGCCGAGGTCATCGCCGTGAAGTCCGGCAGCCGCACCCTCAAGGACGCCATCAACGAGGCGTTCCGCGACTGGGTCGCCAATGTCGACCGCACCCACTACCTGTTCGGTACGGTCGCCGGCCCGCACCCCTTCCCCGCCATGGTCCGCGACTTCCACCGCGTCATCGGCGTCGAGGCCCGCCGCCAGCTCCTGGAGCGCGCCGGACGTCTCCCCGACGCGGCCATCGCCTGCGTCGGCGGCGGCTCCAACGCCATCGGCCTCTTCCACGCCTTCATCCCCGACACGGACGTACGCCTCATCGGCTGCGAGCCCGCCGGGCACGGCGTCGAGACCGGTGAGCACGCGGCCACGCTGACCGCCGGCGAGCCCGGCATCCTGCATGGCTCCCGCTCCTACGTCCTCCAGGACGAGGAGGGCCAGATCACCGAGCCGTACTCGATCTCGGCCGGTCTGGACTACCCCGGCATCGGCCCGGAGCACTCCTACCTCAAGGACTCCGGCCGCGGTGAGTACCGCGCGGTCACGGACGACGCGGCGATGCAGGCCCTGCGCCTGCTGTCCCGCACCGAGGGCATCATCCCGGCGATCGAGAGCGCCCACGCGCTCGCGGGCGCCCTGGAGGTCGGCCGGGAGCTGGGCAAGGACGGCCTGATCGTCGTCAACCTGTCCGGCCGCGGTGACAAGGACATGGACACGGCCGCGCGGTACTTCGGCCTGTACGACACGGACGCGGCCGTCGCCGCGGACGAGGCCGGTACCGGCGCGGAGATCGAGGGGGACGCCAAGTGAGCGGAAACATTCAGCTGCTGTCCGACACCCTCGCCGCCGCCAAGGCCGAGGGCCGCTCCGCGCTCATCGCCTACCTCCCGGCCGGGTTCCCGACCGTGGACGGCGGCATCGAGGCGATCAAGGCCGCCCTCGACGGGGGCGCGGACGTCGTGGAGGTCGGGCTGCCGCACAGCGACCCCGTCCTCGACGGCCCCGTCATCCAGACCGCCGACGACATCGCCCTGCGCGGCGGTGTCAAGATCGCTGACGTCATGCGGACGGTCAAGGAGGCCCACCAGGCCACCGGGAAGCCGATCCTTGTCATGACGTACTGGAACCCCATCGACCGCTACGGGGTCGAGCGATTCACCGCCGAGCTGGCCGAGGCGGGCGGCGCGGGCTGCATCCTGCCCGACCTGCCCGTGCAGGAGTCTGCGCTGTGGAGGGAGCACGCCGAGAAGCACGGGCTCGCGACGGTCTTCGTCGTGGCGCCCAGCAGCAAGGACGAGCGGCTCGCGCAGATCACCGCGGCGGGCAGCGGCTTCGTCTACGCCGCCTCGCTGATGGGCGTCACCGGCACCCGCGAGTCCGTCGGCGCGCAGGCGCAGGACCTGGTCGAGCGGACCCGGGCCACCGGCACCGACCTGCCCGTCTGCGTCGGGCTCGGCGTCTCCAACGCCGACCAGGCCACCGAGGTCGCCGGCTTCGCCGACGGAGTGATCGTCGGCTCGGCCTTCGTCAAGCGGATGCTGGACGCGCCGGACGACGCCGCCGGTGTCGAGGCCGTCCGCGCGCTCGCCGGTGACCTTGCGAAGGGCGTGCGCGGCCAGGCGTAGCACCCCCTCAGCGGTGAGGATCTAAACAGAAGAAGGGGCTTCCGTACGACTCGCTCGAACGGGTGGACCTGAGGCCGGGGAGGCGCGCTGCGCCTCCCCGGTTCGTTCTGCGGGTGTGAGCGAACAGAATCGTGAGGGAAAGCGGACCGCCAGGGAGCGGCTGGCGGCCGAGCGTGACAAGCAGAAGGCCGCCGAAAAGCGGCGCCGCGCGCTGATCGTCGGCGCGAGCGTCGTCTGCGTGCTGGGACTCGCGGCGGTGATCGGAGTCGTCGCGGCGAACGCCGGAAAGGACGACGGCAGCGATACGTCGGGGCCGGTCGTGGGGCCCTCGGGGGCACAGGGCAAGGACGGCCTCGCGATCCCGGTGGGCGAGGAGAGCGCCAAGTCGACGCTCACCGTCTGGGAGGACTTCCGCTGCCCGGCCTGCAAGTCCTTCGAGGAGGCGTACAGGTCGACGATCCATGAGCTGACGGACGCCGGCAAACTCAGAGTCGACTACCACCTGGCGACGATCATCGACGGCGGCATGGGCGGCACCGGCTCGCGCAACGCCGCGAACGCCGCGGCCTGCGCCCAGGACGCCGGGAAGTTCACGCCGTACCACGACGTGCTCTACCAGAACCAGCCGCCCGAGCAGGACGACGCCTTCGCCGAGAACAGCAAGCTGCTGGAGCTCGCGGCCAAGGTCGACGGCCTGGACACGCCCGCCTTCCGCAAGTGCGTCGAGGACGGCACCCACAACAGCTGGGTCAACAAGTCCAACGAGGCGTTCAAGAAGGGCGGCTTCAGCGGCACGCCGACGGTTCTGCTGAACGGCAAGAACATCTACCAGGATCAGACGATGACGCCGGCCAAGCTCAAGCAGATGGTGGAGGAGGCCGCCAAGGGATGAGCCCCGCCCGGGGCCGACTTCCGGCGCTGCCTGTTATGGACCCGTAGCCGGGCTGCCTGCCATCGCTGCCGCCCGGCAGGGTAGCGTCGACCTTGCCATGGAACTTGCCTACATTCCCAGCCCGTCGCGCGGGGTGATCCACCTCGGTCCCATTCCGCTGCGCGGCTACGCCTTCTGCATCATCATCGGTGTCTTCGTAGCCGTCTGGCTCGGCAACAAACGCTGGATCGCCCGGGGCGGGCGCGCCGGCACGGTGGCCGACATCGCGGTCTGGGCCGTCCCGTTCGGCCTGGTCGGCGGACGCCTCTACCACGTGATCACGGACTACGAGCTGTACTTCAGCGAGGGCCGTGACTGGGTGGACGCCTTCAAGATCTGGGAGGGCGGCCTCGGCATCTGGGGCGCCATCGCGCTCGGCGCGGTGGGTGCCTGGATCGGCTGCCGACGCCGGGGCATCCCGCTGCCGGCCTACGCCGACGCCATCGCCCCCGGCATCGCCCTCGCCCAGGCGATCGGGCGCTGGGGCAACTGGTTCAACCAGGAGCTGTACGGGCGGCCGACCGATCTCCCGTGGGCGCTGGAGATCACCTCCTCCACGGACGGCCGGGTGCCCGGCACCTACCACCCGACGTTCCTGTACGAGTCGCTGTGGTGCATCGGCGTCGCGCTGCTGGTGATCTGGGCCGACCGCCGCTTCAAGCTGGGCCACGGGCGGGCCTTCGCGCTGTACGTCGCCGCGTACTGCTCGGGCCGCGCGTGGATCGAGTACATGCGTGTCGACGACGCCCACCACATCCTGGGCGTGCGGCTGAACGTCTGGACCGCGCTGATCGTGTTCGTGCTGGCGGTGACGTACCTCGTGGTGTCGGCGAAGAAGCGGCCGGGCCGGGAAGAGGTCGTAGAACCGGCTGCCTCCGGCGGTGAAGCCGAGGGTGCGGCCGAGGCGTCCGACGAGGACCCGGGCGCCGAGGGCGACGACCAGGCCGAGGCCGACGTGAAGCACGACGTCAAGGACGAGGCCGGGTCGACGAAGCAGACGTGAGGCGTGGCCGTACGGCGATGAGGGCGCTCGGGATCTCCGGGCGCCCTTCGTCGTGTGGGCGGTGGGCTTCCGTGGGTTCGGCACCGCCGGAACGCGCCGTCGTGGTTGCTCTCCGCCGCGGCGGAGAAGAGGAAGCGGCAGTTCGGCTTCAGCTGCCTAGGAACGCCTGTGGACCAGGGACAGAGTGCGCTGTGCCGTCGCCACCACCGCCGCGTCGATGAAGCTGCCGTCCGGCAGGGCCTGGGCGCCCTGGTTCGTCGCCGCTGCCTTGATGATGGTCTCCGCCTGTTCCAGTTCCTCCTCCGTGGGGAGGTAGGCCCGTTCGATCACCGGGAGTTGGCGGGGGTGGATGGCCGCCCGGCCGAGGAAGCCGAGGGCACGGCCGTGGGCGCAGGTCGCCGCCAGGCCCTCCAGGTCACGGATGTCGGGATGGACCGTCTGGGGCGGTGGCGGCAGGCCGGCCGCCCTGGCCGCCACGACGACGCGGGAGCGGGACCAGTCGAGGCCCGCGTCGCCCCTGATGCCCAGGTCGGCCCGTAGATCCGCCTCGCCGAGGGCGATGCCGCGCAGGGACGGGTGGGCGGAGGCGATGGCGTACGCCCGCTCGATGCCCAGGGCCGACTCCAGCAGGGCGTGCAGCGGTGCCGCGCCGCCCGCGCTCGCCGGTGTGGTCTCCGCGAGGCGGACGATCTGGTCGGCGGACCGCACCTTGGGCAGCCGAATGCCGGACAGGCCGGGGCGGGTGGCCAGTGCCTCCAGGTCCTTGGCCGCCGCCTGGGTGTCCAAGGCGTTCACCCGGACGTGCACCGGGACGGGGTGGTCCGGTTCGGAGAGCAGGTCGGCGGTGGCGGAGCGGGCGTAGTCCTTGCGGTCCGGGGCCACCGCGTCCTCCAGGTCGACGATGACGATGTCGGCGCCGGATGTCAGGGCCTTGGCCACCACATGGGGGCGGTCGCCGGGGGCGTACAGCCAGGTCAGGGGGAACCGCGTCACAGGCTGCCCTCCTCGCGCAGCGCCGCCAGCTCGGCGGGGGCCAGGCCCAGGCCGGCCAGGACGCCGTCGGTGTCCGCGCCGTGCGGGCGGCCGGCCCAGCGGATCGTGCCGGGCGTGGCGGAGAGGCGGAAGAGGACGTTCTGCATGCGCAGCGGGCCCAGCTCGGGGTCGTCGACGGTGGTGATGGTGCCGAGGGCCGCGTACTGGGGGTCGGTCATCACGTCCCGTACGTCCTGGATCGGGGCCACCGCCGCCTCCGCCTTCTCGAAGGCCGCGAGGACGTCGGCGCGGGTGTGGCGGGCGATCCAGTCGCCGACCGCCTTGTCGAGGATGTCGGCATGGCGGGCCCGGTCGGCGCCCGTCGCGAACCACGGCTCGTCGATCAGGTCGGGGCGTCCGACCAGGTGCATCACGCGTTCGGCGATCGACTGGGCGGAGGTGGAGACGGCGACCCAGGTGCCGTCGGCGGTGCGGTAGGTGTTGCGCGGGGCGTTGTTGGCGGAGCGGTTGCCGGTGCGTTCCTGGACGTAGCCGAGCTGGTCGTACCAGGTGGGCTGGGGGCCGAGGGCCAGCAGCATCGGCTCGATGAGCGCCATGTCGACGACCTGACCCTCTCCGGTGCGCTCGCGGGCGGCCAGTGCCGTCATCACCGCGTACGCGGTCGCGAGGCCCGCGATGGAGTCGGCGAGGCCGAAGGGCGGCAGCGTCGGGGGCGCGTCCGGTTCGCCGGTGAGCGCGGCGAAGCCGCTCATCGCCTCGGCGAGGGTGCCGAAGCCGGGGCGGTGGGCGCAGGGGCCGAACTGGCCGAAGCCGGTGACGCGGGTGAGGACCAGACGGGGGTTGGCGGCGGAGAGCTCCGGCCAGCCGAGGTCCCATTTCTCCAGCGTGCCCGGGCGGAAGTTCTCGATGACGACATCCGCGGTCGCGGCCAGTCGGAGCAGGGTGGCGCGGCCGCCCGGCTTGGAGAGATTCAGGGCGATGGTGCGCTTGTTGCGGCCGAGCACCTTCCACCACAGGCCCACGCCGTCCTTCGACGGTCCGTGCCCCCGGGAGGGGTCCGGTTTCTCGGGGTGCTCGACCTTGATGACCTCCGCACCGAAGTCACCGAGCATCGTTGCGGCGAGGGGGCCGGCGAAGAGGGTGGCGAGGTCGAGGACGCGCAGGCCGGTCAGCGGGGCGTCGGCGGGCCGGTTTCCGGGCGCGTTCATGAGGCGTGTCGCTCCTCGATCTCGGGGCGGTACGGCATCGACACCGTGGCGCCCTCCCGCTGCACCGACAGCGCGGCCGCCTCCGCCGCCCAGGCCAGGGCCTCGGGCATGGGCCGCCCTTCGCCGAGCGCCACCGCGAGGGCGCCGACGAAGGTGTCGCCGGCGCCGGTCGAGTCGACGGCGGTGACCTGCGGGGCGGGCACGGTCACCGGGTCGGTGTCCCGGCTGACGTACAGGCTGCCGGCCGCGCCCAGGGTGACGACGACCGCGGGCACCAGGTCGAGCAGTCCGACGGCCGCCTCCCGGGGGTCGGTACGGCCGGTGAGGGTGGTGGCCTCGTGCTCGTTCGGGACCAACAGGTCCACGGCGGCGCAGAGTTCGTCCGGCAGAGGCTGGGCGGGGGACGGCGTGAGGATCGTACGGACGTCGTGGCGCCGGGCGGCCTGGGCGCCGGCGAGGACCGCGGCGATCGGGATCTCCAGCTGGAGCAGCAGCGTGCCGGCGGAGGCGATGACGCCCTCGTCGCCGGGGCTGAGGTGGTCGAGGGTGCCGTTCGCGCCGGGGATCACGACGATGGCGTTGCCGCCGTCGTCGTCCACGACGATGTGCGCGGTGCCGGACGGGCCCTCGACGGTGCGGAGGTCGTCGGTGTCCACACCGGAGTGCTCCAGCGTGGAGCGCAGGCGGGTGCCGAAGGCGTCGTTGCCGACGGCGCCGATCATCGAGACGTTGCCGCCGGCGCGGGCGGCGGCGATGGCCTGGTTGGCGCCCTTGCCGCCGGGGACGGTACGGAACTCCCGGCCCATCACGGTCTCGCCGCGCTGCGGGGCCTTTGCGACATAGGTGACGAGGTCCATGTTCGTGCTGCCGAGCACGACGATGTCGGTCATGGGCGAGTGGCCTCCGAGGACGTGAGCTCATGGGTGAGGTTGGCCAGGGCGTCGAAGCCGGTGCCGTTGAAGCCGGCGACCGAGGTGGCGAGGCGGTTCTTGAGGGGGGCCGTCCAGCGGTCGGGGAGCGCGGCGGGGGAGCCGGCGAGGAGGGCGGCGATGCTGCCTGCCGTCGCGCCGACCGAGTCGGTGTCCCAACCGCCCGACACGGCACGGCAGATGGAGCCCGTGAATTCGCCGTTCGCATGGGTGAGCGCGGCGGCGATCAGGGCGGTGTTGGGGACGGCGTGCACCCAGTGGTGGGAGGGCGCATGGGTGACGTGGAGCGCGTCGACGACCGTGTCGAAGTCGTCGTGGGTGCGGGCCAGCTCGACGGCGTGGTGGAGGGCCCGGGCCAGGCGGGAGTTCGGGGGGATCACCGTGAGACCGGTGCGCAGACAGGTGTGGACGGCGTCGGGGCCGGTCGCTGTCGCCGCCTGTGCGATGACGGCCGCCGTGAACATCGCCGCGTAGACGCCGTTGGCGGTGTGGGTGAGGGTGGCGTCGCGGTGGGCCTGTTCGGCCGCGGCGGCCGGGTCGCCGGGGTTGGTCCAGCCGTGGACGTCCGCGCGGATGAGGGCGCCGATCCACTCGCGGAAGGGGTTGCGGTGGCGGGCCGTGTGCGGGGGTTCGATGCCGGTGAGGAGATTGCGGTAGGCGATGCGTTCGGCGGTGAAGGTACGGCCGGCCGGCAGCTCGTCGAGCCAGAGGCGGGCCACGTCCGTGGTGGTGAAGGCCCTGCCGTGGCGTTGGAGCAGGAGGAGACCGAGGAGGGGGTAGTTGAGGTCGTCGTCCTCGGGCATGCCGTCGATGTTCTCGGCGAGGGAGGTGGCGGCCGAGCGGCGGTTCCAGGGGTGGGCGGCGAGGAGGTCCGCGGGGACGCCGCGAGCGGTGAAGTAGGTGGTCAGGGGCCAGTTGCCGGTGGCTCCGGCCAGTCGGCGGATGGCTTCCAGGGGGAGCTTCTCCACGGGTTTGCCCAGGAGGCAGCCGACCGCCCGGCCGAGCCAGGCGGCCTCGTAGCGGGTGGGTGCGGGGGGTGTGGTGAGTGCGGGGGGTGCGGTGGCGGTGGCCGCGGGGGCGGCCGGCCAGTCCGGGCACAGGGACTTGATCCTGTCCAGGTCCGTCGGCTCGTCGTCCTTCAACCGGCTGGGCAGGTCCGCCAGTTCGTCCAGCAGATCCTCCGCCAGCGTCCGCAGATACCTCGACGCCTGCTGCGTCGACGCCCCGGCCCGCGGCGGAGCCTCCTCGCCGCCCGCCGACCGCCATCTCTCCGCGATTCTCGACGGCTCCCGGCCGTCCAGAGCCGCCTGGCGCAGCTCGTGTCCGAGCAGGTCCTCCGGCTGGACCCAGGTCAGTCGGAGCACGGTCGGCCCTCCAGCGCGGTGAACGCCGCTTCGTGGGCCCGGCGGCGTGCCACGTCCCGGTCGTGGATCTCCCTCGCCACCTCGGTCAGCGTGCGGGGCGGCTCCCACAGGTCGAGACGGCTGGCCTCTGCGACCGCCTTCGACCAGTCCTCGGGGACCGGCGAGCCCAGGGCACCGGCCACGGCGCCGGCCATCGTCGCGATCGAGTCGCAGTCGCGGCCGTAGTTCACCGCGCCCAGAACCGCCTGGCGGAAGTCGCCGTTCGCGACCACCAGCATGCCCAGGGCGACGGGGAGTTCCTCGATGGCATGCAGACGGGAGGGGCGGCGGGCGCCGAGGGAGGGCTGCCGGTAGTCGGGGCCCACCGTGTCGTACGGGGTGACCGCCGCCCGGAGCGGGGCGAGGGCCGACTCGAAGTCCGTGTACCGGCCCGCCGTGTCGCAGACCGTCTCGATCGCCGCCCGCGTCCCGTCCTTCGCCAAGGACAGACAGGCCGAGACGACCGAGTCCGGTGTCGCCGCGGGCGCGCACGCCGCCGCCACCGCCGCGGCGAAGACGCCCGCCGCCTCACGGCCGTACGACGACTGGTGCGCGCCCGCGATGTCCAGGGCCTCGGCGTACGCGGCCCTCGGGTCGGCCGCGTTGACCAGGCCGACCGGGGCCATGTACATCGCCGCGCCGCAGTTGACGATGTTGCCGACGCCGGCCTCGCGCGGGTCCACATGGCCGTAGTGGAGGCGGGTCACCAGCCACTTCTCCGCCAGGAAGACACGGTGGAGGGGGAGGGCCTGCGCCTCCAGCTCCGGGATCCAGCGCGGGTTGGTCATCAGGTCCGGGACCACGTGGTCGGCGAGGGCGTACGCGTCCAGGTGGTCGCGGACCGTGGCGTACGCCCGTACCAGCGCGTGCGTCATCAAGGTGTCGTCGGTGACGTGCCCGTCGCCCTTGTGGTACGGCGCGATGGGGCGGGCCGTGCGCCAGGCATCGCCGTTCCAGGGGCCGACGATGCCGTGGACGCGGCCGCCGTGGCGCTGGAGGATCTGGTCGGGGGAGTAGCCCTCCACCGGCCCGCCGAGGGCGTCGCCGACCGCCGCGCCGACCAGGGCGCCGGTGATCCGTTCGTCGAGACGCGGTCCACTGCTTTCTTCTGCTTTGGGCGTCATGCCCCGAATCATCCTCCTGGTCGGGCCGGTTGCGTGGCTTCCAGGAGTTCGGCGAGTTCCACCAGGTCGGTGCCGGTGAGCCGGGGGAGGACGCAGCCGGAGAGGGTGCGGCATGCCTCGCGCCAGGTCGCCGGGATCGACGTACCGCCGCCCAGTGCGCCGGTCAGCGCGCCCGCCAGGGCCGGTGCCGAGTCGGCGACCCGGGACAGGCACGCGGCAGCGGGGACCGCATCGGCGATACGGCCGTCCGCGGCGACCGTGAGGGCCAGGGCGACCGGCACCGTTTCGGCGGCGGCGATGCCGTAGCTGTAGACGTGGTCGACGATCTGGTGCTCGAGGAGGGGGATCAGGGCGAAGGCGCTGCCGGCGGAGTGCGCGAGGTGCAGTGCGTGGCGGGCGTTTCGGCCGATCTCCGTCTCCTCGGGGAGTTCGGTGAGTGCGGCTGCCACGCAGGTCTTCGTTCGTGCGCCGGTCAGGGCCAGTGCCACGGCCGCCGCCATCGCCCTTGCGCCGTGGACTCCGTCGCCGTCCTGGGTGTAGCGGGCGTCGAACTCGGCGAGGTCGGCGGCGCGGTGGGGGTCGCCGGGGTGGGCCACGGCGAGGACGCAGGCCCTGACGCAGGCCGCGTCGTCGAAGTAGTGCGGGTTGTCGTGGCCGGTGGCGGGCGGGCGCAGGCCGGCGGCGAGGTTGCCGAGGCCGGCGCGGACGGAGATGCGGGCGCGCAGGGGGAGGATCGCCGACTCGACCTCCGGGGCGCGCTCCGCTGCCGCGGCGACCTCGCCGGCCACGGCGTTCCAGGTCAGGTCGATGGCGGCGCGGGTGCGGCGTTCTCGGCTGAGGTCGCCGAGGGCGGTGTCGTCGCCGGCCCTGAGTACGGCTTCTGCGGCGAAGGCTGCCCATTCCGCGTCGTCGGAGGGGCCGAGGCGGAGGGGTTCGGGGGGTTGGTTGAGGGCGATGGGGACGGGGAGGGTGGTGGTGGCGTTGTGTTCGGCGAAGGTGTCGAGTTCGCGGGTGAGGCGGCGGGTCCAGTCGGGCATACGGGCGGCTCTGTGGCGGGCGGCGGGCCAGCCGGCGGCGTCGCCTGCCGCCAGGCCGAGCAGGAGGCCCTCGATGTGACGCGGGGTGCGTCCGTGTCCGGCCTCGGCTTCGCCTTCGGCCGGTTGTCTCCCACCCGCACCGCCCGTGCGGAATTCGTCGTCGGGTGCGGGTGGCCCCTGTGGGGCGTGCTCGCCGTTGGCGGCCGCGGGTTTGTGGGGCTGGGTGGGGGGTGTGCTGTGTGTCGTCTCGGGTTCGTGGGGCTGGGT
>NZ_JAGMUL010000045.1 GCF_019049285.1 Streptomyces sp. AC550_RSS872
ACTGGCTGGACTGGTACAACTACCACCGACCCCACACCGGCATCAGCGGCCAAACCCCAGCCAGCCGCGTCACTAACCTCTCCGGACAGCACACCTAGACCGTCTCCAGGATCATCGCGTTGGCGAGGCCGCCCGCCTCGCACATCGTCTGTAGCCCGTAGCGGGCGCCGCGCTCGCGCATCGCGTGCACCAGGGTCGTCGTCAGACGGGTGCCGCTGGCGCCGAGCGGGTGACCGATCGCTATCGCGCCGCCGTGCACATTGACCTTGGCGAGGTCGGCGCCGGTCTCCTGCTGCCAGGCCAGGACCACGCTGGAGAAGGCCTCGTTGACCTCGAAGAGGTCGATGTCGCCGAGGGACAGGCCCGCTCGGCGCAGCACCTTCTCCGTCGCCGGGATCACACCCGTGAGCATGAGGATCGGGTCGGAGCCGGTGACGGCGAAGCTGTGCAGGCGGGCGAGGGGGCGCAGGCCGAGGCGGGCGGCGGTCTCACTGGACGTGACGAGGACGGCGGAGGCGCCGTCGTTGACGGGGCTGGCGTTGCCCGCGGTGACGTTCCACTCGATCTGCGGGAAGCGTTCGGCGAAGGCCGGGTCGTGGTAGGCGGGCTTGAGGCCGGCGAGGATCTCCGGGGTGCTGCCCGGCCGTACGCACTCGTCGCGGGAGACGCCCTCCAGCGGCGCGACCTCGGCGCCGAACAGGCCCTTCTCCCAGGCCGCGGCCGCCTTCCGGTGCGAGGAGACGGCGAACGCGTCCATCTGCTCCCGCGTGATCGACCACTTGGCGGCGATGAGCTCGGCGCTGATGCCCTGCGGGACGAGCCCCTCCGGGTAGCGCTCGGCGACGCCGGGGCCGAAGGGGTCCTTGCCGGGCGGCACGTTCGACCACATCGGCACCCGGCTCATCGACTCGACCCCACAGGCGACGACCAGGTCGTACGCGCCCGAGATCACGCCCTGGGCGGCGAAGTGCACGGCCTGCTGGGAGGAACCGCACTGGCGGTCCACCGTGGTCGCCGGGACCGTCTCCGGGAAGCCCGCGGACAGGGCGGCGTAGCGGGTGGTGTTCATGGCCTGCTCGCCGACCTGGTCGACGGTGCCGCCGATGACGTCGTCGATCAGGGCCGGGTCGACGCCGGAGCGTTCGACGAGGGTGCGCAGGGTGTGCGCGAGGAGCTCGACGGGGTGCACGTGCGCCAGAGAGCCGTTCGGCTTGCCCTTTCCCATGGGCGTGCGTACGGCTTCGACGATGACTGCGTCACGCATGATGCGGGCCTCCCGATTACCGGTGAGTAGGAAATCCGAACTCACCATAACCCTGAGGGTTGGAAAATCAAACCCATCAGGTTGGAAAGTCGAACCCGCCGCTTAGACTGAGCGGCATGGCCGCCACCAAAGACCCGCGTCCCTGTTCCATCGCCGACGCCCTGGCGCTCGTCGGCGAGAAGTACTCCCTGCTCGTCCTGCGCGAGGTGTGCCTGGGCAACGGCCGCTTCGACCAGCTCGTGCGCAACATCGGCGCCCCGCGCGACATCCTGGCCACCCGGCTGCGCCGCCTGGTCGACGCCGGCATCCTCACCAAGCGCGCCTACTGCGAGCGCCCGCAGCGGTTCGAGTACCGGCCGACGCAGGCGGGGCTGGAGCTGGAGCCGGTCCTGATGACCCTCATGGAGTGGGGCGACCGTCATCTCCGCAAGGACGACGACCGCCCCATGGTGATCGAGCACATCTGCGGCAACGAACTCGTCCCGGTCGTCACCTGCCGGGCATGCGGCGACCCGGTGCGCCACGAGGACCTGTCGGCCCACCCGCAGGCGCCCGGATGGACGGTGGCCGGGCCGTCGGCCGCGTGAAATCCGCAGTCCGGCCGTACGGCCGCGATCAGCGCCAGGGATGCGAGTCCAGGTACTTGACGATCTCTTCCCTCTCCCACGCCCCGTCGGCCACGACGACCCGGTAGCTGCGGGTGAGGGTGTCGCCGGGCGCCAGTTCCAGCTCGTCGTGGAAGGCCCAGGACGGAGCGACACCCGCGAAGGGCTCGTTGCGTACGAACCAGTGGGCGGGGTGGGTACCCCGGTCACCGGCGTGGTCGTTCTCGGGGGCATGCGCGAAGACGAGGGTCGCGTGGCCGTCGGTGCCGTCGTGCTCCCCGCAGTAGGCCAGCCAGGGCGCCTGTCCGCCCATCAGGCCGGGGCCCTCGGCGTCCGGCGCGATGATCCGGCCGCCCTGGAAGGCACGCGGGCCGCGCCAGAACAGGCCCGTGTAACCGGCCATGCCGCGCCCGGCGGTGGTGGGGCTGCCGAACCGCAGGGGCACCGCGCGCCGGTTCGTCACGGCGCTCGTCCAGGTCAGCGCCCATGAGCCGGACTCCGGCTCGACGTCGTGCACCTCCACCCGGCGCCGCTCGTCGGCCCACAGCTCACCGTCGTGGGGATGCCAGGTCAGCCGCTCGGCGATGACGACACGGTCACCGTCCGAGCCGACCTCGTCGAACGCGACGTGCCGCATCGACCCGACGCGCTCGGGGAGCTCCAGATACCCCTGCCCGTGGACGTAGCTGTTGCCGCCCCACAGGTTGGCCCCGGACAGGTGCGAGGCCGTGAGCGACAGGCCCTTGTGCCACCGATGGTCGTGGGGCCGGTAGTCGGTGACGACGTCACCGCCGAGGGTCCGCAGCGGGTGGACATACGGCTTCGGGGCCTCCCAGGCGGCCTCCGGCCGGTAGACGTAGGCCAGCAGTTCGACGCCGGTGGCCGAGTCGGTCACCGTGACGCGGTCGCCGTACGCGTGGACGATGCGCAGCCCGGTCATACGACGGCTTCCTCGCCCGGCACCGCCCGCTCGGCCATGACGGGCGCCCAGCCGGGCACGCCCCCGTGCATCGCCAAGTAGAAGGGATCGCCGGGGCCGATACCCCCCGCGCGAACCGTCGTGTCCGTGAACGCCGACTTGTACAGCGCGGCGATCAGCTCCAGGCTCGTGCGCCCGTCCGCGCCGCTGCTGCGCGGCCGCTCCCCCGCGCGCATGCTCGCGACCAGCTCCCGCAGCTGCTCCAGATGCGAACTGGGCAGGTCAGCGCCGAAGTCCTGCCAGGCCGCGGCCTCGGCGTCCGGCACGTCCCGGGCGGGCGTGACACGCCAGTCGTCGTTGCGGTGGCCGTACAGATGGGTCAGTTCCACGGTCGCGCGCTCACAGTCGATACGGATGCGGCTGACCTCGTCGGGGCTCAGCACGCTGTTCACGACGGTCGCCATCGCACCGTTCGCAAAGCGGACGAGGGCCGTCGACACGTCCTCCGTCTCGACGTCGTGCACCAGCCGGCCGGCCATGGCGCGCACCTCGCTCCAGGGTCCGAGCAGGTCGAGCAGCAGATCCATCTGGTGGATGCCGTGCCCCATCGCGGGGCCGCCGCCCTCGGTACCCCAGCGGCCGCGCCAGGGCACGGCGTAGTAGGCGGTGTCCCGGTACCAGGTGGTCTGGCAGTGCGCGACGAGCGGACGGCCCATGGCCCGCTCGGCGAGCAGGCGCCGTACGTGTCGGGTGCCCGAGCCGAAGCGGTGCTGGAAGACGATCGAGGCGTACGGACCGCCGTCCTTGCCCTCCTCCGCCTCCACGGCGTCGAAGTCCGCGAGGCTCGGCACCGGCGGCTTCTCGCACCACACCCAGGCGCCGGCCCGCAGCGCGGCGACGGTCTGGTCGCGGTGCAGCGTCGGCGGCGTGCAGATGACGACCAGGTCGGGCCGCTCCTCCTGGAGCATCCGGTCCGGATCGGTGTAGGGGCGGGGTGCCCCAGCTCCGGCCGCGGCCGGGCCCGCCTCCGCGCAGAAGGACCCGGCCGACGCCGCGTCGATGTCGACGGCGGCGACGAGTTCGGTCTCGCCCTCCGCGGCGAGCCTGGCGAGCGCGGGCAGGTGGGAGTCGCGTGCGATGGCGCCGGTACCGATCACGGCGACCCTGATGCGGCGGCCCGTGAGCGGGGCGGTCTCGGATGCAGCCATGGACGTGAGACTCCTCCGGAGCGCCAACGACGAGTTACTGAGGGACGCGATAGCAAGCGCTTTCGACCTGGAGCAACGTAAGCGGCGGCCCCACCGCAGGTCAACACCGGTTCGGCCGGGGCCGGCGATCGACTGCCGAGCCCCCTGTGCCGGAGCCGTCATCGGAGGGCGCTACGCTGCCCCTCGACACTCGCGATCACTGCGCCGCCGACGCGGTGTCCTCCGCCATCCCTTGTCCCCTTGTCACCATCAGCACTTGGACTCCGTAACTTCATGTCTTGGTTTGAATCCCTCATCCTCGGACTCGTCCAGGGGCTGACCGAGTTCCTCCCCGTGTCCTCCAGCGCGCATCTGCGGCTGACCGCGGCGTTCTCGGGCTGGGAGGACCCGGGCGCGGCCTTCACGGCGATCACCCAGATCGGCACGGAGGCCGCGGTACTGATCTACTTCCGCAAGGACATCGGGCGCATCATCGTGGCGTGGCTGAAGTCGCTGACGGACAAGGAGATGCGGCGCGACCACGACGCCCAGATGGGCTGGCTGGTGATCGTCGGCTCGATCCCGATCGGTGTGCTCGGCCTGACGCTCAAGGACCAGATCGAGGGCCCGTTCCGCGATCTGCGCATCACGGCGACCATGCTGATCGTCGTCGGCATCATCATCGGCGTCGCCGACCGGCTGGCCGCACGCGACGAGTCGGGCGGCCGGCACCGCGCCGCCAAGCAGCGCAAGGGGCTCGAGTCCCTGAACGTGAAGGACGGCCTGATCTTCGGCCTGTGCCAGTCCGCGGCGCTCATCCCCGGAGTCTCCCGCTCCGGCGCCACCATCAGCGGCGGCCTCTTCATGGGCTACACACGCGAGTCCGCGGCCCGCTACTCCTTCCTCCTCGCGATCCCGGCCGTCCTCGCCTCCGGCCTCTTCGAACTCAAGGACGCGATGGAGAACGACCACGTCTCCTGGGGCCCGACGATCTTCGCGACGGTGATCGCCTTCGCGACCGGTTACGCGGTCATCGCATGGTTCATGAAGTTCATCTCGACCAAGAGCTTCATGCCGTTCGTCTGGTACCGCATCGCGCTCGGCATCGTCATCATCGCGCTGGTGGCAACAGGTGTCCTGAGCCCGCACGCGGCGGAGTCCGCGGGCTGACCCCAGGCCACACACGTAGCACCATCTAGCATTTCCTAGCGCCTGATTGCAGCACCAAGCCATGATCATCTCCCACTTGTCTCCCACCGGGGAGGCGGGATACGTCCCACTAGGACGTGTGCGTCCGCAAAGCAAGGGATGGCACGGAAGGGCCGGCACGGCTTGCTGTGCGGGCCCTTCCGCACAAAGCGTAGAGCGGGTCAGCTGAGGTTCATGTCCGGCCCAGGCCACGACCCTGCGCCTGCCGAAAACTCATCCGTCCTGGTGGAAGCTGGTGTACGGGTGGTGTCGAGCGCGGGCGCTTGGGCGGGTGCTCTGGGCGCCCGGTGAGTGCCCCGGCAGGATGATCTGTCGTGCTGCTGCGACTGACCTATCTCGCTGTGACCGCCCTCCCCGCCCGCCCGCTCGATCCACTCAACGGCTCACAGTGTCCGTCGTACGCCCGCCTGCCGTTCGAGGTTGCGCAGCTGCACCGCCAGATCCCCTTCCACGGCGTCGTGCGCCGGGCCCCGACGTCCTACGGGCAGAACCTCCTCGCCCCTCATGTCCTCCAGCATGAGCGCGAACGCGGCATACATGGCCACGCCCGCTAGGAGCAGTCCGAAGGCCCCGGACACGTAGCCGAGCCAGGCGGCACCTGTGAAGTTGAAGAGGGAGGCCACCGCGAAGCGTGGCACGGCCACACACAGCACGAACCACATCACACGCTTGCGGCTCGCGACGGTCGCCATCATCAGGGCGAAGACGGCGAACACAAGATTGAGCACGCCAAGCGCCTCGGCGCCCGCCGGCGGATCGAGGGCCAGCACCAGGGAACTCGCCAGCCAGGTTCCGGAGAAGCACGCCATGAGCGTCGCCGCGAGCACATCCCTCGCCCCGAACGCCAGGATGCTGACGATCAGTTGCAGGATGAAAGCCGGAAGGATCGTCAGGGCGACCGCCTGATGCGCATCGTCGCCCAGGAAGCCCAGTTGCAGGCTTCCGACGATGACGGAGGCGATCGCCACCGCGAAGAAACCGACCGGCATCGGGGAGGCGATGGGGCGGAGGTTGATGCGGGTCATCGGCCGTAGGTCCGGTTCGAAATGCCTACCTGTCGGCTCGGTCCGCTCCCCGGGTGATTCGGGACTACTCCTCATGGTGAACTCTCCTGTAAGTCGTGTTTGCAAGGGAGCGGGGCTGATCATCGCGACAGTCGGCATGCGACGCTCGGGGCATCGCCAGTGTCTGCCCCACCGAGGGCACGCCGTTCCAGCACGTGGTCGAGCTCGCTCCGTATGACGTCGAAATTGCTGATCGTCAGTGCACGCCACCTGCACTACACGCCCGCCTCGTGAGACGTGCTTCGCTCTGCGCCACCGCAACCCGCTGCGTGGCGCGGTCGAAGAGCGGCCTGCGCCTGGTTCCGCTCAAGAGCCCGCAGCATGCCGGCACAACGGAGTGACGCGTGCGGCCGTTGGGGCGTCGGTGTGAAGCCGAGGGGCTCTGTCACCGGGACGACGGGCTCCATCAACCGCGGATCCACGCCGTGCAACGGCACGACCCGGTGTTGCTCCCGCCGAGCCGCAGCCGCCTGCATCGGCGGTTCATGGCCGATCAGGCGCGGACCAGAGGGGTGTCCACCAGGTGCTCGGCCAGGAACCACGCCTGGAGTTCGCCGGTCCGGATCACCTGTGAGACCAGCAGGTCGTTGGTGCCGTCGTCGCCCAACTCCCCGATGCGGGCTGCCGCGTCGTGGGCCTCGATCAGGATGGTCTCGTGTGCCTCCAACAACCGAGACAGCATGGCCGGCACCTCTTCCACACCGTCCGGAGGACGCGGGATCGAGGTGATCTCGGCGACGTGCCGGGGGTCCCCCACCGCGACACCGCCCAGGGTCTGGACCCGTTCGGCGAGGGTGTCGACGAGTGCGAGTTGTTCCCCCGCGTGCTTGTCCAGCACCAGGTGCAGCTGGTAGAAGGTCGCCCCGCGCATCAGCCAGTGGTGCTTCTTGTAGAGGCCGTAGAGGATCTGCGTGTCGGCCAGGACTTTGTTGAGCCGCTGACAGGAGTACATACGGGCTTCGTAGGACAGGCCGAGCGGGAACTGCTTGACGGTCCCGAACTCCTGGATGATCTCGCCCTTCTGATGCAGCCGCGGCTGGCTGCTCAAGTGCTGGGAAGTGATGGTCATGATCCGCCTCCTGCGGTCTGGGCTCTGTTTGCACGAGTGACGCTAAGTACCCGCACGGCGGACTCGTTGCCCAGGAGCGCACACGGTGGTGCTCGCCAGCGCACTCGGCGAGGGGCCCGTGCCTGGTGTTCGCTCTCGGGCAAGTCACCGAGCGCTGGCGGGCACGGCCCGGTGCCTCGCCCCCTCTAGCCTCGGGCGCACGGCGCGAGCCGACGACCAGCAAAGAGAGGCATGAGGGTGAGCGAGCAGGCAGATGTGGTCGTCCTGGGGCTGGGGCCCGGGGGCGAGTACGTCGCGGGCACGCTGGCAGAGGCCGGACTGGATGTGGTGGGGATCGAGGCGGAGCTCGTCGGGGGCGAGTGCCCGTACTGGGGATGCGTGCCCAGCAAGTTGATGATCCGGGCCGGAATCCTGCTCGCCGAGGCAGGCGGCGTACCCTTCCTCGCTGGTCATGTGGAGGTGCCTCCCGACGGGAGCCGGGTTGCCGGAAGAATCCGCGGCGAGGCCACCGACGAGTGGAACGACCAGGTGGCGGCCGACCGCCTCGCGGCGAAGGGCGGCCGGCTCGTACGCGGAACGGGACGGCTCACCGGGCCGCGGCAGGTAACGGTCGGCGGGCGCACGTTCCAAGCCCGGCAGGGTGTGGTCCTGGCGAGTGGCACCCAGCCCCGGATTCCCCCGGCCCCGGGCCTGGCCTCGACGCCGCCGTACTGGACCAACCGGGACGCCATGGCGGCCAGGGAGCTGCCGGCCTCGATGATCGTGCTCGGCGGGGGCGCCATCGGCGTGGAACTCGCCCAGGTCTTCGCCCAAACGGGGGTTCGAGGAAGGTGATCTGCGCGTCATCACGCTGGGTTACGCCGTACTGCGTACGGCCCTGGCCGTCCTGTGGTTGCGTGCCGCGCGATCGGACGCCGGTCGGCGGCGGACGGCGCTCCGCTCCGCCGCCGGAGTGACGGGCTGCCAGACCGGCTGGGGCGCAATGCTCTTCCTCCCGGCCCCGGCACAACTGCCGGCCATCATCGGATTGATCGTTGCCGAGCTTTCCGTCCCGGTGTGGGCGCAGTCAGCCGGGATGACCCCGTGGCATCCGCACCACATCGCGGAACGCTACGAACTGTTCACCCTCATCGTGCTCGGTGAGTCCGTCGCAGCCGCCGCGGCGGTCCGCAGCGCCTTCGACCGGCACCACAACGCCGGTGCGCTGTACCTGCTGGCAACGGGTGGCCTGCTCATGGTCTTCGCCATGTGGTGGCTGTACTTCGCCAGACCGGCGCACACGGTGCTCGCCACGACACACCAGGCCCATCGCAAGAGATTCACCTGGGCGTACGGCCACTACCTGATCTTCGCTTCGGCAGCCGCCGAGGGGGCGGGCCTGGCGGCGTACGCCAAGCTGATCACGCGGCGCACCGATGTCCTGTCGCCGGCAGCAGGTGTCGTGATCACCATGCCGGTGGCGATCTTCCTGATCACCGTGTGGGCCATACACGTCCGGCCGCACCAGCGGAGCGGGGTCGAACAGCTTGCGTTTCCCGCTGTCGCGGTCGCTGTGCTGGTGGCCGGTCACTCCCTGGCGCCGGCCGTAGTCGCCGGTCTGCTGGTGGCGGCCCTGCTCGTCGTGGTCACGGTGACCGACCGGACCGAGCGAGTGCGGTAGTGAGGCGGAAACACGGCTGCGCGGACGAAACGAGTTCGTCCGCGCAGCTGGTGTGCCCCCTGGTCAGCTCGTCGCCCGTACCGCGTCGCGGATCACGTCGGCGACCTCCGTCGGCTGGGAGACGGCGATCGCGTGCGACGCCCCCTTGATCTCGACGACGGTTGCACCGGCGCGCCTGGCACCGTACCGCTGGACCTCGGGGTTGATCGCTTCGTCCGCTCCGGCCACCAGGAGCCCAGGACGGCTTGGTCTTCCACGCGGCCGCGGCGGCCGTCTCCTCGAAGGCCGCGGCGGCCAGCGGCCGTTGGGCCACGCCAGGACCTTGGTGAGGTCGGCGGGCACGTCGGCGGCGAAGACCGACGGGAAGGCGTCGGCGTCGATGGTGACCTCGACAGCGGGGGCGCCGCCTTCGACGGGGTACGTCCACTGCTTCAGGCTGCTCACCAGCGGGGCGGTGGGGAAGCGGCCCTGCAACTCGCCGAGGCTCTCGCCCTCCTCGAGAACGGCCGCCACGTAGACCAGCCCGACGACGTTCTCGGTGGTGCCGGCCACGGTGATCAGCGCCCCGCCGTAGGAATGTCCGACCAGGATGACGGGGCCGTCGATCTGAGACGCCACGGACGCGATGTACGTCGCGTCGGCGGCCAGTCCGCGCAGCGGGTTGGGCGGCGCGATCACCGGGATGCCGTGACTGTGCAGTTCCGCGATGACCCCGATCCAGCCGGCCGAGTCGGCAAACGCGCCGTGGACGAGGACGACCGTGGGGGTGGAGGTGGTCATGGCGGTGTCTCCTCTCGCTGTCAGGCGGTGTGCAGGGCGGTACGCAGGGTGCCGGCTGCGAGCGTGATGGCGGCCTCGGCGGCGTGGGTCTCGCGCAGGACGTTGAGCATCACGAAGTCGTGGATGATGCCCTGGAAGCGCACCGCGGTGACCGGGACACCGGCCGCGCGCAGCTTGTTGGCGTACGCCTCGCCCTCGTCGCGCAGCACGTCGGCCTCGCCGGTGATGACCAGGGCCGGCGGCAACCAGGCGAGTTGCCCGGTCGTGGCCCGCGGCGGGGAGGCGGTGATCTGGGCGCGTTCGGCCTCGTCGGTCGTGTACTGATCCCAGAACCACTGCATGCCGTCGCAGCGCAGGAAGTAACCGGTGGCGAACTGGTGATACGAGCCGGTGTCGAAGCTCGCGTCGGTGACCGGGTAGAACAGCACCTGCTGGACCAGGGGGACATCGCCGCGCTGCTTGGCCGTCAGTGTCAGCGCGGCGCTCATGTTGCCGCCGACCGAGTCCCCGGCCACGGCCAGCCGGGAGCCGTCCAGGTCCTTGGTCGCGCCCTGCTCGACGATCCACTTGGCGACCGCGTAGTTCTGCTCGATGGCGACCGGGTAGCGGGCCTCGGGCGACAGGTCGTACTCGGGGAAGACCACGGCGACACCCGCGCCGACGGCGGGTTCACGCACCAGACGGTCGTGGGTGTGGGCGTTGCCGAACACCCAGCCCGCCGTGGATGTAGAGGATCACCGGGAGGTGCCCTCGGCGCCGGCGGGCTTGACGATCCGCGCACGGACGCTGCCCGTCGGCCCGCCCGAGACGGTGATCCACTCCTCGTCGATCGCGGGCTTGGCGATCTCGCCGGACTGCGCCTCGTCGACGGCCTTGCGCCCTTTTGCCGGGGACAGGTCGAACAGGTACGGCGGATCGGCGGTCGCCGCGGCGAAAAGCGGCTGCCGCGGGTTCCAGTACCGGCTGAAGCCGCTCGACGGCATCGGGCATGTGAATCTCCTGAAATGTTCGTGAGGACGCCTGCCCTTCCGGCAATAAGGTTCGGATCCCGCGAAGGGCGTCCCGGAGCCGCTGTTCGCCGCGCTAAACCGCCGGGCGCGCGGTAATTGCCCACGGGCGCACTGCTCCTGTTCTCACAACGCACGGGCGCCTTCGGGCTTCTCCCATCGCATTCAGAGCATGGACGGGCAGTGCACCGTGAGGCAAAGTCCTGTGCACTGGCGGGACATGGGGGCGGGTCTGAGGTGCCTATCGTGATGTCGAAGCAACCGCGGCCCCCCATACACAGGGCCTGCCCTCGTTATCAGGGCACGACGAGTGTCGGTGGAATTCACCCGGTTCAATTCGAGCAAACAGGCATTCGAGCGTGTATGAATCGCCAAATCCGCCTGTAGCGGCCATGACTTGGATCGAAGCCGTTCTCCCAGAGGGGGTTTCCAGAGATGTCAACAATGCCCGTCGGCGGGCTGGTTCCGCATGCCATCGACGATGCCGCGGACCTCGTCGTCCGCAACGCGAAGATCCACACCGGCGACCCGGCCCGTCCCCATGCGGAGGCGCTCGCCGTCCGCGACGGCGTCATCACGGTCGTCGGTGACGACAAGGACGTGGCTCCCCACATCGGCGCGGGCACGAAGGTGGTCGACGCGCTCGGGCGACGGATGATCCCCGGCCTCAACGACGCCCACCTGCACGTGATCCGCGGGGGCCTCAACTACGTACTGGAACTGCGCTGGGACGGCGTGCGCAGCCTGCGCCAGGGCCTGGCGATGCTGCGTGAGCAGGCCGCTCGAACCCCGAAGGGCCAGTGGGTGCGGGTGGTCGGGGGCTGGTCGGCCGAGCAGTTCACCGAAGGCCGGCTGCCGACCGTCGCCGAACTGAACGCCGCCGCCCCTGACACCCCGGTGTTCGTCCTGCACCTGTACCAGTCGGCCGTGCTGAACCGGGCGGCACTCAAGGCCGCCGGCTTCACCAAGGACACACCCGACCCCAAGGGCGGCCAGATCGTGCGGGGCCGGGACGGGGAACCGACCGGCATGCTGCTGGCCGCTCCCAGCGCCCTCATCCTCTACTCGACCCTGGCCAAGGCGCCGACCCTGGAGAGCGACGAGGACAGGAAGACCTCCACGCGTCATTTCCTGCGCGAGTTGAACCGGTTCGGACTGACCTCGGCGATCGATGCCGCAGGCGGTTTCCAGAACTTCCCCGACAACTACGCCACCGTCGTCGAACTGGCCAAGGCCGGACAGTTGTCGTTGCGCATCGCCTACCATCTCTTTCCACAGACTCCCGGCCAGGAGATCGACGATCTCGCCCGCTGGATCGAAATGGCCCGCCCCGAGGACGGGGACGAATGGCTGCGACTGAACGGCGCGGGTGAGAATCTCACCTGGGCGGCCGCCGACTTCGAGAACTTCACCCAGCCGCGTCCGGAACTCGCCCCAGAATATGAGGCGGAGTTCGAGAAGGCGGTGCGCCTGCTCATGGAGAACGGGTGGGGATTCCGGCTGCACGCCACATACGACGAGACCATCCGCCGTGACCTCGCGGTGTTCGAGAAGCTCGCCGCGGACGGGCTCTTCCCGGCCGGGAACCGGTGGCTGTTCGACCACGCGGAGACCGTCTCGGCGGACAGCCTCGATCGTATCGCCGCGCTCGGCGGCGCGATGTCCGTGCAGAACCGCCTGTCCTTCCAGGGCGAGGCGTTTCTGCGGCGCTACGGCCCCGGCGCCGCGGCGGACGCCCCGCCGATCCGGGCCATGCTGGACCGCGGCCTGACCGTGGGCGCCGGCACCGACGCCACCCGGGTCTCCACCTACAACCCGTGGGTCGCCCTGCACTGGCTCGTCAGCGGCCGCACGGTCGGCGATCTGGCGCTGCGCCCGCCGTCGAACCGCGTCGACCGGCAGACGGCGCTGGCGATGTTCACCCGCGCCGGCGCCGCGCTGACCGGCGAGGACGAGGTCAAGGGCGTACTGCGGCCGGGATGTTACGCGGACCTGGCGGTCCTGTCCGAGGACTACTTCGCTGTGCCCGAGCCGGACATCGCACACATCGAGTCGCTGCTGACGGTGACCGGCGGCCGTATCGTCTACGCCGCCGCCGAATACGAGGGCCTCGACGAGGAGCTTCCCCCCGTCAGCCCGGGCTGGAGCCCGGTGGCGCACTTCGGCGGCTACCAGGCATCCCGGCGGGCGGCCCTTCCAGGCGCCCGCCAGGCGGAGTTGCTCGGCCAGGCCATCGCCGAGTCGGAGCAGCACCGCCAGTGGCGCATCGCGCGCGGTCTCACCCCCGAGGCCACGAGCACGCCCTTCGATCCCTGCTTCGACCTCTGAACTCCCGGAAGGGGCCTGGCCCTTGAGCCGCCCCTTCCGGGACACCCACCAGCTCCGTCCAACCGGACGGTTTTTCCCACGGCGCGGACAGCTGTCCGCGCCACCAGTTACCGAGAAAGGCACACTCATGGTCAACATCTCCGAGGTCACCGCCGCCCCCAGCCCCGACCTGCTCACTCCGGACAACTGCGCGGTGCTGTTCATCGACCACCAGCCGCAGATGTTCTTCGGCACCGGCAGCGGTGACCGCACCGCCATCATCAACTCCACCGTGGGCCTGGCGAAGTCCGCCAAGGCGTTCGACGTCCCGGTCGTCCTGAGCACCGTGGCCGCCGAATCGTTCTCCGGCCCGATCATGCCGCAGCTGGCGGACGTCTTCCCCGACCAGAAGATCATCGACCGCACCACGATGAACGCCTGGGAGGACGTGAACTTCGTCGAGGCCGTCAAGGCCACCGGCCGCAAGAAGCTCGTCATCGCCGGTCTGTGGACCGAGGTCTGTGTCGTCCTGCCCGTGCTCTCGGCCATCGCCCAGGGCTACGAGGTCTACGTGGTCACCGACGCGTCCGGCGGTGTCAGCCCGCAGGCCCACGAGCACGCGATCCAGCGCATGGTCCAGGCCGGGGCGGTCCCGGTGACCTGGGTGCAGGTGCTCCTGGAGCTCCAGCGCGACTGGGCCCGCACCGAGACGTACGCCGCCGTGGGCGACGTGGTCAAGGAGCACGGTGGTACCTACGGCCTCGGGATGGTCTACGCGCAGGCCATCATCGGCGCGCACGCCGCCGGCTGATCCCCGCGCCGGAACAAGAACGCCAGGAACAGGCAGGAACATGATGGACGCTGGACTGTTGGTCCTCCGGCTGGTGGTGGGGTTGCTCATCGCGGGGCACGGGGTGCAGAAGGTGAGCTTCCGGCTCGGAGGCAACGGATTGGCGGGCGGTACCGAGGAGTTCCGCCGTGACGGCTTCCGCGGCGGTCGGCTGACCGCCCTCGCCGCGGGAGCCAGTCAGATCGGTTCCGGCCTGTTCCTGGTGCTCGGCCTGCTCACGCCCCTGGCGGCGATGGCCGCCATGGGCGTGATGACGGTCGCGGGCACCGTGAAACGGCCCCAAGGGCTGTGGGTCCAGAACGACGGCTACGAATACCCCCTCGTCCTCGTCGTCGTCTCCGCCGCACTGGCCCTCACCGGGGCCGGGCGGTGGTCCGTGGACCACGCGCTGGGGGTCACCCCCTGGCCGGTGTGGGTCGCCCTCAGCGCGATTGTGATCGGGCCGGCCAGCGCACTGCTCACCCGCATGGTGCTGCACCGGCCGCCCGCCGCAACGGAAGGGACGCGGTATGCGCAGGCTGCTGAGTGACGCGTTCCGCACCCTGGTACCGCGCGGAGAGGAACGTCATGGTCCGCTGCCTCCCCTGATGTTGATCCTGACGGTGGCCACCGGTCTGGTCGACGCCGTGAGCTATCTGGCGCTCGGGCACGTCTTCGTCGCCAACATGACAGGCAACGTGGTCTTCCTCGGGTTCGCCCTGGCGGGCGACGAGAGTCTGTCCGCGCTCGCGTCCGTCGTCGCGATGGGCTCGTTCCTCCTCGGTGCGCTCGTAGGGGGCAGGCTCGGCACGCGGTTCGCCCTGCACCACGGGCACCTGCTGCGCACGTCGACGGCCGTGCAGACGATCCTGGTCGCGGTCACCGTGGTGGTCGCCGCCGTATCGGACGGCCGGGTCACCCCCGGCGTCCAGTACACCCTGATCGTTTTCCTGGGACTCGCCATGGGCCTACAGAACGCGGTCGCCCGACGCCTGGGCGTTCCGGACCTCACCACGACGGTCCTGACCCTGACCCTGACGGGCCTGGCAGCGGACTCCACCCCGGCCGGCGGCGAGGCGCCACGCCCCGGCCGCCGGATCCTCTCCGTGCTCGCCATGTTCCTCGGCGCCCTCGTCGGAGCGCAGCTCGTCCTGCATGGCCATCTCGCCCTCACCCTGGGCCTGACGCTGGGGCTGCTCGCGGTCACCGCCGTGATCACCCATCGTCTCTCGACCGCTGATGCCGCCTGGATCCGGCCGCGGCTCTGAACAACACACCGGCCCACCGGTCGCACTGCGCCGAGGGAACACACCCTGTGCGCTGACGATCAACAACGACCGGTGGGCCGGTCCTAGTCTTCACACGGCAACAGCCACCTGGCATACGCGACATCTGCCGGAGTCAACGCGTCCGCACCCACCCCGCATGGACCATCATGAGCCCCACACCCCCCTCCACACCGACACAGTCCCTCAAGCCGGATTCGGCATGGGCGCCGCTCGCGGCGCGCATCTTCCGGGCTCTGTGGATCGCCCAGTTGGTCTCCAACATCGGCAGCTGGATGCAGATGGTGGGCGCCCAATGGCTGCTGATCGGGCACGACGCGGCAATGGTGACGCTCGTCCAGACGGCCTCCAGCCTGCCCGTCGTGCTCCTGGCCCTGCCCTCGGGAGTGGTCGCAGACCGCTACGACCGTCGCAGGGTGCTCCTGGCCGCGCAGTTGGCCATGCTCGCGGTCTCCGGCGCGCTCACCGCGCTGGCCTTCGCGGATGCGCTCACCCCGGTGCTGCTGCTGGTGCTCACGTTCCTGCTGGGATGCGGCACCGCGTTGATGGGCCCTGCCTGGCAGGCGATCCAGCCGGAGCTGGTGGAACGCCGCCAGCTCGGACAGGCCGCGGCGCTCGGCGGCGTGAACATGAATCTGGCCCGCGCCGTCGGACCGGCCGTGGGCGGAGTGGTCGTGGCAGCGGCGGGCGCGGGGTGGGTGTTCGCCTTCAACGCCGCCTCCTATCTCGGCATCGCCGCCGTACTGCTGCTCTGGCGGCCTGCCCGGACGGTCGTCCCCGCCCCCAGCGGTGAGACGCTGCTGACCGCCCTCGACGCGGGCCGTCGCTACGTGTGGTACGCACCGGGCATCCGCCGGGTCCTCCTGCGCATGATCCTGTTCATCCCCGGTGGGGCCGCCCTGTGGGCGCTGCTGCCGCTGGTCGCGAGCCGCTCCCTGCACCTGGGCTCGGGCGGCTACGGGCTCCTCCTGGGCGCGGTCGGCGTCGGAGCGGTCGCGGGCGCCTTCGTACTGCCCCGCAGCAACCGGGTGCTCGGCGCCAACGGCACTCTGGGCAGCGGTGCCGTGGTCTTCGCGGGTGTCCTGGTCGTTATGGCCACCGTACGCGTCACGTGGCTGGTGGCGGTGGCGCTGCTGTTCGCCGGTCTGGCGTGGATCGGGGTCCTGTCCACCCTCAACGCGGCCATGCAGACGCGACTCCCGGGCTGGGTCAGGGCCCGTGGCCTCGCGGTCTATCTCCTTGTCTTCCAAGGCGGCCAGGCGCTGGTGGCGCCGCTGTGGGGAGCCCTCGCCGACCGGCTGGGGCTCGCCGTGCCCCTCCTGGCCGGCGGCGCGTTGCTGCTGGTCAGTGCCATCAGTCTGCGTCGCTGGCCACTGCACGGGGCGGAGGGCATCGATCCCTCCCCGTCCGAGCACTGGCCGGTCCCGCCCCTGGTGTTCGAGCCCGGGCCGGCCGCCGGCCCGGTGCTGGTCTCCGTCTCCTACCGTGTCGCCCCGGGGAACGGCTCCGCCTTCAGTGACTGCATGGATCACGTCGCCCGTTCGCGGCGGCGCACCGGAGCCCTCACCTGGGGTCTGTACCAGGACGGCCAGGCTCCCGGGCACTTCATCGAGAACTACCTCGTAGCCTCCTGGTCCGAGCATCTCGCCCAGCACAGCGACAGGCTCACCCGCACCGACCGCCGCTACGAGGAGCGGGCACGCCGTCTCCTCGTCCCGGGCACCCGGCCAGAGGTCACCCACGCGTTCGACACGTCATCGGGACCCGTCGTCCCGGAAGGAGGCGGTGCTCGGTGAGCAACGTCGAAATAGAGCCGACCGAGTCGTACCGCGGAACACCGGCCGACAGCGAACGGAGTGCGAGCGTCCCGCACATCGACGTACTCGCCCCACGGGACGTCCCCCTCGGCGGCCCACGGGCGATGAAGGTGCGGCGCACACTGCCGCAACGCGCCCGTACCCTGATCGGAGCCTGGTGCTTCGCCGATCACTACGGCCCCGACGACGTCGCTGTCACGGGTGGCATGGACGTCGCCCCGCATCCGCACACCGGGCTACAGACGGTGAGCTGGCTGTTCAGCGGGGAGATCGAGCACCGGGACAGTCTCGGCAGCCACGCGCTGGTACGACCGGGCGAGCTGAACCTCATGACGGGCGGGTACGGCATCAGTCACTCGGAGGTCTCGACCGCTCGGACGACGATCCTGCACGGCGTCCAGCTGTGGGTGGCGCTGCCCGAACAGCACAGGAACGCGGAAGGCGACTTCCAGCACCACGTACCCGCGCCCGTACGGATCGCCGGGGCCGAAATCAGGGTCTTCCTGGGCTCCTTCGCCGGGGACGACTCCCCCGTACCGACCTTTACGCCCCTGCTCGGTGCCGAGATCGTCCTGGAGCCCCGCGCGGCCGTCACGTTCGCCGTCGACCCCGGTTTCGAGCACGGACTTCTCGTCGACCACGGGCACGTCCGCATGGCCGACACGCTCCTGCGTCCTGCGGAGTTGGGATATGCCGGCACCGGAAACGACACGTTGACGTTGACGAACGAGTCGGACGACACAGCCCGGACGGTCCTGCTCGGTGGAACGCCGTTCGACGAACAGATCGTCATGTGGTGGAACTTCATCGGCCGTAGCCATGAGGAGATCGTCCGGGCCAGGGAGGATTGGCAGAACGCCTCCGACCGGTTCGGGGCGGTCGAGGGATACGACGGAGACCGTCTCCCCGCGCCGGCCCTGCCGAACGCCTTGATCGCGCCGCGCGGAAACCCCCGCGCCGCTGACCCGCACCGACCGAGAGGATCCCGATGACCCAGCCTTCCGCCACCCCGACCGTCGAGCGGGTGGACAACCGACACCGATACGAAATCCGCGTCGACGGAAAGCGCGTCGGCCTGACCGCGTACCGCGACCGTGGTGAGCAGCGGGTCTTCTTCCACACGGAAGTCGACGACGCCTTCGCCGGCCAGGGACTGGCCGCGCAGCTCGTCCATGAGGCACTCACCGACGTGCGCGGGTCGGGCAAGCGCATCGTTCCCGTCTGCCCCTATGTGGCCAAGTACCTGACCAGGCATGAGGAGTTCAACGACATCACCGACCCGGTGACCCCGGAGGTCATGCAGTGGCTGGACACCGAGTTGGGCTGACGGCCGAGTCGATCGGGAGGGGCCGCGCGGCGGCGTCCTCCCGCCTCGTCGCACCGTTGTCACTTGATGGCCCCGCTGGTGACGCCGGCGGAGACATAGCGCTGAGCGACGACGAGCAGCACGGCCGCCGGGACGGAAGCCAGAACGGCGGTGGCCATGATGGCGTTCCATTCGTTCGTGTGAGCGCCGATGTACTGGTAGATGCCCAGGGTGATCGGCCGTACGGTCTCCGTGGTGGTCAGTGTGAGGGCGAAGAGGAAGTCGCTCCATGTGAAGAGGAAGGTGAAAAGGGCGGTGGTGATCAACGAGTTGGCGCTCAACGGAAGCACCACGGAGCGGAAGGCGCGCAGCCTCCCCGCGCCGTCCACTCGCGCGGCGTCGATGATGTCCCTGGGAATGCCCTGCATGAACGACCGCAGAATGATGATCGCGAAGGGGACCCCGGCGGTCGAGTCGGCGAGGATCAGTCCGAGGTAGGAGTTCAGCAGGCCCAGGTCGTTGTAGGCGCCGTAGAGCGCGTTGGCCACGACGATGCTCGGCACCATCTGTGTGATCAAAACGCCGAAGAGCACGAGGTTGGTTCCTCGGGGGCGGAACTGGGCCAGCGCGTAGGCCGCCGGGGCGGCGAGCGCCAGGCTGAGCGCAACACTGCCGCAGGCCACGACGAGGCTGGTGACGAGGCTGCGTCCCTGATCGCGCAGTGCCGTGGCGTAACCGCTGAAGTCCGGGTGGAAGGGGAACCAGTCTCCGTGCAGTGCGTTGCCCGCCGGTTGCAGCGAGGCATTCACCATCCAGTAGACGGGAAACAGCATCAGCGCGAGCAGGACGATCCCGACGATCGTGGACGGCAGGCCACGCTTCGGCGCGCGCTTCACGGGATCTCCTCTCAGGCGTTCTGGGCGCGCCGGTTGGCGCGCAGGTAGACGAAGGCGAAGAGGAGCGAGATGACGACGAGCAGGTTGCTCATCGCGGCGCCGCCTCCGAACTCGAACTGCTGAAAGGACAGTTCGTACGACTGGGTGGCGAGGGTCTCCGTGGCGTTGGCCGGTCCTCCGCCCGTCATGACGAGGATGACGTCCAGCACCTTGACCGTGTAGACCACGCCCAGCACCAGTACGACGCTGACCACAGGCCGCAGCAGTGGCCAGGTGACATGACGGAACGACTTCACCGGGCCGGCCCCGTCCAGCTTCGCCGCCTCGTACAGATGTGTGGGGATGTCCTGTAGACCGCCGTAGAGGATCGCGGTGTTGAAGGGGATTCCGACCCATATGTTGACCAGGATCACCGACACGAGCGCCTGTGAAGTGCCGGTGAGCCAGGGGATGCCGGACGACAGCAGGTGGAGATGGCGGAGTGCGCCGTTGACGACTCCGGAGTCGGTGTCGAGCATCCACCTCCACGTCGTTCCGGAGACGACCAGTGGCAGCAGCCACGGCAGCAACAGAAGGGACCGCAGAACACCGCCGAGTGGGAAGCGCCGCTGGAAGAACAGGGCGAACGCCAGGCCGAGCACGAACTGCCCGAGCAGGGACCCGGCGGTGAACAGGACGGTGGTCAGCAAGACCTTGGGGAACAGGTCCAACGACAGGATCCTCGCGTAGTTCTCCAGCCCCACGAACGGCGCGGCACCGGTGTAGAACGTCGCGGTCGTGTACTGCTGGAAGCTCATCGCGATGTTCTTGACGACCGGGTAGCCGAAGAACATCAGCAGGTACGCCGCGGCGGGCACGATGAACATCCACTGGGCGAGGGACTCCCACATACGTGCCCGGGCCACGGCCCGCTCCCTGCCGCGCGCGTCCAACAGATCAGGAAGTCGTCGCGATTCGTTGCGCATCCTTGAGCGCTTCCTCCGGGGTCTGCTCGCCCGTGAGCGCGGACTGGATCGCGGTGTACATACCGGTCGCCGCCTTCGGCCATCTGACACCGAGCTCGCTGGTACGGGCCCGGGCCCCTTCGACGCTCTTGACGAAGGCGGCCATCGACGGGACCTGTTCGGCGTACTGGGCGGCCACCGTGGTGCGGGAGGGCACGGTCAAGTACTGCTCGGCCAGGGCGAGCTGGTTCGTGGAGTCGTTCAGGCAGGCGAGTACCTGCGCGGCCTTCTCCTGCCGTTCCTTGGAATCGCTCTGCGGGACCGTCCACACCTCACCGCCGAGCGGTGTGACAGGGGTTTGCCCCGCCCGGGGGACGGGGATGGGGGCCACACCCCAGTGCAGGTTCTTGTCCTTGTTCAGGGCGTGGATCCGCCAGGGGCCGTTGACCATCATGGCTGTCTTGCCGGCGAGGAACTGGTCGTGGAGGTCGGCCTGTGTCCAGTTCAGCACCGACTTCGACATGGAGCCGCTCTTCACCAGGTCGACCCACAGTTGGAGTGCCTGCGCGGCCTGCGGGGTGTCCAACTGCTTCTCGGTCCCGCCGTTGGACCACAGGAAGGGCAGGTACTGCCAGGTGCTCTCCGGAGTTGCGGGCGCGGAGACCGCGACGCCGTAACGCCCCGGGCGGGTCAGCTTGGCCGCCGCCGCCTTCAGCTCGTCCCAGGTCCTCGGCACGGCGACGCCGGCCTCGGCGAGCATGTCCTTGTTGTAGAAGAGGGCAATCGTGCTGACGGTGGGTGCCAGTCCGTAGACTTTTCCCTTGTAGGTGCCAGCCGACAGGATGCCCTCGGCGAACCCGCTGGAGTCGATGCCGTACTGGTCCAGCGGGGTCAGCGCGCCGGTCTGGGCGATCTGCTGCAGGTCGGGGTTGTCCACCATCAGCAGGTCGGGAAGGGTCCGTGACGACGCCTGTTGCAGGACCTTCGGGACGAGCGACGCGCCTGGAACGCTGGTGTGCTCGACCTTGACGCCTGCGCTCTTGCCACAGGTGGTGAGCCGTTCGCCCCACTGCCGGTGTTCGGACGCGTCGGTGTAGTAGTCGAGCGCGGTGATGGAGGTGACCTTGCCCGTGGCGGATCCGTCGCCGGTTCCGCCACCGCAGCCGGTGGCAGCCAGCACCAGGGCGACGGCTCCGAAGAGGGCGGCGATCCGCCGCGCCGGCGGTCTGACCGGTGAAATCATGGTGGTGCCTGTTCCCGAGTGACATCTGCTGCCGAAATGTCGGTCTCGGGAGGTGAAACGGAATCCGAGGTTCCCGCGACGACTCGGTCAGCGTAAGCGCACGAGACATGACCAAGACGTTCCGGCCGATAACAAAACGGTCTATAGAGCGTCCTCCCGGTGAACATCAACTCAGCGTTCGCCCAGGTCAGGTGTGAGGACGGAGTTGCGGCCATTGAGCTGCTCGACGGTGGCCGTCCCCACACACAGCGGCTCGGGCAGGACGCGAGACCCGGCGAGACCCTGCCGTTACCTCCATCGCCCGCTCACAAAGTTGGTCGCAGCCCGTCGCCGTCACCGTGACCAGTGCCCTGTTCGACGGCTTCCCGAATCATCGCCGCCACGGCGCCGGGCTGCGACAGCACGACGGCGTGCGAACCGTCCAGCAGGTATGCGGTGGCTGCCATGCGTTGTGCCATGAAGCACTGAGCGGCGGGGTTGAGCATCCGGTCGGCGGTCGCGATGGCGTACCAGGACGGCTTGGAGGCCCACGCCGGCGGGCCCGATCTTCCGGTCAGCGCGCTCCAGGCGATCGGGCGTTGCGCCACGGACAGGACGTCCGCGACGCGGGGCAGCAGGTCGGCGGCATACACCTGCGGGAACCGTTCCTTACGGATGTACAGCTCGCTGTCCGGATCCGCGGGAAACCGGCGGGGGATGGCGACGGTGACGGTCGCGTCGGTCACCGGCATCGGGGCAAACCGGTTCGTGATGTCTACAGCGCACTCTCCGGCGTCGAGGCCGAGCGCCGCGACATAGCACAGCGCCACGACGTTGTCGGCGTCGGTGGCGGCATGCGTGATGACCGCTCCGCCGTAGCCGTGGCCGACCAGCACGACCGGGATGTCGATCTGGCGCACCACGCTCCGGATGTAGGCGGCGTCCTGAGCCAGGCCGCGCAGCGGGTTCGCCGGGGCGCGCACAGTCAGTCCGGCGGTGTGGAGGAGTCGGATGACCCCCGCCCAGGACGACGCGTCGGTAAACGCCCCATGCACAAGCACGATGGTCGGCGGTACGGGGGTGGGTCTGTGCACGTCAGTCGCCTCCGAATGAGTTTGGTCCCAGCCAAACGCACTCACGCGGGGCAGGCATCGCGTGAACGTACCAACATGTCCGCTCAGTCGTCGCGCAAGGACATGACCACGTTGGCAAGTTGGACCCGGGAGTTGACCGACAACTTACGGAAGGCGGAACTCAGGTGAGTGTTGACCGTGTGCGGGGAGACGATAAGCAGGTCGGCGGCCGACCGGTTGGTGTGACCCTCGGCAACAAGGCGGGCGATCCTCTTCTCCGATGCCGTGAGCGCCTCCCATCCCTGGACTGGTCGCTGCCTGGTCGCTGACCTGCGGCTGCCGGCCTCCCCACCACCCATGTCACGCTGCACGCGTGCCGCTGCCGCGTGGGCTCCTGACTCGGCGAACGTGGCATGGGCGTGCGCCAGGGGGGCCACTGCTTCGGCTTTCCGGCCCGCCGCCAGTAGTGCCTGTCCGAGATCTGCGGAGGCGGCCGCCCGGACCAGCGGGCGAGGGCTCGCCTTGAGCAGTGCTACGGAACGTTCCAGCATGGCGAGATCCTTGTTCACGAGCCCGAGAGCCTGCGCCGCGATGCCCGTGGCGGTGGGCACGGCGGGGTTGCGTTCGGCGTGGGCTTGGGCCTGTGCGGCCAGATCCTCGGCGAGCCCGTGGTCCGCGCCTCGCAGGGCCACGCGTATCGCGGAGTCGACCCAGTCACGCAACAGCCGCCAGCGCATGAAGGGACCCTTTTCCTGCACCTGCCGAATCTTGTCGATGGCAAGCCCGATGTCCCCGTCGTCCTCGGCGAGGACCGCTTCCAGGAAGCGCACCGCGGCTGTGTTGCCCGGGTTCGGTTTGATCGCCAGTCTTTCCTGCGCTGCGGCCAGGTGCTGCCGCGCCGCTTCCCGGTCGCCGCGGAGAAGGGCGATCCGGGAGCGGATCACGCGAGAGTTCAACTGCTGGACGGGTACCTGTACGTCGTCCTCCAGCCGCTCCATGGTGACGAAGTCGGCCTCGGCGTCGTCGAGCATGCCAAGCCCCAGATGCTGCTGGGCCTGTGCCCACAGCAGCATCGCCTGACGGGGCGACCCGGCATTGTCCGCTGCCTGCAACAGCCGTTCGCTGGACTCGAAGTCGTCCAAGTGCTGGTACGCGACGATCTCTTCGGGAAGGAAAGCGGAGTCGACGACGCTGAGCGCGGTAAAGCGCTCCAGTGCGATGGCGTTCTCTCCCGCGTTGAGCGCGATCTCGCCGAGCCCGAACAGAGCCAGGACGTGTGCCTCCCGGTCACCGGTCGCGATGGCGTCGCGCAGCGCGTTCTCGCCGGCCTCACACGCCCCGACCAGATCATGCCCTCGGGACAGGGCCAGCGCACGCAGCGCGGCCAGCCTCGCCCGGACTTCCGGGGCGGCGCCCCCGACTGCCAGGGTCGTTTCGGCCCGGCGTCGCAACTCGTCGGCGAGATCCATGTTCCACAACGTCCCGCCGAGGGCAGCCTGCAACCGACCCAACGCCTCCAGGGGCGGCCGGAGAGCCAGCAGCTGGTCGCCGGTCGACAGCGCCTCTCGGTTCCTGCCGGCCCGTGTCAGGCAGACGATCGCCTGCTCACCCACTACGAAGCTCAACGGCCTCGCGGACGGCACCAACTTCAGGGCGCTCGTCATCAGGTCGGCCGCGAGGCCCGGCGTGACGGGCAGTACGTCGTCAGCGGCTCGCCGCAGCAGCGTCACAGCTTCCTCGTCTCCGGGCAGGGCGCCCTTGAGGATGTGCGGCACCGTGTCGATCGGCTGGTGGCCCGCGGAGACGAGGTGGTTGGCGGCCTCCCGGTGCAGAGCCTTCCGGGCCGACGGTGGGATGTCGGCGTAGACCGCCTGGCGCAACAGATCATGCCGGAAAACCAGGTGATCGCCGTCGTCGTCCAGGAGTCCGGCGCGCACCGCCTCCTCGAGCGCCGCGATCAACGTGGTGGGCGGTTGGCCGCAGAGCGCGGCGGCCTCGGGAAAGCCGAACCTGCGTCCCAGCACCGCTCCCATCTGGAGGAAGCGCAGTGTGCTGGGTTCCAGGGACCTGAGCCTGGCGCGCACACCCACGACGAGCCCTGGGTGCACAGGATCCCCCGAGACACCGGCGGTCCGCAGTCCCACGAGCATCTCGACCGCCAGGAACGGGTTCCCGCCGGCTCCGTCGAGCAGGTCCCGTACCCGCTCGTCAACGGCTGCACCCAGTGTGTCGCCAGCCAGCTGGCCGATGGCCGCGCTGGACAGTGGCCGCAATGGCACAGTAACCGTGGGGAGCTCACCCGTCGCAGCTGCGACGACCTCCTCCGCCGGACCAGCCGGCTGCTGTCGCCCGGTCAGCATCCAGAGAACCGGCGAGGTCCGCAAGCGTGTCGGAAGCTGTTTCAGGGCGAACCGGCTCAGCGGGTCGGCCCACTGCACATCGTCCAGGGCGATCAGCACCGGCACAGTGCAGGCTCTGTCCTCGATCGCCTCCGCCAGGCGTTCCACCAGCCAGATCCGCTGATCGTGGTTGCGCGCGAGATCGGCGAAGGCATCGCCGGACAGCAGCGGCTGATCGCCGTGCAGGATGCAGGCTGCCAACGACGAGAGCGGCACGATGTGATGCAGCTCATCGGCCTTGCCGAGGCCGACAGAGAATCCCGCTGCCCCAGCCCTGGCGACGGCCTCGGCAAGCAGCGTGCTTTTGCCGATTCCAGGTTCCCCCCGGATCAGGGTGAGCGCGCCGCTTCCGCTGCGGGCCACCGAGGCGATCAGTGTGTGCAGCTCTTCGAGTTCTGCCTCCCTGCCGCGCAGACCGCTTCGGGACAGCGACGAGCCTGACCCCACCACGCACGTCCCTCCTGTCTGCACTCGCCGGGCGAAGCCGTGCTCAGCCCATGCCGACCGGCGACTCCGCTCTTCGGTGTCGGCTGCCGGCGCTCGAGGTTGGCAGGCCCGGGCGGCGCGCCGGGTTTCCACTATGGCAAGAGCGGCAGCTCAGTGCACAGCTCGGTACATAGGGTGAGACGGCTGGCGGGAGCCCTGGCATGGCTGGGCGGAATGACGTCACGGGCACGGTTACCGAAGCCGGACTGGACGTTTTGCAGGGATCGATGCGGAACTCGTCGGAGGGCGTGTGTCCGTGCCGGGGCGGTGTGTTCAGCAGGATGATGATCTGGGCTGGATACTTCCTCGCCTCAGGCCGCTGCGGCCTCCGACATCCTTGACACGCCACTCGGCAACGAAGGCATACGAGGCGCTCGCGCCGCAGAGGCCCGCCACTCGGCGGGGGACATCCCGTAAGCGTCCCGGAATACCCGGCTGAAGTGGGCAGCGCTTGTGAAACCCCACTGGCGAGCCACTGCGGCGATGGTCCGGCCTGCCGCCTCCCGACGGGCAAGCTCACGTCGACACTCCTGGAGCCGGCGGCGCTGGATCCACCGAGCGACCGTGACGTCCTCGGTCTGGAAGATCTTGTGCAGGTAGCGTACGGAGATCTGGTGGGCACGGGCTATGGCCTCCGGCGTCAGGTCCGGATCGGCAAGGTGCCGGTCGATGAATTCCTGGATCCGCGGCAACAGCACATGAGTGGCGCTCGGCGTATCACCTACCTCCTGGTGAAGTCGCTCTGCGACCAGGACGGTGAGGAGGTCGACGACGTGGCGGGCCACCACCTCACCGATAGCCAACGGGTACGTTGCCGCCGTGTCCACGAGCTGGGTCAGAAGGGGTGACAGTAGTGAGCCCAACGTGGTGTCGGGGCTGATGGGTGTCGCCGTGAGCCGTTGCAGGTCGGACTCTCCCAGGCCCAGGAGCCGCCGCGGCAGGACAAGGGATTTCGTCTGGAACGGATGGGGGAAATCCATCCGCATCGGGCGTGCCATGTCGCAGAAGACGATCTCCCCGGGATGCAGGTGGGCCTCGCGGGCGTCCTGCTCGACTTCGGCGACACCCCTGACCAATTGCATGACGACCAGGTACTCGTCTTTGCCCCGTGCGATCAGCTGCGGAGTCCGCCGCGCCCACAGGGGATCGCCATCCACCGTGGCGACCTGTAGATGGCCCAGCCGGGACGTCCGGATGGTGCCCGAGCAGACCTCGTCCAGGACGGCAATGTCAACCGCGGCGAACGTTTGGGACAGGGCTGCGCGCCAGTACGTCTGTCTTTGGTCGGTTGGCACCGAATCCGTGGTGTAGACGGTGCCCGAGAGCTGCATCCCGGGTTCCGGTATCGATGAATCCGGCGACATGGTCTCCGCCCCTCAGTCGGTGTGCTTTCTGGACACCGTGCCAACGGGCGTGCGTCGGCACATCGCGTGAATCCGCTAGATCAGGGATGCAGAACCGGCATGCCGCAGATGCGTGTGCTCACGGTGCGCGGTCGGCAGGCCGTGCGGGCGAGTCGAGACTGATGGCGGCCGCCGTCGGCCACGCGCGGGACAACGGACCACTCGTGCTGGCGTCCCAGGGCAGCGAGGCGGAGTCGCGACAGTCCTTCGCGTCCCTGCACCAGCTGCTTCTCACCCTCCTCCCCGACCTCGGCACGTTGCCCGACCATCCGCGGAGGGCACTCGAGGCCGCGTTCGGCATCGCTCCCGCCGAGGGAACGCCCGACCCAATGCTGCTGCGTGTGGCAGTGCTGCCCCTGTTCGCCGAGGACTCCCGGCGGCAGCGCATCCTGCTGGTCGCCGACGACGTCCAGCACTTCAATCGCGACTCTCTCAACGGGCTGGGCTTCGTGATGCGTCGTATCACGCACGGCGGAAGCCGTGCCCGTGCTGCTGGCGGTCCGCGGGCAGACGCCCCCGGACGGTGTCGCGGGGGACCTGCGCACCCTGCTCGTGGGGTGACCAAACAGGCCGCGGCCGAACTCGCGGAAGCCCCGCCGCACGCCCGCCCGTCGGCCGGACTCGGAGCGACCTGCTGCGACAGGCCGCCGGAAATCCGCTGGCCATCATCGAACTGTGCCGCGCGGACACAACGGGCGGCGCGGGAGCACTGCCCGGCCGCGGGCTGCCGCAGACGGAGCGTATCCAGGAGTTGTACGCCGCCCGCCGGCGCGGCCTGCGCGGCCTGCGCGGCCTGCGCGGCCTGCCGGAGATGACAACAACTGATCCTGTACGCAACGGCGCCGGAGTACGAAGACCTGGCCACGATCATGGCTGCTGCCGACGCCGGGACGAATCTCAGGGCGTGGGGACCGGCCGAGGAGGCCGGTCTGATGACCGTCGTGGACGGGCGGGTGGTCTTCTGGCATCCGCTGGCACGGGCAGGCTCCTACCACGGAGCCCCCGCCCATCTCCGGCAGCAGGCCCACCGGGACCTGGCGGCTGCCCTCACGGCCGATCCTGCCCGCCGGGCCTGTCACCTCGCCGCCGGGTGCCTCGGCCAGGACGAGTCCGTGGCAGCGGCTCTTGAGGACACCGCCGAACTCGCCGAGCAGCGCGGCGGCATCTTCGCGGCGGCACAGGCGCTGGAACGGGTCGGTGGAGTGCAGCCCCGCCGGTGTACCCGTACGGGGCGGTGAAGGCGTCGGCGCGATGGTGTCGATCTTCCTGTACGCACTCGCCGCTGGGGCGGAGTTTCACACGTCGAAGATCGGCGACCGGCTCGCCCGCAGCGCTATGGACCCGTCACCGTACTCGCCATGAAACTCCTGGCAGACGAGAGCGGCCCGAGGCATCGGACGCGTCGAACGTCGGCAACGAGATGCTGACACCGATCAAGGAATTCATCGGCCCAGATCGATTGCGCTCGCGCACCATGTTTCCGTCCGTTACCTGCAACAAGCTCTTCCAGAGTGACGGCATATCGGCGGCCAGTGGGTGCGGCAGCGGCGTCAGCCGGCAAGAGCTGGGTCGGACGTCGAACCAGAGGTTGACGGTGCCGGCCGGAGAACTCCGACGGCGGCGCGTCGCGTGTTCCGCCGGGCCGACCGCCTCCAGCGCTGCACCACGCACGCCCGACGGCCCCGAACTGCGGAGCTGGGCGACCAGCGCCTGGGTACGCGCGAGCTGGTTCCGTGACGAGCTGTTCCTGAAACTGTTCAGCGCCGCCGCGCTCGGTTCCGATGCCCTGAGCGCCACAGCGGCATCCCCCGGGTGGTCCTCCTCATCGACGCAGCCCTCGGCCACACCAGACTCATCCAGAACAAGGGCGCTGAACGGCACACACGTCAGGTGCCCTGCTCGTGCGCCTGCTCACATCTTTGGTGCAGGTTTCCGCTCGCTCCCCCATGTAGGCACTCTGCTGAGCGTGCTGGGCGAGCTGCCGGAGATCCACTGCGCTGTGGGCGATCCGGCCACCGATCCTCGACCGCTTGAAGCACTTCGTCGACTGCCACGAATCGGCCGAACCTCCTCCGAGAGCTCGTCGACAAGTGTGAGCGCCTCACTGCCGGCGCGGCGCGCAGCGCGCCCGCTGGAGCCGAGTGTGCGAGAGCGAGGGGCGGCATGCTCACCGAGGCGATCCGTCACTCGCTTCCCGCCATGAGTTCGGCCACGACGCGGTCCAGGTCGATGTGAAGTCCCTCCGCGCCTGGTGGCACGACCATGTCGGTCTGCTCCAAAAACGCGGTGACCGCCGAAGCCGCGATGTCCAGCACGGCGGCCCCCGCAGCGGACCTGACGACTATGCGCACCGAGTGCCGATGGCAGCGGTGCGGGGGCGTCACCAGGACGTCTCCGACGCCCGCCGGTCGGCTCAGTCCCGCCGACAGGAGACTGCGAGCGAACACCCAGTCGACCGTCCCGGTCGACGTCCCCCCGAGGGAGAGGCACACGGCGTAGGGGTCGGCCCTGTCGTAGCGCAGCTCGGCGGGCAGCGAGGCCGACAGTTCGTCAGCGACGACGACATGCACCAGGACCTCGTGGATGACCGAGGTGCCATCGGCGGCACCGGGAAACGGCTGAGTCATTTCTTACCCCGATCAGGACTGTTCTTTGGGGGTGGCGTCTATGCAAATGACCCTAAAGTCGCCAATTGGAAGTAGCTTGCCGTAGAACGTACGACGTGTTGCCTGTTAGAGCCCCGATCCCGAACTTCCACGATCGATGATTCCCAGGGGCACGACTATGGTCTGTGGATGGCGCGATACTCGCTGGGGGACATCCCATAGGCGGCCCGGAACACCCGGCTGAAGTGGGCGGCACTGGTGAATCCCCACCGGTGTGCCACCGAGATGATGGTGCGACTCGCGGCCTCCCGATGAAGGAGATCCTGTCGGCACGCTTCCAGGCGGCGGCTCTGGATCCAGCGACTGACCGTGGTGTCCTCGCCCTCGAAGATCTTATGCAGGTAGCGCACGGAGATGTGATGGGCCCGGGCGATGACCTCAGGAGTCAGGTCGGGATCGGCCAGGTGTTGGCCGATGAACGTCCGAATCCGCAGCAGCATCACCGCATCCCCGCTTGGTGTCCCCCCGGAGACCCTGCCGAGTTGTTCATCGGCCAGGACGGTCAGCAGATCCACGACATTGCGGGCGAGCAATTCACCTGTGTGCGGTCGAAACGATCCCGCAGTGTCCACGAGCCGGGACAGATAGACGGACAGCAGTCCTCCGAGTGCCATGTCGGAGCGAAGGGGAGATGCTGTGATCTGCCGCAGGTCCGATTCGCGCAGCCCTAGAACCGGCCGCGGCAGAACAATGGATTTCGTCCGGAAGCACTCGGGAAGGAGCATCCGGACCGGCCGTGCCATGTCATAGATGAAGACTTCCCCGGGCTGCACGCCGACGTCGCGGGCATCCTGCTCAAGCCTGGCAACCCCTTTGCTCAGGAGCTTCACGACCACGTACTCGTCCTCGTCGCCCCGGGCGATGAGCCGCGGCGTGCGCCGGGCTTCGAGGGCATCGCCGTCCACCATGGTGACCTGGAGCCTGCCCAGCGGTGCCGTGCGGATCGTGCCGGAGTGCACCTCTTCGGGGACGGACATGTCCACCGCGCCGAAGGTCCGGGACAGGGCCTCACGCCAGTACTCCCGTCGCCGGTGGGTCGGCACCGTGTCCGTAGTGAGGAGGTTGCCAGCGAAGCTGTGTTCATCGAGCTGCGGTGCGCCGGTGGTCACGTTTCGTACCTTTCAAACAACGTCCATCTTCACCATCGAGCCTGGGGCGGGTCCGCGCCCGGGACATCGGCACGATGACTGCGAAGTGACTGTGGCGGGGGCTCTGCGTAGGCCGCGCTCTCGCGCACGTCCCCTGCTCCTCTGGCGCACATACAATGGTTTCACAGCGTTTTCGCTGATCAGCGCACTGCCTCTGGGGAGTATCGGGTGTCGGACGACGAGCTATTCGGCAGAGACGAGGAGTTCGCCGCTCTCGCCGCACTCATCGACGGCCTGCCCAAGGCCGGCGGGGCGCTCGTGGTCCGCGGTGCTCCTGGCATTGGCAAGTCCGCGCTCCTTGCAAGGGCCGCGCGCCAGGCGGAACTCTCGGGAGTCACCGTGCTCACCGCGTCCGGCGTGGAGGCCGAAAGCCAGCTGCCCTTCGTCGGACTGTACCAGCTGACGCGAACGATGCTGGACCAAGTTCCAGGTCTGCCGCCGGTTCAGGCGGAAGCGCTTCTGGGGGCTTTCGGATTGGCCGAGCCATCCCCCACGGGGCGCGCCCCGCAACTCTTCATGATCGCTCTGGCTACGCTCGACCTGCTCGGCGAAGCCGCCGGACAAGCGCCCGTGCTGCTGGTCGTCGATGACGCGCAATGGCTGGACGCGCCGACCGTGGGCGTTCTCGCGTTCATCGCCCGGCGGCTCGGGTCCGAACCCTTGGGAATGCTGTTCGGCATCCGCGACGGACACACCACGGGCCTGGATGCCCTCGCACTGCGCGAGCTCCGGCTCCGCCCCCTCACCAGGACCGAGGCCGGAGCCCTCCTGGATGCGGTGGAGCCGCAGCTGGAACCGCCGCTCCGGCACCGGGTGCTCGACGCGGCCGCGGGCAACCCCTTGGCCCTCATCGAACTGCCTGCCGCGCTGCGTGAGCGGGGAGCAACTGCCGAGGCCCTGACCTCCTCAGCCATTCCCCTCACCTCAAGACTTGAACAGGCATTCGCATCCCGGCTGCTCAACCTGCCGTCCGAAGCGTGCAGCGTGCTGCTCGTCGCGGCCTCCGACGACGAAGGGGAGCTGGGCGAGGTGCTCGCGGCCGCTTCGATACTGGCGGGCACCGACCTCTCGCCGGAATCCTTGTCTCCTGCGCTGGCGATCGGCCTGGTCACTGCGGACGAACACCGGATCCGGTTCTGCCACCCTCTCGTACGGTCGGCGGTCCTGCAGACCGCTTCGCTCGCCGAGCGCCTCGCCGCGCACCGCGCGCTGGCCACGGTCCTGGACGGTCAGCCCGATCGTCAGACCTGGCACAGGGCTGCGGCCAGTGACCGGCGCGACGAATCTGTCGCCATGCAACTGGACCTGACAGCCGCCAGAGCAGAGGCCCGAGGCGCGTCAGCCGTGGCCCTTGCAGCCCTGGAGCGGTCCATGGCGCTCGGCGAAAACCCTGCGCGCAAGGGAAAGCGCCTGCTCAAGGCAGCAGAACTGGCCCTCGAACTCGGCAGGACGGATCAAGCCGCGGCCCTGCTCCAGTTGTCGGAACCACTGGAGCGTGACGTGCTGGAGCGGGCCCGCGCGGTGCTGCTGAGCGAGGGGCTCGAACTCGATGTGTCGACCAGCATCCCGCGTCTGCATCTCCTCATCGCCACGGCGGAGGAGGCGGCGGCCGCCGGTGATCCCGAACTCGCACTGCGGCTTCTGCGAGCGGCCGCGCGACGATGCTGGTGGTCCGACCCGGGGCGTGCTCTGCGCGAGCGTGTGGTGGCCGCGGCCGAGCGGCTGCCCGTGCCAGAGCTGCACCCGGACCTGATATTCGTCCTGGTCGGCGCGACTCCGCTCGAGCGTGGCGCGACGGTGATCGAGCGGTTCGAGCGCCTGGAGAGGCAGGGCGGCTTCGACGCCTTGGCCGCCTCCACGCTCGGTACGGCGGCCACGATGATGGGTGGCTACGACCACGCGGCGGGCTTCCTCCGTCACGCGGCGGCCGGCCTGCGGGCCCAGGGACGCCTGGGGCTCCTCGCCCAGACCTTGGTATCGCTGTCGTTCACCTCGGCGCACATCGTGGACTGGGAATCAGGCCTGCCGAGCGTGGCCGAGGCCATCCGGCTCGCAGAGGAGAACGCCCAGCCTCGCTGGCTCACCGGTGCGCTCATCGCCAAGGCCCACTTCTCGGCGGTGCTCGGGGACGTGGAGACGGCGCAGACCGTCATCGAACAGGCCGAGCGCCAGGCACTGGCCGTGGCGAGCCCCTCCAACCTCGCCTTCATCCAGATCACGAGAGGTGTGATCGGACTCGCGGCCGGGCGTCACGCCGAGGCGTTCGCCTGCGTGTGGCGGGTCTTCGACCCTACGGACCCCGCGCATCATCCCTATCTCCAGACCATCGCGATCTCAACGCTCGCCGAGGCCGCCGTGAGTGACGAAGAACGGGCCCTGGCGCGCAAGGCCCTCAGTCGGCTCGACGAATCGGCCGCGACCACAACAGCCCGGCTGATCAGGGCGAACCTGGGGCTCGCGCACGCCCTGCTGGCAGACGACGAGGACGCCGAGGCGTCGTTCCGGTCGGCGCTTGCCCTGGACCTGTCCCGGGATCCCTTCACGCGGGCCCGCCTCCTGCTCGCGTACGGCATTTGGCTGCGCCGTCGGCGCCGGGTGATGGAGTCCCGCGCGCCACTGCGGATCGCCAAGGGCTCCTTCGCCTCGTTGGGGGCCCAACCGTGGCACGAGCGCGCCTGCCAAGAGCTCCGCTCCGCGGGTGAGGGTGGCGCGCAGAGCATGTCCTCAGACTGGGATGTGCTCACCCCGCAGGAACTACAGATCGCGCAGCTGGCCTCGACGGGGCTCTCCAACCGGGAGATAGCCCAGCAGCTCTATCTCTCCCACCGCACCATCGGAGCACACCTGTATCGGATCTATCCGAAGCTGGGGATCACATCCCGTGGCCAGCTGCGGGACAAGCTCCAGCTGGGCGGATGGTAACCGGATTCCGACGGCCGCGGTCTGCACCCCTGCTTTCACCCTCTTCCGCCTTCGGCTTCCTCCAGCCCGAGGGCGGCAGGCCCCAGCTGTTGAGGTGGGCATGCGCATCGGGGTCGAGCTGGTAGATGGTGTGCCGGCCGAGAATGAGGGTCGTCTGCACGGCCATCTCGATCAGGACTGCGGCCAGACCGATCAGGACGATGCTGCGCTGTCCGAAGCCGGCGAGTGTGAACGCCACGGCAACGACGGCGAGCGCAGCACCCGGTCATGGCCGCGTCAACTTGCGGTCGGCCCAGTGCCCGGCCAACGGAGCCACGGCCGCACCGGGCGCTCCGACGAGGGCGAAGATACCGACTCCCACCTCGGAGTAGTGGAACCGGGGCCCGGTGGGGACGTACGAGATGGTCGCGGTCATCCAGAAAGCGCTGAACGAACCGAGCATCGCCGCCTGGTACAGCCCACGCCGCAGCAACTCCGGTTGAGGACACACCAGTTGGACGGTGGGGCACAGCACCTGGGCATAGGGCATGGTCGTGGTGGGCGTGTGCTGCGGCAGCGCCGCACGCAGGGCTTTGGCGAGGAGAGCCATGAGGGCGGCGGAGCCGAGGTAGACGACGCGCCGGCCGGCGAGGTCGGAGACCAGGCTGCCAAGGGTCCGGGAGAGCAGGATGCCGGCGAGCAGGCCGCTCATCACCTGGCCGACGATGCGGCCGCGGGCGTGGTCGGGGGCCAGGCTCGCCGTGAAGGGCACGAGGATCTGCGCGACGACCGACGTTGCGCCGCTGAGCAAGGACGCCGTCAGCAGCACGGGGAAGTTCGTGGCGAGCCCGGCCGTGACGAGGGCGAGCGTGGTGACCGCCAGCAGCCCGGTGATCAGGCGGCGCTTCTCCAACCGGTCGCTGAGCGGGACCAGGAGAAGCATGCCGACCACGTAGCCGACCTGGGTGAGGGTGATCAGCCAACCTGCGCCCGCCGTGCTGACGTGTGAGGAGAGCAGCGGCTGGGCGTAGTACAGGTTGGCGACGGTCATGCCGGAGGCGACGGCCAGCAGCGCTATCAACAGCCCGGCACGCCGTGCGAGGTCTTTTTGTGGCGGGCAGGCGTGGGGCCTGGAGTTCAGATGAATCAGATATGAGTACCTTCTTGGGGCGAACCGAGCAGCCCGGCCCGAGAGGCCGGCCGGGCAGAACCTGCCGCGGCGCCCCCGGACCGGAACGCAACCGGATCACTGGACAGACACTGTGCGACGACGTGCTCACTTCGGGGCCCGCCTGGCGTCAGCCTCAGTCGAAACGCAGATCGGAGAGCTGCCGTTCGAGCGCGGCGGTGTCGTCCGTGGGCGTCTCCTCGGCCGGGCGGGCGGCCACCAGGGCGGCCAGCTCGCCGCCCGCCCGCCGTATGCGCGCGGGCAGGCCCTCGGTGTACTCGTCACCGCCGGATCCCCAGTCCTCGGACGCCGCGTACACCGCGGTGGGTACGACGGCGGCGCGCAGGTAGGCGAAGAGCGGGCGCAGGGCGTGCTCCAGGACCAGGGAGTGGCGGGCCGTGCCTCCCGTCGCCGCGACGAGGACCGGCTTTCCGGTGAGGGCGTCCGGGTCGATCAGATCGAAGAAGGACTTGAACAACCCGCTGTAGGAGGCGGTGAACACAGGGGTCACGGCGATCAGGCCATGGGCGCCCGACACCGTCTCGATCGCGGCGGCCAGCTGCGGTGACGGGAATCCGGTCACGAGGTTGTTGGCGACGGCGACGGCCAGTTCCCGCAGCTCGACGACGTCGGTCTCCACGTCGTAGCCCTGAGCGGCGAGTTCACTGCGGGCCGACTCGGCGAGATGGTCGGCGAGCAGGCGGGTGGAGGACGGGGTGCTCAGCCCTGCGGACACGGCGACGAGTTTCATGCGGCGGACACCTCCTGAACAGCCCGCAGCGACTCGTGGGTGGGAGCGTCGGGCACGTCGGCCGAGCGGCCGATCGCGAACTCCTTCCGCAGTACGGGCACCACCTCCTCGCCAAGGATGTCCAGCTGTTCCAGAACGGTCTTCAGGGGCAGGCCCGCGTGGTCCATCAGGAACAGCTGCCGCTGGTAGTCGCCGACGGTCGTACGGAAGGACAGCGTCCGCTCGATGACCTCCTGGGGAGAGCCCACCGTCAGCGGAGTCTGCTCGGTGAACTCCTCCAGCGAGGGCCCGTGCCCGTAGACGGGCGCGTTGTCGAAGTACGGGCGGAACTCCCGTACAGCGTCCTGGGAGTTCTTCCGCATGAACACCTGCCCGCCGAGGCCGACGATGGCCTCTTCGGGCCGGCCGTGACCGTGGAAGGCGTACCGCCGCCGGTACAGCTGGACCATCTGCCTCGTGTGCTCGGCGGGCCAGAAGATGTTGTTGTGGAAAAAGCCGTCGCCGTAGAAGGCCGCCTGCTCGGCGATCTCCGGCGAGCGGATCGAGCCGTGCCAGACGAACGGCGGTACGCCGTCCAGCGGCCGGGGCGTGGCCGTGAACCCTTGCAGGGGCGTACGGAACTTCCCCTCCCAGTTCACGACGTCCTCGCGCCACAGCCGACGCAGCAGCGCGTAGTTCTCCTTGGCGAGGTTGAGGCCCTGCCGGATGTCCTGGCCGAACCACGGATACACCGGGCCGGTGTTGCCGCGCCCCATCATCAGGTCGACCCGGCCGTCGGCCAGGTGCTGGAGCATCGCGTAGTCCTCGGCGATCTTCACCGGGTCGTTGGTGGTGATCAGCGTCGTGGCGGTGGAAAGGATCAACTTCTCGGTACGGGCGGCGATGTAGCCCAGCATCGTGGTCGGCGACGACGGCACGAACGGCGGGTTGTGGTGCTCACCGGTCGCGAAGACGTCCAGGCCGACCTCCTCCGCCTTCAGCGCGATGGCAACCATCGCCTTGATGCGTTCCTGCTCCGACGGGGTACGGCCGTTGGCCGGGTCGGGGGTCACGTCCCCCACCGAGAAAATTCCGAACTGCATGGGTGCCTCTTCGTTCCGGCGACTGTGTGTGCCGGAAATGTAGGCACCGGTCGGACGGTCGACATGCCTGTCCGCGCAGAGGAGCTTGCCCGTCAGCGCCCTCTCCCGGCCCGCATGGTGGGCCGCTGCCTCTCTGGCCGTAAGTGTGCACCGGTGGGCAAGTGCAGGGGCACTCGGAGGCAATCGTCGTACCCGGTCAGCTGTCTGGCGTGTCAGGGCCACAGGGCGGCGATCGCATCCCCTCCCCCTGGCCGGCTCGGCAGCGCTTGTCGGCCTTGCCACTCGACACACCGGTGGGGCCTGGCGGCCGACTGCTGTCCCAAGGGCGGCAAAGGCGCCTCGCCACGGCACGCGCCGTACTGAGGCGTCCGCCGATCCTGCTGCTCGACGAGCCGGTGGCCGGCCTGGACCGCCCCACCGCCGAGGCGCTCCTGGCCGCACTGCCCGAGGCCCTGCCCGAGGACCGCGTTGGTGATCGCCCTTCAGGAGCAGGACCCCGACCCGCTGGACGACACACCGACCACCGTCGTACGGCTCGGCCGGACCGCCGAACGGCAGCACGCCGGCAAGCTGACGACTGAGCACGTACGGAGGTAGACCACGGTCAGAGTCACAGCCCCGGCGATACGCGAACTGCCCGACCGGATTTCCGGTCGGGCAGTCGGCGTTGGTGGGCCCTGCGTGGTGCGGGACGGCGATCCTGCGGCGGGTCACTTCCTCAGGAAGGTGAGCAGCGCCGCGTTGACCTCCTCCGCATGGGTCCACAGCAGGCCGTGCGGGGCGCCTTCGATCTCCACGTAGTCGGCGGACGGGAGCGCCTTGTGAAACGGCCGCGCGGTTCCCTCGACGGGCAGGATGCGGTCGCCCGTGCCGTGCAGGATCAGGGCGGGGACGTCGATGGCCGGTATGTCGGCCCGGAAGTCGGTGTACCAGGTCGACGGCGCGGCGGCCGCGGCGAAGAAGCCGCCGCCCGCGGCGACGTTCCAGCTGTTGCGGACGGCCTCCTCGCTGATCCTGGTGCCGAGGTTCTCGTCGAGGTTGTAGAAGTCCTGGTAAAAGGCCGTGTAGTACGCGTAGCGGTCCGCCTTGACGGCCGCGACGACACCGTCGAAGAACTCCTTCGGGGCGACCCCGCCCGGGTTGTCGTCGCTCTTGAGCAGGCAGGGCTCCAGCGAGGCCAGGAAAGCGACCTTGGCGACCCGGGCGGAGCCGTAGGTGGACACGTACCGGGCGACCTCACCGGTGCCCATCGAGAACCCGACCAGGACGGCGTCCCGCAGGTCGAGGGTCTCCATCACCGTGTTCAAGTCGGCCGCGAAGGTGTCGTAGTCGTAGCCGGTCGTCGGCTGGCTCGACTGCCCGAAACCGCGGCGATCGTAGGTGATCACGCGGTAGCCGGCGTCGAGCAGGACGGCGCTCTGCCGCTCCCAGGAGTGGCCGTCGAGCGGGAAGCCGTGGATGAGGACGACCGGCTGCCCGGTTCCGTGGTCCTCGTAGTACAGGTCGATGGTGGTGGAGTTCTCCTGGCCCACTTTGATGTACGGCATGCGTTTGCTTCCTCGTTTCCGGATGGCTGATGCGTGGATGGGAACACGGTCACGTTAAGGCGGACGCCGCGCCGCCAGTTGTCGCACAGCGCACCACTCCTTGCCCACCGACGCAGAGGTCACGGGCACGGGCGCGGACAGGACGGGGGCCGGGCGCGGACAGGCAATGCGCCCTCTCCCTTCCTTCTTACTGTTCCGTTCGTGCCTGCGGCTCTTCGCTTGCCCGGAGACCGGTCCGCCGCGACCAGCCGGGACTTGCCTCAGCCGACCAACGCTCTCCACAAGGAGTCATGCATGTCCCGTTCCGGCAGCCCGACCGTCGTCCTGGTTCACGGTGCATTCGCTGACGCCTCCAGCTTCTCCCGTGTCATCCCCGAGCTGATCGCCCGCGGCCTGGACGTGGTGGCCCCGGCCGTGCCCAACCGCAGCCTGCTCGGTGACGCCGCCCACATCGCCTCGCTCGTCCGCCGGATTCCCGGCCCGGTAGTCCTGGTGGGCCACTCCTACGGCGGTGCCGTCATCACCGTCGCCGGCGCGGAGGACAACGTCACAGCGCTGGTCTACCTGGCCGGGTACGCCCTGGAGAAGGGCGAGAGCCTCGGTGAACTGCTGGGCCGCTTCCCGGATTCCGACCTCGCCGACGCGCTCGTTCACACCCCCTTCCCGATCGAGGGTTCGGCCACTCCCGGCACCGACGTGTCCGTCCGGATCGACAGGTTCCCCTCCGTGTTCGCCGCCGACATCGAGCCTCGCCTCGCCCACGTCCTCGCCGTCTCCCAACGCCCGCTGGCCGCACAGGCGTTCGCCGAGCAGGCCCCGGTCGCGGCCGGGAAGACCAAGCCCTCCTGGGGCCTGGTCGCCTCGGCCGACCGCACCCTCAACCCCGATGTGGAGCGCTACAGCTACCAGCGGGCCGGGATGACCACCGTCGAGGTCGACTCCTCGCACCTGGTGATGCTCGCCCACCCCAAGCGTGTCACCGACCTGATCCACGAGGCGGTCCGGGCCACCGCCCTGTGACCCGCCTCGGCTGCCGGGCGCCGCGCCGTCCGGGGCCGAACCGATGCCGGCTGCCACGGCCCCCGAACGACGCGCCGCTCACCTGCTGACTCGTCCCCACCGGGACGGCCCTGCTGGACACCATCGTAGGAAGCGAACGATGAATTCACCGATCTCACGCCGTACCGTCGCCGTTTCACTCCTGGCGGGCGCCGCCGCCCTCGGAAGCAACGGCGCTGCATTCGCTGCTCCGTCACCGGCAGTGGACAGCCGACGCACCGTCACCGGCATGCCCCCACCACCGTCCTGGTCCATGGCGCGTTCGCCGACGCCTCCAGCTGGAACGCCATCGTCGAACGGCTCCAGCGGCAGGGCCACCAAGTCCTGGCACCGGCCCTGCCACTGCGCGGGCTGGCCAGCGACGCCGCCCACATCCGCAGCTTCCTGGACAGCGTTCCGGGCCCGATCGTGCTAGTAGGCCACTCCTACGGCGGAGCGGTCATCAGCGTCGCCACGGCAGACACATCCCGGGTCAAGGCGGTCGTCTACATAGCCGCCTTCGTCCCGGCCATCGGCGAAAGCGCCCTGGAACTCACCGACACGTACCCGGGCAGCACCCTGGCGCAGGCAACGTGCACCCAGTACTACCCTCTCCCCGGAGGTGGCCAGGGTTGGAAGAAGCTCCCCAGTTGGTGCCTCGTTGCCACCGAGGACCGCAACATCCCTCCGGCTGCCTTGCAGTGGATGGCCGAACGTGCCCGCGCCCACACTGTCAGGGTCCGCGCACCCCATGCGGTCGCCGTGAGCGACCCGGGCCCCGTCACCGAACTGATACTGCGCGCCGCCCGTTCGACCCGCTGAGCGAGTTCCACCGTGCCCGGTGAGGAGCGCCTCCTGTGCACCGATGGGCAAAGCCTGGTGCGCCGAGAGTCAGAGCGTCCTCGAACCGGCAACCTATCGTCACTTTCCAGCAGGAACCACCCACCGCGGGCATCAATCCCATTCGAGGGCAACCCGAGCCGATTTGTGGTTCAACATTAAACAATATAGTTTACTGTTCAACTAGATGGGCGACGCGCGGTCGGCGGGGCGGATTCTCTCCGCCGAGCGGCACAGCACCTGAAAAGACATCGACAGCAAGGCATTTGGAGGCCCACATCATGACCAACCCCGTCAAGCTCGCCGTCATCTACTACTCCTCGACCGGCTTCAGCGCCGAGATCGCCAAGGAGATATCGGACGCCGCGGAGAAGGCCGGAGCCGAAGTGCGCCTGCTGAAGGCCGCGGAGCTCGCTCCGGAGGCGGCCATCGCGTCCAATGAGGCCTGGGCCGCGCATGCCGCAGCCAGCGCCGGCATTCCGGTCGCCACTCCGGCGGACGTCGAGTGGGCCGACGCCGTGATCTTCGGCACCCCGACCCGCTTCGGCAACATCTCCTCGCAGCTGAAGCAGTTCATCGACACCCTCGGCGGGCTGTGGGCCCAGGGCAAGCTGGCCAACAAGGTCTACAGCGGCTTCGTGACCACCGCCACGACGCACGGCGGCCAGGAGTCCACGCTGCTCGCCCTCTACAACTCGATCCACCACTTCGGTGGTCTCGTCGTCTCCCCCGGCTACACCGACCCGGTGAAGTTCATCGACGGCAACCCCTACGGCACCTCCCACGTCGACGCCCAGGGCAACAACCCGGTCGGCGACCAGACGCGCAACGCCGCCCGTCACCAGGCCGAGCGTGTCGTGCAGGTCGCCGGCGCCCTCAAGGTCGGCCTCGCCTCCTGACCCGACCCCTCGCCGGTGCGCCCGTGGCACCCCCGCTCGCGGGCGCACCGGCTCCGGCGGTGCCAGACGCATACGCATCACCAACGCCTCCCGGTCTCACCTCCACGTCTCCCAGCTCCGGCTCTTTCAGAAGGACCTGATCAGAATGAGCACCCAGCCGACTGTCACAGACCTCGAATGGACCGAGCTGGACCGGCGAGCCGTCGACACCGCCCGGGTGCTGGCCATCGACGCCGTACAGAAGATCGGCAACGGCCATCCGGGCACCGCCATGAGCCTGGCGCCCGCCGCGTACCTGCTGTTCCAGAAGCTGATGAGGCATGACCCAGCGGACCCGGACTGGGTCGCCCGAGACCGTTTCGTCCTCTCCCCCGGCCACACCTCACTGACCCTCTACACCCAGCTTTTCCTGTCGGGTTACGGGCTGGAGCTGGAGGACCTGAAGGCGTTCCGCACCGCGGGCTCCAAGACCCCGGGCCACCCTGAGTACGGCCACACGACCGGCGTCGAGACCACCACGGGACCGCTCGGCCAGGGCATCGCCAACGCGGTCGGCATGGCCATGGCCGCCCGCTACGAGCGCGGCCTGTTCGACCCGGACGCCGCCCCCGGTGAGTCAGTGTTCGACCACACCATCTGGGCCATCGTCTCCGACGGCGATCTGGAGGAGGGCGTCTCCGCCGAGGCATCCTCGCTCGCCGGCCACCAGAAGCTCGGCAACCTGATCGCCATGTACGACGACAACCACATCTCCATCGAGGGCGACACCGCCACCGCCTTCTCCGAGGACGTGCTGAAGCGCTACGAGGCATACGGCTGGCACGTCCAGCGCATCGAGCAGGCCGAGAACGGCGACTTCGACGTGCAGGCCCTGTACGCGGCCTTCCGCACCGCGCAGGCCGTCACCGACCGCCCGTCGCTCATCGCCGCCCGCACGGTCATCGCCTGGCCGGCCCCCAACGCCCAGAACACGGAAGCCGCCCACGGCTCGGCGCTTGGTGACACCGAGGTCGCCGCCACCAAGCAGGTGCTGGGCTTCGATCGCGACAAGACGTTCGATGTCGCCGACGAGGTGCTGGCGCACGCCCGCGAGGTGGTCGACCGGGGCCGCGAGGCGCACACCGAGTGGAGCAAGCGGTTCGAGGAGTGGCGCACCGCCAAACCGCAGCGTGCCGCCGAGTTCGACCGGATCGCCGCGGGCGAGCTGCCCGCTGGCTGGGAGGAGGCGCTGCCCGTCTTCGAGACCGGCAAGGGCGTGGCGACCCGCGCGGCCTCCGGCAAGGTACTGCATGCGCTCGGCGCGGTGATCCCCGAGCTGTGGGGCGGCTCGGCCGACCTGGCGGGCTCCAACAACACCACCATCGACGCGACTTCGTCCTTCCTCCCGGACGGCAATCCGCTGCCAGAGGCTGACCCGTACGGCCGTACGGTCCACTTCGGGATCCGCGAGCACGCGATGGGTTCGGCCATGAACGGCATCGCCCTGCATGGCAACACGCGTGTCTACGGCGGCACGTTCCTCGTCTTCTCGGACTACATGCGTCCCGCCGTGCGCCTGGCGGCGCTGATGAAGCTGCCCGTCACCTACGTCTGGACGCACGACTCCATCGGCCTGGGCGAGGACGGCCCCACCCACCAGCCCGTCGAGCACCTGGCCGGCCTGCGCGCCATCCCGGGTCTGAACGTCGTCCGCCCGGCCGACGCCAACGAGACCGCCATCGCGTGGCGCGAGATCATGCGCCGCCACAGTACCGAGCCCGCGCCGCACGCCCTGGCGCTCACGCGGCAGAACGTGCCCACCTACGAACCCGACGAGGATGCCGCCAAGGGCGGTTACGTCCTGGCCGAGGCCGCCGGCCGCTCCCCCCAGGTGATCCTGATCGCCACCGGCTCCGAGGTGCAGCTGGCCGTCGGAGCACGCGAGCTGCTACAGGCCGACGGGATCCCGACGCGCGTGGTGTCCATGCCCTCCGTGGAATGGTTCGAGCAGCAGGACCAGGCGTACCGGGACAGCGTGCTGCCCCCGGCGGTCATCACTCGCGTCGCCGTCGAAGCCGGTATCGGCCTCACCTGGCACCGCTACGTCGGCGACAGCGGCCGCATCGTCTCGCTCGAGCACTTCGGTGCGAGCGCCGACGCGAAGTTCCTCTTCCGCGAGTTCGGCTTCACCGCCGAGGCGGTCGCCGCGGCCGCGCGGGCCGCGCTCGACACACGTTTCGGCATGGACGCCGCCTCTCTCTGAGCGACGCCCCTTCTTCGCCCCTCCCAGGAGATGCAGTCCCATGTCGCATGCACTCAAGCGCCTCTCCGACGAAGGCGTCTCGATCTGGCTCGACGACCTGTCCCGCACACGTATCACCTCCGGCAACCTCGCCGAACTCATGGAAGAGCAGCACGTGGTGGGCGTCACCACCAATCCGTCGATCTTCCAGAAGGCGGTCAGCGGTGACTGGGCAGCCGCCCGCTCCCGCGAAGTGGGGAGCGGGGGCGACTATGAACAGCAGCTCACGAATCTGGCCACCCGTGGCGTCACCGTCGGAGAGGCGATCCGCATGATCACCACCGCCGACGTACGGGACGCAGCGGATGTCCTGCGCCCGGTGTACGAGTCGTCAGGGGGTCGGGACGGCCGGGTCTCCATCGAGGTCGACCCGGGTCTGGCGCACGAGACCGCAGCGACGATCGCCGAGGCGGAACTGCTTGCCTGGCTCGTCGACCGCGACAACGTGCTCATCAAGATCCCGGCCACCGAGGCCGGCCTCGGGGCCATCACCGAGGTGACGGCCAAGGGCATCAGCGTCAACGTCACGCTGATCTTCTCCCTCGCCCGCTACCGCGAGGGCATGGACGCCTACCTCTCCGGCCTCGAGAAGGCCCGGGCGGCAGGCCTGGACCTGTCGAGGATCCACTCGGTGGCCTCCTTCTTCGTCTCCCGCGTGGACACCGAGATCGATGAGCGTCTCGACAGGATCGGCGGTGACCGGGCCAAGTCCCTCAAGGGCAAGGCGGGCCTGGCCAACGCCCGCCTCGCCTATCAGGCGTACGAGGAGGTCTTCGGCTCTGCCGACACCGCGACACAGCCCTCGGACCGTTGGGTCGCCCTGGAAGAGGCCGGTGCCAACAAACAGCGGCCGCTGTGGGCCTCCACCGGTGTGAAGGACGCCGCCTATCCGGACACCCTCTACGTCACCGGACTGGTCGCCCCTGGCACCGTCAACACCATGCCGGAAGCCACCCTCCGGGCCACCGCCGACCACGGCGAGATCACCGGGAACACGATCGCCGGCACCTACGCCCAGGCTCGCGCCGACCTCGACGCCATATCCGACCTCGGCATCCCGTACGGCGACGTGGTCCAACTGCTGGAGGACGAGGGTGTGGAGAAGTTCGAGCAGGCGTGGCGCGACCTGCTCACCGCCACCGCCGCCGAGCTCAAGCGCCTCGCGCGCACGGAGGTCTGACGCCATGTCGGAGATCAACGGCTGGACCAATCCGCTGCGCGCCCCCAGGACCGCCGCCTCCCACGCATCGCGGGCCCGTCCGGGCTCGTCATCTTCGGCGTCACCGGCGATCTGTCCCGCAAGAAGCTGATGCCCGCCGTCTACGACCTCGCCAACGGCGGCCTGCTGCCTCCGGGGTTCTCTCTCATCGGCTTCGCGCGCCGCGACTGGGAGGACGAGGACTTCGCACAGATCGTCCACGACTCGGTCAAGGAGCACTCCCGTACGCCGTTCCAGCCGCAGTCCGGACAGGCCGGCGGCTGCCCACACGACGACGCCCCCAAAGCGACTCTCTCCTCTGTGGCGTGCACCGCCGTGACACGCACATCGATCCCGGGAAACAGCACATCCTCGACCGCGGCAGCCCCCACACCAGGGCTATCCCCACGAGAAAACGTTCCCGCAGTCGCACGCCGACCTGGCATTCACGGAATCGCGGCCTGAACCAATTACACGACGTTCCACACAGACCCGGAAGCGCCCGTAGACGGTCGACCAGGGCCCGAAATCGCCGGGCATCTCACGCCACTGCGCGCCTGTCTTGAACCGCCAGGTCACACCCTCAAACTGATCCCGCAGCCGCTCAGGGTGCGGGCCGTACTCGCCCATCGGCAGATGCGGCTCGATCCACTGCCGTTGCGCCCCCGGGCACATCGACCGAGCGGCCCGCCTCCTGACCGGCAGGTCAGTACGAGCGGGTCCACCCCAAGTCCGTGACCAATCACATACGTTGTGCGTAGCCGTCCGGTAGCGGACTGTCAGTCCTTGCCCCTAGGCTTGTCCGCATGTCCCCCCATTCCTTAGGCCCTGGTTCCGTGCGGTCTGCTGCCGAGGTGAACGAGGAGATTCGCGCCCTGTGGCTGCGCGCGGGCGGCTCGCTGTCCGCTCAGGAGCGCGCGGAGTACGAGCTGTTGGTGGTCGAGTGGGCGGCCGCCATCCGCGGTGAGGTCATCGAGGCGGCCTGAGACAGGCCCGCGGCCCCTGTGCCTAAGATCCACTCCATGGAGCATCTGGATCACGTACCCGCTCGCCGTGGCCTCGTCATCTTCCTGAACGGCACGTCCAGTTCGGGCAAGTCGAGCATCGCCGCCGAGCTGCTGCGGATCCTCGACGAGCCGTATTTCCATCTGCCCGTCGACGCCTTCCACGCGATGCGCTCCAGCACCGCGGTCCCGCCGGACCAGCTCGCGACCGTCCTCCACCGCACCTGGCAGGGCTTCCACCGTGCGGTCGCCGGCATGGCCGCGGCCGGCAACCACGTCGTCGTCGACCATGTGTTGAGCGCCGAGTGGCGCCTCAGGGACTGTCTGTCGCTCTTCGTTCCGCAGGACGTCGTTCTCGTCAAGGTGCACTGCGCCCCGGAGGAACTGGAGCGCCGGGAGCGCGAGCGGGGCGACCGGCCGGCCGGTCTCGCCGCCGCCCAGTCGGCGCAGGTGCACGCACACGGCGTCTACGACGTGGACTGCGACACCACCCACACCACCCCGCAGGAATGCGCCCGCCGCATCAAGGACTTCCTGGGCGACCGCCCCACACCCACCGCCTTTGAACGGCTGCGTGCCAGGGTCGACCGGCAGTCGCTCCAGTCCGGGCCTGATCAGAGCGACGCGGCGTTTCGGGCCTGATCAGAGCGACACGGTGTTCCGGGCCTGATCAGAGCGACGCGAGTGCCTTGTCCACGCGCCGCAACGCGCCCTGGTGCGTGCCCCATCGGCTCAGGGTCTCCAACTCCGCCCGTGCCGCCCGGTCCCCGATCCGGGCCAGCGCCGCGATGCCCGCCTCGGCCACATGGGGTGAGCGGGGAGAGTCTCCCGACCGGTGGTCCAGGGAGGTCTCGACGAGGCCGACGAGGGCTTCGGTGGTGTCCGGTCGAGGCGGCAGGAGCGACAGCATCCAGGCAAGTCCGCGCAGCACATGGGAGTTGAAGGGATCCAGACACGCGTTCACGTCGAAGTGGACGTGCGGATGACCGACCAGGGGGGAGGTCCGGTCCAGGGGGACCAGCTCCAACCACCTGAGCACCGCCCGTCGCGCTTCCTCGGGGCCCACGGCGTCCAGCAGCGCCGATCCGGTCCGTCTCCACTTGGCCGACGGTGCGTCGGCCGTCGCCGGTGCCGGATGCTCCAGCAGCCGCAGCCACGACTCTCCTCCCGCGGTGGCTTCCTTGAGAGCCGCGTCGGCCCAGGGCTCACCGGGATTGAGCACCGGGCCGGGGAGCCGCGCGAGCAGGTCCCGCATGCCGGGTTCGGCGGCGTTCGCAGCTGCCTGGGTGCGGCGGTGACCCGGCAGGTTCGCGGCCGCGCCGGTGCGCCGGAAGGCAGCCAGGACGGCCGGGTCGGGGGTGCGACCGGCGGCGAGTTCCGCGTCGGCCAGTTCCCAGATCCGGTGGGTCGACCAGACGAGGTACTGGTCGCGCAACCCGGAGAGCTGCTCCTGGCGTTCGGCGGCCAACAGGCCCCCGTCGAGTCCACGGGCGACTCCGGACGCCACCATGAGCAGTTCGGTGCGGAAGTACTCCAGGTCCCGTCTGAACTCCTCGGCCGACCAGACGCCTTCCACGCGGGCGTGCCACCGCGCCCATATCCCGGCGAGCTCCAGCCGGTCCTGGTCGGGCAGTGCCCGCAGCAGTTCCATGTTCTCGGAACCCACGCCCGTCATGGACCCGTTGTAACAGGCGGCCCGCATCACGGCGCGCGACAGCTCCGGCAGATCGCCGCGTTCGGCGAGGGTCCGGTACTCGGCGGCCTGTTCCGTCAGGAGCTGCGTGTTCCCCATCCATCTGGTCATGGTCGACAGCGTAGGAGGGGCCACTGACAACGAACGCGTCGAATATCGCTGCACGCCCTCTTGGCTCCGTGCACCACATGCCCAACACTGAGCCGATGACGCAGCGTGTGGAGCTCGCCACCCTGAGGGACCGCATGGCGGTCGACGGAATGATCACCGACTACGCGGTGGCCGTGGACGACGGCGACTGGGAGGCCTACCGAAGCCTGTTCGCCCCCGGCGGACGCGCGGACTACCGCTCGGCCGGCGGCATCGAGGGGGACGCGGGGAGCGTCGCCGACTGGCTGGCCGAGAGCATGCGGCTGTTCTCGATGCGGCAGCACCTCATCGTCAACCGGAGGGTGCGCTTCGGGATCCTGGAACAGGACACCGGCGACACGGCCCGGGTGCAGGCCGACTACATCAACCCGATGCGCTTCGCCGGGAACGGCGATGGCTCCGGCGCCCACTCCTCCGCCCCCGACTTCGTGTGCGGCGGCCGCTACGCCTTCGCGCTGCTGCGCACGGACGCCGGCTGGCTGCTGCGCGAGGTGGTCGTCCAGGAGAAATGGCGCCGGCTGCCCGATCGGATCACGCCCGCGATGATCGACTGAGGCACGCCGGTCCCGGGCCCACGGCCCACTGTCCCGTTGTCAGTGCCTGTGAGCACACTGGAAGCACCACGGGGTAGGAGGTGATGCATGAAGACGATCAGCCACTGGCTCGCCTCCCCGTGGCGCCGCTCGGTCGCCGCCGCCCTGGCCGGGGCGCTGCCCGTGCTCGCCTTCCCCGAGCCGTCGTGGTGGTGGTTCGCGTACGTCGCCCTGGTCCCCTGGACGGCGCTGCTCCGCTCCGCGCCGACCGGGAAGCGGGCGCTGTACGACGGCTGGTGGGGCGGGTTCGGGTTCATGCTGGCGATGCACCACTGGCTGCTGCCGAATCTCCATGTGTTCACGTTCGTCATCGCCGCCCTGCTCGGTGCGCTGTGGGCGCCCTGGGGCTGGCTGGTGCGCCGCTTGTTGCCCGCGCGGCCGTCCCCGGGGCGGGTCGCGGCGGCCCTCGTCGTCCTGCCGTCCGGTTGGCTGCTGATCGAGCTCGTCCGCTCCTGGCAGGGGCTGGGCGGACCATGGGGTGTGCTGGGCTCCAGTCAGTGGGAGGTGGAGCCCGCGCTGCGGCTCGCCTCGGTGGGCGGGGTGTGGCTGATCGGCTTCCTGGTGGTGGCCGTCAATGTCGCGGTCGCCGTGCTGGTGGCGGTGCGCCGATGCCGCGTCGCCGCGATGGCCGGCCTCGTCGCCACGGCCGTCGCCGCGTCGGCCGCCTGGGTGTGGTCCCCGCGGCCCGACGTCAAGGACCGGGTCCGGATCGCGGTCGTCCAGCCAGGTGTCATACAGGGTGGGACCAACGCCCCCGACCGACGGTTCGACCGGGAGGAGCAGCTCACCCGCGAGCTGGCCGGCCAGGGCGCCGACCTGATCGTCTGGGGTGAGAGCAGCGTCGGCTACGACCTCGACGACCGGCCCGACTTCGCGCGGCGCCTCGCGGCCCTGTCCCGGGAGACAGGGGCGAACATCCTGGTCAACGTGGACGCGCGGCGCTCCGACAGGCCCGGCATCTACAAGAGCTCGATCCTCGTCGGCCCGGACGGCCGGACCGGCGCCCGCTACGACAAGATGCGGCTGGTCCCCTTCGGGGAGTACATACCGGCCCGCTCGCTGCTGGGCTGGGCCACCTCCGTGGGCGAGGCCGCGGCCGAGGACCGCAGGCGCGGCACGGAACAGGTCGTGATGAACGCCGGGCACGGCCTGCGGATCGGCCCGATGGTCTGCTTCGAGTCCGCGTTCTCCGACATGAGCCGCAACCTCGTCGACGACGGCGCCCAGATCCTGGTCGCCCAGTCGGCGACGTCGACGTTCCAGCAGAGCTGGGCCCCTGAGCAGCACGCCTCGCTCGCCGCACTGCGCGCCGCCGAGACGGGCCGGCCGATGGTGCACGCGACCCTGACCGGCGTCTCCGCGGTGTACGGCCCGAGCGGGCAACGCATCGGTTCCTGGCTCGGCACGGACGCGAGCACGAGCGCGGTCTTCGAGGTGCCGTTGGCCGACGGCGTCACCCCGTACGTCCGCTTCGGCGAGTGGCCGGTGTACGCGGCACTGCTGATCATGGTCGCCTGGTGCGCGACCGAGGGCGTACGGGTACAGCGCCTACGGCTCAGGCGGCGGCCCGCTCCAGGACCGCGCGAACGACCCGCTCACCCCTCACACGGCTCGCCGGCCCGCCCCGGACACTGAACGCGGACCGGCGCCGGCGGCTCAGACAGCCTGGTCCTCGACCGCCCGCACGACCCGCTCGCACAACTCGTGCGTCGCCAGCGCGTCCCGGGCGCTGAGCACCTTGCCCGCGCGCACCGCGTCGAGAAAGGCCAGCACCGCCTGCTCGATGCCACGCTGCCGGGCCACCGGGACCCAGTCCCCACGCCGGCGTGCGGTCGGCTGACCCTTGTGGTCGATGATCTCGGCGAGGTTGAGGACCTGGCGCTTGGTGTCCTGTCCGGACACCTCGAGGATCTCCTCGGCCGAGCCGCTGAGCCGGTTCATCACACCGAGCGCGGTGAAGCCCTCGCCGGCGAGCTGGAGCACGACATGGTGCAGGAGCCCGCCCTCGACGCGGGCGCGCACGGTCACGTCGACGACCGGGCCGGGCACGAGGAAGCGCAGCGTGTCCACGACGTGGACGAAGTCGTCCAGGATCATCGAGCGCGGCTCTTCCGGCAGCCCGATCCGGTTCTTCTGCATGAGGATCAGCTCGCGCGGATGGTCGGCGCACTGTGCGTAACCGGGCGCGTAACGCCGGTTGAAGCCGACGGCGAGGCTCACGTTCCGCCGCTCGGCCAGTGCCACCAGCCGCTCGGACTCGGCGAGTTGGTACGCGAGCGGCTTGTCGACGTACGTCGGCACGCCCGCCTCCAGGAGCCGGGTCACGATCTCCGGGTGCGCGAAGGTGGGCGCGTGCACGAACGCGGCGTCGAGGCCCTGCGCGAGGAGCGAGTCGAGGTCGGAGTGCCGCTGCCCGGCCGGGAGGTGAAGGGTGTCGGCGACCCGGGTGAGCGTGGCGGGCGTACGGGTCTGCAGATGAAGTTCGACCCCGGGCTGGACGCCGAGCACCGGAAGGTAGGCCTTCTGCGCGATGTCACCGAGTCCGATGCAGCCGACCTTCACGGGGTGTTCTCCTCTGTGGGTTGCCTGCCGGGGTCTGCCTGGAAGCATACGGCCGCTGCGGGGGCCGCCAGTCGTGTTCCGTACGGCGATCCCGGCGCGGCTGGTCATCAGGTTGCGGCGGGCGACCTTGACGGCCTGACGGGCGACGGTGGTCGTACGCGGGAGGCGTGCTGCCGTGTAGGCGGCGAGGTCGCCGCAGTGGTGGGCGAGGACCACCGCGTCCTCGATGGCCTGGTTGCCGCCCTGGCCGAGCGTGGGCGGCATGGCGTGCGCGGCGTCTTCGACCAGGACGACCCGGCGGAGGTGGTGGCCGGGCAGCGGCTCGGCGATGTGGTGGACGTCGTGGCGCAGCACGTCCTCGGGGCGGGCGGCGGCGAGGATCGCGGGGATCGGGTCGTGCCAGTCGCCGTAGCGGTCCAGCAGCTCGGCCTTCTCGTCGTCGGGGGCGTGCTCCGCCGCGGAGTGATCGCCGCGGCGTAGGCGCGAACTGCTCGACGCAATGTTCGGCCAGGGCGTGCCCGCAACCGGCCGACCGTAAAACCCCTCGTCAACCGGCCCGAGCTGAGCGAGGATGCGACGCATGACGATCGAACGCCATGAGCCCTCCACCACCGCCGACGAGCGCACGATGCTGGAGGGCTGGCTGGACTACCACCGGCAGACCCTCGCCCAGAAGTGCGAAGGCCTGACGGACACCCAGCTCAGGACCGCCTCCGTGGAGCCGTCCGAGCTGACCCTGATGGGGCTGGTGCGGCACATGGCCGAGGTGGAGCGGGGCTGGTTCTGCCAGGTGCTCATGGACGATGACCCGGGGCCGATCTATTTCTCCGAGGAGGATCCGGACGGCGAGTTCCACCTCACCGAGACGGACACCTGGGAGGAGGCTTACGCCACCTGGCAGGCCGAGATCGACATCGCCCGGCGCAACGCGGCCGGCTTCGGTCTGGACGACCTCTCCAAGGGCAGGAGCAGGCGCAGCGGCGAGCAGTTCAACCTGCGCTGGATCCTCACCCACATGATCGAGGAGTACGCCCGCCACAACGGCCATGCCGACCTGGTCCGCGAGCGCATCGACGGCGCCACCGGCGACTGACGTCAGCGGCGGCGGGAGCACACCCTCCGAACGGGGTCAGAGATCACCCGTTCGGAGCAACGTCACCTTCTCCCCTGTCCCAACGGCCCCTGGAACCAGCAGAGTTGCGCGCGTGCATCGAACGACGACGACCGCAACGCTCCTGGTCACCGTGGCTGTCTCGGCCCTCGCGGGCTGTACGACGGTGCAGTACCGGCCGCCCTCCGGTGGGCCGGCGGTACCGTCCCAGCCTCCGGCGCCACGACCGATCGGGTCCATGGATCCCGAGGTCGTGCAGGCGCCTGCCCGCGAGGCCCTGACGCTCATCGAACCGTCCCGCCGCCCGGCCCCGACCACGCCCGCGTCCCCCACCGCACCGGAACGCACACCTCCTGGCCCGCGCTCGCACCCCCACCCTCGTCCCGAGCACCGGGAACCCCGCCACCAGGGTCTCGACCGCCCCGAACGGCCGCAGGTCGAGATCCCCGACGTGTCGGAGTCCGTCCGCAGGGAGGCCCCGGGAAACCCGGGGAAGGCGGACGTGTGCGCGCTGGGGAAGAAGTACGGCGGCTGGAGGCCGGACAGCCCGGAGTCGAAGATCTGCGAGCAGACGTACGGCCGTTGAGACACGAGCGGGCCGCACCCACAGCCCGCTCCCCCACCTTGCCCCGCCCGCCCTCCACGCCGAGCGGCACGCACCGGCAGCGACACCAGCCGCTGCCGCCGCGGGCGCGGGCACCGCACGGGACTTTCAAGACACCCCCTAGTGCCCCTCCCCCAACCGCATCTCCAGCCGCCGGATCTCCGCCCGCACCCCGTCCCCGTAGCTGTCGTCCCCCAACGCCCCCGCCGCGGCCCGCGCCCGGCGCAGATGAACGTGGGCCGCCTCGGCGCGGTCGAGCTTCACATAGTCGGCGGCCAGATTCAGATGCAGCGAGGGGTACAGCGCCCGTACGGCGAGCGCACCGCCCGCTCCCTCCGCCTCCGTCAACGCCCGTAGATCCCAGGCCAGTTCGTCCGTGGGGTCGTCCTGGGTGTCGGCCAGGTAGTGGGCCAGGGTGCAGCGGTGCACGGGGTCGCCGTCCTCGCCGAGCTCTGTCCACAGCTCCAGCAGCCGCCGCCGGGCCTCCTCGCGGTCCCCCGCGTGGTGCAGCATGACTACCTGCCCGATCCGCGTCGGCACGGCCTCCGGTGCCATCCGCTCCTGTCGCTCCGCCACCGCGTCCTCCGGGCCCTCGTCGGCTGGTCCCCCTCCCGACGCTAACCGCCGCCGCCGGCAATCCCGGTCAGGCGGCTCCGTACGGCACCGGCCCGGTCCGGCCGGAGGGCGGGCCAAGGACCCGCCGGGCGAGGTGTCATCCGAGGTCCGGGATGCGCCAGTCGATCGGCTCGTGGCCCTGTCCGGCCACCGCCTCGTTGATCTGCGTGAACGGACAGGACCCGAAGAACTTCTTCGCGGACAGCGGGGAGGGGTGCGCGCCCTTGACCACCACATGCCGGGTCTCGTCGATGAGCGGGAGCTTCTTCTGGGCGTAGTTGCCCCACAGCACGAACACCGCGGGGTCGGGCCGGTCGGCCACGGCCCGGATCACCGCGTCGGTGAACTTCTCCCAGCCCTTGCCCTTGTGCGAGTTGGCCTCGCCGGCGCGGACCGTCAGCACCGCGTTGAGCAGCAGGACGCCCTGCTGGGCCCAGGGCATCAGATAGCCGTTGTCGGGGACGGGGAGGCCGAGCTCCTCCTTCATCTCCTTGTAGATGTTGCGTAGCGAGGGCGGAGTCTTCACTCCGGGGCGGACCGAGAAGCACAGGCCGTGGCCCTGGCCCTCGCCGTGGTAGGGGTCCTGGCCGAGGATCAGGACCTTCACCTGCTCGTACGGCGTGGCGTCCAGGGCGGCGAAGACCTCCTCGCGCGGCGGATAGACGGGACCCTTCGCCCGCTCCTCCTCGACGAACTCCGTCAGCTCCTTGAAATAGGGCTGCTGAAGTTCGTCGGCCAGAACCCCGCGCCAGGACTCGGGCAGCATGGCGATGTCGGTCACGTCAACTTCCTTACGGTGTGCGGCGAACGGTGGGAGGTGACCGCGGGGCGGTCACCTCCAGGCTTCAGAACCTACAGGCGACCACTGACAACCGCCCCGCCCACCGCACATCCCCCCGCTACCAGCTGGTCTTGCGGTACAGCTCGCCCATCATCATGATCGTCGAGGGGTCCAGCGCCCGCTCCGCGCCCGAGACCTCCACGCTCGCGGCCACGTACTGCCGGCCCTGCCACAGCGGCAGCAGCCGCGCGTCGTCGACGAGGATGCGCTGGGCGTCCTCGAAGTCCTTGACGACGTTGGCCCGGTCGCTCTGGGCGCGGGAGCTGGGCAGCAGGCGGTCGGTGATCGTGGGCGTGACGTAGGGGGTGCCGAGTGCGTTCTGCTTGCCGACGAACGGCGCGATGAAGTTGTCGGCGTCCGGGAAGTCGGGGAACCAGCCGCGCCCGAACACCGGGTACTCGCCGTTCTGGTAGCCGGTGACGTACGACTTCCAGGGGCGGCTCTTGAGGGTGATCTCGAAGAGTCCGGAGTCCTCGAGCTGGCTCTTGAGCTCCTCGAACTCGGCCTTGGTGGCGGAGCCGTAGCGGTCGCTGGTGTACCAGAGGGTGAGCGGGACGGGGGTGGTGATGTTCGCGTCGGCGAGGATCGCGCGGGCCTTGTCGGCGCTGGGCTCGCCGAAGTCGTCGAAGAAGCCCGTGGTGTGTCCGGTCAGGCCCTTGGGGACCATGGAGTACAGCGGCTCGACGGTGTCCTTGTAGACCTTGTGGGCGATGGCCGGTCGGTCGATGACCTGGGCGATGGCCTTGCGGACGGCGGTCTTGCCGGCCATGGGGTCCTTGGGGTTGAAGACCAGGTAGTTGATCTCCGTGCCGGAGCCCTCGATCAGCTGGAGGTCGTCCTCGTCGTCGGCCTGGATCTCGACGATGTCGTCGGCGGCGAGGCCGCGGAAGGCGACGTCGAGCTCCTGGTCGCGCAGTGCGGCGACCATGGTGGGCGAGTCCTGGAAGTAACGGATGGTCACCGCGTCGTTCTTGCGCTCCGCATACCCGTCGTACTTGTCGTTCTTGACGAGCTCGGCCTGCTTGCCCTCGTCGTACGACTCCAGGGTGTACGGCCCGGACCCGACGACCGTGCCGTCCTCGCGGAGCTTGTCCGCCGGGTAGTCCCCGGGGTCGATGATCGACATCGCGGGGGTGGCGAGCACGAACGGGAAGGTGGCGTCGGCCTTGTTCAGGTGGAAGACGATCTCGCGGTCGTTCAGCACCTGGACGCGTTCGAGGCTGCCGAGCAGGCCGGCCGGGCCGCCGTTGACGTTGATCTTCCGGATCCGGTCGATCGAGTACTTGACCGCTTTCGCGTCGAGGGTGTGCCCGTCGGAGAACTGCAAGCCCTCGCGCAGTTCGCATTGGTACTTCATGTTCGTGTTGTCGGTGAACCGGCAGTTCTCCGCGGCGTCGGGCTCGGGGGCGGTCGAGCCGGACGGGTAGCTGAGCAGCGTCTGGTAAATGTTGCGGAACAGTTCCCAGGAGCTGTCCCAGGACGCGGCGGGATCAAGGGTGCTGGGGGCGGCCGTGGTCCCCACGACGATCGGCCCTTCCTCGTCCGAGGAATCGGACGAGAGGACACCGCACCCCGCCAACAGGGACGATATGGACGCGATGGCCGCCACCTGCCGCAGGCGTCGGATCCGGTTGAACACGCGCACGCTCCTCGATCTGCCATGCCAAGGGTCGGCAAAACATACCGCAGTGTTCCGGCCGGTGGACCTCCCGTCTCAGGAGCACTTGTTCACCTCTTCGGTGACTACGTTGTCAACGGCCGTTGATCTCCCGATACGCCGACAGGGGCGCCGCTGGTGTCCAGCTGCGCCCCTGTCGGAATTCCCGTGCCTCAGCCGACGCCGGCGTTGAGGAAGATGCCGCCGTCGACGACGAGCGTCTGACCGGTGACCCAGTCGGACTGGTCCGAGGTGAGGAACGCGGCGGCGCCGCCGATGTCGGAGGGCACGCCGAGCCGGGCCAGCGGGTAGGCCGCGGCGGCCTCCGCCTCCCGCCCCTCGTACAGGGCCTGGGCGAACTTGGTCTTGACCACGGCCGGGGCGATGGCGTTGACCCGCACCTTCGGCGCGAACTCGTGCGCCAGCTGCTGGGTCAGGTTGATCAGCGCGGCCTTGCTGACGCCGTAGGCGGCGATGAAGGGCGAGGGCGCGAGGCCCGCGACGGAGGCGATGTTGACGATCGCGCCGCCGTTGTCCCTCTGCCAGGCGTGCCAGGTCTTCTGGGCGAAGCCGAGCGCGGAGATCACGTTGGTCTCGAAGACCTTGCGCGCGACCCCCAGGTCGAGGTCGGCGATCGGCCCGAACACCGGGTTGGTACCGGCGTTGTTGACCAGGTAGTCGACCCGGCCGAAGGCCTCCATGGCGCGCTCGACGGCGAGGGCCTGGTGGGCCTCGTCGTGCGCCTTGCCGGCCACGTAGACGGCGCGCTCGGCGCCGAGCTGCTCGACGGCCTCCTTGAGGGCGTCCTCGCCCCGGCCGGTGATGACCACGCGGTCGCCGCGGGCGACGAGCGCCTCGGCGACGCCGTAGCCGATGCCGCGGCTGGCGCCCGTGACGAGGGCGACCTTGCCGGAGAGTGCAGGCAGTTCCGTCATGTCCGTGTCTCCCCTGAGCCCTAGTCGAGCGGTCCGCCGGCGACGTACAGCACCTGGCCGGAGACGAATCCGGCCGCCTCGCCGGTGAAGAAGGCGATGGCGTTGGCGATGTCGTCGGGCTCACCGACGCGGGCCACCGGGATCTGGGTGGCGGCGGCGGCCTTGAAGTCCTCGAAGCCCATGCCGACGCGGTCGGCGGTGGCCTTGGTCATCTCGGTGGCGATGAAGCCGGGGGCGACGGCGTTGGCCGTGACACCGAACTTGCCGAGCTCCTTGGCGAGGGTCTTGGTGAAGCCCTGGAGGCCGGCCTTGGCGGCGGAGTAGTTGACCTGGCCGCGGTTGCCGAGCGCGGAGGACGAGGAGAGGTTGACGATCCGGCCGAAGCCCGCGTCCACCATGTGCTTCTGACAGGCCTTGGACATCAGGAAGGCGCCGCGCAGATGGACGTTCATGACGGTGTCCCAGTCGGCGACGCTCATCTTGAACAGCAGGTTGTCCCGGAGCACACCCGCGTTGTTGACCAGGATCGTCGGGGCGCCGAGCTCCTCGGCGATGCGCGCGACGGCCGCCTCGACCTGCGCCTCGTCGGAGACGTCGCAGCCGACCGCGATGGCCTTGCCGCCGGCCGCGGTGATCTTCTCCACGGTGTCCTTGCAGGCGGCCTCGTCGAGGTCGATCACGGCGACCGCGCGGCCCTCGGCGGCCAGTCGTACGGCGGTGGCGGCGCCGATGCCGCGCGCTCCGCCGGTGACCACGGCGACCCGCTGCTCAGTGGTGGACATGGATGACTCTCCTCGGGTGAGCGACCGCTTAGTACCTTCGATGGACGTGACGCTAGAAGCCCTGGCACGCGGTGTCAACGGCCACCGCGGGCATGTGATCCATTACCCGTTCCGTCAGCTGATCCGTCACTTCACCAACAGATCGAGCAACCGCTCCGCCTCGGCCGCCGGATCGGAGGTCAGTCCGGTGTGCACGGGGCCCGGCTGGACGACGGTCGAGCGGGGCGCGACCAGCCAGCGGAAGCGCCGCCCGGGATCGTCGCCCGCGGCCTGCCCCGCCGCCTCGCCGCCCGCGCAGACACCCTCGACGGCGCCGAGTGCGGCCCGCACCCCGGCGACGTCGGCGTCGGGGTCCAGCGCCCGCAGCCTGGCCTCGTCCAGGTGGGTCCGTGCGGCGACGAAGGAGCGGGCGCGGCAGTACACCAGCACGCCGGCGTTCAGACACTCCCCGCGCTCGATGCGCGGGACGACCCGCAGCAGCGCGTACTCGAAGACGTCCTGGGCGCGGGAACGGGTCCCCAGCGTGCGCTCGCTCACTTGATCCCCTCGATGCGTTCGTGGATGACGGCGGCCCGTGCGACCAGCGGCCGGGCGTACGCCCTGCGCAGCGCGTCCGCCGAGGCGAACCCCGGTTCGTCCGCCAGCCAGACCTCCGGGATCTCGGAGGTCACCTCGGCGAGCAGTTCCTCGGTGACGAACGGCGCCAACTCCGCGGCGGCCGCCCGCACGTCCGGTGCGAAGGAGGCGAGGGCATGGTCGGAGGCGTCGTACGGACGCGCCGCCGAGGCCCCGGCCCCGGGCCAGTTGTGCTGCCAGATCATGGTGGCGCCGTGGTCGATGAGCCATGGTTCGCCCTGCCACATCAGCAGGTTGGGGTTGCGCCAGGACCGGTCGACGTTGTTGACCAGGGCGTCGAACCAGACGATCCGCCCGGCGTCCTCGGCACTCACGTCGCATGCGAGGGGGTCGAAGCCGAGCGCGCCGGAGAGGAAGTCCATGCCGAGGTTGGTGCCGCCGCTGGACTTGAGGAGTCCCTGCACTTCCTGGTCGGGTTCGCCGAGCCCGAGCACGGGGTCGAGCTCCACCGTCACCAGCCGGGGCACCCGGAAGCCCAGCCTGCGGGCGAGTTCACCGCAGACGACCTCGGCGACCAGTGTCTTGCGGCCCTGTCCGGCGCCGCTGAACTTCATGACGTACGTCCCGAAGTCGTCGGCCTCGACGAGCCCCGGCAGCGAACCGCCCTCACGCAGCGGCGTGATATAGCGGGTCGCGATGACTTCTTTGAGCATCGCCCCAGGTTACTGGCGCGCAGGCGGGGGCGAGGGACGGGCCGGGCGGGCTGCGACAGGTTTGCGCCGACAGCGCATCGACAGCACTGGACAGTGAACCGACAGCTCCGCTTTACCCACCTCCTGGCCGGACCGGGTCAGGATTTCGACTGCGTCTGAACAGCCGGTCCCGAAGGACCGTACCTCTCGGCAGATCAAGAATCCGCGGAAGGAACGTCAGCATGACCAGCGAATCAGTTCAGCCGGTGTCGGGCCCGAGCCGCCGTACCGTCGTGGCGGCGGTCGGCGCGGCGGGGCTCGCCGCTGCGCTGACCGCGTGCGGGTCGGACGACGACGCGTCCGGCTCGGCCACCGAACAGGGTGCCCCCGCCGGCGGCGGCGCGAGCACCGAAGCGGGCGGCGGCTCGTCCACGGAGGCGGGCGGCGGCGGTGCGGCCCTCGCCAAGACCGCCGACATCCCGGAGGGCAGCGGCAAGGTCTTCAGCGACGAGAAGGTGGTGGTCTCGCAGCCGACGGCGGGCGACTACAAGGCCTTCTCGACGATCTGCACCCACCAGAACTGTCCGATGACCGACCTCAAGGAGGACACCCTGTCCTGCGCCTGCCACGGCAGTCAGTTCTCCGTTCTGGACGGCAGCGTGAAGAAGGGGCCGGCCACCCAGCCGCTGGCCGCCAAGGAGATCAGCGTGGCGGGCGACTCGATCACGCTCGCCTGACACGCGGACGCCTGAAGCCGTCCAGTACCTCGTCCGTGGTCGCGACCGTGGCGACCAGGGCGAGGGTGTGGCGGATCATCGCCGGGGTGTAGTCGGAGGGCACCCCGGCGACGGCGTCCCGGGGCACGACCACGACGTAACCCCGGTTCACGGCGTCGAAGACCGTGTTGGGGATCGCCACGTTGGCCGAGACGCCGGTGACGATCAGCGTGCGGCAGCCGACGTTGCGCAGCAGGGCGTCGACGTCGGTGCCCTGGATCGGGGACAGGCCGTGCAGACGGCGTACGACGAAGTCCTCCTCGGCGACCTCGATCGGCGCCGCCACGCGGACCGCCTCGCTGCCGGACAGCTGCTGGACGGGGAGCCGTTCGGCGGCGCGGAAGAGGCGGGCGTTGTGGCTCGCCCCCCGTCCGTCGGCGCGGCGTTCGGCGATCGCGTGGATCACCTGGACGCCGCTCTCGTGGGCGGCCGCGACCAGCCGGGCGATGTGGGCGAGGGTGCCCGAGGAGCGGGCCTCGGCGGCGAGTTCGGGCAGTGCGCTGTCCTGTCCGACGACGCCCTCCTGGCATTCGACGGTGAGCAGGACGGTGGTCGCGGGGTCGAGGAGCTCGCTGAGTTCGGCGTACGACGGCATGGATCCCCCTGGGCCGGACGGCGGCGTGGGCGGGCGAGCGTAGCCACGTTCGAGTCAGGACGGAACCACCATTGCCTCCGCGGGGAAGACGACTCATCCTTTTCTGACGTGATGTCAGAGGATCTCTCCTCTGGCACGACGTGAGAGAAGAGGGGGCCGCATGACCGTCACTCAGCGCCGGGGCCGGAAGATCATGATGACGCCCGGTGAGCTGGACGAGTTCCTCACCACCCAGCGCACCTGCCGGGTCGCCACGGTGTCCACCGATGGCTTTCCGCATGTCAGCGCCCTGTGGTTCGCCTGGGACGGCAACTCGCTGTGGCTGTACTCGGTCGTCCGCAGCAAGCGGTGGGCCGATCTGTGCCGCGATCCGCGGGTCGCGATCGTGGTCGACACGGGTGAGGAGTATGAGCAACTGCGGGGCGTCGAGCTGTCCGGCACCGTCGAGTTCGTGGGCGAGAGCCCTCGCGTCGGCGAGCTGCGCGCCGAACTCGACGTCCCCGAGACGCTGTTCGCGCGCAAGAACTTCGGCCTGGACGAGATGCCGCACGACGGCCGGCACGCGTGGGTGCGGCTGACGCCGGAGAAGATCGTGTCCTGGGACTTCCGGAAGCTGGGAGCGCTGTAAGCGGCAGGAGGCAGGCTGTAGGCGGTAGGCCGAGGCGGCGTCAGGAGACGTTCTCCCCCACTTCGCGCAGCGCCCGCACCGCCGCCCGGATCGACGGGCGGCGGTCGGCGTCGGCGCGCCAGACGACGTACACATGCCGCCGCACCCGCTGCTTCAACGGCACCGTCACCACCCCCGCGGGCATCGGATGGCGCCCCATCAGCGGCGCGATGCACACGCCGAGTCCGGCCGCGACCAGCGCGAGCTGGGTGTGGGTCTCGGGGGCGCGGTGGCCGAGAAGGGGCTCGATGCCCTTGGAGCGCAGCGTGAACATCAGCCACTCGTGGCAGAACTCGCCCTCGCCCCAGGTGATCCACTCGTCCTCGGCGAACTCGGCGAGGTCCACCTCGTCGCGGTCCGCGAGCCGGTGACCGACCGGCATCGCCACGTCGGCCGGATCGTCCAGGATGTGCGCCTTGACCAGGCCCTCGGGCAGCGCCATCGGCTTGTTGTACCAGTCGAGCACGACGGCCAGGTCGAAGTCGCCGCGGATCACCCCGGCGATGCCGTTCTCCGGCTCCAGCTCGCAGGAGCGCACGCGCAGCGCGGGGTGCTCGGCACGCAGGGCGGAGAGCGCGGACGGGAACAGCCCGCGCGCGGCGGTCGGGAACGCCGCCAGTCTCAGCTCGCCGACGACCTTGCCGCGCTGCGCCTCCAGGTCGGACTGGGCCAGCTCGACCTGCGACAGGATGCGCGAGGCGTGCTCGGCGAGCAGTCGTCCCGCGTCCGTGAGCCGTACGCCCCGGCCGTTCTTGGCGAGCAGTTGCTGGCCGACCTCGCGCTCCAGCTTGGACATCTGCTGCGAGACGGCGGACGTCGTGATGTGCAGGCCTTCCGCCGCGCCGCTGACCGAGCCGTGGCGGGCGAGGGCGTCGAGGGTGCGCAGGCGCTCCAGGTTCAACATGTAAGCAATACTACGAGATACCGGGTGCGAAATCTCGGTTGTGCTACGAAGTCGTGTGCCGCATTGTTGCTGCCATGACCACCGCCACCGACTCTCGTGCCCCGGCCCCCGCCCCTCCCCTCGCCGACTCCCGCCCTCGCCCCCGCGCGCGCCTCGACTGGCGTCTGCGTTTCGCCACCCTCTCGCTGATCTGGGGGTTCAGCTTTCTGCTGATCAAGGTGGGCACCCATGGCTACGCCCCCTTCCAGGTCACCCTCGGGCGGCTGGTGTTCGGTACGGCGGTACTGGCGGCCGCGATGGCGGTGAAGCGGGAGCGGTTGCCGCGCGGGGCGCGCACGTGGGGGCATCTGACGGTCGCCGCCTTCCTGCTCAACGCACTGCCGTTCTCGTTGTTCGCGTACTCCGAGCTGACGATTCCCTCCACGCTCGCCGGCATCTGCAACGCGACCTCGCCGCTGTGGGGCATGGCCCTGTCCCTGGTCGCGCTCTCGGAGGACCGGCCGACGCGGGTCAGGGTGGCCGGGCTCGGGGTCGGGTTCCTGGGTGTGCTGACGGTGCTCGGGGCGTGGCAGGGGTTTCATGGGCTGGATGCCACGGGGACGGTGATGGCGCTGCTGGCGTCGTTGAGCTATCCGATCGGGTGGATATACGTTCGCCGTACGTTGGCCGGCTCCAGTGAGTCGCATCTGTCGCTCACGGGGGCGCAGTTGTTGTTGGCGACGGTGCAACTGGCTGTGGTGACACCGGTGTTCACGTCCGTGCCGAGCAACTTCCCGGTGCTGCCCCTGCTCGCGATCGCGGGGTTGGGGGCGCTCGGTACGGGGCTGGCTGTGCTGCTTCAGTACGGGCTCGTGGCCGAGGTGGGGCCGACGACGGCGCAGATGGTGACGTACTTCATTCCGGTCATCGCGACGGCTGCGGGGGTTGTGGTGCTCGGGGAGTCGCTTCGGTGGACCACGCCGGTCGGGGCGGTGGTCGTTCTTGTGGGGGCGGCGCTTACTCAGGTGAAGCGGGGCGCCTAGCGAGGTGGGGGCAGGGAGTGACAGCGACTGCCGGTCGGATGTGGCTGGTCGCGCAGTTCCCCGCGCCCCCAAAGGCAGTTGGCTGCACCCCGTCTCTTTCCAGACGTAGCCCCTCGCCGGTGCGAGGCCAACCGCCGTCGCCACCGCGTCCGCTACTCACGTGAAGCGGGGCGCCTAGCGAGGTGGGGGCAGGGAGTGACGACGACTGCCGGTCGGATGTGGCTGGTCGCGCAGTTCCCCGCGCCCCCAAAGGCAGTTGGCTGCGCCCCGTCCCTCTCTAGACGTAGCCCCTCGCCGGTGCGGGGCCAACCGCCGTCGCCACCGCGTCCGCCAGCGGGGCAACCTCGTCGGCGGCGAGCGTCGCGATGGTGATGCGGATCCCAGGCGGCGCGCTCATGCGGAAGCGCGCGCCCGGGGCTACGGCCCAGCCCGCGTGCAGCAGGCGGGCCACCGCGCCCGTCTCGTCGGGTACCGGGACCCAGACGTTCAGGCCGCTCCGGCCATGGGCGGTGATGCCCCGGTCCGCCAGTGCGGCGATCAGGGCGTCCCGCCGGGTGCCGTACGCGGCTGACACCGACTTCGGGACGACGGCACCCTCGGCCCACAGCCGGACCAGGGCACGCTGGCCGAGGCGGCTGACCCAGCCGGGGCCGAGGCGTTGGCGGCCGCGGACCCGGTCGACGGTGACGGGGTCGCCGGTGAACACGGCGAGGCGGAGGTCGGGGCCATAGGCCTTGGCGGCCGAGCGGACGAAAGCCCAGGTGCGGGTGGTGCCGGCCAGGGTGTGCAGGGGGAGGTCGACGATGCCGTGGCCGTGGTCGTCCTCGACGAGCAGGACGTCCGGGTGGTCCCTCAGCACGGATCGCAGGGCACGCGCGCGTGCGGCGCTCACGACCGCTCCCGTCGGATTCTGCGCCCGGTCGGTGACGATCAGGGCGCGCGCGCCCGCCTCCAGGGCCCGGCGCACGTCGTCCGGGAGCGGACCCTCGTCGTCCACGCCGACCGGGGCCGTCCGCAGTCCGACGGCCGGGACGAGGTCGAGCAGGCTGCCCCAGCCGGGATCCTCGACGGCGACGGTGTCGCCGGGCTTGAGGTGGGCCGCGAGGACGCGCTCGATCATGTCGAGCGAGCCCGAGGTGACGGCGATCGGTCCGTCCGGAACGCCGTCGGCGTCGAAGGCGGCCCGCGCGGTGCGCGCCAGCTCCGGCTCCACGGCCGGGTCGCCGTACATGACCGGCTCCCGGTCGTTCTGCTCGGCGGCCGCCGCGAACGCCTGGGCCAGCGGTGGGAGCAGCAGCGGGTCCGGGTTGCCGCTCGCCACGTCCCGTACGCCTTCGGGTACGTCCACCCGGATGGACTCGCGCCCCGTCGTGGCCGGTTTGGGCCGCACCCGGCTGCCCCGCCGCCCGGCCGTCTCGATGACCCCGCGCTCCCGCAGGATCCGGTAGGCGGCCGCGACCGTGTTGGGGTTCACACCGAGCTCGACCGCCAACTCCCGCATGGGTGGGAGCAGTTGACCTGGCTCCAGCTCGCCGGCACCCACCGCGCGTTCGACGCTCGCCGCAATCTCTGCTGCGCGTCGCCCTTCGATCCGATATCCTCCTAGCACAAAGTAGATTGTGCACTAGTGCAATACAGAGTGCAAGAGCGCACCAGAAACGCAAGGGAGACCGTCATGCAAGGGACCGAAACGTCGACGTCGCCGGCCGCCGCCTACACACCGACCGGCCGCACCGTCCCGACCCGCTCCCCTGGCCGGGCGTCGTACGACAAGGAACTGGTGCACGCGATACTCGACGAGGCCTACGTCTGCCACCTCGGCTTCGTCCGCGACGGCGCGCCGGTCGTGCTGCCCACGTTGTACGGCCGGGTCGGCGAGACGCTCTATGTCCACGGCTCGACGGGCTCGCGCCCGCTGCGGATGACCGGGCAGGCGGACCCGGGGCTTGCGGTGTGCCTGACGGTCACGCATGTCGACGCGCTGATCCTGGCCCGCTCGGCGTTCCACCACTCGATCAACTACCGGTCCGTGGTGGTGCACGGCACCGCGTACGACGTGACGGACCCGGAGGAGAAGCGGGTCGCTCTGGACGCGCTGGTCGATCACGTCGTGGCGGGCCGGTCCCGCGACTCGCGGCCCGCCAACACGAAGGAGCTCGCCGCCACCGCCGTCATCCGCCTCGACCTCGACGAGGTCTCCGCCAAGCTCCGCACCGGCGGCGTGAACGACGAGCCCGAGGACCTCGCGCTCCCCCACTGGGCCGGCCTCGTCCCGCTGCGCAAGGGGTACGACGCGCCGGTCGCCGACCCCGGCCTGGCCCCCGGTACCGAGCTCCCCGACTACCTCGGGGCCCTGTGATGCTGATCCACCCCTGGGACGCACCCCGCGACGACGCCGAGTGGCAACGATGGCTGGCCGTCCACGACTTCGGGCAGCTCGTCGTCAACGGCCTGGACGGCGAACCGCCGCACGTCCAGCCACTGCATTTCGCGTACGACGGCGAGCGCGGCGAGGCCGTCACGCACCTGGCCCGACCCAACCCGATGTGGCCCGCGCTGCTGGCGAACCCCGAGGTCGTGCTGAGCGTGGTGGACGACTACGTCTATGTGCCCGGCCCCTGGCAGGCGGACCCGGACACCCCGCCCGAGCACGGCGTGCCGACCAGCTTCTACGCTGCCGTCCAACTCCGCTGCCGGGCCCAGGTCGTGGACGACCCGGCCGAGAAGGCCGAGCTGCTCAACCGCCAGGTCGGCCACTTCCAGCCCGAGGGTGGCTCCGCTGAAGTGACGCTCGACGAGGCTCCGTTCGGCCGCCTGCTGTCCGGCATCCGGGGCCTGCGTCTCGAAGTCACCGGCGTACGCGCCAAGTTCAAGTACGCGGGCAAGCGGACGAAGGAGGTCCAGGACCGGATCGCGACGAACCTGACCCAGCGGGCGGGCCCGGGTGACCCCGGGGCCCGCGAACACATACTGCGCCGCCGCCCGGCCTGAGCCTGGGGGTCTGGGGGGCGAAGCCCCCAGAAGGGGCGCGGGGCTGTGTCGATTTGCGGCTCCGCCGCGTGGGCGCGACCAGCCCCCACCCGCCCGCACCCGAAGAACAACCGGGATCCGGGGCGCAGCCCCCAGCAGGGGCGCGGGGCTGTGTCGGTTTACGGCTCCGCCGCGTGGGCGCGACCAGCCCCCACCCGCCCGCACCCGGGGTCGAAGGGGCGGAGCCCCTGGGGATGGGACGGGTAGGGGCGGCGGGGGCGAGGAACCGGGCGCCCCCACAGAAAGCTCCTGTCACGCCGACAGCCGTTGCGTCCCCCGTGCCTCCGCCAGAGCCAACCCCGTGACGGACCCCAGCATCAGCAGCGTGCCCGCGAGGGTCGGAGTCGTCAGGTGTTCACCGAGAAGGACGACGGCGAGCACCGCCGCGCTGACCGGCTCCAGCAGCATGATCACGGACACGGTGGCCGACCGCACCACGGCCGCGCCCGCGAAGTAGAGGGCGTACGCGAGCGCCGTGGGGACAGCCGCGATGTACATCAGGAGCCAGCCGAGCCGGACAGGGTCGGCCGTGTGCGGCACGAGGCCTTCGGCGAGGGCGAAGGGCAGCAGGCTCAGACTGGTCACCGCGAAGGCCCAGAGGGACGTACTGGCGGCGTCGGCCCCGCCGTCGCGACCCCACTTGCGGGTCAGCAGGGTCATCACGGAGTACGCGGCCGCGGACACCAGCGCCAGCAGCACGCCCCACGGCCGTACGGTCGCGCCCTCGCCGAGGGCCAGCACGGCGAGCCCGGCGAGCGCACCGGCCACGGCCGCGACGCCGCCACGCCCGAGCCGCTCGCCCAGGGCCAGCCGGGCGCCGAGCGCGATCAACACGGGTCCGGCGCCGAGGGTGACGACGGTGCCCACGGCGAGCCCGGTGGCGTCGACGGCAGCGAAGTAGGCCGTCTGGAACACGGCGAGCCCGATGCCCGTGACCCCGGCCCGCAGCGCCTTGCGGCCGAGGGGCTGGGACACGCCGGTGCCCCGAAGGGGGCGCGGACGCAGGAGGCGGACGGCGAGCAGCAGCACGAAGCCGGCCGCGCAGCGCCAGAAGGAGAGGGCGATCGGCCCCATGTCACTGGCCCGGTAGACCAGGGAGGCGGCGGCGCCCGCGGTGCCCCAGGCGGCACCGGCGACGATCAGACAGAGAAGGCCACGCCCGATGGGCAGGCCGGAGACAGCAGCGTTCGACACGAGTTCTTCTCCGCAGACAGGCAGAAGTTCTGGAAGGACCGCGGCTCAGCGGGGTCCGTGGACTTCGTCTGCGGGCAGCACCGTTCCGCCCGGCGTGCGGCCGGGCAGGCGTTCCGGAGGGCCCGCCTCAGGCGGCCGGAGGCGGAAGAACGAGCGTCGAAGGCATGTTCGGGACCTTATGCGAGCGTCGAGCGGCTGGACAAATCCCTTTCCGGCCCACCGCTCGCCACCGGTTCGGGGGAGCCCTTCGCGGGCGCCGACGACTGCGCGATGAAGGCACCGACCAGGACGATCACCCCGCCGACCAGCTGCGGGGCGGAGAGGTGTTCGCCGAGCAGGACCCAGGCGAGGACGGTCGCGATGACCGCTTCGAGGCAGGCGACGACACCGGCGACCTGCGGCGAGAGCCGGCGTACGGAGACGACGCCGGTGACGTAGGCGATGACCGTCGCGACGAGGACGATCCAGGACAGCAGCAGGGGCGCCGCGACCGGGGTGCCGTTCATGTGCGCCGTGCTGCCCAGCACGGACCAGTCCATCGTCCAGGGACGCGCCACGACCGTGAGGACGCCCGCGCCGACCAGGAGGCCGTACGCGATGACGCCCAGCGGGTCGGGGGCGTCGGCACCGGAGTCGCTGCCCTGGTCGGACAGGACGAAGTAGCCGACCTGGCAGCAGGCGGCGCCGAGCGCGAGGAGCAGGCCGAGCACGTCGAAGCTCAACCCCGACCAGACCTCCACGACACAGGCGAGCCCGCCGACCGCGAGGACGACACCGAGGGCGGCGGCGGGCGTGACGGGCCGTCGCTGCACGAACCGCACCCAGCCGAGGACCAGCGCCGGGGCGAGATACTCGACGAGCAGCGCCACCCCGACCGGGATACGGGATATCGAGGCGAAGTAGAAGGCCTGGACGCCGGCCACGCCGAGCAGTCCGAACCCGGCGAGCAGGGCGGGCCGGCGACGCAGCAGCGCCCGATGGCGTACGGCGAGCGGCAGCATCACGAGGGCCGCGCCGGCCACGCGCAGCCACACCACGTGAAGCGGGTCGAGCCCCGCCTCGATCAGCGGCTTGGCCGCGACCCCGGATCCGCCGAAGGCGACCGCCGAACCCATCGCCAGACCGAGCCCGACGCCCCTGCCCCGGCCGGCCCCACTGCTTTCAGACATACGCACCGGCACATGATGACAGGCGACGACATGAGCGTCACCCCCAATGACACCTGTCTCGCCGAGTGGACGGCGAGGGCGAGGGAGGTCGGCCTAGCGAGCCGTGTCGCCGCCGCCCACGCCATCGCCGACGCCGCCCACGCCACCGCCGCCGACGCACGCGTCACGTCGTTCGTCGAGCCGCGCGTACAGCGTGGTCGCGTCCACGCCGGCCCGGGCGAGCACCTCGACGGCGCGGGCCTGCGGGTCGGTCACGATCGCCGCGAGCAGGTCGATGCCATGGGCCTGCGGGTCGCCGCGCCGGGCGGCCCGTCGGGAGGCGTGTTCCATCGCGCTCGCCGCCAGCGGGGAGAAGCCCTCGCCGTCCCTCATCACGGGTACGGCGCCGGAGTCCTCGACGGTGCCCTGCCAGCGCAGGCCGTAGCCGATGGTGCGTTGCACGAGATAGCCGAGGAGGCGGGCGATCTGAGGGCCGTCGCCGAAGACGGCGTACACATCGCGGTCGTGCTCCAGAAGCGAGTGCAGCAAATGGGCCGTGTCGATCTGCCGGTCCCCGTCCCTGACCGCCCGGCGGCGGGCACCGGAGACCACCGCTGCCAGCTCGTCGCTGAGCCTGGCATCGTCCGCGGTGGCGGCCGGGCGCCGACAGTCCTGCTCCTGGGCCGACCGCCAGGGAGTACGGGGTTGCACATCCCCTACCCCATCAACCACTTCGAGCCGAGTCATCCCCGGGAGGAAGCATTTTCGCGTCCCACAGAGAGTGGACTCCGTCGGCCGATATCTCCTCCTTACGGATGAGATCACGCAGAGCACCCCCGAGGGGCGTGCGCCGCCTCGCCCTACGCCCTCTGCGCAACCATGGCGCCCCGCCCTGACGTCTTTGAGGGGCATGGAGCGCAGGTGCTGGCTGGTGTCTTTGTCTGCCGTCGATGGCAGACAGTACGTCTACCGCGTCTACGCACCGGAGGACGCCCTGCCCGCCGACCTGTTCTGGGAGGCGTGGCACTGCCATGAGGAGAGCGCGTTCCCACGCGCGTGGGACGTGTTCGACGCGGCGGTGATACGGATGGTGGGCTGAGCCGAGCCCGCCCCGCCCCGCCCCGCCCCGCCCCGCCCCGATGGACGCTGGATCCGTGGGCCGGGCCCAGGTCTCCACATTTTCTGACGGTTCATCAGTATTGAATGTTCCAGGCCCCAGGACTACGTTCCGCGACACCGTAGCCCGAGACGAAGGGGTGGTCGCATGGCCGAAGTCAGCGCGGAGGCACGCATCGAGGCACCGGCCGAGAAGGTCTGGGCACAGCTGACGGACTGGTCGGCGTACGGCGAGTGGAACGCGACCCACACCAGCTTTCCGGGCGGCGGCCCCACGGCCCTCGAAGTGGGCGGGACCTTCCAGGAGAACATGAAGCTGATGGGGTTCCCGGCCGAGGTCGAGTGGACCATCGAGGAACTGGAGCCGACGCGGGTGCTCGCCATTCGCGGCAAGGGCCCGATGGCGGTGACCGTGGCCACGCGCTACACGCTGACGCCGGACGGCGACGGCGGGGGCGCCACGACGGCCCGTATCGACGGGGAGTTCACGGGCGCGGCCGTGTCGCTGATGGCGGGCAAGCTCAAGGACTCGGCCACGGCGGCACTGAACGAGTCACTGCGCAAGCTGGCGGGCCTGGTGACCTGAGCGCCCTCGGCGCACCTTCTGGCCCCAGCGCACACCCCGAACGCGTCCTGGCCGCACACACCAGAACGTCAACACGAAGGCGCCCCGCGGTTCAGGCCACGGGGCGCCTTCACTCAGGACGGACGGGCCGCCGGACCGGCTCAGTCCTCATCGGCGAGGATGAGGTACAGCCTCTTGCGGGCGTCGTTGATGACGGTGAGCGCCTTCTCGCGCTGCTCCTTGCTGCCCGTCTTCCAGACCTGCCCGAAGGCCTCCATCAGACCGAATCCGGCCTGCCGGATCTCGCCGAGGGCCTCCCAGTCGACACCACGGGAGGCTTCCTCCCAGGGCGCCTCGGGCCCGGCCTCGGCCGCCTCGCGGCCCGACTCCGTGAGCGAGAACAGCTTCTTGCCGCCTTCGCTCTCACTGACGATCAGCCCCTCGTCCTCCAGCAGTTGGAGGGTGGGGTACACCGAGCCGGGGCTGGGCTTCCAGGCCCCGCCACTGCGCTCGGCGATCTCCTGGATCATCTCGTAGCCGTGCATGGGGCGGTCCTTCAACAGGGCGAGGATCGAGGCGCGTACGTCACCGCGCCGCGCCCTCCCTCGCGGTCCACCCCGGCCGCCCTTCGGCCCCCAGGGGCCGGGCCCGAATCCAGGCCCACCGAAACCACCACCGGGTCCGCCCGGCCCGAAGGGCCCGAACGCACCGCGGAGGCCTTCGAAACCGCCTCGGCCGTGGTGCCCGTGTCCACCATGCCCACGCTCGAATCCATGGGAACGCATCGCAATCACTCCATTCCATCGTTGATCTGTCGCGATGCCTCAACGATATATCGGAACAGTTCGCCTGACAAGGCCCACCGACGCCCGACGCCTGTCCTGTGACAGCGAATCTCGTTCGATTGCCACTGAACTTTGACCACCGGTACGTTCCTGCCACCGAACTTTGACCGTTGCGGTTGGAGGCGTGGTGGGGGCACCGGCTCATGCGTACGGAGATCCATCGTTATCCGCCTTTGAACTGGACTTTCTTGAGTCTGGTGAGCGTTGCCGCGGGCCGTTGGGCCAGTTGTGGAGTACGCGGTTCGAGGGCGTTCAGCCGGTACGTGAGTTCCGGTGGGCAAAGGGCGGAGAGAGCTTCCCGGGCTGGTACTTCGCGGCGACGACCAGCAGCCACGTGGGCTACGAGTCGTGGCTGGAGCGAGACTGCCTGATCTTGCTGGACCGTGATCCGGAGGTGGTCGGGATCGCCTCACAGCCCTTCTGGTTGCACTGGCAGGGCGGTCCGGAACAGCGTCGCCATGCGCCTGACTACTTCGTACGCCTTGCTGACGGGCGGGCCAGGGTGGTCGATGTCCGGTCCGCGGACCGGCTGGACGAGCGGACCGGGGAGGCGTTCGCAGCGACGCGTCGGGCCTGTGAGGCGGTGGGCTGGGAGTTTGCGTGGATGGGCACGCCCGAGCCGGTGTTCATGGCGAACATGCGCTGGCTGGCCCGCTACCGGCGGACCCGCTCGGGGCGCCCGGAGGGGGTGGCGGCCTCGCTGGTGGAGGTCTTCGAGGAGCCGCTTCCGTTGTGGTCGGGAGCCGGGCGGGTGGGCGACCGGCTGCAGGTCCTGCCGGTGCTGTTTCATCTGCTGTGGTCCGGGCGGCTGGGCACGGACCTGGAGTCCGCGGTGCTGGGGGCGGACAGTCTCGTTTGGGCCGAAGGGCGGGCGGCATGGGCAGGATGACGCGGCCGGGGCGGGTCGCGGTCGGTGACCGGGTGCGGTTCGAGGGCCGGATCCGCGGGGTGCTCGCCGTTGCCGCCCAGGCAGTGACGCTGGCGGAGGGCGAAGAGCGGTATCGGGTCGTGCCGTTGCTCGAGTTGTTCGCGGCGGCCGATTTCGAGGTCGTGGACAGCCCGGTTCGGATGCCGTTGCCGGCGGTCTCGCTGCTAGAGGCGTTTCCCGTCCGGGAGGTGGAGAGGGCTCTGTGGTGGGAGATCCACATTCTGGAGGTGCTGCACGGGCTGCCGCCCGAAGCGGAGCCCGGCACGGCGGTCCGGCCTGAGTACAGGCCGGACGGTCCTTGACCGCCCGGCAACGGGCGAAGGCCGCTGAGCTGACCGCCGCTGGTCACAAGGTCTCTGCCAGTACGGTCGCCCACCGTCGGCGTCGCTACCAGGAACGCGGGGTGCTGGGTCTGGCCGATCACCGGCCGGTCCGCAGGACGGCCGAGTTCGGAGAGGTCGACGATGCGGTGGTGGCCGCGATGCGGCAAGCGATCAAGGAAGCGGTGGACGCCTCGACCCGCACGGGGACGTTCATTTTGTGGCGGACCGGCGAGATCCTCAAGGAAGCACCTGGTGGGCAGGGAATCGGGCTTCCCTCGCAGCGGACGCTCTACCGGCTGCTGGCGAAGCTGACTTCGGGCACTCACACGTCCGGCTCGGCGGTGACCCGCCGGTCCAGGGCCCACGGGGCCACGACGCCGCACGGGGAACTGCCGGTGTTCGCACCGGGCGAGGTCATGCAGATCGGCTCCACGCCGCTGGATGTGCTGGTCCTGCTCGACAACGGCGTCACGGGCAGAGTCGAGCTCACCGCCATGATCGATGTCGCGACCAGGACACTGACCGCGGCGGTGCTGCGGCCGACCACGAAAGCTGTGGATGCCAGCGTGCTGCTGGCTCGCACCGTCACTCCCGAGCTGATGCGGCCGGGCTGGTCGGACGCGCTCAGGATGTCCCGCTCGGTGCTGCCGCACCGCAGGCTGCTGGCTCTGGACGAGCGGCTGGCCCATGCGGCGGCCCGACCGGTGATCGTCCCGGAGGTCATCGTCTGCGACCACGGCAAGGCTTTCCTCTCCCGCAACTTCGTCTCCTCCTGCCGGTTCCTGGAGATCGAAGTGCAGCCGGCCCATCAGGGCTCGCCCTTCGAGAAGGGGCATATCGAGAAGATGCTGGGCTCGGTGGCCACGCTGTTCGCGCAGTTCCTGCCCACCTACACCGGCCGCAGCAGCGACCACCGCGGCCGACACCTGGAACGCGAACGGGTGTGGTCTCTGCTGGAATTGCAGGAGCTTCTGGATGAGTGGATCGTCGCGAAGTGGCAGAACCGCAAGCACGACGGTCTGCGCGATCCGGTCCACCCGGGCCGGCTGTTCACGCCGAACGAGAAGTACGCCGCCTTGGTGGAGGCCTGCGGCTACGTCCCGGTCGCACTCAGCGGCGACGACTACGTCGAACTCCTGCCCGCGGAATGGCGGGTGGTCAACGACTACGGCATCCGGATCAAGAACCGCACCTACGACAGCCGGGCGTTGGGGCCGATGCGCCGCCAGAACTCCGGGGTCCGGGCGAAACGCGGCCTCTGGGAGGTCCATCGCGACCCCTACGACGTCTCCCGGATCTGGGTACGCAACCACCGCGGTGACAACGAGTGGGTCCCGGCCACCTGGAAGCACCTGAACCGGGCACCGGTCCCCTTCGGTGACCTGGCCTGGGACCACGTCAGCCACCAGCTGCCCCGCGCCACCGAGGCGGAGATCGCCGATGCGGTCGCCGCCCTGCTCACCCGGGCCCACGGCGGCCCGCAGAGCGAGCCCGGTCCCAAGCCCGGCAAGCGCGACCGGCGGGTGGTGGCCCGCACGAAAGCCGCAGGTCCGCTTACTCCGGCGTCCGTTGCCGTTGCTCAGGCGGAGCCGGAGGGCGAAGCGGACGAGAGCGAGGAGTCGGTGGCCGAGGTGATCCCGCTCGGACTGTTCGACCCGATGGAAGACCCCTGCAAGCGCTCATGACGGCATCGTCCGCTCTGCCTCAGGACTCCCAGCGGCACCTGACCACGATCGACGGCTGGCGCCGGTTCGTCGAAGGACCGCCGGGTCCGCCGCCCCGGCTGACCGACGCTCAGTACGACGCGCTGGGCGAGGCCGGCCAGGCGGCCTTCGACGAGGCCCGTCTTGACCATCACGGCCGTCTGCTGGTGGTCGCCACCTCCGTCGTCCGGCACACCGTCGCCACCGGCCGCCGCCTGGTCGTGCTGAACCGGCATGCGATCAGTGCACGCCGCGGCCTGATCGTCTCCGGCCCCGCCGGCACCGGGAAGACCATCGCAATCACCCAGCTCGGCCTGTCTCACGAGCTGCTGGACCGGGCCCGGCACCCCACCGCCACGGATCGCAAGCCGGTCATCTACATCACCGTCCCGCCCGCCGCGACACCCCGCATGATCGCGGCCGAGTTCGCCCGTTTCCTGGGGCTGCCGGTGATGGCCCGCATGAACATCACCGACCTCATCGAGTCCGTCGTCGGTGTCTGCACCGATGCCCGCACCGGCATGATCCTGGTCGACGAACTCCACAACATCTCGCTCACCACCCAGCACGGCGCCGAAGTCGCCGACACCCTCAAGTACTTCTCCGAGCGGATCCCCGCGACGTTCATCTACGCGGGCATCGACATCGAGCACGGCAGCCTGTTGACGGGCACCCGCGGAGCCCAGATCGCCGGCCGTTTCACCCTGATCCCCACCCGCCCCTTCCCTTACAACAGTGAGTGGCGGGGCCTGGTCGCCACCATGGAGAAGACCCTTGCCCTGCGGCGGCACCGGCCCAGCACCCTGGCGAGACTGGACCGCTACCTGCACGACCGCACCGGCGGCATGATCGGTGCCCTCTCCCACCAGATCCGCGGGGCCGCGATCGACGCGATCTTCAACGGCACCGAGAAGATCACCAAAGCCGGGCTGAAGGCCGTCCCGCTGGACGTCGCCGCCGAATCGCCTCACTTCCGCGGGCCCAGGTCCTCCCGATGACCCACGAGAACGTCCGCGTCCTGCCCTTCCAGGTCCGGCCCCGGTCCGGCGAAGGCATCCGGTCCTTCATCGTCCGCCTGGCCCACGCCAACCATCTTCCGCCCCGCTACCTGCGGACCTACCTCTGCGAACCGCCCGAGCATCTCGGTCTTCCCAGCTGGACACGGCTGGCCGCCGCGACCGGCCGCGACCCGGAGAGGCTGCTGACCACCCTGGAAACGAGGCGCTGCCTGGAGTGCGACGCGGAGATACCGCCCTCGGACGTCATCGGCCGCCAGGCCCTGCGCTGTTCCCAGGCCTGCCGCGAGAAGGCATACCGGAAACGGCACCCTCGCGCTCCAGTGCAGAAAGCTCCCTGCAGAGAGTGCGGCAAGAGCATGAAGATCCAGCCCGGACAGCGTTATCGCCTGTGTTCATCCACCTGCCGACGGGCCAACTACCGCAAACACGAAGAAAAGTGGTTGGCCGAGGCAGACTCAGCCGATCCATCCAGACCACGCGTCTGCCCGGTCTGCGACGGCCCGATGTTCTCAGCAGCACGCCGGACATGCTCAGACCGATGCCGCCAGCGAGCACGTCGCCAACAGCTCAAGCAGCCTCCTTCGAACCCACCTTCTCCACCGCCGGTGACACCGCCGGCACCGAAGCCCGCACCACCGCAGTCACCCGAACCGGCGCCCACGGCATCATCAAGACCCTGCGAGACCTGCGGAGGATCGCTACCACCAGGGCACTGCCAGGAACAACGACGGACATGCTCACAGCGCTGCCGCCAGAAGGCATACCGGCAACGGAAAACAGCACTCACCGCAGAAGAGACGGCCACCCGCCTGCTCGTGACCGTCACCGACGTCCTACGACCACCGCGCCTTCCCCTGGACGGCCCGTGATCTTCCGAAGCAGATCGAGAAAATCGCCTTGAACCTGTTCACCAGCCGCAGAGAACGGGTCTGCCGAACGCCGAAAGTAGACAGCACAGGAGACCGCAGCGGGCGCAAGACGGGAGTCCTCGGCCAGGCTTCCGCCGGGAGTCACAGGCCGCATACCTTGGACGATCGCCTCACCAAGAGGACGCGCGGCGACCGCTTCCAGGATGCGGATGGCACAGGCGTGCTCAGTTGGACTCGGCTCCCACTCGCTACTGTCGAATGCGGCATGCAGATCACGTATCTGTGTCGCTAAGTGCTCGATGTCGGCTGCCATGAGCCGACCATACTGAGTCTGCCGCTGACGCACCGGCGCTTCCGCGGTCCCCAGGCCACAGCCGCAGCGACCGCCTTTGGCAGCACGGGATGGTTGGCGGTCAAACTTCGCTGACAACAGTCAAACTTCACTGTCACAGGACACCCGACGCCCCTCCCCCGTGCTCTACTGCCGCCATGCCGCTCCTGCTGCTGGACCTCGACAACACCCTCGTCGACCGGGACGCGGCGTTCCGGGACGCCGCCGCCGGCTTCCTTGCCGGCCACGGCCTGCCCGCCTCCGACCTCGGCTGGGTGACGGCCACGGACGCCGGCGGCTACACCCCGCGACGCCGGCTGGCCGCGGCCATGGCCGCCCGATACGGGAGCGCGGTGCCGGACACCGCCATCCGCTCCCTGCTCGACACCGGCGGCGCCGACCGCGTGGTCCTGGCGCACTCCTCCCGCCGGGCGCTGGAACGAGCCGAGGCCGCCGGCTGGACGTGTGTGATCGTCACCAACGGCCGCGTCGCCCAGCAGGAGGCGAAGATCCGCAACACCGGGCTGGATCGGCTCGTCCAGGGCTGGGCCGTCTCCGAAGCCGTGGGCCGCAAGAAGCCCGAACCGGAGATCTTCCGGGCGGCGGCCGCATCCGTCGGCGTCCCCCTGACCGGCGCATGGGTCATCGGCGACTCACCGCACGCCGACATCGCCGGCGCCGACGCGCTCGGCCTGCGGAGCGTGTGGGTGGCAAACGGACGCGACTGGGCCCAGGACTCCTACCGGCCCACCCTTGTCTCCCATGACGTCGCCTCCGCCATCGGCCACGCCGTCGCCGCACCGCGCTGAAAGCCACGGGCGAACCCCGGCCCGCACCAGTACCCCCTCCCGAAAGCGGTCCAGCACCCCCGAATTGGCCTTGGCCGTCCGCTCCCCCGCACCCCTAGCGTCAGCGTCATGCGGATTCGAATCGTCGATGCCTTCACCGACCGTCCCTTCGCCGGAAACCCGGCCGGGGTCCTGCTTCTCGACGCCTTCCCGGACGACGACTGGCTCCAGAACGTGGCCATGGAGGTCAGTCACGCCGAGACGGCGTTCGCGCACCGGCTGCCCGAAGGCGGGGAGGCCGACTGGGCGCTGCGGTGGTTCACGCCGGTCGCCGAGGTGGCCATGTGCGGGCACGCCACGCTCGCCACGGCCCATGTGCTGCACAGCACCGGCGCCCACCTGGGGCCTGTGCGGTTCGCCACCCGAAGCGGCGTCCTCGTCGCCACGCCCGGCGAGGACGGCTCGATCACGCTGGACTTCCCGACCGCCCCGCTCACGCCCGTCGAGGTCCCGGCCGGGGTCGCTCAGGCGCTGGGCGCCGAGCCGCTCGTCGCCTTCGACACCGGCCCGAACGTCGGGGACCTGCTCGTCGAACTCACCGACGAGAAGACGGTTCACGCGCTGTCCCCCGACCTCGCCGCCCTCGGCGCCTGCTCCGAACGCGGCATCATCGCCACGGCCCGCGCCGAGGACCCCACGAGGGGCTACGACTTCGTCTCCCGTTGCTTCTTCCCGAACATCGGCATTGACGAGGACCCGGTCACCGGCAGCGCCCACACGGCCCTCGCCCCCTTCTGGTCCGAGCGCCTCGCCCGGGCCGAGCTCACCGGCCTCCAGGCCTCGCCCCGCTCCGGCCGCGTCCGCACGCAGCTGCGCGGCGACCGCACGCTGCTGAGCGGCGGCGCGGTCACCGTGATCGAGGGGGAGCTGCTCGCCTGAGCCGGCTCACGCCGTCGGCAGCCACCCGACCTTCCCGGCCAGCAGCGCGTACCCGACGAACGCCCCTATGTCGAGCAGGGAGTGCGCCACGACCAGCGGGCCGACCCGGCCCCAGCGCCGGTACAGGTAGACGAACACCACGCCCATCGCCATGTTGCCGAGGAAGCCGCCGATGCCCTGGTATAGGTGGTACGAGCCGCGCAGTACGGAGCTGGCCACCAGCGCGCTGCCGGGCGTCCAGCCCAACTGGCCCAGTCGGCGCAGCAGATAGCCGACGACGATGACCTCTTCCAGGATGGCGTTCTGAAGCGCCGACAGGATCAGTACCGGGTACTTCCACCACACGTCGGGCAGTGCCTCGGGCACCACGGTGAGGTTGAAGCCGAGGCCTCGGGCGGCCAGGTAGAAGGCGATTCCGGTGCTGCCGATCACCGCGGCGACGGCTGCTCCCCGGCCGAGGTCCGGCCAGGGGCGGGTGCGGTCGAAGCCGAGGGTGCGCAGGCTCTGCCCCTCACGCAGCAGGAAGTGCGCGACGAGGGCGACGGGGATCAGTGCCGTGGTGATTCCGAAGAGCTGCCACGCGAGATCCAGCCAGGGGCGGCCGGGGGCGGCCGAGGCATTGAGCGTGGCCGCCTGGTCCTTGAGGCCGCCCGGTTTGGTGACCGAGCCGACAAAGCTGATCAGGGCGGACACGCCGCTCGCACCGAGCGAAAGGCCCAGTACGAGCAGCGTCTCATCACGGAGGATCCGTCGCGAGGGCCGCTCATGCGGAAAAGATTCGGCCATGGGGCCTGCCTCGCCCTGCACACCTGCCTCCAGTGAGTAATTCCGCCTCATCCGCGACAGGGAGGGGCACCACCGTCATGGGACGTCACAGCTTGCCCGATCAGTATGGGCCGGGTGACATCGACCCCCTCGACGCGACGGTGCGGCACGAGGCTCGGCACCCCCTGCGTACCGCCCACGCGTCGGCCGTCACCCCAGCGGCACCGGCTCCAGCAAGCCGACCGGCCAGGTGTGGACCGGATCGCCGCGGTGCATGAGCTCGCGGTAGCGGCGGGTCGTGGCCGCCAGGGCCGCGTCCCTGGTCAGGCCCGCCTCCAGGGCCTGGTGGAAGGTGGCCGCCTGCCAGGACGCACCGTTCATCCGCCTGCGGCACCGCTCCTCGATGACGCCCAGGTAGAAGTCACGGTCGGCGCGCTCCACGCCCCACGCCTCCAGGCCGACCTCGGCCAGCGGCAGCAGTTCGTCGCGTACGAGGCTCACCGCGTCGACCTCGGTCGTCCCGCCGTACCGTCCACGCCGGGGCCAGCGCAGCCGCGCGTCGATGCCGTGCCTGCACGCCGCGTCGAAGTTGGCGGCGGCCGCCTCGAAGGGGAGCCGGGTCCACACGGGCCGTGACTCCTCGGCGAGGGCGCGGACGACGCCGTAGTAGAAGGCCGTGTTGGCGATGACGTCCGTGACGGTCGGCCCTGCGGGCAGGACGCGGTTCTCGACGCGCAGGTGCGGGACGCCGTCGGCGACGCCGTAGACGGGCCGGTTCCAGCGGTAGACGGTGCCGTTGTGCAGGACGAGTTCGGCGAGCGTCGGGGTGCCGCCGGCGTCGATGACCTCGAGCGGGTCCTCGTCGTCACAGATCGGCAGCAGGGCCGGGAAGAACCGCAGGTTCTCCTCGAAGAGGTCGAACGCCGAGGTGATCCACCGCTCCCCGAACCAGGTGCGCGGCCGTACGCCCTGGGCCTGGAGCTCGGGCGGGCGGGTGTCGGTGGACTGCTGGAACAGCGGCGGGCGCGACTCCCGCCACAGCTCGCGTCCGAACAGGAACGGCGAGTTGGCACCCACGGCGACCTGCGCGGCGGCGACCGCCTGGGCGGCGTTCCAGACGTCGGCGAAGCGGCCCGGGGTGACCTGGAGGTGCAGCTGTACGGAGGTGCAGGCGGCCTCGGGGGCGATGGAGCCGGAGGTGCAGGTCAGGTGCTCCACGCCGTCGATGTCGAGGGTGAAGTCCTCGCCGCGTGCGGCCACGATCTGGTCGTTGAGAAGGGTGTAGCGGTCGACGGCGGAGAGGTTCGAGGAGACCAGGTCGTCCCGGTCGAGTGTCGGCAGAATGCCGATCATCACGATTCCCGCGTCGAGCTCACCGGCTTTTCGGTCGGCATATGCCAATGATGTACGGAGTTCCTCCGCGAGCTGGTCGAATACCCGACCCTGGAGCCGGTGTGGGGCTATGTTGACTTCCAGATTGAACATGGCGAGTTCTGTTTGGAAATCGCGGCTCGCGATCCGCTCCAGCACCTGCATGTTCAGCATTTTCGGCATGCCGTCGGCACCGGTGAGGTTCAATTCGATCTCCAGCCCCATGAGGTTCTTGGGGCGGTCGAACCGCTTCTCCTCCAGCAGCCGCTCCAGGCCCGTCAGACACCGCCGCAGCTTCTCGCGGTAGTGCTGGCGATCGGACAGATCGAACCGACCTGCCACGACCTTCTCCCCCATCGAAGCTTCCCTCCTCGGATGGGCGGGCCCTGGGCCCGCCCGGCGGATCAGGCCGCCCGTCTCCCGGGTCAGGTGGGATGATGCCCAGCCGAAGCGATCGATAACGTCCCGCTTCGGCCCGGCGCCCGCTAGTCTGTCGGACGTGACCGGCGGCACATTCGCCAGGCATGCGGCACTCCGCAGTTGCGGACTCCTTACGAACTCGTGAAAAACGCCGACGAGAATTGGCCGTCCGCGCCCGGGGTGTTTTTCGAGGTCATCGCCGTATGATCGGCCGGCAATCAGGATGATTCCCGCATATCACCGGCCGAATGAACCCTTGCCGGGTGCACCGATATCGGCTAGATGAAACATCGTCTGAACACTCGTCGTATAAACTCCGCAATCAAGGCAGAGGGTTGGCGCCCACGGTCCCAGGACCTGTCGTCACGTGACGTACGGCAGGCCCCACTCACCCCCCTCGCGCTTCCCGACCCGGCCCCGCCTCTCTGACCTCCGTGAGCAGACAGCGCCGTCCGCCCCCGCCACGCCCTCGCGCCACCGGCTCTCCGAATGAGAGGCGACCCACCATGCCGCTGCATGTTCCCCCGGCTCCCGCGCCCGCACTTCGCTCCGTCCTCACCGCCCTCGGCTCGCCCACCGCGGTAAGTGAGGCCCGAACGCCCTCCCTGCGCGCCGCCCAGGGACCCGCCACACCCGAACTCCCGCTGCCCGTGCACGTCCTGGACGAGATCACCCCGGCAGGGGTGACCGCGACCCGGCTGGCCGGCTGGCGCTTTCTGATCCGCTGCGGGGAACGCGCGGTGGCCGCGGCCGAGACCCGGCTGACCCCGGACGGCTGGGCCTTCTCACACTTCTTCGAGGGGCCCTACATCGCGTCCACCGAGCGGGCGCTCCAGCAGGCCGAGACGATCGCACAGCCCTACCAGCCGCGCCTGCTGTCGTTCCCCGGCCTGTACATGCTCACGCTGTGGCTGCATGGCGACTGCACCGCGGACGGCGCCACCGGCCACCCCGCCGCCACGGACATCCTCGTACCGCTGGCCCCGGCCCCGCCCGGCATCGCGGCCCACCTGCCGCTCCGGGTCGCCGAGCTGCTCCCGGTGCTGACCCACCGGGCGACGCCGGCCCCGCTGCCGCCCCTGCCTCCGCTGCTCGGTTCGCCCGCCTGACAGCGCACCGCGCGAGCGCCCGCGTACCCCGCCGCCCCGTTCCGTCCGGGCGGCGGGGTGCGCCGCTGTCCGCCACCGGGATTAGGCTCGTATCGGACAACAGGAAATCGAGCCACGCACACACGCAATGGTTTCGCTCGTGCGAGCGACAATACGCTCGAACGAGCTTCTCGCGGCCTCCGGGCCACCCGGACTAGCCCTATCCGACCACTGGAAACCATCCGAAGTGACAGTGGAGTTGGGATGAACCGTCCGCGGCGGCGACGCGTCATCAACCTGTGAGAAAGCGGTGCTGCGAAATCCCTGCGGATCGACGCCCGTGGGGCAACACTGGGTTCCGACCGACTAATCACAACGGGGGCCGGCCATGAACGAAGCTTCACGCCGCGCGACAGACACGACCGTCACTACGGACACGACAGTCACCTCACACATCACAACAGAGCGAAAGATCCCTTCCATGTGCCAGCACCAGCCACCGTGCCCCTCAGCCGACTCCGCCGACCGGGAATCCGCCCGTCTCGTGGCGCACCACCCGGAGCAGGGGTGGAGCCTGCTGTGCAACGGTGTTCTCCTCTTCGAGGACACCGGTGAGCTCCTGCCGGACGGCCAGATCATCGCCCCGCACCGTCCGCTGGGCACCGGAAAGGTGATGACCGCCGCATAGCGCCACCGGGCGGAGTGACGAACGCCCGGAGTACTCCCAGGGGCCGGTCGCAGAACCTGACTGCGAGCCGGCCCCCACGTGTGACGGGAGATGGTCACTCACCGTAGCGGGGAGCTACTTCAGCGCTTCCGTCAGTGCGAAGTACGCCGGCTTCGGACGCAGCTGTTCGTCCCACGGGAGAGCCGCGCCCTCGCCCGGGAAGAACGCCGGGATCCAGCTGTACTTGTCCGTGTAGTCCCAGATCGTGATCCCCACGCACCGCCGCACCGCCAGACAGGCCTCGGTCATGTCCCGGTACCAGTCGGCCTGCTGGGCGAGCTTCTCCTCGGTCGCGGGCAGCTGCATCCGTACGTCGACCTCGGTGAGCGCCGTGTCGAGGCCGAGCCGGGAGAAGCGGCGGAGGTTGTCCTCCAGGGTGGTCGGATAGCCGTACTGGAGCGCCAGATGGGTCTGCAGGCCGAAGCCGTGCAGCGGGACGCCCTGTGCCTTCAGCTCCTTGGCCAGCTTGTAGTAGGCGTCGCTCTTGGGGCCGATCGCCTCGACGTTGTAGTCGTTGAGGTAGAGCCTGGCCTTCGGGTCGGCCTGGTGGGCCCAGCGCAGGGCGTCGGCGATGTAGCCGGGACCGAGCGTCTTGTAGAAGACCGACTCTCGGTAGGTGCCGTCCTCGTTGAAGGCCTCGTTGACGACGTCCCAGGCGAAGACCTTGCCCCGGTAGTGCCGTACCTCGGTCTGGATGTGCTTCTTCAGTACGGCCCGCAGCTCGGGCGCCGTCCACTCGCGGCCGGTGAGCCAGTCCGGCAGCTGGCTGTGCCAGACGAGGGTGTGGCCGCGCACCTTCTGGTGATGGGCGCGGGCGAGGTTCACGATCTCGTCGCCCTGGGAGAAGTCGAACACGCCCTGCTGCGGCTCGGTGGCGTACCACTTCATGCCGTTCCCCGGGGTGATCTGGTCGAACTCGCTGCCGAGGAGCGCCTTGTAGGGCTCGTCGACGAGCTCGGGGTTGTCGGTCGCGCTGCCGAAGTAGCGGCCGTGGCGCTGGGCGAGGTCGGCGAGGGTGGGCGGCTCGTGCCGTGCCTGGGCGGGCGGGCCCGCGCCGATCCCGGCGGCAACCAGGAGTGCGGCGAGGGCGCCGACGAGTCTGAGACGGTTCTTGCGCATGGTGCGACTCCTCACGTTGCGGATGTGTGGGTAGCCGTACGTCCGCCTGTACGCGTCACCCCTTGGTGGCGCCGGCGGTGAGGCCGCCGACGAGCTGGCGCTCGGCGACCGAGTAGAAGGCGAGCGCGGGGACCATGGCCAGCACCAGGTAGGCGAAGACGCGGGCGTAGTCCGCCGAGTACTGGCCCTGGTACTGCTGGACGCCGATCGGGATGGTCCACCAGGTGGAGTCGGTGAACACCAGCAGCGGCAGGAAGAAGTTGTTCCAGCTGGTGACGACGGCGAGGACCGAGACGGTGCCGAGCGCGGGCCGCGCCATGGGCAGCAGGACGCGCCAGAAGAACCCGAAGGAACTGCACCCGTCGAGCGTGGCCGCCTCCTCCAACTCGCCCGGGATCTCCCGGAAGAAGCCGCGCAGGATGATGATGGTCATCGGCAGCCCGAAGGCGGCCTGCGGAAGGATCACGCCGAGCGGGTTGTCCAGCAGGTTCATCGAGCGCAGCAGCAGGAACAGGGGCAGGGCCGCCACCGCGAAGGGGAACATCAGTCCCATGGTGAAGAGCGTGAACAGTCCCTCCCGACCGCGGAAGGCGAACCGCGCGAAGGAGAACGCCGAAAGCGCGGACACGGCCACGACCAGCACGGTCGTACCGATCGCGATCAGCGTGCTGTTGCCGATCAGCCGCCAGAAGTCCCCCGAGCCGAGGATCTCGGTGTAGTTGCCGGTCACCCAGGACTCGGGCAGACCCACCGGGTTGCGGGAGAGCTCGTCGGTGGACTTGAAGCCGGACAGCACGGCGTAGAGCAGCGGCACGACCATCACCGCGCCGACCAACACGAGGATCACGTGCAGCGGCAGGTTCTTCCTGCTGATGTTCCCCCCGGCCTTCCTGCCGGACCTGGCCGTCACTTGCCGCCTCCCCGCATCGTCGTAGTGGCTCCTTGGAGGTCGCGGCGGAGCACGAACCGCTGGTAGGCGAGGGCGAAGACGAGGCTGATGCCGAACATGGCCACGCTGATCGCGCTGGCGTAGCCGACCTGGTAGCGCTTGAAGCCGTACTGGAACATGGTCACGGCCATCGTCTCGGAGTGGTGGTCGGGGCCGCCCGCGGTGGTCACCCAGACCAGGTCGAAGAGCTGGATCGCCCCGATGACGGACAAGAACACGCTGATGCGCAGGGTGGGAGCGAGGAGCGGCAGGGTGACGCTGCGGAAGCGCTGCCAGGCGCTCGCGCCGTCGATCAGCGCGGCCTCGGTCAACTCCCGGGGGATGGACTGGAGTCCGGCCAGGTAGAGCATCATGTGAAAGCCGAAGTACTTCCACGTCATGACCAGGAACAGGGTGGCCATCACGGTGGACTGGTCGGCGAACCACTCGCCGCCGAGCCCGTCGAGGCCGATACCGCCCAGGACCTGGTCGGCGAAGCCGTCGCCGGGGGCGAAGATCATGCCGAACAGGACACCGGTGATCGCCTCGGACAGGACGTACGGCCCGAAGAACAGCATCCGGTAGAACGCCCGGCCGCGCAGCTTCTGGTTGAGCAGTACGGCCATGGCGAGCGCGAACGGCAGCTGGATCGCGAGGGACAGGACGACCAGGACCAGGCAGCGCCACAGGTCGCCGAGGAAGACGGGGTCGCCGAAGAGCCGGGTGAAGTTGTCGGCGCCGATGTAGTCGGACGGCATGCCGAAGCCGCCCCAGCGGAAGAAGGCCGCGTACAGCGCGAACATCATCGGCAGCAGCACCAGGACGAGGAACAGCACCAGTGCGGGCACCTGGAAGCCGACCGCGGTGAGCCAGTGCAGCAGCCGACGCCGGGCCCTCCCCCTGGCCGCGCCGGCGGTCGGGGGCGGGAGGTCGGCGCCGGGGCCGGGCTGCTTGTCGGCGGACGGCAGGAACGTGGAGGTCATCGCCGGCTACTGCTCTTCCTTCGCGGTCTTCGTGATCGACTCGGCGACCTGTTGCGGGGACTTGGACCCGGCGATGAGCGCGGCGACGCTGTCGTTGACCTCCTGGCCGACGGCGGGCGCGTAGGCCTGGTCGAGATAGAGCTGGAAGCCGGTGGCGCCCTTCAACTGCGCCTGCACGGCCTTGATGTTGGGGTCGGTGAGGGCGCTCTCGGCCGCCGGGACCACCGGGATGACGCCGGTCTTCTTGACCAGTTCGACGACCGTGGCCTCGGAGGCGAAGAACTTCAGGAAGTCGACGGCCGCTTGCGGCGCCCCGCTGCGCAGGGCGTGTCCGCCGCCCCCGCCGAACACCTCGGTGATCGTGCCCTTGCCGCCGTCGACCGCCGGGAACGGGAAGAAGCCGAGGTCGTCGCCGAGGCCCTTGCCGCTGTCCGCCTGCACGACCGGGGCCCACTGGCCCATGAGTTCCATCGCCGCCTTGCCGTTGCCGACGGCCGCGGCCTGCCCGGTGGGAGTGGAGTACGCGGCACCGAGGAAGCCCTTCTGGAACGGCTGGAGGTCGACGAGCTCCTGGAGGTGCTGTCCGGCCTGGACGAAGGGGTCGCCGGTGAAGTCCTTGTCGTCGTACGCCTTCTGGAGAGCGGGGGCGCCCGCGGTGCGCATCGCGAGGTAGGCCCAGTAGTACATGCCGGGCCACTTCTCCTTGCCGGCGAGGGCGAGCGGCGTGGTGCCCTTGGCCTTCAACTTCCCTACGGCGTCGAGGAATGCGGTCCAGGTGGTCGGCGGCTCGGTGATGCCCGCGTCCTTGAAGAGCGCCTTGTTGTACCAGAAGCCGATCATGCCCATGTCGAACGGGATGCCGTACACCTTCTCGTCGAGGATGTACGGCTCCTTCGAGACCGGCAGCAGGCCATCGGCAAAGTCTTTCGTACGGTCCGTGAGGTCCTCGACGAGCCCGGCCTCGACCTGCTGCCTGAGGACGCCGCCGCCCCAGGTGTGGAAGATGTCCGGCAGCTTCCCGGAGGAGGTCAGCGCCGTCATCTTGGCCTTGTAGGCCTCGTTCTCCAGCTGGACGATCTTTATCTTCACCTTGGGGTTCTGGGCCTCGAACTTCTTGGCCAGCGCGGCCCAGACGCTCTTGGCCGGCTCGGTCGTGGAGATGTTCCACCACTCGATGGTGGTCGTACCGTCCGACGACCCTCCGTCCGAGTCGCCGCCGCAACCGCTCAGTGCCGTCATGCCCACACCGGCCGCGGCGGAGACCGCCAGGAAGCCTCGGCGGGACAGTCCCGGGTCGCCCATCATGCGCTCCTCGAAAGTTTCGATCCGAATCCAGAAAGCTGCGTTGATGCCGCACCCTAGGGACAGCTTTCAAACGGTGGCAAGCCCTTGGACACAGTGAATCTGTCGCTGATCGTCAAGACAGAGGCAGCCGCTGGGTAACCAACGAAACATTCGACACAACTGGCGAACCTTACGCCGTGCCCGACAGCCCCCGTCGCGGGCACGCGCAGCGCCAACTTGCCGCTCCGGTGGGGGCCAGGGCCGGCTCGGCAGCTACGAAGCCACCACGGCCGGGGTCTCCGGCTCCCCCGGATTCCGTCCCCGCGCCATCCGCAGGCTCAGCACCATGGTGAGCCCGCCGCCGGGTGTGTCCTCGGCGTTGATCGTGCCGCCCATCGCCTCGGCGAAGCCGCGGGCGACCGCCAGGCCGAGCCCGACTCCCGCGCCGCGCGGGGCGTCGCCGTAGCGCTGGAAGGGCTCGAAGATGCGCCCCTTGGCGTCGTCGGGGACGCCTGGCCCGCGGTCCACCACCCGGACTTCGACACGGTCGGCGATGGCGCTGGCAAAGACCAGCACCGGCTCGTCCTGGCGGCTGTACTTGACGGCGTTCTCGACGACGTTGGCGACGACGCGCTCCAGCAGGCCCTTGTCCACGGAGACCATGGGCAGGGTCTCCGGGATGTCCAGTTCCACACTGTCCTCCGGGACCCCGCCGAGCGCCATCGGCACCACCTCGTCGAGGTCGATCTCGCGGATCAGCGTCGTGACCGTGCCGGTCTGGAGCCGGGACATGTCCAGCAGGTTGCCGACCAGGTGGTCGAGGCGGTCGGCGCCCTCCTCGATCGCCTCCAGCAGTTCCGCCTGGTCCTCCTCGGACCACTCGACGTCGTCCGAACGCAGCGAGGAGACCGACGCCTTGATACCGGCGAGCGGGGTACGCAGATCGTGGCTGACGGCGGCCAGCAGGGCCGTACGGATCCGGTTGCCCTCGGCCAGTTCCTTGGCCCGGTCGGCCTCGTGCCGCAGGCGCCTGCGGTCCAGGACGACCACGGCCTGGGCGGCGAAGGCGGCGAGCACCCGGCGGTCCTCGGCGGGCAGTATCCGGCCGGTCAGCGCGAGGGCCATGTGGTCGCCGACCGGCATGTCGGCGTCCGCGTCGTCGGGGCTCTGGCAGGGGCGGGGGCCCACGCTGCCCGCGCAGGTCCAGGGGGCGACGTCGCTCTCCCGTTCCAGCAGGGCCACCGACACCATGCCGAAGGTCTCGCGGACGCGTTCGAGCAGCGCCTCCAGGCTGGTCTCGCCGCGCAGCACGTTCCCGGCGAGGAAGGAGAGGATCTCCGACTCGGCGCGCAGCCGGGCCGCCTGATGGGTGCGGCGGGCGGCGAGGTCGACCACGGAGGCCACCGCCACCGCCACTCCGATGAAGATCGCGATGGCGACCATGTTCTTCGGGTCGGCGATGGTCAGCGTGTGGACGGGCGGAGTGAAGTACCAGTTCAGCAGCAGTGAGCCCACCACCGCCGACGCCAGCGCCGGCAGCAGGCCGCCGAGGAGTGCCGCCGCCACCGTCAGTGTCAGGTACAGCAACATGTCGTTGGCGAGGCCGACTTCGGGCGCGACATGCGTCAGCAGCAGGGTGAGGAGGACCGGGCCGAGCACTCCGACGAGCCAGCCCCGGACGATCCGTGACCGGCCGAGGCGTGTTCCCCGGGCGACGGGAAGTCCGCGCCCCTTGCCCGCCTCGTCGTGGGTGATCAGGTGGACGTCGAGGTCGGGGCCGGAGTCCCGGGCGACCGTGGCACCGACGCCGGGTCCGAGGACGTACTGCCAGCTCTTGCGGCGGGAGACGCCGAGGACGATCTGGGTGGCGTTCACTCCGCGGGCGAAGTCGAGCAGGGCCATGGGGACGTCGTCGCCGACGACGTGGTGGAAGGTGCCGCCGAGGTCCTCCACCAGGCCGCGTTGCACGGCCAGTTCCTTCGGTGACGAGGACGTCAGTCCGTCGCTGCGGGCGATGTAGACGGCCAGTACCTCGCCGCCCGCGCCCTTCTCCGCCAGCCGTGCGGCGCGGCGGATCAGGGTCCGTCCTTCCGGGCCGCCCGTGAGACCTACGACGATGCGTTCCCTGGACCCCCATATCGTCGAGACCTCGTGCTCGCTGCGGTAGGCGTTGAGGTACTCGTCGACCCGGTCGGCCACCCAGAGCAGGGCCAGTTCGCGCAGCGCGGTGAGGTTGCCGGGGCGGAAGTAGTTGGAGAGGGCCGCGTCGACCTTGTCGGGCCGGTAGATGTTGCCGTGGGCCATGCGCCGCCGCAGCGCCTGGGGCGACATGTCGACCAGCTCCATCTGGTCGGCCCGGCGGACCATCTCGTCGGGCACGGTCTCCTGCTGCCGTACGCCGGTGATGGACTCGACGACGTCGCCGAGGGACTCCAGGTGCTGGATGTTGACGGTCGATATGACGTCGATGCCCGCCGCCAGCAGCTCCTCCACGTCCTGCCAGCGCTTGGCGTTGCGCGAGCCGGGGATGTTGGAGTGGGCCAGCTCGTCGACGAGGGCCACCCGGGGCCGGCGGGTCAGGACGGCGTCGATGTCCATCTCCGTGAAGGAGGTGCCCCGGTACTCCAGTTCCCTGCGCGGGGTCTGTTCCAGGCCGTGCAGCATCACCTCGGTGCGCGGCCGGCCGTGGTGCTCCACGAAGGCGACCACGCAGTCGGTGCCGCGCTCCACACGCCGGTGTGCCTCGGACAGCATCGCGTACGTCTTGCCGACGCCCGGTGCCGCACCGAGATAGATCCGAAGCTTGCCGCGTGCCATGTTCACCCTTCGAAGCGGTAACCCATGCCGGGTTCGGTGACGAGATGGCGGGGGTGTGAGGGGTCCGCCTCTAGTTTTCGGCGCAGTTGGGCCATGTAGACGCGCAGATGGTTGGTCCTGCCGCTGCGGGAGCTGCCCCAGACCTCCTGAAGCAGCTGCTTCTGGGTGACGAGGCGGCCGGGGTGGGTCACCAGGATCTCCAGCAGATGCCACTCGGTCGGGGTGAGGCGTACTTCGCGGCCGCCCCGTACGACCTTTTTGGCCAGCAGATCGATGGTGAAGCCGGCCGTCGCCACCTGCGTCGCCCCGGGGAACGGGGAGGTGTGCTCGGTGCGGCGGACGGCGGCCCGCAGCCGGGCCATGAGCTCGTCCATGCTGAAGGGCTTGGTGACGTAGTCGTCGGCACCGGCGTCGAGTGCGGCCACCTTCTCGGCGGAGGCCGGCCGGGCCGACAGCACCAGGATCGGCATACGGGACCAGCCGCGCATGGCCCTGATGACGTCGAGGCCGTCCATGTCGGGCAGGCCGAGGTCGAGCATGACGACGTCCGGCTGACGCGCGGCCGCCAGCCGGAGGGCCGTGGTGCCGTCGGGCGCCGCGTCCACTCCGTACCGGCGTGCCTGCATGGTGATCACGAGTGCTCGTACCAGCTGGGGGTCGTCTTCCACGACCAGCACCCGGGTCATCGGTCAGTCGCCCTTTGTCAGTTCCCTGAGCGCGACGTTGAGTTCGAGGACGTTCACACGCGGCTCCCCGATGAAGCCGAGGGTGCGTCCGTCGGTGTGCTCGTCGACCAGCCTCTGCACCTGGGCGGCGGTGAGGCCGTTCCTCTCGGCGACCCGATGGACCTGGAGATCCGCGTACTGCGGCGAGATGTCGGGGTCGAGTCCGGAGCCGGAGGACGTGACCGCGTCGGCCGGCACGTCGGTCGGCCCGACCTTGTAGTCGGCGGTGGAGTTGTCCTTGACGACCTTGGCCTTCGCCGCCTTCACCCACTTGATCAGCTCGGGGTTGTCACCGGACCGGTTCGTGGCGCCGGACAGGATCAGCGAGTACTGGGTGTTGACCGAGTTCACACCCAGTCCGTTGGCCGGGCGGGGCTGGAAGTAGTCCAGGCTGTAGCCCTGTTGGCCGATCAGCGAGGAACCGACGACCTTGCCGTCCGCCTCGATCTGCGAGCCGTTCGCCTTGTTGTGGAAGAGGGCTTGGGCCACCCCTGTGACGGCCAGCGGATAGACCACGCCGGTGAGCACGGTCAACACCAGCAGCGCCCGCAGGCCCGCGGCCAGCAAACGACCGGTGTTCACAACGGAGTTGTTCATGATGGTTGTTCACCACGCTTCTGAGGGATTACAGGCCGGGGATCAGTGAGATGAGCAGGTCGATGAGCTTGATGCCGATGAAGGGCACGACCAGGCCGCCCAGCCCGTAGACGGTGAGGTTCCGGCGCAGCATCTTGTCGGCGCTGACCGGCCGGTACTGCACGCCCTTCAGGGAGAGCGGCACCAGCGCGACGATGATCAGCGCGTTGAAGATGACGGCCGACAGGATCGCGGAGTCCGGCGAGGACAGGCCCATGATGTTGAGCTTGTCCAGACCCGGATGGACGGCCGCGAACAGCGCCGGGATGATCGCGAAGTACTTGGCGACGTCGTTGGCGATCGAGAACGTCGTCAGCGCACCGCGCGTGATCAGCAACTGCTTGCCGATCTCGACGATCTCGATGAGCTTGGTCGGGTTGGAGTCGAGGTCGACCATGTTGCCGGCCTCCTTGGCGGCCGACGTACCGGTGTTCATCGCCACGCCGACGTCGGCCTGCGCGAGCGCGGGCGCGTCGTTCGTGCCGTCACCGGTCATCGCGACCAGCTTGCCGCCGGCCTGTTCCCGCTTGATCAGCGCCATCTTGTCCTCGGGAGTCGCCTCCGCCAGGAAGTCGTCGACGCCCGCCTCCTCGGCGATGGCCTTGGCGGTCAGCGGGTTGTCGCCCGTGATCATGACGGTCTTGATGCCCATACGGCGCAGTTCCTCGAACCGCTCCCGCATGCCCTCCTTGACGACGTCCTTGAGGTGGACAACGCCCAACACCCGTGCTCCGCCGGCGTCTTCGACCGCGACCAGCAGCGGGGTGCCCCCTGCCTCGGCGATGCGGTCGGCGAGCCGGTCCGCGTCGTCGGCGACCGTGCCGCCCTGCTCCCGCACCCAGGCGACGACCGACCCGGCGGCGCCCTTGCGGATCTTGCGCCCGTCGACATCCACACCCGACATCCGGGTCTGGGCGGTGAAGGCGATCCACTCGGCACCGGCCAACTCGCCCTGATGGCGCTCGCGCAGACCGTACTTCTCCTTCGCCAGGACGACGACGGAACGGCCCTCGGGCGTCTCGTCGGCCAGCGACGACAGCTGCGCGGCGTCCGCGACCTCGGCCTCCGTCGTCCCGCTCACCGGCACGAACTCGGCGGCCTGTCGGTTGCCGAGGGTGATGGTGCCGGTCTTGTCGAGCAGCAGCGTGGAGACGTCACCCGCCGCCTCGACTGCCCTGCCGGACATGGCGAGTACGTTGCGCTGGACCAGGCGGTCCATGCCCGCGATGCCGATCGCAGAGAGCAGAGCGCCGATCGTGGTCGGGATGAGGCAGACCAGCAGGGCGACCAGCACGACCAGCGTCAGGTGCGTGCCCGCGTAGTCGGCGAACGGCGGCAGAGTCGCCACGGCCAGCAGGAAGACGATCGTCAGGGACGCGAGCAGGATGTTCAGTGCGATCTCGTTCGGCGTCTTCTGCCGGGCCGCACCTTCGACGAGGTTGATCATCCGGTCGATGAAGGTCTCACCGGGCTTCGTCGTGATCTTGATGACGATCCGGTCGGAGAGCACCTTCGTGCCACCGGTGACCGCCGAACGGTCACCGCCGGACTCACGGATGACCGGGGCCGACTCCCCGGTGATCGCCGACTCGTCGACCGAGGCGACGCCCTCAATGACGTCGCCGTCACCGGGGATGATGTCACCGGCCTCGCAGACGACCAGGTCACCGATGCTCAGCTCGGTGCCGGCCACCTGCTCCTCACGGTCGCCGACGAGTCGGCACGCCACCGTGTCGGTCTTGGCCTTGCGCAGGGTGTCGGCCTGGGCCTTGCCGCGGCCCTCGGCGACGGCCTCCGCCAGGTTGGCGAAGATCACCGTCAGCCACAGCCAGACACTGATCGTCCAGCCGAACCAGTCACCCGGGTCCGCGAAGGAGAAGACGGTGGTCAGTACGGACCCGATCCACACCACGAACATCACGGGCGACTTGACCATCACCCGCGGGTCCAGCTTGCGGAAGGCGTCCGGCAGCGACCTGACCAGCTGCTTCGGATCGAAGAGGCCCGCGCCGACACGGCCTTCGGGAGACTTGTGCCCGGTGGGTACGTCGCTGTGCGGCGCCCGGGTGGGAGTGGCTGTGGACATGGAGTCCTCGTGATTCGTTACGTCGGTGCTCATCACGCCAGCCCCTCGGCCAGCGGACCCAGCGCCAGGGCGGGGAAGTACGTCAGACCGGTGATGACGATGATCGTGCCGACCAGCAGACCCGCGTACAGGGGCTTGTCGGTGCGCAGCGTGCCCGCAGTGGCCGGAACCGGATTCTGCTCGGCGAGCGAGCCGGCCAGCGCCAGCACGAACACCATCGGCAGGAAGCGGCCGAACAGCATGCACAGGCCGAGCGTGCTGTTGAACCACTGCGTGTCCGCGTTCAGACCTGCGAAGGCCGAGCCGTTGTTGTTGGAGGCGGACGTGTAGGCGTAGAGGATCTCGGAGAATCCGTGCGCCCCGCTGTTGGTCATCGAGTTGGCCGGGGTCGGCAGCGCCATCGCGAAGGCGGTGAAGACGAGCACCAGGGCGGGCGTGATGAGGATGTAGCAGGCCGCGAGCTTGATCTCACGGGTGCCGATCTTCTTGCCCAGGTACTCGGGCGTACGGCCGACCATCAGACCGGCGATGAACACCGCGATGATCGCCATGATCAGCATGCCGTAGAGGCCGGAGCCTGTACCACCGGGCGCGATCTCGCCCAGCATCATCCCGAGCATGGCGATGCCGCCGCCGAGGCCGGTGAAGGAGGAGTGGAAGGAGTCCACAGCACCGGTCGAGGTGAGCGTGGTCGACGTCGCGAAGATCGACGACGCTCCGACGCCGAACCGGACCTCCTTGCCCTCGTACGCCCCGCCCGCGAGGTCGAACGCCGGGCCGTGGTGGGCGAACTCGGTCCACATCATCAGGGCGACGAAGCCGACCCAGATGGTGCCCATGGTCGCGAGGATCGCGTAGCCCTGCCTGACCGAACCGACCATCAGGCCGAAGGTGCGGGTCAGCGCGAACGGAATGACGAGGATCAGGAAGATCTCGAAGAGGTTCGAGAACGGGGTGGGGTTCTCGAAGGGGTGGGCGCTGTTGGCGTTGAAGTAGCCGCCGCCGTTGGTGCCGATCTCCTTGATGGCCTCCTGCGAGGCGACCGCACCGCCGTTCCACTGCTGCGATCCGCCCATGAACTGCCCGACCTCGTGGATGCCGGAGAAGTTCTGGATCGCGCCGCAGGCCACCAGAACGACCGCGGCGACGGCCGCCAGCGGCACCAGGATGCGTACGACACCCCGCACCAGGTCGGCCCAGAAGTTGCCCAGTTCACCGGTACGCGAGCGTGCGAACCCGCGCACGAGGGCCACCGCAACGGCGATGCCCACGGCCGCGGAGACGAAGTTCTGCACGGCCAGACCGGCGGTCTGCACGACGTGGCCCATGGCCTGCTCGCCGTAGTACGACTGCCAGTTGGTGTTGGTGACGAACGAGACGGCGGTGTTGAACGCCTGGTCCGGGTCGATGGACTTGAAGCCGAGCGAACCGGGCAGGACGCCCTGGAGCCGCTCCAGCAGATAGAGGAAGAGGACACCGACGACAGAGAAGGCGAGGACGCCGCGCAGATACGCGGGCCAGCGCATCTCGGTGTCGGGGTTGGCACCGATGCCCTTGTAGATCCACTTCTCCACACGCCAGTGCTTGTCGGAGGAGTAGACCCTGGCCATGTAGTTACCCAGGGGTATGTAGGCGAGGGCCAGCGCGCCGATCAGGGCCAGCAGCTGGAGGACGCCGGCGAGGACGGGACCCATTTCTTGGCTCAGAACCTCTCCGGGAAGATCAGGGCGAGGACGAGATAGCCCAGCAGGGCGACGGCCACGACGAGGCCGACGATGTTCTCGGCGGTCACAGCTTCGTCACCCCCTTGGCGACGACAGCCACCAGCGCGAAGCACGCGACCGTGATGACGACGAAGGCCAGATCGGCCATCGTGGACTCCTGGAGTGGGGTTCGGTCGGACAGAGACGATTCGAGGAAACAGCTCGCGCAGCCGGATTCGGCCGCCGTTGACGCGTCCCTTACGGCGCTCTACGCGGCTTTGACGAGACTCATACGCGAGCGGCAGTGAGGGCAGGGGCCCGGTCAGGGCAGGGCGGGGCAGAGCCAGGCAGGGCAGGGCGGGGCAGAGCCAGGCAGGGCAGGGCAGGGCGGGGCAGAGCCAGGCAGGGCAAGGCGGGGCGCCCCCAGGGCAAGCGGAACCCAGTCGGCAGAAAACCGCCGCGCCGGTCTCCCGCTGCCACGCCCTCTCCGGCTCCGTCTCGGCGATCAGCACGGTGACCGGCCGGCCGGTTCGGACGCGATGACGGCACGGACGTAGGCGCCGATGGGACGGCCCAGACAAACTGCGCCGCTCACAGACCAGCCGCACCACCGGGCACCCCCGCCTCCCGCTCGGCCCAGGACCGCTCCAGCAGCGGCAGGTCGACAACACCGCGGGGTCCATGCGGAGACACCGGCGAGCCGCGAATGACGCCCGTCGACACCAGCCGCAGGAGCCACCCCACCCCGCCAGAAAGCACACACACCATGACGCTGCGTATCCGCCCCGCCCCACAAAGGCCGGCCGCCCACCTCCCTTACCTCCCAGTCGGCCCAGCCATCCCCGACCAGCACCGGAACGCGCATCTGAAGGTGCGGCCACGGCCGACATGCCGAGTCTTAACGGAAGCTTGACGCCCCCAGAGCCCCGATCCGCAGGCCCCTGCGTCACTCTCTGCTTACGCTGGTGCCGCCGTCCGCGTGATGGCCGGAACCACGCGCCGACCCGCACCTCAGGAGCACGCCGATGGCCACGACCGAACACCCCCCGCCCAGTCGCCTGCGCGCCTGGATGCTGGAGGGCCTGTCCGACATGGGCAAGGGCCATGCCCGCGAGGAACAGCAGGCCGAGACCGAGTCCAAGCTGGAGCACAAGGGCCAGCCCTGGTACCGCGTCATGTGCCTCACCGGCGTCGACTACTTCTCGACCCTCGGCTACCAGCCGGGCATCGCGGCCCTCGCGGCCGGCCTGCTGTCACCCATCGCCACGATCGTGCTCGTGGTCGTCACGCTGGCAGGGGCCCTGCCCGTGTACCGGCGCGTGGCCGAGGAGAGCCCCCACGGCCAGGGCTCGATCGCGATGCTGGAGCGGCTCCTGACCTTCTGGAAGGGCAAGCTCTTCGTCCTGACCCTGCTCGGCTTCGCCGCCACCGACTTCCTGATCACCATCACCCTGTCGGCGGCCGACGCCTCGACGCACCTGGTCGAGAACCCGCATCTGAACAGCGCCCTGCACGACAAGCAGATGCTGATCACCCTCATCCTCGTGGCCCTGCTCGGCGCGGTCTTCCTCAAGGGCTTCCTGGAAGCGATCGGCGTCGCCGTAGCCCTGGTCGGCGCCTACCTCGTGCTGAACGCCGTCGTGGTGGCCGTAGGCCTCTACCACGTCGTCACCGAGGGACACGTCGTGACCGACTGGTCCAATGCCCTCACGGCCGAGCACGGCAACATCTTCGTCATGATCGGCGTGGCCCTGATCGTCTTCCCCAAACTCGCGCTTGGCCTCTCCGGTTTCGAGACCGGCGTCGCGGTGATGCCGCACGTCAAGGGCGACCCGGGCGAGACCGAGGAGCAGCCGAAGGGCCGGATCCGGGACACGAAGAAGCTGCTCACCACCGCCGCGCTGATCATGAGCTGCTTCCTGATCGCGACGAGCTTCATCACCACGCTGCTGATCCCGGAGAAGGAGTTCGAGTCGGGCGGGCAGGCCAACGGCCGCGCGCTGGCGTTCCTCGCCCACGAGTACCTCGGTGGCGCCTTCGGCACGGTCTACGACGTCTCGACGATCGCCATCCTGTGGTTCGCCGGCGCCTCCGCCATGGCCGGCCTGCTGAACCTGATGCCGCGCTATCTGCCCCGCTACGGCATGGCCCCGCACTGGGCCAGGGCCGTCCGTCCGATGGTCATCGTCTTCACCCTGGTCGCCTTCCTGGTCACCTGGATCTTCGACGCGGACGTCGACGCACAGGGCGGCGCCTACGCCACCGGCGTGCTGGTCCTCATCAGCTCCGCCGCCATCGCCGTGACCATCGCGGCCCGCGAGGCCGGTCAGCGCAAGTGGTTCATCGGCTTCGCGGTCATCTCTGCGGTGTTCCTGTACACCACCGTCGTGAACGTCATCGAGCGCCCCGACGGTGTGAAGATCGGCGCCTGCTTCATCGCCGGCATCATTCTGGTCTCCCTCCTGTCCCGACTGGCCCGTGCCTTCGAGCTGCGCGTGACCGACGTGGCGCTCGACGACATGGCGGAACGTTTCGTCAGGGACATAGCCAGCCGCAGGATCCGCTTCATCGCCAACGAGCCCGACCGCCGGGACAAGGCCGAATACCGCGACAAGATCGAGCAGATCCGTGCCGACAACGACGTCCCCGACCAGGAGGACTTCGTCTTCGTCGAGGTGACGGTCACCGACCCGTCCGAGTTCGAGGCCGGCCTGACCGTACGCGGCGAGGTCCTGCACCACCGCTACCGCGTCCTGACCCTGGAGTCCTCCTCCATCCCCAACGCCCTGGCCGCCCTGCTCCTGCACGTCCGCGACACGACTGGCTGCATCCCGCACATCTACTTCGAGTGGACCGAGGGCAACCCCTTCGCCAACTTCCTGCGCTTCTTCCTCTTCGGCCAGGGCGAGGTGGCCCCGGTCACCCGCGAGGTGCTGCGCGAGGCCGAGCCGGACCGGGACCGCCGGCCCCGCGTGCACACCGGCTGAAACGGCCGCGCCCATCAGGATCGCGTCAAGATTGCACCGTAAGGCGTCAGAGCACCGCAGGAGCAGAGCCGTTCCGGCGCCTTGACCCCTACCGTCTGCACTGTGCAGGGAAGCGGACCGCGTCCGGCCCCGACCGGCGACCGCCACTGGCGTGGCAGTGCCCGGTTCGCCCTGGCTGCGCTCTGCTGTTCCTGGGCATGACCGTGCTGGTCGACCTGGACGGGGACACCCTGACCCCGGCCCGCACCCTGCTCTGGCTGGCCCTGACCGCCCTGCTCTTCACGATCCTCTTCCCCCAGCGCGTCACCGCGGGCCCGGGCTGGCTGGAGGTACGCGGCCTCGTACGCCGACAGGCCGTGCGCACGGACGAACTGGTCGCCGTACGTCGGCACGGCCGCGTCACCGCCCTCCTCACACTCCGCGACACAGACGGCTGCCGCCTGGACCTGGACCCACGCATCCTGATCGCCAACCCATTCCTCTGGCACGAACTGGACACCGGAGTCCGCCGCTCCCGCGAACGCGGAACCCTCCTCGAAGGCTCCGACGTACTGGAGCAACTGGCCCACCAGATCGACGACACAACGGCCCAGGCCGTACTCAGAGCCTCAGGCTTCTCCTGAACACCACGCCGCACCGACCACCGCTTCCACCCGACGATCCCCCCGACGCCCTGGCCGGAGGGGCGTTGCTTCAGGCAGCGGCCCAGGAATCTTCAGCCTGTCCGGCGTTTGAGGACGAGGCCCTTCGGGCCGAAGCGGGGGTCCAGGGGGCGGCAGCCCCTGGCGGGGTCGAAGGGGGCGGAGCCCCTTCAAGGGATGGGAAGGGTAGGGGCGGGGGCGAGAAAACCGCCCGTCGTAACGGACCGCCGGCCCTACAAGATCGGCCAGGCGACATCGCCGCACGCACCGCCATCGCATCGCATCGGTCAAGACCAGAGGTAGCGCTGACAACAACATGAACCGCACAAGGGCTCCGCCCCGGCCACACACGACCGGAACGGAGCCCTCCAGATTGCCTGCACCCGCAGCGTCGCCGCGCGAACGGCTTCCCCTACGAACGAACCCCGCGAACGTCAGCCCTCGTAAGCATCCATCGGCGGACAAGAGCACACCAGATTCCGGTCTCCGAAGGCCTGATCAATCCGCCGCACCGGCGGCCAGTACTTGTCGGCGACCGACCCCCCGGCCGGGAACACAGCTTCCTCACGGCTGTAAGCGTGCCCCCACTCCCCACCCAGCGCACCGGCAGTATGCGGAGCATTCCGCAGCGGATTGTCCTCGGCCGGCCACTCCCCCGCCCCGACCTTCTCGATCTCCGCCCGAATAGCGATCATCGCCTCGCAGAACCGGTCGAGTTCGCTCAGATCCTCGGACTCGGTCGGCTCGATCATCAGCGTCCCCGCCACCGGGAACGACATCGTCGGCGCATGGAAGCCGTAGTCGATGAGCCGCTTGGCCACGTCGTCGACGCTCACCCCGGTCGCCTTGGTCAGCGGCCGCAGATCGATGATGCACTCGTGCGCGACGAGCCCGCCCGGCCCGGTGTAGAGCACCGGGTAGTGCGGCTCCAGCCGCTTGGCGATGTAGTTGGCGGACAGCACGGCCACCTGCGTGGCCCGCTTGAGCCCCTCGCCACCCATGAGCCGCACGTACGCCCACGAGATCGGCAGGATCCCCGCGGAGCCCCAGGGCGCGGCCGAGATCGGCCCGACACCCGTCTCCGGCCCGGCGGCAGGCTGCATCGGGTGGTTCGGCAGATACGGCGCCAGATGCGCCCGCACACCGACCGGCCCGACACCCGGACCGCCACCACCATGCGGAATGCAGAAGGTCTTGTGCAGATTCAGATGCGAGACGTCACCGCCGAAGTGCCCCGGCTTGGCAAGCCCCACCAGCGCGTTGAGGTTGGCCCCGTCGACGTACACCTGCCCGCCGGCCTCGTGTACCTGCGCACAGATGTCGGCGACATGCTCCTCGAACACCCCGTGCGTCGACGGATACGTGATCATGAGCACCGACAGCTCGTCCCGGTGCTTCTCGATCTTCGCCCGCAGATCCTCGACGTCGATCTCACCGTCCTCGGCGGTCTTCACGACGACGACCTTCATGCCGGCCATCACGGCGCTGGCCGCATTGGTGCCATGGGCGGAGGACGGAATCAGACACACGGTCCGCTGCTCGTCGCCGTTGGCCCGGTGGTACCCGCGTACGGCGAGCAGTCCGGCCAGCTCACCCTGCGACCCGGCGTTGGGCTGCAACGACACCTTGTCGTACCCGGTGACCTCGGCGAGACGTTCCTCCAGCTCACGGATGAGCGTCAGATAGCCCTGCGCCTGCTCGGCGGGTGCGAAGGGGTGCAGCTGCCCGAACTCCGGCCAGGTGACCGGCTCCATCTCCGTCGTCGCGTTCAGCTTCATGGTGCAGGACCCCAGCGGGATCATGCCCCGGTCCAGCGCGTAGTCGCGGTCGGCGAGCCTGCGCAGATAGCGCAGCATCGCGGTCTCGGAACGGTACTGGTGGAACACGGGATGCGTGAGGAACTCGTCGCCGCGCAGCAGCCCGCCCGCCAGCGCGTCCTCGGTCACCGCGTCCAGCGCCTCGATGTCCCCCTCGACCCCGAACGCCGTCCATACGGCGCCCAGCTGGGCCCGGTTCGTGGTCTCGTCGCAGGCGACGGACACATGGTCGGCGTCGACGAGATACAGGTTGACGCCGTTCTGCCGGGCGGCGGCGACGATCTCGGCGGCCTTCGCCGGCACCCGCACGGTCAGCGTGTCGAAGTAGGAGCCGTGCACGACCTCGACCCCACCGGCAGCGAGCCCGGCGGCCAGGACGGAGGCGTACCGGTGCGTGCGCCGGGCGATGCCGCGCAGCCCCTCGGGCCCGTGGTACACGGCGTACATCCCGGCCATGACGGCGAGCAGCACCTGAGCCGTACAGATGTTGCTGGTGGCCTTCTCCCGCCGGATGTGCTGCTCACGCGTCTGCAAGGCCAGCCGATACGCCTTGTTCCCGTCCGCGTCCACGGACACACCGACGAGCCGCCCGGGCAGGCTGCGCGCGAACCTCTCGTGTACGGCCATGTAGCCGGCGTGCGGCCCGCCGAAGCCCATCGGCACACCGAAGCGCTGCGTCGTCCCGACCGCGATGTCCGCCCCGAGCTCACCGGGCGACCTCAGCAGCGTGAGCGCGAGCAGATCGGCGGCGACGGTGACGAGGGCGCCGAGCTCGTGGGCCTGCTCGATGACGGGCTTGATGTCGCGTACGACACCGGAGGCACCCGGGTACTGAAGGAGCACGCCGTTGATCTCACGGGAGGCGACATCGGCCGGAATCCCACCACTGAGGTCGGCGACGACAACCTCGACCCCCGTGGGCTCGGCCCGGGTCTCGATCACGGCGATGGTCTGCGGAAGCACATCCGCGTCGACCAGGAACAGCCCCTTCTTGTTCTTGCCCATGCGCCGGGACAGAGCCATGGCCTCGGCCGCGGCGGTCCCCTCGTCGAGCAGCGAGGCACCGGAGGTCGGCAGCCCCGTGAGGTCGGCGACCATGGTCTGGAAGTTGAGCAGCGCCTCGAGCCGCCCCTGCGAGATCTCGGGCTGATACGGCGTGTAGGCCGTGTACCAGGCCGGATTCTCCATGACGTTCCGCAGAATGACCGGCGGCGTGAAGGTCCCGTAGTAACCGAGCCCGATCATCGAATCGAGCACCTGATTGCGATCGGCGAGCGACCGCAGCTCGGCGAGCACCTCGGCCTCGGTACGCGCTCCCGGCAGATCAAGAGAGTCGGCGTTCTTGATCACATCCGGCACGGCGGCGGCGGTGAGCTCGTCGAGCGAGCCGTATCCGACGTGGGCGAGCATCTTGGCCCGAGCCTCATGATCAGGACCGATGTGACGCTGCTCGAAAGGGATCCCCTGTTCGAGCTCGGAGAGCGGAATGCGATGGGCGGTCATTGCGGAGGCCTCCTGGTCTGACACGACCTTCGAGGGGCACCACGGCGCGGGTACCCGGACGGCCTCCCCCTCTGTCATCTCAACCTGAGAGCTTCACCGGGTCGCCACAGAGCGCCCGGCTTTCACCGTCGGTGAGAGCGGAAGCCGTCGACACCCGCCCTGCTTTCCAGAGTGACCTCGTCCGTGCGGTACGTGTGCCTGAGAGATTCCGGGGAGGATTTGCTCCTTCGGCGCCTCCGGATGGGGTCCGGAGGACTCTCCCGCACGGGGTCAGCAGCCGCTAGCCAGCCTACCAGCGGGGTCAACGCACGGACCTTCGAGTGGCCGCGCTCACCAATCTGCCTTTTCGTAGTGCTTACGACTACTTTCGGATGAATTGCGACCAAGTGGAGGGCCCGTGCAGACCGACATCGATCCGCGCAATCTGATCGGCCGCAAGGCTTTCGACCGCAACGGCACCAAGATCGGCACCATCGACGAGGTCTACCTCGACGACGCGACCGGAGTGCCGGAATGGGCAGCAATACGCACCGGCCTGTTCTCCCGCGACGCCTTCGTCCCCCTGGAGCCCAGCGAACTGGTGGAGGGCAGCCTCCACATCCCCTTCGACCGCGCCCTGATCAAGGACGCCCCCGACTTCGGCGTGGGCCGCCACCTCTCCCCCGAACAGGAACTCCAGCTCTACCACCACTACGGCCTCGACGTAGCCCCTCCGCCCCCATCCCCGGACCGGGACTTCGGCAACGTCGCAGGCCTGGAAACCCCAGAAGGCAACGGCCCCAGACCAACCCACCCCCACTCCTGACCACGCTGCCCGCCGGCGCAGCACGAGCACCACGCCAGGTGGGACCCCCGGCATGCCTGACAACCCCACGAATCCTCCGCGGTCGGCAAATGCCGCGCGCCCACTTCTCCAACCCGCGCGTCCCTACCCCCTCCTGACCGGGCCCAAGGGCACGTCCCCCACTGCACCCTCCCCCGCCTCCCGCACCAGTCCAGCCCCCTTCACCGCTAAGGCCCCAGCAGCCCCAGACTCACCTGTTCCCTCACCTCCCCCAGTTCCTCCAGCTCTTCCAGGTCCCGCAGGCCTGGCCCGCACCAACGGCAACGGCTCCGCCCCCTCCAGCCCCGGATCATCAACCCGAAACGTCCGCACCCGCCCCGGCTCAGACGACTCAGGAGTCTCGAACCGCACGGTCACCCGACCAACGCCACTCCCCTGCACCCACCCGTGCCCGTACTCGACATGCCGCACATCGTGCCCCGCGACCCACCGCCGCTCCACAGGCTCCGCCACCCGCTCCTCACCAGCCGGCTCCTCCTCGCCGTCCGCCACGGAGTGCTCCGCACTCTCCCCCGCCACCTGCGCGAACAGATCCTCCTGCGTGTAGTCGGCCAGCCCGCTGACCCCCACCCCCAGCAGCCGTACCCCACCCGTCGTGTCCACAGATTCGAGCAGCCGAGCCGCAGCCTCCCGCACCACCGCCGGATCGTCCGTGGGCCCACGCAGTGTCTCTGAACGGGTCAGCGTGGAGAAGTCGTACCTGCGCACCTTGAGGACGATGGTCCGCCCGGACAACCCCGCCCCCCGCAGCCGCTGCACACACCGGTCGGCCAGTCGCTGCACCTCCAGCCCCACCCGCACCCGGTCATGGATGTCCACGTCATATGTGTCCTCGACCGACACCGACTTGGCCTCCCGCTCGGCGACCACGGGCCGATCGTCATGCGCCAGCGCCATGGCATACAGGGCATGCCCATGAGCCTTGCCCAGCAGGCGTACGAGCTCGTCCTCCCCTGCCTCGGCGATCTCGTCCACCGTGTGGATCCCAGCCCGTCTCAGATGGTCCCCTGTCGCCGGCCCCACCCCGGGCAAGGTCCGCACCGACATCGGCCCGAGCAACGCCCGCTCCGTCCCCGGCTCGATCACCACCAGCCCATCGGGCTTGGCCTGCTCCGAGGCGATCTTCGCGAGCATCTTGGACGCGGCCAGCCCCACCGATCCCGCGAGCCCCGTGACCGCCCGTATGTCGGCGCGCAACCTCGCCCCCACCAAGCGCGCCGACTCCTCGTCCCAGGCCGCACCCCCCGCCTCCAGATCCACGAAGGCCTCATCCAGACTCAACGGCTCCACCAGCGGCGACAACTCCCGCAGCAGCGCCATGACCTGCTCGCTGATGTCCCGGTAGATCCCGAAGCGCGGCACGAGATACGCGGCATTCGGCGCCAGCCGACGCGCCTGGGCCATGGGCATCGCCGAGTGCACCCCGAACACCCGGGCTTCATAGGAGGCGGTGGCGACGACTCCCCGCGGCCCGAGCCCGCCCACGACCACGGCCTTCCCGCGCAGGCTCGGCTTGGATGCCTGCTCCACCGAGGCGTAGAAGGCATCCATGTCGAGATGCAGGATCGTAGGCGCGTTCCTCACATCTCCGATGCTGCCTCACGCCACTGACAATGCCCCGCTACGACCGCCCGATCCACGGACCGCTCCACCACCCACCGCCTCGAACCGGCCAGGGAGTGCACCTCAGTACAACGGGCTCAGACCGCCCGGTTGCGCCGCCGAGCCAGCTCATCCGCCGGATTGTGCCCGACCAGCGTCTCCCCGGTGTCGATGCGCTCCCCGTGCAGCTGCGACAAGGCGCTCTCGACGTCCCGCCACACCACACCCACGGCGATCCCGAAGATCCCCTGCCCACCCTGAAGCAGCGCGTGCACCTCGTCCGGGGACGTGCACTCGTACACCGTCGCACCGTCGCTCATCAGCGTCATGCGCTCCAGATCGCGAAAGCCCCGCTCTCGCAGATGCTGGACAGCGGTACGGATGTTCTGCAACGACACACCGGTGTCGAGGAACCGCTTGACGATCTTCAGGACGACGACGTCCCGAAAGCTGTACAGCCGCTGCGTCCCCGACCCGTACGCGGGCCGCACACTGGGCTCGACCAGGCCGGTGCGCGCCCAGTAGTCCAGTTGCCGATAGGTGATGCCGGCGGCCGCACACGCCGTCGGACCCCGGTAGCCGATCTGCTCGGTCTCCATGGACGCCGCCCCTCCGCCGCTGCTCGGCACGGCCGTCGGTCGCTGCGGAGCGTGATCGGCCGCGCTGCCCTGAAGCGGGCTGCCGTGAAGCGGGTACGGGCCGCTCACCCCGAGACGTCCGGGGGCACCCCCAGCCGTACCGTCGCCGCTGCTGCTCACGCCGACCTCCGTCCTTGACCTGCCTTCTCGACGGTAGGCAGTCACCAGGGGTGCGTCAACGATCGCCACACTCGGCACGCCGAGTGATAATCACCCTAGGAGTGGTTTCCCGTGCCCCACCGCGGGGAAAGGCTAGCCGAATGTGCTCGGAGCGGGCCGCAGGACGCTCTCCCTGACCGCTGGCAAAAGCCGGCATTTGAGTTGTGACCGACTGTGGGCCGGACCCCGGTCCGCGAGTCCGCCTGATCGCCGCCCACGTCTCCTCACTGGCTTCGGGGCCTCACTGGCTGCTGGTGCCGAAGTCCTCGGGCGAGATCTGGTCGAGGAACTCGCGGAACTTCTCCACCTCGTCCTCCTGCTCGTCCGGGATCGCGATGCCGGCGTCGTCGAGCACCCCGTCGCTGCCGTAGATCGGCGTTCCGGTGCGCAGGGCCAGCGCTATGGCATCGGACGGGCGGGCGCTCACCTCGACGCCGCTGGCGAAGACCAGCTCGGCGTAGAAGACGCCCTCACGCAGGTCCGTGATGCGCACTTCGGTCAGCTCCTGGCCGACGGCCTCCAGCACGTCCTTGAACAGGTCGTGGGTCAGCGGTCGCGCGGGGGCCATGCCCTGCTGGGCGAAGGCGATCGCCGTCGCCTCCCCCGGCCCGATCCAGATGGGGAGGTAACGGTCGCCTCCCACTTCACGCAGGAGCACGATCGGTTGGTTGGAGGGCATTTCGACCCGGACACCTACGACATCGAGCTCGTTCACACAGCAACCCTAGGCCGTGCTCGGGACGTTTGGGTAGTCGGGCCGAGAACGGGTGGCCGATCCGGCCTTCCTGTGCATGCCCCGCTCAGGGCAGCCGCACCCCGAGAGCGGTCTGCACCAGCGCGGCATGCAGCTTCACGGTGAGGCCCGCCAGCTCCTTGGCACGCGCCTCGGCGTGAGCCCTGGTCTGCGGGTTGCGATGCCGCCTCAGCGGCGCCACGACCTGGTCCACGAGCCCGGCCTCGCGGTCGGCGGCGCCCTTCATCACCCGCAGATGCCTTGGCTCGATCCCGAACCGCCCCAGCTCGGCGACGAGCCCGGCCACCGTGACCGCCTCCGCGTCGTAAGCCCCGTCCGGCAGCGGAGTGATCAGTCCGTACGACTCCCACTCCGCGAGCTCCTGCTCGCCGATCTCGGCAGCGGCGAGCAGCGCGGCCCGCCCGATCCGGGCCGCCGTGGGCGCCTCAACGGACTCCAGGACCGTTTCTCCATCACGCTGGCGGCACACGGTCGGCAGCGCGGCGGCCTCACCGCGCTCCATGGCGTCCAGGTGCTCGCGGATCACCTTGAGCGGCAGATAGTGGTCCCGCTGCATCCGCAGCACATGGCCGAGCCGCTCGACGTCCTGCGCGCTGAACTTGCGGTACCCCGAGGGGGTCCGCTGCGGCTCGACGAGACCCTCCGACTCCAGAAAGCGAATCTTGGAGATGGTGATGTCAGGGAACTCCTCGCGCAGCACGTTCAGCACCGCGCCGATGCTCAGCAGCCGACTGTCCCTGGCGGCGATGCCGTGCCCGGCACCGCCGCTCGGTGTTTTCAGCATGGACCTTCCCTGGTTCTCCCCGGACGGGCTCCGGGGGAGGGTCAGTAGCCCCGCTGGCTCGCGTAGAAGACCAGCCGGTACTTGCCGATCTGCACCTCGTCGCCGTTGTTCAGAGCGACCTGGTCGATCCGCTCACGGTTGACGTACGTGCCGTTCAGACTGCCGACGTCGGCCACCGTGAACGAGCCGTCCTGCGCCCGGCGGAACTCCACGTGCCGGCGCGAGACCGTGACGTCGTCCAGAAAGATGTCACTCTGCGGGTGGCGCCCGGCCGTGGTCAGATCGCCGTCCAGCAGGAACCGGCTGCCCGAGTTCGGCCCACGGCGCACCACCAGCAGCGCGGAGCCCAGCGGCAGCGCGTCCACGGCGGCCTGAGCCTCGGGCGACAGCGCCGGGATCGGAGTCTGACCGGTGGTCTCGGCGTCGTAGGCCTCCAGACCGGAGATGGAGATCGTGGAGGTCGTCTCGGACGGACGCTCGGGCGTCGCACCGGCTCGCAGCGGCGCGCCACAGTTGGAACAGAAGCGGCTGTTCTCCGCGTTGCGGTTACCGCACCTCGTACACACCAGGGCCGACATCGGGGAAAACCCTCCACCCGTACTTGAGGTTGACGGTTGCCCGAAACCTATGCCGCCGGACTGGCCAGGGTCAACCGACGGCGCGCCCTGACCTCCGGAAATGTCACCGCCCGGCCCAGGGACCTGGTCCCGGAACAGGGGGCGCTGGCCCTCTTCGTCCCCCTGTGCGCGGTGACGAGCGGTCGCGTTGTCGCTACCCTCTCGCGCGCTCTTGCCGAACAACTTCGCAAACAACTTCACGGGCGATTCCCCTTGACCGAAACAGACCCGCCCGTGGGGCAGGACGAACCCTGACTGCACTCTCTGACCGACCCGGACATCCTCACAACGTCCGTCTCCACCAGACAGTTTCCACCACGCACCACCCATTCGGTGCGCCGACCCCCCGCAACCTCATGCCCTCGCCGGACGTCCCCCATGCACCCCCGGTTCACTGCGAGGACGACCGAGCGTAGTCAGGCCGCTTCGCCGCTCGCAAGGCGTCCACGACGATCTTGTCCGACCTCTCGATGGTCACGGTGGCCTGCTCCTTCTCGAGGGTCTGCACCACGCCTCCAGGGATGTTGAGCGCCGGTTCGAGGTCCTGCGGCTTGCCGATGACCTTGAAACGAACGGGAGCGTTGATCTTGTTCCCGTCGACGCTCACGCTGTTGCCCGCATCCGTCAGATAGGTGTCGGCGACGACGCGCACGCCGTTCACCTGGATCGCTTCCGCGCCGGCGGCGCGCAGCTCCTGGATCGCGTCGAGCAGCATGTCCGCTTCGACCGTCCCCTTCGTGTCCTCGATGGTCATGGTGATGCCGGGTCCCTGCGCGCCCACCGTGCCCGCCAGAATGCCGAGTTGCCTCTCCTTCTCGACCGTCTGCCTGCGGGCCTCCTCGGCCTGGTTCGAACTGTTCTCCAGCTCGTCGCGCTGCTTCTCGAGACCCTGCTTCTCGTCCTCAAGACGCTGAGTACGGTCATCCAGTTCATCGAGGATGCGAACGAGATCTTCCTGACGTGCGCCGCGCAGGGCACTGTCACCGTCACTGTTCGACGCGACCTGGACGGCCAGACCGAAGCCGAGGCCGAACAGCAGCAGGGCGACGATGAGTTGGGCCCTGGTGACCCGGAGCGGCCACAGCCCCTTCGCCAACCGCTGCCGGCCGGTCAGCTGGGGCGACTGCACCTCTGGGGCGCCGCCCACGGCCTCCGTCGCCTCCGCGGCCCGGACCTCCTCGGGCAGTTCCTTGCGCAGCCTGTTCTCAGCGGTCTCGTCGTGGTTGCTCATCGGCCTCACGCCCGGAACACGTGCCGACGGATCGCCGCGGCGTTCGAGAAGATACGGATGCCGAGCACGACGACGACACCGGTGGACAGCTGGGCCCCCACGCCCAACTTGTCGCCCAGGAACACGATCAGCGCGGCCACGACCACGTTGGACAGGAACGACACGACGAAGACCTTGTCGTCGAAGATGCCGTCGAGCATGGCCCGCAGGCCGCCGAACACGGCGTCCAGAGCCGCCACGACGGCAATCGGCAGATAAGGCTCGACGACCGCCGGAACCTCAGGCCGGACCAACAGGCCGGCCACGACTCCCACGACGAGGCCCAGTACGGCGATCACGATGTGCCCTTCTCGGTTTTCTCGGTGTTCGGCTGTGCGGTACGTACGATCACACTCGGTGCGGCGGGCAACCGGAGGTCGTCCTCCACGGAGATGCTGGTGCGGATGCCGTACTCCTCGCGCAGTGCATCCAGGTACAGCCCATTGGCGCTCGCCTGGAACCTGTCGCGGAGCCGCTCCCCGTCCCCCACCGCGAGCACGGCGTACGGCGGGACCAGCGGCTTGTTGTCGACCAGTATCGCGTCGCCCGCCGCCCTGATCGCGGAGAGCGCGGTCAGCCGCTGCCCGTTGATGGCGATGGCCTCGGCACCGGACTCCCACAGCCCGTTGACCACGCGCTGCATGTCCCGGTCCTTGACACGGCCGGTGTCGGAGAATCCCGACGTCCCGCGCGGGTCGCCGTCGGCGCCGGTACCGGCCTCCTTGGCGTCGTTCACGACCAGCTTCACGCCAGGCCCGTGCACCTCGACTGAGCCGGCCAGGATGCCCACGAGCTCCGACTGGTCGCTGCCGCCGGTCGCCTTGAGCGCCTCCCGCTGCCGCGCGCTGACATCGTCACGCAGCTTGTCGACGCTCTCTTCCAACCGATCCGCCGCCGCGGTCTCACGGTCGATACGGTCGACGAGTTCCTCGCGCTCCTTGGCCACGACGGGCGCCGCGACCCGCGCCTGCGCGGCGCCCACGGTCACCACGAGCGCCGCGAGCACCAGTCCGGCTGCGAGCCCCAGCTTCGCCCTGAGCGTCTTCGGCAGGCCGCCCTCGCCGGCGGCCTTCTTACGGGCGGCCGCCTCGGCATAGCCGTCGTCGAGGCTGTGATCCATGACGTTGGTGAGCAGCGACATGGACGCGTCCGGACGCGGGGGGCGCGTAGGTGTGCTCCGAACGGGGGGCTGCGGCATGCCGCACATCGTCGCACGTCGCCACCGATACCTCCGAATGGCCCCACCGGCGTGCCGGACGGGCCCCTTGAGGAGGCCCGTCCGGCACGCGCGTGGTCCGTGCTTCAGTGACCGGCGCTGTCCACGACCGCCGCCCATTCATCGAGCAGGGCCTGTGCGGACGCGTCGTCCGGCCCTTCCGCCCACAGATGCGTGACCGCCTCCGCCGGGTCGGGAAGGACCATCACCCAACGCCCGTCGGTCTCCACGACCCGCACACCATCAGTTGTGTCGACAAAGCGATCTCCGGCAGCTTCCACGACCCGCCGCATCACAAGCCCCTTGACGGCCCACGGAGTCGCAAGATCCCGCTTGATGACATGTGCCCGCGGGATCCGCGCATCGATCTGGCTGAGCGTGAGCTGCGTACGCGCCACCAGGCCGATCAGCCGCACAAAGGCCGCCGTACCGTCGAAGACGCTGCTGAACTCCGGAACGATGAACCCGCCCTTGCCGTCACCACCGAAGATCGTCGTGTCATCGCGGCCGACCCGGGTCAGGTCGTCCGGCGAGGTCGTCGTCCACTCCACCTGCGTCCCGTGGTACGCCGCCACCTGCTCGGCGATCCTCGTGGTGGTCACCGGAAGCGCCACGCGGCCACTGCGCCGCTCTGCGGCCACGAGGTCCAGCATGACCAGCAGGGCACGGTCGTCCTCGACGATCCGCCCCTTCTCGTCGACCAGCGACAGCCTCTCGCCGACCGGGTCGAACCGCACGCCGAACGCCGCCCGGGCGGAAGCCACGATCTCTCCCAGCCGCACCAGCCCCGACCGCCGCGCATCCGCCGACTCCGTGGGCCTGGACTCGTCGAGCCCGGGATTGATGGTCAGCGAGTCCACACCGAGCTTGCCGAGCAGACTGGGCAGCACAAGCCCCGCACTGCCGTTCGAGGCGTCGACGACGACCTTCAGCCCCGACTCCGAAATCCCCGTCGTATCGACGTTCCGCAGCAGCGATCCGGTGTAGGAGTCGAAGACACTGGCCGGAAAATGCAGGTCCCCGATCTCACCCGGGAACGCACGCCGGTACTCCTGCCGCGCGAACACCCGGTCCAGCTTCCGCTGACTGCCTTGCGACAGGTCGGCTCCTCGCCCGTCGAAGAACATGATGTCCACGGAATCCGGCACTCCGGGCGTCGTCCGGATCATGATCCCACCGGCACTACCCCGCGCGGTCTGCTGCCGCGCCACGGGCAGCGGTACGTTCTCCAGGTCGCGTACGTCGATGGCGCTGGCCTGCAACGCGGAGATCACCGCCCGCTTCAACGCCCGGGCACCACGGGAGTGGTCGCGGGCCGTCGTGACGGTGGACCCCTTCTTCAGGGTCGTCGCATAAGCGCCGGCAAGGCGAACGGCAAGCTCGGGCGTGATCTCCACGTTCAGGATCCCGGAGACACCACGGGCCCCGAAGAGATGCGCCTGGCCCCTGGACTCCCAGATCACCGAGGTGTTGACGAAGGCGCCGGCCTCAATGGTCTTGAACGGATAGACCCGCACATTGCCCTGGACGATCGATTCTTCACCGATCAGGCACTCGTCCCCGATGACCGCGCCGTCCTCGATCCGGGCGGCGCGCATGATGTCGGTGTTCTTTCCGACGACGCAACCCCGCAGATTGCTGTGCTGCCCGATGTACACGTTGTCGTGGACGACAGCCTTATGCAGAAACGCCCCGCTCTTCACGACGACGTTCGATCCCACGACAGTGTGCTCCCGGATCTCCGCACCGGCCTCGACCTTGGCATAGTCCCCGATGTAGAGAGGTCCACGCAGAACGGCATCCGGATGCACCTCGGCGCCTTCCGCCACCCACACACCCGGGGAGATCTCGAAGCCGTCGATCTCGACGTCGACCTTGCCCTCCAGGACGTCGGCCTGCGCCTTCACGTAGCTCTCGTGAGTACCGACGTCCTCCCAATAGCCTTCCGCAACGTACCCGTAGATCGGCTTGCCTTCCTTCATCAACTGCGGGAAGACATCGCCGGACCAGTCCACGGGAACGTCGGCCTCGACATAGTCGAAGACCTCGGGCTCCATGACGTAGATACCGGTGTTCACGGTGTCCGAGAAGACCTGCCCCCAGGTCGGCTTCTCGAGGAAGCGCTCGACCTGTCCTTCCTCATCCACGATCGTGATACCGAATTCCAGTGGATTGGGTACACGCGTCAGACAGACCGTGACCAGCGCACCCTTTTCCTTGTGGAAATTGATCAGCTCGGTGAGGTCGAAGTCGGTCAGGGCATCACCGGAGATGACAAGGAAAGCATCGTCCTTCAACGCCTCTTCGGCGTTCTTGACGCTTCCGGCGGTACCGAGTGGCTTCTCCTCATTGGCATAGCTGAGCTCCATTCCGAGCTCTTCACCGTCGCCGAAGTAGTTCTTGACCAGAGAGGCCAGGAACTGCACTGTCACGACGGTCTCATTCAGACCATGCCTTTTGAGCAGCCTCAGAACGTGCTCCATGATCGGCCGGTTGGCCACCGGCAGGAGCGGCTTGGGCATGCTTGAGGTCATGGGACGAAGGCGCGTGCCTTCACCCCCGGCCATCACGACGGCCTTCATGTCGGAAGCGTCCTCCTCGAAGAGACGACGGTTTAGCCGACTTCACCCGTCCAGATTGTCCCGCACTTTTCCACTGCGGGCCATCGAGCCGCTACGGCCGCTTCAATCCGCGAGTTCAATCGGCCATGGCGTCCGCACGGACCAGACGGCGGACTTGTACCACGTAGAGGACTCCTGCCCACCAGTACAGCGTCGTACCCCATCCGGCGAACGCCCATCCGAAAATAGCAGCCAGTGACGGGATCCATCCACTTCCGTCACTGAGCAGCAACAGCGGGAAGGCATACATCAGGTTGAAGGTGGCGGCCTTGCCAAGGAAGTTCACTTGCGGCGGCGGATAGCCATGCCGCCTGAGGATGCCCACCATGATCAGCAGAACCAGCTCACGCGCCAAAAGTACAGCCGTCAACCAGACGGGCAGAATCTCGCGCCAGGTGAGACCGACCAAAGTCGAGAGAATGTAGAGCCTGTCGGCCGCGGGGTCGAGAAGCCGGCCGAGGCTGCTGATCTGGTTCCAGCGCCGCGCGAGCTTGCCGTCCAGGTAGTCACTGACGCCACTCAAAGCCAGCACCAGGAGTGCCCAGCCGTCACTCTGCGGCCCACCGAACTCAGGCCTGAGAATCAGCCACAGGAACAGCGGCACGCCAAGTAGCCGCGCCATGCTGAGGATGTTGGGGATGGTGAGGACCCGGTCCGTCTGAACGCGAGTCTCCTGGACCTCCACCCGGGGGCCTCCTGTGGGAAACGTACTGAAGATGCCCCCTGACCCTACCTCAACGCAAAAAAGCTCTGGCCCTCGGGCTGTAAGCCCAAGAGCCAGAGCTCTAAAAGGAGTTCGGCGGCGTCCTACTCTCCCACAGGGTCCCCCCTGCAGTACCATCGGCGCTGTAAGGCTTAGCTTCCGGGTTCGGAATGTAACCGGGCGTTT
>NZ_JAGMUL010000046.1:0-59448 GCF_019049285.1 Streptomyces sp. AC550_RSS872
CTCCTCCGCCTTGCAGCTGCACGCACCAGGCCCCGCTCGGGTCGGCTGAAAGGAGCCGCGCCTCACAGCCGGGCTGATCCAAACGACAGGGCCTAGGTCTCCGGGGGCGGTCGTGAGTCCCTGCCGCCGGCGACTGGCGCCCGCGAGGTTTTACGTATAACCTCTCCCGTCAATCGCACCTCCCCGGAAGGCCCCGATGAGACGTATCGCCCTGGTCACCCTCGTCGTCGACGACTACGACGAGGCGATCCGTTTCTACACCGAAGCCCTCGGCTTCCGGCTCGTCGAGGACACCCCGCGTCCGGACGGCTCGCGCTGGGTCGTCGTCGCGGCCGACGATCAGGGCACCGCGCTGCTGCTGGCCCGGGCCAAGGGGGACGAGCAGCGGGCCCGGGTCGGCGACCAGACCGGCGGGCGCGTCGGCTTCTTCCTGCACACCGACGACTTCGCCCGCGATCACGCCCGGATGCTCGCCGCGGGCGTGACCTTCCTGGAGGAGCCCCGGCACGAGCCGTACGGTTCGGTCGCCGTCTTCCAGGACCTGTACGGCAATCGCTGGGACCTCCTCCAGCCCGCCGACTGACCTCCCTTCGCCCCCGGAAACCGCCCGGGACCGCCCCGCTCAAGGCTCAAGGAAAGACCCACCCATGACTGCTACGCGCGTAGATGCCGATGTGATCCGCCGCCTCCCCAAGGCCGTCCTGCACGACCACCTCGACGGCGGCCTGCGCCCCGCCACCGTGGTCGAGCTCGCGGCCGAGGTCGGCCACACCCTGCCCACCACCGACCCGGACGAGCTCGCCGCCTGGTACTTCGAGGCCGCGAACTCCGGTGACCTGGTCCGCTACATCGCCACCTTCGAGCACACTCTCGCCGTGATGCAGACCCGTGAGGGCCTGCTGCGCACCGCCGAGGAGTACGTCCTCGACCTGGCCGCCGACGGCGTCGTCTACGGCGAGGTGCGCTACGCCCCCGAGCTGAACACCAACGGCGGGCTGACGCTCGCCGAGGTCGTCGAGACGGTCCAGGAAGGGCTCGCGGCCGGTATGGCCAAGGCCGCGGCCGCCGGCACCCCGGTGCGGGTCGGCACGCTGCTGTGCGGGATGCGGATGTTCGACCGGGTGCGTGAGGCCGCCGACCTCGCCGTGGCCTTCCGGGACGCCGGGGTCGTCGGCTTCGACATAGCCGGCGCCGAGGCCGGCTTCCCCGCCGCCGACCACCTGGACGCCTTCGAGCACCTGCGCCGCGAGAGCGTGCCGTTCACCATCCACGCCGGTGAGGCCGACGGCCTGTCCAGCATCCACCAGGCCCTCCAGATCTGCGGCGCCCAGCGCATCGGCCACGGCGTGCGCATCACCGACGACATCGTGGACGGCAAGCTCGGCCGCCTCGCCGGCTGGGTGCGTGACCGCCGTATCGCGCTGGAGATGTGCCCGACGTCCAACCTCCAGACCGGCGCCGCCACCTCCATCGCCGAGCACCCGATCACCGCGCTGAAGGACCTCGGTTTCCGCGTCACCCTCAACACCGACAACCGGCTGGTGTCGGGGACGACGATGACGCGCGAGATGTCGCTGCTGGTCGAGGAGGCCGGCTGGACGGTCGAGGACCTGCGCACGGTCACGGTGAACGCCCTGAAGAGCGCGTTCATCCCGTTCGACGAGCGCAAGGCCCTCATCGAGGACGTGGTGCTCCCGGGCTACGTGCTCTGAATCAGCCCGCGCACATAGGCGGCCTGTCCGACGTGCTGAAGATCGTCGGACAGGACGCTTACCAGCCGTACGCCCAGGCTGACCGGCGGATCCCAGCGCTCGTCCACAATGCGCTCCAGATCCTTGGCGGCCACCTCGCGCAGGGCTCCCACGGTCTGGGCGTGCACGGCGTCGTAGTAGCCGGTCAGCAGGTCACCGGAGTCGACCCGCACCTTGGCGACCTTCGCCGCGGTGTGGCCGTAGCCGGTGTCGTGGCGCGGCAGGTCGAGGCCGAAGGTCTTCTGGAAGTCCTGGGTCAGCCAGACCTGGTCGAGGTCGAAGGCGTCGGCGATGTGGTCGTCCTGGACACGGGTGAGATGCCAGATCAGCCAGGCGACGGAGTTGGCGTCGGGGGAGGGGCGGGCGACGAGGTCGTCCGGGTCCAGGCCCTCGACGGCGGCGTGGACTTCTTCCTGGATGCGGTTGTACCCGTCGATGAGGATGTCCTTCGCATGCATGGCTCCACCATCGCGCAAAGCCGTCCGGCACGCGCCCTTGGAACCGGCCGTCAGGCCGCGCCGTCCGTCTCCAGCAGTGCCATCAGGGCCCGCGCCGCCGGGCTCGTGGCCTGCGGGGGCGGCAGCAGTGCGACCGTCTCGTAGACGGTCTCGCCGGTGCCCTTCACCGGCAGTGCGGTCAGTGAGCCGCGCTTGTGCCGGAAGTGGCGCGGAACGACGGCGATGCCGAGATCCTCGTCCACCAGGTCCAGGAGGCTGTGCACGTCGTTGACCTCCAGGGCGACCGTCCGTCGTACGCCCGCCGCCGCGAAGACGGCATCGGTGGTGCGGCGCGGCCCCCAGTCCGGGTGGAAGTCGACGAAGACCTCACCGCCCAGCTCCTCGGGGGTGACTGCGGCGCCGGCCTGAGCGAGCCGGTGGCTGGGGTGGCACAGGACGGTCATCGGCTCGCCGGTGAGCGGTACGACCCGCAGCTGGTCGGTGTCCTCCTGCGCCGCGCGGACGGCGAAGGCCAGATCGAGGCGTCCGGCCGCGACCTCCTCCGCGAGCGCGCCCGACCCCGCCTGACGCAGACAGATCTCCACGTCCGGATGCTGCCGCCGGAAGGCCGCGAGCAGCCCGGCCACATGCACCCCGGCGATGCACTGCTCGGACCCGAGCGCCAGCATCCCGCGCAGCACGCCCTGGACCGCGGCCACCGCCTCATGGGCGGCCCGCACCTGCGCCAGGATCCGTTCCGCCTCGCCCAGCAGCGCCCGCCCGGCCGGGGTGAGGGTGACCCTGCGGGTCGTCCGCACGAACAGCGGGGTCTGCAACTCCCGCTCCAAGGCCCGGATCGAGGCCGAAAGACCCGACTGGGAGACCATGAGGCGCTCGGCCGCCCGGGTGAAGTGGTGGTCCTCGGCGACCGCCACGAAGTGCTGGAGATGGCGCAGTTCCATGATTGAGCAGCGTATTCGCTGAATCCCATCTGATTTACCTGTTGGACCACTGCCCGCAGGTCGCGACAGCATGGACGGCGACTGGAAACCGGCTCTTCGGAGCCGTTCTTCGTGTGCCAACCCCTCTGGAGTCGCGTTGTACACCGCACACACCGACCGCTACGCGGACATGCCCTACCGGCGCACCGGACGCAGCGGCCTCAAGCTCCCCGCGCTGTCCCTCGGTCTGTGGCACAACTTCGGGCCGGCGGACCGCTCGGTCGAGCACCAGCGGGCCATCCTGCGCCGCGCCTTCGACCTCGGCGTCACCCACTTCGACCTGGCCAACAACTACGGCCCGCCGCCCGGGGCCGCCGAGTCGGCGTTCGGCGAGGCACTGAAGGCGGACTTCGCGCCGTACCGGGACGAGCTGATCATCTCGACCAAGGCCGGCTATCTGATGTGGCCCGGCCCGTACGGCGAGTGGGGTTCCCGCAAGTACCTGCTGTCCTCGCTCGACCAGAGCCTGAAGCGGATGGGTCTGGAGTACGTCGACATCTTCTACTCGCACCGCCCCGACCCGGACACTCCGCTGGAGGAGACGATGGGGGCTCTGCACTCGGCGGTGCAGCAGGGCAAGGCGCTGTACGTCGGCATCTCCAACTACTCGGCCGAGCAGACCCGTCAGGCCGCCCGCATCCTGGGCGAGCTGGGCACCCCGCTGCTCATCCACCAGCCCGCCTACTCGATGCTGAACCGCAGCCCCGAGGAGGAGGGCCTGCTCGACGCCCTGGACGAGCTTCAGGTCGGCTCGATCGTCTTCTCCCCGTTGGCGCAGGGCCAGCTGACCTCCCGCTATCTCGACGGCATCCCGAAGGACTCGCGGGCCGCGAGCGGCAGCCCGTTCCTGAACGCCGACGCGATCACCGAGGAGCTGCTGGGCAAGCTGCGTGCCCTGAACGAGATCGCGGGGTCCCGCGGGCAGACGCTGGCCCAGCTGGCCCTGGCCTGGGTCCTGCGCGGCGGCCGGGTGACCTCGGCGCTCGTCGGTGCGAGCAGCGCCCAGCAGATCGAGGACAGCGTCGCCGCCACCCGCAACCTCGACTTCGACGCGGAGGAACTGGCCCGGATCGAGGAGATCCTCAAGGGCTGAGCCGCTCCGTCAGGCGCACGGTCACCGAGTCGCCCTCCTGCTTCCCGATGGCCTCGCGCACCTCGGCCTTCACGGGAAGCTTGTGGGTGCCGTCGCCGAGGGCCATGAACGAACTCTGGAACGGATGTCCGTCGACCGTCCCCCGGACCTTGACCAGGCCACGGGTACCGAAGAAGTCGACGGACTCCGGCCAGACGACATAGGTCCAGCCGCCTTCGCTGGGGCTCTTGAGCAGGACGGCGGTGAATTCCGCGTCCACTCGCGTGTTCGTGGTCATGGTGTACTCCGTTCGCGGCGGTCCGTCACGGCCTTCACTGGTCACGGCCTTCACCGGCCGTGGCCTTCACCGCTCAGACCGCCGCGAGAGGCCGAACTCATCGCTCATGTCCCGGCGGGCACCACCCGGTAATGCCCCGGTCACACCCCGGGTTGACGTGTACCCGCCGTGTTTCGGCCAATACTGGCTGTGAATATGCCAGGAGACTGGCCGGAAAGTCGTGGTGACAGTGTTTCAGTAGTGAACATACTCAACTACGAGGGTGCCTCACATGGGGCGACGGCGCCCTTACGCACCGCTCATGGGCCGCAGGGAAAGCGAGGACCGCCGACAGGCGAACACGGCAACACGGGGGAGGCAACGTGCACGACGAGTTCCTGTGCCATGTCACCGCATACGGCGTCTGCGGCGGCCGGCGCATCGGTGTACCCCTGGGAACGTACCGGGCGCCCACCCTGGCCCTCGCGCTGTGGTGGCTGCGGGACCGGGCCTCCTGGATCGCCGAGCGATTAGACCCGCGACCGGACGCCGAGCACTTCCCGCCGAGTGCGCTCGTCCCGGTCGCCGACAATGTGCCCGACGTGCCGGCCGTGCTCCGGGCCTGGTGCGGTGATCTGGGCCAACAGGAGCTGGTGGGCGACGAGTTGGCGGCCGGGCGGCTGGTGCGGATCGCCGTGAGCGACGAGACCACCGAGTACGAACTGCTCGCCGAGTCGGTGGACGCCCTGCGGATGCAGCGGACCATCCCGGCGCTGGTCGTGCCCGTCGGCTAGCCCAGTGGGCGGCGCGGGGGCGGGACTGGCGCAAGCAGGCGCATATCCGAACAGATCGATAGAATCATGGCATGGCGGAGCGACCGGCCGCACCGACTGCGCCTGAACTCGTCCTGGAGACCGAGTCGGGATCCACCGTGATGACCCCGGGCCGTGACTACCACGTCGGACGTGACCCCCTCAGCGACATCGTCATCGACGACGCCCGCGTCTCCTGGCACCACGCGGTGCTGCGCCCCGACGCCGACCACTGGACCCTCGCCGACGAGAACAGCACCAACGGCACCTACACCGAGGGCCACCGCATCCGCGAGTGGGACGTCGGTCCCGGCACCGTCATCCGCTTCGGCAACCCGTCCGACGGCCCCCGCGCGGTACTCCTCGACCGCACTCCTCCGGTCGGCGCCGCGAACCGCCCCTCGGCGGTCTCCATGCCCAGCCTCACGGGTACCTTCCGCCGGCCCACCACCGTCCGGCCGCTGCCCGCCCGCGCCGTGCGCATCGGCCGCGCCGCCGACAACGACCTGGTCATCGACGACCTGATCGTCTCCCGTCACCACGCCGAGCTGCGCGCGCTGCCCGACGGCACGTACGAGATCGTCGACCTGGGCAGCCACAACGGCACCTACCTCAACGGCAGTTCCGTCACCCGTGCGCCCGTCGGTGTCGGTGACATCGTCGGCATCGGCCACTCCGCGTTCTGCCTGGTCGGGGAGGAACTCCAGGAGTACGTCGACACCGGCGAGGTCTCCCTGGAGGTGCAGGACCTCGCGGTCGCCGTCGACCACGGCCGCAAGCTCCTCCTCGACAACGTCTCCTTCCCGGTGGGGGAGAAGTGCCTGCTCGCCGTCGTCGGCCCGAGCGGTGCCGGCAAGTCCACGCTGCTCAACGCCCTCACCGGCCAGCGCCCCGCCGACCACGGCACCGTCCTCTACGACGGCCGCGACCTCTACCACGACTACGCCGAGCTTCGTCAGCGCATCGGCCTGGTCCCGCAGGACGACATCCTGCACGGCCAGCTCACCGTCCGCAGCGCCCTGTCCTACGCCGCCGAACTGCGCTTCCCGCAGGACACCGCCAAGGCCGAGCGCCGGGCCCGGGTCGACGAGGTCATCCACGAGCTGGGCCTGGAGCAGCGTGTCGACCAGCCCGTGCACAGCCTGTCGGGCGGCCAGCGCAAGCGCGTCAGCGTCGCCCTGGAACTGCTGACCAAGCCGTCGCTGCTGTTCCTCGACGAACCGACCTCAGGCCTCGACCCCGGCATGGACCGTTCGGTGATGAACATGCTGCGCGGCCTCGCCGACGACGGCCGTACCGTCATCGTCGTCACCCACAGCGTGCTCAGCCTCGACATCTGCGACCGGCTCCTCGTCCTCGCGCCGGGCGGACGGATCGCCTACTACGGCCCGCCCGAGGAGACCTTGCTCTTCTTCGGCTTCGAGCACTGGCCGGAGGCCTTCGAGGCCTTCGAACGCGACCAGGAACGGGACTGGGCGGGCGACTACCGTGCCTCGATCTACCACCGGCAGTACATCGCCGACGCCACCGCACAGCCCCGGCAGCCCCGCACCGGCCCGGTCCTCATCACCCGGCCGCCCCGGCCGCGCAACCGCCGCGCCCAGCTCGGCACCCTGATCCGGCGCTACGCCTCGGCGCTCGGCGCCGACCGCACCTTCCTCGCCATCATGATCGCCCTGCCGTTCGTGATGGGGGCGATGACCCGCGCGCTCGCGGGCGGCAGCCTGACCCAGGACAAGGCGACGAGCGCCCTGCTGATCCTGTGCGTCGGCGGCGTCCTCACCGGCGCCGCGAACGCCGTACGCGAACTGGTCAAGGAGCGCGTCATCTACCAGCGCGAGCGCGCCGTCGGCCTGCCCAGATCGGCGTATCTGATGTCCAAGGTGGTGGTCCTGGGGACGATCACCGTGCTCCAGGCCGTCGTGCTGACCCTGGTCGCGCTGCTCGGCGTCGACCTCAACGCGCCCGGCGGCGAAGGCGTGTTGATGCCGCCCCTCGTCGAGATCACCGTCGCCGTCGCCCTGCTGGCCTTCACGGCGATGATGCTCGGCCTGGTCGTCTCCGCGCTGGTGCGCAAGGAGGAGGTGACCATGCCGCTGCTGGTGCTGCTCGCCATCGTCCAGGTCGTCTTCTGCGGGGCGCTTCTGAAGCTCGACGGTGTTCCCGGCCTGGAGCAGCTGTCCTGGGTGGTGCCCTCCCGGTGGGCGTTCGGCGCGATGGCCGGCACCGTCGATCTGGCCCGGATCGCGCCCGGAGACCTGACCGGCGATCCGCTGTTCGAGCACTCACCCGGGGTGTGGCTGCTCAACGTGGGCATGCTCGTCGTGCTCTCGCTCCTCTTCGGCTACCTCGTCTCCCGGCTGCTGCGCCGGCGCGAACCCGTCGTGATGCGGAAGTAGGCGCGGACCATGGCATCCCCCGGCTTCCGGCCCACCCACGTCGTCCCCCAGCGCGGCATGCCCGCCTGGGAGGAGCCCGACCCCGCCCGGCCCACCGTGCCCCTCGACCCGTTCCTGCCGGTCCGGCTGGTCGAACGGCGGGGCGACTGGGGGCACGTCCTGTGCGCCAACGGATGGTCGGCCTGGGTCGACGGCCGCTTCCTGGTCGCCGTGCCCCAGGACCCGCCCACCGCCGCCGACGGGCCGGTCACCCGTACGGCCGATCCGCGCCCGCTGCTCACCCGCGTCGAGCGGGTGCTGGCCGACTACCGGTCCGCGGTGGAGGACCTGGCGTCCGGCGGCATGGACGGCGAGTCCTTCCGCGCCCGCACCTCGGGGCTGCGGATCGGGGCGGTCGTCGACGGGGAGTCCATGTGGCTGTACGACGCCGAGCAGGGGCGGTGGGAGTACGTGGACGGCACCCGGCTAACCACCTACGCCACGGACGACGGCCCCCGCGCCGCCGCCGACGACCCCGGCCATGCCCCGACCAGGGTCGTGACGCCCGATGGCCCGTGACACCAGCCTCTTCTCCGGCCGGCCTTCCGAGCTGATCGGCCGCCAGGTCGCGGGCTACCGCATCGAACGCGAGATCGGGAGAGGTGGCATGGCCGTGGTCTACCGCGCCAAGGACCTGCGCCTGGACCGCACGGTCGCGCTGAAGCTCCTCGCGCCCGAACTCGCCCGCAACGACACCTTCCGCCGCCGCTTCACCCACGAGTCCCGGGCCGCCGCCGCGATCGACCATCCGCACATCGTGCCCGTCTTCGAGGCCGGCGAGACGGACGGCGTCCTCTACATCGCCATGCGCTACGTCTCCGGCAGCGACCTGCGCCATCTGCTCGACAGCCAGGGCCCGCTGACGCCCGCGACGGCCCTGCGGATCGCCGCGCAGGTCGCCTCCGCTCTCGACGCGGCGCACGAGAACGGCCTGGTCCACCGGGACGTGAAACCCGGCAACATCCTCGTCGCCCGCGGCACCGACAGCGACCACCCCGAGCACGCCTACCTCACCGACTTCGGCCTGACGAAGAAGTCCCTGTCCCTGACCGGCTTCACCACCGTCGGCCAGTTCGTCGGCACCCTCGACTACGTGGCCCCCGAGCAGATCTCGGGCAAACCGGTCGACGCCCGCTGCGACGTCTACGGCTTCGCCTGCGTGGTCTACGAGTGCCTGACGGGCCACCCGCCCTTCCGCCGCGACGAGGACATGGCCCTGCTCTGGGCCCACCAGTACGACGACCCCCCACCGGTGACCGAGGCCCGCCCGGACCTCGCCCCACCCGTCGACGACGTCTTCGCCGACGCCCTGGCCAAGAGCCCCGAGGACCGCCACGACTCCTGCCTCGCCTTCGTCACCGACCTGCGCGCGGCGGTGACCGGCGGCCCGGCGGGCGGGCGCCCGGAGACCGCGGTGGACCACCGGGTCGTAGGAGCCCCGGCAGAACCCGCGAAGGAGTCGCCGAAGCCACCGCCACGCTGGGCGGAGCCGGTGTTCCGGCAGTGACTGTCGCGCACCCCCACTGTCGCGCAACCCCACTGTCGCCCAACCCCGCTGTCGCGCAATCCCCGCTCTTCGGCGGCCCTCGTGCCGGTCATCCTTCCCCGCGGGCCGCGACCTCGCCCCGATGCCGTGTCGGCCGGGCCAGCAGCGCGCCGAGGAACCCCGTGACCAGGCCCCAGAGCAGGGCCAGGCCGATGGCGGGCCATACGTGTGGCTTCAGGTACAGCTCGCCGGCCAGGTCGCCGCCCAGTTCGCCGATGCCGAGGATCGACAGGCCGTAGTGGGCGGAGGTGCGGGCGAGGAGGCAGATCGTCAGGACCGTGAGGGCCAGTGCTACGGCCATGTGCACGGCGTGCTGCCACAGGCGGATCCGGGCCGGTGAGCGCCGTGCCATGACGAAGGCGGCGGCCAGCAGCAGGACCGCGTCGACGGCGACCAGCCACCACACCCGGCCGTCGTGCTCTGCGAGCGTGCCCAGGTTCAGCTCGGAGACGTCGCCGCCGCGCAGCACCTCGTCGAGCACATGCGGCATGGGCAGCCCGAACGGCCCGTCCACCCGGCCGTCCCAGGTCGCGCCGAGCCCGATCGTGAGGGCGAGCCACACCAGGTTCGGCAGTCCCAGCAGGATCGCCGCGAAGGTCTCGGCCGGGTGCCCGCGGGTCGCCGCGACGATCACGCCGATGACCGCACCGAGGACGACATACGCGAGCAGCAGCGCCACCATGGCGTACGCGGCCGGGCGCACCGACTCCTGGAAGCGCAGCAGCCGGCCCGGCAGCGGAGCCCCGCGCGAGACCAGCAGGGCCAGTACCAGCACGCCCACCAGCCACAGCAGACCGAACAGGACAGTCGCCGCGACGTCCGTGGTGAAGCCGACCTCGGGGGAGATGCCGAACAGGTCGCCGATGTCGGCGAGCACATCCTGACCGAGGTCGTCGAGGGAGAGGGTGAAGGTCTGGCGCGCGGAGAAGCACAGCCCCAGTAGCGCGACCAGCCACAGTACGGCGATCCTGGCGGCCCACCCGGCCAGTTCACCGGCGCCTGCGACCGCCCGGTGCCGCAGCGGCCGCAGAAAACCGGCGGCCAGGACGAGCGCGCCGGTGAGCGTCACGGACAGCGGGATCACCGTCAGCCCGGCGTCGGGCTCGGCCAGCACCCCGGCGTCCCCCGACAGTTCGATCGTGCCACCGACCGCCGTGACGACGGTCGCCGCGACGACCCGCGGGAAGGCGTTGTCGGGCAGGTCGGCCGCCCCCGCCGCCCACAGCCCCAGCGCGGCGACCACCCCCATGGAGAGCAGCCCGGCCAGCACCGTGACGAAGGCCCGCACCCAGCCATGGGCGGCCACGGCCGGACGGGAAGGGGTCAGCACGCTCACCCTGACCACGCTAAGCAGCGCCCCAGCCGCTCGCCCGCCGAGAGGTCCGTCCGCGTCGGCTTGCGAACGGCCCGCCACCGGAGCACAGAATGGGAGAGCTACCCAAAGATGACAGAAGTAGCAGAAGCAGTGATAACGGCAAGACGAAAGTGGCAGAAGGCGTAGGCGTCGCAGGAGTTCCACGCCGGGCGTCCCGCACGAATCCTGCGTCGGGAAGAAGGCCTCGTGAGCGTCGAACCTCCGTCGTCCGGCCGTCCCTCAGGACCGCCCTCGGGCCCCCTGTCGGGCCCCTCCCAGCCGCCCTCGGGCCCGCCCGCGCCGCCCCCGTCCGGCAGCGGCGCCGGAGCCCCGAGCCCCGAGCCCCACCAGCCCTGGTGGAAGTCCGTACCCCGCATCGCCATCCTCTCCACCGTGGTCGTGGCCGCCGTGGTCCTCGCCCTCGTCCTCTCCCGCGGCGACGGCGGCACCGGCGACAGCGCACAGGGAGAGGTCTTCCTCCAGTCCGCCGGCAGCACCGGCCCCGATCCGTTCACCGAGTCCACGGCGACGGACAGCTCCGCCCCGCCCGTCACCCCGTCCCCGGCCACCGAGTCGGCCCCCGCGAACGCGGTGATCGGCGTCGACGGCGGCGCACCCGGCCTGTACGGCGGCACCCGCAACGTCGCCAGCTGCGACGTGGAGAAGCAGATCAGGTACCTCCAGCAGGCTCCGGAGAAGAACAGGGCGTTCGCGTCGGTCGCCGGTGTCGAGGCCTCCGACGTCCCCTCCTATCTGCGTTCGCTCACCCCCGTCCAGCTCCGCATGGACACCCGCGTCACCAACCACGGCTACCGCGACGGCGCCGCCGACAGCTACCAGGCCGTCCTCCAGACGGGCACGGCGGTCCTGGTGGACGACCACGGGGTGCCCCGGGTGCGCTGCGCCTGCGGCAACCCGCTGACCGAGCCGGTCGCCCGACAGGGCACGCTCCGGCAGACCGGCGACTCCTGGCCCGCGTACCGTCCCTCGAACGTCGTGGTGGTCACACCCGCGCCGAAGGTCGTCAAGAAGTTCGTCATCTACGACCACGACCACGACGAGTGGATCGCCCGCGACCGCGGCGACGATGCCCACAAGGACAAGAAGACCAAGCGGCCCGTGAAGCCCTCCCCGTCGGTGAGCGTGTCGAAGCCGACCTCACCGAGCTCCCCCACGTCGACCACCCCGTCCTCGCCGTCGACGAAGGACGAGACGACCAAGGACGAGACGACCAAGGACGAGACGACGAAGGACGAGACGACGAAGGACGAGACGACGAAGGACGAGACGACGAAGGACGAGACGACCAAGGACGAGACCACGACCGACGGATCCACGTCCGAAGAGCAGACGACGGAGCCCGAGTCGCCCGGGACCACCACCTCGTCCCAGGAGCCGCCGGACGAGGAGATGACCACGGAGTCACAGTCGACGTCCGGCGGCACGCCGGCGTCGTCCCCGCCGCTGCTGTGACGTACGGCGCCACCTGCACGGTGACTGCGCGGCTCCGCTCTGGGTACGAGGACTGGTGCAGCAGTGTCCGGCCAGTCCGGCTTCCGAGAGAGAAACGCATGATCGAGCACGTGGACGGGGCAGTGATTCCGACTGGTTTCGACGTGCCCGTGGAACCACTACGGCGGGCGGCGCACTACAGCGGCGAACCGGGATGCATCGCCGAGGCACGGTCCTTCGCCGCGCTCTTCCTCGGCCGGCTCAGGACCGAGTGGTGCGCCACGATCGCACAGCCCGCCGAGGACAAGGTGCTTCTCGTGGTCAGCGAGCTGGTCACCAACGCCGACCGGCACAGCAACGGCCCGTACATCCTGGACCTGGAGGGCACCGACGACGCGGTGACGGTCTGCGTGTACGACAGCAGCTCCGCCCTGCCCCGCCGCTACCCCAAGGATCCGGAACGCGTCGGCCGGCACGGCCTGGAGATAGTCCACGCGCTCGCCGCGGAGGTCGCCGTGGAACGGGTGCCGGTCGGCAAGCTGGTGCGCGCGGTGCTGGCGCTGACCGACACGTGACGGGCCGGGCGGGGACCGCGATTTCCCCCAGGGCGGAACGCTGATCCCTTCCCCTCGCGTCCCTCGCTCATAGGCTGGGAAAGTGAGCAATCAAGCGCCGAACGAAGCCCGCGTCATTCCGTTGCGCCCACCGGCTGCCAGCCCACCGGCCGCCCGCCCACCGGCCGCCCGTGCGCCGATCACCCCCGTGGCCACGCCCACGCCTCCCGCCGCCCCGTCGCCGGGCCCCGCGGCCAGGGAACCGCTGTGGCGCGACCTCGTCGGCGACGCCCTGCGCCGTGAGCGGCTGGCCCAGGAGCGCACCCTCAAGGACGTGGCCGACGCCGCCCGCATCTCCATGCCGTACCTCTCGGAGGTCGAGCGCGGCCGCAAGGAGGCCTCCTCGGAGGTCCTCGCGGCCGCCGCCCACGCCCTCGGGCTCGGCCTCGGCGACCTGCTGTCGCTGGCGCAGGGCGAGTTGGTCCGGCTCACCAGCCGCCAGGTGCCGGGCGGCAGCCGCGGCGGCCACGCCAGGACCGGTTCGTCGTACGACGGGATGTGCCTGGCGGCGTGAGGTCGGGCCGGCGCCTCAGACCCGCACGAGGCGCCGGCTCACCACCTCGTCGGCCAGCCCGTACGCCACCGCTTCCTCCGCGGTGAACACCTTGTCGCGGTCCATGTCCGCGCGCAGTGTCGGGATGTCGTGGTGCGTGTGCCGGGCCAGCACCTCCTCGACCTGGGAGCGGATCCGGACCATCTCCTTGGCCTGGAGGGCGAGATCGGACACCACGCCCCGGCTGCCGCCGCTGGCGGGCTGGCCGAGCAGCACACGCGCGTGCTCCAGCACGAACCGCCGCCCCGGATCCCCTCCGGCCAGCAGTACGGCCGCCGTGGACGCCGCCTGGCCCACGCAGAACGTGGAGATCGGCGCCTGCACGTACGTCATGGTGTCGTAGATCGCCATGAGGGAAGTGAACGATCCACCGGGAGAGTTGATGTAGATCGCGACCTCGCTCTCCGGCGACGCCGACTCCAGATGGAGGAGTTGCGCGATGACGACGTTGGCGACGCCGTCGTCGATCTCCGTGCCGAGGAAGATGATCCGCTCCGACAGCAGCCGGCTGAACACGTCGTAGGACCGCTCGCCCTGCGGCGTGCGCTCGACGACGTTCGGAATCGTGTAGGTCCCCATGTCACAGCCCCATCCGTCGTCGGGAGGAAGCCGGGCGGACATCCGCGAGGGACTCCACCACCCGGTCCACCATGCCGTACTCCCTGGCCTCCTCGGCCGTGAACCAGCGGTCGCGGTCCCCGTCCCGGGAGATGGTCTCCGGACTCTGGCCGGTGTGCTCCGCGGTGATCCGCTCGATGGTCCGCTTCGTGAACTCCAGGTTCTCCGCCTGGATCTCGATGTCCGCGGTGGTCCCGCCGATGCCCGCCGACGGCTGGTGCATCATGATCCGCGCGTTCGGCAGCGCGTACCGCTTGCCCTCGGCGCCGACGCTCAGCAGGAACTGGCCCATGCTCGCCGCGAAGCCCATGGCGAGCGTCGAGACGTCGTTCGGGATCAGCCGCATCGTGTCGTAGATGGCGAGCCCCGCGTGCACCGAGCCGCCGGGGCTGTTGATGTACAGCGCGATGTCGGTGCGCGGGTCCTCCGCGGACAGGATCAGCAGCTGGGCGCAGACCCGGTTCGCGGAGACCTCGTCGACCTGGGTGCCCAGCAGGACGATGCGCTGCGCCAGCAGCTGGGACGCGAGCTGGTCGTCGAAGCGGGTGGGCGGGGTGTCGCCCTCCTCCGCCCGCGGAACGAGCGTGGTGAGTGGTGTCATCGGTTCTCCTCGTCGTGGCGCGGATGCCGTCGACTCCACTGTTGACCGCGGACGACGTCAGCAGACGCTTTCTCTGCCGGTGGCAGATTCGCCACGGGCAGAGCGATGAGTTCCGGGACGAGGACCGGTCGACAGAGATGACAGTGCTCTGCTCGCCCAGGAGGTACTCATGGCATCCGACGGTTTCACCACGTGTCTCTGGTTCGACGGCCAGGCGGAGGAGGCCGCCCATTTCTACGTCTCGATCTTCAAGAACTCCAGCATCGGAAAGGTCGCCCGCTACCCCGAGGGAGCCATGCAGCCCGCCGGCAGCGTGATGACCGTCGAGTTCACGGCCAACGGCCACAGGTTCCTCGGACTCAACGGCGGCCCCCAGTTCAAGTTCACCGAGGCGACCTCCTTCATGATCTTCTGCGAGAACCAGGAGGAGATCGACTACTACTGGGCCAAGCTCACCGAGAACGGCGGCGAGCCCGGCCCGTGCGGCTGGCTCAAGGACAGGTTCGGTGTGTCCTGGCAGGTCGTCCCGGACCGGCTCGACGCCATGGTCACCGACCCGGACCCGCAGAAGGCGGCCCGCGTGACCAAGGCGTTCATGGCGATGCACAAGTTCGACATCGCCGCCCTGGAGAAGGCCTACGCGGGCGAGTGAGCCATGCTCTACGGGTTCTCGCGGATCGCCCGGGTGATCTCCAGGGCGATCCGCAGGATTCCCGGGGAGCGGACCGGGCAGGGCTTCGGCGTCGAGGTCGTGGGCGCCAGACAGAAGTGCAGGTAGTCGTCGTCGCGATGCAGGGCCGTACGGTCGCGGCCCGGCTGGGTGCAGTACCCGTCGTGGCTGCGCTCGTACGCCGTGCACGGCAGGTACTGCACCCAGGAGTAGCGCGCCCCGGCCGCACTCACCGCCTTGCCCGCGTCGGCCACCAGGTCGCCCGAGGCGGCGGCCCGCTTCTCGTAGAGGGCGTTGACGCGCCGGACCCGGTCGGGTGTGACCGGGTCCGGGCCCTGCGACACCCAGACGATCCGGGCGTCACCGGCCGCGGCGATCTGGTCGGCCAGCCGCTCCATGTCGGCCGCGTACCGCTGGAAGTACTTCCCGGGCGAGGCGTCGTAGGTGATCCCGTCCATGCACGGCGTATAGCCCCACGCGTTGCCCCAGAACTGGAGCACCACGAAGTCCGGCCGCAGCCGGCGCACCAGGGTGGCCGCCTTGTCCGCGACCGGCACGAGGGACCGCTCGCCCGTGCCCTCCAGGTAGTCGCACAGGGTGGTTCCCGAGTACGGGGCGCTGGTGTACGTCGCCCGCAGGCCGCGGCGCAGCTCCTGCCCGAGCACCTCCTGCGCCTCCATGGCCAGCGAGTCGCCCAGGTACAGCACGGTGGGCGCCTTCGCAGGGGCGTTCGTGCCCGAGTTCGCGCTCGGCGGGGCGGACGCCCGCTGCTGTGTCGTGACCGACGCGCGCGGCACATCCGGGGGCGGCGCGGGCTCCGGCCCGGACGCCGGGTCCCCGCACGCGCCGAGCAGCACGGCGGCCAGCAGCACGCCCACTCCCACGTTCCACGGCTTGCGCATACGGCAACTCCCGCCCCGGGCAGGGAAAACGGTTCCCCAGGCAAGCACAGCCGGGACCAACGCGGAAGACCCGCGTCGGCCACGGAACACCATGGCCGACGCGAGCCCGACGGAAGTGGAGGCGGCTCGCTCAGACCCGGTCCGCCGCGATCAGCAGATACTGGAAGCTGCCGTTGCGGTACGCGTTCAGGAACGTGTCCTCGATGCCCGTCACCAGATGGTCGGCCTCGCGGCGCAACTCCCAGTAGGGGATGGTCGCTTCGGTGAGATCCTCCACATGGACCGGGACGAGCCGGTTGCGGGCCATCGCGCGGAAGTACGCCGAGCGCGGATGGATGTCGCAGATGTAGTGCGCGTTGATGAGGGAAACCTCGCGGGAGGCCCGCCCGTACCTGTCGTTGTAGCAGCCGGTGATCACCACATAGCGGCCGCCGCGGCGCAGCAGCCGGGCGTGCTCGGCGAACAGCAGGTCCAGCTCGACGTACATGCTCGACTCGTTGTTCCAGGACGCCGCGTACGCCCCGGACGTCAGCCCCGTGTCCAGCATGTTGCGGTGGTGGTAGCGCACCCGGCCGTCGATTCCCCGCTTGCGGGCCTGCGCGTTGGCGAACTCGGCCTGCTTCTCCGAGATGGTCACGCCGTCGGCGTGGCAGCCGTACCGCAGATGCGCCGTGACACTGCCGCCGCCGCGCCCGCAGCCGGCGTCGAAGACGCGGTCGGCGGGGGAGAGGGGGCCCAGGCGGTCGGCGAGGAGTTCGGCCTGGGCGTGCTCCAGCCGGTGCAGTTCGGTGGTGATGCGTTCCCGCCGCAGTTCGGGGTCGGATTCGTCGAGCACGGTGCGGTCGGCGGCACCGATGCCGTAGTGATGGTGGTAGAGGTCGTCGAGCTTTCCGAGTTCGAGGTTGACCGGGTTCTCCTCGGCGTTCCAGTAGTCCGCGACACGGGTCTGGTACGTCGACTGGGTCGGCACCTGCGCTGCCTTGGCGCCGGCTTCGGGGGCGATGGTCAACGGTGACTCCTCGTGCTGGTGCTTATGACGCTCTGTCATTCGATCGCGCTTTACCAGTAGTTGGGCAGGTGATAGCGGTGGCTGTTGGTGGCGTGCCACTCGTGGTTGCCGGCCACCCAGTCGGACAGGCTGCGGACATAGCGCTCGACGAGCGGTGAGGTGGCCGACAGCAGCGCCGACTCCTTCTCGAACGCCTCCATGATCCGGTTGTGGATCTCGACGGCCTTCAGATAGGCCGCCTTGAGACCGCAGCGCCCGTTGCGGGCGATGACCTGGGGCAGGTTCAGATGGTCGGGGTCGCTCGCGAGTTCCTTGGTGAAGGAATAGAGGTCGTTGACGATCGTGGTGGCGTTGCAGGCGAGCGCCGTGACCCGCTGGATCTCGGGGCGGGCGTACACCGGCTCGGGCAGCTCGTAGCCGTCCACGGCGTCCACGATCGACAGACAGGGCCGGAAGTTGTTGAACTGCCGCATCACCAGGTACTCCCAGACCTGCGGGAGATACCGGGTCTCCATCCAGGCGGCCTCCGCGAGATAGCCCAGATGCAGCCGGGCGATGTCGTGGACGAAACGGTCGGTCTGGCTCGGTGTGGCGAAGGCGGCGTAGTCCTGGAGGGCGAAGTGGTACGAACGCAACGGGCCGTCGGCCCGCACGCCCTGGCGCCACTCCTCCTCCAGCTCGGGGATCCCGTGGTACGGGTCGAGCGCCGACTGGGCGAGGATCAGCGGACCCCCCAGGCCGCGGCGGGACCCGCCGCGGCCCTCGTCCTCCTCGCAGTAGCAGGAGTCGACGACGTTCTCGGCGAGCAGCAACTCACCGGCGACCGTCAGACGCTCCAGATCCAGCGCCTGAGGGTGCTGAAGCACCACGGCCCGCCCGAACTGGAACCCTGAGAAGTCGCCCTGCCACGCCTCGGGGAACAGATCGAGGCGCCGGGCCCAGTCCTCCAGCCTGCGGTCGACCTCCGCGGCCTTCTCGGGGTCGGCGGGCGCGACCTGCCGGTACCGGAGTCCGGGGACGGCCCCGCCGCGCCGGGTGCGCAGCGTGCGCGCGAGGTTCGGCGGGCCGGGTAGCGGTGTGGCGGAGGCGGCGTCGGTCGGCGCCGTGCTCATCGGGTACTCCTCAGCAGGTCGGGCGAAGTCCGATGCGGTTCGGCAGCGCCTTCAAGGGGCGCGGGGCAGTGACATCTGCGGCTCCGCCGCGCGGGCGCGACCAGCCACGATGCTGCCGCAGACGAGCGAGGGCACATCGGGGCCCCGCGGCGGAGCCGCATGTCGACACAGCCGGCGGAGCGCTGGGCGGTCACTCGGCCGTCCGGCCGATCTGGGCGTTCTCCAGGATCCCGACCGCGTCGGGGACGAGGATCGCCATCGAGTAGTAGGCGGTGACGAGGTAGCGGATGATCGAGTTGGTGTCGATGCCCATGAACCGCACGTTCAGGCCCGGCTGGAACTCCTCCGGGAGCCCCGTCTGGTACAGGCCGATGGCGCCCTGGTCGCCCTCGCCGGTGCGCAGCGCGATGATGCTGGTGGTGTGCTGCGCACTGATCGGGATCTTGTTGCACGGGAAGATCGGGACACCGCGCCAGGCGGGGATCTCGTGCCCGTCGACGTTCGCGGTGCCGGGCACCAGGCCGCGCCGGTTGCACTGCCGGAAGAAGGCCGCGATGGCTTTCGGGTGGGCGATGAACAGCTTGGTCTTGCGGCGCATGGAGAGCAGTTCGTCCATGTCGTCCGGGGTCGGCGGACCCGTGAAGGTGGGGACGCGCTGCCCGTAGTCGGCGTTGTGCAGCAGCCCGAACTCCCGGTTGTTCACCAGCTCCCACTCCTGGCGTTCGCGGATCTCCTCGACGATCAGACGCAGCTGCTGCTCGGTCTGGTTCATCGGGTCGTTGAAGAGGTCCGCGACCCTGGTGTGGACCCGCAGCACGGTCTGGGTGAGCGACAACTCGTACTCGCGAGGCGCGAGTTCGTAGTCGACGTAGCCCCCGTTGATCGTCGGCTCGCCGACATGGCCCGCCTGCACCGGGACGTCGGCCTCGCCCTTGCGGTTCATGGGCAGGTTCTGGCGTTCGGCGTACGCCGCCAGGTGCGCTGCCAGGGACGGCACGCGGTCGGTGAACTCCGTCACCACGGTCCAGGGCAGTGCCAACAGCACGCCCGAGGTCTCGGCCCGCACCGAGCTCAGCCACAGCGGGTCGGCCTGGCCGATGGCCTCGTCGCCGATCTGGTCGCCGTCGGTGACGACCCCGACGATCTCCTCCTCGCCGTACTTGCCCTCGGTGAAGCGGGTGAACCGGCCGTGCACGACGAGGTAGGCCTCATGGATCGGCTGCCCCGCCTCGACGAGCACCTGGCCGGCGCGGACCTCACGCACCCGGAACCGGGTCGCGACCTCCTTGAGCACATCGAGGTCGGAGTAGCCGCGCAGCACGGGGAGTTCGGTGAGCGTCTGAGGGATGACCTTGATGTCGTCGGCGCCGTTCTGCTCGAACTGCACCCGGCCGCGGCCCACGCGGAGCTGGAGGCGCCGGTTGACGCGGTAGGTGCCGCCCTTGACGTCGACCCACGGGAGCATCTTCAGCAGCCATCGCGAGGAGATGGCCTGCATCTGCGGTTCGGACTTGGTGGTCGTGGTGAGCTGGCGTGCGGCCTGGGTGCTGAGACTGGTGAGTTGTCCGTCGGTGGCGGGCTCGTCGGCTGCGGGTCCGGTGACGCTGTCGGGTACGGACACGTATTGCTCCCTGGAGGGTGATCAGGCGTGAGCGAAGTGGTCGATGACGACGGGTGGGCGGTGACGACGGCAACCTGTGGGCGCGTGACGAGGGCTGCCTCGTGGCACGGGTGAGCCGTACGCGCCGCAGGGACAAGCCAAACAGCGCAGGTGGTGGGCCTGGTACGGCGTGAAGGGGGCGGTTTGGCCTCCTGGGTGGCGCAAACCCTCCCTGGAAGCAGAGGGCACACGCGCCCGTGCTCCCACGCCGGTCGCGTTCGTCTCGACGTGCGGGCGCGAGGAGCGCGAGAGCCTCAGGACAGGTCGTCGACCAGCACGGCGGCTCCGTCGAACCGCCCTGCCTTGAGATCCCGCAGCGCCTCGTCCGCCCGCGTCATCGGATAGGTGTGCGTCGTGGCGTGTACGGCGTGTTCGGCGGCGAGCGCCAGGAACTCCCGGCCGTCCTCACGCGTGTTGGAGGTGACGCTGCGCAGCTGCTTCTCGTAGAAGAGCTCGCTCTCGTAGCGCAGCGCGGGGACGTCGGTGAGGTGGATGCCCGCGAGCGCCAGCGTTCCGCCCCGGTCGAGGGCCCGCAGAGCCAACGGGACCAGCTCGCCGGCCGGTGCGAACAGGATCGCGCTGTCCAGTGCCTCCGGCGGCATCTCGTACGGGTCCCGGGCAGAGGCGGCACCCAGTTCGAGCGCGAGCCGCCGCGCGGCCGCCCCGCGGGTGAGGACGTGCACGGTGGCGCCCTCGGCCATCGCCACCTGTGCACACAGATGAGCACTGCCACCGAAGCCGTACAGTCCGAGCCGCCCGCCCGGCGGCAGCGCCGACCGTCGCAGCGCGCGATGCCCGATGATCCCGGCGCACAGCAGCGGCGCGCACGCCACGTCGTCCAGTCCCTCGGGCAGCCGGTAGGCGAACGCGGCCGGCACGGTGGTGTACTCGGCGTATCCACCGTCGGCGTCCCAGCCGGTGTACGACGAGGCCGGGCACAGGTTCTCCGCGCCCCGCGCGCAGTAGCCGCACGACCCGTCGGTCCGCCGCAGCCAGGCCACCCCCACCCGCTCCCCGCCGCCGAAGCCGTGCACCGCCGCCCCGCACCGCGCGACCACGCCGACGACCTCGTGCCCCGGCGTCACGGCAGGCCGGTGCACCGGAAGGTCACCCTCGGTGACGTGCAGATCAGTACGGCACACCCCGCACGTCCGCACCCGCACCAGCAGCTCGTCGTCCCCCGGCACCGGAACCGGCTTCTCCACCAGCCGCAGCGACGCCGCCTCGACCGGCCCCGGCTCGATCACCGACCACGCGCGCATCGTCCCGTCCGCCATACCGTGTCCCGTCCGCAGCCCGGCAGCCGTCCACCCCCAGTCTGGAACGGAACCGGGCATTCGGCGCGCGGCCCGACTCCCCGGTGGCTAGCGTAAGAATCCGGACAACTCACCGATCCGGGAGAGGGCCGCAGCCATGGCCGTGAAACCTGAAGGAACCCCCGTCTGGGCCGACGCGATGTTCACCGACCTCGAGGGGGCCAAGAGCTTCTACGGCGAGGTCCTCGGCTGGACGTTCGGCGAGGAGTCGTCGGAGTACGGCAACTACACGCAGGCCTACGCGAACGGCAAGGCGGCGGCCGCGGTCGTCCCGCCCATGCCGGGTCAGGAGGGCCAGTCGCAGTGGTGCCTCTACTTCGCCTCCCCCGACGCCGCCGCCACCGCCGCCAGGATCCGTGAGAACGGCGGCGAGATCCTGATGGAGCCGATGGCGGTCGGCGACTTCGGCAGCATGTGCCTGGCCCGCGACCCCGGCGGCGTCGTCTTCGGGGTGTGGCAGGCAGGCACCCACGAGGGCTTCGACGCTGAGATGCGGGAACCCGGCGCCTTCTGCTGGGCGGAGATCTTCACCCGCGCCCCGGAGAAGTCCGACACCTTCTTCCCCGCCGTCTTCGGCTACGGGCAGCGGCAGATGCAGGACGACGCGATCGACTTCCGGCTCTACACCCTGGGCGGCGAGACCATGGCCCTGGGCCGGATGAAGATGACCGACGACTTCCCGCCCGAGGTCCCGCCCTACATCAACGTCTACTTCAACGTGCCCGACTGCGACGACGCCGTCGCCAAGGCGACCAAGCTCGGCGCCGTCCTGCGCTTCGGCCCGATGAGCAGCCCGTTCGGCCGGTTCGCGGCGCTGAGCGACCCCCAGGGCGCGAACTTCTCGGTGATCGACACCAGCACCACCGAGGGCGACATGCCGGAGCTCACCGAAGTCTCCTGACCGGCTCCCCGACCGGGCGTCCCGCCCGCTCATGGCATGATCGGCACATGCTTGAACGTGTTGTGGCCGCGTGCGACGGGGCTTCGAAGGGAAACCCCGGGCCCGCGGCCTGGGCCTGGGTCATCGCCGACGAGACGGAGACCCCGGCCCGCTGGGAGGCGGGGCCGCTCGGCAGGGCCACCAACAACGTCGCGGAACTCACCGCGCTGGAACGCCTGCTCGCGGCGACCGACCCCGGCGTACCGCTGGAGATCCGCATGGACTCGCAGTACGCCATGAAGGCCGTCACCACCTGGCTGCCGGGCTGGAAGCGCAACGGCTGGAAGACGTCGGCCGGCAAGCCGGTCGCCAACCAGGAACTGGTCGTGCGCATCGACGAACTGCTCGACGGCCGCACGGTCGAGTTCCGCTACGTCCCCGCCCACCAGGTCGACGGCGACCCGCTCAACGACTTCGCCGACCGCGCCGCCAGCCAGGCCGCCGTCGTACAGGAGCCGGCGGGCAGCGGCCTGGGCTCCCCGGAGCCGCCGCCCTCCCCGGACACCCCGTCGGCCAAGGCCCCGCGCCGCAAGGCGGCGGCGCCCCGGAAGAACGGCAGCTCCTCGCGCACCATCAAGGCCAAGTTCCCCGGCCGCTGCATCTGCGGTCGCGGCTACGCGGCGGGCGAGCCCATCGCCAAGAACCCCCAGGGCTGGGGCCACCCGGAGTGCCGTACCGCGCAGGCGTGACGACGAGCCCGGTGGGGCTCAGGCCGCGTGGAACGTGTAGTGCGCGGTGTGGTCCAGCAGGTCTGCCGGACGCACGTCGTTCCAGGGCCTCATCGTGTCGCCCAGATCGACCACGTTCGGCGTCCCGGCGGCCGGCACATAGCCGGAGCCGGGGTGCCGTCGCTGCCAGTCCGCCCATAGCTTGTCGATGTAGGCGTGATGCAGCCAGAACACCGGGTCGTTCGGCGACACGCCGGTCGCCATCTGTCCGCCGACCCATACATGGACCCGGTTGTGCAGATTGACGCCGCGCCAGCCTTCCAGGTGGTTGCGGAAACCGTCCGACCCGCTGTTCCAGGGCGCCATGTCGTACACCGGCATGGCGAGCACGGACTCCACCTCGGCCCGGGTCGGCAACTCCCGTACGGCGGCACCGAGCGAGCGACGCAGAAACGTACGGCCGTCGACCCGTACGTTGATCGGCCAGTTGCCGGCCGACGCCGCGAACGGTCCGTCCATCACCTGTCCGTCGCGGCTGCGCCCGGTGCCGCCGAGGAAGTCGGGCGCCCACAGCGAGGACCGTATGGAGCGGTCGGTGCTCCAGTCCCAGTACGGCAGCGCCACCGAGGCGTCCACCTCCTGCACGGCACGCTCGAATTCCAGCAGGAATCTGCGGTGCCAGGGCAGGAAGGACGGTGAACGGTGGCCGACGCGCTCTCCGTTGTCGGTGTCACCGACGATGAAGGCGTTGTGCGTGGTGACGAACGCGTCGTAGCGGCCGTTGCGCTTCAGCTCCAGAAGGGCGGCGACGAATCGACGCTTCTCGTCGGCGGTGAGCAGGGCCTGGTTCTTGCGGACGGTCATGGTCGCTGGTGCTCCAAGGTGCGGGTGCGGAAGGTTCAGTTGGCGGGGAAGGGCAGCAGCTCGGCGCCCTGGAGCTCGTCCACGGCGGCACGGGCCGCGGCGCGCGGGGTGGGGACCGGGTCGTAGTGGCTGACGACGCTGATCCAGCTGCCGTCGGCGTTGCGCATCACATGCAGCTCCACCCCGTCGACGAACACGGCGTATCCGGCAACGTGATGGTGATGGCCGCCGCCCGAGGACGGCCCGCCCTGTATCCGGCGGCCCTTGTAGACCTCGTCGAAGGACGGCAGGGCGTGGTGGTCCGATCCGGCGGCGGACGCGGTGAGGGCGGTGACCGCCGGGACACCGGCCGAGGTGGCGAGGACGGCCGCGGCGGTGAGCGCGCGGCGACGGCTGAGTTCCGGCATGCGGGCCTCCTGGGTTCGTTCGGATGACTGCTCCGCATGCCTACCGGGCCGGATGAGAGCGGGAGAAATCGGTCCGGAGGGGTTGGCTGCGATCCGGACAAGTGCCCACATGTCGTGCAGAGTTGAACGAAGATGATCTTGCCGTGAAGGGTCCTCGCGGATGCCGGAAGGGGGAATTCCTTCTCTCGGGGGTCGTGTTTCGGGTAGTCCTTCGCGGGCGGATGGGCCATGAGTGGGCTGTCTCACCGTTCGAATCTGGCGCGATCCCGAATGTCGGGATCAAGGGCCCCCGCCTTGCTACTCTGCGGGATGATATGACCGTTTTAGACCATTTCTAGGGGTGCGCGTGAAGGTCGCCTGCATCGGTGGCGGGCCCGCCGGCCTGTATCTCTCGATTCTGCTGAAGCTGCGGGATCCGTCCCACGACATCACCGTCTACGAACGCAGCCCGGAGGGCTCCACCTACGGCTGGGGCGTCACCTACTGGCGCGGACTGCTCGACAAACTGTGCGAACACGACCCCGTGTCCGCCCGCACCATCGAGGAGAGCTCGGTGCGCTGGAGCGAGGGCGTCGCCCACGTCCGGGGCCGCACGACCCGCAGACCCGGCGACGCGGGGTACGGCATCGGCCGCCACCGGCTGCTGGAGATCCTCGCCGAACGCGCCCGCTCACTGGACGTACGCCTGAGGTTCGAGAAGGAGATCACGCCGGGGAACCTGCCCGCCGCCGACCTGGTCGTGGCGAGCGACGGCGTCCACAGCGCCCTGCGCGCCCGGTACGCCGACCACTTCGGTACGGAGAGCAGAGCAGGCCGCAACCGCTACATCTGGCTCGGCACCAGCAAGGCCTTCGAGGCCTTCACCTTCTCCTTCGTCGAGTCGGGCCACGGCTGGATCTGGTGCTACGGCTACGGCTGCGGCCCCGACGCCGGCACCTTCGTCGTCGAATGCGCCCCCGAGACCTGGACCGGCCTCGGCTTCGACACCGCGTCCGAGGCCGAAGCCCTGGCCGTGCTGGAGAAGGTCTTCGCCGGTGTCCTCGACGGCCACCCCCTCATGGGCCGCTCCGGTGCCGACGGCAAGGCGCAGTGGCAGACCTTCCGCACCCTGACCAACCGCACCTGGTACCGCGACAACCTGGTCCTGCTGGGCGACGCCGCCCACACCACCCACTACTCCATCGGCGCCGGGACCACCCTCGCCGTGGAGGACGCCGCCGCCCTCGCCGGCGCTCTGCACGAGCACGCCACCCTCCCGCAGGCCCTCGCCCACTACCAACAGCGGCGCCAGCAGGACCTGCTGGCCATCCAGAGCGCGGCCCACTACAGCGCCCGCTGGTACGAGAACCTGCCCCGCTACATCCATCTGCCCCCGCAGCAGATGTTCGCCCTGCTCGGCCAGCGCCACTCGCCCCTGCTGCCCTATGTGCCGCCGCAGCTGTACTACCGGCTGGACCGGGCGGCCGGACAGTCGGAGGCATGGCGGCGTCTGAAGCAATGGCTCGGAGTGAAGGTCGCGCGCACCGTGCACGCCAGGACCCTGGCCTCCCGCGAGTGACCGTGCCTCACCGCAGCAGCCGGTCGAGGAAGACGTTGCCGAACACCCCGTGCGGGTCGAACCGGTCCAGGGCCGCGGAAGCCCGACCCCACCCGTCCTCCCCGAAGGTGCTGGGCACGACCGCGCCCAGCACCTCGCCGTCGCTCCAGGCGGCGTCCCGCGTGTAGGCCCAGCCCTTCGACCACTCGACCCGCGTCATGGCGTACTCGCCGTCGAAGGTGCGCAGCAGGAACCGCTCCATCTGGCTGAGGAACACCTCCGCGTGCGGCGTGCCCGGCAGTGTCAGGATGTTCAGCCACACGGCGGTGTCCCACTCGGGACGGTCACCGCGCGGCGCGAGCGCCGACAGCAGCGGGGCCCGTGCCCCGTCCACGCCGACGTCCGCCGGATCGTCGAGCCCCGTCACCCGGATCTCCACCGACCCGTTGACCGGGAACTGCCCCCGGTCGGCGTACGCCGAGAGGCGCTCCCGGTAGAAGGCCGTGAACTCCGCGACCACACGCTGCACTTGATCCCTGCTGGTCAGCACCGCGTAGCCGTTCGTGGCGATCCTCAGCGTCGTCGGCCGCAGATACAGCAGCGTGTTCTTCGACGGCCCCCAGATGTCCGCCGACAGCGTCGTCACCAGCCCGAGCGCGGCCGCGTCGTACTGCGTGTTGCCCAGCACCGGCGCCAGATACCAGGCCCCGTCCGACACCATCCGCCCGACCAGGTCCGCGACCGGGGTCGGGACACTGTCGGAGAACGGGTAGTTGTACGGCGTCCGAACGTGCCGCGAGGTCAGCGGCCGGGTGGGGGAGACGCTCCACACCTTCAGCCACGGGTGCTCGGTGAAGGCGAACCAGATCGCCTCCACGCGCCCGGCCCGGTCGAGAAAGCTGGCGAGGGTGCGTCCTTCGGCGCCGGGCGCGGCGAAGAGCTCGCCGGCCGGGATGTCCGTACGGCTGACGCACCGCAGGTTGTTGTTCGCGCCCACCCGCAGCACGACCTCGGTGACCAGGGCGCGCCCCAGATGAGTGAGCAGCGCGGCGCAGTCCGCCTCGGCACGGTCGAACGATCGCAGCACGTACGCGCCGGCCGACTCGTCCCAGACGACGGCCGTCAGCGACAGCACGAGATTGCTCAGCGAGCCGTACGTGTGCCCGGGCAGCCGCTGCTCGCCCTGTGCCGGTACGGCGGTGCCGTGCGCGTCGATGGCCAGGGCGCCGCCGAGCGTGAGGTTGCCGGGCGCGGGCGCGGCGGTGACGCCGAGGCCGTGCTCCTCCAGACAGGTGAGCAGGGCCTCCAGGGTGACGCCGGTGCCGGCGCGCACGGAGGTCGGGGACTCCAGGGACAGGCCGGTCAGATGGGCGCCGGTGTCGACGAGGAGGACCGGCGCGTCCGACGACGTGCCCGGCGTGATCGTCAGCGGGGACCAGCCGTGCGAGGAACCCCGGGCGCGGACTCTCCGTCCGTGCCGCCACGCCCAGTTGACGACGGCCAGTACCTGCTCCGGGCTCTGCGGAGCGCAGGCCCACAGCCCGTCGGCGGTGATCTCGCCGACCCAGTTGCGATACGCCGAGCGGTACGGCGCCACGTCCGTCGGGAAGTCCGGCAACTCCTGGGCGGCGACGGCCGGATCCGCCGGGAGAAGAGTCGGTGCGGCCGCCAGGGCGGCGGCGCGGAGGAAGCCCCTGCGGCTGAAGTCGTCGTTCACAGGCTCAAGCTAGGGATCGGCTTGACAGTCCCCGCGGGCCTGTCGATCCGGTTCACCCGTGTGAGTGATGGATTCACAGGTAACGGCACGGAGGGGGCCGTTCCGCGCACGTGGACGACCAATGACACACTGACGCCATGGACGAGCGTGTAATCGGTAGGTCGGGTCAGCGGGCATCCGTCGTCGGTCTGGGGACGTGGCAGCTGGGCGCCGACTGGGGAGACGTCGACGACAAGGAAGCACTGGCGGTGCTGGAGGCCGCGGTCGAGTCGGGGGTGACCTTCTTCGACACGGCCGACGTCTACGGCGACGGGCGCAGCGAGCAGACCATCGCCGCCTTCCTGCGCGGCAGGCCCGAACTGGACATCTTCGTGGCGACCAAGATGGGCCGCCGCGTCGACCAGATCCCCGAGAACTACGTTCTCGACAACTTCCGCGCCTGGAACGACCGTTCGCGGCGCAACCTCGGTGTGGACCGCCTGGACCTGGTCCAGCTGCACTGCCCGCCGACACCGGTCTACTCCACGGACGAGGTGTTCGACGCCCTGGACACCCTGGTCGCCGAGGAGCGCATCGCCCACTACGGCGTCAGCGTGGAGACCTGCGAGGAGGCGCTGACCGCGATCGCCCGGCCGGGTGTCGCGAGCGTGCAGATCATCCTCAACCCGTTCCGCATGAAGCCGCTGCGCGAGGTGCTGCCCGCCGCCGAGAAGGCGGGCGTCGGCATCATCGCGCGCGTTCCGCTGGCCTCCGGCCTGCTGTCGGGCAAGTACACCAAGGACACCGTCTTCCCCGCGAACGACCACCGCACCTACAACCGGCACGGCGAGTCCTTCGACCAGGGCGAGACCTTCTCCGGCGTCGACTACGAGTCGGGCGTCGAGGCGGCCGTCGAGTTCGCCGCCCTGGCCCCCGAGGGCTTCACGCCGGCCCAGTTGGCGCTGCGCTGGATCATCCAGCAGCCCGGCGTGACCACCGTGATCCCGGGCGCCCGCTCCCCGGAGCAGGCCCGCGCCAACGCGGCCGCCGCGGCGCTGCCGGAGCTGTCCGAGGACACGCTCACCGCCGTCCGAGACCTCTACGACCGGCGGATCAAGGACCAGGTGGAGGGCCGCTGGTAGCCGCATACGGCGCGGGAGTGGTCCCCGGCGCCCCGCAGTTTGAGCGGGACACGCCGGGGTTACCCGTAGCCGCATGACCGAGCAGGCACGGCGGACAGGCCGCGACGAGAGCGAGGACGAGCGGGCCGACCGCATGTGGGGTGAGCTCCTCCAAGAGGTCCGCGTGGCCCAGATGGGCGTGCAGATCCTGTTCGGCTTCCTGCTCACGGTCGTCTTCACACCCAAGTACGACACCCTGGGCGACACTAACAAGACGATCTACATCGTGACCGTCGTGCTGGGTGCCACCGCCACCGGAGCCATGATCGGTCCGGTGTCGCTGCACCGTCTGGTGTCCGGGCGGCGCATCAAACCGCAGGCCGTGACATGGGCCTCGCGGCTGACCTTCGTCGGCCTGATCCTGCTCCTCGCCACGTCGGCGTCCTCGCTCCTGCTGATCCTCAGGGTCGCCACCCACGACGGCTACGTCCCCTGGCTCGTCGCCGGGGTGGTCGTCTGGTACCTGCTGTGCTGGTTCGTGCTCCCGCTGTGGACGCGCCGCCGCTACACGGAGTGAGCGGCGGCGCCACCCGGAGCGAGTGATCACTTCTCCCGCGCAGGGCCTCCCTGCGCGCCGCGCAGCGCCGTGATGCACGTGGAAATGGCCTGCTGAAGCTCCTCCAGCCGCTGCACCATGTCGTCCTCCACGAACTCCTGCACATCGTCGAAGGTCAGCTCCTCGAAGACCTTCGTCGCCTTTTGCAGGCTGCTGTAGAACTTCGTCCGCCGCTCCTGCACCCGCAGCTCGGGGTCGGCCTCCACGGTCTCGGCGACGAGGGTCTTCATGGTGTCGTAGGCCTCGGTGGCCCACTCACCGGTGTCCTCGTCGTCCTCCAGCTCCTCGATGAGGGACAGATGCCGCTCGGCCTCCTGGCGCACGTCGACCGGAGCGTCGACGGTCTGCCCGGCGGGGGTCTTGATCTGGCCGGACTCGGCGATCTGACGGACGTAACCGATCCGGTCGGCCGCGCGGCTCTCCGTGGCGACGGCCTTCTTCAGGTCGTCGGTGCGCACGACGTCCCGCGCCAACTCGGCCTGGAGGTCCGGGTCCTCGCGGACCCGGTCCAGGAGCGCCTGGCGGGCCGCACGGGCCGTCGAGGGGTCGGCGAGGATCGCGGCACGCAGCGCCGTGGGGTTCTCGGCGACCTCCAGGGCCTTCGTCGGGCGGATGCCCTCGGCCTCGGCGGCCTCGGTGATGGCGGTGCCCCGCTCGGACGTGGCGCTGTTGCGGGAGACGTAGTAGCCGAGCCACACGTCGGCGTCGGGCAGCTCCACGTCCTGGCCCGGCGCGAGCGCCTCGAAGTGCGGGACGAGACCGTCGTCGGCGGCCCGGTCCCAGGCCTTGTAGTAGCGCATCACGCGGTCGGGCGAGCAGCCGGCGAGCTCGGCGAACTCCTTCGCCGACACCTTCGGCGTCTCGCCCGCGCCCTGGCCGCCGGGCCGCACGCTGCGCGCCACCATCAGGCCGAAGGCCCACCCTCCGGTCCGCGCGTAGACCCCGAACTCGCGCGCGTCGCGGGCGACGAGGTCGGACAGCGGGGCCTGGGGCGAGGGGGACGTCTCGGGCGGGACGAACGCCAGTGTCACGGAAGACTCTCCTGTCGGGGCTGCGCGGACGGCAGAAGTGCAGACCGGCAGCTTATGGCACCCGCGCGGTCAGCCGAGCGCGTCCCGCAGCGCGGGCAGCAGCGTCTTCTGCGCCCAGTCGATGTACGGCAGCTGAGTGTCGCCGCCGATCTGCACCAGGGCGATCTCGGTGAAGCCCGCCTCGGCGTACGGGCGCACGGCCTCGACGAAGGCATCCGGGTCGTCGCCGCACGGGATCGAGTCGGCGACGTCGTCCGGGGTGACGAACTGGGTCGCCGCCTCGAAGGAGTCCGGGTGCGGCAGCTCCGAGTTGACCTTCCAGCCTCCGGCGAACCAGCGGAACTGGGAGTGGGCGCGCTTGACCGCGGTGTCCCGGTCGGGGTCGAAGCACACCGGCAACTGCCCCACGCGCGGCTTTCCCTCGCCGCCGTGCCGGTCGAACGCCGCCAGCAGCTCGCCCTCGGGCTCCGTGGCGATCACCAGGTCGCCGAGCCTGCCCGCGAGCTCGCACGACTGGTCCCCGGAGACGGCGATGCCGATGGGCGGGGGCTGGTCCGGCAGGTCCCACAGCTGGGCCGACTCCACGTCGAAGTGCGTGCCACGACGGTTCACATGACCACCCTCGAACAGCCCGCGGATGATCTCCACCGCCTCCTGAAGCATCTCGTGCCGCACATCCACGGCCGGCCAACCACCGCCCACCACATGCTCGTTGAGGTTCTCACCCGAGCCGAGCCCCAGCCGGAACCGGCCCTCCGACAGCAGCTGCATCGTGGCCGCCTTCTGCGCGACCACGGCCGGGTGGTAGCGGAACGTCGGACACGTCACATAGGTCATCAGCGGAATCCGCGACGTGGCCTGGGCCGCCGCGCCCAGCACACTCCACGCGTACGGCGAGTGACCCTGCGAACGCAGCCACGGAAAGTAGTGGTCCGAGGTCACGGAGAAGTCGAAGCCGGCCTCCTCGGCGCGGACCAGGTGGTCCACCAGCTCACGGGTGCCGGCCTGCTCGGTCATCATCGTGTATCCGATCTGCACCATGGGGGCCGAGTCCCCGGACACGGGTGGGGAAAACGGTACGCAGGGGGCGGGAAGCCGGCGGGTGTTCGCAAAAGCCCGTGGATGCTGTGCGGGGCTCTGAGAACCCGCCCTGGATCCGGAGTGGGAAAACCCGGTCACCGCCCGCGGATCGGGAGAGGATGCCCGTATGCCTGCCCGTCCGCTGCCCGCCAGCGCCCCTGCTGCCCAGGGCGTCGACGCCTCCGGTGTCCTCGCCTTCCTCGACGCCCTCGACGCCGCCCCCGACATCGAGCCGCACAGTCTGATGATCCTGCGGCACGACCGCCTCGTAGCGTCCGGCTGGTGGGAGCCGTACACCCCCGAGCGGCCCCATCTCCTCTACTCGATCAGCAAGAGCTTCACCGCGACCGCCGCCGGGATCGCCGCCGGTGAGGGGCTGATTCGGCTCGACGACCCGGTGATCTCGTACTTCCCGGAGTTCGAGGCCGACGTCACCGATCCGCGCAGCCGCGCGATGCTGGTGCGGCACGTGGCGTCCATGGCCAGCGGCCACGAGAGCGACGCCCTCTTCGAGGCCCGTGACCGCGACCACGAGGACCTCGTCCGCGGGTTCCTGCTGATACCGCCGCCCCGCGACCCGGGGACCGTCTTCGCCTACAACCAGCCCGCCACGCTCACCCTCGCCGCGATCGTCCAGCGCGCCAGCGGCCAGTCGCTGATCGAGTACCTCCGGCCCCGTCTGCTGGACCCGCTCGGCATCGCAGACGTCGCGTGGCTGCGCGACGGCAAGGGCCGCGAACTCGGCTTCAGCGGGCTGCACGCCACCACCGACGCGCTCGTCCGGCTCGGGCAGTTGTACCTGCGCGGCGGCGTGTGGGAGGGCGAGCGGCTGCTGCCCGAGTGGTGGGTGGCCGAGGCCACGCGCACCCAGATCCCGAACGCAGGCGTCATGGCCGGGGAGGACTGGCAGCGGGGGTACGGCTTCAAGTTCTGGATGTCCCGGTACGGCTATCGCGGTGACGGCGCGTTCGGTCAGTTCTGTGTGGTGCTGCCCGAGCAGGACGCCGTGATCGCGACGACCGCGGACACCTGGAACATGCAGGCCCTGCTGAACCTGGTCTGGGAGCACCTGCTGCCCGCCTTCCGGCCCGGACCCCTGACCGGCGCCGAGGAGGCGGACGCGGCGCTGGCGAAGCGGCTGGCGGGTCTCGCGCTGCCGCCCGCCGCCGGCCAGCCCGCACCGCCCGAGGGCGCAGAGGCCTGGTCGACAGCCGCGTTCACCCCGGACGGCGGCGTCTGCGGGCACCTTCCCAAGCTGACCGCGATCGACCTCACGCGGGACGCGGACGGCTGGTCCCTGACACTCACCGAGGACGGGCACCCGCTACGGCTGCCGCTCGGGGACACCGGCTGGACCGTCACCGAGGGGCCGGTGCCCACCGCGGTGAGCGGCGGCTGGAGCGACGCCGACACCCTCGTAGTGGACGTCGCCTTCCTGGAGACCCCGCACCACCTGGACGTCACGTGCTCGCTCAAGGACCGTACGTTCACGGCGCGTTGGCGTACGGATCCGCTGCACAGCCTGCCGCTGCGGGCGATGTGCGCACCGCGCGCGTCGGTGTGATCAGTCCCCGGAGACCTTGAAGGTCCGCAGGACGACGTCGAGGGCCTCGCGGTTGCCGGGGTCGTCCCAGTCGGCCTCCGGGGTCGTCCAGCGAAGGGAGTAGCCGCGGTGGTCCTCGATGAGGAAACCGCGGCCGAAGGTACGGACATGGGTGCCGTCCTTCTCGGAGAGCCACTGCATGTCGGCGGCTCTGTACCCCTGGTACGTGGTCGCCTCGATGCCGCCGATCCGCTCGAACCCGGCCTGCTCCTCGAGGCCGGGCTGGACGTCGTCGCGCCAGACGGCGACGGGGTCCGGACCGAGGGCCTCGCTGTAGGTGACCGCCAGTTTGCGCGGATCGTCTTCGGCGCTGAAGATCACCCGGTACGCCACGTCCCCGGCCCGCTCGGTGCGCACTGACGTCCAGCCCTCGGGCAGGGCGACGGAGAAGCCGTCCGGCGACTTGAACGTCGAGTATCCGGGAGGCAGCTCGGCCGTGCCCGAGGGCGTGCCCGAGGACGAGGCGGTGGGCGTCGCCGGCTCCGTCGGCTCCTGTGTGGGGGAGGCGCTCGGCGTGGTGGGAGCCGGGGACGGGGCGGTCGGCGCCTCCGCGGAGGTGGACGGGCCGGGCGCCGTGCCCGCCGCCGAGGAACCCGAGTCGTCGGGCCGTTGGCCGGTCACCACGAGGACGGCTGCCGCGACCGTGACGACGGCCAGGGCGGTGCCGACGACCATGGCACGTCTGCTCCAGCCGGGCGCCACGACGCGCCGGCCCCGCAGCCGAGGCGCCGCCTGGAGCGGGGCCTCGGGGTCCTCGTTGAGGACACGGACGAACGCGTCACGGACCACCGGCCTGCTCAGCCGTTCCCGGGAGTCCTTGCGCAGCAGCCCCTGCACGGCCTGCGTGAGCGGCCCCGCCCGCACCGGGGCGCGCAGCGGAAGCCGGTCCACGCCCTTCAACGTGGCCTCGGGCCGGTCACGTTCACGGTACGGCGGGCGCCCCTCGACCATCGTGTAGAGGATCGCGCCGAGCGCCCACAGGTCGGACGCCGGGCCGATGCGCTCGTCGCGGGCCTGCTCCGGTGAGGCGTACGACGGCGCGGCGACCCTCGGCGCGAGGGTCGCGCCGGCGAGGCCGAAGCCGGTGACCACGATCGAGCCCTCGTCGCGCACGAACACCTGGCCCGGGCTCAGCTCGCCGTGCGTGATGCCCGCGACATGCGCGGCCTCCAGCACGTCGAGCAGTTCGAGGCCGATGCGGGCGGCGCGCACATGGTTGAACGCGCCCTGCTGGGTGAGAAGTTCGCCGAGCGGGATGCCGTCGACCCACTCGGTGACGATCCACAGGCTCCCGGCCTCCTCGATCGCGTCCACGACCGTGGTGACCGCGCCCGGACGCAGCAGCCCTATTCGCTCGGACGTGCGCAGAATGCGTGAGGTGGCCCGGCGCCCGTCGTCCGGGCTCGGGTCGTCGGGAAGCCCGATCTGGGTGAGGAGGCAGGGCCGCCCGGTCTCCGTCTCCTCGCCGTAGTAGCTGACGCGATTCGTCTCGCGATGGACGACATCGACGAGTCGATACCTTCCGGCGACCAACTCGGCTGCGGAGACGCGCGACTTGACCATGGCCATCCCTCGTTGAACCCCTGGCTCCCATTTCTCACAGGAAGTACGGGAGGCGAGACGGGAAGCGTTCAACGAAATCCTCAACCAAAGGGCGTTTCTTTTCCTTTAGTTCTTACGCGTGAGTAAGCTGACAAAAAGTTGAGTGAATTAAGCCAGAACACTTCAGCGAAGACCGAAATCCGTCGCCCAGCGCTGCACGTCCCCGGTCGTCGCGTTGCCCCCGCACACGACCAGCCCGAGCCGGGCGCCGTCCCCGACCCGTGCCAGAACGTACCGGGCCGCCGGCAGCAGACAGCCGGCGGCCGGCTCGGTCCACACCTTGGCGTGCTCGGCGAGGTCGAGCACGCCGCGCACCGCCTCCCGGTCCGGCACCACGAGCACCTCGTCGACCAGAGCGGACACATGGTCGTACGTCAGCCGGGACACGGCCGGCGCGCTCAGCGTGGAGACGATCGACGACAGGGCCACCGGCACGGGCTCGCCCGCCGCCAGCGCCTCGGACATGGCCTGCGCGCCCTCGGTCTCCACACCCCAGATCCGCACGCCCGGACGGCGTGCGCGCAGTGCGACGGCGACGCCCGCGATGAGCCCGCCGCCCCCGACGCTGACGATCACGTCCGTGAGTTCGCCGGCGTCGTCGGCGAGCTCCAGCCCGACGGTGCCCTGCCCCGCGATCACCAAGGGGTCGTCGAAGGGATGGACGAGCGTCAGCCCCTCGTCCCGCAACCGGGTGACGAGCGAGAACGCCCCGTCCATGTCGTCCGTCAGCCGCACCGAAGCTCCGGCGCCCCGGGCGATATCGACGGCGCGGGCCGGGGCCGAACGCGGCATCACCACGGTGGCCTTCACATCGAGGGCGGCGGCCGTCATCGCCAGGGCGATGCCGTGGTTGCCGCCGCTGACCGCCACCACCCCCGCCGCGCGCTGGGCGTCGCTCAGCGACAGCAGCTTCGCCGTCGCGCCGCGGGCCTTGAACGAGCCGGTGCGCTGGAGGAGTTCGAGCTTCGCCGTCACCGGCACACCGAGCAGGGCCGACAGGCCGGGACTGGGTACGGTCGGGGTGTGTACGACATGGCCGGCGATGAGGTCGGCCGCGGCTTCGACGTCAGAGATCCCGAGCAAGGCAGTCACCTTTCCGGCGTGGGGCGCAGTCCACACCGACTGGCACCTTGACGCGGCAGGTGGCCGAGGTCAACTCGGTTTCGCTGAGGGCGCCAAGATGCCACGACGGTCCCGTCGGCAGGCTGTGAACCGTGCTTTCACAGATCGCGCCGGACCAGGAAGTCAAGCAGCGACCGAAGTTCCCCGGCGGGCCCCGCCTCGAGCGGTACACCGGCCAGAGCCGCCTCCACGGCGGACACATGACGCCGTGCCTCCGCGAGCGCGGCCGAGCGCCCGCCAGCCTCCTCGATCAGCGCGGCCACCTCGCCGGGATCCGCGGCAGGCGACTCCAGCAGCCCGGCGAGCCGACCGGCGGCGGGCGAGTCGAACGCCGCCAGCACGGGGTACGTCTTCTTGCGCTCGCGCAGATCTCCGTACACCGGTTTGCCGGTGACCGCGGGATCGCCCCAGACCCCCAGCAGATCGTCCACCACCTGGAAGGCGACGCCCAGATGCCGTCCGGCACGGTCGAGGGCGGTGACCGTGGCGGGCGGCGCACCGCCGAGCAGGGCGCCCAGCGCGGCGGCGCAGCCCAGTAGTGCGCCCGTCTTGTGCTCGGCCATCGCCCGGTACTCGTCCGGCCGCACCCGCTCCGGGCCCGTCCAGGGGCGCGTCGCGAACAGCAGGTCGTCCGCCTGTCCGCGCACCAGATCGTGCAGGGCCACCGACAGCAGCCGCACCGCCGGCGGGCTCGCCGGTGCCGTCGCGAGCGTCTCGACGGCCAGGGCGAACAGCGCGTCACCCGCGAGGACGGCCGGTCCCGTGCCGTACGCCTGCCATACGGTGGGGCGGCCGCGCCGGGACGTGTCGCCGTCCATGATGTCGTCGTGCAGCAGGGAGAAGACGTGCACCAGCTCCACCGCGACCGCCCCGGGCACCGCGACCCGCCCGGGCGCACCGGCCGCCTCGGCGCCGAGCACGGCCAGGGCCTGACGTATGCCCTTCCCGCCGGAGGCGACGGTCGGTGCGCCGCCCACCTCGCACCAGCCGAAGGAGTACGCGGCCATCTCACCGACCCACGGATGGGTCCGCCCCACGGCCTCCCGCAGCGCGGGCAGCACCAGTGCGCGGCAGCGGTCGAGGACGTGGCGGGCGCCGACCGGCGCCTGTACTGCGGAGGGGAACGTCGTCACCGTACGGACACCGCCCCGGCCCGCTCGGCAGCACGCTCCGCAGCGCCCCCCGCCGTACCCTCCGCAGCCCTCTGCGCGGCGCCGAACTCCGCCTGCGCCCGTGCCACCATCTCCTGGGCGTGCCGCAGCCCGATCCGCTCCAACACCCCGGCCAGCTCCGTCAGTTCGGCGGCGGTCTCGGCGCGGTCGCGGCCCAGTCGGGCCAGTGACTTGACCAGCCCCAGCCGGGACAGCGCCTCCCCGCGCGGCTCGCTCATGGCGCGGAACTCCGCGAGCGCCTGCTCGTACAGGCCCCGGGCCTCGGCGTAACGCCCCGCGCGATACAGGACGTTGCCGCGCATCTTGTGGTTGTAGGCCAGCGCGCTGGACAGTTTCATCGCACGGCATGTGGTCTCCGCCTCGGACAGCAGCTCGAGCGCCCGCTCCGTGTCGCCGTCGCGCACGGAGACGATGTCGGCGAGCCCGCGCAGCGCCCAGGCGTGCCCCCGCCGGTCCTCGGCGCGCGCGGCGATCTCGGCCGCCTCCTCGAACAGGGCGTACGCCGTGTCGTACGAGCCGGTGTTGCGATGGATCTGGGCGATGCCCTCCAACGCCCACACCGTGTGCCGCGCCTCGCCGCGCCGCCGTGCCTCGGCCAGCAGCTGTTCGTGCAGCCGGTGGACGGCCTCGTAGTCACCCTGGATGCGGCCGGTCTCGGCCAGACCGGCGAGCGAGTAGCCGCGTACGACGATGTCGCCGCCGCGCTCGCCGAGGTCCGCCGCGAGCTGAAGCAGCCGCCTGGCGAGCGGGAACGCGCCGCGCTGCCGGGCCAGCGTGCCGCCGCTCCACAGCGCCCAGGCCATCGCCGCGGTGTCGCCGGCCTCCCGGGCGGCGCGATAGCTCGCCTTCCACGCCCGCTCCGCGTCCCCGACCTGTCCGAGGCGGCGGTGCGCCTCGGCGACCGCCAGCCCCGAACGCGCCGCCTCGCCGTGCTGCCCGGCCCGCTCGGCCGCTCTCAACTGCTCGGTGCCGGCGGCCAGAACGTCCGTCAGTGAGGAGTTCACGGACAGCTTGGTCAGGGAGCCCTGGTACTCCGGGGCGAATGCCTTGCCGTACATCGATGCCTCTCGATCGGTATACATGCCATCTCTACCCTGGGTGTATAGATGATGCGTATACATCATGGGTATGCACAGCGTGTATAGAGCGTTGAAAACCGGCCCTGGCCGGAAAGGGCGGCCAGGGCTTCACCTGTTGTCGATCAAGACGTCGGCAGGGCGGACGGGGTTGCTCGTGAGGCGCACATCACCTCACGGGGACGGCATCAGTGCTGCTGGGCCTTCTGCGGGGTCGCCTCGCTGGGCCGTACGACGACATAGCCCTGGCCCTCCAGCATCAGCTGCACGGCCTCCCCGGAACCGCCGCGCAGCATCGAGCCGAGGGACTGAGAACGGTGCAGCGAGGTGTTCAGCCCGGCGGTCCAGCCGACCACCGCGTCCGTGTCGACGTACACCGGATACTGCGGCGAGACCGGGATGACGAGCGGGTTGCCCTCACACACCAGGCCCAGCTTGCCCTGCCCCGAGAAGACGCTGTTGAACAGGCCGCCGCCGGTGATGCCGGCGCCCTTCACCGTCGCTATCCGGTACGACAACGAGGCGTCGAAACACAGGACGTTGCGGCCGTTGACCGTGAACTCGTCGCCGGGGTCGACGTCGACGACGAAGCAGTTCTGCGCCTCGTGCGCGAACCACGCCTCGCCCTGTCCGCGCACCGCCATCAGCGGCAGCCCCTCACCGGTCACGGCCCGCTTGAGCATGCCGCCCACGCCCTGGCCCTTGCGCTCGAACTGGAGGTTGCCGCGGTAGGCGACCATCGCGCCCTGACGGGCGTGCATCTCGCCGTTCACCGCGTACCTGATGCATTTGGCGTTCTCGATCGTCATGCCCGGCGCGGTGGCGGGCTGGACCATGTGCTCGCTGGAAAAGAGGTCACCCTTCATGGAGGCATCCTGTCCCGGACTGTTCCCCTCCGCCTAGATCGCGGCGTGTCGCCGTCCATGCCCGGTCAGCCGCCGAAGAGTTGGGTCCAGTAGGTCCCGGCCGGTCCGTCGCCCGCGAAGCCGATCCCTATGTGGGTGAAGTCGCGCTTGAGGATGTTGGCGCGGTGGCCCGGGCTGTTCATCCAGCCCTCCACGACCTCGCCGGGGGAGCGCTGGCCGCACGCGATGTTCTCGCCGATCGCGCGCATCCGGGAGCCCGCGGCGGCCGCCCGGTCCCAGGGTTGGCTGCCCTCGGGCGAGGTGTGGGAGTAGAAGGCGCGGGCTGCCATGTCGGCGCTGTAGGCCTGCGCGGCGGTGGTCAGCGCGGGATCGACGGACAGGGGGTGCAGTCCGGCCCTGGCCCGCTCCCGGTTGGTGAGGTCGACGACCTCGGCCGCGGTGCGCGGCAGGTCGCCCGGGGTGAGCGGCCTGGCCCACAGCGCCGTCCAGTACGTGTCGCCCGAGCGGCCGCCGGTGGCGTACGCCAGGGCGGCGTGGGTGAAGGCCGGGTCGTGCAGGGTGCGGCGGGGCTGTTCGGTGCGCAGGCAGTAGGCGATGAACTCGGCGGGGGTACGGGGGCCGGAGACCAGGTGTTCGCCGACGGTGAGATACACGTACCCCGCGCCGGTGATGCGCTGGTACACGGAGACACCGTCGCGGCCCTCAACGCCGAGCCGTCCCGCCGCGGCCATGGCGGAGGCATGGGCCTGAGCGGCGGAGGCGAGGCGGGCGTCGAGCGTGACGGGTGGTGAACCGGCGGTGGCACGGGCGGAGTTGGCCAGACCGAGGAAGCCGTCACGGTCGGGGAGCGGGGTGTGCGGGGTGTGCGGGGTGTGCGGGGTGTGCGGGGTGGTGACGGCGGACAGGGTGTGCATCGTGGGCCGTGCGGTGGGCATGGGCGGGGCGCCGGGCACGGCGGCGAGGCTGGGTGCGGAGGAACCGGCGGGCGGGGGAGGGGACGGGGTCGGCCGGGACGGAGACGGCGTCGCGTCCTCGACGACGTCCACCCCGAAGTCGCGCGCGAGCCCGGCCAGCCCGTCCGCGTACCCCTGCCCGAGGGCCCGCAGCTTCCAGCCGCCGCCGCGCCGGTAGATCTCCGCGAGCAGCAGCACCGTCTCCTGCCGTGGGCGCGGTGGGGCGAACCGGGCGATCGAGCGGCCGCGGGAGTCGGTGACCTGGAGCGCGGGGGCAGGCAGCCGTCCCAGGGGCGTCTCGGGGTCGGCGGGGCTGACGACCACCGTGACCCGGGTGGCTCCCGAGCGCAGGCGCGGAGGGTCGACGGTCAGCGTGTCGCCGTGCAGCCGGGCGCCCGGCGCGGACGGCTGGTTGTAGAACACGAAGTCGGCGTCGCCCCGGACCTTGCCGTCGTCGTCGGTGATGAGCGCGGACACGTCGAAGGGGCCGGGCACCCGGACGGTCACGCTGCCGCCCGGGAGGGGCAGATTGCCCCCGGGAACCAACTCGCTCATCGGGCCGTCCTGGTGGGTGGTTCGGGATCCGGTGGGGATGCCCGCAAAACGTGCACCGGATCTCGAGGGTTCCCGGCCGACGCGCGCCCTCAGTCCTCGTCAAACTCCAGCGGGTTGTCCGGTGCGATGTCCTCGTGGCGTTCGACGGGCGTGGTGACCCGCCCGGCCTTCTTCGCCCGCTTGCCGCAGAACGCCGACTCCAGCGTGGTCAGCATCGTGTTGTGCACCGCGCCGTTGTTGGAGGCGTTGGCGAGCGCGGCCAGGCTGCGCTTGCCGTCCTTCGACGCGAACGCGTACGTGTAATAGCCCTGGACGGCGCCCGTGTGGCCGTACACGGAGATGCCGCACGACAGGTCCCGGCGCCGCAACCCGAGCCCGTACGCCTGCGTGCTGCCCGCCGGCACCCACCGCTGCATCTGGGCCAACTGCGCCCTGGAGGTCAGCCGGCCGCCGAGCAGCGCCGACAGGAACGTGTTGAGGTCCCGCGTGCTGGAGATGACGGCGCCCGCGCTCTGTGCCCAGGACACCGTCTGCTCGGTGGCGTCGACGAGCGCCGCGTCCGCCGCGTCCGGCGTGAGATAGCCGCGGGTGTGCCGGCCGGGGATCTTCCGGCCGGGGTGCACATAGAACGTGTCGCTCAGCTTCAGCGGCTTGATGATCCGGTTCTGGTACTCGGTCCGCACCGAGCGCCCGGTCAGCTTCTCGATGAGCATTCCGGCGACGACGAAGTTGGTGTTGGAGTAGGAGTACGCGCCACCGGGCTTGGTGGTCCGTGGCTTGCTCAGGGACCGGTTCACCAGTTGCCGGTAGGTGAAGACCTTGCCGCGGACCGCCTCGAAGCCGGGAACCGTCCGCGCGAACAAATCGTTGGTGTAGTCGTACAGGCCGCTGCGGTGGCTGAGGACATGCCGCACCGTGATGCGGTCGTCGGGCAGCAGCCCCGGAAGGTAGCGGTTGACCGGGGCGTCGAGCTTCAGCTTCTTCTCGTCGGCCAGTTGCAGCAGGACGACGGCCGAGAAGACCTTGGTGACACTGCCGATGCGGAACCGGTCGGCGTTGCTGATGGCGCGCCGGGTCTTGCGATCGGCGACACCGACGGCCGCCCAGTGGACCGAGTCGCGGTCGTCGAGGCGGGCGATGGCGCCGGGCGCGCCCTGCCGCTGCGCGGTGCGCAGGACGTTCCACACGCCGGTGACGTCCGGGGCGGGCAGGGCGCCCGCCTTGGCGTCGACCGAGGCGGCGCCGGGTTTACCGGCCCCGGACACGGCGTGTGCGGGCACCGCCAGGAGCGACACCAGGGCCGTCGCCATCGCCGTACCTCTGACCACCGTTGCTGAGACCATCCGGCTTCCTCCCGTTTCTGTCGATGTATCGCCCATACGAGAACGATCACCTTCGTGCGGGGCAACCTTCTCGCATCCCGTCACATCGGCACGGGCGACGCACACTTGGACAGACATTGATCACCGGGTAGGAGTCCGCGATCGTCGGCCGGGTCCGTCGTGAACGATCCGTCCCTCGATCCGCACCGGCTCGCCCGTACCAAGGTCCGCGCCGCCGCCCACTGGCCGACACTCTGCTGCGCACGCCCCCGGGACGGCGCGCCCGACCCCGCACTCGAAGCGGCCACGTCCGCTTCGGGCGCTGTCTGATGAGTTCCGGAATCGCGGGGCCGCCTGCCCTCGCCCTGCAAGGACTGTGGCTCGACGGCAACGCCCCGGACCGGATGGGCGACCACCACACCGACATCAGCATCCAGATGAACTCCTGAACGGCCGACCGGACCTGCCTGTCCCCGACTGTTCAACGACCCGCGCAGCCGCTACCGCGACACCACCGGCAGGAACGCCGGCTGGGCCGTCGCCATCTCCACCAACCCCCACGGCGCAGGCGGCTGGTGGCGGCATCCGGCGGGCAAGCCCTGGCTGTGCGCCACCCTGTGGGCACCTCGATGCTCGACGCCGAGGCATCACCTACGCTCAGGAACTGGTGTGGGCGCTCTTCGGGAGCTTCTGCACCGCGGCGGCCGAGCTGCGGACCGGCACGGGCTACGCGGCCACGATCGCCTCACTGCGCAGAAAGCTGTACCTGCCGCAGGTCAGCGTGACCACCGGCCGGCTGGAGGAGCGGATGTCCCCCGACAATCTCCCGGCGCTCCCCGACGCCTGGGCCGCCTCGGGCTTCGTCAAGGGTGTCGCCGCGCGCGGCGGCTTCGAGGTCGACCTGCGCCGGCGCGACGGGAAACCGGCCGGGGTACGGATCCACAGCGTCGGTGGCTGCACCACGACGGTCGCGTACGGTGATGTGTCGCGCACGGTCACCCTGCGGCCCGGCGCCTCCGTCACGCTGAGGGACCTCGCCCGGTGAGGGCCGCACTTCCGCTCGCCGCCGTCCTGCTGGCCCTCGTCGCCTGTCGGTCCGAGGCCGCCGAGGTGCCCGCCGAGGCAACCGCTGACGCCGACGGCGTCGTCACCTGGGCGGCGAGCGCCGACCGCATGGGCGACGGCGTCGCCGGCCGCAGCTACCGGCTCGTCGTGCACACCAGCGTGGGCGGCACCGGCGTCCGGGTCCGGCTCTCCAACGCCTTCGGGGACCGGCCGCTGACCCTCGACAGCGTCTACGCCGGCATCCAGAGGCAGGGAGCCGAACTGCGGCCCGGCAGCAACCGGCGCCTGGCCTTCGACGGCGCGCCCACGGTCACGGTGCCGGCGGGCGGCACCGTGTGGAGCGACCCGCTGCCCGGCAGGCTGCCCGCCGCGACCAACCTCGTCGTCAGCCTGCACAGCCCCGACGCGGGCGGCCCGGCCAGCGGCCACTGGATGGCCCTCCAGTCGTCGTACGCGACCCAGGGCGACCACACCGCCGAGGAGAGCGGCGCCGCCTGGACCATCCCGACCGGCTCCTGGTTCTACCTCGACGCCGTCTCCGTACGCGCCCCCGCGGGCACCGGCGCGGTGGCCGTCCTCGGCGACTCCATCACCGACGGATGGCAGTCCACCGCCGACCTGAACCGCCGCTGGCCCGACCACCTCGCCCGCCGTCTGCAGCGCACGGACACGGCGGTCAAGGGCGTGGCCAACGAAGGGATCGCAGGGAACAAGGTCCTCACGGACGGCCCCGGCCAGAGCGCCCTGAACCGGCTGGAGCGCGACGTCCTCACCCAGCCGGGTGTACGGACCGTGTTCGTCTTCCAGGGCGTCAACGACATCAAGGCCCACACCGGCGTCACGGCCGACGACCTGATCGACGGCTACCGCGAGATCGCCGAGCGGGCACACGCGGCCGGCAAGTGCGTCGTGGGCGCGACCATCGGCCCCTTCAAGGGCTGGAGCGAATGGGGGCCGGCCGCCGAAGCCGTGCGCCAGGAGGTCAACGCGGCCATCCGCGCCGGCGGCGTGTTCGACGCCGTCACCGACTTCGACCGCGTCCTGCGCAGCCCCTACGACCCCGCACGTATGTCGCCCGCCCTCGACGGCGGCGACCACATCCACCCCAACGACAAGGGGATGCAGGCGATGGCCGACGCCGTCGACCTGACGTCCCTCGACTGCGACACCGCCCGCTGAGCCGCGCGCTGATCCGACCGGGGATGTGACTCAGGCTCTTACACTCAGCCGCGCAGCGTCTTCGCCCAGTCCGCCGGCACCCGCCCCGCAGGCCCGGGTGCCGGCTGCTCGGCCGGATGGCTCACCGGCGCGGCCAGCTCGGGTCCCGACTCGTACATCTCGTTCGACGCGTAGTCCCAGTACCAGCTCTCACCCGGCTCGAAGCTCTGCACGAACGGATGCCCGGTCTCCCGGAAATGCCCCGTCGCGTGCTTCGCGGGCGAACTGTCACAACATCCCACGTGCCCGCACTGCGCACACCGCCGCAGATGGAACCACCAACCGCCGACCTCGTCGCACTCGACGCACCCGCTGCCGCTCGGTGGAACGCTCGGGTCGATTCCCTTGCCGCCCTGGTCACTGGTCATGCGGACTCCTCCTCGGCCGAGCTGAGCGGAAGCAGCACCTGGAAACGCGTGTCGCCCGGCTCCGACTCCACCTGAATGGTCCCGTGGTGCTTGTTGACCACGATCCGCCAGGAGATGTCGAGGCCGAGCCCGGTCCCCTCGCCCACGGGCTTCGTCGTGAAGAAGGGATCGAAGATCCGCCCCCGGTGCTCCGCCGGGATCCCGACACCCGTGTCCCGGAACTCCACCAGCAGCCGGTCGTGGTCGAGGGCCGTCCGCACGGTCAACGTCCCTTCGCCGCCCGCGCTGTCCATGGCCGAGACCGCGTTGTCGATCAGGTTCGTCCACACCTGGTTGAGCTCCGCCGGGTACGCCGGGATCTTCGGCAGCGTGCGGTCGTACTCCTTGACGACCTTGATTCGCGGGCCGATCTTGGCCGACAGCATCATCAGGGTGCTGTCCAGGAGTTCGTGCACATCGGCGTTCCGGAAGGGCGCGCGGTCCAGCTGGGAGTACTGCTTGGCGGCGTCGACGAGATGCGAGATGCGGGTGGTCGAGTCGTTGATCTCGTCCATCAACAGCTCGGTCTCCACGGTGTAGTTGAGCCAGCCGATCGCGCTCGGCAGGATCTCCTCGGCCACCGCCGCCGCGACCTGGTCCAGCCAGTCCACGTCGAGACCGGCCTGCACGAAGGTGGGCGCGATCCGCCAGCCGTCCTGGATGTCGTGGTCGTCCAGCCAGTCCGTCACGGCGTCCTCGCGGTCCGACGCCTCCAGCGGGCTCAACGTCGGTGCCTTCGCGACGCGTTCCGCCGTGCGTTCCTGGATCTCTATGAGGTTGGCCATGACCTCCGGGGAGTACGAACCCTGCGCGATGATCGCCAGCTTGTGCCGCATCTTGCCGACGCGCTCCCGCAGGGTCGCGGTGGCCCGCACGGCCGCCGCCGCGGGGTTGTTGAGCTCGTGCGTGAGCCCCGCGGACAACGAGCCCAGCGCCAGCAGCCGTTCACGCTGGTTGACGGCCAGCTCGGTGCTCTTCTGGCCGAAGAAGAGACCTTCCAGCAGATGCAGGGCCATCGGGAACCACTCACGGATCACGTCCGCGAACGTCTCGGCGGGCAGCACGAAGAACCGCGTCGGCTCCGTGACCCGCATCGAGCTGTTGTAGACCTGCGGCACCCGGTCCCCGAGGTAGGCCTGCCAGGCCCCGGAGTACACCCCGCGCTGGGAGGTCCGGTTGACCTCCACATCGTCGCCGCCCACCCGCCGGGACAGCACCACGGTGCCCTCGACCATGACGTAGAAGCAGGTCGCGGGATCACCCTCGGTGTACACGGGGCCGGGCTCGAACCTCTCCACCCGCCCCTCGCTGCACAGCCTGCCGAGCTGCTCGGGCGTGAGCTTCTCGAACAGGAACAGCGCCCCGATCTCCTGTGGGTTGCACGGCATCGACTGCCCGCTCATGACTGCTCCAGATACCGGTGGACGAGCATCACGGCCATGGCTCCCTCTCCGACGGCGGACGCGACCCGCTTGGCGGACTCGGCGCGCGCGTCACCGGCCACGAACACGCCGGGGACGTTGGTCTCCAGGTGGTACGGCGGCCGGTCCAGCTCCCAGCCGGCCGGTGGCCGCCCGTCGGCGCTCAGATCGGGCCCGGCCAGGATGAACCCGCGCTCGTCCCGCAGCACCGTCGCGTCCAGCCAGTCGGTCAGCGGGGCCGCGCCGATGAACACGAACATCCACTGCGCGTCGACCAGTTCGGTCCGCCCGCTGTCCACGTCACGCAGCGTCAGCTGCTCCAGGTGGCCGGAGCCGTGCGCGGACTCCACGACCGTGCGGGTGCGCACCGAGATGTTCGGCGCCTCGTCGATCTGCTGGATCAGATAATGCGACATGGACGCCGACAGCGAATCGCCGCGCACCAGCAGCGTCACCGACTTCGCGCCCCGCGACAGATACATCGCCGCCTGCCCCGCCGAGTTGGCGCCGCCGACGACGTACACGTCCTGCCCCTGGCAGGCGGGCGCCTCCGTCAGCGCCGACCCGTAGTACACCCCGCACCCGGTCAGGTCCTCGCAGCCGGGCGCCGCCAGTTGCCGGTACGACACACCGGTCGCCAGGATCACGCTGTGCGCGGCGACCGCCGAGCCGTCCGAGAACCGTACGACGCGGGCGGCCCCGCTGACCTCCAGTGCCGTCACCTCGCGCGCGGTGAGGATCTCGGCGCCGAACTTCGCCGCCTGCCGCCGGGCCCGGTCGGTGAGCTGGGCTCCCGACACACCGTCCGGGAAGCCGAGGTAGTTCTCGATCCGGGAGCTCTGCCCGGCCTGCCCGCCGGTCGCCGACCGCTCCACCAGCACGGTCCGCAGCCCCTCCGACGCCCCGTACACCGCCGCGCCGAGCCCCGCGGGGCCGCCGCCGATCACGACCAGGTCGTAGAAGTCCGCCGTCGGCATCGTGGCCAGCCCGACCTGCGCGGCCAGCTCGGGTGCCTCGGGCGCCACCAGGGGCGTGCCGTCCGGCGTGATCACCAGTGGCAGCCGCTGCCCGTCCTGCTCGGCGGCGGCCAGCAGCCGCTGACCCTCGGGTTCGTCGGCCGAGTACCAGCGGTAGGGGACCTGGTTGCGGGCCAGGAACTCCCGCACCTCCGACGAACGCGCCGACCAGCGGTGCCCCACCACCTTGGTGCTGGGCACCGGCCGGTAGTCGCTGCGCCGCCACGCCTCCAGCAGATCGTCCAGGACCGGATACAGCTTCTCCTCGGGCGGGTCCCACGGCTTGAGCAGATAGTGATCGAGGTCGACGACGTTGATCGCGTCGATCGCCGCGCTGGTGTCCGCGTACGCGGTCAGCAGCACCCGGCGCGCACCCGGGTAGACGTCCAGGGCCTGTTCGAGGAACTCGATGCCGTTCATCTGCGGCATGCGGTAGTCGGCCAGGATCACGGCCACGAGATCGCCGCGCAGCTTCAGCTCGCGCAGCGCCTCCAGCGCGGACTCGCCGGACTCCGCCCGCACGATCCGGTGCGACGCGCCGTAGCGCCGCCGCAGATCGCGGGCGACCGCCCGGGACACGCCCGGGTCGTCGTCCACGGTCAGGATGACGGTCCGCGCTGCGTCGGCGGCCTGTGCCATACGTCTCCCACCCCGGGGTCGGAACCAGGGCACGGCGTCTCCACGTTGCCGCGCCGACTCCGGCCCATCGTATGTTCGATCCGCCCGGTTCGCTCGGGTATGCGGGAGGCGACGGTTCTCAGCCGCGCCGCGCGGCGAGCAGGCAGAACTCGTTGCCCTCGGGATCGGCCGGCGTGACCCACGGCTCGTCGCCGCTCCGCCCGCTGTCGGCGTGGCGGGCGCCGAGCGCGAGAAGGCGGCTGACCTCGGCATTCTGGTCGTCGGGGCGGAAGTCGAGGTGGAGGCGGTTCTTCACGGTCTTGCCCTCCGGGACCGGCCCGAAGATCAGGCCCGGCAGGCGGTCCCGCTCGGGCCGGACTCGAATTCCTCGGCCGAGTCGACCACTACCTGCTCCCACTCCGAAGCCATGGCCGCAGCGTAGTGAAGACTGGGCCCGAAGGACGTGACCCAGACACTAGGAGGCGACCGGAATGACGCGCCCGATCACGGCAGGGGTGGACGGCTCGGAGGAGAGCCTCGCCGCTCTCGGCTGGGCGGCCCGGGAGGCGGTCCGCCGGGGACTGGCCCTGCGGGTGGTGCACGCCTGGCGGTTCCAGTCGCACGAGGCGATCGACGCGGGAGACCCGGACACCCAGGTCCAGTGGGTGCGGGAGGGCCTGGCGGAGGCCGCGCGTTCCGTCACCGAGCGGCACCCGGGCCTGGCGGTGACGACCGACGTCATCGACGACGGCTCCGTGGACACGCTGGTCGCGGCCGGGGCGGACGCCGAGATGCTGGTGCTGGGGTCGCGGGGCCAGGCCGCGGTCGTCGGGTTCCTGCTGGGCTCCGTCGGACAGCAGGTGATCGCCGGGGCCGAGAGCCCCGTGGTGCTCGTGCGCGCCGGGGACCAGGCCTCCGCGGAGGCCGCCGGACGCGAGATCGTCGTGGGCCAGCACGGGGACGCGGACGACAGCGCCGCCGCGTTGCGGTTCGCGTTCGAGACGGCAGCGGCACGCGGCGCGACCGTACGCGCCGTACGGGCCTGGACGCTGCCGCCGCTGTTCGCCTACAGCCCGGGCTCCATGAAGCTCCTCGACGAGGCGGGCGGTCTGGAGCCGTACGAGAAGAAGTCCCTGGGCGAGGCGCTGCGGCCCTGGCGCGAGCGCTTTCCCGACGTGCGGGTGGTCGAGCACGTCGAGATGGGCAGCGCCGGACAGGTGCTGCTGTCGGTCGTCGGACGGGCCCAGCTGATGGTCGTCGGGCGCCGTGCCCGACGCACGGCCGTCGGCGCCCGGATCGGCTCGGTCGCGCACGGCGTCCTGCACCACGCGCCCTGCCCGGTGGCGGTCGTACCGCCCGTCTGAGCCCGTTCGACCGGGCCGGCCGGGACGCGGTGGCCGGCGTCAGTCGTCCGTCGGCCGGAGCGTCTGCCGGGTCTTGGGCAGGATGTTCTCGATGTAGTCCTCGACCACCGTGTCCAGACCGATGTCGTGCTGCGCCCGCTCGGACAGGTACCAGCGGTGTTCGAGCAGCTCGTGATAGATCTCGGCGGCGTCCATGGAACCGCGCAGTTCCAGCGGTACGGCCCGCACCGTGGGCCGGAAGACGTCCCGCACCCAGCGGTGGGCGAGGACCTCGGGGCGGGCGCCGAGGGGGTCGCCCGGGGCGTAGTCGTCCTGGGTGGCCATCCAGCTCTCCAGGTCGTTCAGCAGCCGGCGGGCCTGGTTCTCCTCGGTGTCCAGGCCCGTCAGACGCAGCAGTTGACGCTGGTGGTGGCCGGCGTCCACGACCTTCGGCACGAACGTGACCGTGTCGCCGTTCGTGGCGTGCTCGATCTGCATCTCGGCCACGTCGAAGCCGAGGTCGTTCAGACGGCGGATCCGGCGCTCGATGTAGTGGTACTTGCCCGCCGGATACACCGAGGTGCGGGTCAGTTCCTGCCACAGGCTCCGGTATCGGGCGCAGATCTCGGTGCCGAACTCGACCGGGTCCACCGAGGGGTGCAGCGCCCCGGACGCCTCCAGGTCCAGCAGTTCGCCGCTGATGTTGACCCGGGCGAGATCCAGGTCGTAGTCGCGCTGGCCGTTGCTGAGCTGCGGGTGCAGATCGCCTGTCTCGGCGTCCACCAGATATGCGGCGTAGGCGCCCGCGTCGCGCCGGAACAGCGTGTTGGACAGCGAGCAGTCGCCCCAGGCGAACCCGGCGAGATGGAGGCGGACCAGCAGCACGGCCAGCGCGTCCATCAGCCGGTGCATGGTCGCCGGACGCATCGTCGTCTCGAACATCGAGCGGTACGGCATCGAGCCGCCCAGATGCCGCGTCACCAGGACCGACTCCAGCGGGCCGCCGTCGCCGTCGGTGCGCCCGGTGACCACGGCCAGCGGATCCACCGCCGGGATGCCGATGCGGTCCAGGTCGCGCAGCAGCTCGTACTCGCGCAGCGCCGGGCGTTCGGCGAGCTCCTTGACCGCGATCACCTCGTTGCCGGCCCGGGCGTAGCGCACCACGTGCCGGGATATACCGCGCGGCAGCGGGACCAGGACGTCGTCCGGCCACTGCTCCAGCGGAAGTTGCCAGGGCAGCTCCAGCAGGAGCGCGGGGTGCTCCGGGTTCGTCGCGCTGATCTGCAATGCCATGGGCCGTTCGTCCTCGCCTCGCCGGTGATCGTCACCTCACCCTAAAGCGCCCGCTCCCTGGCCTGAAGAGCAGCTTCCCGCACGGAGCCCCGGTGCAGGGGCCCGTGGCCGGGCAGCAGTACGTCCCCCTTGAGGCCTTCGAGCACGTCCAGCGAGGCCACGGCCTGTGTGCGCTCGCGGTGGAACATGTCGGGCAGCAGCTGCGGTCCCTTGATCCGCGAGGTGGGGTGTCCGCTCACCAGGGCGTCGCCCGCGATCAGCACGCCGGCGTCGGGCAGGTGGAAGGCGCAGTGCCCGTCGGTGTGGCCGGGCGTGTGCACCGGGACGGGGCGGCCGGGCAGGTCCAGCGGGCCCGTCGAGGGGAACGGGCCGGGGGCGGTGACCGGGACGTGCGCGGTGCCGCCGGAGCGGATCGCGTGGACCGCCCAGGGCAGGACACCGGGCCGCCAGGCGTTCTTCAGGACCGTCCGGACGTTCACCTGGTGCAGGAACTCCCGGCGCGCGTGCGGCACTTCGGCCTCGTGCAGGTGTATCGGCGTGCCGTGCGTGGCGCTCAGGTACTCGGCGTTGCCCAGGTGATCCGTGTGCGCGTGCGTGATCAGTACGGCTGTGACCGCCTCCGGTGAACCGCCCACCTCGGCGAGCGAGGCGAGGAGCTTCGGCCGGTCCCCGGGGTAGCCGGTGTCGATCAGCGTGAGCGCGTCCCCCTCGGTCAGGATCACCCAGTTGGTGTTGCTGCCGTGCACGAGATAGGCGCCGTCCGCGACTTGCTGCACATCTGACCGCATGTTCGTCCCGCGTGGTGAGGTCCGTGCCCGACGGACACAGCAAAGCAGATCATCAGGAGGGCGTGACCGGCGGATCGGGACGCATCCCGAACAGGAACCGCGTCAGCCGTGTTCTGCGCACCACGCCCTCGTACAGGATCAGGATCACCGCCAGCGAACCGGTCACGATCACCGTGTACTCGACCACGATCGGCGCCGACCAGTCCACCACGCCGTACGCGACGGCGACCACGACCGGCTGGTGCAGGACGTAGAGGGGCAGGGCGGCGACGCCCAGATACTCCCTCACCGGCCTCGGGCGGGCCCGCGCACGCCGCTGCTCGCGCGGGCGGTCCAGGGTGCCGAGGATGGCCACCACCAGGCACCAGCCCGCCGCGCTGAACAGGGCGCGGGTGACCAGCGCGAGCGGTGTGCGGTCGGTGAACGGGTCGTCCGACGTCATGAACCCGGGAGCGCACGCTGCGAACAGCACCAGCCCCGCCACGCCGAGCGGCCGGGCGAGCCGGCGCATGACGGACCGGACCCGGTCGTCCCCGCCGAGGGCGAAACCGTAGAGAAAGAACACCAGGTAGGCCCAGTGGTTCCAGGCCGCGTAGTCCTCCTCCATACCCAGCGGCACATTGATCACAGCGAGCGGCAGCACGGGCAGCAGAAGCAGGGCGGGGTGCCGGGCGACGGCCGCTGCGGCACGGTCGCCGCCGGCCGCGACGCGTGCCGCGACCGGAGCCAGCAGCAGACAGAACGCCAGCAGCAGGAGCACGAACCACAGATGGCCGGACTCGAAGTGCTCCCCGTCCACGAGGAACGGGAAGTCGGCGAGGTCGAGGTGGACGGTGAAGTAGCGGGGCAGGAAGCGCCAGTACGACTCGTGCTGGTCCGGGTCGGCGGCGCGCAGCCGCAGCCACTGGGGGAGCGGGTTCAGCGCGACGACGGTGAAGACCAGGGGAACTCCCAGCCGCACCAGGCGTTCCCGGGCGAAACGGGCGGTGCCACGGCGGCCCACGGAGTACCGGGCACCGAGGCCGGCGACGAGGAACAGCACCGGCATCGCCCAGACCACCGCGAACCCGGCGAGGATCGTGATCGCCTCGGTGGTCTGCGGGTTCTGGACGTAGTAGTCGCCCTCCGTGGCGAAGACCAGGGCGGCGTGGAAGAAGACCAGACCGAGGACGACGAGGATCCGCAGCAGGTCCAGCTCCCCGCGCCGGGGAGCCGTGGCAGGTGCCTGCGTCTGAGCGCTCACGCGCCTCAGTGTGGGGGCCCGGCGGGGCTTCGCCCAGAGGAAGGGCCGCCTCCGGCACCGTCCACCGGAGGCACCCTCCCGCGCGCTCCCGAAGCGGCCGCCTCTCCGCCTCAGTGCACGCCGTGCGGGCGGAACTGCACGCTGATGCGTGGTCCCGTGGCGCGGGTGGTCTTCGGGATCGAGTGCTCCCAGGTCCGTTGGCAGGAGCCGCCCATCACGATGAGGTCGCCGTGGCCCAGCGGACGGCGCACCGTCTCGCCGCCGCCCCGCGCCGGCCGCAGCAGCAGATCCCGGGGCGCGCCCACGGAGAGGATGGCGACCATCGTGTCCTCGCGCCCGCCCCGCCCGATCCGGTCCCCGTGCCAGGCGACGCTGTCCCGGCCGTCGCGGTAGTAGCAGAGCCCGGCCGTGGTGAAAGGCTCGCCGAGTTCCTCGGCGTAGTGCGCGGACAGCGCGTCGCGGGCGTCGGCGAGGACGGGATGCGGAAGCGCGTCGTCGGCGCCGTAGAAGGAGAGGAGTCGTGGAACGTCGACCACGTGGTCGTACATCGTGCGCCGCTCGGCACGCCAGGGCACTTCGGCGGCGAGCTGTTCGAACAGGACGTCGGCGCCGCTCAGCCAGCCGGGCAGCACGTCGATCCAGGCGCCATGGGCCAGCCGCGTACGGCGGATCCCGGCGAGGGAGGCGAGCCGCAGCTCGTCGGTCTGGTCGAACAGTGAGCCCTGGAGGTGCGTGGCCATGGTTCCAGCGTACCCCTAAATCGAAAATACGTTCCCATCGTGTGTTCAACCCGGATCCTGCTCCTGCCTGGTTTCCGGTTCCTCTTTGGATACATTCGCGTATCGGATACATTCGCGTATCGAACGGAGGCGGGACATGTCGGTGAGGGAAACGACCGGGCGCGTCACCAAGCGCCGCGTCCGCACGCGCGCCAACCTGCTCGACGCCGCGTTCGCCGTGTTCGCCGCCAAGGGGTTCGGCCGGGTCTCCATCGAGGAGGTCTGCGAGGCCGCCGGCTACAGCAGGGGCGCCTTCTACTCCAACTTCGACAGCCTGGACGAGCTGTTCTTCGCCCTCTACCGGCAGCGCGCCGACCTGATCGCCGAGCAGGTGTCCGGGGCCCTCGCCCTCGACGGACCGGACCTGGACGTGCCCGCCGCCGTGGACCGGGTGACCGAGGTCCTGCTCCTGGACCGGGACTGGCTGCTGGTGAAGACGGACTTCCTGGTGCACGCCGCACGTGACCCGGCCGTCGCGCAGGCCCTGCTGGAACACCGTGCCCGGCTGCGCGGCGCCATCGCCGACCGGCTGGCCAGGGCGCGGGGACACACCGAACTGCCCGCCGTGCTCGGCGACATCGACGGCGCCGCCCACGCCGTGGTGGCCGCGTACGACGGAGTCACCACCCAACTGCTGCTGGACCGGGACGTCGAACACGCCCGGGCCTGGCTCGGGCAACTGCTCACCGCGCTGCTCACCGACGGCAGCGGCACCACCGCATCAGCGCACATGAGGACATGAGGAAGGGACGGTCGCCATGGATGCCGACGTCATCGTCGTCGGAGCGGGACTCGCGGGCCTGGTCGCCGCGAGCGAACTGACCAGCCGGGGCCGCAGGGTCGCGCTGGTCGACCAGGAGAACGCCGCCAACCTCGGCGGGCAGGCGTTCTGGTCCTTCGGCGGACTCTTCCTCGTCGACTCCCCGGAGCAGCGGCGCCTGGGCATCAAGGACTCCCTCGACCTGGCCTGGAACGACTGGCAGGGCAGCGCCCAGTTCGACCGGGTGGACGACGAGGACTCCTGGGCGGTGCGCTGGGCGCGCGCGTACGTCGAGTTCGCGGCCGGCGAGAAACGGGCCTGGCTGGACGGGCACGGCATCAAGTTCCTGCCCACGGTGGGCTGGGCGGAGCGCGGCGACCTGCGCGCCCACGGCCACGGCAACTCCGTGCCCCGCTTCCACATCGCCTGGGGCACCGGCACCGGCGTCGTGGAGCCGTTCGTGCGGTACGCCAAGCAGGCCGTGCGCGACGGGCTGCTCACCTTCTACCACCGGCACCAGGTCGACGAGCTGGTCATCGAGGAGGGCGCGGCGCGCGGTGTGCGCGGCACGGTCCTGGCCGACGACCACTCACCCCGGGGCGTCGCCTCCAACCGCGACCGCGTGGGCGAGTTCGAGCTGACCGCCCAGGCCGTCGTCGTCACCACCGGTGGCATCGGCGCCAACCATGACATCGTCCGCCGCTACTGGCCCGAGCGGCTCGGCACGCCGCCCACCGAGATGGTCACCGGGGTCCCCGCCTACGTCGACGGCCGGATGCTCGACATCAGCGCGGAGGCGGGCGTACGCCTGGTCAACCGCGACCGTATGTGGCACTACACCGAGGGCCTACAGAACTGGGACCCGATCTGGCCCGGCCACGGCATCCGCATCCTGCCCGGCCCGTCCTCGATGTGGTTCGACGCCCTCGGCCGCCGCCTGCCCGACCCCTGCCTGCCGGGCTACGACACCCTCGGCACCCTCAAGCACCTGCGTACGGACGCCGACATCGCCGGGTACGACCACTCCTGGTTCATTCTCAGCCAGAAGATCATCGAGAAGGAGTTCGCCCTGTCGGGCTCCGAACAGAACCCCGACATCACCGCCAAGGACCGCGCCGGGTTCCTGAAGGAGCGGGTGCTCGGCAAGGGCGCCCCGGGTCCGGTGGCGGCGTTCCTGCGCAACGGCGCGGACTTCGTGACCGCCCCGGACCTGGAGCAACTGGTCGAGAAGATGAACCAGTTGACGGACAAGCCGCTCCTCGACGCCGAGACCGTCCGCCGCCAGATCGAGGCCCGCGACCTCCAGATCGCCAACCCGTACAGCAAGGACTCCCAGGTCCAGGGGATCCGCAACGCCCGCCGCTACATCGGCGACCGCCTCGGCCGGGTCGCCACCCCGCACCGCATCCTCGACCCGGCCGCCGGCCCCCTCATCGGCGTCAAGCTGCACATCCTGACCCGCAAGACCCTGGGCGGCATCCAGACCGACCTCGACTCCCGTGCGCTCGGCGCCGACGGCACCCCCGTCGACGGCCTGTACGCGGCCGGCGAGGTCGCCGGATTCGGCGGCGGAGGCGTCCACGGCTACAACGCCCTGGAGGGCACCTTCCTCGGCGGCTGCCTCTTCTCGGGCCGCACGGCGGGCCGGGCCGCGGCACGGCAGACCGCCTGAGACCGGTGCGCGGCCCGTCGCCTCAGGCCTGGAGGAGGCGGGCCAGCACCGCGGCGTGACTCCCCGGGGGACTTCGAAGCGGTCAGCAGGGTCACAGCGCCCTTGCCCGCCAGCTCCCGTACGCGATCGACGAGTTCGGCCGCCTCGGGGGCGGCCAGCTCCGCCTCGTAGCGCTCGGTGAACTCCTCGTACGATCCCTCGCCCGCGTGGTACCAGCGCCGCAGCTCCGTGGACGGGGTGAGCCCCTTGGGCCACTCGTCCACGCGGGCCGCGTCCTTCGACAGACCGCGCGGCCAGAGCCGGTCGACGAGGACACGCACGCCGTCCTCCGGCTCGGGTGCTTCGTAGACGCGACGGATACGGACGCTCATGGCCGGGCCTTTCCGGTGGACCTGACGAGTTCCCCGCAAGTGTCGGCCAAGGCCGACGCATGATCACGTACAAGTCCCGTGTCGCCCTGCTCTTCCGCGGACGCAGTCTGCGGCATCCCGAGCAGTACGCCTTGTTCAGCATCAGGTGTATGGCTGAGGCCGCCGCCCCAGTCCCCGTACATGCTGCCGTCCGGCCCCGCCAGCACGGTGTTGCCGGAGGTGGGGTGGGCGAATCGCCATCGGACACAGCAGATCGGCATGTGCCGTGGCCGTTGTGACATGGAGCAGGTGACAGTCAGGGAAGCGAGGCTCTGAGCAGCCGCACCGTGAAGGCGGCGGACTGCGAAGGAGCGATCTCATGGGCCGATACGATCTCGCCCTCATCGGCTTCGGTGGCGTCAATCGCGCGCTTGCCGAGCTGATATCCCAGAGCGGGGAGCGCCTGGCCAAGGAGCTGGGCTTCGCCCTGCGGGTGGTGGCGATCACCGATCTGCGGGCCGGTTCCCTGGTGGACAGCGACGGTATCGATCTGGCGCCGCTGCTGGCCGCCGAGCCCGGGGAGCTGAGCTTCGCGGGCCTTGCCGGCGGCAGCGCTGATCCGCACAACGAGTGGGTGATCCGTGAGGTGCCGGCCGACATCGTCGTGGAAGCGACGTTCACCAACCCCACCGACGGCGAGCCCGCCCTCTCCCACGTGCGCTGGGCCCTGGAATCGGGCAAGCACGTGTGCACCACCAACAAGGGACCGGTCGCACTCGCCGGCCGCGCACTGAAGCAGCTGGCCGCCGAGCGCGGTGTCAGCTTCGAGTTCGAGGGCTCGGTACTCAGCGGCACCCCCGTCCTGCGCACCGCCCAGCGCATGTTCGGCGGCCTGGAGATCACCGGCGTCCAGGGCATCATGAACGGCACCTCGAACTACATCCTGGGCCGCCTGGAAGAGGGCATCGAGCTTTCGGCCGCCATCGCCGAAGCCCAGGAGCTCGGGTACGCCGAAGCCGATCCCACCGCGGACATCGAGGGCCACGACGTCCAGCTCAAGGTCATGATCCTGGCCAATGAAGTCCTCGGCGCCGACCTGCGCCGCGAGGACGTCTTCTGCGAGGGCATCCTGGCGATCACACCGGACGAGGTGCGGGACGCCGCCGCGAAGGGGCTGCGGTGGAAGCTGGTCGGCTCCGCCACCCGCCACGAGGACGGCAGCGTCGACGCCCGCGTCGCCCCCCTCGCCCTGCCCGCCCAGCACCCGCTCGCCGGGATCTCCGGCCCGGTCAACGCGGTCGCCTTCGACACCGACCTCCTCGGCACGGTCACGGTCTCGGGGCCGGGCGCCGGCCGCACCGAGACCGCCTACGCCCTGCTGTCGGACATCACCGCCATCCACCAGCGCCACGCGGACGAGGACACCGCCCCGCTCGCCCCTTCCTCCAGGAGACGCACCGTGTCTGACACCGTCGTGCCCCCCGGCGTCGAACTCGGCACCGACACCACGCCCGTGCACAACCCCTACACCGGCGAGGTCATCGCCTCGGTGCCCACCGTCGACGCAGGCGCCGCCGGCAGCATCTTGCAGCAGGCCAGGTGCGGGCGCCGCACCGCGGCCGCGCTGTCCCGAGCCTCCAGGGCCGCTGTCCTGGAACGCGCCGCCCGCCTGATCGAGCGGCGCGCCGAATCCTTCGCCCAGCTGATCGTCAGCGAGGCCGGCAAGACCATCACCCAGGCCCGCAAGGAAGTCGCCCGCGCGGTCAACACGCTGTCCCTGTCCGGAGCCGAGGCACGGCGCAACGCCGGCGAGGTCATCCCCTTCGACTCCTACGAGGGCTCGGAGAAACGGCAGGGCTGGTTCACCCGCGAACCGCTGGGCATCATCGCCGCCATCACCCCGTTCAACGACCCCCTCAACCTGGTCGCCCACAAGCTCGGCCCGGCCATCGCCGGCGGCAACGCCGTCATCCTCAAACCGTCCGCGCTGACGCCACTGTCCGCGCTGCGCCTGGTCGACACCCTCATCGAGGCCGGCCTGCCCGAGGAGATCGTCACCGTCGTCAACGGCAATGCCGGCATCGGCGCCGCGATCGTGGCCGCCCCCGACGTGCGCATGGTGTCCTTCACCGGCGGATTCGCCACCGGCGAGGCCATCTCCCGCACGGCCGGCCTGAAGAAGCTCGCCATGGACCTGGGCGGCAACGCCCCGGTCATCGTCATGGACGACGCCGACCTCGACGAGGCCGTGGCCTCCTGCGTCTCCGGCGCGTTCTGGGCCGCCGGCCAGAACTGCATCGGCACCCAGCGCATCCTCATCGCCGCCGAGGTCTACGAGCGCTTCCGCGACGCGTTCGTCGCCCGCACCAAGCTGCTGCGCGTCGGCGACCCGCTCGACGAGCGCACCGACGTCGGCCCCATGATCACCCCGCAGGCCGCGGCCGCCACCCGGGCCAAGGTCGACACGGCGGTGTCGGAGGGCGCGGTGCTGTTGTGCGGCAACGACGCCATCGGCTCCCTGTACACGCCGACCGTCCTGGAAGACGTCCCGGCGACCTGCTCGATCTGGCAGGAGGAGGTGTTCGCCCCGGTCGTCGTGCTCCAGCCGTTCACGTCCTTCGAGGACGCCATCGAGCAGGCCAACTCCATCGACTACAGCCTCCACACGGGCATCTTCACCTCCCGCCTGGACCGCGCCCTGTCCGCGGCCCGGCTGCTGGAAGCAGGCGGCGTGATGATCAACGACTCGTCCGACTACCGCTTCGACGCCATGCCGTTCGGCGGGTTCAAGTACGGCAGCATGGGCCGCGAAGGCGTGCGCTTCGCCTTCGAGGAGATGACCCAGCCCAAGGTCGTCTGCGTCAACCACATCAGCGAAGTGGTCCAATGACCGCCTTCCGCACCGAGCACGACCCCCGTATTTGCGGAAGGGGCCCTCGCGACGGGACGAACGTGGTGGACCCGGTGGCCCAGGGCGGATTGCTCGGCCGGGAGCACGCCACCGCGCAGCTCACCCCGCTGCCGCCAGCCCCTGCTCTCCACGTGGGCGGTTGACCACTCTGGACAGGGCGAGCGCCGTGACCGTGTCCCGTACGCCGGGCATCTGGGCGATGTCCTCCCAAATGCTCCGTACGCGTTCCAGCGAGGGCGCCTCCAGACGCACCATGATGTCGAAGTCGCCGCTGAGGATCTCGCAGATAACGACCTCGGGGATGCGTTTGAGCGCGGCCAGGACGTCGCCGCCACGCATGCGGTCCTGGCGGTACACGAGTACGAGCGCCGAGACCACATCGCCGCTGTCGCCGCCTGCGCGGACGATGGTGTAGCCGGCGATGTGGCCTTGGCGCTCCAGCCGTTCGATGCGCTGGCGCACCGCGTTGCGGGACAGCAGCACCTTGCCGGCCAGGTCCGAGTGCGAGATGCGGGCGTTGCGGGTCAGCTCGGCGATGATCTTCTCGTCGATGGTGTCCACAGCGGACCGTCTCCTTCGCGCATAGGTCAAGGTCGCAAGCGCCCGCGGCAAGAGTCTCCGGCGCGACCGGGTGCCGGAGGCGAGGCCGTGGCGGCGGGCCTTCAGCAGGCCGCCGCTCCGGTCGAAGCGGACCAGACTGGTCGCGGAGCTTCTCGCGCTGTGCCTGTCGCGGTGGCCGGCTTGACGCCGGTCACCTTGACGGACGGTGTGGCGACACCGAGTTGAGCCGAGAGTCCACTCCAACCAGCGTTGGTGACGGTCGCTTCCTTCTTCAGCCACCAGTCGATGTCCGTGCCCCAGGGAAGGACGGGTTCAACGGGAAGGCCGGCTCACTGGGATGGGGAATCATTGGGCGGGCGTGAGGCCCGTCAGTCGTGGGGGGCGGCGATGGCGGCGAGGTGCGTGCCGGGGCGCACGGTCAGCCCGTTCATGTTGTAGATGATCGTTCCGGTGGAGACGGCGGAGACCTTGTGTTCGGCGCCGTCGACCGGGTCGATGATGCGGCCGATGGTCTGTCCCTCGGTCACCTCGTCGCCCGTGACCGCGTCGGGGTACCAGAGGCCTGCGGCCGGAGATT
>NZ_JAGMUL010000046.1:59458-83013 GCF_019049285.1 Streptomyces sp. AC550_RSS872
GCTCGAACAGCCAGGCCGCCATCCGGTCGGTGGGGCCGCCGTTCTTGTCGCCGGGGAAGACGCGGTTGATGTTGACGCCGTCCAGCGGGGAGATGTTGAGCCGTCCGCCGTAGACGGCCGGGGGGTTGGACACGGGGCAGATCACCAGCTGGCCGGCGATCTCGTCCGGTTCCAGCAGCCCGGCCAGGCGGGTGGTGGCGTCGACGGGGATGAACTCGCCGCCGTGGACGCCACCGGTGATCACGACCCTGGGGCCCGGGCGGGAGCCGTTGACGAGGATCAGGGGCACGTCCACTGTCGTGGTGCCGAGGTCGGCGGACAGGCTCCCGCGGGTCTTCTGGCCGGGCTCGGCCGTCAGCGCGCCGATGGTCAGGGTCATGGCTTTCCTCGTTCGGGCTCAGGCCGCGGTGCGGCCGTTTGTGGTGATGAAGTCGATCGGCTGGGAGGTCCGGCCCTGAAGGGCGAGGTCCGCGGCGATGTCGCCCATGGCGGGCGAGACTTTGAAGCCCTGGCCGGAGAAGCCGGCCAGCAGGACGATGTCCTCGCAGCCCGGCAGCGGGCCGACCAGCGGGCGGGTGCTGTCGGTGTAGCCCTCCATGAACACGGACAGGCGCACCGGGTCGGGGTTCAGGCCCGGCAGGTGGCGTCGCACCGCAGTGGTGAAGGCCTCCAGTTCCTCCGGTGCAACGGTCCGGTTCAGGCGGTTCGGGTCGTCCACGGGCTTGTGGTGCGGCTGGGGCAGTCCCAGCTTGACGGTCAGGCCGTCCGGGGACGGGATGCCGTAGAAGGGCGTGCCGCCGCAGCGGACGAAGGCGGGACGCTCGGCGTCTGCCGGGTGGTCCTCGTGGGGCAGGAACCAGGCGCTGATCGCGCGGTAGACGTTCACTTCCCACGGCAGGTCGGGCAGCAGGTCGCCCACCCAGGGGCCGGGGGTGACGACCGCGGCGTCGAAGCGCTCGGTGTCGGTGTCGGTGCGGATCTCCACGCCTCCCCCGGCGACGGGAGCGACTTCCCGCACCGGGGTGTAGCGGCGGATCCGGGCCCCCAGCTCCTCGGCACGCCGGGCCGCGGTCTGGACCGTCAGCTCTGGGCGGACGAAGCCCGCGTGGGAGTCGAGGACCACCAGATCGCCGTCGTCGACACGGAACTGCGGGAACCGCTTCGTCATCGCCTCAGTGTCGATCACCTCGTGGTCGAGGCCGTGCTCGGCGATGCCGTCCATGACGTTACGCATCTCAGGGTCATCGGCCGGCCCCATGACCAGAGCTCCGGTCAGACGACGCAGTTCCCGCCCGGTCTCCGCCTGCAACTGCTTCCAGAGGGCGTCGGCGTGCCGGACGAGCGGCACATAGCGGCCGTCGTGGGTCTGCACGCTGCGGAAGACCCGGGTCTCACCGCCGGCGGCACTGCGGTCGTGGCCGGGCGCGAACCGGTCGTATCCGACGACCTCGGCACCCCGGGTGGCCAGCCGCCAGGCGGCCTGGCTGCCCATCGTTCCCACGCCGACCACCGCGACGCGCTTCCTCGCAGCTGACACAGGACTTTCCTTTCGTACCGCCGGGACGCAAGCTGGGCCCGAGCATGAGGATGCTTGTGTGGCGACTTGGAGGGGGCGCCCTGGGCGCCCCTGGGGCCTCAAGGCTCGTGTTCGTCCCGGGTTCGGGGATCCACCCCCGTTCTCGAACGCCCCTATGTGCCACATTGTGGCATGCTGTGCTATTATCTGGCACAACAATGGCAGCGGCTCAGGGGGGAGTCAAGAAGTCCAGCGGTGGCTGCCCAATGCTGATGTCAGCTGGGCTGGGGCGGGATGTACTGGACAGGAAGGACATGGACGGCCGGGTCGGGAGCCGACGCCGTCCGCGCGGCTGCCGCGCGCCGTGATGATCTCGGTGTGGGGCGAGGGGATCTTTCTGATGACCAGTGGCCAGTGTTGTGCCCGTTGCTGCCTGTCGCGGTGTTGGGCAGGCCGTCGGTGTGCCGGCGGAAGCTGATCAATGGGATCTGCTGCCGGGTTCCGACCGGGGCCCCGTGGCGGGATCTGCTGGCGGAGTACGGTCCGTGGCAGACGGTCTACGGGCTCTTCCGCCGCTGGCAACGCGCGGGGGTCTGGTCGTCGGTACCGACCAGACTGCAAGCGCGGGCGGACGCAGTCGGGCTGATCACCTGGGAGGTGAACGTCGACTCCACGATCTGCCGGGCACAGCAGCATGCGGCCGGTGCCCGGCGGGACGGCCAAGCACAGAAGGAACCGCCGGGCGGCCACCGGAGCGAACCTGACGATCACGGCTTGGGTAGGTCCCGCGGCGGCTGGACCACGAAGATTCACCTGGCCTGTGAGCAAGGGCAGCGGCCGTTGTCGCTGCTGGTCACAGCCGGGCAGCGGGGTGACGGCCCGCAGTTCACGGCTGTGCTGGAAGCCATCCGGGTTCCTCGTCTCGGACTGGGGCGGCCCCGGGTTCGTGCGCTGCGGGTGCGGGGCGACAAAGCGTATTCATCGCGCGCGGACCGTGCCTGTCTGCGGCGGCGCGGGATCCGCTGCACGATCCCGGAACCTGCCGATCAGGCAGGCCACCGCGAACGCCGGGGAGCGGCCGGTGGGCGTGCTCCGGCCTTCGACCGCGAGGACTACGAGGCCCGGCACGCGGTCGAGTGCGGCATCAACCGGCTCAAGCGGAACCGGGCCGTGGCCACGCGGTTCGACAAGCTCGCGGTCCGCTTCAAAGCGACAGTCCTCATAGCCGCGATCAACGAGTGGCTGTGACCTGTCGGACGTCTCGGTCCCGCATCTCAGTCTGGCCGCGATCAGGTCATCGCTCGGCGGCCAGACCCGACAGTGGGGCCGGGGCCGGGGACCGCTGCCGCGGTGAGCCTGCCCCACGGCCGGCGGGATGTAGCAGTCCCTGGACCGGTTCACGGGTGACCATGTCCCTCACCATCCCGTCGGCAGGCTACTGAGGAACGGGGCAAGCCGGTCGGCGATCACCCGGTCGTCGTGAGCCGAGGTGTGCCCGTCACATCCGAGGAAGTCCAGGCCCGACTGATCGAGGAACCAGTAGTGGACCCCGCTGTCGCCGGCGTCGTTGCAAGCCTCGACCACCTGCCGCACATGCTCGGCGTTTCTGTCGAAGCCGACGGCCACGAGGGTGGTGCCGGCACCGTAGCGAGTCCGCAGTTTCCGGAGGAACTCGCCGTAGGCGGTGCGGAAGGCGGCCGCGAGGCTGTCGGGCGTCCACGGTTCACCGGGGGTGAGGTCGGTGAAGTCGTTGGAGCCGAGGTTGACCACCACGATCTGGGGGCGCCACGTCCCTGGGTTCTGCCAGACGTCGCCGTCCACGTTCAGCAGGGCGCGGTCGTAGTAGGTCCGGTAGGTGACGTCCGGGCAGATGCCGGCGACGTTGCGCACCATGCCGAGGCCGGAGAAGCCGTTGATCTGGTAATCGGCGTCCAACTGCTGGGCCGTGAGGGCGCCGTGGCTCACGTCGGTGTTGGTGTTCCGCTTGAGCTGCTCCGGATTGCAGTCGCGGGTGCCCGAGACATTGCCGTAGCCCACTGTGATGGAGTCCCCGATGAACTCGATCTGGCGGTCCCGGGGCGCCGGCTTGCTCAGTACGGCGCCCCCGGGCGCGGCGACGAAGCCTCCGAACGTGCTGGTGTCTCCCGGCGTGTCGTTGCGTTTGACGACCCGGACCGTGTGCTCGCCGTCCCGAAGGCCGTTGATCCAGTGCGTGGTGTCGCCGGGTGTGACCAGGGTGGCGACGGTGGCCCCTTCGACCTGGACGTCGTAGTCGGCGGCCGCGCAGTCGAGTACCACCCCGAGGCCGGTCCCGCGGAAGCGGCCCTCGAAGTACACCCCGGGCCAGCTGAACTGAACCGCCTCTCCCAGGTGCCTTACCCGCCCTACGGTGTGCACCTGCTCCGAGACGCTCTTCACGGGGACCAGCTGCCTCAGCTCGTACCACGAGCCCGCGTCCACCGCGGCCGGCGCCGCCGGGCGCCTCCCGCGCCCTGGCTTCGGGTTTCCCCCTCTGAAAGTCATCTGCGTGCCATCTCTCCGTCCGTCCCTGTGGCGCATCGGTGGGTCACGGCTGAACGTCCGACATTCCACCCCTGAATGTCAACCAATTTGGAGGGAAGAAATAGATCAACAGACACTCAACAGGCTCTCGATTTGCACGACTTGTGGGGCGGACCTTGGCCAGCGCGCGCCGAGAGCTCGCACCGAACGCCGCTCCCTCTTCCACGGGGACTTCTAGAACACCGCCCAGCCCCTCAACATCGGCTTGGAGTTGTTCGAGCTCGGCCTTGTCCTTCTCGCGGAGTTCCTTGAGCCGTACGACCTGTTTGCGGAGCCGAATCGGGCCACGATGGTCAGGGTCCCGCTGGAGCGCTCGGGTCGGCCGGTCAGGATGCGGTCCATGGCGATGCGGATGCGGCCGCGTTCGTCTGCTGCTCCGCTCACGGTGTGCGGTCCATCAGGGTGTGCGGTCCATCAGGGTGATCCGGGTGCAGTCGTGACCGTCGGCGATGCCGCGCAGCCGTTCGGCGTGGTCGCGTAGCCGTTCGCTGATCGTGGCGCGTTCGGCGAGGAACGTGGGCCGCAGCTCGCCGTTGATCATGGTCCAGGCAACCAGCCGGAGTTCGTCCCGGAAGGCCACGGGGTCCTCGTGGCGACGGAAGGTACCTGACTGGCCGTACAGGCCCAGGAGGGGATCTACCCGATGATCTGGCGACAGGAAGATGGGGTCGCCGGCCAACACGCCCACCGCGTCCTCGCGAGACGGCAGGTCGTCCCATCCCTCGACGACACTGCCCCGAACTCCGCCCCGCACCGCGTCCGACGGCACCCAGAAAACACGCCAACTCACCGCTAGTGCACCCTTCTTGATGGGCTTCAACACGCCAATCCAATTGGGAATGCGTGCCGCCGCCCTGCTGCTGACCGGCGGCGCCGGCGGCGTCGTGGCGATGCCGGACCACGAGCCGGACGCCACCGGGCCCACGGTCGGCGCGTCCACCTCTTAACCGGTTCTGGCGCGCCGAGAGGTCCCGCAGCCGGCGTACCGGAGGCCGCGCTCACGCTGCGGCTGCCGACGGGAGCGGCACCCGAGTGACGGGGAACCGACCGGCCCAGGCCGGTCATCCGGCGCGCTGCCGCAGCGCCCTTCGCTCGGTCTCGCTCGTGCCGCCCCAGATCCCGATGAACTGGTCCGTGTCCAGCGCCCAGCGCAGACACTGCTCACGGACCGAGCAGCGCCGGCAGACGGCCTTCGCCTGCTCCGTCTGCAACACGGTCGGTCCGGACGTGCCGATCGGGTAGAAGAGGTCGGGGTCCTCATGGCGGCAGGCGGCGTCGTCTCGCCAGTCGTCCATCAAAGTCACCTGCGATCGTCGTGTGTGCCCTCGGTGGATGCATTACTCGTTTTCGAGTCGCCTGTCGATGCGCAAGTGAAACCCCGGCGGACACCGGCGAATCCGGTCACTGTTCGCGCATCCCCCACGGGGAGCCGTACGCCGTCAGCAGATCCAGGAACGGCAGGGCCGGGAGGGCCTCAGGACCCAGCACACCCGCGCCCGACCAGGCGCCGGTGGCGAGGAGTTCGAGGGCGACGACCGGGTTGACGGCGGTCTGCCACACGACGGCCTGGCTGCCGTATTCCTTCATGGACCACTGGTTGTCGACCACGTGGTAGAGGTACACCTCGCGCGGCCGCCCGTCCTTGACGCCCCGTACCCAGGTGCCCGCGCAGGTCTTGCCGTGCATCCGCTCGCCCAGCGTCGCCGGGTCCGGCAGACACGCGGCGACGACGTCCCGGGGAGACACCCGCACCGGCCCGTCGGCGCTCGGCACGGTGACCCGCTCGGTGCGGTCCAGGCCCAGCAGGTGCAGCGTCTTCAGCGTGCCGATGAACTCCTCGCCCAGGCCGTACTTGAAGGTCACCCGGCGCGTGTCCACCCAGCGCGGCACCAGAAGCACCTCCTCGTGCTCCACGTTCACGCACTCGACCGGCCCGATGCCCTCGGGGAAGTCGAACACCTCGGGCTCGCTGAAGGGCTCGGTGGTGAACCAGCCGCGGTCGGCCTCATAGACCACCGGTGGATTGAGGCACTCCTCGATGGTGGTCCAGATGCTGAAGGACGGCGCGAAAACGTGACCGTCCACGGTGAGGTTCGCACCGTCGCGGACGCCGATCTCCTCGATCTCGTCGAAGAGCTCGTCGGCCGCGTACCGGGCGAACACGTCCGACAGCCCCGGCTCCACGCCCATGCCGACGAGCGCCAGCCCGCCCGCCTTCTCCCAGTCGGCGGCCTGCTCGAACTGGGCGTCGCCCAGCTTGACCCCGCACTCCTCGTACGGGCGCTCCCGGTGCGGCCGGGACAGCGACATCGCCATGTCGACATACGTGGCCTCGGCGGCGCGCGCCGCCCGGAACAGCGGCATCACGAAACGCGGGTCGGTGGCGTTGAGCAGCACGTCGCACGCGTGCCGCTCCAGCAGCGCGGTCACCGCAGCCTCGTCGCTCGCGTCGACGCGCTCGGCCCGGAAACGGACGTCGCCGCCGAGCGCCGCCACGGCCGCCTCGGCACGCGCCAGGTCGTGGTCGGCGACCACCATCGCCTCGAAGAACGCACGCCGGGCGGCGATCCGGGTGATGGCGGTACCCACTCCGCCGGCTCCCACGAGCAGTACACGCATGACAAGACTCCCTCGGCTCGAAGCTCTACAGGCTTGAAGGTCTACGACGTGGTGGGGCCCCGCCCGAGATACAACGCGGTGCGTTCACATAAGGTCAATGGCGTTGGCATAAGGACGGAGAGGTCGGGAGGACGCGGGTCATGGTGCCGAAACCGGTCGTTCCCGAGGAGAAGCGGCGCCGACGCCGTCCCACGAAAAGCGGCACCGTGCTGTCGGAGCGGCTGATCGTCGAGACGGCGCTGCGCATGCTGCGCGAACACGGCAGCGCCGGTCTCACCGCCCGGCGCCTGGGCCTCGCCCTCGACGCGGACCCGAGCACGCTGTACCGGTACTTCCGCGGCATGGACGACCTGACCCTCGCCATCGGCGACGCCCTCATGGGGCAGGCGCTGGACGGCTGGGAGCGGACGGGGGAGTGGCGGGCGGACCTGCGCGCCGTGGGACTGCGCGTCCACGCCGCGTACGTCGCCCATCCGCAGGCTGCCGCGCTGACGACCAGCCGGGTCACCGGGCGGCCCAACGAACTCGCCGCCGACGAGACGGTGTTGGACGTGCTGCGCACCGCCGGGTTCCCGCTGGCGGACACCGTGCGGATCTACCACGCCTTCATCGACCAGGCGCTGGCGTTCGCGGCGCTGGACGCGGCGGCGTTGGCCCTGCCGACGGATTCGCTGCGCGCTGACGAGGACGTGTGGCGCTCTACGTATGCTCGGCTGCCCCGTGCCGCTTATCCGCGGATCGCCGAGGCGGCGCCGTTGCTGGCGGCGCGGATGGTGGAGAGTGCGTATCCGACGGCCTTGGAGATGTTGTTGGACAGTGCCGCGGCGCAGTTGGAAGCGGGGTAGCTCCGCAGGGGGTGCAGGGTTACGTCGTGGTGGGGTGCGCGCCGTTGTGGCTGGTCGTGCGGTTCCCCGCGCCCTAGGGGGGTGGCAGAACCGTCGAGTCGAAACGTCTTTTGGCCCAGCTCAGGCGCGCAGCGCCGCCGCCGCCGTTGCCGTCACCGCCTCCGTCACCGCCGCCAGTGCCGGGAAGTCCAGTTTCCACTGTTGCCAGTACACCGGGACGTCCACCGGCCGCTGCGGGGCCAGTTGTACGAGGCGGCCGGTCTCAAGGAGAGGCTCCGCCTGGGCCTCGGGGATCATGCCCCAGCCCAGTCCGGCGGTCACGGCCGACAGGAAGCCCTCCGAGGTGGGGATGTGGTGGCGTACGGGACTCGCGCCGCCGCGGCCGCGGCGGAGCCCGCGGACGAACGCGTCCTGGAGGTCGTCGCTGCGGTCGAAGGTCATGACCGGCGCCCGCGCGAGCGCGTCACCGAGTGATGCGCCGAGGTGCCGGTCGGCGAACTCCGGGCTCGCCGCGGCCAGATAGCGCATCCGGCCCAGGGCACGCACGGAGCAGCCCGCCACCGGGTCGGGCGAGGAGGTCACGGCGGCCATCACCAGCCCCTCCCGCAACAGCGTCGCCGTACGGCTCTCGTCCTCGCGTCGCAGTTCGAAGCAGAGCCGGGGTTCGTCCGGTACGCGTGTGAGGGCTGTCAGGAACCAGGTCGCCAGGGAGTCGGCGTTGACGGCGATCGACACCCGGGTCGTGTCCCCGGCGTCGTTCATGCCGAGCTCGGTCCACGCGTCGCGCTCCAGCCGGGCCAGCTGGCGGGCGAACCGGACGATGACCGTGCCGGACTCGGTCGGCCGCACCGGCTTCGTCCGCACCAGCAGCACCCGGCCCGTGCGCTGCTCCAGCGCCTTCACCCGCTGGCTCACCGCCGAGGGCGTCACATGCAGCGCGGCGGCGGCCGCGTCGAAGGTGCCCTCGTCCACCACAGCGAGCAGGGTCCGCACCTGGTCGAGGGGAAGCTCCGTCAGCCCGGTCTTCAAGGGATCCTCATCGGCGTCTTCACGACAGCTAAGGATACGTAAGAATCTTTAGCTGTACTCGCGGCGATCGTGTCCCTAGCGTCGATGCCATGAACGACGCCCTGACCACCGCTGCCGCCGGATTCGGTACCGGCCTCACCCTGATCGTCGCCATCGGCGCCCAGAACGCCTTCGTCCTGCGCCAGGGCATCCGCCGCGACGCGGTCCTCGCCGTCGTCGGCATCTGCGCCCTGTCCGACGCGCTCCTCATCGCCCTGGGCGTGGCCGGCGTCGGCGCGGTGGTCGTCGCCTGGCCGGGGGTGCTGACGGCGGTGGCCTGGGTCGGCGGGGCGTTCCTGCTCGGCTACGGCGCGCTCGCCGCCCGCCGGGTGTTCCGGCCGGCCGGTGCTCTGGTGACGGAAGGCGACGCCGCGGGATCTCGGCGGCGGGCGGTGCTGACCTGTCTCGCGATGACGTGGCTGAACCCGCACGTCTACCTCGACACGGTCTTCCTGCTCGGTACGGTCGCCGCCGACCGCGGCCCGCTGCGCTGGACCTTCGGCCTCGGTGCCGCGCTGGCCAGCTTGTGCTGGTTCGCCGCGCTCGGCTTCGGCGCGCGGCTGCTGAGCCGCCACCTCGCGAAGCCCGCGGCCTGGCGCGTCCTGGACGCACTGGTCGCCGCGACGATGATCGCCCTCGGTGTCGGCCTCGTCGCCGGAAGCTGAGACGCGGGTCCGAACACCCGGCCGGTGCTGCGATAGTGATCGCCGGACCGGAAAGATGTAGCGAGCATCCAGGAAGCGCGTGGACACCAGCGAGAGCAGTGCCGAACCACAGGACCCACTGGAGAAGGACCCCTCCGCCGCACCACCCCGGCGGCGCGGCCGGCGACGCTGGGCCATGGACACCCGGCCGCTGCGCCGCCCGGCCTACCGCCGGCTGTGGTCCTCGACCATCGTCACGGCCGTCGGCAGCCAGCTGACCGCGGTCGCGGTGCCCAAGCAGATCTACGACATCACGCACTCCTCGGCGTGGGTCGGTGCCGCGAGCCTCGCCGGACTGCTGCCGCTCGTGGTGTTCGCGCTGTGGGGCGGGGCCGTCGCGGACAGCATGGACCGGCGCAAGCTTCTGCTGATCACCAACAGCGGTATCGCGGTCACCTCGGTGCTGTTCTGGCTCCAGGCCGTCACCGGCCTGGCGTCGGTGGCCGTGCTGATGGTGCTGCTCGCCGTCCAGCAGGCGTTCTGGGGGCTCAACGCCCCGGCCCGCAATGCCTCCGTCGCCCGTCTGGTGCCGGCCGCGGAACTGACCGCGGCGAACGCCCTCGGCTCCACCGTCATGCAGATCGGCCAGGTCGTCGGGCCGCTGCTGGCCGGTGTGCTCATACCCGTGATCGGCCTGGCCGAGCTGTACCTCATCGACGCACTGGCCCTGTGCGTCACGGTGTGGGCGGTCGTACGGCTGCCCGCGCTGCCTCCCCTGACGGCCCCGGGCGGCACCGTCAAACGCCGCGCGGGCGTACGGGAGATCGCGGACGGCTTCCGCTACATCGCCCTGCACAAGGTGCTGTTGCTGTCCTTCCTGGCCGACATCATCGCGATGGTCTTCGGCATGCCCCGCGCTCTGTTCCCGCAACTCGCCGGCGAGACCTACGGGTCGTACGGCGAAGGGCTAGCCCTCGGGCTGCTGTTCGCGGCGATCCCGGTCGGCGCGGTGGCCGGCGGACTGTTCTCCGGTACGTTCTCCCGGGCCCGCAGGCACGGCTGGATGGTGATCGGCGCGGTCGTCGCCTGGGGCGTCGCCATCACGGGCTTCGGACTGAGCGACAGCCTGTGGCTCGCGGTGGCCTTCCTCGCCCTCGCCGGGGTCGCCGACATGGTCTCGATGGTCTTCCGCGGGGCGATCCTGCTGTCCGCCGCCAGTGACGAGATGCGCGGCCGGATGCAGGGCGTCTTCACGGTGGTCGTCGCGGGCGGGCCGCGCCTGGCCGACGTGCTGCACGGTACGGCGGGTTCGGCCTTCGGGGCGCGCACGGCGACGGTGGGCGGCGGACTGCTGGTCGTCGCCCTCATGGTCGGCCTGGCACTGCTGGTGCCGGCGTTGCGTCGCTATCGCGTCTGAGCCTCAGAGCGCGTTGCGCCGATGGTGGCCGTACTGTTCCATCAGCCTGCCGCGCGTCAACTCCAGTCGGTGCGCGAGGATTTCGGCGACATGGCGGACGAGGGACATCCCGAGACCCGGATCCTCCTCGCACAGCCGCAGCACCGCCGCCGCGTCGAACTCGTAGGCGCGCACCGGGCTGAAGGCCTCCGCGCCGAAGTCCCACTGGTACGGCGGGAACAGCCAGGACCAGCCGAGCAGATCGCCGGAGCCGAGGCTGGCGACGGTCACCCGCTGGATCGACGTCACGCGCTGGTCGAGGGAGACGGCGCCCGAGCGGATGACCCAGAAGCGGTCGGCCGTGCCGCCCGCCTCGAAGATCCGGGTGTCCTCCGGGAAGGAGACCTCCCGGGCGAGCGCCATCAGACGCTGGCGCTGAGGGGACGGAAGGGCGGTCAGCAGTTTGATCGCTTTGGTCATGACACGGGGCTCCTCGCCGACGACTGAGGTACCGGTGCTTTCCCTGCGTCCATTTCAGCCGCTACCGCCGCGGTGAGCACCTCGGCGGCGGACGGTTTCGTGGACCGCGAGCGTGTGAGGGCATTAAGAAGCCCTGGCTGGACGGGGGAGACCAGCCAGGGCCGTAGGTGGTGGTGCGCGGGGGACGGATGCGGTCTACCCCGTGACCACTTATGTATGAACCGTAAACCATCTCGGCGGATTCTGCGTAATCGCGGCCGGGTTACGTGACCGGTTTCACTCCGATCGATGTTTCAGCGCCGCTCCGGATGCCTGCCAGGGGTCAGAATCTCCTCCAGTACCGTGATCACGGTTTCATAGGCCACCGTTCGCACGGCGGCGTCGCGGGCCGCGTCGGGGTCGGTCGACCTGAGCTGCTCGCTCCGTGTCCGCCACGTCCGCTCCTCCTGCCGGGCACAGGCCCTGGCGCGCTGCATGCGCCGCAGCAGTTCGTCTGAGTCCACGACATCGGTCATGACATCCGCGTACCCGGTATCGCCCCGATGAGCCGTCCTTGCGCCGATGCCTTCACGTGCCGTCCGGCGCCTGCACGGGCACGCCCAGGGGGCGGGCCAGACCGGCCACGGCCTCGTCGAGGCGTTGCAGATGCCGCAGAACGCGGTCGGTGACCCGGCCGTAGCGCGGTGCGCCGGGGACGCTCCGGCCCAGGAGCGAGGCGATGCTCGGACCGGTCTCGATCGCGGTCGTGGCGTGTTCGTCGGTGACGTGCCCGGCGATCGTCTCGATGTTGTGCGCGATACGCCCCGCCGCCCGGCGCAGCCGGGGATCCGCCGCGATCCAGGGGTGGGTGGGCAGCAGCTCGGCGGTCGCGGCCAGGGAACGCGCGTGGTACGCGCACGTCTCCAGGAGCGCGACGACATGACGTGCGGTCTGCCGCCGGGCCCGCAGGGGCGTCACCGGATGCGTGAGCGGCTTGGTCGCGGCCCGCAGGTCGGCCAGTGCCTGGTCCAGGTCCCGCGCCTGGTCGAGCAGCTCGACGGGCGGCCCCCCGCTGAGCTGGTCGACGGCGCTGCGGGTGACCTCGCCGAGCCGTTCCAGCACGGTGGCGAGGAGCTCGTTCGTATGGCGGTCCGTCTGCACCGGCAGCACCAGTGCGGCCGCGATCACTCCGCAGGCCGCGCCGAGTGCCGTCTCCTCGATACGCAGCACGAGCACCGACAGGCTGTAGGTGTGCAGCAGTGTGTAGAGCAGCCCGAGGGCGGCGGTGACGAAGAAGGAGGACAGCGTGTAGGACAGCGGTGCCGAGTAGAACATGGCGAACACGAACAGCAGGACCAGCGCGAACGCCGTCCAGGTGTGCTGCCCGACCGCGCCCGCCAGCACGATGCCCGCCAGCACGCCGAGCACGGTGCCGAGCAGCCGGCGGTAGCCCTTGACCAGGATCTCGCCCGTGGACGCGGTGTTGAGGAACACGATCCAGCAGGTCAGCACCGCCCAGTACCAGCGGTCGCGGGACAGCAGCTCGCCGCCGGCCATCGCCAGCGCCGATCCGACGGCCACCTGCACGGCGGCACGCGTGGTGGGCCGGCGCAGCCCGGCGGGCTCCTCCGAAGGCGCTTCCTCGCCGGCGTCGAGCACGGCGTCCTCCGCGTCCAGCTCCTCCCGCGAGCGTGCCGTGGCCGGGCTGTCGTCGGACTCGTCCTGGGGTCCGCCGAGGGCGATCCGCAGCCCGAGGACCGCGCGGGCGGCCTCGCCGACGGCCCGGAAGGCGTCCTGCACGGAGGGGGAGGCCTCGGGCAGGTTCTCCTCCTCGCGGTAGCCGAGGAGCCGGTTGCGGACGTGGGACAGCGCGGCCGTGGAAGTCTCGCCGACCGGGTGCAGGACGAGCAGGCGCAGGGCCTGAAGGTCACGGCGCAGCGTGACGGTCGCCTCCTCGCGGACCGGCTGCCGTCCACCCGACGGAACGGGCGCGCCCGGCAGATGCAGGGCCAGGGTGTCCGCCCGCTCGGCACCGCGCGCGGCGAGCAGCGAAAGCCCCAGGCGCTCGGCCGCGATCTCGGCGTCCGCGACCCGCCGTTGCACGAGCCGCGCCACGGCCTCGTCCGTCGTACCCTCCGCCAGCCGGCCCTGGATCAGCAGGGCCGTCTCGTGCAGCCGCGCCGTGCCCTCGCGCACCCGCTCCAGGGCCCGGTCCGCCTCCTGCGGACCGGCGCCGAGCAGTTCGAGCTGTGTCGACAGCAACTGGGCCAGCCGGGCGCGGAATGCCTTGCGCAGCCGCTCCAGCACTCCGGCCGGCGTCTCGGGGACGAGAGCGAACCGCACCAGCGCGCTGCAACCGAAGGCCAGGGCGACCGCGCCGTACAACTCGGGCAGACCGGAGACCGTGGCGCCGACGAACAGGGACACGAAGTAGATCTGGAAGCCGATCAGACCGAGCGCGGTGCCGCGGTCGCCGAACCGGCGCCCGTAGACGGCACAGAAGATGAGCACGACGAAGAACACGTCCCCGGCCACGAGGTTGCTGTGCAGAGCCGCCGCCAGGGTCATGGACGCCAGTGCCACCGGCAGGCCCAGGGCGAGCGTGAGCGCCTGCTGCCCGCGCTGCTTCTCCCGGATCGCGAAGGTGGCCACCATCGCCGCCAGGGCACCGGCGACCAGGTGCGTCACATCGGTGCCGAGCAGGGCGAGCGCGGCGACCGCGAGGGCGATGGCGCCCGCTGTGCGCAGCCCGGCGGTCAGCCGCAGCAGCCCGGGGTCGGACGCCGCGAAACGGTCCCGCAGCCGCGCCCGGACCGGCCGTCCCGCTGACCTCACGTCGCCGTACTCTCTCCCGCTCTCTACCCGCTCCCGCCGCGAGCGGCGGCTCGCGGCGTGGCCGTCACGTCACTCAGCCGTCCCCTCGATCGCCTCGTCCCCGTCCTTGCCGTCGACGCGCGCCCGCAGCTGCTCCGGCGTCAGATACGCGTGGACGAACTCGAAGTCCTTCAGCTTGGCCGGACTGCGGGACTGGAACCCCGTGCGCACGAAATCGTCCCCGGCGACGGCGTTGAGCAGCCAGTTCGTCATGACGCGCGTCTTGGCGACGTTGGTGCGCAGCGCCGACCAGTGGTAGCCGCGGGCGACGGCCATCGCGGGCAGGCCCTTCAGCTCGATGCCGAGCGGCTTGGAGACGGCGTCGCGGCCGCCGAGGTCGACGACCAGGCCGAGGTCCTTGTGCTCGTACGGCCGCAGCGGCCCGCCGCGCAGGGCCGCGATGACGTTGTCGGCCACGACCTTGCCCTGGCGCATGGCGTGCTGGGCGGTCGGCGGGCAGACCGCGCCCTCCTCGCCCTTGGCCACGTCGGGTACGGCGGCCGCGTCGCCGAGCGCGAACACGCCGTCGTGGCCGGGCAGGTTCATCTCGGCGGTGACCGCGAGCCGGCCCCGCACCGTCTCGGCGCCCAGCGTCGCGATCAGCGGGCTGGCGACGACACCGGCGGTCCAGATCAGCGTGCGGGTGGGGATCACCCGGCCGTCGGTGAAGGTGACCTCCTCGGGACCCGCCTTGGCGATGGACACGCCCAGCGAGATCTCGACACCGCGCCTGCGCAGGATCTCCTGCGCCGCACTGCCCAGCTTCTCGCCGAGCTCGGGCATCAGCCTCGGTGCGATGTCGATCAGATGCCACTTGATCAGCTTCGGGTCGAGCCGCGGATAGCGCTTGACCGCGTTGTGGGTCAGCTGCTGGAGACACGCGGCGGTCTCGGTGCCCGCGTAGCCGCCGCCGACCACCACGAACTGAAGCCGCGCCGCGCGCTCGGCCGGGTCCTGGCTGGCGTCGGCGAGGTCCAGCTGGGAGATGACGTGGTCGCGGATGTAGGCGGCCTCCGCGAGGGTCTTCATGCCGTACGCGTTGTCGGTGAGCCCGGGGATGTCGAAGGTGCGCGTGATGCTGCCGGGGGCCAGCACGATGTAGTCGTACGGCTCGTTGACGGTCACGTCGGTGATGGTGCGGATGACGCAGACCTTGGCCGCGAGGTCCACGCCGATGGCGCCGCCGGGGATGATCCGGGTGCGGTAGCGGCGGCTGCGGCGCAGGGACACGGCGATCGACTGGGGCGTCAGGACGCCGGAGGCGACCTGGGGCAGCAGCGGAAGGTAGAGCTGGTAGGAGGACGGCGTCACCAAGGTGATCTCGGCCTCGTCGGGGGAGAGCTTGCGTTCCAGCCGGCGAACGCATCCGACTCCGGCGAAGCCTGCGCCAACCACCAGGATCCTGGGTCGTGTCACGGTGATCTTCCCTTCTGCGGCTCCAGGCGGGGTGCCTGACGTCGTTCGCCTGCCCCTGGATCGCGGCTTCGCACGCCTCGATCCCACCGTGCCACCGGTCGTTCCGCCAGCCGGGTGCGGCAGGCAGATGAACTCGTTGACAGCCACCTTGCCCCAACCCATGCGGGGGCACACCGGTTCGGAAGCGAAAGACATGTACGCGTGATCTTTCGACGGTTTACTGGTCCGGACCTGGAGTGCCGGGTGTCGTGCGGCTCACGACGGGCGAGTGGACACGGGCGAGCCGGCGAACAGGGCGAGCCCGGGCGCCGCTCAGCCGAAGACGTTGTCCGCGTCGTCCCAGTGCGCCAGCTCGTCCGCCATGTGCTCCCGGGGCGCACGCGAGCGCGCCTGGTACATCGCGTCGATCTGGAGCGCGTAGTGCCGCACGATCGCGTCCCGGCGCAGCTTCATCGACGGCGTCAGCAAGCCGCTGGCCACGTCGAACGGCGCCGGCAGCACCCGGAACACACGGATGGACTCCGAGCGCGACACCGCGCTGTTGGCGGCGGCCACCGCCCGCGAGAGCTCCTCCCGCAGCGCGTTCTCCTCCCGTGCCTCCCGGATGCGCGCGTCGCTGCGCACCGCGAGGGACTCGCGCCAGTACGCCAGGAAGTCCGGGTCCAGGGTGATCAGGGCTCCGATGCAGGGCCGGTTGTCGCCGACGACCACCGCCTGATGGACCAGCGGATGCATCCTCAGGCGCTGTTCCAGGAGCGCCGGGGAGACACTCTTGCCGCTGCTCGTGACGATGACGTCCTTCTTGCGGCCGGTGATCGTCAGATAGCCGTCGGAGTCCAGCCGCCCCAGGTCCCCGGTGGCCAGCCAGCCGTCGCGCAGCGCGGCCCGCGTCGAGGCCTCGTCATGGACGTAGCCCTGGAACACCGACGGCCCGCGCACCAGGATCTCCCCGTCGTCGGCCACCCGGATGTCCGTGCCCGGCAGCGCCTGCCCGACCGTCCCCGACATCTCCCGGCCCAGCGGCTGCGCGGTGATCCCGCCGCTGGTCTCGGTGAGCCCGTAACCGTCGTTCACATAGATGCCGATCCCCTCGTAGAACAAGGAGATCTCACGGTTCAGGGACGAGCCGCCCGAGGTCGCCAGCATCACTCTGCCGCCCAGCGCGGCACGCAGCTTGCGGTACACCGTCCGTTCGTACAGGGCGTGCTGGAGCCGCAGATCGAAACCGGGCCCCGGTCCGCCGCCCAGCCGCTGCCGTTCGAGGGCCGCCGCGAAGTCCCGCGCGGTGTCGGCGGCCCGCTCGAACAGCGCGCCTCGGCCCGCCTGTTGCGCGACGCGCAGGAAATTCTTGTAGATCTTCTCGAAGATGGACGGGACCCCGCAGAAATAGGTCGGTCTGAACGAACGCAGCGCCGCCGACAGCGCCCCCTCGTGCAGTTCGGGCTCGTGGCCCATCACCATGCCGCCGCGGATGCACAGGGTCTGCACCAGAAGGCCGTACACATGGGAGAAGGGAAGGAAGGCCAGCACGGACGCCTGCCCGCCCGGCGGCACCACCTTGTGCCCCCAGCCCGCGAGCAGGGTGTCGCAGGTGCTCGCCAGGTTGCGGTGGCTGATCGCGCAGCCCACGGGCCGGCCAGTCGTGCCGGAGGTGTAGGCGACGACCGCGGTGGAGTCCGGCAGCACGATGCGGCGCATCGACTCCACCGTCGCGAGCGGAACGAACTCGCCCCGCTCCACCAGCTGCGGCAGCGCCCCCGCGTCCAGCTGCCAGACATGGCGCAGCTGCGGCAGCGACCCGCACACCGAGCCGACCGTCATGACCGCCTGTTCGTCCTCGACCACCACGGCCACGCACCCGGAGTGGCGCAGGATCCACTCGACCTGGTCGCGCGACGACGTCGGATAGATCGGGACCACCTCGGCGCCCACCGCCCACAGCGCATGGCTGAGCACCGTCCACTCGTACCGCGTGCGCGCCATGATGGCCACGCGATGACCCGGTGAGATACCGGACGCGATCAGTCCCTTGGCCAGATCGGTCACTTCGTCGCGCACTTCCACGGCTGTCACCTCCTCCCAGCTGGTGGAGGAGGGGTCCGGGCGGCGCGCGAGCAACGGCAGTGCGGGATCGAGGGCCGCCGTCTCGAAGACGCTGTCGGCGAGCCCGCCGGTCAGGGACGTGACGGTCGGGGGAGCGAGGCCGAGGTCGCGCATGCGCTGCTCCTGTTGTGTACCGGGTGTGACATCACCGATGAGTACTGTTATCGGCGGTGCCCGAATCTAGCCCAGCTGAGAGCGCGCGGTGTCGAGATCTGACAATTGACCTCGTTCGGTGATCTCCTCTCGGTCAGGGCGACAGCCACACCGTGGCGAGCGGGGGCAACGTCAGCCGAATGTGCCCGTCCTGCGGCTTGAGCGGTTCGGGGTTGGTGACGTCGCTCCCGCCGTAGTGCGCGGCATCGGTGTTGAGCGTCTCGTGCCAGGCGTCGACGCGGTCCGGCACCCACAGGCGGTAGTCGTGCCGGACGACGGGGGAGAAGTTGGAGACGGCGAGCAGGATGTCGCCGTCGGATCCGAACCTCAGGAACGCGAACACGTTGTCGTCCGCGGCGTCCCCGACCACCCACTGGAAACCGGACGGATCGGTGTCCCGCTCCCACAGCGCCGGGGTCGCCCGGTACAGCGTGTTGAGGTCCCGGACCAGGTCCCGCACGCCCCGGTGGTCGCCCGCGGACGCGTACCCGGGATCCAGCAGCCACCACTCCGGCCCGTGCGCCTCCGACCACTCGGCGCCCTGCGCGAACTCCTGCCCCATGAACAGGAGTTGCTTGCCCGGATGTGCCCACATGAAGCCCAGATACGCACGGTGGTTGGCGCGCCGTTGCCACCAGTCGCCGGGCATCTTGGAGACCAGCGCCTGCTTGCCGTGTACCACCTCGTCGTGGGAGATCGGCAGCACGTAGTTCTCGCTGTAGGCGTACACCATCGAGAAGGTCATCTCGTTGTGGTGGAACTTGCGGTGCACCGGCTCCTTGGCGATGTACTGGAGCGAATCGTGCATCCAGCCCATGTTCCACTTCAGCCCGAACCCCAGCCCGCCGCTGTCGGTCGGCCGGGTCACCCCGCCCCAGGCCGTGGACTCCTCCGCGATCGTGACCACGCCCGGGTTGCGCCGGTACACGGTCGCGTTCATCTCCTGGAGGAACGCCATCGCGTCCAGATCCTCGCGCCCGCCGTAGGCGTTCGGAGTCCACTGCCCGCAGTCCCGCGAGTAGTCGAGATAGAGCATCGAGGCGACGGCGTCCACCCGCAGCCCGTCGATGTGGAACTCCTCGCACCAGTACGTGGCATTGGCGACCAGGAAGTTGCGCACCTCGGTACGACCGTAGTCGAACTCGAACGTCCCCCAGTCCGGGTGCTCGGCCCGCCGCGCGTCCCCGGGCTCGTACAGCGGGTCCCCGTCGAACCGGCTCAGTGCCCAGTCGTCCTTGGGGAAGTGGGCCGGCACCCAGTCCACGATCACCCCGATGCCGGCCTGGTGCAGGGCGTCCACCAGGTACTTGAAGTCGTCCGGCGTACCGAGCCGCGAGGCCGGCGCGTAGAAGCCGGTGACCTGATAGCCCCACGATCCGGCGAAGGGATGCTGGGCGACCGGCATGAACTCGACATGGGTGAAGCCGAGCTCCTCGACATACGCGGGCAGCTCCTCGGCCAGCTGCCGGTACGTCAGCCCCGGCCGCCAGGACGGCAGATGCACCTCGTAGACCGAGAACGGGGCCTGGTGCACCGGGACGTCGCCCCGGTGCGCCATCCAGTGCTCGTCACCCCACTCGTAGTGCGAGGCGTGCACGATCGACGCCGTGTCCGGCGGGACCTCCGCGCGGCGGGCCATCGGGTCCGCCTTGAGGAACCGGCCGCCGTACCGGGACGTGATCTCGAACTTGTACCGCGTGCCCTCGCCGATCCCCGGCAGGAACAGCTCCCACACCCCGGACGCCCCGAGGGAGCGCATCGGGAACGCCGTACCGTCCCAGCAGGTGAAGTCCCCGGCGACCCGCACACCCCGGGCGTTCGGCGCCCACACGGTGAACCGGGTGCCGGCCACCCCCTGATGGGTCATCGGCTCGGCGCCGAGCGCCTTCCACAGCTCCTCGTGCCGTCCCTCGCGGATGAGGTGCAGGTCGAGCTCTCCGAGGGCCGGCAGAAAGCGGTACGGGTCATGGACCTCGCGCTCGTCGGACCCGTCCTCGGCGTACGACACCAGCAGCGTGTACGCCGGGATCGCGTCCAGCGGCAGCACGCCCGAGAACAGTCCGCCGCCCTGCGAGACCAGCCCCGTGCGCTCGCCGTCGACCATGACGCTCACCGCACGCGCGAAGGGACGCAACGCCCTGAAGGCGATCCCGCCCGGGACCGGATGCGCCCCGAGCAGCGCGTGCGGATCGTGATGGGCGCCCGACAGCAGGCGCTCCCGGTCGGCCGGGTCCAGCTCGGGCGCGGCGGCGTGCCGGCCCGGGCCGGCCGATTCGGGGCGCGAGGTCTCGTGCAGGGCCATGGGTCAGGCTCCTCTCACGGCGAGGCGTTCGATCGCCGCCATCGGTACGGGCAACCAGTCGGGTCGGTGCCGGGCCTCGTACAGGACCTCGTACACGGCGCGGTCGGTCTCATACGCACGCAGCAAGCCGTGCTTCTTGCGCGGGTCCCATCCGGCGAGGGCGGCATAGCCCGCGCAGTAGGCCTCCCGGCAGCGGCGCGCCCACTCCGGCCGCCACGGACGGCGCTGCCGGGCTGCGTAGTCGAAGGAGCGCAGCATGCCGGCGATGTCCCGCACCGGCGAGTGGACGCCGCGCCGCTCGGCGAGCGGACGGGACGGTTCGCCCTCGAAGTCGATGACGAACCACTCACGGCCGGCCCGCAGCACCTGACCCAGGTGCAGGTCACCGTGGATGCGCTGGGCGGGCGGCCCGGGATCGCAGCCGGCCAGGGCGCCGAAGGCGGTACGCAGGCCGGGGACGTACGGCTGGAGCGCGGGGACGAAGTGCGCGGCGAGCTCCAGGCGCTCGGTCATCGCCGCCGCCATCCGGTCGTTCTCGCCCCGGGACAGCGACGGGAAGGCCGCTGCCAGCGCCAGATGCACCTCGGCCGTGGCCCGGCCCAGCTGACGGGCCTCGGCCGTGAAGTCGCCCGCCGATGCCAGCGCGTCCAGCGCCAGCGTCCAGCCGTCGGAGGCGTCCCGCAGGAACGGCTGGAGCACGCCGAGCGTCGCCTCCCAGGGATGCGTCGTCCGGAACCAGGCCACCGGGGCCGGGACCCGACCGCAGCCCTGCCCGGCCAGCGCGCCGGACAGCTCCAGGTCGGGGTTGACGCCGGGCTGGATACGCCGGAACAGCTTGAGAATGAACGTATCGCCGTACACCAGCGAGGAGTTCGACTGCTCGGCATCCAGCAGCCGGGGCACCAGCCCGGCAGGCACCGACACGGACGGGTCGGCCTCGAAGCACAGCGGGCCCGCCGCGCCGGGATGCCGCAGCCGTTCGAGGAGCAGCTGCGCCGAGCGGGGGTCCTGCAACGCGTCGAAGACTGTCAGCCCGGCCAGCGGACCCTCCTCCGCCCGGCCGATGAGCGCCCGGCCGAGCCGCGGCGACAGGTGTTGCCGTACGCCGAGCAGCAGCTGGTAGCAGTCGCCGGCCGGGGGAGCGCCGCCGGGCGCGGGCACCGCCGAGTGACCGGCGTGCACCAGCAGATGCAGACAGCCCGGGAACAGCTCCGTCATCGACAGCAGCGCGAGGTCCGCGACGGGCCGGTCCTTGCCCGCGAACCAGCGCTGCCGTGGCAGCCATTCGCGCAGCAGCCCGGTGAGCGAGGCCATGGGGCTCGCGTCGACCGTACGGCTCGATCGGGGAGATGCGGTCTTCTGCATGGTGACCCGTCCTTTCCTCGGCACGGACTCGGAGCACACGCTCAAAGCCGTCGACCGATGCGGGATGCGACTCGGGAGAGCCGGAACCAGTAGAAGCCGTGGCCCCCGAGGGTCAGCAGGTACGGCAGCTCGCCGATCGCCGGGAAACGGACCCCGCCGAACAGCTCCACCGGATGACGGCCGCTGAACTCACGCAGGTCGAGTTCCGTGGGCTGTGCGAAGCGGGCGAAGTTGTTCACGCACAGCACCAGGTCGTCCTCGTATTCGCGGAGGAAGGCGAGTACCGCGGGGTTGGAGGACTGGAGTTCCGTGTAGGAACCGAGACCGAAGGCCGGGTTCTGCTTACGGATCTCGATCATGCGGCGCGTCCAGTGCAGCAGCGACGACGGGGAGGCCATGGACGCCTCGACGTTCGTCACCTGGTAGCCGTAGACCGGGTCCATGATCGTGGGAAGACAGAGCCGCCCGGGGTCGCAGGAGGAGAAGCCGGCGTTGCGGTCCGGGGTCCACTGCATGGGGGTACGGACGGCGTCGCGGTCGCCGAGCCAGATGTTGTCGCCCATGCCGATCTCGTCGCCGTAGTAGAGGATCGGGCTGCCCGGCAGGGCGAGCAGCAGGGCGGTGAACAGTTCGATCGAGTGCCGGTCGTTGTCGAGGAGCGGGGCGAGCCGTCTGCGGATGCCGATGTTGGCCCGCATACGGGGGTCCTTGGCGTACTCCGCCCACATGTAGTCGCGCTCTTCGTCGGTGACCATTTCGAGGGTCAGCTCGTCGTGGTTGCGCAGGAAGATGCCCCACTGGCAGCCGGAGGGAATGGCCGGGGTCTTGGCGAGGATTTCCGACACCGGGTACCTCGACTCCCTCCGCACGGCCATGAAAATGCGCGGCATGACGGGGAAATGGAAGGCCATGTGGCACTCGTCGCCACCGTTCTGGTAATCACCGAAGTAGTCGACGACGTCTTCCGGCCACTGGTTCGCTTCGGCCAGCAGCACGGTGTCCGGATACATCGCGTCGATCTCACGACGGACACGCTTCAGGAACTCATGGGTCGCGGGAAGGTTCTCGCAGTTCGTCTCCTCCTCCGCGTACAGATAGGGCACCGCGTCCAGCCGGAATCCGTCGATGCCGAGGTCCAGCCAGAAACGGAGGGCGGCCAGGATCTCCTCCTGGACGGCCGGGTTCTCGTAGTTCAGGTCCGGTTGGTGAGAGAAGAAGCGGTGGAAGAAGTACTGCTGACGGACCGGGTCGTACGTCCAGTTGGAGGCCTCGGTGTCGACGAAGATGATGCGGGCGTCGGCGTACTGCTTGTCGTCGTCGGCCCACATGTAGTAGTCGCCGTACGGGCCGTCGGGGTCTTTCCTGGATTCCTGGAACCACGGGTGCTGGTCGCTGGTGTGGTTCATGACGAAGTCGATGATGACGCGCATGCCGCGCTGGTGGGCGGAGTCCACGAATTCCACGAAGTCGGCGAGATCGCCGAATTCAGGGAGGACCGCGGTGTAGTCGGAGACGTCATAGCCGCCGTCACGCAGGGGCGATTTGAAGAAGGGCGGCAGCCACAGACAGTCGACACCGAGCCATTGCAGGTAGTCGAGTTTGGAGGTCAGGCCCTTGAGGTCGCCGATGCCGTCGCCATTGCTGTCCTGGAAGGAGCGGACCAGGACCTCGTAGAAGACGGCGCGCTTGAACCAGTCGGGGTCACGATCCTTGGCAGGGGTGTCCTCGAACGTGTCCAGCACGGGCTCGTTGACGGTCATGACGCGGGGGACCCTCCGATCTGCGGTGGCGATGCCTGGACGTGGAGCACGTGCGCGGGGGCCCTGCCGGGCTCCAGACGCACGTAGTTGGTCCTGCCCCAGCGGTAGGTCTCACCCGTCAGTTCGTCGTGCACGGACAGGGAGGCGTCCCAGTCCAGGCCGAGTTGCGGCATGTCCAACGAGACCGTGGCCTCCTGGGTGTGGTGAGGATCAAGGTTGGCGACCACCAGAACCGTGTCCGGACCCGTGCGTTTGCTGTACGCGATGAGGGCGTCGTTGTCGGTGTGGTGGAAGCGGAGGTTCCTGAGCCGGTGGAGGGCGGGGTGGCTCCTGCGGACGGCGTTGAGCCGGCTGATCAGGGGCGTGATGGTGCGTCCCTCGCGTTCGGCGGCGGCCCAGTCGCGGGGGCGCAGCTGGTACTTCTCGGAGTGGAGGTACTCCTCGCTGCCCTTGCGCAGGGGGGTGTTCTCGCA
>NZ_JAGMUL010000047.1 GCF_019049285.1 Streptomyces sp. AC550_RSS872
ACGCCCAACAACGCCTGTGGTTCCTCCACCAACTCGAAGGACCCACCCCCACCTACAACATCCCCACCGCACTCCGCCTCACCGGCACCCTCAACCACCACGCCCTCACCCACGCACTCCACGACCTCACCACCCGCCACGAAACCCTCCGCACCCTCTACCGACAAGAAGACGGACACAACGCACACCAGCACGTACTCCCAGCCGACCAGGCACAACCCGAATGCACCGTCACCGACCTGAGCGGAAACCCGGACGAGCTCCAGACACGGCTGACCGATGCCACGCGCTACAGCTTCGACCTGACCACCGAAATCCCCATCCGCGCCACACTCTTCCGCCTCGCCGAGGACGAGCACGTACTCCTGCTCCTCCTGCACCACATCGCATGCGACGGCTGGTCCATGGGCCCCCTCGCCCACGACCTCACCACCGCCTACACCGCACGCGTCCAAGGCCAAGCCCCAACCTGGCAACCCCTACCAATCCAGTACGCCGACTACACCCTCTGGCAACACGACGCGCTCGGGACCACCAGCGACCCCGACAGCCCCGTATCCCAGCAACTCGCGTACTGGGCGCGGGCGCTCGCCGACCTGCCGGAGCAGATCGAGCTCCCCACCGACCGCCCGCGGCCCGCGACCGCCAGCTACACCGGCGACAGTCTGACCCTCCCCCTGCCGCCCGTACTCCACCGGGAGCTCGCCACGCTGGCGCAGCAGAACGGCGTCAGCCTGTTCATGGTCCTCCAAGCCGCCCTGGCCACCCTTCTCACCCGCCTCGGCGCAGGCACCGACATCCCCATCGGTGCCCCCATCGCCAGCCGTACAGATGAGGCGACAGAGGATCTCGTCGGCTTTTTCGTCAACACCCTCGTGCTCCGCACCGACACCAGTGGACAGCCGACCTTCCGCGAACTACTCGACCGCGTCCGCGAGACGAACCTGGGCGCCTACGCCCACCAGGACCTCCCCTTCGAACGCCTCGTCGAACACCTCAACCCCACCCGCACCCTCGCCCACCACCCCCTCTTCCAGGTCATGCTCACCCTCAACAACATCGGACACAACGCCACGGGAATGCTGGCCTCCATGCCCGGGCTCAGCTCGACGCTTGAGCACACCGGCATCGGCATCACCAAGTTCGACCTCGCCTTCGCCTTCAACGAAGCCACCACCGACGACGGCGAACCGGACGGGCTGACGCTCACAGTGGAGTTCAGCACCGATCTGTTCGACAGGGGAACCGCAGCAAGTCTCCTCCAACGCCTCACGCACCTCCTGACAGCCTTCACCACTGATCCCGAACAGTCCCTGGCACAGGTTGAGTTGCTAGACCCGGCAGAGCGGCATCAGCTGCTGGAGGAATGGAACGGGCAGCCGGTCGAGAACCCGCCCATGAACCTGGTGGAGCAGTTCGAGGAGCAGGCCGCCGCGACACCGAATGCCGTGGCACTGACCTACGCCGGCCAGAAACTGACATACGCGGAACTCAACGCACGCGCCAACCAGTTGGCCCGCCATCTGGCGGCTCGCGGCGTGGGCCCGGAGCAGTTCGTCGCCGTCGACATACCCCGCGGCCCCGACCTGATCATCGGCCTCCTCGCCGTCCTGAAGACCGGCGCCGCCTACGTCCCCATCGACCCGGACTACCCGCTGGAGCGCATCGCCCACATCCTCAACGACGCCGCCCCCGCCCTCCACCTCACCACCCTGGACGACCTGGACCTGGACAGGTACACCGACGGGAACCTCACCGACACCGAGCGCACCACGCCCCTCACGCCCCACCACCCGGCATACATGATCTACACCTCCGGCTCCACCGGCCGCCCCAAAGGCGTCGTCGTACCGCACTCCGCGATCGACAACCGGCTGCGCTGGATGCAGGACACCTACCAGCTCGGGCCG
>NZ_JAGMUL010000004.1 GCF_019049285.1 Streptomyces sp. AC550_RSS872
ACCCACCACTCCGCCAACCCACCCCACAGCCCCCACCCACCCCATCGGGAATGCTGACCCCCATGCGCCCAGACGACTGGCACCTCGCCCAAGACGTGGACGACTTCCTCGCCCGAGCCGGAGGCTTTCTGCGGACGCGGCCCGGGATGCATGTCATGCCGCTGACGTGGGCCGAGAGAGTGCGGACGCGTGGGGCGGAGGCGTTCGGGAGCGAGGCGCCCGTCTTCGGCATGCTGGAGCGGGCCGGCGAGGTGCACGCCGCCTTCTACCGCCTCCCGCCCCGCGCGCTGTGCCTCACCCCGCTCACGCCGCAGCAGGCCGACACCCTCGCCGCCCACCTCTGCGCGCTGGGGCACTCCCTCCCCGCCGTCAGCGCGGACCACAGCACCGCCACCGCCTTCGCCGAAGCCTGGCAGCGGCGTACCGGCGTCACGCCGAAACTCCGTGACATCCGGCTCCGGCTGTACCGCCTCGGCACGCTCACCCCGCCGGATCCGATGCCGGCGGGCCGGGGGCGGGTCCTGGGCGAGGAGGATCTCGATCAAGTCATGTTCTGGTGCGGCGAGTTCGCCAGGGCCGTCGGGGAGGACGTCACCATCGACGCCGAGTCCTGGGCCGGCACGCGTTACGCCGACAAGCGCTACACCCTCTGGGAGACCCCGGACGGCACCCCCGTCTCCCTCGCGGGAATGAACCCGCTGATCGGCGGCCAGATCCAGGTGGACATCGTCTACACCCCGGCCCACCTGCGCGGTCGCGGCTACGCGGCTGCGGTGACGACGGAGGTGAGCCGGGCCGCACTGGCCGCCGGCGCGAAGGAGGTCGTCCTCTTCGCGGACCTGGCCAACCCCACCAGCAACGCCCTCTACCAGCGCCTCGGCTATCGCACGCTCACCGACTGGGCGGCGTACGACTTCTCCTGACCCGCGGCTGCTCGTCCCCCGCACCGCCACCGAGCGGCTGAACCCGTCGGCCGCGCGGCGTGTCCGCGCGGGCGGGCGCGGTGGCCCGGCGCAGGGTGGTCGGTACGGGCGTCGTCGAGGAGGAATCGTGAAGCGTGGTGTCGTCGCCGTTCTGGCGGCCGCTGTAGTCGCCGGGCTGATGCTGGTCGCGGTACCGGCTGCCGCTCAGGACGACCATGGAAACATCGAACGGAACGAGTGGAACATCCCCCTCGCCAACCTCCGCGTGCTCTAGAACCTCCGTTCCTTCAGTCACCCGCCGTACCTCCGCGGCCTGCTCGGCAGAGCTGGCGCGGGCGTAGCCGTACGCACCCCGCCGATACCCACTTTTTTGTGGGTACTTGGCAGCGCGCCGCCCCCGTCCGACCCTTGATGTGGGTGATCGACGGGGCCCGGAGGCGCCCGGTCACCTGACGAGTTGTACGGCGGGCGCGCGCGGCGGACGGAGGTGGCGTTTCAGTTCAGGAGACCGGCTGGGCCCCGGTCAACCGCTCCAGGCGGCGGTGACCCCAGTCGGAGAGCGGACCGAGAGCCTCGGCCAGGTCTCGGCCGAACTCGGTCAGCGAGTAGACGGTCTTCAGCGGCAGCACGTCGTAGACCTCACGGTCCACCAGACCGTCCGTCTCCATCTCGCGCAGCGCCTGGGTCAGCACCTTCTCGCTGAGGCCGGGCAGGCGGCGGCGCAGTTCCGCCGGGCGGTGCGGGCCGGACTCCAGCAGCCACAGCAGCGACGTCTTCCACTTGCCGTCGACCACGGCGAGCGCGGCGGTCACCCCGCAGACGTTCGGATCATTGCGCCGACGCGACATTTCCCCGCCCCTTTCCCCACCCCTTTTGTCATCAATTATCGCTACTCTACAGGGAGTTGAGTCATGCCCACCTACGACCACGAGTCCGCCGTCACCGTCATCGGTCTCGGCCCGATGGGCCGTGCTCTGGCCGGTGCGTTCCTGGACGCGGGCCTGCGCGTCACCGTCTGGAACCGCACGCCGGGGCGGGACCGGGAGCTCGTCGGCCGCGGTGTCACATCGGCCGCGTCCGCCGCCGAGGCGGTCACCGCCAGTCCGCTGACCGTCGTCTGCGTGGTGAACTACGACGCCGCCGACGCGGTCCTGCGGCAGGACGCGGTCACCGACGCGCTCAAGGGCCGTACGCTCGTGAACCTCAGCGCCGACACCCCGTCCCGGGCCCGGGACGCGGCGGCATGGGCGACCGCGCACGGCATCCGTTATCTGGACGGCGCGATCATGTCGATGACCACGACCATCGGGACGCCGGAAGCGGAGGTCATCTACAGCGGTCCCGAGGATCTGTACCGCGAGCACCTGCCCGTCCTGGAGAGGCTCGGCGGGGCCCACACCCACCTCGGCGAGGACTTCGGCCGGGCCGCCGCCTACGACATCGCCCTGCTCGACATCTTCTGGACGGCGATGTCGGGCTACGCGCACGCCTTGGCCATCGCCCGGGCCGAGGGCATCACCGCGCGAGAACTGCTCCCCCACGCACAGGGCATCGGCGCGATCCTGGCGCCGCTCTTCGAGGAGTTCGCGGGCGACGCCGACGACGGCTCCTACTCCGGCGAACTCAACCCGATCACCTCCGGCGCCTCCTCCATGGCCCATATCGTCGAGACCTCCGAGTCCCACGGCATCGACGCGGGCATCATGCGTGCCGCCGAGGGACAGGCCCGCCGGGTCATCGGGCTGGGGCACGGGGCGGACGGTGTCACTCGGGTGACCGAGGTACTGGCCCGCCACCTGCGCTGACCCACTCCGCCAGAACGGCGAAGTCCCGCTCGGTCAGGCCGTGGCGGTGGTCGACGCGGTGGAGGAGGGCGGGTGAGGGGTGGTGGCCGGCCACCCAGGCCCGGTCGGCGTCGGTGATCTCGTCGTCGATCCAGACGAAGGGGCGCCCGGCTGCCCGCGCCACCAACGGCCGGGTCTTCCAGTGCAGTCCGCGCGGCCCGGGCCGGGGTTCGTCGCCCTCGTCCGGCCACTCCACCACCGGCAGCGCGGGCAGCCCGAGCCACGGCGCGAGGGAGGTGTTCGCGTCGTCCAGCCAGGTCGTGGCCCACACCAGCTCACAGCCGAGCGCGACGAGCCCGGCCAGGCGGGCGCCGAGGGCGGGGTCGACGCGGGAGAGCAGGGGGTGGGCGACCGTCTCGGGGAGTGGGTGGGCCGCCTTGTACACGGGGTACGGGCGGTCCGCCCCGAAGGGGATCAGAGTGCCGTCGACGTCCAGGAACACGAGCACCGACGACGCCACCGAAGGCGCCGAAGGGCCCGGCGTCGGCGAGCTCACCCCTCGAACCCGCCCTCCGCCAGGATCTTGTCGATACGGGCCCGGTGTGCCGCCTCCCAGTCGTCGAGGGATTCGTCCGCCTCCTTGGCCAGTCTGGCGCGGGCCGCCGCGAGGATCTCCTCCCGGCGGGCCGCGGGGACGACCACGACACCCTCCTCGTCGGCCACCACCACGTCCCCGGCGTCCACCGCCACACCCCCGCAGCTCACCCGCTCGTTCAACGGCCGTACGGCCGCCTTGGTGCCCGGGATCGGGATGACGCCCCGCGCGAAGACCGGGAAGCGCGCCTCCCGTACCTCGGCCAGGTCCCGGATCACGCCGTCGGCGACGAACGCGGCGATTCCGCGGCGCTGGGCGACGGCACAGACGTTTCCGCCGGCCAGGGCGTGGTCGAGGTCTCCCGACTCCACGACCACGACCGAGCCGGCCGGCGCGCGGTGGATGGCGGCGTGCAGCATCAGGTTGTCGCCGGGCGGGCACGACACCGTGTACGCGGGGCCGGCGACACGCGGTACGGGGGCCCACAGCGGGCGGATGCCGACGCCCATGACCTGCGCGCGGCCCAGCAGGTCGGCGAGCGTCGTCGTGGGGATCTCCTGGAATTGCGTGGCGGTCGTCATGGGACGGACGGTACCGTCTCGTTCCATGACTGCCGGGTCGGCCATGTGCCGTGAGCGAGTTGGGTGTTGCCCGGCCTCTGAGTGAGGCTGTGGCGGCGGGCCAGGAGCCCGCCTCTCTTTCTCTTCGCCTTTCCCTCCGTGCCCTCCGTACGGACATCCAGCGACAGAGAAAGAGAGAGAATTGCCCCACGACTTCAACCAGCAGGTCATCGAGGAGTTCCGCGCCAACAAGGGCCGCGTCGGCGGCTACTTCGAAGGCGCCCGGCTCCTGCTGCTCACCACCACCGGCGCCCGCACCGGCCGCCCGCACACCACCCCCGTCGGCTATCTCCCCGACGGCGGCGACCGCGTCCTGGTCATCGCCTCGGCCGCCGGCGCCCCCAAGCATCCCGCGTGGTTCCACAACCTCCTCGCGAACCCCCGGGTCACCATCGAGAGCGGCGCGTTCACCTACGAGGCGCGGGCTGTCGTCCTCGAAGGCGAGGAGCGTGACCGCGCCTTCGCGCGGGCCGTGGAGGCCGATCCGGGCTGGGCGGCGTACCAGGAGAAGACGGACCGGGTGATCCCCGTGGTCGCCCTGTACGAGATCGCCCAGGGCGGGCCCCCGAACATCAACGCCTCCTCCATGGGCGAGGCCATCAGGGTCGTCCACGACGCCTTCCGCCGCGAACTCGCCCTGATCCGCGAGGAGATGAGCGCCGGCGCCGGTACGACCCTCGGCGCCCAGCTGCGCGTCAACTGTCTGACCTTCTGCGCGGGTCTGCACAACCACCACACCGGCGAGGACATCGGCATGTTCCCCGTCCTGGCCGACCGCCACCCCGAGTTCGCGCCCGCGCTGGCCCGGCTGGGCGAGGAGCACGAGCGGATCGCCGAGCTCGTCGAGGACCTGCGCCGCGTGGTGACCGCCGAGGACACGGACCCCGCCGCCGCCCGCGCCGAGGTGGAGCGGCTCACCGCGGCGCTGGAGGCCCATCTGACATACGAGGAGGAGCAGTTGGTCCCGCTCCTCGACGCGGCGTAACCGCGCACGGGAGGCCGTCGCCCTTCGTGGCCCTCACCACGGCAACGGTCTCCCGTGCACCACCTCCAGCCCCGCCACCGCCCGCGTCACCACCACATACAGCCGGTGCAGCCCCCGCTCCTCCGCCTCCACGATCGCCGCCGGCTCCACGGCGACGACATGGTCGTACTCCAGCCCCTTCACCACACTCGCCGGTACGACGGCCACCCGTGCCCCCAGCTCGTCCGCGCCGCCCGCCCCGATCCCGGCCGACCGCAGCGCCTCCCACACCAGGTCCACGTCCGCGTCCGCCGCGACGACCCCGACGGATCCCTCCCGGCCCAGCGCGTCCCGTACGGCACCCACGACCGCTCCCGGCAGATCACCGTCGGCCGCCCGGAACCGCAGCTCCCCGTCCCCCCGCAGCGAACGGGCCGCCGGCACCGCCACGTCCAGCCGCTCCAGCAGCCGGTTGGCCAGCGCCAGCACCGCCCGCGGCACCCGGAACCCGGTGGTGAGCGGTACGACCACCGCGTCCGGCTTCCCGAGCTGCGCCATCACCGTCTCCCACGATCGCGCCGCCCACGGAGTCGTCCCCTGCGCCAGGTCCCCGAGCACGGTCACCGACCCGAACGCGGCCCGCCGCGCGATCGCCCGGCACTCCATCGGCGACAGGTCCTGCGCCTCGTCGACGACGACATGGCCGTACTGCTGCGGATGCTCGATGAGCCCGGCCACCTCGTCGAGCAGCACGAGATCGGCGGCCGACCAGCGTGCCGACTTCCACGACCGCGGCGGCCTCGCCCAGAGCAGCGCCTTCTGCTCGTCGGCGTCCAGCAGCCCGTCGGCGGCCCGCGCCAACTCCTCCGGATCCATGAGCAGTCGGGATACGACCTCCTCCGGCCGAACCCGCGGCCACACGGCGTCGACGTACTCCCCGACCGCCCGCGCCCGCGAGATCTTCTTCAGCCACGCGGCACCCGGCGGCCCGCCCCGGCGCTCGGCCTGCTCCAGGATCCGTCGCACGACCCGCGTGCGTACCCGCTCCCGCCCCACGGCGTAAGGCGGCTCCTCGGCCCGCACCCCCGCCACGATCCGCAGCAGCTCACCCTCCGCCACCCGCCACCGATACGACCCCTCGGGCACGGCCAGCGGACCGATCCCCTCGCCGCCGCCCACGCGCGCGTACAGAGCGCGCCGCAGCACCTCGGCCATCCGGGCGTCGTGCTTGACGGCGGCGGCCCTCTCGTCCTCCCTTCGCTTGACCGGATGCCGGGCGATCTCGTCCCGCAGCGTGGACTGCCGTACGCCGGTCTCGCCGAGGGCGGGCAGCACCTCGGAGATGTAGGAGAGGAAGGTCCGGTTGGGGCCGAGGATCAGCAGGCCGCCACGCCGGATGCGCTGCGGGTGGGTGTAGAGCAGGTACGCGGCGCGGTGCAGGCCGACGGCGGTCTTACCGGTGCCGGGGGCGCCCTGGACGCATACGGAGAGGGTGAGGTCACCTCGTACGAGATCGTCCTGCTCGGGCTGGATGGTGGCCGCGATGTCCCGCATGGGTCCGACGCGGGGCCGTTCGATCTCCCGCGCGACGATCTCGCCGGCCCGCGATTCGCCCCGGGCGAGGTGCTCGTCCTCCAGGCCGGTGAGGTCGGCGGAGTCCCCGCGGCTGCCGGGCGCCCAGCCGAAGCGCCGGCGGACGGCGACACCCTGCGGGTCGCGGGCGCCGGCCTGGTAGAAGGCGCGGGAGACGGGTGCGCGCCAGTCGACGACGAGGGGCGGCGCGGCGGGATGCTCGCTGATCCGCAGCCGCCCGATGTGCAGCGCCTGCTGCTCCGGGCCGCTGAAGTCCAGCCGCCCGAAGAACAACGGCCCCTCGGGCAGCTCGTGCATCGCCTTGGCCTGGCTGCGCAGCTGGTAGCCGAGGATCTCGGCATCGGCACCGGAGGCGGAGGCGTTCTCGCCGATGACGACCTGTTCGTCGGCGCCGTCGACCATGACGGCGAGGGCGGTGCGGCAGCGGTCGTGGTGGGCGCGTTCCTGGTCGAGGGCGTGGCGGAGGGCAGGGTCGGGTGACGTCATTCCATGGAGCGTACCGAAATAACGTAACCGAGTTAAATCTTTTACTCAGCCTCAGTATGGCGGGCGACCAGCCCCGGCAGCCCGGCCTCCAAGACCCCGAACGCCCGCTCGGCGGCCGCCATGGCATCCCCCCGCACCTCGGCCGCCCGCTCCCCCGCCGCGATCCGCCGCCAGTTCTCCTGCGCGAGGACCCGCTGCACCGCCACGATCTGCCCCGCGGCCAGCCGCGCCTCCAGCCCTCCCCCCAGCGCCTCGGCCAGCGCGGCCTCCGAACGCTCCAGGTAGCCGTACATGCGAGCGACCAGCGCGGGAGTCCCGTACAGCAACGACTGGTAGGCGAGCACCTCGGGATCGTCATTGAGCCCCGTGATCGGGTCACACCGCTCCAGCCCGTCGAGAAAGTGCCGACGCAGCGCCTCGACCGGCGACGGCCCCTCCCGCACGACCCGCGCGGCCTCGTCCTCGTGATCGGCGAACCGGTACAGGACGAGATCCTCCTTCGTCGGGAAGTACCGGAACAGCGTCGGCTTGGAGATCTCCGCCGCGGCGGCGACATCGGCGACGGAGACGGCGTCGAAGCCCCTCTCCAGGAAGAGGCGGATGGCGGTGTCCGACACGGTCTGGTACATCCGCTGCTTCTTGCGTTCGCGCAGTCCGGTCTCTGACATGGGGGTGAGCCTACGCATAACGGCCCACATCTCATCGACGCGAGTCCGTGCCCCCGACACGGGCTCTGGAGTCATGGGCGGCGGCCCCCCTCTACCCCATTCCTTCGATCAACGGAGCGTACGCCCCCAGAACGACCTTCGCCCCGGCGTCCCGCAGCAGTTTCCGCTTGGCCTCGTTCCTGCCGTACCCGATGAACCCCACACCCGCCTCCGTCGCGGCTTCCAGGTCCGTCGGCGTGTCCCCGATCATCACCGCGTCCTGCGGCGGCAGCCCCAGGCTCTCCAGGGCTCGCCGGACGACGTCGGGATGCGGTTTCATCAAACCGGGGTCGGCGGTACGGCCGTGGATCGCCTTGAAGTGCCCTTCCAGCCCGCGCTCCCGGAGATAACACCCGGCCGCGTGCGGGGAGTTGTTGGTCACGACGGCGAGGCACAGCCCGCGTTCGGCCAGCCGGCCGATGAACTCGTCCGCGTTCGGGGTGGGCCAGGCGACCCGCACCGCGGTGAGCTCGCCCTCGGTCACCGCCGCTTCGAGCGCTCCGACCAACTGCCCGAAGTCCACGTCCTCGAAGCCCCGGCGGACATCCGCCCGCGCCGCTGCCTGGTGTACGGCACGCAGCACCAGATGCGGATCCTTCCCGGTCCGCTCGGCGCCGGTCAGGGCGTCCTCGAGGCCGAAGGCCGCCACCAGGCGGCGAAGTTCCTCTGCCAGCGGTCGTGAGGAGCCCCGGGGAAACAACCGACAGATCGGACCGTCGAAATCGAACAGCACGCAGGTCGACCACTCCAGGAGCGCCCGCGCGGCGACTACCGCGGCATCACAGTCATCCTGGTCAGCAGCAATGCTCCGATCATCCCGTTCAGCAGTCCGGCTCCCGGGCTCCCTCCCCGGCGCTTGCGCCTGCGCGAGTCGTCCCATCCACGCACTCCCTTTCCGCGCCCTTTCACGAGCGCAACTCGGTCGTCCGACGCCTGCCACCGCCGAAGCGCCTGCCGGACCACGTCCTCGTCCACCGGCCGCTCCTCAAGTCGCAGCGGCTCCCTGGCCCGCCACAGCGCACGGCACACCCGCTCAGCGGCCTCGGCGAAGTCCCGGTCGGTGGGCTGGTCCGGGAGACGGAGGGCAGCACGCATCACGTCGGGGAACACCGACTGCGCGAGTTCGAAGCCCAGGTACGAGGGCAGATCGCGTTCCAGACCGGCGGCCATCTCCCCGTGTCCGGCCCGGCGCATCGCCTCAGCCCACAATCCGACCATCAGGTCCTTTTCCGTCTTGCCGTACTGCATACGGACGAGATGGGTGGCGAGTTCATGCAGCGGGTCGCCGTACATGGCCGTCTCCCAGTCGATGACAACGAGCCGCTCACCGTCCCGTCGCGGGGAGAGCACGATGTTCGCCCGGTGAACGTCCGTGTGCAGCAGGGCGAAGGGGCGCCGTGTGAGCGGCGGCGTCGCGTTCAGGAACCGTTCCATGGCGTCCCCCGGAACCCCGACGGCGTCGAACAGTGCGCCGAAGCGGGGCAGGTTGGCCTGGTACACCCGGTCGGCGGCAAACCCGGCCAGCCAGTGCAGGAAGCCAAGACTGTCCCCGTCCTCGGGCCAGTCGGCGGGCAAGCCGGGCAGCTCCTCCTTCGGTACGTCGGACAGGGTCACGAAGAAGTCGGCCAGCGCCGCCAGCCGGTCGGCTCCGACGGTCCCCTCCGGCACGACGTCCGACAGCACGCGCCCCTTCACCAAGGTGTCCAGAGACCACACGCCGAAGTCCGCGAGGCAGCGCGGCGCATCGGGCAACCGGGACCCCACGACACGCAGGATCTCCGACTCCCGCGGCCAGATCCGCGGCACCACCTCGATCGTCTCGAAGGGCGTGCGGAACTTGGCGCGGACCTGACCGGAGCGCTCTCCCAGCAAAAGGGCCAGCGGCTGTCCGAGCGGGCGGATGTGATTCATGTTGTGGTGGCCGATCACCACTTCTTCGTACGCACTCGCACGGCGGTTCTCCGCAAGAAAACGCACGAGAGCCCGATGCGCCCTGCCGGGCAGTTGGGGGGACATGAGCGCGCAGAGTAGTAGGCGGGGTCGCCCACTTCCCGCCGTGTCACCATTTGGACGACTCTCCTCACGGCCTGTGATGCTCAGCGCGGGCGAGTAGTTCCCACATCGCGTCGAACCACTTCCGGTGATTGGCCACCCTCTGGGAGGCCGGCGAGTGCTCGTGGTCGTCCTTGACGTCGTACGTGAGCGGGGCGCCCACACCCAGCACGTCGAACGCCTCCACGTGCTTGTCGTGCGCCACCAGGTAGATCGGGCGCATGACCGGCACATACGGCGCGGACAACATCGCCGTGCCGTTGACCAGGTACACCTTCTGGGTGGGTTGGAGGTTCACGTAGCGGATCTCAAGGTCCACGGACGGCACGTACCCCTCGGCCTTGAGGCCCTGGAGTTTCTCCTGGATCGCGTCCGTACTCCTGCGCATGGTGTCGAGATGGCGTTCCCACACCGCCGCGTCGTCCTTGTCGTCCACGGCCTTCGGATACTGCCGGCCCGTCAGGTTCTTGGCGGGCAGCAGCATGCGCAGGGCGATCCGCTGAAGTTTCGGACGCTTGAGCCGAATCTGTTCGTCCTGCCGGTGGATCTGGAACGCCAGCGTCTCGGAGCTGAGCGTGTAGACGTCAAGGGTGACCTCCGGTTTCTGGAAGGCCTCGTCCATGAGCTCTTCCAGGGAGACGCTGCGCCCCCCGGGGGACGATATGGGCGACTGCCCCCGGATCACCCTGGTCCCACTGCCCTGCCGCGAGGTGATCCAGCCCTCGCCGGCCAGCTCCCGCAGCACCTTCTGCACGGTGTCCCGCGACACGTTGAACTCTTCCGCCAGCTCACGCTGGGACGGCAGACGTGAGTCCAGGACGTATGTCCCATCGGTCAGACGATTGAGGAGTTCGCCTCTGACCCACTGGTACGTCGCGCCGCCTTCGCCGTCGCTCCGGTCTTCGCTCACGTCTTCGCTCACGCCCGCGATCGTACTCCTACCAGCCCAGAACCAACCCACTTCCAGTCAGACAACCGACCCGATTGGACTGGAAGTTAAGCGATCAGTCCAGTTGGGAAGTAACTCATCAGGCAAGCAAGCCAATTGGACAGAAAGTTGTAGGACGGGTGTAGGTGAAAGGGGTGACGATCGTGGCAACTTCCTCCGTCGAGGGCCGCTCAGACCTTGAGTCCCCGCAGCACCTCACTCAGGGAGAGCACGATGTGCTCGGCCTCCGCCTCCCGCAGCAGCTCCTCCTTCCTGTCGTTGCGTGCGTACCCGATGAAGGCGACGCCGGCTTGCTGTGCGGCCAGGAGATCCGTGGGCCCGTCGCCGACCATCAGCGCGTCCGACGGGTCCGCGCCGAGCGCGGCCAGCGCCTGCCGGAGAGAGTGCGGATGCGGCTTGAGGAGGTTCGGGTCCTGGGTGCGCCCGTAGATGTGCGGCCCGAAGCAACTTTCCAACCCCCGTGTCCGCAAGTACTTGCGTGCCGCGGCCGGCGAGTTGTTCGTGGTGACCGCCAGGCGCGCGCCCCTCGCCGCCCATGCCAGGACGAGGTCGTCGGCGTAGGGGGTCGGCATGGCGGACGAGGCCGCTCGCAGTTCCTCCCGCGTGAGTCGCGCCTCCACCTCCGCCACCAGGTCACTGCCCGGACACCGGCGATCGACCGCCCTCAGCACCTCGTACGGGTCGGCGAACCGCCGCTCCTCGTGGGTCAACATGTGCCGCATCCCGGATCCGTCGAGCCATCGGACGAGTTCCCTGGCCACGGAGTCCGCCTTGTGGCCGGCGAAGAGGCGGCAGATCGGACCGTCGAAGTCCCAGAGCACGAACCGGACGCGGGTGATCAGATCGTGGAGGTCATCCGTGTACGAGGTCACCGATTCAGTCTGCGCCACGCCGGGTGGCCGGCGGGGCTAGGGGAGGTTCAGATCCGTGGTGATGGTCTCCCAGAGGGCATCGAACCACTTCTGGGACTCCGCCACGAACGCCGCGTCCCGCACCCCGGCCGTCTTCACGAAGGAGAAGAGGACGGACTGGGAGCCCAGGACGTCGTACATGTCCACCGTCTTCTCTTCGTACTCCTCCCGGCGTTCGGTCAGGACGTAGTAGCCGATCAGCGCTTCGTCACGGTTCAGCAGGTACAGCTTCACCGGCGGGGTGAAGGGCAGCGCACGGAAGGTGATCTGCACATCGATGCCATGCGTCGCGCGCAGCGCCAGCAGATTGTGCCGCAGCACCTGCACCTGAGCGTTGCGCATCGCCAGCCGGCGCTGATGAACGGGGTCGTCCTCGCGGCTCTCGACCGGGACCGGGAAGGCGGGATCGATGTCCCGGGACGGCAGCAGGATGCGGACGTTGATCGACTCGGGGTCGAGAGTGCCCGCATGGATCAGGCGGATGGGCTCGCTCAGGGCGATCATCAGACTCTCGGCGGTGAGACAGGCGGCATCGATGCACACATGCGCCTTCGAGAACGCCTCCGTCAGCCGCGGCGCCAGCCCGACCATCGTCGGCTGCGGCCCCTCCCTCGCCGGCGTCGGCTCGGCGATCCGCGGCGGACTCCCCCTGCTCACGTTGGTGAGGAGACCGTCCTCCTGGAGTGCGCGCAGGGCCTGGCGTACGGCGCCGCGCTCCACCCCGAACTCCTCTGCCAGATCGGCCTGGGTGGGCAGGCGGTCGCCCGCCTTGAGGTCACCGACGCGGATCCGTTCCCGCAGGATGTCGGCGATCTGCTGGGGCGAGAGTCTTCTGCTGCCGTTCACTGCCACGTTCTCCTCGGCCACGACCAAACGCTACGACCTCATCCCACTTCGGGGGAGTTCTCCGGACGCTGTTTAGGCCCACCCTCCAAGTTGGTACTACATAACCACAGTTGGCTGCCAACTTCGACCAACTCGACAGAGTTATCAGTGCACTTCCCGCCGAAGGAGAGCTTCTTCCTCCCTGCCCCAAGGAGACACCGCCGTGAACGAGTTCGCCGCCTTCGTCACCGCCTTCGTCACCGCCTTCGTCTTCACTGTGCAGCAGATCATTCTGTGGAGATACGGCGTCCTGGGCCTCCTCGCGCTGCTTCTGTTCGCCATCGGCGTCAAGGCCCGCAACCAGACGTGCAGCACCATCGGCGCGCTCTTGCTCGTCCTGATGCTCTCAAGGCAGGCGCTGTGATCCGGCCGCTGTCAGTCCAGGGACAACTCGGTGCTGATGGTCTCCCAGAGCGCGTCGAACCACAGGCGGGACTGCTCCACGAACGAGGTGTCGCGATGCTCGGTCCCGCGCTGAAAGGCGAACAGCAAGGACTGTGTGCCATTGGGGTCGTACGTCTCCAGATGCCGGTGGTCGATCTCCACCTCGCGGCGGGTCAGCGTGTAGTAGGCGAAGAGCGCCTCCGCGTTGTTGAGCAGGTAGAGCTTCACCGGCGGGGTGAAGGGCAGCGCACGGAAGGTGACCTGCACATCGATGCCGTGCGTCGAGCGCAGCGCCAGCAGACGGTGCTGGAGCACCTGGCCCTGGGCGTTGCGCTGGGCGAGCCAGCGGCGCCGCAGCTGTTGGTAGGCGCCGTCGGCCGAGGCGTCCACCGGCGCCGGAAACGCGAGCGGGATGTCGCGGCTGGGCAGCAGGACACGCACGTCGAGCCTGGCCGGTTTCAGCTGTCCGGCGTGGATCTGGCGGAGCGGTTCGCCGATGGCGAGCGTGAGGGAGACCGAGGTCAGGCACAGGGCGTCGATCTCGACGTGCGGGGCGGCGAAGGCGGCCGCGATGCGCGGGGCGAGGGCTGCCATGGTGGGCGCCGGCGGTACTCCGGTGCCGGTCAACGCCCTGCCGAGGTCGGGGGCGACGGTCGCCGGGGCCCCTTTGGACACATTGGTGAGCAGGCTCTCCGAGTGCAGGATGCGCAGGGCCTGCCGCACGGCTCCGCGCTCGACGTCGAACTCGTCGGCCAGCTGGGCCTGCGTGGGCATGCGTTGGCCAGGTCGCAGCTCGCCGGACCTGATCCGTTGGCGCAGCACCTCCGCCACTTCACGGTGCGAGCGCGTCCTCTTCTTGCCGCCGTTGACGGCAGCGCCTTCCGAGGTCACATCGGAAGGTTACAACTTTGCGCCATCTCGCGGCAGTTAACCGAAAGGTGGTTACCGGACACTTCCAAGCCAAAGCAACTCGCGGTAAGTTGGTCACCAACTTGTTCAACATGGTTGCACTTTCCGATGGTTGGTCGCTCCGGCGCGCTCAGCACCTCACATCGGCGGGGTCCGCTCCGCCCACTCGGAAGGACGGACCTCATGCCGCTCATCTACCTCGCAGTCGCCGCCCTGGCCATCGGATTCGAGCAGCTCCTCCAGATGAAGTACGGCGCGATGGGCCTCATCGCCTTCGTCGCGCTGACCCTGGGGATCAAGGCCAAGAACACCGTGATCGGCGGCATCGGAGCGGTCATCCTCGTGATGCTGCTCGCCCAGTCCGGCTGACCGGGCTCCCTTCCGGAGGGGAGCCGGGAGCCTGGTCAGTCTGCACCAACAGCACAGCCACAACTCAACAGCGACAACTGAACAACGACATCGCACAGTCACAACCGAACAGCACGCTACGGATGAACAGACCTGCCGCCGACAGAGAGGAGCCTCAGAAGACGTCCGGGCACCAAGGCCGCCTGGACGTACGCAGCAGGGCGTCGACCACCAGGGCGGCGCCCGCTCGTTCTTCCCGCACCCGGCCCAGCGCGGCGAGCCGCACCGCGGACTCGTCGCCGAGCCACAGCCGGCCCAGGTCGGCGATGTCGAGGGTGAGTTCGGGGGTCGCCGTGGTCGGGGTGCACGAGGCACCGTCCGCGGACACGTCCAGCCGGTACCGCCCACCCGTGAAACCGCCTGCGCTCCCGTGGCCGCCCCCGTCCACGACGTCGAGCACCAGCGTCCCCTGCCCCTCGTACGTCCGCGCCTCCAGAGCCCGTACGACGTCCAGGATCCGCACCCACAGCCAGTCCGCCTGTGTCGTGACCCGGGCGGCCCGCGGATCGGGCAGGTAGAAGGGCAGGAGGTCGTCGGGGGCCCGCCAGCCGCTCTTCACCGTGGTGATCCAGTCGATCGAGCACAGATAGCGCCACAGCGCCCGCTCGGCGTCCGGGGCCGCCGCGATCAGCCAGTTCACGGACGCCGTGTTCAACGGCTGCTTGCCGTCGCCCCAGTGGTCGTCCGCCTGGTACGACACCAGCCCCTGCACCTCGCCGCCCGCCGAGCGGTACACGGCGAAGAAGGGCTCGGTCCACGGGGACCTGTCCAGGCGCAGCACCCCGGTGCCGACCTGCCACCACCGCTCGTCCCGGTCGACGGCACCCGGCTGCGCGCCGCGCACCCTCTCGTACAGCTCCGGGCCGAGCTTGCGTACGTCCGCCCCGTCCACGAGGTCGATACGGCCGCCGTCCTCGGGGCCGGCCCACCTCGGGTCGAGGCCGGCGCGTGGGACGTCGACCGTCCACTGGGTGGTCCAGGTGGCGGGGCCGAAGCCGTAGCGGCCGTAGATCGGGTACTCGGCGGCGATCAGGGTGGCTACGACGTCGCCGCGGTCCTTCGCTGCGGTGAGGTCGTGGGCCATCATGCGGGTGAGGAGGCCTCGGCGGCGGTGGGTGGGGGTGACGGTGACGTTCGTTATGGCGTCGGCGGGGACGGGGGCGCCGCCGACCGCAGTGATCTCCTGCGCGAAGGACCGGAACGTGGCGACGCAGCGGCCGGTGTCGAAGGCGCCGAGGGTGCGGGACGGGACGAGGTACGAGCTGCGGTCCGCTATCTCCGTCCCGGAGACGTCGGGGGTGCGGAGGAAGCCCGTGTTCAGGGCCCTGATCCAGTCGGGGATGTCGGCCTCGGTGATGGGGCGGACGTCTGTGCCTGTGTCGGGTTCGGGACGGCTCATGGGGTCACGGTAGGGAGGTGGGTGCGGGGGTGTCCTCGCATTTTTCCTCGCCCCTGCCGCCCCTACCCGTCCCGCCCCCGGGGGCTGCGCCCCCCAGACCCCCGCTGTCGGCCCTCCGGGCCTCGTCCGCACACGCCGGACGGGCTGAAAGTGCTCCCAAGGGGCGCGGGGAACTGCGCGACCAGCCCCCACCGGGCGGTGGCCGCGCAGCCGGCGTCAGCTAGGTCAGCAGGTCGTCCACCACGGCCTCGCCGTCCCGGTAACGGCGTGTGATCTCCGCCCCGCAGTCGTCCGCCGTCCGCTGCAACCGCTGCCGGCGTCGGGACACCTGCTGCTCGTACCCCACCAGCCTGCCCATCGCGGCGTTCAGCTCGACGTCCGTCCGCGCCTGAAGGTCCGACAGTTCCACCTCGGCCAGCATCTCGGCCGCCAGCAGCCGGTACTCCTCGCTCTGCGGGGTGCCCAGGGTGACGTGGCGGGCCGACGAGCGGTGGCGGGCCGGGGCGTCGGTGAGGATCTCCGAGAGTCGCTCCACGACGGACGCCGCGCCCGCGGGAGAGCGCCGCGCGAGTTCCGCCCGCAGGATGTCGATCCGCCCTTGCAGCAGTCGACGTACATAACTCAGGTCCGCCTCGTCCCGCTGTGCGTCCCGCCGCAGGGTGCGCAGCTCGGGCAGACTGAGCACGGTCAGATCGGGCTCGGGCGGATCGACGGGCAGCCGTGGATCCGCCCCCGGGCCCGGATCGTCGGCCGTGCGCTGCGTGGGCGGCCTCAGCCCGGCCGGCTGGCCCGTGTGACTCAACACGACAGCCCCAGGAGGCTGCCCGGTACTCGGTGTGCTCATATGCCTCTACCGTCCCCTCGACCGGCGTGTGGAAGCATGGTGCCATCCCAAGTGGCCCCTATGTGACCGAGTGCCCACGAACGGCCCCAGATGGGGGCTTAAGGATCAAAAAAGAGACCGCGAAGAAGCCCCGGCAGGCCCCTTTACCGGCGGCTTCCCCCTCACCGGGCATGATGGCCGCATGCGAGCTGTGGTGCAGAGGGTGGACGGCGCGAGTGTCGTCGTGGATGACGAGACCGTCGGCGAGATCGTGGGCGAAGGGCTGTGCGTGCTCGTCGGTGTCACGCACGAGGACACCAAGGAGAAGGCCGCCCAACTCGCCCGCAAACTCTGGTCGATCCGCATGCTGAACGACGAGAGGTCGTGCAGCGACATCGACGCCCCGCTCCTCGTCATCAGCCAGTTCACCCTGTACGGCGATGCCCGCAAGGGACGCCGGCCCACCTGGAACGCCGCCGCGCCCGGAGATGTCGCCGAGCCGCTCGTCGACGAGGTCGTCGCCCAACTCCGCGCCCTGGGCGCGACGGTGGCGACGGGCCGGTTCGGCGCCAAGATGCGGGTGGGTCTGACGAACGACGGCCCGTTCACCGTGCTGCTGGAGATCTAGGGGGTGTTTTGAAAGTCCCGTGCGGTGCCCGCGCCCGCCGCGGCAGCGGCTGGTGTCGCAGCCGGTGCGTGCCGGGCGCCGTGGGTGCTGTGCGGGACTTTCAAAACACCCCCTGGCGAGCCCGGAGCCGCAGTCGCACGGCTACGGCTCGACGACCACTTCCTGTGCGGCCGCTGTCTCTCCGGCCAGGAGCCTCGCGTCCACCGGCACGTTCCGCTTGACCAGCGCCAGCGCGACCGGGCCCAGCTCGTGGTGCCGTACCGATGTGGTGATGAAGCCGATCTTGCGGCCGTCGGGGCCCTCGTCGGCCGGCCGGAGCTCCGTGCCGTGCGGGGGCAGGTGGACGTCGCTGCCGTCCAGGTGCAGGAAGACCAGGCGGCGCGGCGGCTTGCCGAGGTTGTGGACCCGGGCGACCGTCTCCTGGCCGCGGTAGCAGCCCTTCTGCAAGTGCACCGCGGTGCCGATCCAGCCCAGCTCGTGCGGGATGGTGCGGTGGTCGGTCTCGAAGCCGAGGCGCGGGCGGTGGTGCTCGACGCGCAGCGCCTCGTAGGCGAGGATGCCGGCCGCCGGACCCGCCTTCTCGGCGTACGACTCCAGGTCGGCACGCGGGAGGAACAGGTCACGGCCGTACGCCGTCTCGCGTACGACGGCGCCCTCGGGGATCTCGGCGATGGATCCGGCGGGCAGGTGGACGACCGCGAACTCGGCGGTCCGGTCGGCGACTTCGACCTGGTAGAAGAACTTCATCGACTCCAGGTACGCGATCAGCGCGTCCTGGGTGCCGGGCTCGACATGGGCCCAGACCGTCGTGCCGTCGTCGACCAGGTACAGCGCGTGTTCGATGTGGCCGTGCGCCGAGAGGATCAGCGCTTCGGTGGCCTCGCCCACCGGGAGGTCGCTGACGTGCTGGGTGAGCAGCAGATGCAGCCAGCTCAGCCGGTCCTGGCCGGTGACGGCGACGACTCCGCGGTGCGAGAGGTCGACGAAACCGGAGCCGTCGGCGAGGGCGCGCTGCTCGCGGAACAGATCGCCGTAGTGCGCGGCGACGCCTTCGTCCACGCCCTCGGCGGGCACGGCGCCGGGCAGGGTCAGCAGGGGGCTCTTCATATGCCTAAGCCTACGACTCGGTAGTTGAACTCTTCAGGGAGCAGTCCTTGCAGCGGCCGAAGATCGCGAAGTGCTTCATGTCGGTCTCGAAGCCGAAGGTCCGGCTCAGCTTGGCGGTGAACTCGGCGGCCACCTGGACGTCCGCCTCGATGACGTTCTCGCAGTCGCGGCAGACCAGGTGGAGGTGGTGGTGGCGGTCGGCGAGGTGGTACGTCGGCGCACCGTGCCCGAGGTGGGCGTGGCTGACCAGCCCGAGTTCCTCCAGGAGCTCCAGGGTCCGGTACACGGTGGAGATGTTGACCCCCGACGCCGTCTTCCTCACTTCCACGAGGATGTCGTCGGGGGTCGCGTGCTCGAGGGTGTCCACAGCTTCGAGGACAAGCTGACGCTGCGGCGTCAGCCGGTAGCCGCGCTGCCTGAGGTCGCTCTTCCAGTCGGTGCTCACCACACCGGAAAGTCTAGAGCCAGTCGACGGGATGCCTACTTGAAGAAGGCGATGCCGTCGTCCGGAAGGTCGTCCGGCAGGGCCTTGGCCCAGCGCTCGACCTCCTCCGGGGTGACGACCTTCTTCAGGTGGGCCGACATGTAGGGGCGCAGCTCGACCTCGGGGGTCTGCTTCTCGCCGACCCACATCAGGTCGCTCTTGACGTAGCCGTAGAGCCGCTTGCCCCCGGTGTAGGGGCCGGAGGCGGCCGTGCGGGCCACGGCGTCCGTCACCAGGTCGATCTGGGGCTTCTTGTCGGCCATCTCGCCGTACCAGACCTCGACGACGCCGTCGTTGCGGACCATCGTGACCTCGACCTTGCGGTCGGCGTCGATGCGCCAGAAGCCGTGCTCGGACTCCAGCGGCCGCACCTTGTTGCCTTCGTTGTCCAGCACCCAGGTGTGAGAGCGGTACTCCAGGAAGTCCCGGCCGTCGTGCGTGAAGGCGACCTCCTGCCCGAAGTTGCACTTCTCGGAGCCGGGGAAGTCGTGCACGCCCGCGCCCGCCCAGTTGCCGAGCAGGAAGGCGAGGGGGACGAGGTCCTTGTGGAGGTCGGACGGGATCTCGATCATGAGCAGCTCAGAAGTCTCGTACGTCGGTGATGGCGGTCAGCGCTGGCCCTGGTACAGCTTCTTCACGGTCAGCCCGGCGAAGGCGAGAACGCCGACGCAGACCAGGACCAGCAGGGCTTCGAAGAAGATCTCCACGGGGTGCTCCTCGATTGAGCGTGGGGAATGCTTTGCGTACACAGGGCCGGGCCCCAGCTTACGCGGCCGGGGCCGGGCCCTCCGTATGAGGTACGCCCTCGCGGGCTCAGCCGAGCAGCTGGCTCTGTAGGACCACCGTCTGCTGGAACGGGACGGCCGCGGCCCCGCCCTTGCGGGCCTGCACGACCAGCCCCAGCACGTCACCGGAGACCAGGTACGCCTGCCGGACCTGCTCGGCGCCGTACGGCTTGGCCTCGGCGTAGGCGTAGTGCCGTACGTCGACGACCTCGGCGTCGGCGGGGAAGCCCTCGTCCATGTGCATCCGGTCGGCACCGCGCAGGCCGTAGGCGGGCGAGTCGAAGTTGGTGAGGTGGTCCTGCTGAAGCACGTCAGCCACCTGACCGGACTCGAACTGGAGCAGGTAGATCCGCGTGCGCGTACCGTCCGGCGTGGTCCAGCCACGGGCCGCGATGTGCCGCAGGGCGTGGTCCGTGAGCAGCTGGCCGAGGTTGTCCCGGTCTTCCTCCAGTGCGTACGCCGACAGGAAGTCCTTCGTGGCCAGCCAGCCGTCGCGCCCGCTCAGCTCCTTGTCCGCCTCGGCCCCCGTGGGCGCCGGCAGCAGCAGCTCGCGCAGGTCCGCGTGGTGGAGGGAGGCCAGGTTCTCCTCGGCGAACGGCGCCGGGCTGCCGGCGGGCAGCGGCGGCCTGGTGATCTCCGGGTACGTCCAGCGCCCGTCCGTCTCGGTCGCGAGACCGGGCACGTCCGTGCGTTCCATACGCGTGATTCCGTACGCGGTGGAGGCGCCGACGGCGGCGAAGACGACGACGGCCGCGGTCCAACGCAGGACGGCGCGCAGGACACGGCGGTCCTTCTTCACGGGGGGAACGGCCGGAACGGCCGGATCGCCCGCCGGCTCCGGCGGGATGTCGGCCAGGGGCGCCGTGGCGGTGTACTGCTGCTCGGTCATACGGCCATCCCCTGGTCGTCGATGCGGTCGAGCTGCCGGGTGACGAACACCCCGATGCCGGCCAGGTCGACCGGTCGGATGCCCGCAGCGGTGAAGCTGATCAGCACGTCACCCGAGTAGGCCGCGCAGAACACGCCGTCGAGCTCCTCGTCCTCGCCCTTGGGCGTCAGGAAGCACTTGGCGTTCTTGTGGCCCTCGATCTTCGGCCCCTTGCGGAAGACGCCGAGCGCGGAGAAGAACTCGTTCTGGGACGTCGCGATGTCCCGTGCGGCCGTACGGCTCTCCATCCGTGCCAGGGTGACGCTGACGGAGAACGCCTCGTCGAAGTTGATGGCGCGGCGGGTCGCGTAGAAGTAGCTGCGCATCACCATGCCCTTGACGCTCTGCTTGTCGATCTCCTTCTCCAGCTGCCGACGCTGGGTGCGGGGCAGGTCCTTGAGCGAGTCCTTGCGCAGGGCGGTGGCCTGACGTCCGCTGAGCTCGGCGTCGGCCCCGAACTCTCCGAGGTCGGGGCCGCGGGTGTAGCCGTTCTCCCCGTACGGCAGCAGCAGCCCGCGCAGTCCCGAGCCCGCCTTCTCCGCCTTGGCGTCGGCCGCGGACGGCTTGGGGAACTTCCAGGTAGGCCGGCCCGGGTCCCGGTCGGCGCCCTGGACGGTGACGACGGTGTAGCCGGCACCGGCGACGACGGCACCCAGCAGCAGGACGGTCCCGGCGAGGGCGCCGAGCCGCGAGGGCCGCGGCCGCTTCCGCTCGGGGCTCGCGGTGCTCTCGGCGGCCCGGGGGTTCTCGGCGCCCTGAGCGCCCTGAGCGCCCTGGACGTTCTCGGAGCCCTCGGCGTTCTCGGCGTTCTCGGCGTTCTCGGCGTTCTCGGCGTTCTGAGGGCTCTCGGATATCTCGGTCACAGCCGCCCCATCTGCCGCTCGGCGAGATCCATGATCTTCTCCTTGGAGATCGGCTTGGTGTCGTAGACCCAGATGTGCATCGCGATGTCGCCGCGCCAGGCGTGTGCCTCGGCCGAGTACAGCGGGAGGTAGCCGGCGTCCCGCTCCGGGGTGTCGTGCACGTACGCCATGCCGTCACCCGTGCCGGGGATGGGCCAGCTGCGGGTGTCGGGCTCCTCCTCGGCCCAGTAGTACGCGCCCTCGGCGTGGCCGCCGGCCGCCAGGGCCTGCTCCTGGCGGAACTGTGCCAGCTGGATCTCGACGTTGTAGGTGGTGCCCACCCGCCAGCCCGTGACGGCGGCACGGCGGAACTCGTCGCTGACGAGGTCGCCGAACATCTCGCCCGGCTCCTCGTAGCCGTCCGCGTAGTCGGCTAGGTCCAACCAGCCGTCGGTGCCCGCCGTGATCACGGTGTCCCGCGCGCCCTTGGGCCGCTGGAGCAGCAGCTCGCGCAGATCACCGTCGGTCCTCACCCGGCGGTCCTCGGCGGCGGACAGCGGCTCGGCCACCCCCTTGGCCCGCTCGACCACGGGCTGGGAGAGGGGCGGCAGTTTCGTGGGCCGGCGATCGGCCTGCACCAGGTAACCGGTACAGGTCCCGGCGACGAGCCCGAGCACGGCTCCGGCGATCAGGAGCGCCGCGGTGCGCCCGCGGCGACGAGGCCGGGGCAGGGCGGCCGGCTCGGCCGGTCCGGGCACCTCCGGGTGCGCGGGCGCAGCCGAGGAAACCGGCATGACCGGCGCGTCAGCCGCCTCTCCCACTTCTTCAGGTACATCCAAGACGTCCCCCCACGGAACGTGAAGTGCGCATTCCGTATGCGCGCGCACAGGAGACCCATGGCCAACGCCGCAGGTTGTAAGGGAGTTGATTACGATTCGGCCATGGCGAAGAAGCTGGTGATCAAGGTGACGGCGGGGGCCGATGCCCCCGAACGCTGCTCACAGGCGTTCACGGTCGCGGCGGTGGCCGTGGCCAGCGGCGTCAACGTCTCCGTATGGCTGACCGGCGAGTCCGCGTGGTTCGCCCTGCCGGGCCGCGCCGCCGAGTTCGAGCTCCCCCACGCGGCCCCGCTCCCCGACCTGATCGACGCGATCCTCGCGAGCGGCCGCCTCACCCTGTGCACCCAGTGCGCGGCCCGCCGGGACATCACGGAGAAGGACGTCATCGAGGGCGTACGGATCGCGGGCGCCCAGGTCTTCGTCCAGGAGGCTCTGGCGGACGAGACGCAGGCGCTCGTCTACTGAGCCGCGGGGGACTCCTCGGTCGACTCCTCGGTCGACTCCTCGGTCCAGAGGCAGAAGGGGTGCCCGGACGGGTCGTAGAGCACGCGTACGTCGTCCTGGGGCTGGTACTCCGCGAGCCACGCCCCTTCCGCCAGCGCCCGCGCGGTCTCGGCCTCCAGGTCGTCGACCTCGATGTCCAGGTGCAGCATCATCTGCTGGTCGCCGGGCCTGCGGCTGGGCCAGACGGGCGGCACGTAGTCGGGTTCGGTCTCGAAGGCGAGGGACGTTCCCTCGGTGCCGGGTGGCGGCCCGATGAGGACCCAGTCCGGCTCCTCGGCGCGCACCACATAGCCCAGCAGCCGCTGGTAGAAACCGGCGAGTTCCTGCGCGTCCCGCGCGTCGAGCACCACGGTGGACAACTTCGTAGGCGACATGCCCGCCTTCCTACTGCCGCCGCTTCTTCCCGTCCAGCTCGTCCCACCACTCGTCGGACTTCGGATCCCCGGACGGGTCGTCCCACCAGCGGTCCTCCGGCCCCCGCCGGTTGGCGACCATCGCGGCCAGCGGCGGAATGACCATGGCCACCACACACATCCCCACGGCCACCGGCACCGACCACAGACGCACGACCCCCCAGGCCAGGACGAAGAGCGTGATGCACGTCCCCATCATGGCGAAGTAGAGATGACGTCGCCGTGCGTACATGACTTCAGGGTAGGCCCGCCCTGCACGTAGCGGGCCGGCCCGGCGGGCCACGACCGACCCCATCGACGCAGGCCCGCGCCGAAGGCCGACGGACGGAGTCCGGCGCAGGGTCCCGCAGCGTGCGAAGCAGTGCAAGGGGCCCGTCAAGAATGGGCCGGCCCACGCCAAAGGGCCGTACCCCGGGTGTCCAACCCGTGGGGTACGGCCCTTCGGCCGGTCAGGGTGTCGCTCAGACCGTGATGGCCACCTCGGCCAGGCCGCCCTGCTGGGCGACGACCGTGCGGTCGGCGGTGCCGCCGGGGACCAGCGCGCGTACGGTCCAGGTGCCCTCGGCCGCGTAGAAGCGGAACTGGCCCGTGGCGGAGGTGGGGACCTCCGCGGTGAACTCGCCGGTCGAGTCCAGCAGTCGGACGTAACCGACCACCGGCTCGCCGTCCTTCGTCACCTGGCCCTGGATCGTGGTCTCACCGGGCTTGATCGTCGAGGCGTCGGGGCCGCCGGCCTTCGCTCCACACATGTCTTTCTCCAAGAGGGGTCTGACCGGAAACGAAGGCCGGTCGGGATGGAAGAGGTTGTCTTACTTGTTGGCGCCGAGCTCGATCGGAACGCCGACCAGACTGCCGTACTCCGTCCAGGAGCCGTCGTAGTTCTTGACGTTCTCCACACCGAGCAGCTCGTGCAGGACGAACCAGGTCAGCGCGGAGCGCTCACCGATACGGCAGTAGGCGATGGTGTCCTTCGCCAGGTCGACCTGCTCCTCGGCGTAGAGCTCCTTGAGCTCCTCGTCCGACTTGAAGGTGCCGTCGTCGTTGGCGTTCTTGGACCACGGGATGTTGCGGGCGGACGGGACGTGGCCCGGACGCTGCGACTGCTCCTGCGGCAGGTGGGCCGGGGCGAGCAGCTTGCCGGAGAACTCGTCGGGCGAGCGCACGTCGACCAGGTTCTGCGAGCCGATCGCGGCGACGACGTCGTCACGGAAGGCACGGATGGACTTGTCCTGCGCCTTGGCCTTGTACTCGGTGGCCGGGCGCTCGGGGATCTCGGTGCCGTCGACCAGCTCGCGGGCGTCCAGCTCCCACTTCTTGCGGCCGCCGTCGAGAAGCTTGACGTTCTCGTGGCCGTAGAGCTTGAAGTACCAGTAGGCGTACGAGGCGAACCAGTTGTTGTTGCCGCCGTAGAGGATCACCAGGGTGTCGTTGGCGATGCCCTTGGCCGACAGAAGCTTCTCGAAGCCCTCCTGGTCGACGAAGTCGCGGCGGACCGGGTCCTGGAGGTCCTTGGTCCAGTCGATCCGGATCGCGTTCTTGATGTGGTTCTTCTCGTAGGCGGACGTGTCTTCGTCCACCTCCACGATCGCGATGTTGGGGTTGTCCAGGTTCTCCTGGACCCAGTCGGCGTCGACGAGGACGTCGCTGCGGCTCATGCTCTTCTCTCCTCCGGGGCAGTTGCGGCGGGGCGTGCGAGTGCGAGGGGGTGCGTGCTCGGACCGAGACGACGCACCTGTGCCCTGGTCAGGGCAGCGGGGAAACGCAGAAGTCGGAGCTTCCGCTCAGAAGGGGCGACAGAGCATGGCGGCAACGCGGCAGAGGTCTACTGCCCGCCGCTTCGTGAGATCCGCCTGTCGCTTCATGGGCTCGATCGTAGGGACGGACATGCGGGCGTGTCACCGGTGTGTCGCATGCTGAGACGAGATTGTCCGCGATACGGGATCGACAGGCTGCCGAGGCCGGTCCCGCAAGGCTTCCGGGTGCGTGTATCGGCAGTCACATCTACGGAACGGACGGCGCCGTCTCGCCAATCGGACACGGGAGGAAGAGGAAGAAGAGGAGGAGGTCCTTCGCGGTCGCAGCCGTACTACCCCGCGAGGCGGACGTCCGAACCCTTCACCGTGATCTCGACGCCGTTCTTCGCCGCCTGGACCTTGTCGAGCTGGATGCCGCCGGGGAGACCGTCGATCTTCTGCTCGAAGTCGGTGATCGCGCGGGCCCGGTTCTCGGCGATGTCGGCGCCGCCGAAGTCGGGCAGGGTGTCGGCGTGCACCTTCACGGTGTCGCCCTCGGTGGTGACGGAGCTGAGCACGTAGACCGGGTTCGGCAGCTTGGTGCCGAGGACGGTGGCCTCGACGGCGACCTTGATCTTGCCGTTGCCGCCGTCCGACAGTCCGATGACGCCGGCGGTGACGCCGGGCGCGACCTCGGTGGGCTCGGACTTGGCGGTCCTCAGCAGCTCGGCGTAGGTGATGGACGCGGTGCCGGTGGCGGTGGCCGCGGTGGCGGAGCTGTAGTCGCCGGAGAACTCGACGCCCTTCATGTTCGCCGTCAGGTCGTCGATCCGGATCGTCTTGCCGTCGGTGCCGGTCGCCGCCTCGTAGTCCTTGATCCCGACCTCGACATCGTCCAGCGAACCGCTCGCCACCTGCGTCAGGAAGGGAAAGCCCTTGATGGACACGTCCGGCGCGGCGGCGAGGTTCTCGGAGCTCTGAAGCTTCCCGGCCGCCTCGTCCTCGGCGAACCCCACGGCGAGGCGGTCGGCCAGTACGAAGAGGCCGCCCAGGATCACGACGGTTATCAGCAGTATCCGCAGGGCTCGCATGTTGTGGTGTTCCCCCACCTCAGAGTCGTCAATGGCGACGAGCGTAACTCTGCGGAAGGCTTGGACCAGCGAATTGTCGATCACCTGTGACAGCAGGCCTGGGCTTTCCTCGCCCCCGCCGCCCCAACCCGTCCCATCCGGTCGCGCCCACGCGGCGGAGCCGCATATCGATACAGCCCCGCGCCCCTTCTGGGGCTCCGCCCCAGACCCCGCTCCTCAAACGCCGGAGAGGCTGAGTTCGGGCGCAGCCCCCAGGGACGGGACGGGCAGGGGCGGCGGGGGCGAGGAAAAGCCGGTTCAGACGAACGCCCGTCCCAGCACGTACACCGCCGGCGCCGCAGCCGCCAGCGGCAACGCGACGCCCGCCGTGAAGTGCACGAACCGCGACGGATAGTCATAACTGGCCACCCGATGCCCGACCAGCGCACACACCGCGGCCCCGGCCCCGAGCAAGGCCCCACCGGACCCCACCCCGGTCATCGCACCGACCACACCACCGGCCCCCGCCCCCGCAAGCAACGCCATCACCACAGAGACCACCGTCGGCAACGGCAACGCACGCACCAGCACCGCGACAGCCACCGCCACCGCCCCCACACTCACCGCATCCGCCTCGGCCGCGAGATACCCACCCGCGACGATCGACAGCGCCGCCGAGACCACCGTCGCCATCAGCCCGTACATCCGCTCGTCCGGATCAGCGTGCGAGCGCAGCTGAAGGACCAGCGTCAGCAGTACCCAGACCCCCAGCGTGCCGAGGATCGCCGCCGGAGCACGGTCGGCCACCAGCAACGCCACGTCCGCGGTCAGCGCCCCCGCGAAGGCCAGCGCGATGCCCTGCCGGGCAGGCCACATGCCGTTCAGCCGGAACCAGCCCGCCGCGGTCACGGCCTGAAGGACGACGAGCGGGACGAGAAGGGCGTACGACCCGATGGCCGCCGCGCCGGAGAGCAGCAGTCCCAGCAGCGCCGTGAGCCCGGCCGGCTGGACCCCCGGCTCGATGATCGGCGAACGGCCCTCAAGCCGGGCCCGCTGGGCGTCCGTGATGCGGGAGTTGCCGGCGACGGTCGCGGGACCGTACCCGGGGCCCTCACCCGACTCGGGCTCCCTTTCCGCGGGGGAGCGCTGGGCATGGGCAGGGGCAGAGGCATGACCAGGGGCAGGGGCCTGCTGGGCGTAAGCCTGCGGCTGAGCATGGCCCGGTCGAGCCTGGGCGTAGGCCTGGACCTGCGGGTGGGCCTGGGCCTGCGGGTGGGGCTGGGCCTGAGCCTGCGGGTGGGGCTGGGCCTGGCCCTGCGGCGCGCCGCCCCACCCCTGCCCGGTCTCGCCGTACCCCGACCCCGCGTACGCTCCCGCTCCCGCGGCCGCCCCTGCTCCCCCGGCCGCCCCCGGCACACCCGCCCCCTGCGACGGCAGATAGGCCGTCTCCGCGGCCGAGGCCGGCGGCACCGGCGGCTGGACGTGGGTCTCCCAGGTCTGGCCCTGCCACTGCTGCGTGTGCTGCTGGGCGGCCTGCTGGTCGTCGTACGCCTGCTGCCCGGGCCACCCCTGCGGCGGCGCGGGCTGCTGGTACGGGTCGTACTGGTCGTACCCCTGATACGGCTGGTCGGTCATCGTCACCCTCCTGCGAACGGCGGGAGCACCTCGACCGTGCCGCCGTCGGCCAGCCGTACCGTCTCATGTTCGCGGGTGCCCACGGGGTCACCGTCGACGAGGAACGAGCATCGCTGTAGGACGCGCACGAGTTCACCGGGGTGTCGCTCGCGGGCTGCGTCGAGCGCCTCGGCGAGCGTGGCCGCGTCGAACGGCTCCTCGGCGATCCCGGCCGCGGCCTTCGCGGCGGCCCAGTAGCGCACCGTGACCTTGGGCATGCGGTTCCTCTGTCGGTCGGCTGTGTACCCCGTCAGGCTAGCCGCCCTGTGCGCCGGCCCAGTCCCCGATGCGGGCCAGCAGTTTGTCGTCGGCCGCGTGCTCGGCGTGGCCCATGCCGGGCTCCAGCCAGAGTTCCCCGTGGTCACCGGCCGCCTCGGCCAGCATGCGGGGGTGGTCCAGGGGGAAGTAGCCGTCGCGGTCGCCGTGCACGATCAGCAACGGGGTGGGCGCGATCCGCGGGACCGCCTCCACCGGGGAGAGCGGCACCGGATTCCACTCCCGGTGGTGGATGCGCGTACGGAATCCGTAGCGGCCCACCAGACGGCCCTCGGGCCGGGTCACCAGCCAGTGGAGCTTGCGCATGGGAGCCGTGCCCCGGTAGTACCAGCGGGCCGGCGCACTCACCGAGACCACCGCGTCCGTATGCGCCCCCGCGCGCCCCTCACGCTCCTGCTCGCCCGGCCGGTACAGCGCCGCGTGCCGCAGCACCACCGAGCCGCCCATGGAGAAGCCGACGGTCGTCACGCGCGTGTGCCCGAGGTCGCGGGCCCAGCGCACCGCGGCCGCCAGGTCGAGCACCTCGCGGTCCCCGACCGTCGAACGGCCGCCGGAGGCGCCGTGCCCGCGGAAGGAGAAGGTGACCACGGCGCCGTACCGGGTGAAGGCCTCCACCACCCGTCGTACATGTGGCCGATCCACATCGCCGGTGAAGCCGTGGGCGACGACGAACACCAGGTCACCGGCAGATGGACGCGAGGAGTCGTATACGACCGCACCCGGGTCGTATACGGAATCGACGGTCACGCCGTCTTCGGTGTGCAGATACGTCCGCAAAGGTGTACGTCTGGTTGTCTCAGAGTGCGGACGAACCGTGGATCGTGCCACATGACCTGCCGGACCGATGCTCATGTCGGCTATTCTGCTGGGCAGAGGACTCGGGCAGCGTAGCCCCCGGGTCCTTTTGTGCTTTCGGAAGCGTTGTATACGGCGCGGGAAACCTCAGGTGACCGCAGGTGTACGGGGCCTTCGGGATCGCAGAGCAGTTCCGTACCGCACACGTCCTCGCAGGGACCGAGGAGGAACCAGACGTATGAGTTCTCTGCTGCTCCTGACCAACGCCCTCCAGCCGTCGACGGAGGTGCTCCCGGCACTCGGCCTGCTGCTGCACAACGTGCGCGTGGCTCCGGCGGAAGGCCCGGCACTCGTCGACACCCCGGGTGCCGACGTCATCCTGATCGACGGCCGCCGCGACCTCCCGCAGGTGCGCAGCCTGTGCCAGCTGCTGCGCTCGACCGGCCCCGGCTGTCCGCTCGTCCTCGTCGTCACCGAGGGCGGCCTCGCCGCCGTCACCGCCGACTGGGGCATCGACGACGTGCTCCTCGACACCGCCGGTCCGGCCGAGGTCGAGGCGCGACTGCGGCTCGCCATGGGCCGCCAGCAGATCGTCAGCGACGACTCCCCCATGGAGATCCGCAACGGCGACCTGTCGGTCGACGAGGCGACGTACTCCGCCAAGCTCAAGGGGCGGGTCCTCGACCTCACCTTCAAGGAGTTCGAGCTCCTCAAGTACCTCGCCCAGCACCCGGGCCGCGTCTTCACGCGCGCGCAGCTGCTCCAGGAGGTCTGGGGCTACGACTACTTCGGTGGTACCCGGACGGTCGACGTCCACGTACGACGGCTGCGCGCCAAGCTCGGCCCCGAGCACGAGTCGCTCATCGGAACCGTCCGGAACGTCGGTTATCGATTCGTTACTCCCGAGAAGGTCGATCGCGCCGCCGACGAAGCCAAGGCCAAGGCCGACCGGGCAAAATCGGCGGATTCGGACGAGACGGCCGCCCTGGACGGCGCCGAGGTCCGTGCCGACGCCTAGCGGACGCTCGGGCAGGGCGCACAGGGCGCTGCTCGCGTGCGGGAGAGTGACAGCCCGGCGCCAGGCAAGCGCCTTCACGCCCTGCCCAGAGCAGGTCCATCCGCGTAGACTCCGCGCGTGGCCAAGGTGACTCGCGATGACGTGGCGCGGCTGGCAGGGACTTCCACTGCCGTCGTCAGTTACGTCATCAACAACGGACCCCGGCCGGTCGCCCCGGCCACGCGCGAGCGTGTCCTCGCCGCGATCAAGGAGCTGGGGTACCGGCCCGACCGGGTCGCCCAGGCGATGGCCTCGCGGCGCACGGATCTCATAGGCCTGATCGTGCCGGACGCCCGCCAGCCCTTCTTCGGCGAGATGGCACACGCGGTCGAGTGGGCCGCCGCCGAGCGCGGAAAGATGGTCCTCGTCGGCAACTCCGACTACGTCGGCGAGCGCGAGGTCCACTATCTGCGGGCGTTCCTCGGGATGCGCGTCTCGGGGCTCATCCTGGTCTCGCACGCCCTGAACGACCTGGCCGCCGCGGAGATCGAGGCCTGGGACGCCCGGGTGGTGCTGTTGCACGAGCGGCCCGAGGCCATCGACGACGTCGCCGTCGTCACCGACGACCTGGGCGGCGCCCAGCTCGCCGTACGCCACCTTCTGGAACACGGCTACGAGTACGTCGCCTGTGTGGGCGGCACCGCCGAGACCCCCGCGGTCGGCGACCCGGTCTCCGACCACGTCGAGGGCTGGCGGCGCGCGATGTCCGAGGCCGGGATCCCGACCGAGGGGCGGCTGTTCGAGGCGCCGTACAACCGCTACGACGCGTATCGCGTAGCGCTGGAGATCCTCTCCGGGCCGCGGCGGCCGCCCGCGATCTTCTGCTCCACCGACGACCAGGCCATCGGTGTGCTGCGGGCTGCGCGGGAGCTGCGGATCGACGTGCCGGGTGAGCTGGCTGTCACCGGGTTCGACGACATCAAGGAAGCGGCGTTGACGGATCCGCCGCTGACGACGATCGCGTCGGACCGGTCGGCGATGGCTCGGGCCGCGGTGGATCTGGTGCTGGACGACGGGCTGCGAGTGGCGGGATCGCGGCGTGAGCGACTCAAGGTGTTTCCGTCGCGGCTGGTCACACGGAAGTCGTGCGGGTGCGCCTGAGAGCTCGGGGGTTCTGGGGTCGTGCGGGTGCCGGTCGTGTGTGGCTGGTCGCGCCCACGCGGCGGAGCCGCACATCGATACAGCCCCGCGCCCCTAGGGGCGTCGCAGTCCTGTTGCCCTTTCTGAAAGGTCTCTGAGAAGCCCCCGCCCCCGACCAGTGGGGGTTTTATATCGGGCATACGGGGTTCTGCCGGGCTTCTCAGGGAGCACTCAGGGAGCTCTCATGGTCGGGCGACATGCTCATCTCCATGACCGAGAGCTTCCGCCACAGCGGCGCATACGACCACCCGTACCAGGGCGCTCCCGTGAACCCGGAGTGGCCGCCCCCGCCGGCGCACCAGCCGACGGCACCGACCGCTCTCCTCACCGAGCCGGCCGGCCGGCAGCCGAGGGCGCGGCGGCCCCGCGGTCCCGTCGCCCTCATCGCCGCAGTGGCGATCGTCGCCGCCGCGATCGGGGGCGGCACGGCGTACGGCATACAGGAGCTGACCGGCCAGGACACGGTCGCGACCTCCAGCTCCACCAGCACCAACGTCGTCCCCTCCAGCCAGAAGGGCACGGTCTCCGGGGTCGCGAAGGCGGTCAGCCCGAGCATCGTCGAGATCAACGCCCAGTCCAACGCCGGTTCCTCCACCGGCTCCGGCGTGATCATCACCAGTGGCGGCGAGATCGTCACCAACAACCACGTCGTCTCCGGCGCCACCTCGGTCAAGGTGCGGACCAGTGACGGCAAGGAGTACACCGCCGAGGTCGTCGGCACCGACAGCAGCAAGGACCTCGCGCTGATCAAGCTCCAGAACGCCTCCGGGCTGAGGGTGGCCACCCTCGGCAACTCCTCCGGCGTCCAGGTCGGCGACCAGGTCGTGGCGATCGGCTCCCCCGAGGGCCTGACCGGCACCGTCACCAGCGGCATCGTGTCCGCGCTCGACCGTGACGTGACCGTCTCGACGGACGAGAGCCAGGGGCAGCAACAGCAGCAGGGCGGCGGCGGTTGGCCGTTCGAGTTCGGCGGCCAGCAGTTCAACGGCGACACCGGGTCCTCGACGACGACGTACAAGGCGATCCAGACGGACGCGTCCCTGAACCCCGGCAACTCGGGCGGCGCGCTGATCGACATGAACGGCAACATCATCGGCATCAACTCCGCGATGTACTCGGCCGCCGGCTCGGGTTCGTCCGACGCGGGCAGCGTGGGCCTCGGCTTCGCCATCCCGATCAACACCGTCAAGTCCGACCTGGCGAAGCTGCGGGCCGGTTCCACCGACTGAAGCGCGAGGCGCCAGAGGGAGTACGTCATGATCCAGCAGGTCGAGCACACCGCGACCGGCGTCGGCCCCGCCGACCTCGCCCTGGCCCTCTCCGTCGCGGGCGCCCCGCACTCGCCGACGGCGCCGTCCCGGGCACCGGAGCTGGCGACCGCCCGCCCGAGCGCGGGCCGCAGGGCCGCTGCCGCCCGCGGCCGTCGCCGTACCGTACGAGGCTGAGCAAGCCGAGAAGCATGCGAGGCTGAAGGCGTTCAGCCGCTCAGCCCCCGTCCCACCGCACCCCGAGGATCCCGAGCCCATGAGCCCCGCCGATGGCGACCGTGACCCCCAGCGCATCCTGATCGTCGACGACGAGCCGGCGGTGCGTGAAGCACTCCAGCGCAGCCTCGCCTTCGAGGGGTACGACACGGAGGTCGCGGTCGACGGCGCCGACGCCCTGGAGAAGGCGACGGCCTACCGGCCCGACCTCGTGGTCCTGGACATCCAGATGCCCCGCATGGACGGCCTGACCGCCGCCCGTCGCATCCGTGGCGCCGGTGACACGACCCCGATCCTCATGCTGACCGCCCGCGACACGGTCGGCGACCGCGTGACGGGCCTCGACGCCGGCGCCGATGACTACCTGGTCAAGCCCTTCGAACTGGACGAGCTCTTCGCCCGGGTCCGCGCGCTGCTGCGGCGCAGCTCGTACGCGGCGGCGGCCGGTGCGGGCGCGGTGGAGGACGACGAGGCGCTGACCTTCGCCGACCTGCGCATGGACCTCGCGACCCGGGAGGTCACGCGGGGTGGGCGGCCGATGGAGCTGACCCGTACGGAGTTCACGCTGCTGGAGATGTTCATGGCGCATCCGCGCCAGGTGCTGACGCGTGAGCAGATCCTCAAGGCGGTCTGGGGCTTCGACTTCGAGCCGTCGTCGAATTCGCTGGACGTGTACGTCATGTACCTGCGCCGCAAGACCGAGGCGGGGGGCGAGCCGCGGCTCGTGCACACGGTGCGGGGTGTGGGGTATGTGCTGCGGCAGGGTGGGGCGGAGTGAACAGGGTGCTGCGCCGGTTCCGGTCGCTGCCGATCCGGTCGCGGCTGGCGCTGTTGGTGGCGGCGGCGGTGGCGTTCGCGGTGGCGGCGGTTTCGGTGACGTGCTGGTTCATTGTGCAGGGGAAGCTGTACGCGCAGGTGGACGAGGACCTGAAGAGGGTCGCGGCCATCAAGGGGCCTCAGCAGATCGCGCAGATCGGGGACGCGTACACCGAGTGCACCCAGACTCCCCAGCAGACACTCAACAACTTCCGGACCACCTACTCACAGGTGGTCAAGGCTGACGGAACCCCCTGCCTCCTCCCGAACTCGCTGGGCGTCGTCAACGTCACCCAGTCCGACCAGGACGCGATCAAGAGGGGTGGCGACGGCTTCTTCCGCAACGGCACCAACGAGGACGGCGACGACCTCCGTGTCCTGACGTTTCCCATCACCCTCAGGGACTCGGTCACCGGGGCCGAGTCGGACGCCGCCCTCGTGGTGGGCGTACCCCTGAAGGGCACCCAGTCCACCCTCAACGACCTCGCCCTGATCCTCCTCCTCGTCTCCGGCGTGGGAGTGGTGGGCGCGGGCGCCGCCGGCCTGGCCGTGGCCCGCGCCGGTCTCCGCCCCGTCGACAAGCTCACCGACGCCGTGGAACACGTCGCCCGCACCGAGGACCTGAACATCCGCATCCCGGTCGAGGACGACTCCGAGGACGAGGTGGCCCGCCTCTCCCGCTCCTTCAACTCCATGACCTCGGCCCTGGCCAGCTCCCGCGAGTTGCAACAGCAGCTCATCGCCGACGCCGGCCACGAACTGCGCACCCCCCTCACCTCCCTGCGCACCAACATCGAACTCCTCACCCGCAGCGAGGAGACGGGACGCCCGATCCCCGAGGCCGACCGCAAGGCCCTCCTCGCCTCGGTCAAGGCCCAGATGACCGAACTGGCCGCTCTGATCGGCGACTTGCAGGAACTGTCCCGCTCGGAGGGCCAGCGCGGCGAACGCGTCCAGGTGATCTCGCTGGAGGACACGGTCGAGTCGGCCCTGCGCCGCGCCCGCCTCCGCGGTCCGGAACTGACGATCACGGCCGACGTCCAGCCCTGGTACGTCCGCGCGGAACCGGCGGCTCTTGAGCGTGCGGTGGTCAACATCCTCGACAACGCGGTGAAGTTCAGCCCCGAGGGCGGCACGATCGAGGTGCAGCTCGCCGATGGTGTCCTGACCGTCCGCGACCACGGCCCCGGCATCCCCGCCGACGAACTCCCCCACGTCTTCGACCGCTTCTGGCGCTCACCGAGTGCGCGTGCCCTGCCGGGGTCGGGGCTGGGTCTGTCCATCGTGGCACGTACGGTGCAGCAGGCGGGCGGGCAGGTCACGCTGGCGCACGCGGAGGGCGGCGGGACCGTGGCGACGGTACGGCTGCCGGGGGCGCCGACGCCGCCGCCTGCGGAGCCGCAGGAGTCCTAGCTTCAACTCTGACTTTGCTCAGCGGCGTTGCTTATTCAAAGCGGCCGGGAATGGAGATCCACTTCCCGGCCGTTTCCCCTACGCTCGTGGCGAGGGGGAGCCATGTTGAAGAACTCGCGATCGAAAATCGCCCTGTGGACCACCTTGGGCGTCATGTTCACGGGCGGTGCTGTTTCGCTTCTCGTCCTGGCGTTGGTGTCGGGGTCGGACGAGGAGCCGCACGCACGGGGGGCCGCGTCGACCAGCTGGTACACCACGCGGCCGCCGGAGACGTCCGACACGCCGATCGGAGGACCGAGCGATCCGGGCCAGGGCGCAACCCAGGGGCCGAGCGACGGCGGGACCGTCACACCGACCAGGGAACCGACCGAGCCGGGTGAGCCGACCGAGCTCCCGACCCCGGTGACCGTCGTGACCCAGACCGTCGTCGCGGTGCCCCCGGGCGCTGGTGGCGACGGCCCCGGCTCGCTGATCACGGCCTTCGGCTCCCTGCTGAGCGGCGCGGCGGCGGTCGGCACCCTGCTTCACGCCGTCCACCTGAGCCGACAGAACCGCAGCGCCGTCGCGACGACGGACGACGACGCGACTCCGGCGCCCAGTTCTTGAGAGGCGAGGAAGGACGCCCAGGGGTCGCGCCGAAGACAAGTGCCCAACCGTCCGGGTTCTTGCTGTCGCGGACGGGGACCATGCCGGGGTGGCCGTCGGCGACCTCAACGCAGTCGTTTGTCTCCGCCTTCGCTGTAGGACGACTTGCGCCACACGGCGGTGGTGCGGTCAGGTGTCACGCGGTCTCCTTCACGCCGTGCACGAACGCGGACCACGAGGACGCCCCGAAGAGCAGCACGTCGCCCGCGGGGACCTTGGGCCTCGAACCCCGGTCACCTCCACTCGCCGAGGGTCGGCCGTTCGGCCGAGGCCGAGGGCGAGGGTGGGGAGCAGGGGGAAGCCCGGCCTTTCGGCCGAGGCGCAACAAATGTACGGGGCACGAGAGTTGGAGGCGCGGCGCCCGCCCAACTCCCTCCCCCCGGACCGGGCCGGGCGCCCGCCCATACGCGTGGAACATGATCGCGAACGCACACGACACCGGCGTCGCACCTTGCCCGCCCCGCACCCCATGGCCAGATGTCCAGGCGGTCACTGACCCGCGTAGCGTCCGTCGAGTTCCTCAACTCACGTATCAGCTATCGGAGTTACTCCTGTTGCGCGGCGGCGGACCAAAGCCGATAAAACCCGACAGACACCCCCACCCAGCTGTCGATGTCCTGTCATCCTCACCTGATCCCGACCCTACCCGCGAGTTCTCTGCAATCTTCCTGGCTGTCAGACAGGTGCCGACCGGACCCGTCGGCGCCCGTGCACAGCACACAGGAGTGAGCCAACCCCCATGCGACTCATTCGCAAATCGACGCTCAAGAAGAGCGCCCTGAGCATCGCTTCCGCCGCCCTCGCCATATCCGGGGTGCTGGCGGGCGCCGGTTCCGCCCAGGCGGCCGGTCCCGGTGGCGCTCAGAACGTCCGGGGCGTCGACCCCGGCGACACCGACCTGATGATCGAGCGGCTCTGCGGCCAGGAGGGCAGCCTGACGGGCGTCTACGGCGCCCTCAACGTCGACACCGGCGAGTTCAAGACCCGGGACGAGTACCTGCGGGACGTCTTCGGGCTGTGGGTGCCCGCCGGTTCGTGGGAGCTGTTCCGCGGCTGGTGCGGTTACGCCGAGGCCTCGACCTGGTCCATCAAGGGCGAGCCGGTCCGCACGTCCCGGTGGATCGGCAACCGGGGCTCGGCGGACGACAAGGAGACGTTCGTCAGCAGCTACGGCACCAAGACGTTCGCCAAGAAGAGTGTTGGGGGCGAGATCAGTTTCTCCCTCGCCAAGAGCATCTTCTCGGGCAGCGTGGGCGGCAGCGCCGGTTACGAGTGGGGCTGGGAGAAGGAGTCCCGGTTCGAGACCCGCAGCGAGAAGACCATCCCGCCGTGCCGGCAGGTGGCCGTGACGTGGACGCCGTACCAGCGCGTGGTGCGCGTGAACCCGGTCTTCTACGTCGAGGACTACCAGTGGAACAAGGGTGACGGCGAGGTCACCGCCCATACCTGGCGTGGCCGGGACGCGAGCTGGAAGACGATCTACTCGTACGGCTACTACATCGACGGCGTCTCCGACAAGCTCCTGCCCAACGGCCAGCCCGACGGCCGCGAGGACAAGATCGAGGAGAAGCTGGACCCCAACACCTGCACCAAGTAGGCAACCCTTCCGTGCGGGGGCGGCGACCGCTCTTCGGAGCAACCATCCCCCGCACGGAACGGATCGCCGCATGCGTGAGCAGCACAGCAAGGCCCGGCCCCGGCACCGCAGAAGCCGCAAGGCCCTGGTGGTCGGGGTCCCCCTCGCCCTGACCGCCGCCGGCACCCTCGCCCACGGCACCGACCTCGGCCTCCTCGGCGCCGACGCCCAGGAGCAGGCGGCCGCCTCGACCGCCGCCGCCCCCGCCTGGGCCACGGCCACCGCCGACAGCTTCGCCTCCGTCGACTCCCTTGGCCAGAAGGGCACTTACGGGGGGCGGGACGGGCAGATCGTCACCGTTAAGACGCAGGCCGACCTGGAGAAGTACGCGACGGCCGCCGAGCCGCACGTCATCGTCGTCGCCGGGACCATCACCATGAACCCGGTCGGGAAAGAGATCAAGGTCCGGTCGGACAAGACCATCGTCGGGGCCGGGACGTCCGGGCACATCGTCGGCGGTGGCTTCTTCCTCGGCCAAGGGGTCCACAACGTCATCATCCGGAACCTCACCATCCGGGACGCGTACCAAGGCATCTGGAACGACAAGGACCACGACTTCGACGCCATCCAGATGGACGGCGCCCACCATGTGTGGATCGACCAGAACGATCTGCGGCACATGGCCGACGGGCTCATCGACGTCCGCAAGGACAGCACGAACGTGACCGTGTCCTGGAACAAGCTCAGCCAGAACAACAAGACCTTCGGCATCGGCTGGACCGAGAACGTCAAGACGGACATCACGATCCACCACAACTGGATCCGCGAGACCGAGCAGCGCAACCCGTCCACCGACAACGCCGCCCACGCGCACCTCTACAACAACTTCCTGGAGGACGTGGCGGGCACGGCCATCAAGTCCTCGTACGGCAACTACTCGCGCGGCAGGACCGCGATGGTCCTGGAGAACTCCTGCTTCCAGGGCATGAACAACCCCGTCACCAAGGACAGCACCGCCACGCTCGTCCAGCGCGGCAACGTGTTCTCGGGGACGAGCGGCCGTAACGAGAGCGGGGGTACGGCCTTCGACCCGAAGGCGTACTACGCGTACACGCTCGACACGGCAGCCGATGTCCCGGCCCTCCTCAAGTCCACTGCGGGACCGCGTAGTTCCATCGGTACGACCGGTAGCGCCGACGCGAGCACCAAAGCGGCCGCCACCACCCTCACCGTCGCCAAGGACGGCAGCGGGCAGTACTCGACCGTGCAGGGGGCCGTGAACGCCGTACCGGCGAACAACGCGTCGCGGGTCGTGATCGCCGTCAAGCCCGGGACGTACCGGGAGACCGTGAAGGTCCCGTCCAACAAGCCGCACGTCACCATCCAGGGCACCGGGGGCAGCCGCAAGGACACGGTCATCGTCTACAACAACGCGGCCGGGACCCCGAAGCCGGGCGGCGGCACCTACGGCACCGGGGGCAGCGCCACCGTCGCCGTCGAGGCCGACGACTTCCAGGCCCGCAACCTGACGATCTCCAACGACTTCGACGAGAAGGCGAACCAGAACCTGAGCGGCCACCAGGCCGTGGCCCTGCGTACCGCCGCCGACAAGGTGTTCCTGGACGGGATCATCACCGAGGGCGACCAGGACACCCTGCTGCTGGACACCGCCGCGAAGGACAGGCTCGGCCGGGTCTACGTCAGGAACTCCCACGTCACCGGCAACGTCGACTTCATCTTCGGCCGGGCGTCGGCCGTGATCGACCGCTCGGTCATCACGCTGAAGAAGCGCTGGGACGGCACGTCGGCCGGCTATGTCACCGCCCCCAGCACGGCCGCGAACCGCAAGGGCATCCTGATCGCCAACTCGGCCGTGAACGGCGACGTCTCCGCGTCCAGCTTCTATCTGGGCCGCCCCTGGCACGCGGGCGGCGACGCGACCCTCGACCCCCAGACGACGGTCCGCAACACGACCCTCAGCGCGGCGGTCAAGTCCACGCCCTGGACGGACATGAGCGGGTTCTCCTGGAAGGACGACCGGTTCGCCGAGTACAAGAACACGGGCCCAGGTTCCGGCCCGGCCGGCTCCGACCGCCCGCATCTGAGCGACGCCCAGGCCGCCGGCCAGGAGGTCGCGGACTGGCTGGGCGACTGGACGCCCGCGGCTTCCTGAGCTCTGCGGGCCGCCGCTCGTCCGCTCAACGTCAAGGCAGGCGCGGGGGATCGTCAAGAGCAGTCAAACGATCAACCATAAGTCCCCCGTGCCCGTCCATGATTCCGCAAGGTGAAATTCTGGTTCGAGTTTCGGGCGTACGTTCCACCCCGTGAACTCTGACAGAGCCGTTGGCGCCCAGCCGACCGTATCCGCCCACAGGCGGTTCGCCCTTGCCTCTCCTGCCCGCCGCGCACTCCTGCGGTTCGGGCTCACCGGGACCGCGGCGCTGGGGGCCACTGCGGCCCTCGGCGCCGCTCCCGCCTCCGCCACGCCCACCGCCCCCGCGCGCCGTCGCCCCAGTACGCCCGAGGAGGCCCTGTGCGAGCTCGCCGCGGGCAACCAGCGCTGGCGTACGTTCCGTGAGCGCCATCCGGACGAGTCGCCGACCGTGCGACAGGAGCTGACCACGGGACAGCATCCCTTCGCGGTCGTCCTCGGCTGCATCGACTCCCGCGTCCCGCCGGAGCTGGTCTTCGACCAGGGCCTCGGTGACCTGATGACCGTGCGCTCCGCCGGCGAGGTCCTGGACGAGGCCGTACTCGGCAGCGTCGCCTACGGCGTGCTCGAACTGGACATCCCCCTGGTCGTGGTCCTCGGACACCAGTCGTGCGGTGCCGTGAAGGCGGCCGTCGAGTCGGACGAGTCCGGCAAGCGGCTGCCGGCCCACATCCAGTACATAGCCGACCAGATAGCCCCGAACATAGACCGCACCCAGGAGGGCGACGCCCGCATCGCCTCCACCATCGACGCCAACGTACGGGCCGTCCACGCCCGCCTCGCCGCGGAGCCCGACCTCGCCGCGAAGGTCACCGCCGGCAAGCTGGCCATCGTGGGCGCCCGTTACGACCTGACCAGCCAGCGGGTCCGGCGGATCGCCTGACGCCCGCGAGCACAGGCCGCCCGGCATGCCCGGCGTCAGCGGAAGCCGAGCATGCCGGGGGAGTCGATGTCGACGGTGACCACGCCCGGCGGATAGTTCTGCTCCCCGTCGGTGAGCAGGATCGACATCCCTGCGAACTCCGCGCGCGGCAAGGCGCAGTACAGGGCGTGGCAGGTGTCGGCGCCGCCGTATCCGTCCCTGATCATCGTGCCGACGCTGACCGCCGCCACCATGTCCAGCGGATCGACCACGACCGAGGAAAAGGCAAGCACTCGTCGTGCGGCCCCGGCGTCCTCGGACTCCGCCTGCATGAGACAAGCGGCGGGAACGCGGAGGAGGTCGCCCGGGGTACGTGCCATGTTCCCGGCGAGAAGATTCAGCGTCTTGTGCCCGTCGGCGAGGGCACGCGTGGCGCCGGTGTCGAGAATGATCACGCAGCCGCTCCACGGGCCTTGCGGACCTTCTCGGCAGCGATCCGGTTGATGTTGCCCAGTACGTCGGGCGCCTTGTCGAACTCCTCATCGCTGATGTCAAGGCCGATCACGTCACGGACGACTTGCCGGTCCGCCGCCACGCGCTCGGCGATCTGCGCCGCTGTGGGTTGCTCCGCGGCCAGCTGCTCGACCAACTGCCCCAAAGTCATGCCCCGCTCCTTCGCCACCTGGGCGAGCTGGTCGCGAGCCTGTCGGGACACCTGGATGGTCGTGTGCTCTGCCATGCCATCACCATAGTCGCGCCACGGCAGAGGGGCCCGGTTTCCCACTCGGTTCGTCCAAAAGGTGTGAGACCCGGCGATCTCTTGCATGGTTCTATTTCCCGCCGATCGCCAGCCCGGTTCCCTCCAACCGCACCCTGATCCCGTCCTCCTCCACCCGCACATCCCGCAACCGCACCTGCCCGCTCGGCGGCTCCGGGAGGCGGAAGCCCAGGGACAGCTGGTCGGCGAGGACCGGGCGGGTGAGACGGGGCAGGGCGTCGAGGAGGGCGGGGTCGAAGCCCAGGAGCCCCAGGAGCTGGGGGTGGTCGAGGGCCAGGTCGATGAGGTTCAGCCGCATGGCCTGCTGGACGAAGCGCGGGGTGCCGGTCAGGTCGGTCAGCTTGGACTCGTTGCGCAGGGCCGCGCGGACGACCGAGTCGGGCACTCCGAGGCGCCGCACGACCGACGGGATCGACAGGAGCGCCTTCGCCTTGCGGGTCTCGTGGGTGAGGCGGGCCGCCGACTTCCGGCTCAGGTGCAGGCCCTCCGAGGTGCGGGCGCCGGGGCGGTACGTGGCCAGGTCGCCGATGTCCAGGCGCATGCCGCCGATGTGGGTGGCGATGCCACGGTCGCCGTTCCGCACGATCCGGGCCTCGGCCCGCAGGCTGAGGTCGTGCCCGGCGACCGGCAGGGTGCCGCGCGCCCGGACCCGGTCGTGGCCCTCGCCGGTGAACGTCACCTGGGACGCGCCGAGTTCACGGTTCAGGTCGGCGAAGGAGAGCAGGACGTCGCCCTCCAGGCGGGGGACGTCGGCGCCGCGTACCGACGTCAGGCCGTCGGTGTCCAGTCGTACGTCTCGCGCGGTCGCCGTCACCTGCGCGAGCGAGACCCGGTCGGCGGCCACGTCGGGGACCGTCACCTTCACCGAGTCCAGCCGCTCGTCGGCGACCTGGGTGAGGAAGGGGAAGCCGTCGATCTGGACTTCGGGGGCGACCGCCAGGTTCAGACGGTCCTTGAGGGTGTCCGCCGCTCTGCGCTCGGCATAGAGGAGGGCCCAGCGGTCGGCGAGGGTGAGGAAGGCGGCCAGGACGACGAGGCCGACCACGGCCTTCATCGCGAACGACAGGCCCGCGAGCCGGCTCCGCCGCTTGCGGCGGCTGCCCCGGCGGTGGTTGGGCGGAGCCCAGGGATCGTCCTGGGCCTCCGCCTCGTCCCGCTCCTCGAGGAGGAACTCCGTCAGTGGACCATCGTCCAGACTGGCGAGTTCGTCATATGGGTTTGGATAGGAATGCGCCGGTATGGGGTGGGGGGAACGCATCGGCCCATCCGACCATGCGCACACCCCCCACCCGCAACCTCTACCGGAGGTTTGCGATCTAGTTCACGCCGGTTCACTTACTACCGTGTTGAACTACCGCACGACCGTGATCCGGTTCGCCGCCGGCGGCGTGATCGGGCTGGCGGCCGAGGAGTTGGCCGTCAGGTACTTCTCCAGCGCGGTCAGGTCGTCCGAGCCGACCAGGTCGTTCGTGCCCTGGCCCAGCGTCGGGAAGCCGTCGCCGCCGCCCGCGAGGAAGCTGTTGGTGGCGACGCGGTAGGTGGCCGTCGGGTTGATCGCCTCGCCGTTCAGCCTGATCGAGTCCGTCACCACCCGCTCGGCGCCCGACTTCGTCAGGTCCAGCGTGTACGTCAGCCCCGCGGAGGGCTGGAGAACCTTCGGCGACGCCGCGTTGGTGCCGCTCACCTGCTCCTTGAGCACCTGGATCAGCTGCTCACCGGTGAAGTCCTGGAGGTTCACGGTGTTGGAGAACGGCTGCACGGTGAAGCCCTCGGCGTACGTCACCACGCCGTCGCCCTCGCTTCCCTTGGCCGCGTAGGTCAGCGGTGCCCGGACACCGCCCGGGTTCATCAGCGCCAGGTCCGTCTCCGGGTCCAGCTCCTTGCCGTGCGCCAGTTGCGCGTCCGCGATCAGGTCACCGATCGGCGACTCCGTCCCGGTGTTGCCGATGTCGCCGGATATGTAGCCGATCGCGCGGTTGCCGATGGGCGCCGCGAGGGTGTTCCACTTGTCGATCAGCGCGGTCATGTCGGGCGCCTTGGGGACGTCCCGGGTGACCACGTGGTTCGCGGACTTCACGGCCGTACGGGCGATGTCGCCGGTGAAGCGGTCGTACGTCAGCGTCGTGTCGGTGTAGAGACGGCCGAAGGACGCGGCCGACGTCACCATGCGCGGCTTGCCCGCCGGGTCGTCGATCGTGCAGACGTACGCGGCGTGCGTGTGGCCGGTGACCAGCGCGTCGACCTGCGGCGTGATGTTCTTGGCGATGTCGACGATCGGGCCGGAGATGCCGTCACCGGCGCCGGGCGCGTCACAGTCGTAGTTGTACGACGTCGACGCCGGGGCCCCGCCCTCGTGGATCAGCGCGACGATCGACTTCACGCCCTGGCGCTGGAGCACCTTGGCGTACTTGTTGATCGTCTCGACCTCGTCCTTGAACTTCAGGCCCTTGACGCCCTCGGCGGAGACGACACCCGGGGTGTCCTCCAGGGTCACTCCGATGAAGCCGACCTTGACGTCCTTCTTCTTCCACACCCAGTAGGGCTTGAGGATCGGCTTGCCGGTCTTCTCGTCGAGGACGTTCGCGGCGAGGTAGGGGAAGTCGGCGCCCTGGAACTCCTTGTCCGCGTAGCAGCCGGCCGTGGGGTGGCAGCCGCCGTTCTGGAGCCGGGCCAGCTCCCGGGCACCCTCGTCGAACTCGTGGTTGCCGACGCTCGTCACGTCCAGGTCGAGCTTGTTCAGGGCCTCGATGGTGGGCTCGTCGTGGAAGAGGCCCGAGATCAGCGGGGAGGCGCCGACCATGTCACCGCCGGCGGCGGTGATGGAGTACTTGTTCCCCTCCCGGGCCTTGCGCAGATGGGTGGCCAGGTACTCCACCCCACCGGCGTCGATCGTCTTCGTCGTGCCGTCGTGCTGCACCTCGGTGACCCGGCCGGAGGAACCGGACGGCGGCTCCAGGTTGCCGTGCAGGTCGTTGAAGGACAGCAGCTGGACGTCCCGGTAACGGTCGAAGTGGTAACCGTGGCCGCCCTTGCCCGAGCTCTCCGGCGTCGCGGTCGCGGGGAGCGCCGCGGCCAGCGCGCCGACGGTGGCGAGTCCGGCGGCGGTGGCGACGAGCGCGTACGTACGGCGTCTGCGGTGCTGCTGGTGGGATGTGGCTGACATCCGCCCCCCTGTGAGTCGTGGATGACACGTCGGTCCTGAGTGACCTGCGTGTCGTGAGTGACATGGCCCCGTCGGGCGGCAGCCTAGAGTCAACGCGCGTAGCGCGACAGGGGGTTCCTGGTTACACCTTGATTGCTTCTGTGCCGGGACTTTGCCCGAACCGGCCCTTACCCTCATACGCATGACCAGCGACGACACCGGACACCCCCTCCCGACCCGTTCCATCGAGACCCACGCCGAGCTCACCCCGGAGCAGACCGAGGCCGTACTGGAGCTGCTCACGGAGGCCGTCCGGAGCGACGGGCAGCAGGCGGTGTCCGAGCAGGGGCGGCTCCAGCTGCGTGGCGGAGCGCGCGAGGGCGTGTCGCACCTGCTGCTGACCGTCGCCGGCGAACTGGTCGGCTACGCCCAGCTGGAGGACACCGACCCGGTGGAGGCGCCCGCCGCCGAGCTGGTCGTCCACCCCGCGCACCGCGGCCACGGGCACGGCCGCGCGCTGGGCTCGGCCCTCCTCGGCGCGTCCGGCAAGCGGCTGCGGGTGTGGGCCCACGGCGGCCACTCCGCCGCCCGCCACCTCTCCCAGGTCCTCGGCCTGACCCTCTTCCGCGAACTGCGCCAGATGCGCCGCCCGTTGGCGGACCTGTCGCTGCCGGACCCGGTACTCCCCGAGGGCGTGACGGTCCGCTCCTTCGTACCCGGCCAGGACGACGCGGCCTGGCTCGCGGTGAACGCCGCCGCCTTCGCCCACCACCCCGAGCAGGGCTCCCTCACCCAGCGCGACCTCGACGACCGCAAGGCCGAGCCCTGGTTCGACCCGGTCGGCTTCTTCCTGGCGGAACGGGACGGCGAGCTCGTCGGCTTCCACTGGACGAAGGTCCACGCGGAGGAGGGGCTCGGCGAGGTGTACGTCCTCGGCGTGCGCCCGGGGTCGCAGGGCGGCGGTCTGGGCAAGGCCCTGACGACCATCGGGCTGCGGCATCTGGCCGCACAGGGGCTGCCCACGGCGATGCTCTACGTCGACGCCGACAACAAGGCGGCGGTGTCGGTGTACGAGCGGCTCGGGTTCACGACGTACGAGACGGACCTGATGTACCGCACGGAGACCTGAGAACCCGGGCACAGAAACCTGACATAACTCCCGTAAGGGGCGGCGACCTTGACGCCGCCCCTTACTTTGCACCACCCTTTCACTACTCAATTAGTGAAAGGGTGGTGGAACGGCATGGTCGAGTACCGCATCGACCGACGCTCCGGCGTCGCCACCTACGTACAGATCGTCCAGCAGACCAAACAGGCCCTGCGTCTGGGCCTGCTGGAGCCCGGCGACAAGCTGCCCACGGCCCGTGAGGTCGTCGAGGCGACCGCCATCAACCCCAACACCGTCCTCAAGGCCTACCGCGAACTGGAACGCGAGGGCCTGGTCGAGGCACGCCGAGGACTCGGGACGTTCGTGCGACGCGGGCTGAACACCGCACCCGCCGAGTCGCCCCTGCGCACCGAGCTGGAGGCCTGGGCCGTGCGGGCCCGCGAGGCCGGGCTGGACCACGACGACGTGGACGCGCTCTTCACCGCAGTACTGGACACGCACTTCAAGGGGGACGAGTCATGACCGAGACCGCCATCGAGGCGGCCGCGCTCGGCAAGGGGTTCGGGCGACGACGCAAGCAGGCCCTGGACGGCTGCTCCTTCCGGCTCCCGACGGGCACCGTGTGCGCCGTCGTCGGCCCGAACGGCGCCGGCAAGTCCACGCTGCTCTCCCTCGCCGCCGGACTGCTGCACCCCACCGACGGCACGATCACCGTCCTCGGCACCGCCCCGAGCGCGGTCCGCGAACGGCTCGCGTACGTCGCCCAGGACAAGCCCCTGCACCCCCAGCTCACCGTCGCCGACACCCTGCGCTACGGCCGTGAGCTGAACCCCGGCCGCTGGGACGACCGGGTCGCCGAGCGGATCGTCGCCGAGGGCGAACTCGAGGCGGACGCCAGGATCCGCACGCTCTCCGGCGGCCAGCGCACCCGCGTCGCCCTCGCCCTCGCCCTCGGCAAGCGCCCCGAACTGCTGCTCCTGGACGAGCCGATGGCCGACCTCGACCCGCTGGCCCGGCACCAGCTGATGGCCACGCTCATGGCCGACGCGGCCGAACACGGCACCACGGTTGTCATGTCCTCGCATGTCGTGGCCGAACTGGACGGCGCCTGCGACCACCTCCTGCTGCTCGGCGCCGGCCGCGTCCGCCTCGCCGGCCCGCTGGACGACCTGCTCGCCGCGCACCGCCTCGTCACCGGCCGGGCCGACGGGTCGCTGGACCCGCACACCGTCGTCGAGTCCCGCACGACAGGACGTCAGGTCACCGCACTCGTACGGCCCGAGGGCCCCCTCGGCGAGTCCTGGCAGGCGACCGCCCCGACCCTGGAGGAGCTGGTCCTGGCTCATCTGCGCGCCCCCGAGGCGCCGGCCCTCCGCCTCGACGACGCGCGGGAGGCCGCCGTATGACCGCCGTGACGACCCTCGACACGTCCACCGTCGGCACGGCCTCCCGGGGCCCGCGCGGCCTGCTCTGGGCGATGCTGCGGCTGCACCGCTGGGCGCTGTGGTTCTGGCTGCTGCTGGTGGCCGTCGGCGCGGGAGCACTGCTGTGGGCGTACGGTCCGGGCGTGGACGCCGCGTGGTCCGAGTACCGCAGCCTGCACTGCGAAACGAACCATCCGGGCCTGGGCTGCGTCTCCCAGGGCCCCGCCTACACCATGTACGACACGGCCGTCGATATCGGCGCCGGAATCCTCGACCTCGCACCGTTCCTCACCGCCGCCTGGGCCGGCGCCGCGCTCATCGGGCGCGAACTGGAGAACGGCACCGCCCAGTTGGCGTGGACGCAGTCCGTCAGCCCGGCCCGCTGGCTGGCCGCCAAGCTCGCCGTCCCGGCCGCCCTGCTCACCGCCGGCATGCTCGTGCTCACGCTGCTGCACCGCCTGCTGTGGTCGGCGGACGGTCCGCTGCGGGCGGCGATGGGCTCACGGAGCTGGTACCAGGGCACCATCTTCGAGGCCAACGGCACCGTCGGCATCTCCTACGCCCTGCTCGGCCTCGCCGTCGGCGTCCTGGCGGGCCTGCTCCAGCGCCGCGCCCTGCCCGCGCTCGGCCTGGCGGTCGTCGTGCTCGCGCTCCTGACGACCGTGCTCGGCACCGTGCGCCCGTATCTGTGGCCACTGGAGACGCTCACGAACAAGCACGGGTACCCGGCGTACATCGGCATGGTCGTCGACGAGGGCGCCCTCACCTCCACCGGCGCCCGCGTCCCGGACCCCATCTGCGTGGACAACACCAAGTGCCTCGCCGAGCACGACATCGTCGGCTTCTACCGCGACTACCACCCCTCCTCCCACTTCTGGCCCCTCCAGCTGATGGAGACCGGCATCGCCCTCGCCCTCACGGCCCTGACGGTGCTGATCGCCTTCCGGCTGCTGAAGCGCCGTACCGGAGCCGCCGTATGAGCACCGTGCTGTCCGCCGCCGCGGCGGCCCCGGCCACGGGCCGTCCTCCCCGCGGCCCCCGCGGTCTGACCTGGACCGTCCTGCGGGTGCACCGCACCGCCCTGGTCTTCTGGTGCCTGACACTCGCCTTCGCCACGGCCGTCCTGATCTGGATGTACGCCATCGGCGACGAGGCCCGCACGGGCATCACCGCGTGCGCCTCGCCACCCACCGACGCCAGGCCCTCGTGCGCCGAGGTCGGCTCGATCACCGCCGACGAGCGGTACATCGACGGCATCAGGCTGGTCACCGAACTGATCGCTTACCTGATGTTCCCGATCGCCGCCTGGGCGGGCGGCGTGCTCGTCGGGCAGGAGCTGGAGCGCGGAACGGCCCGGCTGGCCTGGACCCAGTCGGTGACCCCGGCCCGCTGGCTGGCCGCCAAGCTCGCCGTCCCCGCCGTACTGATCACCGTGGGCACCTCCGCGCTCGTCTCCCTGATCGTCCTGGCCCGCGGCGACGGGGAGCCGGCCCTGGTCGGGCACTGGTACCAGACCGAGGCGTACATCAGCACCGGACCGACCGCCGTCGGCCACGCCCTCGCGGGCCTGTCCCTCGGGGCGCTGTTCGGCCTGCTGTGCGGCCGGCCGCTGCCCGCCGCCGGCCTGTCCTTCGCCGCCTGTCTCGTTCTCTACAACGTCCTGGACCGCGGCCGCGAGCACCTGTGGCCCACGGCCACCCGCAGGGCGACCGACGCGCAGGGGTTCCAGCTGCCCCACGAGTCCCTCGCGGTGGAGTGGACCTACCAGGGCGACAGGATCGTCCGGGCCACGTATCACCCGCCGTCCCACCTCCGGCCCCTCCAGTACGTCGAGACCGGCATCCTTCTCGCCGTCGCCGCCGCCGCGACCCTCACCGCCTTCGCGGCGCTGCGCCGCCGCACCCCCTGAGACCCGCCCGTACGTCCCTCCACGGGGGGAGGGACGTACGGGCCGGACCGACGAACCGTCACCTGGACGCCCGCGAGCCGCCCCCCGCTATCCCACACGCCATGTCTCCGTAACCATTGGTTCAGACGGGCTTGCGACGCTCAGCCAATGACGCCCGCCGTGCCAGAGCCTTCGCCGCCCCCCGAGGGGACCGCGGGGAACGGGGACGCCCGACGCCTCCCGATCACGCTCCCGCCCGCCGCTTCCGACGCGCCCGTAATGCTCGCGGCGCGGAACAATGGGCACATGAGCCAGTCCTCCAACGCCCAGGCACAGGTCCAGCACGCCCAGCCCTCCGTGGGCTCCATAGCGGCGCACCGTCCGCACACGGTCTCGGCGGTCGTCTCCGATCTGGAACCGGACATCGACGCCGACCTCGACGCGTACGAGGTCACCGAGATCGAAGGTGTCCAGCTGCCCCAGGGCCGGTTCCTGGACCGCGAGCGCAGCTGGCTCGCGTTCAACGAGCGCGTCCTCGAACTCGCCGAGGACCCGAACACCCCGCTCCTGGAGCGGGCGAACTTCCTGGCGATCTTCGCCAGCAACCTGGACGAGTTCTTCATGGTCCGCGTCGCCGGTCTGAAGCGCCGTATCGCCACCGGTGTCGCCACCCGGTCCGCGTCCGGCCTCCAGCCGCGCGAGGTGCTGGAGATGATCTGGGCCCGCTCCCGCGAGCTGATGGCCCGGCACGCCGCCTGCTACCACGAGGACGTCGCCCCCGCGCTCGCGGAGGAGGGCATCCACCTGGTCCGCTGGCAGGAGCTGACGGAGAAGGAGCAGGCCCGCCTCTTCACCCTCTTCCGGCACCAGATCTTCCCGGTCCTGACCCCGCTGGCGGTCGACCCGGCGCACCCCTTCCCGTACATCTCCGGGCTCTCCCTGAACCTGGCCGTACGGGTCCGCAACCCCGTCACCGGCACCCCGCACTTCGCGCGCGTCAAGGTCCCGCCGCTGCTCTCCCGCTTCCTGGAGGCCTCCCCGGGCCGCTTCGTCCCCCTTGAGGACGTCATCGCGGCCCACCTGGAGGAGCTGTTCCCGGGCATGGAGGTCCTGGAGCACCACGCCTTCCGGGTCACCCGCAACGAGGACCTGGAGGTCGAGGAGGACGACGCCGAAAACCTCCTCCAGGCCCTGGAGAAGGAGCTCATGCGGCGCCGCTTCGGGCCGCCGGTGCGCCTGGAGGTCGAGGAGAACATCAACCAGGAGGTCCTGGACCTGCTGGTGCGCGAGCTGAAGGTCAGCGAGGCCGAGGTCTACCCGCTGACCGGCCCCCTGGACCTCACGGGTCTCTTCCGCATCGCCTCCATCGACCGGCCCGAGCTGAAGTACCCGAAGTTCGTCGCGGGCACCCACCGGGACCTCGCCGAAGTGGAATCCGCGTCGCCGCCGGACATCTTCGCCGCGCTGCGCAACCGCGACGTCCTGCTCCACCACCCGTACGACTCCTTCTCCACCTCCGTGCAGGCGTTCCTGGAGCAGGCGGCCGACGACCCGGACGTCCTCGCGATCAAGCAGACCCTGTACCGGACCTCCGGCGACTCCCCCATAGTCAACGCGCTCATCGACGCCGCCGAGGCCGGCAAGCAGGTCCTCGTCCTGGTCGAGATCAAGGCCCGCTTCGACGAGCACGCCAACATCAAGTGGGCGCGCAAGCTGGAGGAGGCCGGCTGCCATGTCGTCTACGGCCTCGTCGGCCTGAAGACCCACTGCAAGCTGTCGCTGGTGGTCCGCCAGGAGGGCGAGACGCTACGGCGCTACAGCCACGTCGGCACCGGCAACTACCACCCGAAGACGGCACGGCTGTACGAGGACCTGGGCCTGCTGACGGCCGACCCGCAGGTCGGCGCCGACCTCTCGGACCTCTTCAACCGGCTGTCCGGCTACTCGCGCCGCGAGACCTACCGCCGCCTCCTGGTGGCCCCCAAGTCCCTGCGCGACGGCCTGGTCTCGCGGATCAACAAGGAGGCCCAGCACCACCGTGCCGGGCGTCCTGCCTACGTCCGCATCAAGGTCAACTCCATGGTCGACGAGGCGATCATCGACGCCTGCTACGGCGCGTCCCAGGCGGGCGTGCCGGTCGACATCTGGGTCCGCGGCATCTGCGCGATCCGCCCGGGCGTGACCGGACTGTCGGAGAACATCCGCGTCCGCTCGGTCCTCGGCCGCTTCCTCGAACACTCCCGGGTCTTCGCCTTCGGCAACGGCGGCGAGCCCGAGGTGTGGTTCGGCAGCGCCGACATGATGCACCGCAACCTCGACCGCCGTATCGAAGCCCTGGTCAGGGTCACCGACCCGGCCCACCGCGCCGCGCTCAACCGGCTCCTGGAGACCGGTATGTCCGACACCACCGCGTCCTGGCACCTCGGCCCGGACGGCGAGTGGACCCGGCACGCGGCGGACACGGAGGGCCAGCCCTTGCGCAACGTCCAGGAGATGCTCATAGACGCCCGGAGGCGCCGGCGTGGCACAGCAACACCTTGATCCGACGGACCCCACGGCCGGGGCGGTGACCGGGGACGCCCTCGCGGGCTACCTGCGCGCCCAGGCCACGGAGTTCCTCCGCGCCCTGCGCCTGCACCGGGAGACCGGGGGCGGCGGTGGGGGTGCCCCCGGCCGAGCGGACTCGAGAACGGTGGACAACGGCACGCAGGAGTCCGTCGACGCGGCCCGGGCCCTGCGCCGCTCGGCCCGCCGCATCAGCGCCAGCCTGCACACGTTCCGGCCCTTGCTGGACACCGACTGGTCGGAAGCCATCCGCCCGGAACTGGCCTGGCTCTCCGGCACCCTGGCCATGGAACACGCCTACGCGGCCCGCCTGGAACGCCTGCTCCTGGCCCTGCACCGGTTGTCGGGGGCGACGGTACTGCCGGCCCAGATGGCGACGCCTGACGCGCTCGGGGCGAGCGGCGACGCCGTGCCGTCGGGGAGCCGTAACGACGCTGCGGCGGGCGGCCGTGCCGACCCGGCCCGGGGCAGTCGCGCCGCTGGGACGGCGCCCGTCCCGCAGAGAGCGGCATCCGGCAGCGCCGGGCTCGCGGCCCACCCGGCGGCCGCCCCCGACCGCGGCAACCTGACCGTGGGCGCGGCCAAAGCAGGCGCCCTGCTGGATCGCCAGCTCACCCTGGCCCGGACCCGAGCTCACTCCAGCGCCCTCCAGGCCCTGGGAAGCAGCCGCTTCCACGCCGTCGCGGACAACATCGCCGTACTGGCCAGCGAGGTCCCCCTCACCCTCGCCGCGGCCACCACCGACCTGCGCCCCCTCGCGGCCGCCGCCGAGGAGCGGCTCACCGACGCGGTGACGGCGCTTCCACTGGTGACCGCCGGCCACCCCTACAACGCGGAGGCCCTGATCCACGGCCTCTCCCCGGACCCGGCCCCGCATCCGCAGGACGCGCCCTGGCACCAGGTCCGCCTGCTGCTGCGCCTGCACCGCTACGCCCGCGAGGTCCTGCACGGCGACAGCGACCCGGTCGACGTACGGCTGCTGGCGGCCGGCCAGTCCCTGAACCGGCACCGCGACGCCTCCGAGGCGGCGGCGGCCGCGGCCCAGGCGGCCCGCACCCCGCGCATCGCCCCGGCGACGGCGTACGCCCTCGGCGTGCTGCACGCCGACCAGCGGCACGAGGTGGAGGCGGCGCGGTTCGCGTTCCAGCAGTCCTGGCAGCGGCAGACGGTGGGGACGCCGTAGGCATCCCGCACCAGGCCATCCCCGGCAGAAGGAGGCATCCCCGGTGGCTTACGCGAACGACCTCACCGTCCAAGCGGCCGGCTGCGTCCTGTGGCGCCGTTCGCCGGTACACGGTCAGCTGGAGATATGCCTCATTCACCGGCCGAAATACGACGACTGGTCCCACCCGAAGGGCAAGCTGAAACGGGACGAGGACCACCTCGCCGGGGCGCTGCGCGAGGTCGAGGAGGAGACGGGGCACTCCGCCCGGCCCGGCGCCGAACTGCCGACCCTGCGGTATCTGGCCAACGGCCGCCCCAAGGAGGTCCGCTACTGGGCGGCCGAGGCGGGCCCCGGCGCCTTCACGCCGGGCACCGAGGTGGACCGCCTGCTGTGGCTCTCCCCCACCGCCGCCCGGAGCCGTCTGACCCAGCCGAGAGACCGCTCACTCGTGGACGCCCTGCTGGTGTCGCTGCGCCTGGCCTAGAGCCTGCCCCAGACCCTGGCCCGGTCCGCACCAATCCGTACAAAGTCTCGGGACGCACCCGTGTCCACAACGTAAGCGTTCCGTGACCTCACCGCACCGTCCCCAGGGGTTCACCCCTCGTTCATTTACGCCCTTCGGCCGCTTCACCTGTTCTGCCTAATTTCGGCCTTGAACGATGACGGACCGCGCCCGACGGGACGCGCCGGCATCGCCCATTCTTCGCACGCCGCCGAATTCAGGACGGCGGCTCCTGGAAGGAACTCCCTCAAGTGAAGCTTCAGCGCAAGAACCGGCGGGCTCTCGCTCTCGGCGCTCTCGCCGTCTCCGGCGCCCTGGCCCTCACGGCGTGCGGCTCCGACGAGACCGGCAACGGCAACGGCGGCGACGCCTCCGCCAGCGCCGCGGCCGGCAACATCAAGTGTGACGACGCCTCGGGCCAGCTGCTCGCCGACGGCTCCTCCGCGCAGAAGAACGCGGTCGACGCGTGGGTCAAGCAGTTCTCCCCGGCCTGCAAGGTGGAGATCAACTACAAGGCCGGCGGTTCCGGTGCCGGTGTCACCGCGTTCACGCAGGGCCAGGTCCCGTGGGCCGGTTCGGACTCGGCGCTGAAGCCCGAAGAGGTCGAGGCCTCCAAGAAGATCTGCTCCGGCGGTCAGGGCATCGACCTGCCCATGGTCGGCGGCCCGATCGCCGTCGGCTACAACGTCCCGGGTGTCGACAAGCTCGTCCTGGACTCCTCGACGATCGCCAAGATCTTCGACAGCAAGATCACCAACTGGAACGACCCGGCGATCGCGAAGCTGAACCCCGACGCGAAGCTGCCCAACCTCAAGATCCAGGCGTTCCACCGCTCGGACGAGTCCGGCACCACGGACAACTTCACCAAGTACCTGATCGCCACCGCCGAGAAGGACTTCCCGTACGAGGGCGGCAAGGCCTGGCAGGCCAAGGGCGGCCAGTCCGCTCCGCAGTCCTCCGGCGTCGCCGCACAGGTCAAGCAGACCGCCGGCGCGATCGGCTACTTCGAGCTGTCGTACGCCAAGGACGGCATCAAGACCGTCGCCATCGACACGGGCGCCGCCGAGCCGGTCGAGGCGACCGTCGACAACGCCACCAAGGCCATCGCGGACGCCAAGGTCGTCGGCACCGGCAACGACATGGCCCTGAAGCTGAACTACGCGACCAAGGCCGACGGTGCCTACCCGATGGTCCTGGTGACGTACGAGATCGTCTGCGACAAGGGCAACAAGGCGGAGACGCTGCCCGCCGTCAAGGCGTTCCTGCGCTACGCGGCCTCCGAGGACGGCCAGAAGATCCTCGCCGAGAACGACTACGCGCCCATGCCCGACGACATCATCGCCAAGGTGCGTACGACCGTCGAGAGCCTGAGCTGACCTGAGTGCGGTCCGGTCTCCCCAGTGGGACCGGACCGCACCGTCCGGTGCACCGCCGCCAGGAGCCGCACAACGCGTGCGGTTCCGCAGACCGGAGAACCCGATGGACACCACACAAATAGCTGACGCACCTCCCCCCACTCCCCAGCCGCCCATGGCCGAGCAGAAGCGCGCCGCCCGTGGCGCCACCCGCCCCGGCGACCGGATCTTCCTCGGTCTGTCCCGAGGGTCGGGCATTCTGCTGCTGGTGATCATGGCCGCGATCGCGGGCTTCCTCACCTACCGCGCCGTCCTCGCCATCAGCAAGGACGAGGGCAACTTCCTGACCACCTTCGAGTGGAACACCGGTGTCAATCCGCCGGTCTTCGGCATCGCGGTCCTGGCCTACGGCACGATCATCTCCTCGATCATCGCCATGGTCATCGCGGTCCCGATCGCGGTCGCCATCGCACTGTTCCTCACGCACTACGCCCCGCGCAGGCTCAGGGGCCCCATCGCGTATGTGATCGACCTGCTCGCCGCCGTGCCGTCCATCGTCTACGGCCTGTGGGGCGCCCTGATCCTCGTGCCGCAGCTGACCGGCCTGTTCGGCTGGCTGAACGACTACCTCGGCTGGACCGGCATCTTCTCCTGGCAGAACGGCGCGCCACGCTCCATGCTCACCGTGGGCATCCTGCTCGCGATCATGATCCTGCCGATCATCACAAACGTGAGCCGTGAGGTCTTCCGCCAGGTCCCGCAGATGCACGAGGAGGCCGCCCTGGCCCTCGGCGCCACCCGCTGGGAAGTGATCCGCATGGCGGTCCTCCCCTTCGGCCGCTCCGGCGTGATCTCCGCTTCGATGCTCGGCCTCGGCCGCGCCCTCGGCGAGACGATGGCCGTCGCCACCGTGCTCTCCCCCGACTTCCTGATCCACACCAGCCTGCTCGACCCGGGCGGCGGCACCTTCGCCCAGAACATCGCCAGCAAGTTCAGCGAGGCCACCGAGTTCGGCCGGGACGCGCTGATCGCCTCCGGTCTGGTCCTGTTCGTCATCACCCTGCTGGTCAACGGCGCGGCCCGCGCGATCATCGCCCGCCGCAAGGAGTACTCGGGGGCCAACGCATGAGCAACGCCACCATCACCGACAACGGCACCAGCAGCCTGCGCGGCGGCCATCTGCCCAAGTGGGCTCCGTGGGCCATCGCCGCCGGATCCGTCGCCCTCGGAGTCGGCATCAGCGCCGCCGCCGGCCTGCACAGCAACATCCAGTGGGCGCTGATCGCCGCGCTCGTCTACATCTTCGGTACGTACGTCATCGCCGCCCGGGTGGAGAACCGCCGCCAGGCCAAGGACCGTGTGGTCACCTCGCTGGTGTGGGTCGCGTTCCTGATCGCCGTGGTGCCGCTGGCCTCGCTGGTGTGGTCGACCGTCCAACGCGGCACGAAGGTCCTCGACGGCTACTTCCTGAGCCACTCGATGGGCGTGGTCGCCGACTCGGAGACGGGCGGCGGCATCTACCACGCCATCCTCGGCACGCTGGAGCAGGTCGGCCTCGCCACCCTGATCGCGGCGCCGATCGGCGTGCTCACCGCGATCTACCTGGTCGAGTACGGGCGCGGCAACCTCGCTCGGGCCGTCACCTTCTTCGTCGACGTCATGACCGGCATCCCGTCGATCGTCGCCGGCCTGTTCATCCTCAGCCTCATGCTGATGTTCGACATGGAGCCCTTCGGCTTCGCCGGCTCGCTCGCCCTCGCGATCCTGATGATGCCGGTCGTCGTCCGTTCCACGGAGGAGATGCTCAAGCTCGTCCCGAACGAGCTGCGCGAGGCCTCTCTGGCGCTCGGCGTGCCCAAGTGGCGCACCATCCTGAAGGTGGTCCTGCCGACCTCGCTCGGCGGCATCACCACCGGCATCATGCTGTCCGTCGCCCGTATCGCCGGTGAGACCGCGCCCGTGCTGCTGCTGGTGTTCGGCAGCAAGTTCATCAACTCCAACCCCTTCGAGGGCGCGCAGGCGTCACTACCGCTGTACATCTACCAGCAGTACGGTTCCGGCGAGGCCCCGGCGTACGACCGCGCCTGGGCGGCTTCTCTCACGCTGATCGCCTTCGTGATGCTCCTGAACCTGGTTGCCCGCGGGATCGCCCGCTGGAAGGCCCCGAAGACAGGTCGCTGAAGCATCGACCTGCGGCTACCGCCGCGCGGGGCCAAACAGCGACCGACTGATTCTGGAAGTGAAGTAGAGACATGGCCAAGCGAATCGACGTAAGCGGGCTCACCGCCTACTACGGCTCCCACAAGGCGATCGAAGACATCTCGATGACGGTCGAGCCGCGCTCGGTGACGGCCTTCATCGGCCCGTCGGGCTGCGGCAAGTCGACGTTCCTGCGCACGCTGAACCGCATGCACGAGGTGACGTCGGGCGGCCGCGTGGAGGGCAAGGTCCTCCTGGACGACGAGGACCTGTACGGCCCCGGCATCGACCCGGTGTCGGTGCGCCGCGAGGTGGGGATGGTCTTCCAGCGTCCGAACCCCTTCCCCACGATGTCGATCTTCGACAACGTGGCGGCGGGCCTGCGCCTGAACGGCAGCTACAAGAAGAGCGAGCTTCAGGACGTCGTCGAGAAGTCCCTGAAGGGCGCGAACCTCTGGAACGAGGTGAAGGACCGCCTGAACAAGCCCGGCTCGGGCCTCTCGGGCGGCCAGCAGCAGCGCCTGTGCATCGCGCGCGCCATCGCGGTGGAACCGAAGGTCCTGCTGATGGACGAGCCCTGCTCGGCCCTGGACCCCATCTCCACCCTCGCCATCGAGGACCTGATCGGCGAGCTGAAGGAACGCTTCACGATCGTCATCGTGACGCACAACATGCAGCAGGCGGCGCGTGTCTCCGACCGCACGGCCTTCTTCAACCTCGCCGCCGTCGGCCAGCCCGGCAAGCTGATCGAGATCGACGACACGGAGCGCATCTTCTCCAACCCGTCGGTCCAGGCCACGGAGGACTACATCTCCGGCCGCTTCGGCTGACAGACCCCTCGCGGTGCTGCATGGCGGTGCCACCGCGAGGCAGATAAAGGGCCCGCCCCCCGGCTCCCGGGGGGCGGGCCCGTCTGCGCTGCCCCGGCGGCGGGTGGACCGGGGCCACTGATGCCAGCCCCACGATCACCAACTGGAACACCTCCATCCCACCCGGCCTCAGAGGACAAGGCCGTCCAGCCCGACGGGGTCCAGGGGGCGCAGCCCGATACGGGCCCAGGAAGCGCAGCCCGATACGGGCCCAGAAGCCCAACCCGATACGGGCCCAGAAGCCCAACCCGACGGAAGTCCAAGAGGCCCAACCCGACGCGGGCCCAGAAGCCCAACCCGACGGAAGTCCAAGAGGCCCAACCCGACGCGGATCCAGGAGACCCAGCCCAATGCGGGCCCAGAAGGCCCAACCCGACGGGGGTCCAGGGGGCGGAGCCCCTTGGCGGGGTCGAAGGGGCGGCGCCCCTGGGGATGGGACGGGTAGGGGCGGCGGGGGCGAGGAAAGAAGGGGCCCCGGCAGCGAACCCGTTGACTACAGGAACGCCAGGTGCACGACCCCGAACGCGGCAGCCGCCACCACCGCAGCCGCAGGCATCGTGATGAACCACCCGAGGACGATGTTCTTGGCCACGCCCCACCGCACGGCGTTCACGCGCTTCGTCGCACCCACGCCCATGATCGCCGAGGTGATGACGTGGGTCGTGGAGATCGGCGCCTTGAAGAGAAACGCCGTGGTGAACATGATCGACGCACCGGTCGTCTCCGCAGCGAACCCCTGCGGCGGATCAAGCTCGATGATCTTCCGCCCCAACGTCCGCATGATCCGCCAACCACCGGCATACGTCCCCAGCGACAGCATCACCGCACAGACGATCTTCACCCACACCGGAATCGGGTCGCCGTAGTCCTCGACATCCGCGATGACCAGCGCCATCACCACGATGCCCATGGTCTTCTGCGCGTCCTGGAGTCCGTGCCCGAGCGCCATCCCGGCCGCCGACACGGTCTGCGCGATACGGAAACCCCGCTTCGCCTTGTGCGGATTGGCCTTCCGGAAGATCCACAGGATCGCGGTCATCACCAGATAGCCGGCCAGCAGACCCACCACCGGCGATACGAACATGGGGATGACGACCTTCTCCAGCACCCCATGCCAGTACACGGTCGTCCCACCGGCGAGCGCGGCCCCGACCATCCCACCGAACAACGCGTGCGACGAGGACGAGGGAAGACCGAAGTACCAGGTGACCAGGTTCCACGTGATCGCACCGACCAGCGCGGCGAAGAGGATCCCCATCCCCTTCGACCCCTCGGGCGTCTGAATCAGCCCTTCGCTGACGGTCTTGGCGACTCCGGATCCGAGAAAGGCACCGGCGAGGTTCATCACGGCGGCCATGGCCAGCGCGGCCCGCGGCGTCAGGGCCCGCGTCGAGACGGACGTGGCGATGGCGTTCGCGGAGTCGTGGAAACCGTTGGTGTACGTGAAGAAGAGCGCGACCCCGATGGTCGCGACCAGCGCGAAGGTGTCCATGTGACGGTCTCAGGACTCCTTGACGGCGATGGTCTCCACCGTGTTCGCCACATGCTCGAATGCGTCCGCCGCTTCCTCCAGCACATCCACGATCTGCTTGAGCTTGAGGACCTCGATCGCGTCGTACTTGCCGTTGAAGAGGTGCGCGAGAAGCTTGCGGTGTATCTGGTCGGCCTGGTTCTCGAGGCGGTTGACCTCGATCCAGTACTCGGTGAGGTTGTCCATCGTGCGCAGATTCGGCATGGCCTCGGCCGTGAGCTCCGCGGCCCGCGCCAGCACCTCGATCTGCTGCTCGACGCCCTTGGGCAGTTCCTCGACGTTGTAGAGGACGACCAGGTCGACGGCCTCCTCCATGAAGTCCATGATGTCGTCGAGGGACGAGGCGAGGGAGTAGATGTCCTCGCGGTCGAACGGCGTGATGAACGAGGAGTTCAACTGGTGGAAGATCGCGTGTGTGGCATCGTCACCTGCGTGTTCCGCGGCCCGCATACGCTCTGCGATCTCGGCCCGGCCGGCGGTGTCCGCCCCGAGCAGTTCCATCAGGAGTTTCGAGCCCGTGACGATGTTGTCCGCGGATGCGGCGAACATGTCGTAGAAGCTCGTCTCCCGGGGGGTCAGACGAAAGCGCACGTGAGGGTCCTCAAGAAGCGTCGGTTCGGTCAGGCTGATGCTAGGCGCATCATCCGGCCACGGCTAATGGGCCGTCCTCCAGTGTCGCCCATCAGGCACAGTGGTCGGCACGGGGGCTGCCCAGTGGTCCAGTCCAGCGGCCGTTCGCGGCATCGGCCACAGGCCCTATACCCAGCAAGGTCCGGTACGATATACCCAGTAGGGGTATATGAAGCCATGTACGCGGTTTACGTCTGGAGGACGCGATGACGACCACCGAGGCCGGCGCGGCCGCACCCTCCGAGGCGGAGGGCACCCCCGCGGTCGTGACCGACCACGACCGCGGCATCCACGGCTACCACAAGCAGAAGGACGAACACCTCAAGCGCCTGCGCCGTATCGAGGGACAGATCCGCGGCCTTCAGCGCATGGTCGACGAGGACGTCTACTGCATCGACATACTCACCCAGGTCTCCGCCTCCACCAAGGCCTTGCAGTCCTTCGCCCTGCAACTGCTGGAGGAGCATCTGCGCCACTGCGTCGCCGACGCGGCCGTCAAGGGCGGCGCGGAGATCGACGCCAAGGTGGAGGAAGCGACAAAGGCGATCGGCCGACTGCTGCGCACCTGACGGCTCCCGCCCGCGAGGCCGAAATCAATCGCTCCCCGCGTCCCGCTCCTCCGCGACTCTCAGCACCTCATCGATGCTTTCCAGACTGAGCCGGTCCTCGCGGGCGGTCGAGGCCGCGATGATGAGCTCTCCGCACAGCTCGATCTCGGCGAGGGCCACGTGGTCCTGAACTGCCGTACCGCCGACCGGAGCCACGTGCATCACCTCTTCTCTGCCGTTACCGACTTCCTAGAGTAGGGAGCGGCCTACACACCGCGCATGGCACGGACGGGCTAGTTCTTGACGCCCGTCACGCACGCATGCGCGGCCCTCAATGCTCCGCGATCTTGCCGGCGTAGATGTCGTCGCCGTCCGGAAGCCGTACGTCGACGGGGGTCCCGAAGTCGTACAGCAAGGTCGTCGAGGCCACGGCGACGGCGTCCTTCTGCTGCCCGTTGACAAAGCTGAACCGATGCCGGACCTTGCGGATCCGCCCCTCCTCATCGAGGTACACGTCGAACGGCACCTCACGGGTGGCGAACCCTTTCGCCGCCGCCGCAAGCGCATCCGAATTCCCCTCGGAGGCCTCCCGCGCGGCAACCCCCAGGTCAGCGGTCCCCCGGTAGTGCCGCACCGCCGTACCGGCGACGTCCGACTCCCCCACATATGTCGCCGTCCGCGCCCCGCGCAGCACCTCGGCGGCGGCGTACGGATCGGTGGCCCCGCCGGTGACGAGGTTCCCGTCCGACAGCGACCGCGTATCGACCCGGACCCACTTGTCCGCGGGCACACCCGCACCGCGGTTCTTCATGAACAACGCCCCCGGTGCGAGCAACTCCATGATCGGCCGCTGCGCGGTGGCCCCCGCCGGATCCTGCGGCAACAGCACCTTCAGCCGCCCCCGCTGCTTCCGGAAGTCGTAGACACCCTCACCGCGAATGGTGACGCGGGTCCCACCGGTCGCCATCTCCATCGACGTCCGCGTCTGGGAACTCCGCGCCTCGACCAGCGCGTCGGCGGCCCGCCGCACCACCTGTACGGCGTCCCCGTCCCGCGAGTCCCCCACCGCGGCACCGCTCTCGGCCACACACCCGCTGCCCGCCAGGCAGACGCACAAGACCCCCGCCGCAACGCCCGCCCCACGCCCGAGCCTGTGCTGCTGCTGCCGCTCCGCCATCGCCTGCCTACCCCCAGCCGGTACGTCCGTCACGGGCCCCCTGTCGTTCCGGTTAACGACGAGTAAGTGCCCCCGTCACGCACACCGGGGGCCTCGCGTTTACTTGCCGTGGGTAACGTTGCCAAGGTGGCGAAGCAGGACGGACCAACCTCCCCCGCACATCCGGACAACCCCGCGGAACACCGCACAACGACAGTCGAGAAGGGCCGCTTCTGCACGGCCCACTGCACCTGCGGCTGGCGCGGCCCGGCAAGACGCGCCCGAAGCCTGGCCCGAGCGGATGCGGAGGGCCATGCGACCGCCTGAGGCCGTCCCCAACCACCCGCCCACCCGCAGGGGCATTGCCACACGGCAAAAGGCGGCCACTCTCGGCACCGGCCCAGACATCTTCAGCCCGTCCGGCGTTTGAGGGCGAGGCCCGAAGGGCCGACAGCGGGGGTCTGGGGGCGCAGCCCCAGGAACCGGGGTCGAAGGGGCGGAGCCCCTTCAAGGGATGGGACGGGTAGGGCGGCGGGGGCGAGAACCTCCCGGCCCGCACCGGAGGACCACCGCACTATGGAACCCCGGCCCTCACCACCCCGTCTCGTTCCACGAACCCCCCAGGAGGCGACATGGAACGGCGTACCTTCATCGGCGGCACCGCAGCAGCCCTCACCGCCCTGACGGCAACCGCCTGCAACGGCAACAAAGACACCGAATCCGGCACCGGCACTCGCACCCAAACCGCCGCCACCAGCAACACCACCGCCTCCACCCCAGCCAACTGGACCGCCCTCGCCAAGGACCTCGACGGCCCACTCATCCGCCCGGGCGACGCCGACTGGAAGTCCGCCCGCCTGCTCTACAACACCCGCTTCGACACCCTGAAGCCCGCCGCGGTCGCCTACGTCGCCCACCCCGACGACATCCGCACCACCCTCGCCTACGCCCGAGCCCACAACCTCCACGTAGCCATCCGCAACGGCGGCCACTCCTACGCCGGCTGGTCCTCCGGCAACAACCGCCTGATCATCGACGTCTCCAAGCTCAACCGCATCCGCGCCACCGGCGACACCGCGGTGGTCGGCGCCGGCTCCAAACTCATCGACGTCTACCGAGCCCTCGCCGCCAAGGGCGTCACCATCCCCGCCGGCTCCTGCCCCAGCGTCGGCGTCTCCGGCCTCACCCTCGGCGGCGGCCACGGCGTCACCTCCCGCGCCTACGGCCTGACCTGCGACAGCCTCACCCAGGCCACCCTGATCACCGCCGACGGTAAGCAGCTCACCGCCAACGCCACCACCCACAAGGACCTCTTCTGGGCCCTGCGCGGCGCCGGCAACGGCAACTTCGGCGTCGTGACGGAACTGCACTTCAAGACCCACCCCGCCCCGCAGGCCGTCACGGCATACATGACCTGGCCCTGGTCGAAGGCGGCCAAGCTGATCAAGGCCTGGCAGGAGTGGGGCCCGACCCAGCCCGACGAGATCTGGTCGGCCCTGAGCATCTCGAACCACGCGGGCGGCAACCCGACCATCACCGTCGCGGCGTTCTCGCTGGGCACCTACAACGAGCTCAAGAACGCCGTGGACCGCCTGGCCGACCGCCCCGGCGGCCCCGGCCCCGCGACCCACGTCGCGATCAAGCGCCGCTCGTACGAGGAGTCGATGGAGCTGTACGCCGGCTGCTCGTCCTTCACCTCGGACGCGCAGTGCCACCTCCCCGGCTCCACCCCGGGCCGCTCCCCGCAGGGCGCGCTGAGCCGCGAGACGTACACCGCGAAGTCGGACTTCTTCGACCGTTCGCTCTCAGCGGCGGGCATCCAGACGCTGATGAGGCAGATGCAGTCGGTCCGCGGCGGCTCGGGCAGCGTCGCCCTCACGGCCCTCGGCGGAGCCGTCAACCGCGTCTCCCCCACCGCGACGGCCTTCGTGCACCGCCGCTCCCGCTTCCTGGCCCAGTACATCGCCTCCTGGCGGGCCGGCACGTCGGGTTCCGCGGCCCAGTCCTGGCTGACGTCGGCCCACGACGCGATGCGCCCGTACGCCTCGGGCGCCGCGTACCAGAACTACACCGACCCGACGCTGAAGGACTGGCGCAAGGCGTACTACGGGGACGCGGCGACGCGCCTGGCGAAGCTGAAGAAGCAGTACGACCCGGAGGGTTTCTTCACGTACCCGCAGGCGCTGTAACCCTCGGCCCCGCCGTCACCTCAGGCCGCGAGATCCCGCTCCTCAGCCCCGGCGGCCTCTTTGCGGGCCCCCGGAATCACGGCCTCCTGCCCACCCGCGCGGGAACCTCCCCGCGCTTTGATCAGCCACCCGCCCCCGGGCGACCGCTCGATGGCCGACATCACCGGCGTCAGCAGGGCCATGGCCGGCGGCGACAGCAGCAGCGCGACAGCGGTACCGAGCGCGAACCCGCCGACGACATCGGTCGGATAGTGCACGCCCATGTAGACCCGGCAGAACCCTTCGAGCAGCGCGAGCCCGATCCCGACCAGCCCGAACTTCCGGTTGGCGACGAACAGCCCGACCCCGAGGGCCATGGCGATCGTCGCGTGGTCGCTCACGAAGGAGTAGTCGGTCTTGCCGGTCACCAGGACCTCGAGCCCCTGGTGATCGAGGAACGGCCGCGGCCGCTCGACGAACCCGCGGATCGGCACGTTCACCAGGACGGCGATCCCGGCGGCCAGCGGCGCCCACACGAGCGCGGCGACGGACGAGGCGGCATCCTCGTCGCCCCGGCGCCGCACGGACCACCAGCACCACAGGACGAGCAGCACCATGGCGAGCACCAGCCCGTACTCACCGACGTACTCCATGACCCGGTCGAACCAGTGCGGGGCGTCCTTGGCCAGGCCATTGATGTCGAAGAGCAGGTCGACGTCGGGGTTCGACCCGGAATCTGCGAGTCCAGCCATAATGCCGCGGCCCCTTCGTCGTCTCTTAGCTCGGCGCAACTTGCGTACGCCGCTCCGCCCACCCCCGTGGTTGTAGATCCGGCTACGACACCAGGAACGCACGGCCCCTGTTAATACGTTCCACACTCCACTGAATGATCACGCAGACGTTATCGAAGAGAGACCCATCACCGCAGCTCAGGGGGTGGGTTCACGCTCCGTCTACACGGTCGTGGGCAGCGCTTTCGCGCCATCTTCGGTCACCCGGGTGGCTCCGAAGTAGTCCGGGGTGTCGATCGGGTCGAACCGGATCACAGCACCTGTTCTCGGCGCGTCGATCATGTACCCACCGCCCACATAAATCCCGACATGCCGGATCGCTCGAGAATTGGTGAGATCGTCCGAGAAGAACACCAGGTCCCCCGGCAACAACTCGTCCCTGTCCGGATGCGGCCCCGCGTTGTACTGATCGTTGGCAACCCGCGGCAACGAGATCCCGACCGTCTCGTACGCGGCCTGAGTCAACCCCGAACAGTCGAACCGCCCCCCGTCCGCAGCACTCCCCTCCCCACCCCAGAGGTAGGGCGTGCCCAGCTTCTTCTGGGCGTAGTAGATGGCGCCGGCGGCTTGTTTGGAGGGGTCGATCCGGGTCGTGGGCGCCGCGAAGCTCTTCTCCAGACTGCGGATCCTCGTCACGTAGTTCTGGGTCTCGGTGATGGCCGGAACCCCGCCGGCCTTTATGACGCGGTACGCGCCCGCGTTGTAGGCGGCGAGCATGTTGTTCGTGGTGTCGCCGGGGACGTCCTTGACGTACTTGGCGAGTTCGCAGTCGTACGACGCGGCCGACGGAATCGCGTCGTTCGGGTCCCAGATGTCGCGGTCGCCGTCGCCGTCACCGTCGACCCCGTGCGTGGCCCAGGTGCTCGGGATGAACTGGGCGATACCGCGGGCGTCGGCGTGGCTGACGACGTCCGGATCCCAACCGCTCTCCTGGTACAGCTGTGCGGCGAGCAGAGCGGGGTTGAGCGCGGGGCACAGGTTGCCCCACTTCTGCACAAGCGTCTTGTACGCACCGGGCACGGACCCCTTGGCCAGCCCCACACTGCCCTTGCCGACCCCGTTCACCAGGTTCCCGGCAACGATGTACACCCCGACGACGAGCAGCATCACGAAGCTCAGGCCGAGCGCGACCGCGACACCACCGGCCACCCATACTTTTCGCACGGCTCAACCCTCCCCCATATCGCCGCTGTTCAAGGCCATTTCCGGTGAGAGTGGCGCTATTTCACCGTGAAGCCGTCGCACATGATGCTCGCGTAGTCGTCGGGCGTGCGGATGTGGTGGAACTGCACGGTCCAGTCACCGGGGTCGTTGGTCAGCGGGATGGCGGGCTGCGGCTTGCCCTCGACCCAGGAGTGGAAGTCGTCCGGGTAGGTGAGGTACTTCCACGCCGGCGGATCGTCGCCGTACAGATCGATCGGCTTGCTCGTATAGCCGACGTTGGCGTTGTCGATCAGCTTCCCGCCGACGGGCTTTCCGGTACTCGGATCGATGTCGTGCGGCGGCTTCACGCTGGCGGTGATGTAGTACGGCTTCTCGGAACCGGTCGCGTACTTGTCCCGGAACCCGACCTGTACCTTGCCGTCGAAAGTGAGCGTCTCCGAGTTGGCGTCAGGGTGGTCGGGGTCGGAAATGGACCCCATGAACCCGTTGCCTGCCCGCTCCTCGGGGGGTAGCTGGCACTTGCCGGTGTCCGAGTACCACAGCGCACGGTCGATCTTGTCCCCCGCGTAGGCGGGGGCACCCTTCGACGCCGTAGAGGCCGACGAGCTGGGCGACTTGCTGCTTCCGCCTGCTGAATCGCCTCCGGTTTTGTTGTCGTCCGGCGCCATGAGCACGAACACGGCGCCCACGCCGACCGCGACCCCCACCGCCACAGCCGCCATCCAGGGTGCGGTCCGTCGACGGCGGTCGCCAGGGGCCGATCGGCTCACCTGCGTGGGCGTGTAGCCGTAACCATGCGGTGCCCCGGCAGTGGGCAGCTCGTGCGGGCTCACGGGCGGGGGTGCCGGAGGCGCCGGCTGCGCGGCCTCCGCCTGTCGGGGTGCCGGCGTCTGCGGTACCTCCTCGGCCAGTCGGGTGAGCCCGGCGTACACCACATCCTCGACAAGCGCCGCCCGAACCCCGCACCGCGCGATGACGTCACCGAGTCCCGGCCGTGCCGTCGGATCCTTGGTCACGCAGGCCTCGATGAGTGTCGCCAACCCCGGTTCCACACCCGCGAGATCGATGGGCTCGTGGACGGCCCGGTAGCTGACCCCGGCCGCCTCCCCCATACCGAACGGCGGCCGCCCGGTCGCCGCGTACGCAAGCGTCGCGCCCAGAGCGAACACGTCCGCCGCCGGTCCGACCTCGTTGCGCAACAGCACCTCGGGCGCGGTGAACCCGGGCGTACCCGGGGCGAACCCGGTCTCCGTGAGGGCCGTCTGACCTGCGCCGCGTGCGATCCCGAAGTCGATGAGCTGCGGCCCCTGCGCCGCGAGGATCACATTCTGCGGCTTGAGGTCCCGGTGCGTGACACCATGCGCATGCACCGCCGCGAGGCCTTCGGCGAGGGCGGCGAACAGCCCGCGGCACGTCTCGGCGGGAAACGCCCCCCGCTCCCCCACCGCCGCACTCAAAGTCGGCCCCGACACATACTCGGTAGCCAGCCAATACGGCGCGGAATCCAGCGACGCATCGATCAGGTTGGCCGTATACGCACTGCGCACCGCCCGCACCGTCTCGACCTCACGCCGAAACCGCGCCAACGCCTCCGGATGGTCGGTGATCTCGTCCCGGATCACCTTGATCGCGACCAGACGCCCACCCGGCGACCGAGCGAGATAGACCTGCCCCATACCACCCGCCCCGAGCCGAGCGAGCAGCGTGTAGGCACCTATGTGCGCCGGGTCCCGATCCTTCAGTGCGTCCACCGAACTGACCTTGCCACAGAGATCAGTTCACCGGGGAATCCCGTTCCCCCCGTTCCGCCTCCCGGTACAACCTCGCCGCCTCCACCCCGAACAGCACACTGAACGACACGTCCGCCGTGGACCCACCCCCGTCATGCCCGCCCAGCACCCCGACGACCGCCTCGTCCCCGTTGATCCAAGGGCTCCCACTGCTCCCTGCGCTGAACCCAGGACAGGCTATGCGCTGCTGCGCACGGCGTTGAAGGGTCGGCTTGTTGGTGCAACTGATCGGTGCTTCCTGGGAGTTGAGGTACCCGCTGACGGTCACCGCCGTAACCCCGGTAGTCGTGCCCGTGGCGAGCCGATTGCCACCGACGACGTCCTCGACCCTCTCCCCACCCCGGTCCCGCACGACCCCGAAGGCCACGTCACTGTCCTCGTCCCGCTCCCGCTCCCACCCCTCCGACAGGAACCACCTCCCGACTTTCCACACCCCGTACGGCGCCTTGCCGTCCCGGTAGCCAGGTACGAACAGGAGTTCCTCCGTCCTTCCGTGCAGGCAGTGGGCGGCGGTGACGATGAGGTTCCGGTGCGGGCTGTGCACGACGGACGCGGTACAGAAGTGGCCGCCGCGGAGGCGGGCGCTACGGTCGGCCGCGAACAGGGCGCCGACCCGCGCGCTCCGCGCCGTCACCACGGCGTGAGCGGCCACCCCGAAGGGACCCATGCCGGCGTCGGAGGCCGCGGAGGCCGAGGTGAGGGCGAGGAGGAGGCTCACGGCGTACAAGGAGAGACGGGAGGTGTGTGCTTTGTGGGCGGTCCGGACGGTCCGGACGGTCCGGGCTGTGCGCTTCATCGCGGGCCACTGTGCCCCATGAAGGTGAGAGAAGCATCAGACACCGTGCGACTGAGCCCCGTACCCGGGGAAATCGTCGGTGGCGATCTCGTTGTCCAGCGGTTCGGGCAGAATGACGCTGCCGACCGGCACGAGCGCCAGCCGCACTGAGCACCGCCGCTCCGGTGGCCAGAAGGCCACCAGCTGATTGGCCCGCTTCCTCAGCGCGGGGTCGGCCTTCACCCCGGCCGGGACGTCGTACCCGATGGACTTGTTGCAGGCCTCGCCCCGATATCCGGCACGGGCCGCCAGCAGGCTCGCCACACCCCGGTCAGGGACACGGCCGGCGGGTGGCTGGCCTTTGAGCGCGGTTGTCCGCGGTGGTGATTGTAGGTGTGCAGCCAGTCGGGGAAGGCGTCGCGTCGTTCCCGCTCTGAGCGGTAGGGGCGGGTGTAGGCCCACTCGTCGAGCATGGTGCGGTGGAAGCGTTCGGCCTTGCCATTGGTCTGTGGCCGGTACGGCCGGGTGCGCTTGTGGATGATCCCTGCGTTGGTGAGTACGTCGCGCCCAGGCGGCGGAGCGCCCTACCGCTCGGCCGCCGCCGCCCGCTCGGCCCCCGCCGCCCGCTCGGCCTTCCCCAACGGCCAGCTCACCCCCGTCAGTTCCTCCGAAACCCCCCACAACCGCCCCGCCACCACCGCATCGCTCGCCGCCGCAGACCGCCCCACCAGCGTCGGCGCACCCCGCATCTCGCCCAACCCGTCCGGTCCGACGTAGCTCGCGCCGGGCAGGTCCTGCGTCGCGGCGTACAACGTCGGCAGCGCGCCCGCCCGGTCGTCCTGGGCGAAGAACCGGTTGCCGATCTTCATGAACCCACGCATCACCGCACTCCCCGCATGACTCTGTAGGTTGGTGGCGGCATAGCCGGGGTGCGCGGCCAGGGCGCGGACCGGGGAGCCGGCCGCCGTCAGACGGCGCTGGAGTTCCAGCGTGAACAGGAGGTTCGCCAGCTTCGACTGGGCGTAGGCGCGGTTCGGGTCGTAGCCGGACGCCCAGTTCAGGTCCTCGAAACGGATCCGCGCGCTGAACCACCGGTGCGCGCCGGACGACAAGGTCACGACCCGGTCGGTGACGTACGGCAGGAGCAGGTTCGTCAGCGCGAAGTGGCCCAGATGGTTCGTGCCGAACTGCATCTCGAAGCCGTCCGCCGTCCGCTGCTCCGGCACCATCATCACGCCGGCGTTGTTGATCAGCAGATCCAGCGGCCGCCCCTGCCACCCGTCCGCGAACTCCCGCACGGACGACAGATCCGCCAGATCCAGGCGCCGCACCTCCGTGCTGCCGTTCATCGTCGCGGCCGCCGCACGGCCCCGCTCCGGGTCCCGTACGGCGAACACGACGTGCGCACCCGCGCGCGCAAGCCCCTCAGCCGCCCGGAGGCCGATCCCGCTGTTGGCGCCGGTGACGACGGCGGTACGGCCGGCGAGGTCGGGGAGGCTCGTCGCGTCCCATGTCTGTTTGGCCATCTCGGTCATCTCCTTCTCGGCCCCGGGCCTTCTCGACCCTCAGGCCTTCTCGGCGTTCCAAGCCTTCGCAACCCTGCCTCGAATGTAGCCGCCGCCAACAATGCTGTCAATGACAACAATGATGTCGGCGTCAACAAAGATGGCACCGCCAACATCAAGCTAAGATGAGCCCATGCCCGAGACCCGCCCCTACCACCACGGAGATCTGCGCGCCGCCCTGCTCGCCGCAGCGGAACGCACCCTGCGGGACAAGGGCGCCTCTGCCCTCTCACTGCGCGAACTGGCCCGCGAGGTCGGCGTCAGCCACGCCGCCCCCGGCCGGCACTTCAAGGACAAGCAGGCCCTGCTCAACGCCCTGGCCCTGGCCGGGTACGAGCGGCTCGCCCAGACACTGAGCGCCGCCGAGGACCCCGCGCTCCCCCTGGAGCCGCGCCTCACCGCCCTCGCCCGGGCCTACCTCGGTTTCGCCATCGACAACGCCGCGCTCCTGGAACTGATGTACGCCCGCAAGCACGAGCCGGACGCCTCCGTGCAGATGGCCGCAGCGGTCGAGGAGACGGTGGGGAGCCTCGTACGGGTCCTGGCGGACGCCCAGCAGCGGGGCGAGATCATCGACGGCGACCCGGAGGAGCTCAACCTCGTCACCGGCGCCGCCCTGCACGGCGTGGCCGCCTTCATCTCCGCCGGCTGGTTGACGCCGGAGGCCGCGCTGGCGGGCGTGGAGGGCCTGGTGCACCACTTGCTGCACGGCCTCAGGCCCCGCTGACGCTCCCGGAGACCCGTAGCCGGGCGCGGTCCGGGCCGGCCGCCGCACCCGGCTCGGCCACCGGGCCAGCAACCCTGACTCTCCGTCACCACCCTCAACGCCGCCAAGTCACGGAACCCTGCTGGCGAATGGAGCCCCATCAGGCCAGGCACCCGGCCACGCCCAGTCCGCATGCCGGGATACCCTTCACCCGCAGAACACCGGCACGACCAGCCACCCCGCAGACTCACCCGACCGGCCGTCAGAAACGGCACCCGGCGTGAAGAGGCCTAACGACGCAACCACACGACAGGTTCCGCTCAGGCCTCATTGCCCGGCGTGACCTGCCGTGATACACAGAGTGACCGTGCGAGCTATTCGTACGAATCCCGCCCATCAATGACGCCAAGTCGACATACGACAGCGCCATTGTCGGCGAGAATGAGGGCTGACCTCTGCGCACCGCAGGGGACTGCGGAACTACCCAACAGGGGCGGTGACTTACATGCTCTTTGCGGCCGATAAGGGCGACATCAACACCATCATCGGCGGGATCGCTCCGGACTGGGGTCCCTTCGGCGCACTGGGGAACGAAGCGAAGACGATGATCCAGGTCGTCATGGCTGTCGCCATCCTGCTCTGCCTCGGCATCGCCATCTGGGGCGCGGCCAAACAGCGCATCGGTGCGACCGCCCTGCGCGACACCTTCAGCGCCGAGCAGGGCAAGGGGCTGATCATCGCCGGTCTGACGGGCGTCTTCATCATCGGCTCACTGGGCACGCTGTTCACCATCGTGTACGGCATGGCCGTCTAGGCGGCTCCGTCCCGCCCGTCCTGCCCGTCCCGCCCGTCAGTTCCGGGCACTCCCGGTCACCCTCGTCCCCCACCCACCCGTCGTGCCCACCGGCTGAGGTTGCGTTTCCCTGATGTCGAGTCACCACACCGCGCCCATGCGGGAACCAGCACGGCTACCGTCGTACTCCTACGTGTTTCCGTTCGACGTCGAGGGGGCGTACGCGGAATGAGTCTCGGAGACGAGCGGGAGTCCTCCGGCGGATACGGAGGCACCGGTCAGACCCGCACACGGCTGCCCGAAAGCGGCGGTGACGTGTACGGGGGCGCGCGGCGGGGTGGCCGTTCGTCGTCCCGGAGCCTGGTCACCGTGGTCGGCGTGGTCGTCCTCCTCATCGCCGCCATCGCCTTCGCGAACCGTGGAGGCGATGACTCCGGTTCCGCGGCGGGGGACGAAAACCAGCCGAAATCCTCGTCCACGGCGGCCAGTGGGACACGGCCGGTGGACGGGAAGGCGGCGGGGATTCCCGGAGGGTTCGCGCGGGATGAGCAGGGCGCGCAGAGTGCGGCGGCCAACTATGCGGTGACGCTGGTGTCGGCCGACATCCTCCAACCGGCCCGTCGAGCCGAGATCGTCCAGCAGGTCTTTGTCGCAGACAAGCAGGCCGAGCTCGCGGCCAAGCTCGACAAGGCCTACTCCAAGGAGTTCCTGAGCAACATCGGCCTGGACGAGAACGGCAACGCGGCCGCGGGCAGCACTTACGTCTCGCGCACCGTCCCCATCGGCACCAAAGTCACGAACAACTCGGCCTCGGCAGCGACCGTCGAGGTGTGGTGCACCGGCGTTTTCGGCATGGCCGGGGAGAACTCGACCAATCCGGCCAGCAGCGACTGGTTCACCATGACGCTCCAGCTCCGCTGGGCAAGTAACGACTGGAAGGTCGAGAGCTTCTCCCAGAAGGACGGCCCCACGCCCGTCCCCGGGGACAGCAGGGCGTCCAGCGCCGACGAGATGGCCAAGGCCGTCGAGGAGTACGGAGGGTTCACGTATGCCCGATAGCCCGCGCCGCGTACTCAAGGTCGCCGCTGCCTTCACCGCCGTACAGACCGCGGTCGTACTGCTGGCCACGCGTGCCGTCGCCGCACCCACCCCGTCACCGACCCCGTCAGGTGACAACTGCGACCTCATCGTCGGCCCCGCCAAGGACTACTGCGAAAAAGACAACGGCGGAAGCAGCCGCACCGGTGGCGGATCCACCCTCGACGACCCCACCTCCACCCTCGACCCCCTCTCCTCCCTCGCCAAGGGTTGCGCCGAAGCCGCCGCCTGGACCGTCGACAAGCTCAGCGAGGCCGTGAAGGAGACCGCCAACGTCGACTTCACGAACCCCAAGTTCCTCCAGCAGTACGCGGTCGTCTTCGCGGCGTCGACGATCCTGACCCTCCTCCTGTGGCTCCTGGCCGTCGCCAAGCGAGCCGTCCGAGGGGTCCCCCTCAGCACGGCCGTCTCGGAGGCCATCGGCTTCCTCTGGCTGACGGTGCTGGCGTCTGCGTTCACCCCGCTGATCCTCTACACCGTCGTATCCGCCACCGACGGCGTCACGGACGTCCTCGCGAAGACGACGGGCGACCAGACGGACACGTTCTTCGGCACCTTCTCCGGCGCCTTGGAGAAGGGCCAGGACATCGGCGGCGGCCCGATCATGCTGATCGTGGTCTCCCTGGTCTCCATCCTCGCCGCCGGCATCCTCTGGCTGGAGCTCGTCATCCGCGCCGCCCTGCTCTACGTCGGCGCCCTCCTCGGCACCGTCGTCTACGCGGGCCTGGTCGACAAGAACCTGTGGGGCCACGTCCGCCGCTGGGCCGGCATCATGATCGCCGTCATCCTCGTGAAGCCGGTCATCGTCATAGTGCTCGGCCTGGCCGGCGCCCTGTCCGCCGACGACGGCCCGAACGCCTTCTCGGCCGTCGTCTCCGGCCTGGCCATCATCCTGCTCGCCATCTTCGCGAGCGCGATGATCTACCGCTTCGTCCCCGGCTTCGGCGACGAACTCGCCGGCTCCCGCAACAACCGCATCATGCGCGGCGCCGAAGGCAAGGCCGCCGCCGTGATCAGCTCCCCGGCAACCCTCGTCGCCCAGGGCATCAAGACCCACAGCTCCCGCGCGGACAACCAGGGCGGCACGGGCCAGTCCGGCTCGGGCGCCCGCCCGTCCAACCCCGCCTCCGGCGGCGTCGCCGCGCACAGCTCGCGCTCCTCGAACGGGGGCGGCGGATCTGTCCCCTCCGCCACACCCGCACCCCGCTCGGGCAGCCCGGTGAACACCCCTCACGCCAGCAACACCCGCAACAGCAATCGTTCAGGAGGTGACGGGCGTTGACGACCGAGTCCCACGTGTCCCACGCGGTCACGCCCCGCCGTTCATATCTGATCGGCCGCGCCCGGCCGAACGCGATCGTCGGCCGCAACCGCGAGACCGGCGAGATCGCGCTGATCATCGCGGGCGCGTTCCTCGGCATGATGTGCGGGCTCCTCGTCCCCGTCCTGTCCCTGCGCATCCTGCTGCTGACGGGCTTCCCGCTGATCGCGCTGGCCGCGGTCTACGTGCCGTACAAGCACCGGACCTTCTACAAGTGGTTCGAGATCAACCGCAGCTACAAGCGCACCCTCCGCCGGGGCACCGCCTACCGCTCCGGCGCCGTCGAGGCCGGCACCCACCTCGACGGCCGCGAGGTCGAGGTCGGCCCGCCGCCCGGCATCGGCCGTATCACCTGGCTGGCCGCGCCCTTCGGGCCCGACGAGATCGCCGTACTCCTGCACGCCGACCGGCGGACCGTCACGGCCGCGATCGAGATCGAGGGCCCCGGCGTCGGCCTGCGCGACTCCGAGGACCAGGAAGCCCTCGTCGACCGCTTCGGCACCCTGCTGAAGCATGTCGCCAACGGCGACGGCTTCGTCACCCGCCTCCAGATGCTCGCCCGCACCCTCCCCGCCGACCCGGACGCCCACGCCAAGGACGTCGCCGTACGCGGCGACGACCGGGCCCCGGGATGGCTCCAGCAGTCGTACGACCAACTCCAGTCCATGGTGTCGACGAGCAGCGAGCAGCACCGCGCCTACCTCGTCGCCTGCATGCACTTCACCCGCGAACTGGCCGCCGAGGCCCAGGCGATGGCCCGCGCGGCCCGCCCGCACGGCGGCAAGGTCGACCGGGACGCGGGCCTCGCGGTCGTCATGGCCCGCGAGCTGACCGACATCTGCTCGCGCCTCCAGGAGGCCGACATCCGCGTACGGCAGCCCCTCGGCCAGGGCCGCCTCGCCTCCCTCATCCACTCCATGTACGACCCGGACCACCCGATCGACCACATCCAGGCGATGACGAAGCGCAACGCCTGGCCGGCCGAACTCGACGCCATGGAACCCACGTTCCTCCAGGCGAAGACCCGGGAGTCGTCCACCCGGGCCCCCTGGTGCCACGCCACCGCCTGGGTGAAGGAGTGGCCGATGACCCCGGTCGGCGTCAACTTCCTTGCGCCGCTCCTCGTCCACACCCCGGACGTCATCCGCACGGTCGCCGTCACCATGGACCTCGAACCCACCGAGGTCGCCATCGAACGCATGCTGACCGAGAAGACCAACGACGAGGCGGAGGCCAGCCGCGCCGCCAAGATGAACCGCACCGTCGACCCGCGCGACATCGCCGCCCACAACCGTCTCGACCAGCGAGGAGAAGACCTCGCGAGCGGTGCCGCCGGCGTCAACCTGGTCGGCTACATCACCGTCTCCTCCCGCTCCCCCGAGGCCCTGGCCCGCGACAAGCGGACCATCCGGGCGTCGGCCGGAAAGTCGTATCTGAAGCTGGAGTGGTGCGACCGCGAGCACCACCGGGCATTCGTCAACACGCTCCCCTTCGCCACCGGCATTCGGAGGTAGGACCTGATGCGGGACCCGCTGTCCGTCCTCACCGACGCCTTCACGTCCTTCCTCTTCGGGAAGGTCGAGACGACCCGGCTGCCGGTGCGCACGTCGACGGGCCAGGCGCAGGCGGTCTACCTCCCGACCGCCGCCCCCGGCCTGGGCGACTCGGGCGTCATCATCGGCCGCGAGGTGTACTCCGGGAAGGGCTACATCTACGACCCCTTCCAGCTGTACGGCCAGCAGCTCCCCGCCCCCCACTGGCTGGTCCTCGGCGAGTCCGGCAACGGCAAGTCGGCCCTGGAGAAGACGTACGTCCTGCGCCAGCTGCGCTTCCGCGACCGCCAGGTCGTCGTCCTCGACGCCCAGGGCGAGGACGGCGTCGGCGAGTGGAACCTCATCGCGCAGGAGCTGGGGATAACCCCCATCCGCCTGGACCCGACGGCCGCCCTCGACATGGGGATCCGCCTCAACCCGCTCGACCCCTCGATCACCACGACGGGCCAGCTCGCCCTGCTCCGGACCATCATCGAGGTCGCGATGGGCCACGGCCTCGACGAGCGCTCGGGCTTCGCCCTGAAGGTCGCGCACGCCTACGTCAACGAGACCATCCTCGACCGCCAGCCGGTCCTCACCGACATCGTCGAGCAGCTACGACACCCCGAGCCGGAGTCGGCCGAGGCGATGAACGTCGCCATAGACGACGTACGGGCCTGGGGCCTGGACGTCGCGCTGGTGCTGGACCGCCTGGTCGACGGTGACCTGCGCGGCATGTTCGACGGCCCCACCACGGTGGGCATCGACCTCGACGCGCCGCTCATTGTGTTCGATTTGTCCCACATCGACCGCAACTCGATCGCCATGCCGATCCTGATGGCGATCGTGGGCGTATGGCTGGAGCACACCTGGATCCGCCCCGACCGGAAGAAGCGCATCTTCCTGGTCGAGGAGGCCTGGCACATCATCAACAGCCCCTTCGTCGCCCAGCTCTTCCAGCGCCTTCTGAAGTTCGGCCGACGCCTGGGCCTGTCCTTCGTCGCCGTCGTCCACCACCTGTCCGACGTCGTCGACGGCGCGGCGGCGAAGGAGGCGGCCGCGATCCTGAAGATGGCGTCGACCAGGACGATCTACGCCCAGAAGGCGGACGAGGCAAGGGCGACGGGCCGCGTGCTCGGCCTGCCACGCTGGGCCGTGGAGATCATCCCGTCTCTCACCCCCGGCATCGCGGTCTGGGACGTCAACGGCAACGTCCAGGTCGTCAAACACCTGATCACCGAGACGGAACGCCCCCTGGTCTTCACCGACCGCGCGATGACGGAGTCCTCCGCCGACCGCGACCTGACCGACGACGCCCTGCGCGCCGCCGAACTGGAGGCGGAGGAACGGGCAGCGGCCTTCGTGGAACAACATCTCGGCGACTCCGAATCGACGGTGGCATAGAGCCGGCGCAGGGCAGGGAGGCAGCGTGAGACCGGACGACCGCCGAGCACACCCGGACCACCGGGACGGCCAGGGAGGTATCCCCGACGGCCTGCTCATCGGCATACTCGCCTTCCTCCTCGGCATGACCCTGCTGGTCTGGACGGCCACGGGCCTCGCAGCCCTGCTCGCCCACGGCTCCTGGCCCTCCGGAGTCACCTTCACCCGCACCCCCCTGGCCATGCGCTCCCTGATCGCCCACCCCCACGACATCCCGGGCGCCTGGCCGCAGACACCCAGCGAGCAGCTCTCCGGATACGGCCTGGTCTGGGGGCTGTTCATCGGCCAGCTGATGATCCTGATCGTGCTGACCGTGTTCGTACTGGGCACGGTGGCCCGGTGGCGGGCGGTCAGGGCGGGACGGCGCGCGGCGAAGGCTGGGAGGGCCGAGGGCAGGGAGACGGCGGCGCCGATACCGCATGAGGCCACCCCACCGCACGACGTACACGATGTACCCGCACCACACGATGTGGCCGCACCGCACGTCGTACCCGCGCCCAGAACGGAGCCGAAGCCGGAGCGGCAGTCGCAGCCGCAGCCGCAGCCGCAGCCGACGGGACCTTCCGACGCCGACCGCCAGACGACGACCACCACGCCCAGGGATCCCAGCGAACCGGCGGC